>NZ_CP035492.1:0-1200000 GCF_004135365.1 Paenibacillus protaetiae | reverse complement strand
AGGGTAGAAATTGCTAGTTGTGCTGCCTACGACAATCGGGTTATCGGATGAATCCAAATCCAGGTCTAAAAAACGGGTAATGCCGGTAGTCCCGCCCAAATAAGTCGAAAACAGTATGGCTGATCCGTCATCGCTCACTTTAGTTACAAATCCGCTTGTGCCGCTTGGCCGGGATGTTTGAAAGGCGCCAGGGCTGACCGGATAGTCGAGAGAGGTTGTCGAACCGGAAATATAAATATTATTGCTTAGGTCAAGTTCCAGCCCCGGGGAATATCAGTACCGTCTCCGCCGAGAAAAGTAGAGAACAGAATGTCCGATCCGTCTGATGTGAATTTCGTAATAGTTATATCGAGAGAACCGCCGCCGTACACCGGCTGAAAGACGCCGGGAGTAATAGGGAAAGTGGCGGCCGCATTCGACATGCCGACCAGAATAGCGTTACCTTGCGGCGTAACTTCGAGAGTATTGGATGACATAATTGTAGAATCGAGGCCGGTACCACCCAGATACGTACTAAAATTAAGTTCCGGATCAATAATTAATGGCATGAAACGGTTATAGCCTTCTTCGAGCTCAAAGCCAACGAGCCATCCTTCCGCATCCGCTGCCGGCACCAGCGTAAAGCGGCAAGGGATAACGCAGGGGCCGGAATCCGTTTCTTGAAAAGCAACGGGCTTGGCATCCTGGAATAGCCCGTAAGGCGTTTGTGCAGCCAGATTCCCTTCGTCATCCAGCCATACATCGGCTGCTCCGGTTATGAGTAGCTGAATGGCAGAAGGATCCGCACCCGGCTGCAACATCCAGTCGAATTTCAATCCGCCGGATTCAGAGTACAGACGGGCGTCGATTCCTTCCCATACATGCCGGTAGACGGCTTCGTGATAGAGAGGAATATCAGTAAAGTGGCGGTCAGAATCGTTCCCCCGCAAGTAATGGAAAGCGCCGGCAGCCCGTCGGCAGCCCACTACAGAGACGTTTGGTTCCGGGTTCCAGAAGGCCAAGCGGATGTTTACGCCTTGCCTGCTAATGTCCATATCTATCCCGCACCATGTCATGACCACTTCTCTGGATAATAAAGAGTAACGGCAGTTGCTGCTCTGCATGACAAGCTTGATATCCATATCGTGGCCGAACTGACCTTTGTTTGGAACAAAATACATCGGCAGCTGGCCAAAGATATCTGGTTTCAATGGTTTAAAGCGTTCTAAAACCATGACATCTCCTCCGGCTTCAAATTCCCATTATAAGCATGATATGCCGGATGGAGATGAATAAGTCCGGGGATGGTTCCCGGCATCAGCACAGCAAAGGCTGTTGCATGGTCCGAACAGCTCATGCCGGCTAGCTGCAAACTGCTATTCGTCGCCAAGCCCGCGCTGCGCTTGTTTTGGATGGGGGAGAGGCGATTCATTGCCCGCTGCCGGAACGGAAGCTTGTCTCCGGTCCAGCTTGAATACCCGGTTCAATCCGTTATAGATAAGCTTCGTTTCTTTGGTGAGCAGTGGACCCAATATCGCCAGAATTAAAACATACAACGCGGCAAAAGGCTGAATAATCGCCATCAGCGACCCGGCTTTGGCTATATTGGCCATAATGATGGAAAATTCGCCGCGCGATACAATGGTAAGTCCAATGTTGACTGAAGCTTTAGGGGATAGCCCGGCGCTCCGTCCGGCAAGCAAACCGGCCGCCAAATTGCCGATCAGCGTAACGGCCACTGCAGCAAGCGACAGCCAGACCGCGCCGCCTAATGCGGTCGGATCAATCGTAAGGCCAAAGCTGAAGAAAAAGATGGCGCCAAAGAAATCGCGAAACGGCAATATTAGCTTCTCAATGCGTTTGACATGCTCCGTTTCGGCGAGCACAAGTCCAAGAAGCAGCGCTCCGATCGCTTCTGCGACATGAATGGTTTCAGACAGTCCGGCTACGAGCAGCAGACTGGCGAATATAACGAGCGCAAACAGCTCGTTGGAGCGGATATTCAGCGCTTTGTTCAGCAGCGGCGCGGCTTTGCGCCCAAGCGTTAACAACGCCAGCATAAATCCAAGCGCGATGAGGGTGGAGAGCAGAATGCCGCCGATAGAAGTCGAGCCGCTTAAGACAAGACCGGATACAATCGAGATATATACGGCCAGAAAAACATCTTCGAACATGATGATGCCAAGTATCATTTCCGTCTCCGGATTAGCCGTACGCTTCAAATCAACAAGCACTTTGGCGACAATGGCACTGGAGGATATGGTGGTTATACCGGCAATGATAAGCATTTCCTGAAACGGGAAACCGCTAAGCAGGCCAAATAATAACCCCAGCGTAAAATTAATCGCAATATAGATCGTGCCGCCAACGGCGATGGAGCGACCCGACCGGATCAGCCGGCCGACAGAAAATTCAAGGCCCAGATAGAAGAGCAGGAACAAGACGCCAAGCCTGCCCATAAATTCAATCAGATGGGTGCTTTCGATAAAACGGAAATCAAAATGCCACAGCTCAAACGAATGGGGACCAACAATCATGCCGATCAAAATATAAAACGGGATAACGGAAAAACGGATTTTTGCCGACAGCAAACCAGCCATCGCAATTAGCGCGATCGCTAAGCCAACCTCAAGGATAATGTGATCCATCTCATCAATCACATCCATTCATGAGGATTTTTTTCAATTCCTTATGCTGCCCGCGCTCACCTGCAACAACCAGTGTATCGTCGGCAGCCAGGACGAATTCCGGTCCCGGATTAATATGCTTGGCATGGCTGGCGGACAACAGCGCAATAATGGTGCTGCCGGTATTTTTACGGACATTCAGCTGTCCGATCGTTTGGCCGATGCAGGCGTAATGGCTTTCGATTTTGTACCATTCAATGATTAAATCATCGAGTGCAACCTCGATCGTTTCCAGCATTTTGGGCTTGTAGGTCATTCCGCCGATCATCGCGGCAACCATGCGCGCTTCGTCGTCGTCAAGCGTAACCATGGACAAGCTGGTGTCCGGATCTTCATGGTCAAAATGGTAACATTCGCGCCGGCCGTCATCATGCACAATAATGACAAGCTGGTCGCCGCTGCGGGTGTTCATTGTAAATTTTTTACCGATACCTGGAAGATCAATTTCACGGATATTCATGCTAAACTACCTCCTCGAATGGTGGGAATATCGTTAAACGCTGTTTTTTGGATAACGCAAATAAACCTCCGGCATAACGGGGGCTTGAATGATTTTCCATTAAACGCGCGAATAGGAAGTAGTCAGCTTTAGGGGCATAAGCAGGCTTCTAAGCCGTTGAAGAAAAATAGCGGACAGCAAAGCGCATTCCGGGGTTTTGCTGTAAAAACGGGGGAATGAAATCCACCTGAACAGCACGGCAAGAAGCGCTGCCATAAGCAGCAGTTTGCTGGCAGGAGAAGGCGCGACACGTTTGACTGCTTTCATGCTGTTGGGCAGGTCATGGACAAGATGAGGACGGCTGGATACCGTTTCTTTGTCGCCAATCATCATGGTAGGCATGCTGAACAGAACGAACGCGCCAAGCAGGAACAGCAGAAGAAAGAGGCGCCTGTAAGAACGCTGAGTATGCTTCATGTTCATGTAGGACGCCTCCTTCCGATTCCAGCTTTTCAATAGAATAACACAATGTAAGCTGCCAGCTCAAACGGAAGCAGGAGGGACGAGGCTGTTTAATGGGATAACTTAAACAATCGAAGCACGGCGCTGGCAATTGGCTGATCCGCAGTGCCGCCATACCCGTTATAAGCGATAACGCTGCTTAATTGAATGGCCAGCTGTTCGCTGGACGGAGGGATGATCGCTCTCAGTTCAATACTGTCATAAGCCGCGAGAGGCAGTATGGCGGAATTGCTGACGACGTTAATTTGCTGTCCGTCCAATACGGTTAAACCGGAGGTGGAAGATTCGGCAAGGATGCCGTTCACGAATAGGCCAAACACGCAATGAGGAAGCGGGGGCACGAAAGAAGCCGTCCAATCAATCGCATAATCTCCGTCGGCTGGAACGGACAATGAGGTTTCGGATGCAATCACGCCCCCGGCGAGTACGGAGCCGGCTTGATTAAACTGGTTAAACCGGACCGGCTGCCCGTCCTCAACGGTTTGATAATCGTTGTCGTAAACGCTGGCGTAAACCGGATATACCGGTCCCGGCGGCCCTTGCGGCCCTTGAGGGCCTTGCGGTCCCGGAACGCCTCGCGGTCCGGGCGGACCGGGATCACCTTGAAGCCCTTGTGGACCGGCTGGGCCGGGCACGCCCGGCGGCCCTTGAGGTCCTTCAGGACCAAGCGGTCCCGGCGGCCCTTCAGGTCCTTGAGGTCCCTGCTGCCCGGGCGGTCCGGGAATTGTGGCGCCGACCATCTGATTAATGATATTCATTTGATCAACGATGATGAGGGTCATTTCATTATTGCCGGTTGCCTTATGCACCTTGAGGAACAGCTGATTCAGAACCAGCTGCAGCTGGCATGCTTTGTTCAACACGGACATTTCCAGCGCAGCAAGCAGTTTGCTGAAATCCTGTATTTGATTCGCCAGCGCCTCTTTGCCGCAAAAACCGGAATTCGCGACAAAGTCAGACAAACGCATCGTTTGAATGAGGAGCTGGCGATTGCTGTCTTTATCCGTATTGCTTAAGGCTGGCGGAAGAGCGGTTTCCACACCTTTTAAAATATCAAGCAATTGTATAAATTGCGCATTGGTAAGCGGCTGATTGCATGTGCTGCATTTGCGGGCTGGCTTTTTTACGGTTGTACAAGTTCTGGCGGCCATCATGCCACCTCCGGATGATTTTCCTTCATCGTATGTGGATCTTGTTCCGTAAGCCATCCGCTTGAGTCCATAATCGGGCTGATGATATAAAAAAATTTCCTAATCGGAATGCTGCGCCCACGCTTCCGCCAGCAGCTCCCGGTTGATGCTGACGGCTGCGAGCGATCCCATTGCGGCTGCAAACACGGCCATATAAGTCTCTGCCGCTTGATCGCCGGCGCTGAATATGCCCGGCACGCTTGTTTGCCCGTTGTCGTCAACAATAAGCGTGCCCTCCGGCGTCAGCCGGCAGCCAAGCGCTTCCGGCATTGGCGATCCCGGCACTAGCCGCGGCGCAAAAAAAATGCCTCTGCAGCGGATGGAAGCGCCGTTGTCGAACCAAATGCGCTGTACGATCCCGCCGCTCGACTCGATCTGCCGGATCGCCGTATCGTAAACGGGGATACGGTGCGCCAATAGTTCATGCTGCTGCATTGGCGCGAGTCCCGACGGCCCGTTCGTACAAACCGCAATTTGCTTGGACCAGCCCGATAAAGTACGGGCAGAATGGAACGCGCTGCTCCCGTTTGCAATAATCGCAATCGGCTGGTCGCGCAGCTCCCAGCCATCGCAATAGGGGCAAATAAAGGCGCTTTTGCCATAAACGTCTTTCAGCCCGCGAATGTTGGGAAGCACATCTTTTTTGCCTGCTGCAAACAGCAGCTTTTTCGCCCGGAATGACCCGCCGCGCGCTGTCTGAATATGAAATTGCCCATCCGAACCGGTTATACGCTCGGCTGTGTCCGTATGCAGCTGTACGGACGGATATGCATTCATTTGCTCATGGGCAAGCCGCCTGAACTCTGCCGGGCTGACGCCGTCCCTCGTCAGGAAGCCGTGGGTCTCCCGCGTAACTTTGTTGCGCGGCTCGCCGTTGTCGAGCAAAATAACATTCCTTCGTGCCCGGCCAAGCACCAGCGCCGCATTTAAACCGGCCGGCCCCCGCCTATAATGGCCGTATCATATCGCTGCCCCATTCCCATCACTCCCCCGCTTCACTGGCTTCTATATGGAATGTATGTGGAAAACAGGCAATATATAAGCCAGCGCGCGGCATCGGGCTATGGCAAGGAAAAAGGCCCAACAATCCGAATAACCGGATCGTTTGGGCCTGAACAAGTTTACATCGTTGTTAGTTTGTCTTTTTCCGTCAAAAAGCTGAGAGCCGACTTCATTTTTTCGATATAAGCGGCTTCCCCGCCAGTACACATAAACCGCACGCTGCCGTTGCCGCGGCCTTTCTCCATGCCGTATCGGTTCAGCATGGCCGACAGCCGTCTGACCGTCCCGGTGTTGCCGTCAACAATCTGAATGTGGGGAGGAAGGAACTGCTGCAATACGTTCGTATAGTAAGAAAAGTGCGTACAGCCTAATACCAGAATGCCATAATCGTTCAGATCATAGGAAGCCAGCTTGGCGCTGAAATAGTTCCGAAGCTCATCCGTGTCGAATTGCAGCGATTCACAAAACTGCACAAGCTCAGGCATCGGAAGCGAATCGACGATGCCGTCCTCATCAACCCGCGAGACCAGCGCATAATATTTTGGCATCTTTAGCGTCAGCGGAGTAGCCCATACGAGCACCTTTTTGCCGGTTGCACGGTTCATTTCCACCGCTGGCTTTACTGCCGGTTCCATGCCAATGATCGGGAAAGAATATCGTTCCCTCAGGTCTTGGACTGCGATGCTGGTAGCTGTATTGCAGGCGATAACCAGCGCATCAATCCCTTGCCGGACCATGGCATCCACTGCCTCCAGAACATAAGACCGAACCTGCTCTTCCGTTTTGGTGCCGTAAGGAACATGCAGCGTATCCGCCATGTACAGATAGTTTTCAGCAGGCAGTCTCTTTAACGATTCCGCTAATACCGATAGTCCCCCGATTCCGGAGTCAAAAATACCAATAGTCATGAATTCATGCATTCCCATCGAATGTAGTTGTTTCTAGCATAGCGTGATTGAGGCGCAAGAGCAAGACTGTTCTAATAGAAGAAACAACGATTCATCCATAGACGGGATTTTATGGGAATGGATTCGAAAGAAGTTAATGAAATGAAAATAAATGTCTGCAATGCGTTTTACAAATCTGCTTTACAATTAATGGATTGCATAAGGAATAGCAAGAGGAGGAGCGGTGGGAGAATGCCGGGAAAATGGTGGCCGCCTTTACTGAAAGCTATGCTTGTTATCGCGATCATCTATTTTATTGGTTATAGTTTGCCGCTGAAAGCGGCTGATCTGGCAGCGTATTTAAAGCATGCGGATTATCGCTTTTATTCGTCCATGGCGTTGTTTGCTTTGTTTCTTATGCTGCAGGCCGGCATCTGGGTGCTTATCGTCAATGCTGCAGGCGCAGCGATGGGCAGCGGCGTTAAGCTAAGCTGGCTGACGGGGCTTCGTATCTTTATTGATTCGCAATTCGCCAAATACATTCCGGGCGGCGTCTGGAATTATGCGGGCCGGGTCGTGCTGGCCACTAGGGAGGGCATGCCCCTTGCGGCACAATTTGCCGCTATTCTCTATGAGAACGTGCTGCTTGTTGCCGCTGCTCTTGCATATGCGCTTGTGCTTGCCGTCAATATGCATGTCGAACCGGTACCCCTCGTACTGGTCTCGCTGATGGCCGCCGGTTTGGCCTATTTATTTTACGGGCGGATAACAGACAGTGTTCGCCGCGTCTTTGTGAAGGCTTCCCATTGGAAGCCGCTGGGCAGGCTGCTCGCGAAGTTTGCAGGCAGTTCGGCGCTGGCAGGCGATTCAGGAGCAACACTGACGCGCCATCAGTTTTTTCGTTATTTGGCTTGTTTTTTATGCAGCCATTTTGTGATGGGAATTGCTTTCTGGCTGCTGCTCAGCAGTTTCGGCCAAGGCCATATCGGCTTGTTTTACGCGGCGGGCACATTCGCAACATCCTGGCTGCTTGGTTTGCTTAGCCCGCTTCCGGGCGGACTTGGCGTCAGGGAAGGTTTCCTTGTCTATTTTATTTCGTTAAAGCTGGGAACGGATGCCGCTTTGCAGGTGTCCGTCATAGCCCGCTTATGGAATATTATGGCCGAAGTAACATTCTGGTTCGTCATTCAATCCATCAGCAGACTGACAAGAAAGGTGAGGAGTTATGGATCGTAAAAAAATTGTGCTTGTTGCCGGCGTTTTTCCTCCTGGAATAGGAGGCATGCAAAACTATTATTATAATTTGTCCAAATATACGAAACATGATATCACCGTTCTCGCCCCGGAATATCCGGGCAGCGGCCTGTTTGACGAAGGCCAGCCGTTCCGCATCGTAAGAGGGAATTTCATGCGCGGGGAAAAAGTCCATTTTACTAGCTGGGGGCGGCTGTTCCGCCATGTTCGGAAGTTGATGGCATCCGAAAAGCCGGATGTCACCATATACGGCTACGTGCTGATCGGATTTATCGGGCTGCTGCTTAAGCTGTTCGGATCGCGGCGTTATATGATTTCGACACATGGGATGGATATGTTATATTTTCGCCGGTTTATCGGATTAAACTTTATCGTCAAGCTGATATTGACCCACGCCGACGGCGTGCTTGCGAACAGCGAGTTTACGAAGAAGCTTGTGGAAGATTACGGGGTAGACCCGTCCCGCATCAGTCTCGTTTATCCCGGTGTCGAGCCGATCTTTGAACGGAAGCCGGCGAACGAAGAACTGGCCAGCCGATATGGGCTGGAAGGGAAATATGTGCTGATGTCGGTCGGCCGGCTTATTACGCGCAAAGGGCATGACCGGGTCATTGAAGCGATGCCTGCCATTTTGTCGCATATCCCGAATGCGGTATATGTCATCGTCGGGGACGGTCCGGAGCGCACGCGCCTGGAGCAGCTGGCAAGGGAGAAAGGCGTCGGCAGCGCGGTTTTGTTCACGGGAAGCATCAGCGGCAGCGAAAGCTTGAACGAGCATTACAGCCTTGCGGACCAGTTTATTATGGTCAGCAGGCAGCTGGAGAAAGGAGATGCCGAAGGTTTCGGTATCGTCTATCTGGAGGCGGCATCCGCAGGCGTGCCGGTTATTGCAGGCCGTTCCGGCGGCGCGCTGGAGGCGGTGCTTCACGGCGAAACAGGGCTGCTGGTTAATCCGGAAGCGCATGCTGAAATTACGGAAAGCGTCGTCCGCCTTGCAACGGACACGGCGCTTCGGGAACGGCTTATTAAATCGGGTTACAAACGTGCGAAAACCAGATTCCAATATGAAGTGCTGGCCAAAACATTCGACCGGTACGTCGGTCGTTTATGCATGTTCCCGCAGCACGGCAAGTTCATAGCAGGCAAAAGGCAGCGAACTTCCAGGGAAATATGAATCACTGTTTACATTTCTGTGCTTCGTTTGTTAAAATATAGGAAATTATAAACGTGATGATGAGAAGAGTAAAGGAAAGGGCGTTTACCCAGAGAGCTCCGGCAGCTGAAAAGGAGCAAAATGCCGTTCTTTGAAGCAAGCCTCGGAGCGCCATTCCGGAACCTGGCCGCCTAACCGGGGGATGGACTGACGGGAGCTCCCGTTACAGAGCCGGAGTATCGGCATCTAATGACAGATAGCCCGTACTTGCAGAGAATAATATGGCGACATATTAATGAATCAGGGGTGGCACCGCGAACAAAGGATTTCGTCCCCAAGTCTAACTTGGGGGTGAAATCCTTTTTTTGTTTGCAGATAACGATAACCCGTATTCATTAGGAGGCGACGCCCGAATGAGTGGAATTAGTGAAGATCGTGAGAATCAATACATGCTCAAGCTGATTAATGATGAACTTGCGCACATGCCTTTCCATCGAGAAATGTGCACGCGTTTTCCCCCGGAGCCTAACGGCTATTTGCATATCGGCAGCGCGTATGCCATCCATATGAGCTATTCTATCGCGTCAAGGCATAATGGCAGGTTCCATTTGAGGTTTGACGATACGAATCCGTTAAAGGAGGATTGGGAATACGTTAATGCCATTGTCGAAGACATGAAGTGGCTGGGTTACGAGCCGGACGCTGTCTATTTCGGCTCCGACTACTCGGATCAAATTTACCGCGCAGCTGTTGCTTTGGTCCAACAAGGAAAAGCGTACTTGTGCGATTTGACAGCGGAGGAAACGGCGGAGTACCGGGGGACGCTTACTATGCCCGGAACAAACAGCCCTTACCGGACCCGGTCCGTCCGGCAAAATGTGGAGCTGCTGGAGCGCATGAAGCAGGGCGAATTTCCTGCAGGCGCTAAAGTGCTGCGCGCCAAAATCGATATGGCTTCGCCGAATATGAATTTGCGCGACCCGGTCCTGTATCGCATTATTCATGCCACCCATTACCGGACAGGAGACAGCTGGTGCATTTATCCGATGTATGATTTTGCCCATCCGATTCAGGACGCTATCGAAGGCATTACCTATTCGTTATGCTCCGTCGAATTTAAAGATCACCGGCCGCTGTATGAATGGGTTTTGCATGAGTTAGGTTATACGGAGCCGCCGCGGCAAAGAGAGTTCGGGCGGCTGCATATTACCGGTGCGGTTACCAGTAAACGTTATATCCGCGCTATGGTTGATGAAGGCGTGGTGGACGGCTGGGATGATCCCCGGCTGCCGACGCTGAAAGGACTGCGAAGAAGAGGCTATACGCCGGAAAGCATCCGCAGCTTTATCCGGGAAATTGGCAGCATCAGGGTGCACAGCACGGCGCATTTGGCGCTTCTTGACCATCATCTTCGGCAGGATTTGAAAACGAAAACGGTTGGTGTCATGGCAGTACTGCATCCGCTTAAAGTTGTTATCACTAATTACCAGGCAGGAGGCATGGAGCTGTTGGAGCTGGACAACAGCAGCGAAAACAGGCAGCTGGGCACGCGGGAAGTTCCTTTCGCTCAAACGATCTACATTGAGCGGGATGACTTTATGGAGCACCCTCCAGCCGGTTATTACCGGCTGAGCCCGGGAACGGAAGTGAGGCTGAAGGGCGCTTATTTTATCCGCTGCGATGAAGTGGTGAAAGACCCGCAAACCGGTGAAATCATGGAGCTGCGCTGCACGTATGACCCGCTGACCAGAAGCGGCGCCGGTTTTACCGGCCGCAAGGTGAAAGGGACGATTCATTGGGTATCCGCCGCCCATGCCGTGCGAGCGGAGGTTCGCCTATACGAGCCGCTGCTGCTTGAGAATGCGTCCATTCAAGGCGAAGACTGGAGATCGGGGTTAAATCCGCATTCGCTTACGGTTGTGAAGCAGGCGTTGTTGGAGCCGTTTATCCATAGCGCTACGCCTGAGAATACATTCCAGTTTATACGCCACGGTTATTTTGTCTTGGACCGGAAAGACAGCACGGCGGAGAAACCGGTGTTTAACCGGATTGTTCCGTTAAAGGATTCGTGGACCAAACGTTAACAGCCGCCTTAACGGCCGATTGCGCGCCGTACTTTATCCATTTGGGGAGCCGCAAGCGCCCTTGCTTTAGCCGCCCCCTGCTTTAAGATGGCGTCGATCTGCGCAGGATCGGCCATCAAATCCTCATATTTGCGGCGCGGCTCCTCCAAAAAGGCGTCCATCGCCTGAAACAGCTCCTGCTTTGCAGCACTCCAGCTGATACCGTTAGCGTAGCTTGCCCGCATAACTTCGATTTGCGCTTCGGAAGCGAACGGTTTATATAGCGCAAAAAGGGGGGGATCCTCCGGGTTTTTAGGTTCGCCGGGCGGCGTGGAATCCGTTTTGATTTTGTTAATCAGCTTATGCAACGTGCCAGCCGGCTCAAACAACGGAATGGTATTATTGTAGCTTTTGCTCATTTTGCGGCCGTCAAGCCCCGGGATTACGGCTGTTTCTTCGTCTACGGCATACTGCGGCAGCTTGAATGTCTCGCCAAAAACGCGATTAAACAATTCGGCGATGTCGCGGGCGATTTCGACATGCTGAATTTGGTCTTTGCCGACCGGCACCAGATCGGATTGAAACAGCAGGATGTCCGCCGCCATTAAGACGGGATACGTAAACAGCCCCATATTAACGCCGTTGTCCGCATCTGCGCCAAGCATCCCATTGCGGTCGACGATTGCTTTATACGCATGCGCGCGGTTCATCAGCCCTTTAGGCGCAAGGCAGGACAGAATCCAGCTAAGTTCGAATATTTCCGGGACATCGGACTGGCGGTAGAAAACGGTATGCTCCGGGTCCAGCCCAAGCGCCAACCATGTGGCCGCAATGCCGTACGTAAGCTCTCTGAACTCCTCATTGTTCTGAATAAACGTCAGCCCGTGATAATCGGCGATAAAAAACAACGACGTCCGGCCAGGCTCGGCTGCCATTCGCAGCGCAGGTTTGATTGCGGCCAAATAATTGCCGACGTGGACTTTCCCGGTTGGCTTAATGCCCGTTAATACGATTGTGCTGCTCACTCGAATCCCTCCTTAGACAATAAAAAAAGGGCTCCCGTCCTGAAAAGGACGAGAAAACCCAGTGGTACCACCTTCGTTAGTCCAGTGAAATGCCGGACTCGCTTTGACGTATCGAAACGGCATGAAGCCGTTTGAATACGCGTCTCTTGTAACGATGAGACAGTTCGCCAAAGCCTACTTGACTTGTGCTGTTCGGTTTGGATGCTCGGAAGCCCACTTCGGCATATTCCCTACACTGATTCGCACCGGCCATCAGCTCTCTGGCGTATTCGATATGCGTACTCTCTTCGTCATTGCATATAGGTATGCGATTGAAGTTAGTTAATTTTTACATTATGCAAATAATTTGTAAAGGTCTAAATAGGCTGCGCAGCTTGATGTTTATTTGGGCTATTTTATCCCAAAAAAGGAACGATCGCGAGGATCAAGACGAGCAAACCGATAATGATCCAGCTGACCGGATGCGCAAAATTGACAGTCATGCCAAGCCCGCTGCGCTTCGAAACGAACAGCGACGGATCTTGCGGATTATAATACGTTGTGCCGCCCAGCTTCCACAGCCGGTCATCTTTTGCCGCCGTATCATAATTTTGCCCAAGCCCTTTGCGCGAGCTGTATACAAGCAGAATAGCCGTCCCGGCAATCATTAGAATCGGAAGCAGCGCGTCCACCCAGCCCGGCACTTGGCCGAAGCTTTGCTCAAACAGCATAGATGCCTGGCCGTACCCGACAAACAAAATGAGAGCCAGCATAATCAGCCATACGAAACGGGATAATACGCTGCGGAATTGCGACTGCTTCTTGAGCGAAGCTTCAGGATCGGCAGGGTCCAGCTGCTGCTTAGCCGTCCCGATCGTGTAGTTAATCAGAACGGATAAAATACCAGCTCCCAGCTGGATAAAGCTTAAGGAAAATACAGAACCAAACGATTTGGCCGACCAATGATCCGGTTTGCCGTTCAAGCCGAAATGCGTGGCGAAGCTGTCCGGAATTTGATCCCAGTGCATGCCGATCAGCGCCATTATAATAAGCGGGATGAACAGATGTGGCGCAAACGACAGAGGCGGCATGATCGCTTCTTTACGCCGGTCCTTCAAGCTCGCTACCCGTTTGGCCGGCTGTACCTCGCTGAGGCTCCAGTTTTGCTCCGCTTTCAATTGAACCGCTTTGCGGTGGAACACGATGTAGAACAATAGGGCGAATACGAGATGAACAGGCACAACGATCGGCAGCGCATCAACCATCTTGGTCCCGCTAGCCAGCGCCCAGCCTATGACCGCGGCAGCAGCGGCCAGATCGGCCAATATTTGCGAGACGGTGAATCTGAACCGCATTTGCGACACTTTACGATCATTGCGGAAAGCTTCCGGCACATATACGCCGAACAAAATGGCGCGAGCCAAAATATACGGATAGCAAGCAAAGCTTGCGATCAAAATCAAATCCGTTGCGCCAAACAAAATTAAACCCCAAGCCGTTTCGTTCATGGCTGATTCCTCCCATTGTCGGTTGTTGATACTTGCCGGTATATACGCTCGGCATAAGCGCTGAATTGTTCCGCATTCAGCCCGCGGACGGCGGACTCTGCCGCTAACGCTTTGAGCTGTCTCGTCATCCGGGTTTCAAACTCGGCTGTTACGCCCGGCATTTCGCCTGGCTGCACGATGACGCCTTGCTTGCGGTGAATTTGCAGAAATCCTTCTTGCTTCAACTGCTGATACGCTTTATTCACCGTATGCAAATTAATATCCAGGTCGGCGGCAAGGCTGCGAACCGACGGCAGCGGATCGCCGGGCTTCAGCCCGCCGTTTGCGATACCCTCCACAATCTGGTCGACAAGCTGCGTGTAGATGGGGACATCCGATTGCAAATCAAGCTCTACAAACATAGCGGTTCCTCTTTTCGAAAATGATTAATAACGCATAACTGTTATACTACATATATAACAGATATTATAATTAGATGCAAGCGGCTAATGCGCAGAAGAGAAGGGATATAAACGTCAAAAAGCGCCAGCCTTCCGTTAAGGATGGCTGGCGCTTTACATGCTGCCCGCAGGGCTTATGAATTACCCCGTAATGACCCGCTCTACCGGGTAATGGATTTTGGCTTCCTTTTGTCCGCCGCTAATCATAAATAAAACGGACGTTAAGCCGATTCTTCCAATAAACATGAGGACCATCAGGATGCATTTGGCGAATGCGCTTAAGTCCGGCGTAATGCCTGTCGACAAGCCTACGGTACCAAACGAAGAGCATACTTCAAGCACGATCGCGAGCAGCGGGACCTGCTTGTCCGAGAAGCTGATCGCAATAATCGAGAAAGCGCACAGGATCGTGGCCAAAACCGAAATCGCCAGCGATTTTAATATATCGTCGGAATGAATCTCCCGCTTGAATACTTTAATATCGCGGTTTCCTTTGGCGTAATGGTAAATAAACAGCATATTCAAAGCGAAGGTCGTGGTGCGGATACCGCCGCCAACTGAGTTGGGCGATCCCCCGATGAACATCAGAAGGCACATCAGCACCAGCGTCGGAATGGAAAAATCGTTAATGTCCATAGTCGTTAATCCGGCGCTTCTTGTTGTAGCCGCTTGAAAAAACGAGTAGAAAAAGCCTTCATGCCAAGATTTGTCTTTCAAAAAATGCTGGCGTTCAAACATCCAGATAAGCACCGTACCGATTACAAGCAGGATGCCGTATGTCGAGGTCGTCAGCTTGGCGAATAAAGAGAAGCGGAACGGATGGGCATTCTCCGATTTTTTTCGAGATAGAAAAGCTTTAATCTCCAGCAGCACCGGAAACCCGATCGCGCCGAAAATAATAAGAATGACGGAAATGATTTGCACGAAATAATCATGGGCGAAAGGGATAAGCGACTTCCCGGTTATGTCCATTCCGGCATTTGTCGTGGCGCTGACGGAAGCGAACAAGCCTTGCACAAACGCTTCATGCCAAGTCGGGAAATAGGATAAAAAGCGGAATCCTAATATAACGCCCCCAATCAGCTCGGTGAGCACGACAATAATCAAAATTTCCCTAACCATATTGACGAGTCCGGATAAAGCAAACTGGTTATTATCGACCATAATTAAGCGCCTTTCGCGCAGTCCGATTTTACGGCCAAGCAAGATCCAGAAAAACGTGCTCATAGCCATGATGCCGATGCCGGCAAACTGCAATATGAGCATAATGACAAAATAGCCAAGCACGCTGTAGGTTTCGGATATGTTAAATACGCCCAATCCCGTATCGCTGACGACGCTAACCGCCGTAAATACCGTATCGAAAAAAGAAACTTTGACGCCGGGTTTATGTACAGCCGGAATACTAAGTAATAGAATTGAAATGGTGACGGCCAGCAAATAATAGCCGGTAATGACTTGCGCGGGGGACCGTTTCTCCATCCAGTCCCGAATCTTGCTCCACATGAAATGCATTTCCTTTCTTTATTGAATCGTAGAGGATGATGCCATTTATAACTTATCATCGTTTGCCCTTAATCATTAGCAAATATACACGTAACTATTGATAGAACGCAACAGCAAAATTACGGAGAGAGGTGAACATGTGGCTTCCAAAACCAATGCTTGCAGAATGCTGGATTCGCTGCATATTCCTTATACGCAGCATGAATATGATTGGGACGAGGATCATTTGGACGCGGGGACCGTAGCCGGGAAAGTCGGGCTTCTGCCGGAGCAGCTGTTTAAAACGCTCGTATTGAAGGGGGATAAAACCGGCATTCTGACCGCTTGCATTCCCGGGGATAAGGAATTGAACTTGAAGGCGCTCGCAGCTGTAAGCGGCAATAAGAAGGTGGAAATGGTGCCGGTTAAAGAAATTCAGGCGCTTACCGGATATATTCGGGGAGGGGTATCCCCTCTAGGAATGAAGAAAAAATATCCGCTTTATTTGCATGCTTCGGCGGTAACGGCAGAGCTGGTCAGCATTAGCGGCGGACGTCGCGGCTTGCAAATTTTTCTGGCGGGCAAAAGCCTGGCGCAGGCAGCGGAAGGAAAGGTATGCGAGATCGTTTAAATGATCAGCCATAAATGGAATATTAAAAATGAATGATCTTATTGAATTTTCGTATAGGGGTGGTAAAATATACCGGTTCTGCAAACTGCCGATCCGATCTATATACGGGGGGAGTAAAACCAATGATCATTGATTTGACGCATCCGATCCGGGACGGCCTGCCGCCTTATCCGGGAGATGCGGAAACGTCGCTAGTCCATTCCAAGCAATACGCTAAGGATTATTACAACAATCATTATTTGTCCATTAATATGCACGCGGGAACGCATATTGACGGACCGATGCATTTGACGGATTGCTATACGTATATGGATGAATTTCCGCCGGACCGTTTTATTGGAGAGGGGTGTTTGCTGGACGTATCCGGGCAAGATGTGATTGATTATAAAGAAACCTATGAGCAGCAAATCGGGCAAAATCAAATCGTGTTAATCCATACCGGACAGAGCCAACGGTTTGGAGAGCCGGACTATTTCGAACATCATCCGGTGCTGACTGAAGCGTTCGCGGCGCTCCTTGTCCGCAAACAAGTCAAGCTGGTCGGCTTGGACACGCCTTCGCCGGACAAATACCCGTTTGCTGTCCATAAACATCTTTTTCAAAACGGGATATTGATTGCAGAAAATTTAACGAATCTTGTGAAGCTTATAGATGCTGTGTCATTTGAAGTTATCGCCCTGCCGTTACTTATCCGGGCAGATTCCTCAATTGCCCGTGTCATTGCTAGAATCAGATCTTGATATAGGAAAGCCGGTGCTGCTCCGAACGAGCGGCGCTTTTTTTTTGCCCCTCAGCCAAGTAACCGGTGACGGAAATCCGAATTCGCGGGCGCAGCTTATTATTCAGAAGATTAATTGAGACAGCAAAAAATACGCGTTCTTCCCCTTAAGAAGAAGGACGCGTATTTGCAGTGCAGCTGTTTTATTGGCCGTCCGAGGACAAATCAAGCCAGGCCAGCTCCTCGCGGGTCAACACGATCCGCGAGCCTTCATCGCAGGAAGCCAGCTCTTCCGCCGATTGGGCGCCAATCAAGGCGCAGGTTGGAAAAGGCTGATTCAGCACATAGGCAAGCGCAATTTGGATGGCCGTTGCCTTTTTGCTTTTGGCCAGCTGATGGGCACGTTCGAGGCGTTCCCAATTATCGTCGTTGTAGAATACCCGGAC
Organism: Paenibacillus protaetiae; assembly: GCF_004135365.1. Classification (NCBI taxonomy): domain Bacteria; kingdom Bacillati; phylum Bacillota; class Bacilli; order Caryophanales; family Paenibacillaceae; genus Paenibacillus; species Paenibacillus protaetiae. Next base: position 1,182,592 of record NZ_CP035492.1, on the reverse strand, counting down.
CAGATCCGCATTGGAACGGTTGTCCGGCGTAAACAAGCCGGTGAAGAAACCGCGCGCCTGAGAGGACCAGGAGAATAGCGGGAACTGGTTCGCCTCGTGCCATTCGCAAGTTTCCTGGTCGGCGGAGACGCAGCCTTTCCAGAACGGTTCGTTTGGCTTCGCCAGGCTTAAATTCGGGCTGCTGAAGGTGAAGCCCGTCAAGCCGTTAGCTGCGGCGTAATCATTGGCTTCCTGGATACGCTGCCAAGTCCAGTTCGAGACGCCGATGGCTTTCACAACGCCTTTGGATATATATTCGTTTAAAGCTTCAATGATTTCGCCGGCCGGTACAGACGGATCATCGCGATGAAGCGCATACATATCAATGTAGCCGGTCCGCAGCCGTTCCAGACTTACTGTAATATCGCGGCGGATCGCATCGGCATTCACACGCGGACCATGTTCGTCATGGTGCGCCCCTTTGGTCAAAATCACCCACTCATCCCGGTTGCCGCGTTCTTCCAAATATCGTCCGATTACTTCTTCGCTTTGCCCGCCGGTATAGACATGGGCCGTGTCGACCGCATTGCCGCCAACGGCAAAAAACTGGTCCATATTGGCCGCCGCTTTCTCATAACGCTCGTGAACGAAATAATCCGAACCTTTCATCAAACGGGATACCGGTTTATCCAAGCCAACTACATTCAAATACTCCATGAAGCACATGCCTCCTTAACATTAATCGGATTCATCATTGTGTGCTGTCCGGTAGGGTTGAACAGTAAAGCCTATTATGATTATATTGCGATTATAGGGTATCGATTTTGATTTGGAAATGATAATATTTTGCAAAAGATTAAAACAATATTGTGATATAAAGAGGTGCTTGGATGATTCGCCAAAGCTTGCTTCTGTCGCTTCCCCGGATGCCGTATTTTTGCTTTCCCGAGTCAGTTGGTCATTATTCGGAGTATCCCGAGCATGATGTATACCGGGAAGCAGGGGCGCTGAACAATTTCAATATTCATTATGTCGTTTCCGGCAAAGGATACGTGGAGCTGGAAGGCACACGGCATGAGCTTCGCGCAGGCGAGGCGGTGCTCTATTTCCCGTTGCAAAAGCAGGTGTATTACAGCAGCCAGGATGAGCCGTGGGATGTGCGATGGTTTCATTTTTACGGGGGAACGGGGCTGCGCGATTATTTGCTTGAGCAAGGCTTGAACCAAAGCCCGCTGTGGAAGGTGAGGCAGCCAGCGTTATGGGAAGAGGCGCATGAAAGGCTGCTGGCTGAAGCGGAAACGTACCGGATGCTTCGTCCGGCCCAGCTGTCGCTGCTCACCTACGCACTTATTACGCTGTTTGTCGAGCAAGCGGCGGTGCTTAAGGAAGGCAAATCGGTTGCGGCGGGGGAGCGGATGATGGAGCTGCTCCCGCTCATGCAGCAGGAAGCGGCAAAGCCGTTTGTACTGGAGGAGTGGGCGGAGAGGCTGGGCGTTACGCCTTATTATTTTTGCAAGCTGTTCCGTGCGGCGATGCGCATGACGCCTATGGAATTTATTACGCGCTGCAGGCTGCAGGCCGCCAAGCAATGGCTGCTGGAACGGAAAGATGCCGCCATCGGGCAAATCGCGGAAGAGGCGGGGTATCCGAATGCGAGCTATTTCAACAAACGTTTTATGGAGCATGAAGGCATGACGCCAACCGCTTACCGCAAGCTGTACGCCATACGGCAGGAGAACTGACAGGTACGGAGCTTGTGCTGAAAGCCCGGCAACTTGAAAGCCGGTCACTTCTGCCAGCAAATGCAGATGGCTCTGACGCGTTAAAGCTGACGCCGTGCAGGAAAGCTGGACAAAATCGGATACGATTATAGCAATCTCATTTCTATTAGCTGCTGTTAGAGTCCGGTATAATAAGGAGATTAATGCCAAAATTATGTTGGAGGACGAACACGGTGACGAAACGATCTCTTACCGATTTGCTGGCGCAGATGACGCTGGATGAGAAAATTGCGCAGCTTGTGCAGCTTACGCCTAACTTTTTGAACGACAATGATGCGAATTTGACAGGCCCGCTTGCTTCGATGGGCTTAAATCCGGAAGCGGTGTGGAATGTCGGCTCTGTCCTTAGCGCAGTCGGCGCCAAAGAAACGATTGCTTTGCAGGAACAATATATGAAGAACAACCGGCTGGGCATTCCGCTTATTCTGATGGCGGATATTATTCACGGCTACCGGACGATTTTCCCCGTATCGCTTGGGTTAGCCAGCTCGTGGGATATGGAGCTCGCCGAGCGCAGCGCCGCGATTGCGGCGAAGGAATCTTCGGTAGCGGGCATCCATGTCACATTTGCGCCGATGGCGGATTTGGTGCGGGACCCGCGCTGGGGGCGCGTGATGGAATCGACGGGCGAAGACCCGTATTTGAACAGCGAATTTGCGCGGGCGTTCGTGCGGGGCTTCCAAGGCAGCGATCTGACCGGCGACACGGACCGCATGGCGGCATGCGTAAAGCACTTTGCTGCATATGGCGCAGCGGAAGGCGGCCGTGATTACAACACGGTCAACATGTCAGAGCGGCAGCTTCGCGAGTCTTATTTGCCGGCCTATAAAGCGGCGCTGGAGGAAGGCTGCGAGCTCGTCATGACTTCGTTTAACGTTGTCGACGGCATTCCGGCTACCGGAAACCGCAAGCTGATGCGCGATTTGCTTCGTGAGGAATGGGGATTCGACGGCGTCCTGATTTCGGACTGGGGCGCTGTTCAGGAAATGATTCCGCACGGCGCAGCGGAGGATAACGCGGAAGCGGCGCACAAAGCGATTGCAGCGGGCGTCGATATGGAAATGATGAGTTCTTGTTACGCTCAGTCGTTAAAGGAGCTTGTGCAATCCGGCCAAGTGGATGAGGAATGGATCAATGAATCGGTGCTGCGCGTACTGCAGCTGAAGGACAAGCTTGGCTTGTTCGACAACCCGTTCCGAGGTGCGGACGAGCAGCGCGAGAAGGAAATCATTTTATGCGATGAGCACCGCCAAGCGGCACGGGAAATAGCGGCCAAGTCATGCGTTTTGCTTAAAAATGAAAACGTGCTGCCGCTGCGGGCGGAGCAGAAAATAGCGCTGATCGGCCCATTCGCGCAAAGCGGAGATGTGTTGGGGCCGTGGTCGATATGGGGCTCCCAAGATGAAGCGGTTCAGCTGTTCGCCGGGCTGGCCGGCAAAACGGATGTTTCCCGCATCGCCGTTGCAGAGGGCTGCGGCATTACAAGCGGCACTGAAGCGCAGGCGCAGCAAGCGATCCTCGCTGCACAAGACGCGGATGTAATTGTGCTCGCGCTGGGCGAAGCTTCCGAGATGAGCGGAGAAGCCGGCAGCCGGTCGGATATACGCCTGCCGGAAGTACAGCTGCAGCTGGCATACCGGCTGCAGCAGCTGGGCAAACCGGTTGTCGCCGTCTTGTTTAACGGACGTCCGCTTGATCTTCACGGCATTATTGATGTTGCGGATGCGGTGCTGGAAGCGTGGTATCCGGGCACGGAAGGCGGCAATGCGATAGCCGATGTGCTGTACGGCAGCGTGAATCCGGCCGGGCGTCTGACGATGTCATTCCCTTATTCGGTCGGACAGGTTCCGGTATATTATAATTCATACAATACGGGCCGTCCGCTTACGCCGGCGAATGCAGACCAGCGGTATGTCTCGAAATATTTGGATATTCCTAACGCGCCTTTATTTCCTTTTGGCTTTGGGCTTAGCTATACGGAGTTCGCATATGGCGATCTGGCGATCTCCGCAGCCGAGATGGGCGAGACGGACAAGCTGACGGTATCGGTGCAGGTGACCAACGCGGGAAAGACGGCCGGTGAAGAAGTGGTTCAGCTTTACGTTCGTGATTTGGCCGGTGAAGTGGTTCGTCCGTTAAAAGAGCTGAAAGGCTATCGCAAGCTGAAGCTGGAGCCTGGCGAATCGGCCGATGTACAATTCACGCTGACAGAGGAACAGCTTCGTTATTATCATTCCGATTTGACTTTTGCAAGCGATGCAGGGCTCTTTGAGGTGCATGTCGGGCCGAACAGCCGCGATACTGCGGTTCAAACCTTCCGGCTTGTAAAATAACTTTTAAATCCCTATTGATGCGGAGACGGTTCCCCGCCTATAATAGAAGTAAATATTTGGTATGTGTAACTGGCGTAACGCGGAATACCGCGGGGGAGCACATATGTCTAATTGCCGTACGCCTGGGCGAAAGTATTTGACCGAACTAACGGTCAAATACTTTTTTTATTTCATTCGAAGAAAGGTCAGGTGGCTGGGATGAAGGTTGCATTTGTATTGTTCGACGGAATGACGACGCTGGATTTTATCGGGTTTTATGATGCGGTAACGCGGCTTCGTATATTGCAGGCTGAATTATCGTGGGCGTTTTGCTCGGATAAACCGCAGATTACGGACGACAAAGGGCTTAAGCTGCAGATGGACGAAGTGCTTCCGGACTTGTCCGGCTACGATGTTGTATTTGTGCCCGGCGGTATGGCCACGAGGCAGCTCCGGTTCGACGAGGCTTTTGTTGCATGGCTTCAGACCGCAGCGAATGCGCCTTACAAAGTATCCGTCTGTACAGGGGCGCTGCTGCTTGGGGCTGCAGGTTTTCTGGCCGGCAAGACGGCGACGACCAATTCCAGCGCCTACGACTTGCTGGAGCCTTATTGCGGGCAGGTAAGCCGGGAAAGATATGTACAGGACGGCCATATATTTACAGGCGGCGGCGTGTCGGCATCAATTGATTTGGGTTTGTTTTTTGTTGAACGGTTATATGGTTCGTCGGCCGCCCGCCAAATACAAGCAATGATGGATTACCCGTATTATACGGCTGCAATCGAATAGGTAATCTCCATGATAAGTAGAACCGGTTCTCCCGATAGGGGGGACCGGTTCTAACGTTTCAAGGAGGGGAATTGCATTTCATCGGATATGCTCTGGCTTTGGAAGCAGGTCTTATTGCTTGATACACCCAAATAAATGTTAAATTTTACTAAAAATTAACGCCTGTGTTAACAAAGGACAAACAATTTCTCCTTAAACTACACTATAAATCAAACGAATGAAGGAGTGATTGAAACTTGAAATCGGCAAAAACGAAAAAAATCGTGTCGGTCGCGATGGCTGTGCAGCTTTCTGTCGGTACGATGCTTACTGGTATAGCGGCAGCGGCAGAGGGAGAAGCACCGTCAGCGCCTCAGTTGGGCGTACCCTACGATACGGATGGCATATACAATGTCAGCGTTCCGCACATTATCATTAACCAGGTTTACGGCGGCGGATTAAAACGGGCTGATGATACGTATGCCACGAACGGTTTTATCGAGCTGTATAATCCGACGGATGAAGACGTGGATCTTAATGGCTGGTCGATCCAATATGCGGATCCGGGCAGTGATTACAAAACCGGCGCGACAGGCAGCTGGAGCATGCTGAAGCTTACAGGCGTCATTAAAGCGAAGTCGTCTTATCTTGTAGTTGCCCATCCGACAGGAGCCGCTGCGCCAACATTGGATTTGATGGGCAGAGGCGATCAGCAGTGGGATCAATATATCAATAATAAAGGGTTAAAGGTTGTGCTGATGAGCAACCAGACTCCGCTGGATAACAGTCTTAAAAATCCATTCGCAGCAGAGCCGAAGCCTGCGGGATATGTCGACATGCTAGGTACAGGCAGCAATGATCCGGGCAGTAAAATAGATGGCTACGAGACAGCCTCTCCATCCGGTTCGGCGGAAGGCACCTCCAAGAAAAAAGCGGTTCGCCGCACCAGCTTCCAGGATACGGACAATAACAAGCAGGATTTCGAACAAATTGATTATGAAAAACCGGCTCCGGACAAGCTTGCAACGTACGAACCGCATGACGGCGAAGACGGCGTATGGCTGTCTATTGTGACACCGTCATTGCCTTCCGGTTACGTGAACCAGACCTATGAAGCAGTAATGGAAACGGTTGGCGGATACGGCTCGTATACGTATGAAGCGGACGGGCTGCCGGAGGGATTGTCCATCACGAGCGGCGGCATCATCAGCGGTACGCCAACAGCAGAAGCGTCCAATGTTAAGGTAACGGTTACTGCAACGGACGCCGAAGATTCTTCCATCCAAGTGACCAAATCGTTTGATCTGAACATAAGCCGCGCTGCCATTCAAAGCTTCAAAGATACACTAAACATTACGAAAATCGCCGAATATGCCGTCGGTACCACGAATCCGGATGGCGGCGTTGCCGAAATTGTAAAATATAATAAAGAAAATCAAAAATTTTATTTGGTGAACGGTTCTGCCAATCCGCCAAGCCTAGATATTGTCAGCCTGGACACGGATAACGGACAGCTGGAGAAGGAAAAAAGCGTACCGGTTAAACAACTGTCCGAGACGGGAGGTTTTACGTTCGGCGATTTGACAAGCGTTGTTGTCGACTACGCAACCAAGCGGGTTTATGCAGCTGTACAAGCTGCCGATCCGGCTGTGAAAGGCAAAATTTTGGCGCTGGATTATGAAGGGGATTTAAAGGCATCGTACACGGCGGGCGTTCAGCCGGATATGATTACGACGACCTCCGACGGACGTTACGTGCTGACGGCCGATGAAGCCGAGCCTCGTACGGGCGTGCTGGAGGAAGACGCTCCGGGCAGCGTAACGATCGTGGATACGCAAACCGGCGAGTCTACGCAAGTGTATTTTGACCAAACATCCGTCATTGCACAAGATGTGCATATTCGCGGACAAGTGGTAGACGGCGTATACACTGGTCAAGGGAGCCCGGAAGAAGCGTTTAAAGATTTTGAGCCGGAATATATTGCCGTTTCAAGCGATAATAAGTCCGCTTATGTAACACTACAGGAAAACAATGCGATTGCTAAAATTGATATCCCATCCCGATCGGTCGTTTCGGTCGGCAGTCTCGGCTACAAAGATTTCAGCAAGCCGGAAAACGCGCTGGACTTGCAGGCTGACGGCATCATTAATTTTGAGACAGCTCCGTTCTACGGCGCTTATATGCCGGATGGCGTTGCGTATTATTCCGTTAACGGCGAACATTATTTGCTGACGGCCAATGAAGGCGACGCAACGGAATGGCCTGCGGAAGATCCGATTTTGACGAACATCGCCAAAATTAAAGATCTAAAAGGCGGGCTGGATCCAGCCTCGGATGCTTATAACTTCTTGAAAAACACGACGAAATATGACAGCGATGAAGGACTGACGGACCGGGGCAATGACAGCATTTACTTGCTTGGAGGGCGCTCCTTCTCGGTCTGGAATGCTGATTCGCTGAAGCAAGTTTATGACAGCGGCAGTGACTTTGAAGTCATTACGGGCGAGCGCGATGCGGAGCATTTCAACGTCAGCAATGATGACAATGAGATGGACGCCAGAAGTAAAAAGAAAGGGCCGGAGCCTGAGGGCATAGAAACCGGCGTCGTCGGCAATCATACATTCGCTTTTATCGGGCTGGAGCGCACCAGCGGCATAATGACTTATGACGTGACAGACCCTGAACAGCCGGTATTTGCAAACTATACGAACTCGCGCAAGTTTGAAGATAAGGACGGCCGGCTCAATCTGGATACATTCTCTGGACCGGAAGGCATTGATTTTATTCCTGCAGCTGAAAGCCCTACCGGATTGCCGCTGCTGCTCGTTGCTTATGAAGTGGGCGGAAGAGTAGGCGTATACCAGCTGGATGTGACCAAAGTAACCCTTAACACAAGCTCGTTACCGCTGACGGAAGGCGGCCGGACAGCACAGCTTCATGCTGTAGTGGAACCCGCAGATGAAGAAGGCAGCACAGCCGTAACATGGAGCAGTTCAGATACAGCCGTCGCTGCAGTAGATGCAGATGGCAAGGTTCGTCCGATTAAGGCAGGAACGGCTGTCATTACGGCAATCAGCGCTGACGGCTACGGCAGCGGCGAAGCGCAAGTGGTCGTCACTGCGAAGCCGGAAGATAGTGACCATACCCCGTCGCAACCGTCAACACCATCCACCCCGGCTGAACCGGAAAATCCGGGAGCTGCACCGGGCGACTCCCCTGCCTTTACGGATGTACAAGGGCACTGGGCTGCGGATGCGATCAACAAGCTGGCCAGCGCCGGCATTTTGACCGGTATGCCTGACGGCACCTTTAAGCCGGACCAATTGATGACAAGAGCGGAATATTCCGCCGTATTGTTCAGAGTACTCGGACTCGGCAGCGGGAAGGAGACAAGTGCCTTTAACGATATTGCCCCGGATGCCTGGTACCATAATTACATCGACGCGCTGGCGCAGGAAGGCATTATTTCCGGCTTTGAAGACGGAAGCTTCCGGCCGGACCAGCCGATTACCCGCGAAGAAGCATTCGTCCTCTTGTACAGGGCGGTCAAAGACAAGCTGCCGGCAGCAAACGGATCAGCACCAGGCTTTGCCTTTACGGACAGCGATTCGATTTCGGCTTGGGCGCGCGAAGCGGTTCAGGCATTGTATGCGGCGGGTGTTGTGCAAGGAAACGCCGATGGGAAACTTTATCCCAAGCAGTCGACTACCCGCGCGGAAATTGCTCAAATTGCCGCTGCGTTTATCCAGCAATAATCCGAATGTTCTACAAAGGCCAAAACCAGCAATGGTTTTGGCCTTTTTGTTATGCCCTCCGGCTTGCAAGCTTTATAAACACCGAGGTATATCGGCCGTTTCGGAAAGAGAAACTGGTTATAAAGCGTGATGTCCGCTCATAAACTTATAATCTATTAAATTCGTTTAAATTTTATGATTTTTTCGCCTATTTGCTGCAAGATATGCAAATTATGATAATTATTAAAATTAACGTTGACGTTAACGTGTGATGTGATTATGCTTAATGGTGTGAAAAAGCTTGATCGGCGGCAAAAACGCTTTACATTGGGGTTAAAAACAACAACACATCCCTTCATACCATATGAAATAAAGGAGAAAAAGCATGGTTGAATTATCCGTTGTGGTTCCGATTTATAACGAGAAAGAAAATTTGTATCATCTGCACGAGGCGATTACGGCTGCGCTGAAAGGCCATATCGAAAGCTATGAAATCGTACTTGTCAACGACGGCAGTACGGACGGCAGCGCCAATATCATTAACGAGCTTGCGGCAAAGGACCCTGCTGTGAAAGGAATCCACTTCGAGCGGAACTGCGGACAAACGGCCGCTATCTATTGTGGCATTAAACGGGCGGAAGGCAAATACATTGCTTCTATCGACGGAGATTTGCAAACCGACCCCGGTGATATTTTAATTTTGATGAAATATATGGAGAACTACGATTTCGCCAACGGAATGCGGGTCAAGCGCCGCGATACGCTGGTGAAGAAAATTTCCTCCAAAGTGGGCAACGGCGTGCGGAACTGGATTACCGGCGACAATATTCAAGATACCGGCTGTCCGATGAAAGTGTTTAAACGGGAAGTAGCTGAAACCTTTTTCTTATTTGAAGGGTTCCACCGCTTTTTGCCGACAATTGCCCGCATGAACGGCTTTAAAGTGACGGAAGTGCCTGTCCGGCATCGTGAGCGGATGTACGGCAAGTCCAAATACGGCGTATTAAACCGCGCTTTTGTCGGATTGATGGATGCTATCGTCATCGGCTGGCTGCGCAAACGAATGATTCGCTATCAAGTTAGGGAAGAAGTGAGATAATATGAACGCTCACGTAAAAGAACTGATTTGGGTGGCCATTGGCATGGTCGGGCAAATTATGTTTACCGGAAGGTTCGTGCTGCAGTGGATTGCCAGTGAAAAAGCAAAGCAAAGTATTGTTACGAAATCGTTTTGGAGCTTTAGCATTATGGGCAGCACCATTTTATCCATTTATGCCATTTACCGTAAAGATCCCGTGTTTATTATCGGTCAGGTGCCAGGCATTTTTATATACGCACGCAATCTGGTTATTATGAGAAATAATGAGAAAGCCAATAAAATGAATGTGTCTGGATAAGCCGGGATGTCGATTGGAGCATGTCGAGGACGTGTCTTCGGAAGGAAAGGAGGACCGCGTGATCGAGAAGTTTAAAATTGATGATGTTGCCCGGGAATGCCAGCTAACGAAAAGAACGGTTCGCTATTATGAAGAAATCGGGCTGATCTCTCCTCCGGAACGAAGCAGGGGAGGCGCAAGGCTTTATACCCGCATGCATATTAACAAGCTAAAGGAAATTACGAATGCGCGTGACGTTCTCGGCTTTTCTTTGCAGGAGATACAGAACTTTTTGTCGTTTCGCGAAAACTTGCGAGATCATCATCAGCTGTTAATTAGCGCAAATGATTACGAACAGAAAATTAAACAGCTGGTGGAGTTAAAAGGCATTATGGATAAAAAGCTTGAGCTGATCGAGCACAGGCTTGAAAAAATTGAGCAATACCGGCAAGAAATGAGCAGTATAAAAAAGCGGGTGCAGGGTGAAATTGACCGCCTCCTATGCGCTGCCAATAAACAAAGCGGTACGGAATAAATCCCTTGCATCGGATAGAGCCCACAGCATCTTGCAGATGTTCCGGGCTTTTTTTGTCCGTAAGGCCTGCTTCTTGGTATACTAGAACGAGCTTATGCCATGATCGCGATCTGGAATAAAAAGGGGTAATTGATGTGAAAACGATAGCAATAGCCGGAGGCGGTATAACGGGGCTTTCTACGGCGTATTATTTGCAGCGGGAGCTGGCTTCTGGCGGACTGGCGGCCCGTGTTGTAGTGCTGGAAGCGTCGCCGCGCCTGGGCGGCAAAATCGCAACTGTGCAGGATGGGGGTTTTACGATGGAAACAGGCGCCGATTCCATTGTGGCGCGCAAGGAGAACGTCGCTCCTTTTATCGAGGATATGGGGTTAACCGGAGAAGTTGTGTATAACGCAACGGGCAAATCCTATATTTATATCGACGGCGGATTGAAAAAAATTCCTGAGGATTCCGTGTTCGGCATCCCGCTTAGTCTTCAATCCTTGGCGGAAAGCACTTTGATCTCGGCCGAAGGCAAAGTAGAAGCGCTCAAAGATTATTATACGCCGGAGCATAACTTTACCTTTAACGATTCCATCGGCTTGTTCCTGGAGAGCTGCCTGGGCAAGGAAATTGTCGAAAGGCAAATTGCGCCGGTATTATCCGGTGTTTATTCCGGCAAGCTTCATGATTTGACGATCGCTTCTACCCTTCCGTACTTATTAACCTACAAAAACGAATACGGCAGCCTATTAAAGGGGCTGTCTGAAAATAAACAGAAGTACAAAAGTGCAGGAAACGCCAAGTTTATCTCGTTCGGAGACGGCGTCTCCGCTTTAATTGATACGCTGGAAAAGCGGCTTGCGGAGGTTGAGATCCGCAAATCGGCCAAGCTGGAGCGAATTTCCCGGTCCGAAGGACGATACCGCTTATCCATAGCGGGAGATGAGGCGCTTAATGCGGATTATGTTGTGCTCAGCACCGACTATACAGCTGCTCAACGGATGCTGCAGGATAAGGAGCTGGATACGGATTTCAGCCAGCTGAAGAACAGCTCGCTCATTAGCGTATATGCCGGTTTTGACATTCCGGACAGCGAGCTGCCGAACGACGGCACAGGTTTTATTACGGCAGATCACAGCGGGCTGGCTTGCGATGCCTGCACATGGACAAGCCGCAAATGGACGCATACGTCCAAAGAACATAAGCTGCTGGTGCGGCTGTTCTACAAAAGCTCCAACCCGCGTTACAGCGAGCTGAAGCATTATACGGCGGAGCAGCTGGTACAAACGGCGCTGCGCGACATTCAGCTCAGCCTTGGCATTACAGCCGAGCCTGTAACGGTGCAAGTAACGCCTTGGAGAGATGCCATGCCTAATTACCATATCCGGCATCATGAAATTGTGAAGTCGCTGGAGAACAAGCTGGCTGAACGTTATCCGGGCATTATGCTGGCCGGCTGCTCGTATTACGGCGTAGGCATTCCTGACTGTATCGCAAACGGCCAACAGACAGCCGAAGCGATCATTCACTCGATGCGTCAGCAGCAAACCGAGCAGGTCCGTGCTTAAAGAAGAAGTTTTAAAGCTATCAAGCAGCCGTCAAGCTGCCGTTAAACAGCCGTTCCTTCGGGTCCGGCTGTTTTTTTTGCGCCCGCTTGCATGCATTCATCGCGCAGATTTGGAATGTTTTTAATAGTTGCGGGAAAAATAGGGTGACTTGCAAGCGGAGGAGGAGCAGCTGTGGAGCCTGCCGTTCATCAAACCGGCATCACGTTAACAGGTGAATTAGAGCATGATCTCTTCTTATTGAAGGAGAAGTTTGACCGCTGCTCGGATATTGTGTGCCGGACGATTTGTTCGGGCAATCAGGAAATAGCTGTAGCGGTCTATTTGGATGGTCTGGTTGACGATATGCGCATTGAATCGGAGCTGATCAAGCCTTTGATGTCACAGAGCGAGCTGTTTGCCAATCCGGGACGTGACGCCCAGCTTGAACTCCCTCTTCATGCGATTGCCCACGCCGATCAATTCGAAACAACGGATCATATCGAAGATGCCACAACGGCGGTATGCAAAGGCGCGACTGCCGTGCTTATAAGCGGAGTGCCGCAAATTCACCTCGCTTATTTGAAAAAGTGGGAGCAGCGCGCGGTTGAAGAGCCGATTACGGAAGCGGTTATCCGGGGGCCGAGAGACGGGTTTATTGAAAACTTGCGGGTGAATACGACCCTGATCCGGAGAAGGCTGCCCACCGCGGATTTAAAGATGGAGCCAATGCAAGTCGGCCGGATCTCCCGGACGGAGCTGGCTATCGTTTATTTGGACTCGATTGTGATGCCGGGCCTCGTGGATGAGATCAAATCAAGAATCAGCCGAATAGACATGGATGCTGTATTGGAAAGCGGCTATATCGAAGAAATGATATGCGACAGCCATTTTACAATATTTCCGCAAATGATCAGCACGGAACGGCCGGACCGGGTTGCGGCTTCAATTCTGGAAGGCCGGGCGGCCATCATCGTCGACAATACGCCGTTCGTGCTTATTGCGCCTTCTTTAATTACCGACGTGCTGCAAGCAAACGAAGATTATTACCAGAATTTTATTGTCTCGACGATTATGCGCTGGCTGCGGTTAATATTGACCTTTTGCGCATTAACGTTCCCTTCTATTTTTATCGCGGTGTCGACGTTCCATCAGGAGATGATTCCTACTACCTTGCTGCTCAGCATTGCGTCATCCCGAGAGAATGTACCGTTTCCCGCATTGGTCGAAGCGCTTCTGATGGAAGCGGCCTTCGAGGCGCTCCGGGAAGCGGGCATCCGGTTGCCAAGGCCGGCCGGACAAGCGGTCAGCATCGTTGGCGCTTTGGTTATCGGGCAGGCGGCGGTGCAAGCCGGAATCGTATCCGCCACCTTAATTATCGTCGTCTCTTTTACCGGCATCGCCTCGTTTATTTTTCCGCTGTACAATCAAGGATTGGCCATCCGGATGCTTCGCTTCCCGCTGATGCTGATGGCCGGAATGCTGGGGTTATATGGCATCTTTCTCGGCTTGCTGCTGCTTCTGGCCCATTTGTGCAAGCTTCGTTCTTTTGGCGTCCCTTATCTTACGCCGCTGTCGCCGCTTCACGTCAGCGATCTGAAAGACGTATTCGTCCGTGCGCCGTGGACGCATATGACGAAGCGGCCGGCAGCTACGGGTAAAGTAAACCGGAGGCGGATGGTTAAGCTGCCGCCCCGACCCGAGCCGCCTGTATAAGCAAGCAGAAAGGAAGCCGCAATGAAAAAAACTGCTGTCTTATTAATAGCCGTCATGATGTCCGTTTTGCTCAGCTCCTGCTGGAGCGAAATAGAAGTGAACGAAATTGCCATTGTAACGGCATCCGGACTTGATCTTACAGAAGAGGGGAAGATCCGGCTGTCGCTGCTGCTTGCCATTCCGCGGCTGTTTGGAACCGGTTCTGCGCAAGGCGGAGGAGAAAGCAAGCTGGTAAGCTCCGCCGGTTGGGTGGTATCCCAAGAGGGGGATACCATTATGGATATAACGAGAGCGCTGCAGAAGAAACTGCCGCGGCAAATTACTTATTCCCACAGCCGGGTGCTTATTATCGGCAACAGTCTTGCCAAAAGCGGCGTAACCCGGGTCATTGACTTTTTCGAACGATACAGGCAGGCGCAGCTCATCAGCTACATTGCGGTTTCGGAAACATCGGCGCTTGATATATTAAATTTCAAGCCTAAATATGAAAAATTGTCTTCCGAGGTATTGAAATCGGAGATGGCTCAAAATTTGATACCGAGCATGCGGGTGATCGACTTTCTTAATCTGGTTATGTCAGACGGCGTCGAACCGTACACGCCATTGGTCAGTATAACGCCTTCTCAGCAGGGCGGAGATGATTCCAATACGAATATAGCGGTTAAAGGCATTGCGGTCTTTAAAGGAGAGAAAATGATCGGCCAGCTAAGCGATAAAGACGCACGCGGCGTGCTGTGGGTTAAAAATCAGATCCATAAAGGCATTATTACAATTGATATTCCGAATGAGCCGGGAAAAATAAGCGCTGAACTGGAACGTGTACATGTGAAACGGCATGTCACGATAGAAGGCGGCAAGGTCGGAATTACACTCGTGATCCGTCTGAATGAAAATATATATGAAAATACATCAAGCATTGATCTGGACAGCGACGAAGGCGAAGCTCTCATTCAAAAGCAAGTAGAAGAAGCGGTTAAATTAAGGATCAAGGAATCCAGCGCCAAAGTGCAGCAGCAATTTAAAAGCGATATTTATGGATATGGACAATCCGTATACAGGCGGTATCCCAAAGCTTGGAACCATGTCTTCAAGAAGCAGTGGGAGGAGATGTTTCCTGCGATCGAGCCGGAAATAATGGTGAAAGGCCGAATTATTCGCTCCGGCTTAACGAATGAAGCTATTCATCCTGAGGAGTGAACGATATGATCCATGTTTCAAAGTATCAAATATTCACCTTGATGACGGTATTTCAGCTGGGCAGTACAATTATTTTTGGTTTCGCGGCCGATGCGGGGAGAAATGCTTGGATTTCTACGCTGATCAGCTCCGTGTTAGGGATGTGCATTGTGCTGCTATATTGGAGCATCTTTCATTTAAGCGGCGGACTATCCCTGGTGGAATGGTGTCCCGCGCTGCTGGGCAAATGGATCGGTATTCCGCTTGCATGGCTGTTTCCGCTTGTGTTCCTCTATGACTCGGCCAGAATTGTAAGCGACATCCGGTTTTTATTCCCAATTACAATTTTGCATGGCACGCCAAACTGGTTAATTGCCATCACGTTTCTGCTTGTCATTCTCTATGTCCTGTTTAGCGGTTATGAAGTGCTTGCGCGGATGAGCGGATTCTTTTTTCCATTAATCCTGCTGTCGCTGCTGCTGGAAATCGTGCTGCTCTTTTTCTCTGGAAGAATCCATTTACCGAATTTGCTTCCTGTGCTTGGTGAAGGGTGGGGCAAGGTTTGGCAGACGGTATGGCCGTCAGGCCTTATGCAAACCTACGGGGAAAGCATTGAATTTGCGATGTTTTGGGGATTTGTCGCCCAAAAGAAGCAGCTGCCGTTTACAGTGGCGGGAGCGTGCATTTTGTCGGGCTTATGCATCACGCTGCTTGATGTGCTGGCTATTACAGGGATGGGCGAGCACGTATTTCAGCAAATGATGTATCCGTCGTTTGCGCTATTGAAGTTGTCCAATGTCGTGGACCTGCTGGAAAATTTGGACGCTATCGGAGTAAGTTATTTGACCTTGACTGCTTTTACAAAGCTGACGCTTCATTTGTTTGCAGCTGTCTACTGTATCCGCAAGCTGCTGGCGGCTGCGGGGGATAAAGCGATTATTTTGACGTCTGTCGTCGTTGCTTTTTTCGTCTCGATGACGATGGTTGTCAGCTTTAACGGACATTTGGAAGTAGCGACGACCGTGCTGCCCCAGCGGCTGTGGCTTCCGTTGTTTTTATATTTGCCGGCGGTATTATTTCTAATGGCTTGTGTAAAGCAAAAGAGGAGGAGCGCTCAGCATGATTGAGTTTCTGTTTCCGTGGGAGTCGTCCGAATTTCTCCACCATCCTTGGCGGCTTCAGCTTACGCTGCTGTGTGCGGCTTGCATAATGGCGCCGGTCAGCTGGCTCCGGCACCGTTCTAAGCGGAGCAAGAACGGATGAGCATAGCCCCGATCACATGGAAATAAATATAGTCCTTCCCGATTAACCGTGATAAAATCGGAAATAGCTTGTCCGAATGTATTCTGGAATAGGGATTGGGGAGAGAAGGCCGGTTGCTAAGGCCGAGATATGAAAAAAAATATTGTAGAACTTAACTTTGTTCGAGCCGTTGCGATGTTGGCTGTTTTGCTGATTCACACGACGGCAAACGCACGCACGCTAGTGCCGTGGGGAAGCTTGTCCGCGCCGGTCTACATCGCGGCCAACCAATTGAGCATGTTTGCCGTGCCTGTATTTTTAATGATGAACGGGCTGGTGTTGTTTTACCGCTATCATGACGATTGGAGCCTTAAGCAGGCAGCTGCTTTTTATAAAAAGCGGATTCAGTTTATTTTAGTGCCTTATCTGTTATGGTCTGTCCTTTATTATGCGGGGAATCAGCTTATTGCAACGCATCAGGTGCATGTTGACGCAGGCAAGTTTTGGGAAATGCTGGTTTGGGGCAAATCCGGCTACCATCTTTATTTTATGGTCATTGTCATTCAGTTTTATGTGGTGTTCCCGATACTGATGACCCTTGTTCGCCTGCTCAAGCTGAATGGGCTGGCCGTGCTGGCTTTAGGGCTTATCGTGCAGGGCGTCTTTTATTTTATCCACCATTGGGTGAAGCCGATTGACCATTTTTCAGCGCTGATGCCGAATTACTCCCTTGTGTTCTGCACCGGAGCGGCAATCGGCATGCATTATGAATGGTTTGCCGCCTGCTGGCGGCAAGTATGGTGGACCATGGGATTAGGCGCAGCCATCGGGTTCATGTATATTCTGATGCTGCTTTCAGCGGAAGAAGGCGCGCATTACTGGCCGCCCGCTTATGTGATTTTGTACAATGTATACGCCGTTGTAATGGGAGTCAGCTTAATCTGGTCGGGTAAAATCGTCTGTGAACGCTTATCCGGAGCCGTTCGGGCTGTGCTCGAATTTGGCGCGATCTCGTTTGGCGTTTATTTGATTCACCCGATGCTGCTCACCATCTGGCGGCAATTGGCCGATCCGTCTCCGCAAAATATGTATTATCATCCGTACAACCTCATTACGTATATTTTGCTGGTAGCAGCTTCCTGGCTGATTGTGCGGTATACGAAACGTATAAAATGGTCTTGGATGGTATGGGGAAGATAAAGGGGAGGGAGGTGTTGTTTTATGCCTAGGCATAAAACAACGCCTTTTTTATATCGAGGCAACGGATTGTCCTTGCCGGCGTTTATTGTGTAAACTTGTTTAGTGAGACTATACAAGCAGTGATTGGAGATTAATTCGATGAGTGAACATAAGAAGTCCTTAACGGAAGTTTTTAATGCCAGCCCGTACCCGCTGGCCGGCCACGGCAAACGGAATATGCAAGTGTTGAAGAACGTATTCGAGCAGATCGACGGCAGTACGGACAGCGACATGTACGGGAAAGGGGCGGTTATCGAACAGTTCGAGCAGCGCATGGCTGCTTATTTAGGCAAGCCTTCGGCGGTATTTTTCCCTAGCGGCACCATGGCGCAGCAAATTGCGCTTCGCCTATGGAGCGATGAGGCAGGCAACCCGAAGGTGGCGTATCATCCGCTTTGCCATCTGGAAATTCATGAGCAGGACGGCTTGCGCCAGCTGCATCGGCTGGAGCCGGTATTGCTGGCGGACAAAGACCGGCTAATTACGCTGGAAGATGTGAAGCAGCTGCAAGAGCCTATTGCTTGCCTGCTGCTGGAGCTGCCGCAGCGTGAAATCGGCGGCCAGCTGCCAAGCTTCGAGGAACTGGCGGAGCTGTCCGCTTATTGCAGAGCGAATGGCATCAAGCTGCATTTGGACGGAGCGCGTTTGTTTGAGGTGACGCCGTATTACGGCAAATCGGCTGCCGAAATATGCGAATTGTTCGATAGCGTATACGTGTCCTTTTATAAAGGAATCGGCGGCATCGCCGGTGCGGTTCTGGCGGGGGAAACGCCGTTTACCGAGCAGTCGAAGGTGTGGAAAAGACGGCATGGCGGCGATTTGATCAGCCTGTATCCGTATATTGTAAGCTCGGAGCATTATTTTAATGAACGGATCGGAAAGATGGCGCTTTATTATGAGCAAGCCGTTGAACTGGCGTCCTTGTATAATGAAATCGAAGGCGTGAGTACACGTCCAGAAGTGCCGGTGTCCAATATGTTCCATGTCCATATTCAATATGGCAAGGAACAGACGGAAGCTGTACTGGCCGAGGTTTGCAGCGAGACAGGGGTAGGGCTGTCGTCGTATGCGCGGGAGCTCGGCGAACGGCAATGTTATTATGAGGTCAGCATTGGCGACCGGTACAGTCTTGCGCCTAAAGCGGATGTTCAGAAAGCGTTCCAGCTTCTTGGCGAAAAATTATCCAAACTTTCACGTTAATCCGGCATTAAAAACGTTCGCCCTGCAAACCAATCCGAATGGAACGGTTTGCAGGGCGAACGTTTTTGTTGGTGTTGCTAGCAGGGGCGGCTGTCTGTCTGTTCTCCGTCCCGTTTACCGGACGTAGCGGTTGCGTGCGGCTCCCATGCCGAAGATAAAGATGAGCAGGCTTGCCGCAATAAGAATAAGGAGCGGAGCGCTCCAGTTATGGGCTGCATCATGAAGCAGGCCAAATAGCAGCGGGCCAAGCGCGGCGAGCAGATAGCCAACCGACTGCGCCATTCCTGACAGCTGCGCCGCTTCTTGCGCTGTTTTGGTGCGCAAGTTGAAAAAGATCATCGCGAGGCTGAAGGAAAAAGCGCCGGCAATGCCGATCAGTACGGACCAGACCGGGATAAGCGTTGTGCTGCTGAACATAAAACCTAGCAAGCTGAATACGTATAAGGCTGCTGTGACGATGACCAGCACACGCTGGTTGTGCATTTTGCCTGCAATGATCGGTACGATAAACGTAAACGGCAGCATGGAAAACTGGAGAAGCGACAGCATCCAGCCTGCTGTATCCGCACTGAGACCTCGGCTTGCAAGAATTTCCGGCAGCCATGCGACAAGAATATAGAAGATCAGCGACTGCAGCCCCATAAAGGCGGTTACTTGCCAAGCAAGAGGCGACCGCCATAATCCGCCGGTATTGCGCTGCGAAACGGACACGGATAAAGCAGGGCGGCTCATCCGCGGCAGCCATAACAGGAATGCGGCAGCAGCCAAGATGAGCCAGCAGCCGATCGCTCCCCGCCAGCCAAGCCCGGCGTTTTGCGCGAGCGGGACGCTGATGCCGGAAGCTAAAGCGCCGCACAGATTCATGGATACGGAATATAAGCCGGTCGCAAGGCCGGCCTGGCGGGCAAAATCGCGTTTGACCAGGCTTGGCAGCAATACATTAAATAAGGCAATGGCCAGGCCGATAATGACCGTTCCGCCGAACAGGGCCGGCGTTCCTGGCGCAAAGCGGCACACCGTCCCGATAACGAGCGCAATCATGGCATACAAGATCGTGCGTTCCGTGCCGTATTTTTGCGCGATCCGCGGGGCAAAAGGAGACAGCAGCGCAAATGCTAGCAGCGGGACGGTTGTAATCAGGCCGGCCAGCGAGCTGCTCATGCCGGTGTCGGCTTTAATGTCAGAGATAAGCGGGCCTACAGAAGTAAGCGGTGCCCGCATGTTGGAAGCAATGAGCATGATGCTGAGCATCAAGAACAAGGCGCCGGCTTGTTTCTGCGTGTCTGGCCCGGCCGCCTCTCGTTGTAATGGGTGCATGGTTTCTCCTCCGGTACAATCTATAGATGTTTTTTCGATTCATTGATGTAGAGCTGAACTGCTTCAACCGCTTTCTCCGCATGCTGGTCTGCTATGGCTTGATACAGCAGTTCATGCGTATGCTCGAAGTAGTCGGAATTGTTTAATCCGTATACTTCCAGAACAGCCGCGCGCATCCCTTCGGTAATATGGCTGTACAAATCTTGAAGCAGCCTGTTGCCGGCTGCCGCCACGACCGCCATGTGGAAACGTACGTCCCAATAGGCATATCCTTCATCATTCCGGTCATGAATCGCAGCCTGCCTCTCTTCCAGACAGCGCCGCATATCGAGCAGATCCTGCTCTGAACGGCGCTGCGCAGCGAGGTAAGCCGCTTCCCGCTCCAGCGCTTGGCGTACTTCCAGTGTCTCCAGCGCATCGGTGCGCGATATACGTTTTTGAAGCATCGGCCCTAATGCGCTTGATGCAGACACGTATGTGCCGTCGCCTTGCCTGGTAGTCAACAGGCCGGCATGGGTCAGTGCACGGATGGCTTCACGAAGCGTATTGCGGCTGACTGCAAGCTGTTCCATCAGCTCGGGTTCAGGCGGAATTCGTTTGCCGACCTCCCAGTTTCCCGATTCAATTAACGCCTCCAGCTGGTGGGCGACTTGTTCGACAAGCGTAAGACGATTGGTTTTTTGCAGCAAAAGATTCACCTCTTCAATCAAACGTAGGATGTTTGGTTAATTGGTACTATACCATAACGAAAATACCTTATACAAGAACAAAAAATCCGCTCCAGCCATTAGGCTCGTAAGCGGATTTAGTCATTACAGCTTGCGGATATGGCCAAACAGTACTTCTGAGGTTATCCATCTGCAGAAAAGCAAAAACAACACCAATGGAGGAAGGCTGACAAACGCTCCTAGTTGAAGGGCATGCGCGCAAGCGGGACCGGCCCCGTTTTGTATCAGAAAAACATTTTTAAGCTGTGCGGCTGCCAGGAACAAGGAGGCACTTTACGACCCGGATGCATTTAAGGATATTCATGGAATTTAGTTGAGTTACGCAACAAAATTCTGCAGCTTTTCGTTTTTAGGGTATAGCTATATCAAGCTGATCTGCCAAGACGAACAATGGAGGGATTACAAGATGAAGAAGTGGAAAGTCATCATCGCAGCAACCGCAATGGCTGCTGCAGTTACAGCAGCAGTCCCTATGTCTCAATCGGCTGCATCGCCTGCCGGCTTATTCAGCGGCACGCCTGCCGGAGGAGACAGTTATCATTTCAGCGCCATCCAATTTCTGAGCAGCACGACGGGCCGTGCCGCCGGCAACGGCTTTATCGTAGGCACCTCGGATGCCGGAAGCAGCTGGCAGCCGATTTATAAAGGCACCTGGCAGTTTTCCGAGCTGGATTTTATCAATAATACGACAGGCTGGGCGCTTGCCAAATCCGATGCAGTCGGGCCTAACGCGCTGATTTATACGAAGGACGGGGGAAGCACGTTTACGAAAATAAAAACGGGTGACCTGAAGCTGCTTCACGTCGATTTTAAAGATGCGAACAACGGGTTTGGCTATAACTTTGCGTTCGCTTACCGGACGTCGGACGGAGGGAAGAGCTGGACTCAAATCCCGACGCCTCCAAATACGCGGTATGCGGATTTTCAGGATACAAACAACGGCTGGACACTGGTAGTCGTGCCGGGCTTTGGCTACAAGCTGTACGAGACGGCTAATGGCGGAAAGTCATGGACGATGAAGTTGTCGGTTAAATCCGATGAAGTAACGGGAGGCCAGCTGGCAGTCAAAGGAAGAGAAGTATGGGCGGCGTTTAACGGCGGCGCCGGAATGTCGCAGCAGTCTTATTCGGTTTATGCATCTGCCGATAACGGCGCTGACTGGCGTAAAGTGATCAGCCAGTCAACTGCCGGGGGCGGACCCGCTCCAGGCGGTGCGCAAGGAATTGCCAGTGAAGGCCCCGCTTCTCCCGGCGGACATCCCGGCAATTTGGAGCTGATTGACGGAGCGGCCGTATTGGCAGGCTACTCGCCGGCCGGAGGCGTCATTGGGGTTGGCCGTTCGCTTGACAGCGGCAAAAGCTGGACCAATCTTCCGGCGGTTCCGGGCTTCCAAAGCATCATTTCGTTTACCAGCCAGACTAGCGGCTGGATGGCGGATACAAGCATCACACAGCCGGCGGTATACCGGACGAAAGACGGCGGCAAAAGCTGGACCAATGTGCTGACCATTCCGGCACGGTAGACGGAGCCGCTTCGCTTGACAACATCATAAGCTGCAGTAAAAAATCGCCTTCCCGGAAGGCGATTTTTTATTTATCCCGGCACAGGTGCACATATTTCCAGCACATCCAATGCAAACTATGGATAAAGTCAGGGGGGAGCGCATTGACAACAGCAGGAATTTCCTTTTTTATCATCTTCATTCTCGCTTTAATGGCTGGCATGGACATGCTTGTCTATAAACAATCCTTCTGGGAATCGTTCAAGGAAATCGGGAAGTTTCCGTATTTCATGGGCCAGCCTGCGATCTACCTGATTGCCTTCAGCCTTGTGGCTGCCCTATGGAAAGACATGAATATTATGCCGTTTATCCATGCCAAGCTAAAGCAACATAAAAAAGAGAAGGAGTGACTCCTGTACCGATGACCTCCAAGCTGAACGCGCTCCATACGTTTGCGTTACTGTTTGCTTTTCTCCTCGGAACGTCCATTATTTTCGGTACGCCCAAAGTTGTCTATGACACATGGATGGTTGATTTGACTGCTTTACTTCCTTCCGTCCTGCTGTTTCTGCTTTTTGCCGGGATGATTTCGCTGGGGAAAAATAAAAGTTTATATGCTTTATTCATTCGGGCATGGGGGAACTGGGTCGGCAGCCTGCTTATTGCCTGCTATGTGACTTATTTCATCTATATCGCGACGCGAAACGTGAGAGATATGCTGGAGCTGGTGCTAACCTCTCTGCTTCATGATACCCCGACGCATGTATTGGCAGCGGTTTTTGTATTGCTCAGCGTTTATGCGGCGGCCGGAGGGGTACGGGTCATTGGGAGGCTGGCCGTTATGGTTGCGTGCATGGTGATGCTTTTTTTCTTTGCTCTTGGCATTATGCTCTATTTCAGCAGATCAATTGATATTGAACGGATATTTCCCGTTTTATCGCAAGGCATGGGGCCGGTGGTCAAGTCCGCTTTTACAAATTCGATCTGGTATCCGTATGGGGAAATGATTGTGTTTCTGGCGTTATTTCCAAAGATCGGGGATGCCAAGCAATTTCGGAAAATCGGTTTAATCGCATTACTCAGCACAGCTGCGGTGCTGACGTTCTCCGACTTGCTCCAAATTTATGCGCTGGGCATCGAGAACCAGCGATTTTCGGTTTTTGCCTTGCTGGATGCAGCCAGACTTATTAACTTGTTTGATTTCATTACCCGGATGGACGCGCTGGTCGCGCTTATGATTATTTTCGGCGTGCTGATCAAATGCTCTGTTTTTATATACGCAGGCGCACGCGGCGCCTCCTTTTTATTCCATAGGCGTTCCCAAAATTTTCAGCTGCCGCTTGCTTTGCTCATTGGCGCCTCCTCCATTCTCGTAACGAAAAACACGGCCGAGCATGTGGAAGAAGGCCTTAAGTATGTTATTTACTGGCTGCACATCCCGCTGCAGCTGGTCATCCCCTCGATCACGATTCTGGTGTACAAAATCCGGTACCGAAAGGGGCGCGCAACAACATGACTGCCGCAACAGGACAGCCGCAAGGCGGCAATTATTCGCTGGCTTATGTGCAAACGATGATGCAGCAAGCATTCGGAAACAGCGTAGATCTCATTATGAATCCGCTCAATATTCGCGGAGAATACGCGCTGTTATGTTATTTGGATACGATGACCAATTCCGAATACGTTATGGATAATGTGCTCAAGCCCATTACGGCAGCCGATCAATCCATGGATTTTAATGTATCGGACAACAAGCTGGATTACATTAAAAGAACCTATTTGAGCGCGGTTGCCGGGCAAATCATTCAAGACCGCAGCCAGTTGGCCGCTATGCTGCTCCAAGGCGATGCCGCGCTGCTGCTTGAAGGCAGCCCCGATATTTTGCTGCTGCATGTCAAGCAGCTGACTTCACGGGCTGTTGACGAGCCTTCGACCCAGAACGTGGTTAGAGGCCCGAAGGAAGCTTTCTCGGAATCGGCAACGACTAATATCAGCTTGATCCGCAGACGCATTAATAATGAAAGCTTGCGTTTTGAGAAGCATGTCATTGGCTCCAAAACGAAAACGCATCTTTATTTGGCTTATTTAGACGGGGAAGTGGAATCGAATGTTGTGCAGCAAATCCGGGACAAGCTTTGCAACAGCAATATGATTGGCATATTTGACTCGGGGAATATGGAAAAGCTGTTCAGCCCCAAAGGTTTTTTATTGTTTCCGACTACGTATAACAGCGAACGTCCGGATTCGGTTTGCTCCTGCCTGCTTGACCACCGGGTTGCCGTTATAGTGGACGGAAGCCCGTTTGTGCTGACGGTTCCTGCCGTGTTAAGCGATTTTTTCAAATCGCCGGAGGATCAATATCAATGGTTCATGTTTGGCGCAGTCATTCGCTTGATGAGATACGTTGCGTTTATGCTTTCGTTATGCTTGCCGGCTTTTTACGTGGCGATCACCTGCTTTCATCAGGAGCTCATTCCAACGTCGCTGCTTGCCAGCATAGCGGCGCAAAGGGAGGGCATCCCCTTCCCGACCGTAGTGGAAGTAATTCTGATGGAATTTACATTTGAAGTTTTGCGGGAAGCGAGCACCCGCATGCCGCGCATTATCGGCCCTTCCATTGCCATTGCCGGCGCGGTTGTATTAGGCGAAGCTGTCGTACAAGCAGGGCTTGTCTCTAACATTAACGTCATTGTGGTCGCTTTTACGGCCATTTCGGGTTATGTCGCTCCGGTTTATACATTTGGTTCGAACATCCGGCTGTTCCGCCATATGCTAATTATACTCAGCTCCGTACTGGGATTATTTGGCGTCGTTTGCGGCATTGCGTTTATGCTGATCCATCTGTCCAGAATTGAAACATTTGGCGTGCCGTATCTGCCGCTATTTTCCCAGCCGGCAAGGAGGAAGGCTTCATGAAAGTAAAACAATGGCTATGCGCCGGTATGATTGCAGCGATGGTCGTATTGACGGCAGGCTGCTGGGATTTGATCGAGCTGAACCGTTCCGTCCTGCTTACCGGCGTCGCGTTCGAGCCGGGGACTAAAAAACCGATGAAAGTGACCTATGAGCTAATCAACTCCGCCGAGGGCAACGGCTCCAATGAAAGCAAAGGCCAAGGGACAACCGTTGTCTTCACGAGCGAGGGCAATACGATTGAGGAAGCCACTTACCGGATTAACGAAAAATCAGAACGGATACTGATTACTTCCCATATTCGCGTCATTATTATTGACGAGAAGCTTGCGCGTAACGGCTTGGACAAGTTTATCGACATCATCCAGCGTTCGCGGTATGTACGGGAAGATGTCATTATTCTCATTGCAAAGGGCGTGCCGGCAGCCGATCTGCTTAAGACGTTATATCCGGGCGAACAATATGCAAGCAGCAAAATCCAGTCGCAGGTCCAAAACTTTTATCGCGTGTGGGGCGGCATCCCGGAAAGCCGTCTCTATCAAATCTCCCGGTCGACCTTAACGGAAGGATATGCGCTGACACTAGGCGCAGTGACGCTCACCGGAGACCCGAAAGCCGGCCAGACCATGGATGAGCTTAAAGAAATCAACCCTCATGCCAATGTGAAAATTTTGGGGGCAGCCGTATTCAAAGATCAAAAGCTGGTTGGTTATTTGAACATCGAGCAGACGAGAGCCATTAACATTATCCAAAATAAATTAGATTCGACATCGTTAACGGTGCCACTTGACCAGCCGAATACATTTGTGTCGCTGGAAGTGGACCATACCCATACGAAAACGCATATCCGGAAGAAAGGGGAACGTTTTGAAATCTCTCTGAAGGTGGATGTGGAAGGAATCGTTTCCAGCCTGGATGAAAATATTCCGCTTGATAAAGTAAAAGGATTTGCCGAATTGGAAGAACGTGCATCCCAATATTTGGAGAAGCAGCTCGAATCTGCAATCCGGTCTGTGCAGAAAAATGAAAAAGCGGACGTATTCGGCTTCGGCCAGCAGTATTACCGCCGCCATAACAAACAGTTTAAAAAAGTGAAGAATTGGGATCAGGCATTCTCTCAAGCCAAAATTCATGTAGATGCCAATTTCCACATTACGCGGTCGGATTTGAAAGTGCGCAGATTAAATAAGGAGCAAGCCGGTTCCTAAACGCAACTTTTTCCAATATTCGGGCGTTTATAGGTGAGAACGGATTAGGAAGTCCGTTCCATATAACCAAATAGTTGGATAAGGAGCAGAACATGAACAGAAACCAATCCATAATGAGAAAGTGGCTGCTGATTGCAATGGCAGCCTTATTCGCTTCATTCGGCACCATGGCCAATGCGGCGGAGCAGCCGGCGGCGATTGCTTCTTCCTCCAGTTATGTCGTGTTTTATTTGGACAAGCAAGAAGCGTTTGTGAATGGAGAGCAGGTCAAGCTGGAGGCGGCTGCTACGATTAAAGACGGCAAAACGTTCGTTCCCGCCAAGTTTCTTGGCGATACGTTCGGCATGCAGGTGCAGTGGGACGGAGAAACCCGGCAAATTCATATGGAGACGCCAAAGTACAGCATTTTGCTTGATTTGACGACTCAGCTGGCCTATGTGAATGGAGCAATGATACCGTTAGACCAGGTGGCTGTCATTGTAAACGGGCATTTATTAATTAAATTAACGTGGCTGTCGGATTATATGGGCGCAAAGTATACCTATAATAACGAATTGAGACGGATCGACGTGCTGTACGTTCCGAAGCCGGCAGGCGTATACAATCCGGAGCTGAATAACTCAAGCCCTGTCGCCAAATTTACATTTGCCAAGCCCAGCTACAGGATCGGCGAACCGGTGAAATACGTAGATTTGAGCTACGACCCGGATGCCGAAGGTTTAACGTATGAATGGCAAGGCAAATCGGATGCTTTTTTTACACCGGGCACTTATCCGGTAACTTTAACGGTAACGGACAAAAGCGGCAGCAAAAGCGCGCCGTATACGCGAAATATCGTGATTGAAAACACGGTATATTTGAGTCAGGTGGAATATCCGATCTATACGAAGCCGATTGGCGGCTATATTAAGACGGACTGGCCCACTTTGTACGGCAATTATTTGGATTTGCCTAAAGTAGCCAAAACCGTTACGGAAGACAAGTCGCGTTCGCTGCTTGTCAGCGATAGTCCGGAAACGTTCGTACAGCCCGGCATTTTATACCAGGATACGGTGGAAGGAAAAGCGCGGTTATATGCCGATCATTTGAACGGTATGGACCATAAAGTGTCTTTCGCCATATTGGCGACCAATGAAACGGATCACCCGGTGACGGTAAGAACGACGAATAAAGGCAAAGTTTATCCGACGATATACGCCCAGCTGATGGGCAGCGAAGCTACGGTTGATTTTATGCTGCATGACCCTATAGACGAAACGTTCGAGATTGCTGCCGGTGACACGATTGTATACAAGCAGTTTCCGGACTTTTATCCTGCGCAAGGGGCTAACCTCATCTACGATGTAGAAACAAACGGTAAGGTGCAATTTACGTTTGCGGTTGCCGATACGGTGTCAGACGCGATGCTGGATTTGCCGAAGCTGGATTTTGCAGGTCATATCCGCGGCACCTTCCCGATTACCGGCTTCGATTGGAAGGTAGATTTGTCGTCAGCCGGCCTCGCGAAACCGATGCGCCTCGCCATCGGCGACGGACAGGATGACACCTTCCAGCAAGGATATGACCCGATGCGTGCCGTAACGGTTACCGATTCGGCCAACTACGGCACCGTCTATCACATTCATGCTGACAAGCCGCGCAAAATGGCTGTTTTGCTGCTGGCCAAAGGCGGCGCTTTCCGCGGTCCGTTCAAAATAAACGGCGATATCCGGATGACACCCGATTCCGGCGTGTTAACAGCTTTCGACGGCATGATCCTGCTGGATAAAACAACAGGGCGTGAAGACAGCCTGGACATTGAATTCAGCCCTCCTGCTGGTTCGGCCTTTCCGATCAACCTTATTTTTTATCCGTTAGATGATCGCGCGCAGTAACGATTCTACTTAACCAATGTGCCCGATTCAGGTAGAATAGAAGAGAGAATATGGTTAATGTGGGGGCAGCAAGATGAACATTCGAATGATTAAAGCGGACGATAACAGCGCGATCGAATCCGTGATCCGGCAATGTCTGATCGAGTTCGGAGGCAACCGCTCCGGGCTGGCATGGGAAGATGAAAGCTTAAGCCATCTGTCCGATTATTACGCGGAAGAAGGCCGCGCCTATTGGATCGCCTGCAGCGATGAAGGAACGTTATGGGGAGGCTGCGGCATCGCGGAGTTCGGAGATCCGGAGCAAGGCATTTGCGAGCTGCAAAAAATGTATTTGCTCCCGGAAGCGAGGGGGACGGGAATAGCCGCTGCGCTGCTGGATGAGGCGCTGGCATTTGCCAGCCGGCATTACCGAGCATGTTATTTGGAAACTTTGCAAAATATGCAAGCTGCCAACCGCTTTTATGCCAAACACCAGTTTGAGCCGCTGAACGAACCGCTGGCCGGTTCAGAGCATTTTGCGTGCGACGCTTGGTATATTCGTTACTTGTAACGGAACAGGCAGATTCGGATACTATAAGAACCAGACGGCGGCGCCGGGACTATTCCCCGGCGCCGCCGTTTTCATGACGGGATTGTCCGGTTTGCCGCTTCGGCAATCGGCTGCTAAGGCGGCCTGAACGGTCTCTGGGTTACACATGATTTTATGCAAATAGGGAAAAGTATGTTTATGGAAAGGGAGGGATTTGATGAGCGGCCAACAACAATCCGACTTTGCAGCGGAACTGCAGCCGAATATAGACCGATACCGTGCGGCTATGGGCAACAGCTCGGATCTGATTATTCGCGAAGCGGTCATTTCGGCCGGCCATCAACAAGCGGCTGTCGTGTATTTGGACGGAATGGTCGATAATGTCCAGCTGCAGCAAAGTGTGATCACTCCATTGCTTAACCGTATCCAAGGGGAACATATTACACTCGCGGAAATAAAAGAATCGATTCTGGAGTCCATTGATGTCAAGTTCATTTATTCGTTCCGCCAGTCGCTGGATCAGCTGATGGACGGTTCCGTGCTGCTGCTCATCAACGGGCATAAACTGGGGCTGGCCATTCCGCTTCCGGGCTGGGAAGAGCGCAGCATAACGGAATCCCAGATTCAGACGGTTGTCCGCGGCCCGCGTGATTCGTTTAACGAAACGATGCGCACGAACACGACTTTAATCCGCCGGAGAATTAAAGATCCTAATCTTCGTGTCGTATCCATCAAAGTCGGGCACCCGTCCAAGACGGATGTGACCGTTGTTTATTTGGAAGGCAAAGCGGATGCTGCGCTCGTTCAGCAAATGCTGGACAAATTAAGAAATTCCAAGCAGCACCATGTGCTGGAAAGCGAATATTTGGAGGAAATTTTACTGGCGGACCAGCCAAAGTCGATCTTCCCCACGATCTATAATACGGATCGTCCGGATTCGATTGCCCGGGCTATTATGGCCGGCCGGATCGCTTTTGTTACCGACAATACGCCGTTCGTATTGTTTGCACCGGCATTTTTCACCGATTTCCTTGCTTCTGCCGAAGATAGGAGCCAGTCCGTTGTGTTCAGCCGTTTGGTGCTGTGGCTTCGGTATATTTCGCTGTGCATATGCCTGCTGGCGCCATCCGTCTACATTGCATTAACGACGTTTCATCAGGACATGCTGCCTACGCAGCTGCTGCTCAGTCTGGCGGCGCAGCGGGAAGGCATTCCGTTCCCGGCTTTTGTTGAAGCGCTGATTATGGAGATCACCTTTGAAATTTTACGGGAAGCAGGAATACGGATGCCCCGAACAGTCGGCCAGGCGATGTCCATCGTTGGCACCATTGTCGTGGGACAAGCGGCTGTTGAAGCCACAATCGTGTCGGCGGTTATGGTTATTATCGTATCCATTACGGCGATATCCAGCTTCGTTATTCCGGCTTATTCGATGTCCATCCCGATTCGGATGATCCGGTTTCTGTTTATGGGATTAGCCGCTTCTTTCGGCGCTTACGGCCTTACCATCGGTGTGCTGCTGTTAATTGTGCATTTGTGCAGCCTAAAGTCATTTGGCAACCCTTATACCGGCTCACACGCTCAGAACGGAAAAAAGGATACGCTGTTCCGTATTTCCGGCCTGTCATTGATGAACTCACAAAAGCGGGGGTAGTACGCGTTGGCATCCATCATCCAAAAGATCGGAATTGCATCCTTGCTCTTCACCTGCTTAACGGGCTGCTGGAACCGGACTGAAATTAATGACCTGTCGGTCGTGCTAGCTATGGGAATCGACTTGACGGAACAAGGAAACTACGAAATAACGGTACAGGTAGCGGATCCTTCGCAAATGTCCAAAAACCGGGGATCAGAACGATCTCCGTCTATCGTGTTCAGCTCCTCGGCTCCAACCTTATTTGAAGCGCTTCGCAAAATTACAACCAACGCGCCCAGGCGCATGTATATTGCGCATTTGCGCATCTTGATATTGAATGATGCGATTGCCAGAAAGGGCATACGAGAGACGCTGGACTTCCTGTTTCGGGACCATGAAATCCGTCCGGACTTCTACATGGCGGTTGCGCGCGGTTTCAAAGCAAAAGAGATCCTGTCGATCGTAACGCCGATGGAAACGTTGACCGCTATGGATTTATACCGTTCTTTAAAAATGTCGGAAAAAGTATGGGCGCCCACGGCTGCCGTTAATGTCACCGATATGATTCAGAGGCTGACAAAGGACGGATGGGACCCGGTATTAACCGGCGTCACAATCGTAGGCGACGTGAAAAAAGGGGAATCCTCCGATAATGTAAAACAGCCCGCTTCCTTGGCAGAATATAAATATACGGGAATCGGCCTGTTTCGTGATGAACGGCTCGTAGGCTGGCTAAATGAACAGGACAGCAAAGGGTACAGCTATATTACCAATAAGGTATCCAATACGGTAGGCCGGGTGAAATGCCCGGATTCGGATAAATTGTTTCTGGTGGAAGTGCATGAAGCAAAAACAAAATATGAACCCCGCGTGGAGAACGGCAAACCGGTGATGCATTTGAAGGTCCGGATACAAGCGAACTTGGGCGAAGTCCATTGCAAGGCGGATTTGACGGATGAGAACGTAATTAAGCAAATGGAGCAACTTGCGAAGAAACAGCTGGAAAAAATTATCATGAGCAGTATAGCAAGCTCGCAATCGAAAGGGACCGACGTCTACGGCTTCGGAGAAGCGTTCCACCGGAAGTATCCGAAGTTATGGAGAAGCTGGCAGCAGGACTGGCATGATATTTTTCAAAATGAGTTGAAGACGGACGTGTCTATTGACTATACAATCCGCTATTTCGGAAAATTGACAAGCCCTATGCATGAAACGATAGAGGAGCAAAGAAGGAGGTGACGGCTGTGCTGCTGCTTATTATGCTGATTGTCCTTATTGCGGAAGCGGCGGAATGCCGGCTGCTGGTTAAGGCAAAAGCGTTTCGAGAAATGGCCTTTAGCGCCGGTTTATTCAGCATCGGATTTGTATTGCTGCTGCTGCTGCAGTTGCATGTTCCGCTTCCGAGCCCACTTTTGGCGATCATGAGGGTGATCGGACCGTTTGGCCAAATGATATCCAATCTACTCCGATAGGGGGTGCGGGCATGAACGCGAAAGAGCTAATTACAAGCAGGCAAGCTTCCATCTGGTTTATTATGTACCAGCTTGGCAGCGCTTTTCTGGTGCTGCCGGCTACATTGTCCAGTTATGCGCAGCAGGATGCCTGGATCGCCATCCTTTTCACATTATGCATTCAAGTGCTCATCGTGCTGCTGCATGCCGGCATAGCATCCCAGCTGAAAGGGAAAAGCGTAGCTGCCCACTTGGAACAGCTGCTGGGAAAACAAGGCGGCATCTGGTTTGTCGGGTTGTTTGCAACGGCTTACCCCTTTCTTATTTATTCCATCGTTTTAAGAGATCTGGCCGATTTTGTAGCGAATTCCATCATTCCGGAAACGCCTCCGGAAGCGATTGTCGCTCTTATGATTATTGCCGTTAACTACATCGTGCGCTGCGGAATATCTACGGGGGGCCGAGCGGCGGAAGTTTTATTTTCGTTAGTGCTCCTGTTATTTGCGCTTGGTTTCTTCTCGTTAATTCCGACAACTCATCTGGACAATATTAAGCCGGTTATGGAAAATGGCTGGAAACCGATTGTCCATGCCTCTATTTTGACCATCGGGTTTCCTTATGCCGAAAGCGTAATCTTTTTGTTTATCGCCCATCACTTTAAAGAACCGGACAAGTGGAAATCCGCCGTGATGAAAGCTTCGATGATGAGCGGAGCCATGTTTTTATTTATGACCTTTGTCTGCATTGCGGTTCTAAGCGAAGGGGTAGTGGAAAACTTATCGTATCCGACTTACTTTGCGGTCCGTACGATCAGCATTGCGGATTTTTACGAGCGATTTGAAGTGGTGGTCGCCGTGTTATGGTACATCGCGATTTTTTTTCGTTTGGCGTTGCTGCTTTATGTGATATCCGCGAGTTATGCCAGCCTATTCCGGATTAAAAGCAACAAGCCGCTTCTTCTTCCGATATCCTTGATTGGGTTTGTCGTATCCACCATCGTATGGCCGAATACGGCAGTTACGGTCAGGTCGCTGGAAGAATGGCCGTATTACTCCATGTTTTTTGGCCTCGTCATCCCCATTGTGTTATGGACGATCGGCAAAATGAAGGACAGGAACGCATCTTCATAAGCATGGTTTGGAAATACGGGACCGATGTGCCTTATACTGTTGTTATCGAAACGGGACAGGAGAGCCAAACCAGATGAAACATATCCTTACAGACCAATGGGATGAAACATTATGGGCAAAAGCGAAACCGGTATATGAAGCCGCATTTCCCGAACATGGAAGGAAAAAGGATGCGATTGTAAAGCGCATGTTTGAACGCAAGCTTTGCGAACTGCATGTATGGCTGGACGATATCGGCAGCGAGGCGGCGGCAATGGCGTTAACGGCTGCGGACCCGAACGCGGGCGTGCTTGTGATCGACTATTTTGCCGTAAGGCGGGAAAACCGCGGCCAAGGGATCGGCATGGCTTGCATGGCGGATATGCGCAGGTGGGCGGAGCACGTGAAAAAGTGCCGCGGCATTGTGATTGAAGCGGAAGCGGATGATTCCGCTGACAACGCGAATCGCATGCGTTTCTGGGTAAAAGCCGGGTTTAAGCCCACGGATTATGTCCATGCTTATATTTGGGTGCCGGAGACGTACCGGGCGCTGGCTTTAAGTTTGGACGCATCAAATCCGCTGCCGGAGGACGGGGAGCAATTGTTTAAACCGATATTGCGTTATCATGAGAAAGCGTACCGCCGGTAAGCGCTGTTAATAAATTGAATTTGACAAAGGGATGACGGGTATCCCATAATTAGAATGAACGTTCGGTCGAAATGATGGGACGGAATATTTTATATCCACTGGAGGAATTCAAATGGCTCAAACGATATTTATTACCGGCACAAGCTCCGGATTAGGCAAACTGACGGCTATCCATTTTGCAAAAAAGGGATGGAACGTAGCGGCAACGATGCGCAAGCCCGAACTAGATACGGAGCTGGCGGCATATCCGAATATCCGTCTGTTCCAGCATGATGTAACGGATGTGAAGCAGACAGAAGCAGCTGTCCGCCAAGCGATTGAAGCATTCGGCAAAGTCGATGTCGTCGTGAATAATGCGGGCATGGGAACGTACGGACCGCTGGAGCTTGCGAAGGAGCATGACATTGATTGGCAGTTTGCGGTTAATACACGCGGCCCGATTAACGTTATCCGTAAATTTTTGCCGCATTTCCGGGAGAATGGCGGGGGATGTTCATCAATATCAGTTCCTTTATGGGCCTTACGACTGCACTGCCTCTTGGCTCGTTGTACAACATGTCCAAATTTGCGCTGGAAGGGCTGACCGAAGGGCTGTATTACGAACTGAAGCCGTTTAATATTGAACTGAGATTAGTTGAACAGGGCGGATCATCCGGTAATCAATTTGCCGATAAAGTGGTATGGAATACGGACGAGAAAATTAAAGTGTACGATGAGCTTATCGCCAAAGTGAAACACCGGATGAAATCTGCGGACCGGTCGGAGCTGGATGATCCCCAATTAATTGTTGAAGTTATTGACAAATTGGCGACCAGAGAAATCAACACGTTCCGTAATGTGGTCGGGGACGCCGGACACGCTTTAATGAAGATGCGGAATTCGATGCCGATCGAACAATATTTGGAGACGATTGCGAAAGCAAACCTGTAATCCGCCGGTTGAAGATATGTTGGATTGGTTTGACAAGGGCATACAGGTTTCCTACAATGGAATGAACATTCGATTTTTTCGCCGTTTTTGGAGCGATGATGTTCAGTTGGAGGTAAGCTATATGTTTGAAAAATATAACAAAGTACAGCAGGCGATTCTGCAAACGACCTTATCGCTGCTGATCGAAAAAGAGCTGCAGGCGACTTCCATGGCTTTGATCGCCAAAAAATCCGGCGTTTCAACCGGAAGCATTTATCATTACTTCGAAAGCAAAGAAGCGATCATTAATGAGCTGTATAAAGCCATCGTGACGTTTAACGGGGAAACGGTGCTGAACGGCTTTTACACTGACGAGCCGATCCGCACCCGGCTGGAGCGGGCTTGGGAGAATATGATCCGGCTTTCGCTCCGGTATCCGGAAGGCTTCCAGTTTATCGAGCAATATTCGTTCTCCCCGTATATTTATGACGAGTCGAAACGCGAAGCGTATGAAGGCGGCTGGTGCGGCCCGCTCGGCCAATTGTATGCGGAAGCAATCGAAGCCAAGCTGTTTATCGAGATGGATCCGCATCTATTGGTTCAAATGCATTACGGATCTTTCGTCTATGTAGTGAAAGGCCACCTCAACCGCCATTTAACATTAACGGATGATAGAATCAAGCAGCTTATCGAAGCCACCTGGAACAGCGCTGCTGTCCAATAATGACCTTCCATACGCCTCCGTCTTAGGGACGGGGGCGTATGGCTGCTTTTATCCGGTTCCGGTATAAAGCCCGCTCCCCGGTTCCGGCTCCAGCGCCGTACGGCGGCGCGGGGCTTGTCCGAACAGCACCCAGGCAAACGGAAGGAAACGCGTTGCCGATGCAACGATTAGCCAGGAGACGGCCAAAGCCGCAAGGAAACCGCCGGCGTACAGCGCATGGAACATCGTGCTGCCGCCATGCTGCGGCGCATAGTTCCAATAGATGGTAAGCACAATCGGATGAATCAAATATACGCCGAAAGAAACGGAGCCAAGCGAGGTGAAGCTGCGGGCAAGCAGCGGTCTTGTCCGGTACAGCCAGCTGGACAGTTGGAACAAGACGAGCGTGCAAGCAATCGTATGCACATTCCAAAGCAGTTCATACAGCAGCGAAGCGTAAACCGTACCATGCAGCCTTGCTTGATGCCATATATAAACATGTGCGAGACCGGCCGCAAGCCAAACGGCCCAAAGCAATATCCAGCCCGCGATTTGCAGCGGATGCGGCCGGGAGATCCGGAAGGACAGCCAGCCTTTCAGCTTTGGATAATAAATGCCGATGCAAGCGCCCAGCATAAAATAGGAGAAATAAGAAAGCGACCAGCTCCCTTTATTTTGCAGCGGATGCAGCCGGTTAAACCATACGAATGCCCACTCGACCGCAAAACCGATCGGCACTGCCCACGCTGCCAGTTTTTTGGCTTTCTGAAACAACAGCAGCACAAAAGGGAACAGCACATAAAATTGCACATTAATAAAAATAAAATAAAGATGGTAATAAGCTTTCCCTTGCAGCAGCTGCATAACGAGCGCATGCCATGTGTCCGGCCAGGAACGCGCGGCGTAGTAATGGACGTGCTGATAAGCGAAATAAAACAGCGAGAACAGTACATAAGGCAAAATAATATAAAGCAGCCGTTTCCGGTAAAATGAGCGGATTACCTCACGGGTAACCGGCCGGTTATAATAGTTGTAAAACAATACAAAACTGCTTAAAAAAATAAAAGTTGTCGTGCCGAACTTCATAAAAATGTTTAAGAAATTGTAAACCCAGTACAGCTGGCTCTGCGCCATATTGACGGTCGCCAGCGACGTTGCATGAACAGACAGCACGCCGATAATCGCGAACCCGCGCAAAACAGACAGCTCGGAAAGCCTTTCCGGTTTGGCATTCGCGGCAGGGAGCGCCGATTTCCGGTTTGTTTCGATCAGTGTATTCTCCTCCTTTTTACCAGCAAATGGTATTTGATCAGGGGTTAGTCCATAATTGTACAAGAACAAGTTGTGCAATACAACTTCTTTACAAAATATTAAAAAACCGATCGTAGTCGATGCGATCAAAGAGCCGGAGGGAATCAGATGTTAATGATGAATAATAAAATAAAAGCAAAAGAGGTGCAGCTTACCGGATTGGAAGGGGAAGACCTCGGCATTATGCCGACAGCGGATGCGCTTGCTATGGCCCAATCACACAAAGCGGATCTGGTTTGTACCTCGTTGTTCAGC
This sequence comes from Paenibacillus protaetiae, assembly GCF_004135365.1. Taxonomy (NCBI): domain Bacteria; kingdom Bacillati; phylum Bacillota; class Bacilli; order Caryophanales; family Paenibacillaceae; genus Paenibacillus; species Paenibacillus protaetiae. The sequence goes on along the minus strand of NZ_CP035492.1, from coordinate 1,145,915 downwards.
AGCCCCCCGCCATGCAAGCTTGTCCTCCGCGGCATGGCGAAGCAAGAGGCTTCACAGCAGAAGCGGGAAGAGCGGCATCGGGCGGGAGACGTTAAAGTGAAGGAAATCCGCCTTACACCTTACATCGAAGAACATGACTATGATACCAAAAAGGCACAAATGCAAAAGCTGTTGCAGTCCGGCAATGCCGTACAGCCGGTTATCCGCCTTCAAGGGAAAAAGGAAGGGGAGCCTGCCCGCAAGCTGCTGGAACAGCTGGTTGCGGATTTGGCCCAAGCTGGCCGCAAGGAAACCGGCATCCAAATAAGCGGCAAGCAAGTTACAGTAAAGCTCTTGCCGCTTTGATTAAGCAAATGTGTGCAAAGCATCTAACTTCGTCAGCTTCGTCAGCAGAAAAAGAACAGCGAGCTAATCAAATCCCTTTTGATCAGCTCGCTGTTCTTTTGTCGTGCTGCTCCAGTTACCCGTTAAACCAGCCGAAACCAAGCTGGCCGGGAAATTCAGGCGTACGCTGCTGCCAGTTGGCTTGCGGAGTCGACCATATCGGCTGCTGCCATCCGTTTGCTGTATTAGGGAAAGCAGCATGATTTACAGCAGGTTCTGCCGCTGTTTTGCCTTTTCCTTCGCAGCCGGGAGGAGGCCCTAAAATAACCGATTCCTGAATGGGCGCAACTGCTTTGGCATAATCCGCTTCGTTGACGCAATAAGCCAAATGGACAATATGCTCCGGCAAAAACCGCAAAAAGTCCGATCCGTATACGATATCCGGCGTAGGTTCATCAAATATCGTAAGCAAATGGGTATGATCAGCCAGCGCTACGATCCAGTGAAACCAGCCTTTTGGAAAAATAGACGCCTGGCCGGGTTTCAGCCGGTAAGCCATCAGCTTTTGGGTAAAGGGGTTAAATACCGTCGTTACCGCTTCGCCATGCAGCAGAATGACCATTTCCGTCACATTCGTATGCCAATGCGGCTGTACAATAATATTTTTATTTAAATGCACATTAAAGAAGCCGTTCCGTATCGCGGGCAGCTGCTCGCCAAACAGCTGGGTGATATAGTTCATCGAATCGCGTTTATAAGCAACCGTGTCGTTGGAATCCCCGCTTAGCTTTAAATCGGGCGATTGCAATATCGGATCAATCACTGTTGTTCCTCCTTCGTAAGGATCATCGTTTATGCATTGTATGCCCAGTTCATCCGGATGGGTACTGACGGATTTCAGACGAATCGCATGATCGGCTGCATGAGACGAAAGCCGTTGGTTCATCCTAACAGCATGATGCAGGCGAGGATTCGGCTGCAAGTCCAACTTGAAGGAGCTTAACGATGCCAACGACTAAGATGCTGCTGCTTGCAGGTTTGCTGCTGACAGCCGGCTGTGCGTCCGATCAACCTGCACCTGATCATAATCAGCCGCCCGGGGCTGCCAGCGGCTATTCATCCAACAGCCTTTCGGTGCATCCCTACGAAGCGGATGGCGGCAATACGGTTACCCCTTTGCAATCGTCTCCGTATACGGATCCTGCTGTCAAAGCCGGGTTGAAATACATTGGAACGCCTTATGAATTTGGATCAAACCGCAGTACAACCGATACATTTGATTGCTCGGATTTTGTAAGGCAGGCATTTAAAGAAGGTTACGGCATTACTTTGCCTTCGGATTCAAGGGCGCAAGGCGAATATGTCCGGAAGCAGGGAGGCGCCACAACGAATCTGGATCAATTGAAGGAAGGCGATATCGTGTTTTTTATGGCGCATCACGGCGGCAAAAAAGAAGATTACGCCGGCCTCGATAAGGCCAAGCAGCCGATTACGCATGACGGCATTTATTTGGGCAACGGTAAAATGCTGGATACGTACTCGACCGCTTCCGGCGGCGTGCATATCGAAAATTTGCAGGGCACATTTTGGGAATACCGCTTTTTGTTTGGCGGTCCGGCCCATTAACAAAGCGCACAAGAGAAGAGGGAGAAGCTGCTTTGCTGCGGCTTCTCCCTCTTTCTCTTGCCTACTTGACTTGACGCTGAACATGGCCTTTATATTTGCCTACCGTTGTAATATGAACAGTGGCGATTACATGACGCAAGGAATCGGGCTGCAAGAAAAACGTCTCCCCGTTTGCGCTCAGTTTGTTGTATAACGATGGATTTTGGCGGTACAGCGCTTCGCCCAGCTGGAAGGGATCGCATTCCTTCGACAGCGCCTTCTTATACGTTTCTCTAATTTCCTTCTCAATCGCCTGCGCCGCTTCCTTCTCCAGCTGGCCAAACGGCACATCCTCAACCAACTCGGTTAAAGTGCTCTTCACATCTAAATGGATGTCGAATTGCACATCACTGCCTTTTACGATCGGTTTTATTTTCGAACGCGGATTAACAACGGTCAATACAGCTTTGTATTGGCCTTCTGCGGGTACTTGAAGCGGGGTTTGCTCCAAGTGGCGGTTCATCCAGCGTATTCCTTTCAAATCGCCCAGGCTCATCCAGTTTTTATACTTGGTTTTGGTGAAAAAATATGCGCCTGAAATTTGAAACATGTCTTTCGATTTCTTATCTTCGCTCCAATTCTCGGGCGAGAGCGAAATGGACGGCAAGTAACCGGGATTTCCGGTTTCATTCATATTCGAAATGCCGCGATGCCCTTTGAGCGGCAGCAAATATGTTTTTTGGCTGCCGAGCTGTGCGCCTGTAAACAAAATCGTATCGAGTGGTGATAAGTTAAACAACGACGTTTGCGTCAGCAGTTTCGGAATGTCTTCTTTTGTGCCGTAAACCAAAATATTGTAACGGACATCTCGGCCCCGGTTCAACGTACTATAGATATCCCTCAGGCCATGTTTGATCATATTTTCTGTCACGACGATGACTTTAAGATGTCCCCAGAACAACGGAATTTGCGAAGTTGTGGTGATATCCGCCAGTGATCCGGATACGGTTTCTCCGTCGGCGGCGCCAATCCAGATCGGAATTTTTTTGCCGAGCTCCACGTTTTCGGATTTGGCGATATTCGTAAAGTTCAGCACCTGAACGTAAGACATATATTTGCCGTTCACATAATCCATCCCAAGCGCGGTCACATAAGCCAAGTTTTGAATGTCGCGCGAGTTCCCGCATCCGGGCAGCAGGAGCAGCGAAGCCAATATGAAGCATATCCCGATATTCCGAAGGCGAACCGTCATGCTTTCAACTCCTTAACCGGTCTTTATCCTGAGGCATCATGCCGCTTGGCCTTTTTTTCATCATAAACCACGGCAACCGCATGAATGAAGCTATCGCATCCTTGAACCGGAATGGGGATAACGGAGCAAGATAGCTGACGCCAAACGATTTTTGGCTGGCCAAATAGGAAATAAACAGCACAATTCCTAAGATGACGCCGTATAGTCCGAGGTAACAGCCTAATATAAAAAAGAATAAACGCATAATGCTCACCACCGAGCTTAACGACTGGTTTACCAGCGTTACGCCGGATACCGCCGTAATTGCGCCGATAACGACGACAGACGGCGATACCAGCCCGGCGCGAATGGCCGCGTCGCCAATAATAAGGCCGCCGATAGAGGTTAGCGTTTGCCCGATGGCGTTAGGCAGCCGTATGCCTGCTTCGCGGAAAATCTCAAGCAGCATGAGCAAAATAAACATTTCGATTTGTGAGGAGAAGGGAAGACCCAGCCTCGAAATCGCAACGGTCGCCATAATGCGGAACGGAATCTGGTCCTGATGGAAAGCCATCAGCGCGACCCAGATGCCCGGCAAAAAGATGGCGAAAAACAAGCTGATCCCGCGAATGAGGCGGGCGAATGTTACATACGAGTAGTTGAAATGAATGTCTTCCGGCGATTTCAATATAAGCGTAAGCCCGGCAGGCCCAATGACTACCATCGGATTGCCGTCCAACACAATAATAAACCGGCCGGAGAGCAGCGCATTTACAGCAAAATCCGGCCTGCCGGTATACTCCAGCAGCGGTAAAATTTTAATTTTGGAACCAGTCAGCACTTCGTCAAGCTGATCAATCGTATAGATGCCGTCACGGTCGATCGAGTTGAGTTTTTTCGTGACTTCATCCAATATTTTAGGATTGATCACATCCGCTAAATACAACAGTGACAATGTAGTTTGTGTCCTTGTGCCGATTGTAAACGCTTTGACATGAAGCGAATTGGTACGCATCCGTTTCCGGATGATCGCAACGTTCGTAACCGCATCCTCGATAAAGCCGTCCTTTGGCCCGCGGATTGAGATTTCTGTAGCGGATTCCGACGGAGACCGCTGTGGACGTTTGTTGATGCTCATATGGTAAAGCGCTTTTTCTTTGACGAAAAAAAGTATCAAATCGCCGGCAAACAAAAACTGGTCGACAGCGCCCATAGAGTTCTCTTCAAACGGAGCAAGCGTCAGCATGGTCACAAGCGAATTAAACGACAGCTTATCACCTGCGTTCTGCTCGAAATGAAGGGCAAGCTCCGGCTGAACCACTTTACGGATTTCGTTAGAGTCGCATAACCCGTTAGCATAAAACAACACGACGGCATCCTCGCCGTTTGTTCCATAACGGCATGTTTCGATAATGACATCGGAAGATTCTTTATAGGTTTCCCTTATCAGCTGCTCCGACCATACTATTTTGTCGTTGGCCATTGTTGTTATCATCCTTTCGTAATGGCTTGGTGAATAGCGCGATCCCCATCCACACGAGCGACATTCCAAATAAGAGCACAAAAGATACGGGCATATAGAAATGCAGCATCCATAGATAAAACTTATAATCGTTAATCGGAAGCATGGAGGTGACGATGTAGCTCACCATAATAAGGGCGATGCCCCATAGACGGTAATTTTTTTTGGTGAGCGGCAAAATATCGACAATTAAATAAGCGGCAACGCTTATCCGTACACAAGCGCCCGAGAGCCACTGGAAGATGGAGAAGAAATCGACATGCTCGATATATTGCCCGATTCGGACAAGACGCCACTGCTCGTAAGGCGAAATCATTTGCTCGGAAGCCTCAACCGGGCCAAATTCCATAATGGCTCCCGTAATTGGACCAAGCATGATGACGATTGTAAATAAGGCGAAAATCAGCATTTGCCACACCTTTAGCTTAGACGAGACGCGGTGCTGCAGCAGTACGACCAATATAATTTCGACGTATCCCCCGGCAGCATACAGAATGCCGTCAGCAACAGGTCCCCAGCCGTGCTCGAGTATCGGCTTCAATAACCGGTGATCCTTCTCCGGCGTGTTAAAGGTGCTGACGAATATGCCGAGCATCGTAACGATTGGCAGCAAAATTCCCCCGGATATCGCAATTACCCGTATTCCCCAAAAAGCAAGCACAAAACAGATGGCAATAAGCGCAATCGATAAGGCGAATCCGGATGTTGCAGGCAAATAGTTGGTTATGTTCCATTTCACTGTATTTATGACCGTCGTACCGCCGATGCAGTACAAAATGGCACATAACGGTACGATGAATATCCATGACACCACAGGATGCGTAGTAGTAGACAACCATTCTTGCCATTTGCGCTGCCCGGTTCTTCGCATAAACCATACGATTAAAAAAGACCACAGGACAAAGAAAAAGCCTGTAACCAATACGGCGATCCATGCATCGCGTCCGGAAGCATCTAGCAGCATCGGGTTAATAATGACATGGTCAAACAGCCCGTTCATCAGGGCGAAAATCATAAATAGCTGTAAAACATTAATTTTTCCTTTGGATTCCCCAAGATGTATAGACACAGGGCAAAGCTCCTTTGTTGGATACTTTTGTATATCATTCCATTCCTTACATCGAATTATTCGTCTGAGGCGGGAAAAACAATAGCTTGACTTGGAGCGCGCTCCAAGGGTTACCCTCTAGTTATCCGGATTTTATAAGACCGCATTTTAAAGAAAAGGAGACCTCATCATGTCGCGACTGTATACCATCTCCGAAGCTGCGCAGCTGACAGGCGTATCGGCCGATACGCTTCGTTATTATGAAAAGATAGGACTGCTTGATTCTCCGCAGCGCGGAGCGGGAGCAGCACGGATGTACTCGGAGCCGGACATCCGGAGCATTCAATTTCTAATATTGCTTCGCAATACGAGAATGCCCCTTAAGCAAATGGAAGCATATGTGCAAAAATATGCGCACAAAGACCATGAAGGCTGTTATCAGCTGCTTGATGAGCATCGCATACGAATCGAGCAGCAGCTGGAAGAGTTGAATGAGACGCTTCGGATCGTCCGGTACAAGCTGGAGCACTACCAGGAGATTAAAGATGGAAAACGAAAGGACTATTGAAAATGACGAACTCCTATACGACAACAACACCGCAAGCCGCTCTTTTGACCGGGTTTGGGCCGCGAACTACCGCAGAAGAGGTGATGCGAGGAATTGACTTGACAGGCAAGACAGCAATCGTTACCGGAGGACATTCCGGGCTTGGTCTGGAAACTTCACGTGTGCTGGCAGCCGCCGGAGCCAAGGTGATTATTCCCGTTAGAAATCGAGAGAAAGCGGCAGCCGCTGTATCTGCTATCCCCGGAGCTGAGTTGGAGCTTCTGGATCTTGCCGATCCGAACTCCATCGACGCGTTCGCCGAACGTATTATTCGCTCCGGCCAACCGGTTCATATGCTCATTCATAATGCAGGCATTATGGCCATTCCGCAGCTGTTGAGGGACGCAAGAGGGTATGAGCTGCATTTTTCAACCAATTATTTGGGGCCGTTTCAGTTAACCGCCCGGTTATGGCCGGCGCTAAAGAAAGCGCACGGAGCAAGAGTGGTTATCGTGTCTTCGCGCGCCTACCGCTTGAGCGCGGTTCAATTTGGCGATATTCATTACGAGCGGAGGGAATATGAGAAGTGGGCCGCTTACGGCCAGTCCAAAACAGCGGACATCCTATTTGCCGTTGAGCTTGACCGGCTCGGCCGAAAGTATGGCGTACGTGCATTTGCCGTTCATCCCGGATCTATCGTAACCGGATTATCGCAATATTTATCCGATGAAGAAATGAAAGGGATGGGGCATTGGATGAAAGCGGCGCAAGAAGATATACCGTACTGAACGATGAGCGTAAAACGGTGCAGGAAGGCGCGGCGACAACCGTATGGTGCGCAGCCGGTGTGCAGCTGGAAGGGATGGGAGGCGTCTACTGCGAAAATGTTGATATTGCGGAACTGGCAGATCCGTCAGCCGCAACAGCGACCGGCGTATTCCCATGGGCAGTAGATCCTGAAGCAGCCAGGCTGCTGTGGAAGACCGGGGAGCAGTTGACGGGGATTCCGTTTGAATGGTAATGGCAAGGGACTTATAGCTGAGGCAGGCAAGCGCAACATCCGCTTGCTGTAGCTGTATGAACAAGCACAGCATGGTTTTAGCATACATACTTTTTCACAAAACTCGTATTTTATACAAATGTATGATAATCGACTTAAGCCTTATATGGCGACGTTATTAAATTCGTATGGCGACGTTATTAAATTCGTATACCTTACCTGGTATCCATGCGAAGGATTTTTTCCTCATCTTGTTATATTCTGTGACACCCTTTTTAAGCTCATCAGATGATTTATAAATGAATATATAAATCCACTCATCACCTAGCTTATAGCCAAACGATTCGGCGCCATTAAATGTAATTGGCATTTGTCGATGGTCAACTAGATGATAGCCTTGTTGGTCAAAGGCATTAATTACGTCTTTTTGGGTGAGTAACTCATCCGTATTTATTTGGCAACCTGACACCATTAATGTAATAACTATAATTGCAATCTGTACAATAATGCGAAAATAAAGCCTTGCCATGTCGCCGACTTAAAAAAGTTATTGCTCACTACCAGCTTCCTTTACACCAAAATTTTTGCGCCAGTTATTATACGGAGAACCTAACAAAGGATTCTCTATTACGTACTCCTACCTGTTACTTAAGAAGCTGCCGGCCACTACCAGCAGCCTCTTTCTGGATATTCAACTATCGTCTCCCGTTTGGCGTAATGATATAACGGGATTTCAGGAACTCTGTGTTGGTCCTCTTTTAATTCTATCATCAATTGACCATTAGCAATATGTACAAGTGTAAAATGGATTTTGAAATTAAAAAAATAGCGCCAGTAGGCGCGTTCGTACACGCTTGCCGATAAACGCCGGCAGCTATTGTCTCCCGTCAGTGACCTTGGCTCCAAGGGACTCGCTGATGAAGCGGACGGGAACAGCCTGCTCCCTGTGTATGTTCAGTTATCGTTTCCCGTTTGTTCAATTACTTGCGCTTCAGAATCAAGCATCCATTTTTCTCCCCACTCGCGCATTTGAAGCAGTATTTTTCTATATTCCCTGCCTTTTTCCGTAAGCGAATATTCCACGCTTGCAGGTATTGTAGGGTACACTTCGCGATGAACGATTTGCAATTTTTCCAAATGCCGCAAAATATCGATTAAAGATTTTACACTTATATCGCCAACATTTCGTCTCAGTTCATTGAAACGTTGGCGGTTGTAATAGAGTTGAGTAATGACCTGGAATGCCCATTTATTATGAATCACCTGTAATGCCTCATTAACCGCGACAAAACATTTTTGCTCATCATGTCCCCTCAAGTCATCACACTCTTTCATAATAAAGTTAATTACATTATGTTAGTAGAACTAAAAAAAGTGCCTCCTTAAAAAATTATAATGCATGAATTACAATTTCAACAGGGCTGATTAAATGCTATGTTGCTTTACTCACGCCCAAACCAATTCATTTAGGAGGAAGTTTATGTCTGGTTTAAATAGGAGTATTTTAGTGATTGGAGCTACTGGTCAACAAGGTCGTGCAGCTACGAGACAGTTGCTTGCAGACGGCTGGCAAGTGCGAGCATTAACCCGGGACCCCTCCAGTCCAGCAGCCCAAATCATAGCTCAAGCTGGAGCGCAACTTTTCCAGGGGGATATGGAGAATCGCAATTCTTTAGATGAAGCTATGCAAGGAGTGTACGGAGTTTTCAGTGTGCTGCCTCCTGAATGGAATCCGAACGATGCAGCTACCGAAAAAGAAATACGAATGGGTAAAAATGTTGCCGATGCAGCGAAAGCTGCAGTAGTTCGCCACTTCATTTTTTCATCGGTTAGCGGTGCAGACAAACAGGCTCGCTTTCGTTATTTAGCCAAGTGGGAAATCGAAAAATATATAAAAAATTTGGGTCTGCCTGCAACAATATTGAGACCGTCCGGTTTCATGGAAAGTTACGCCAATCCATTGTTTGGAATTCAAAATGGTACGTTAACAGAAGCGACTAAACCGGATGTTCCTGTCAAACTTATTGCTGTTGAAGACATTGGCGTTTTCGTAAAAATTTTCTTCGGGCATCCGGATGAATTTTTGGGAAAGACTATCGAAGTTGCCGGTGACGCACTGACTCCACCCAATATCGCCGCAGCAATTGCTAAGGCAACCGGTCGACCTATTAGCTATGTTCATCTTCCAATTGAGACTGTTCGGAATAATAATGCAACATTAGCCGATTTATACGAATGGTTAAATGGTGAAGGATACGAAGTGGATTTTAACCTACTGCGTAATTGGCACCCAGAAGTTATGAATTTTGAGGATTGGTTAGAAAAGCAAGGAAAGGCTTTATTCCAGAAGTAATGATCGCCCCGCTAGTCTGCCCTTTCGTATTATAAGGTCAGCCAGTTTTTACTGGTTGACCTCTTTCTGCTTTAAGAGGTTTATTAAGGGTAGCCCGGGGAATGTCTCCCGTTGGCGTAATAAACGGATTCAATTACTTTTCTAATTTAAATCCATCGATTAGATCGCTAACTTCGTTTAATGTTTTATACTGCTCGCTTAAACTTTTGCCTTTAATTTTATGCTGCATATCCAGTGTATTAACGACTTGCGAAACATAAGAGATATATTGTTTCAATTTCTGATCCATTTCTTCGTTGAATTCACCTGTTACACGATTATCTAAAGAATAGACAACAGGAGACGAAGATTTCGGATTGTTGAAAATATTTATATTTTCAGGGAAATGCACTTTCTCTCCAACAGAATTATAGTTTTTGGTTAGATTAAAGTTATGATAGATGTTCGCATACGCTCCGATTAGCGAATTAATATAATCGACTTTGTTATCTTCATGGTTAAGTGCCGTTTCTAAATCTAGTAGCACTTCATTTTGCTGTAAAGCATATTGAAGGATCGCCCGTTTTTTCATATCGGTATTTTCTTGATACAAGTGATACAAGAAAAATAAGCACACAATGAAAATTACATTTAAACCAAATGAAACTGAAATGATGAGTTTCCTTTTACTGATCGACATAAGAATGCCCCCCTCTCTTCATACTACCATATGTTGGGGGTATACTGCTCATTAGTTAAACAAACCCGTCAAACATGCTTATTTGCCCCGCCCTGCGTAACCATACGCTTCACTGAAGGGAACAGTTTACGCTTGACTCACTGCGTTTACAAGTGTAAACTACAAATTACGTTTACGCTTGTAAACAAAACGAATAGAAAAAGGTGAAAAAGTTGAGCAACTCTCCCCACATAACCGAAGCCGAATGCGAAGTGATGAAGCTGCTATGGCAGAAGGAACCTTTGTCTGCTAATGAGATTATTTCGAAGTTGTCGGAACAGATGAGCTGGACGGATCAGACGATCAAAACCTTCCTTAACCGCCTGCACAAGAAGAATGCGATCCGTTTCGAAAAGGCCGGCAGGAATTATCTCTATTATTCGTTGGTTTCACAAGAAGAATACTTACGGACCGAGAACCGATCCTTTCTAGACAGAGTTTATAACGGGGCCGTAGGCATGCTTTTTACGAAATTTCTTGAGGAAGAAACACTCTCGGAGCAAGATATCGAGGAGCTGCAGCAACTGCTGGAAAAGAAGAAGAAATCATGATATTCATGAAAACGATGTTCTCCCTTATCTTGCATGCATCGTTGGCGTCGGCGGTAATCATTTTGCTGCTGCTCTGTGTTCGGAAGTTGTTTCATCTGCGGCTTACACCTAGATTATTTCATGCCTTGTGGTTCCTTGTATTAATTAAACTGCTTGTACCTGTTGGTCCATCGAGTTCTATCAGTTTGTTTAATCTGGTGCCGGAAACGATAGCAGATAATTGGGCAACCAATTATAGCCATCTTGCTTATAATTTCGGTTCCATGAAGCAAGGAGAGGATAACGACTCCCTCCTCTCTTTCCCTTTCGAATCCGGCTACGAAACGAATGTAACCTTACAACAAGGCGCGGAAGAAAGCCCGCCTCCCGATTTATCCACATCTCGGTCTGAAGTTCCTGTTTCGGTTCATTCAGCTCATCTCGCTCATACCGGCGAGGTAAAACAGGGTTGGACAGTTGTACTGGCAATCGGCTTATTTATCTGGCTTGGGGGGTTAGTAATACTTGCTATTTACTACTTGATTGTGACACTAAGGTTCAGAAAACAAGTCAGCTTCTCCCGCCTGATCAACAGCGAAGAGGTACTTTCTGTTCATCAAGCGTGCAGTGAAAAACTGGGTATTAGACAAACCATTCCTGTTTATGAGACAAGTTGTTTACGCAGCCCTTGCATCTACGGAATGACAAAGCCGAAAATTTATTTGCCGGAGGATATGGTTATAATTGCTGATTCCCTGCAGTTGACCCATATTCTTATGCACGAGCTGGCGCATTATAAGCGCAAAGATTTATGGTTCAATTCCTTTTGGACGTTAGCAGTATGGCTGCATTGGTTTAATCCTTTGGTTTGGCTGGCCCGGCGAAAAATGGCTTCCGATAGGGAAATCGCCTGCGATGCGGTTGTGCTTGAGGTATTGGGAGAGCGGGAAGCTTCGTCGTACGGCATGACGCTTCTTATGCTGTCGCGTTTATTTTCCCGAAGCTCATCTCCACGGGTTAATCTATCCTATTTCTTCAACAACAAGAATGAGATGAAACGGAGAGTTACCATGATAGCGAAGTTTAAACAAGGTTCATACAGGTTGTCTGCGATAGCGATTTTATTGATTCTAGTCTTAGGCGCAGTTGTGCTCACCAACGGGAATGTTGAATCGAATGCTCCCCAAGCAGCGGGTTCCAAGCAGACGAATACGGTTTCCTCCTTTCAGATCGACAGGTTGATTCCCTCGTCCAAATGGTTTAATAATCTGGACCGGGCACTCGATTTTTCAACGTTTGACTTTAAAGTGCCTGACTATCTGCCCGAAGGATATCACCTAAAAAACGTGGAATTGAATGAAAATTTCAGCAAGCGGAATAAAGCAGACTTGATTGAATTCGTAACAATCAATTTTGTATCGGACTTTGGCCAAGCAGATGAGCGAAATATCGTGGTGTATGCTTCCAAAGGCAAAGGCACTTTACTGGAGCATAATCTACTATGGGGTGCTTCTTATTCCCAAGAGCCGGATCATGCGCCGTCCTACAAGCAGGAAGACCTGATCGTAGGCGATGTTAATGGCGTTATGTACACGGATAAAATGCCCAGGTATAAGCAAAAACCTGCTACGGCCAAAAGTTTCGTATGGCAGGATAACGATGTAACGTATTCGATTAATTACTTTAGCGACGATCTTTCGCAAGGCGAACTGGCGCCAATCGTGCGGTCATATGCCTTGCCGGACCAAGTTCAACATGTAGACTATAAGGGCGAAGGCAATTCTTTCCCTTTATATGACGAGACGGATTTGCGAGCGGCGAAGACAATTCTTGGATTTCCCGTGAAGTTCCCGTTCGACATCCCAGATTATGGTCTTAAACTTTTTGATTCGCTTATGCTGCAAGCCGGCGATCAGAACACCGAATTCCCCATTAGACCGGACTCGGACACCTTATGGAGCTCTTACCGCGTTCCTTATGATTCCGCTGTTTATGAAGTGAATGACTATGTTAGCTTATACCAGAGCAAAGCACCTGTCGTGGATACGAAGAAGTTGTCGCTCCTACGCAAACTTGAGATCAATGGTATCGAAATTTTCGCATATGCTGATAACGATCATATTTATTCGGAGCCTATTCATTCTGATACCAATAAATTGAAGTTCAAAACCCAAACGTACTACTTATGGCAGCAAGACGGCATTTATTACACGGCCTTTTTCCTTGGGTGGACAAACACCAGGAAGATAACCTGAAAGCCTTAGTGCTTGCTCCTGCCCAATGACCGGGAAATGAGGCTAGGACAATCCCGATGATCAACAGTTGATCATCGGGATTGGATTCGTTTTATCTCTTTTTCGTATGAAGTGGTTTAATACTTTGCGGGTTGTTGAAAACATTCTGAGGATCGTATTTCGTTTTGACTCTCCGAAGTCTCGCGTAGTTCTTGCCATAATAAACCGGACCGGAGCATTTTATTCCTTGGTCCGGTACGTTGATATACGACCCTACAATATAAGGTTGCAGCTTCTTCCTAGTGTTCCGGGCCAGCGCAATGTTTCTAGCTGCATGAGACGGTTTAACCCATGAACTGTTCCACTCTACGTAATATTGCGGTTTGCGCCAATAAAAAGCAGTGTCTCTAGGTCCAAGTCGCCTGATTGCGCCGCCCCAATTAAGGAAGAAGAAGCCTGCAGGGGTACCTCCCTCCGATTTCTCCAAAAACTCCCGCATATACTTAAATGCTTTGTCCGGGAACGGTTTATTACCAAAACCGCTGGAAAACTGGTTGCTGAATTTTTGAGTAAGAACCGGATCGGGGGCTAGCATAAATTTGGTAGCTTCCAAATACGGAAGGTTGCGTATGACTTTGGTGGTTATCGTTCCGACGCTCGTAATCGGTTCTAACAAACGGAGAGCTTCTGTTTTGGAACCGAGATAGATGCCTAACATGCTCACATTTCCGCCTTTTTTAGGACCGACCGACAGTTCGCTGCCCAGTTTGGTGCTGGTGAAAGGAGCCCATCGCTGCCATGCTTTCACGACCTCTTCGAATTGGTTCCATGGCCAAGTGAACTGAAATACGGTAGCATTAGCCGGAGAGCGCCTTACTTTGAATTTATATTTGGTATACACGCCAAAGTTACCGCCACCGCCGCCGCGTGATGCCCACAGCAGATCGGAATGGTTCTTTTTGTTCGCTTTAAGGATTCTGCCTTTTGCATCTACCATCTCAAGACCAATCAAATTATCACTGATAAGACCAATTGTTCGTTGGAGAGGTCCAATTCCGCCTCCAGGCGTGATGCCGCCGATGCCGACCGAAGGACTGTCGCCAAATCCAGCCATATAGCCTTGCCGGGCAAGGGTATCGACGATTTTCCCAACGCGGTTCCCTGTTCCAACAACAACCGTACCACCTTTTTTATTCAGCTTAATGGTTTTGAGACCGCTTACATCAATAACTATTCCGCCGTTGACTTGCGACAGATCCTTCTCAAGGGCATGCCTTCCGCTTCTGGCGCGAATGGGTACCTTATTTTCTCTTGCCCATCTTATGGCGTTTGCAACATCCTTCGTCTTCTGAGCAAAGACAAACACTTTGGGGTATCTGTCTGTATGAGGATCCCAGTTTTTACGTGCCGCTTCATATCCTGGGTCGCCTTTAAAGATTACTCGTCCCGTGAGCTCTGTGGTTGATGCCACCATTCCATCTCCCTTGTCTAAAAGAGTAAATGAATGCAAAGCAATAAAATGAGGTCATTAACCATATAACGTATGAGGATAAACCAGGTTAGGTATAGGCTGGTGTTACTGGTTGAAAATTAAAAAAGCCGCTATCTTCGGATAGCGGCTTCTCATTTCTTAACTTCCTATGTATTTGGTACGGCCGGAAAACTCTTGTGCAGGCCCTTTATTATCAGTTCGCCTAATATCAACGTAATTATTTTGCGTATAATCCTTTATTACTTTTCTCCAAAAAAGTTGCGCAGGCTTATTCCAATCAAATTCGCTCACTCTCCAGTTCCCTGCGTACAAATCAAACGTCCTAATTGCTGCTGTCGTGCCTATGTTATTTCTTCTAAACTTCCTCAAAATAAAAAAATGATTCAGATAATATACGTCTTCTTCTGTTAAATGTTTAATGATAACAAACCCGGCTAATTCCATATCTGCCCGAATAAAATAGGGTTCATAGTTCGGATCATCGACCCAAGCGCTAAGATTAAGGTTCGTAATGTACGATCCTTTTTCGTCAATCTTAGAGCCGCTTAGCTCTGACAGATCATAAGCAGCCAATTCAACGAGTCGTTTTAAGGTGCTAATTTTGTCTTCGGTAATCTTTTCTAACTGTACGTTCAATTTGTCACTCTCCTTATCCCGTGGCAGAATGTCTCTTAAAGGTTCCATATGGAGGTATTCGATATGTTTATATGAAGTCCTTTTAATTTTTTAAGGACGTATAACTATCCCGGCAGTACCATTTATCAAACAGGGATATTCTCTATGACTGATTGTTAGAGAATATCCCTGATTAACTTTTCCTCTATGCAATCTTCATAATAACAAGATGTGCAGAATCCGGCCTTGTTCCTCCAGCTAATGGAGTGATAGTAAGTGCCGTGGAGTTACCGGCAGGGTTTCGTACTGTGAGTACTGAATGAATGACGGTTGTTTGCACAAGGGCCGTCCCTACTATTTGAGAAGTCCCTGTTGCACGTCCAACTACCGTATAGGATAGGTCAGAGCCATTTAGTGTTAAAATTAATTGACCGGCTTCATTTGCATTGACCTGAAATAAAACTTGATAAGTGCCAATTTCAGCCAAGTCAAATGAACTTGCATTTATACGGGTAATTGCAGTTCCACTAACCGGACCGTCTTGCGGAAAACTTACGTCCGTGCCAGGAGCAACAGTTACACTATTATCAGGAGGCATCAGGGCAAAAAAATCTGCAAAACCTAATACTCCGCCTGCCGGTCCTATCGGCCCTGTCGGTCCTGCTGGTCCCGTCAATCCAGCTGCACCAAGTGCTCCTGCAAGTCCTGCTAATCCTTGAGGTCCAAGTGCTCCAATCGCACCTGCAAGCCCTGCTGCTCCTTGGGGACCAAGCGCACCTGCAAGCCCTTGAGGTCCAAGCGCTCCAATCGCACCGGCAATTCCGGCAGCTCCTTGGGGACCAAGCGCTCCTGCAATTCCTTGAGGTCCAAGTGCTCCAATCGCACCTACAAGTCCTGCAAGCCCTTGAGGTCCAAGTGCTCCTGCAATTCCTTGAGGCCCAAGCGCCCCAATCGCACCAGCAATTCCGGCAGCTCCTTGGGGACCAAGTGCTCCTGCAAGTCCCTGCGGTCCGGCATCTGCAATAGCCACCGCAAGTCTTTGGAGTAATTGCTGTCCTTTAAGGGGGCGACACTTTTTTAAAATGACTATTTTCTTAATAACTCGTTGGCGGCGTTTCTTTTTTTTCTATTTGGATGACACACAGTAATAGTTTTTCTTTTGCATCGTTTTTTTATATTGGGACAACTCAACTACGACACCTCCCTATAAGATGGTTCAGTGTACGTGATTTGTTTTTTTTATGCATGGACTATAGTTTGCTATTGGCTAGACTAAAAACTATTTTATGTGAAAATTGGGTTAATGATAGGTAGTGTGTTGCCTCAGAACCTTATTCTTTCAGTTATGATCACACAATAAGAACTTCTATACAAAAAATAAAAAGCCGCATTTATGCGGCTTTCGATGTATGCATGCTCTTCTCGCCCAATCTGAATGATAGATCGCTCAAATCTATTGCATGTTGAGCAGCTGCCGCGCGGCAGCCCTTTCATCAGCTATATTAGAAAAGGAGGTATGATTCGTCCATCTATATCGGTGAATCCATATTCCTGAGCAAGATCACCAACTTGTAGTACCAGTCCGTTTTTACGGTTCACTTCCCCATCCCCTGCCAAGGCAGACACAGCCCGCCCGACATAATACGGCGACTCCGTTTGTTTAAGAGCGTCAATCTCCTTCCAATGCGCTTCGTCAGTATTGAAGTTCCTTAATACCAGTTCTGTTCTCATCCAGCCAGGGGAGACTGCTACCGCCGTTATATTAGTATGTTGGAGATCATGAGCTAATCCGAGCACGGAGCGGTTAATTGCATTTTTGGCAAGATCATAATAAAACGTGCCTAAATACTTATCCTGGTCCCGGAATGTGGTATGTACGATCAAACCGGAATCAGCTTCCAGCATAAGCGGGATCGCATAATGATTAGTCGCTACTTGTGCACGTACGCCGTTCTGAATCGTAGCATCCCACATGTCCAGCGGATATTCCCAGAAAGGTTTGGGTTGTAAATTTACTTCCAAGTCATGCATTCCCCAGACGTTATTAATAAGGATATGGAGGCAACCTTGCTCTTGTCGGATTCTCTCGATCAAAGCTTGTGTCTCCTCATCATTGGTATGGTCGCAGCGACATGCGTATGCCTGCCCGCCGTGTTGTACAATCTCTTCGACAGTTTCATCAATACTGCCTGGAAAATGGTTTGTAGTCGAACCTCGCAAACTTCTTCCGGACACATAGACGATAGCTCCGGCTTTCCCCAGTTCAACGGCGATCCCTTTTCCTGCTCCGCGGCTCCCTCCGGTTACGAGAGCGATTTTCCCAGCAAGTTTCTTCAAGTTCATCGACTCCTTTGATTTAATGTGTTTTTTCCTGTATAAGATTTTTCCACAATTATAGAACAAGTGTTCTTATTTGTCAAATAACAACAATATAGTTTATTAATGCCTGATATCTATCGGAATGATCAATCCAAAAAAACCACCGCTATCGTGAACTGCACCCCAATTGTTAGACACAATCTAACATTGGAGGTGCAGTTCATATCGGCGGCAGTTTTTTAAAAGAAATCTGTTCTCGACGTTATACAATAGCGGTTTCGGCTGTCATCTACAGAATAGATTTGACGTTATGTTGTGAAATAATGCCCTTGCTCCAGGTCTGCGAGAAGTCCTTGCTGGACAGGCTTCCAGCCAAGCAGTTCCTTCGTCCCTTCATTGGATCTTGCTAAGTCAAGTGACGCGACCATGCCTAGAAAACCGAAGGCCGCCTGTGCCTCTTCACGCGGAATGCTGACTACCGGCACACCCGTGTGACGCCCGATGACGCCGGCGATGTCGCTGAACGGAATGCCTTCGTCGCCTACGCCATCCAGTCGTGAGCCAGCAGGCGCAGATTCTACAGCGAGACGGAACAAAACGGCCGCATCCAAGCGATGAATCGCCGGCCAACGGTTGGCGCCGTCTCCAATATAAGCCGAATAGCCTTTTTCCCGGGCGATCCGGATTAATTGCGGCACGAAGCCTTTATCTCCTTCTCCATGAACAGAAGGTGCCAGCGAGACGATCGATGCTCTCACGCCTTGTTCTATATAGGCAAGCGCTGCATCCTCCGATGATTTGCCATTCGCATGAGCTGTCATAACAAGTGGTTTGCCGGAACCCGCAAGCCCGGCTCCCATAGCTTCGATGGCACGAAGATCAGTGGCTAACGACGCGTCAAAATGAGAGAAATCGTGGTTAAATGCCAGGTGAATAACACCGTCTGAAGCGGCTGCGCAGCTGCGCAGCAAATCGAGATCCTCAATAACACCGCGAGCCGCCTCAGCTCCCAAATTTTCTAATACATGAACACCATTCTCTGAACGGGTTAAACCAACCACCTGATGGCCTGCACCGATAAGTTCGCGGACAACAGCAGTACCTATGTAACCTGCTGCCCCTGTAACGAATATACGCATAATCGTTTTACGCCTCCTTAACCATTTGACGAAGATATGACTCCAGTCTAAACTATGAAGTAAACTTTAAGGCAAGCGTTTCGGAGGTTGGTTCCATATGAAAATTCAAGAATTAGCAGATTTGATGGGGTTAGCGCCTTACACCATTCGTTTCTATGAGAAGGAAGGCTTGCTTGACAGCAGCCATATTCAGCGAGAGAAAAATAATTACCGCAACTATTCAGACAAAGCAATTGAGCGGTTAAAGCTGATTAAGAAATTTCAAGGCATCGGATGCTCGATAGCTGAGATGAAGACGATTTTGCAGGACCATGATACGAACACACGCACGAACCAGGAAGTAATCGAATGGATTGTTCAGAAGATCAATGAGATCGAACGTAAAAAAGAAGAATACGATCATATGCTTGTAACGCTCAATTGGATGCTGACATACAGGAAGCTGCTGAACGAAGATCCACAGCAAGCTGAGGCTATGATGGCGGAATTGCGTCTTAGCATTAACTAACGCTAATGCTATTAAGTTCGATTAAGAGAGCCCTCTTTTATCTCATTTCTAAACTCAGCTATCATCTCGTTTAATTTTTGGATGATCTTGGACTCCTCGCTCTCTACATGTTCACTTGCATATTCCATGAGTTCTGCGTGATTACCGACACATATCGAGCGTGCCGCTTGTTGAAACATGGGTATATCATTAGCATCATTGCCAAAGGCGATGTACTCGCCAGGCTGAAGGCCAAGCAACTGAAGGCCGCTCCATTTATTAACCCCTTCAGGACTTATATCAATGATTTCTTCTGAGCCATGCTTGTACATTTTGACTGGAAGCTTCTCTAATTCACTCATGAGACGTTGTTGATCCAGGCTGTTCAAGATAACGACTTTAACTATCTCTTCTAAATCGTCAATACAAACATTTTTAGCTCGATTTTCCGGATCTAAATTTTTTCGAATGGGATGCTCCGAATTGCCGGAGTAAGCATAATTCCATAAGCTATCGACCAAATAATCGGCTTCATATTGCTTTATTAAATGAATAATACGGTCCGCTGCAGCAGCTTCCAAGCGATGGGAAGCAATATGACGGCCGTCCTTATATACGAAGCCGCCATTTCCCCCGACCATTGGCGCTTGATGCATATGTACCGGCAATACGGGTAATAGATCACGAATAGGTCTGGCGGAAGCGAAAATGACTTCATGACCATCTTCTCTCAGTTTATCTAGTATATCTGTGACGGGTTCGCTTAAAGGCTTCCCTTGAAAGCAAATCGTTCCATCCAAGTCAAATACGAATTTCATTTCGACTCCTCCTTCGGTTTTTCTAATCTTAACAAAATGAATTAAAATGAAAAGGACCGATGTCCATATTTGGAGGTAACCATGAAAGTTTCTTTTGAAAATGATCAGATCGAATCCTATTGTAACCAATTCCAGTTAGAACGAATGTTTTCGGATATTGATTCAATTCCGCTTCAACTTCGCACTTATGAGAAAAACGAGCTGATTTTACAGGAAGGAGATGACCTGGACGGCATTTACTTGCAAGTAAAGGGTCAGACAAAAGTAACAACAAGCGTAGAGACAGGAAAATCGTTGCTGCTCCGCTTCTGTTATCCTTTCTCCATATTTGGTGATATCGAAATTATTCAAAAAGTGCCTATTCAATCGCAAGTTAAAGCTTTAGCCGACACTTGCTTCATTTTCATCGATAAGCAGACGGTTGAAAAGAGTTTACTTAACGATTGTCGATTCTTAAATGAGTTATTGCATCATCTATCCTATAAGCTCCAAACATGTACATCTGCTTCTAGGATCAACCTGCTCGCTTCTGTCGAAGAAAGATTTGCAATTTATCTTTTAACGACGCGTCAATCTAATGACTTCGGCAGAGAAATTCAATCACAGAATATCCCGGAGATCGCATCTGTAATTGGCACTACCCCAAGGCATCTTAACCGGCTTATCCAAAAATTATCTGTTTCTGGGACCCTGTCGAAAAAACGCAGCAGTTTTATTGTTCTTGATTGGAACGAATTAGATCGGCTGTCCAACGGTTTGCGTTATTACTAAGTCGTCTATTCATTCGTAGCCGTCCTTTTATCTGGCAAGGTTCAGCTATATTGCTATCCCCCGTTCCGAGAAAGGAAATTGGAGTAGTTGTGTAAAAAAACCATCTGTTTCTGAGTTGCTCAGAAACAGATGGTTTTTTTCGTTTCGACTAGTGCCCCATCATCATCGGCGCTTCCGCGACATGGCCTTCATCGCCCGGCGATCTGACCGGTTTGCGCAACAGGAAGCCAAGCAATACGCCTGCAACGGCAATACCGGCAACAACAAGGAACGTTTCGCCGTAGGAATGATACAACGCATCTACGGAAGGCGCCTGCCCCGGCGCAGAAGCATCTTTAATCTTTGTAGTCAAATAAGTGCTGAGGCCTGCAATTGCAAAAGATGTCATAACCTGCTGAGCTGCCGAAGTAAGCGAGGTTACGCGTCCAACCAGGCTAGGCGGAGATGCCTGAATCAGGTACGTATTCATCGGCATCATGGAAAGTCCCATTCCCACGCCAAACAGCCCGGAAGTGATCAGAATAAGCGACAGTCCGTCAGCGGAGGAAATATTGGACAGCATGTATGAAGCGACGCCAACAATACCTAACCCGATTACCAGAAGAGGCCTTGCCCCGATCCGGTCAAACAGGCGTCCGCCAATTGGCATAAAGATCGCAGAAGCAATCGCTTGAGGAAGCATAATGACGCCAGATTCTGTCGCCGTATGTCCCTGTACTTGGATAAGCAGCATCGGAATGAGGAAGAACGTGCCCATTAGCGCAATTTGAGTGAACCACTGGACGACAATCCCTTTACTGAAATCTCTCGAACGGAATACCCGCAGTTCAAGAAGCGGCTGCTTGCTGCGAAGCTCAACAAAGATGAAAATAAGCAAAGCGGCTGCCCCGACAATAAGGCCGGACAAGGTTTGAACCGACGTCCAGCTCGTTCCTCCTTCACTTACTCCATAAGACAAGGCGGCAAAGGCAAGCGGTCCAAAAATAATACCCGGTATATCCAGCGATTGCACGGATTGGCGCTCGATGTTTGGCAGCGTCCGCATGCCGGCAATAACCCCGATGATGCCAAGCGGAATATTGATAAGGAAGATCCAGTGCCACGATGCGTAATCGATCAGCGCGCCTGCAACTACCGGACCCAAAACTGGAGCGATCAGAACCGGGATGCCCAGCATCCCCATCACCGAGCCTACCTTCTCAGGAGGGCTTAGTTTATAAATGATTGCAAATGCAATGGGCATCACCATGCCGCCGCCAAGACCTTGAATAACGCGAAATAAAATCAACATCTCGATATTGCCGGCAAAAGCGCAAAGCAAGGAGCCGGCCGTAAACATCCCTACAGACACGAGGAATATCCGTTTCGCCCCAAAACGGTCCGACAGCCAGCCGGCCAGCGGAATAACCGCCGCTTGCGCCAGTGCATAACCTGTCGTCGTCCATTGTACAACGGACAGCTCCTTCCCGAACTCCTTCATGAACCCGCTTAATGCCACGTTCATCGCGGTCCCGTCCAGAATAACCATAAATAAGCCGACAATAACGGCAATGAGCGGCGCAATGATCGACCTGATCGTAAATGTGCTTGCGTCCGGTACTGCTTGATTACTTGTCATTCGAATCCCCCATTCTTGACTTCGTTCTTCTGGATTATAGCTATAAAATGACCAGCGGTCAACTTAATTTTATACCGATGGTCAACTTTAATAAAACGTTTATAATAAAGCGTTTTCTTGCGATATATATGAAAAATAAGACCGTGATTTGCTTCATTTTTTAAATAAAATTGAACTGTCGGTCATTAAATGTTCAGGCCCATTTTTCGACCGGTTATGCTATACTGTAGGCAATAACGGAGGATGATTGCTGTGAAACGGGAAGAGAAAAAACTCGAGACCAAAAACCGCATACTTGAAGCGGCGATGTGCTTGTTTGCCGAACAAGGCTTTGAAGCCACCACCGTCGCTCAAATTACAGAAGCTGCAGGTGTAGCTAAAGGCACCTTTTTCAACTATTTCAAAACGAAAGAAGAAGTCCGGGGGAAGCTTGATAAGATTATTGCGTTAGATGAGCTAGTCAATTTGAAGGATAAACCCGGCCCTTATGCCCCCGTTTTCTTGCGGTAATTAAAACACTCGGCGATTCGATGGCCGAGCATCACAGCATGCTGCTGTTGTCTATCCAAGGGATGCTGGCTAATCAGCAAAATATCGAGGAAAGCAAGGAAGGTTTCTGTTATGTTATAGACTGTATGGTTCCGATCTTCGAAAAAGGCCAGCAGTCCGGTGAGTTTACGACAACGATCCCTGCTGAGACGATGGCCCATATTGCTTTGCAAATGTTCCTTGGCGTTATGCTCAATTGGGTCATGGGGACGACGAAGGAGAGCTTTGGCGACCATCTGCTGATCTCCTGCCAAGTTTTTTTCGAGGGGATTCTGAAGAAATAAACAACCGAAAGGGCTGCTTTGCCCCTTTTAACGATTTCGCATCGTTTGATCATCATGTGACACGTAATTAAGGAGCTTAGTGATGTCCGGTATCGCTAATAAAAGAACTGCACCAACGTCATCTCGTATGACGCCGGTACAGTTCTTTTTTTGGTTTGCACTATCGTTATAGACCGGGGGCAGCCGCCTACGTCCATGCCCAAAAGAAGCCGTCGCGGTCCCAGGCGACTTTGCCTTTATGCTGCTTGCGGAAAGCTTTCTTAACCTCTTTCTCCAGCGAGACATTTCCGTTCTCGTTCACAAAGATATACTGCTCGCCAAAATGCTCCTTCACATGCGCAATCGCTTCTTCTTGGCGCAGAATACCCCTAAATTTAATCTCGTTAACCATCCATTCGGCAATTTGCTGCTCGGTTGTTGTTTCCACTGTCCAATACGACCTCCAATTTCCGGATTGGCGTTATTATACCATTGCAAGAATAGGCCGCAAACAAGCTTAGTTAAAGTTGGACATATAAAACGAAGGGCTTACAATAGTTCAATATATCCATCTGTTCCATTCACTCGAATCCTCTCCAAAGGTTTTTGATTCGCTCCGCCTCTTTAACCATCCTATGCATCAGCTCGGACACCGTGGGAATATCTTGAATAAAGCCAGTCGCCTGCCCCGCCCAGCCAAAGCCTTCTTCTTCTATTCCGTCATGAACCCAGCGTTTATTCGCCTCGCCGCTAATCAGGTGCTTAAGCGCTTCATAATCCGGAGCAGCGCGTTCCACGGCTAATATATGGTCCGCATAACCATTTCGCAGCACCCTTGCCGGAAAACCGATGGATGCTTTTATAATAGTTGTGTCTGACTCTGAACTTCTAACCAAAGCCTGTTTATAGCTGTCAGACGCATGGACACATTCCTGCGTCGCGATAAAACGGGTTCCCATCAGAATCCCTTCTGCACCAAGCGCATGGGCAGCCATCCATCCGCGTCCATCTCCGATTCCGCCTGCGGCAATCACGGGGATTTGTACCGCATCGACTATGCTGGGGACCAATACCATCGTTCCTACACCGGCACGTCCCAGGTGTCCGCCTCCTTCATGGCCAACTGCAATAACAGCTGACGCGCCTAGCTGTTCAGCTTTCTGTGCTTGCCTGCGCGAGGAGACGAGCACTAACGTTTTTACATTAGTTGGCCCCAGCCTGTTCAGCACTTCCGTCGGATCCCCGCCTGTAATGGACACTACCGGCACTTGCTCCTCCAGGATTATATTCAGCCGGTCTTTGACGTCATGATGATGCATGCCCAAAGCCAAATTCACTCCGAACGGTTTGTCCGTCAAGGCGCGGGTGCGAGCAATTTCCTCCCGCAGCAGTTCTGCATGTGGAAGGCTCATCGCTGTAACCTGACCCAGGCCGCCGGCAAGGGACACGGCTGCTGCAAGCTCTGCATACCCCAAGTAGGCAAGTCCGCCTTGGATAATGGGATATTGGATATGCAGTAATTCAGTTAATCTTGTGCTCCAATTCATATCCTTCTTCCTCCATAGATGGTCAGATGGTCAGGCTAAGCTCGGCCCATGATGGACTGCAGCAAAGTCACGGGATATGAAGTTCGGCTTGCCTTTCTTTCCGATTCTTGAAAAAAGCCGCCGGATCGTTCATCGACCAGGCTCTTGATGGTTTCTGCCACTGCGTCGCCATGGAGCCATTTATCCCGAATATTTCGCCTGTCAAATCTTCATCGGCCTGCTCCAGCAAAATATGAATAAAATGTGCAACATCATCCGAATGGCCAATCTCCCAATAGGCTGGAAACGGTTCATGGCGGCGGGCATATTTTTCCTTCAAATGCTCGATGACAGGGCGGGTCATATCCGTCAAAGCAGCAGGGGCAATGGCATTGATCCGGATATGGCGATGCCGGAGCTCCTCCGCCAGCGTCCACACCATCCCCAGCATTCCGGCTTTGGCGGCGCTGTAGTTCACCTGTCCAACAGAGCCATTCAACCCGGCTGTTGAAGTTAACAACAGAATGTCGCCGCCTTGATCAGGCATATAAGGCAGCGCCCGCCGAATGCAATAAAAAGCGCCGTTCAAATGGACATCCATCACAGATTTCCATTCTTCGTCCGACATATGAATGCATTTGCGATCCTGCACAATTCCGGCGTTATGAATCAGAACATCAATCGAGCCGTATTTCATGACAACCGCATCCATCATCGCTGTAACCTGTGCAGGGTCTGCCACGTTTGCACAATAACCCGACGCTTCTCCCCCATGCTGCCGGATCTCCTCCACGACAAAGCTAATGCTGGATTGCTGCGTGCCATTAACAGCGACCCGATATCCGCTTGCTGCAAGCTGCAGAGCGACGCTGCGTCCAATACCTCTGCTGGCGCCGGTAATGACGACGGTCTTATTCACTGTCCGGACCTCCTTCCACCGAGAAACATCCTCTCGCTGCAACTTCACCGTTTTCACCCGTGACCGTAACTTCGATATCTACGCCCATAGATTCAAATTTAAAGTGTACGGCTGTTTCCGACAAAAGCGGACTTAGAAAAGTCATTCGAGCGGATTTGATCCACTGTGCCGGATTGCTGCTCAAATACATGGAATGGGCCAACCCCATAATATACATGCCCTGTGCAATGGGACGCTCGAACCCGGCTTTCCTTGCGGCATCAGGATCAATATGAATTGCGGCCGGATCTTTGGAAGCATCGGCATAGTGCCGGATCGCTTCTACCGTTATCTTTTTTTTCATAATGGATCACCTGCGTCTATTAATACCGTTTCTGCTGTTACGATCCGTTCGCCACCGCAAGTGCATGTAAGCACATGGGTATACAGGATCAAATTTCTGCTTCTGCCGGTCTTTTTTTCAGTTTTGGTCAGCTCTAACTCGCAAACAAGATGAGCGCCCGCTTTTAGGGGAGCCTTGTATGTAAATGACTGGCTGCCGTGAAGGAATGTTTTTCCTTTATCAAGCCAAGGGGCATCCGCGATTTTCCAAAAAGCAACCGGCATCGTTGATGGTGCGATCAATGCTTCTCCTATCCGCTGTAAGGGAGCTTCGATGCTGTGTGCATACGCAATAATAGATGCTGCGGTGAGATGATACGGGAACGTAATCTTGTTCATCGGACTGCCTCCACCAAGGTTGCAAGCCCCATTCCCCCGCCGATACCTAGTGCAGCGATGCCGCGTTTAAAGGGTTTCCGCAGCATTTCCGAATATAAGCGCGTAATTAAGATCGCGCCGGATGCACCATAGGGGTGGCCTAATGCGATGGCTCCCCCGCCGATATTAACCTTATCGGTTGAAAGCTGAAGCTGCTGCAAAGAGGCCAGCACCTGCGAAGCGAACGCTTCATTAAATTCCACGATGTCCAGGTCGTCCACTGTCAGCTGGTAACGATTTAGCAGGCGGCGAATAGCGGGAACAGGACCTATTCCTAAATAATGCGGATTTACTCCTGCTGCTTGCGCATCTACAAACCGCAATACAGGTGTCAAATGCAGCTCCTTGCATTTCTCGCGCGACATGATGAGGACAAGCGCAGCTCCATCGTTGACGGGACAAGCATTGCCGGCTGTTACGGTGCCGTGCTCAAGAAACACAGGCTGCAGCTTTTGCAGTTTTTCCAAGCTTGTATCTGCTCTTGGGCATTCATCTTCGGTGATCTGAATTCCATCCGCTTGAAGCGGTACAATTTCCCGCCGGAACCGCCCTGTTTCCCGCGAACGAACCGCTTTCTGATGGCTGTCTAAAGCATACAGATCCTGTGCTTCCCTTGAGATCGCAAAAGCCCGGGCTACATTTTCCGCTGCCGCCCCCATATCCGGATCGCCATAGGCGCTTGGTGTAAAGCGGGCACGCGTATATATTTGAGGGGTTCCCGCCAGCGTCTGCGGCTTATACATTTTCCAAGGTGCACGGCTTGTGCTCTCGGCTCCGCCTGCCAAGTATATTTCACCGGCTCCGCTTTGGATAAGCCGGGCAGCCATGTTAATGGCTTCAAGACCTGAAGCGCACTGTCGGTCAACCGTTACACCAGGTACGGTTACGGGGAGCCCGGCTTCAAGAGCTGCAACACGTGCAAGGTTTCCTCCCGGTCCTACTACATTTCCGATGATGACATCATCAATCATGCCGCCAGGCAAGTTCGTTTCCGATATCATATGACGAATAAGCGGAGTGAGAAGCGCCTCCGGCTCAAACCGGCTTAACGCTCCCCCGATTTTGCCTACCGGTGTTCGTACAGCCATGACAATAACCGCATCTGTCATAATATCACTCTTTTCATATGATCTATCATGATGCGGCGCGCCACTTTACCGCTATTCGTATAGATGAATTCATCCACGGTGATAAGTTCTTTGGGCGTCTTATAGCCGGGCAGACGGTTAGCGCAAAATCGCTTCACTTCTTCTAAAGCGGACGGCTGTCCATCGCGCCATTGAATAATGGCCGTTACCTGTTCTCCCCAATGATCGTGAGGCGTGCCGCAAACCATGGCCTCCCGAACATTTGGCATACGCCGCAATACCGCTTCCACTTCTTCCGGGAACACCTTCAGGCCGCCTGTTTTGATCATATTTTGTGAACGGCCGGCCAAATAAAGGTAGTGATCGCCATCGGTATACATGTAGTCGCCTGTCCGAAGCCAGCCATCCTGAAAAACGTTTTTTGTCTCATCGGGCAGCTGATAGTAGCCATCGAAAATCATAGCGCTGCGAACGTACAACTGACCGGTCGTGCCCGCAGGCACCTCCTGAAACTGCTCGTCCCGAATCGATATTTCCACTCCATCGAAAGGTCTTCCCAAGGAACCGGCCTTCTCTTCCCCAGTAACATCCATGTAACTAATATAACTCGCTTCGGACGAGCCGTAATATTCATACAGCTTAGCACCGGCAAATACTTGTCGGCATCGTCGCTTCGACTGCTTGGACCATGTCCCGCCTGAACTAATTAACGCGCGAATGGATGTTGTTCCGGGAACAGCCGATTGCAGCAGCGAATCAATCATAGAGGGGACGACGAACATAATCATATTCGGAACCGCTGAGCACAACGCGAGTACTTGAGCGGCATCAAATTTTTGCAAAATATGAAAAGTTGCACCGCTGTACAAGGATTGCACCAGCGCAAATAACGAGAGGGAATGCACAAAAGGGCCGGGTGCCGATACATGCTCCATTATATCGAGCTGGAAAGCCGCGTTGGTTACTTCAAAGCTTTGAATCCAGGAGTCATGAGATCGCATATATCCTTTCGGAACGCCTGTCGTCCCTGATGTAAAACCAATAAATAAAGTTTCGCTGGCTCGTTCCGTAACAGCATCGGGCTTGCATGCAGTCAGCCACTGCTCATAGTTCCCGGGCTGTTCATTAGGGAAAACGAAACGTTCGATATGGCTGTGTTCCCCGGCTATCATCCCGGTAAAGCGCTGCTCGCAAAAAATGGCTTTCGGCTGACATTGCCGGATTATTTGGTTTACTTGGAGC
This sequence comes from Paenibacillus protaetiae, assembly GCF_004135365.1. NCBI lineage: Bacteria > Bacillati > Bacillota > Bacilli > Caryophanales > Paenibacillaceae > Paenibacillus > Paenibacillus protaetiae. The sequence goes on along the minus strand of NZ_CP035492.1, from coordinate 1,117,198 downwards.
GGATTCCACGCAGGATCTAATAGAACAGGCACATAACCGGCATATACAGCGCCTATAAAAACTTCAGCAAACTCTATTCGGTTGCCGGATAGGATTACGATCTTATCACGAGTTGAGGCGGATTTCCGGAGTCCATAAGCGATTTTTTGGGCCCGTTCTATGAGCTGGGAATAGGTAAGCTGCCTCTGCCCGTGTGAAATAGCGATTCGGTCCGGTTCCCGCGAAGCACGGTTTAGTATGGGTACTGCCAGATTCATGTTCAGTCACACCTTCGTTTAGATTATATGCCCTTGCACCGGCGCACGTTGACCTATGTAGAAATCAAGCAATGAATGTTGTATATCACGTTCATAGCTAATGTTTTGAATTATAATTCGGCGCTTTTTAATTGTAAACCTATTTTTATAATAAAAGGTTAACAAATAATCAATGACCTCTCCGTCAGCTTCAAAGAGGTGGTTTGGTCTAGCGCTCATACACCTGCATGGAATAACAAAAGCCGCCTCATAGGCGGCTTTCGTTGTATCGCTATTAAAACGTATTATATACATTTTCACATTCTTCTCCGGTTGGTTCATAAAAACAGTGCTTCTTCCAGCGTCCTGCGAACGGCTGATTATACCAGGTTGGCGGACATGGTCCGGGATTTTCGAACGAGCCCGGACGGAAATACCATAAGGAAAATTTGGCCGGCCAATTCCGCTCCCCATTGACAGCCCGCTGCGCCAGCCGGCGCTCCCTGTCCCTTGCGCCTTGATAGTATAAACTATGCTGCAGCGCTTCGAACGCATGCGGCTGGTTAATCATTTGGGGAATCGTCCGGATTCCTTTAAAATCGGAGCAGTTGCCTCTTATCCGGTTAATGCCAACATTTCCAACTAGAAGCATGCCCATTTCGCCTTCGGTTTCGGCTTCAGCACGGAGCAACCTTGCCAACATATCGACATCCTGTTTCCTGGCTTTTACGACTGCCATTGGCTCACCTCTTTTGATTTCTAGACTCATCATATTGTAGGTGAAGCGGATGTGTGACTTTGGCCATCATTGCCGTTTACTGCTCCGTGTAGCCAGCAGCAACAAGAGCACAGCTGCAGCAACCCCCGCATCAAGATGAACGGGTTGCTTTAATTCGCAAGTTCGAATTAAATAGCCGGCATGACGTTTCCGCCGTTAACCGGTATATAAGCTCCCGTAATGAAGCTGGCCAGGTCCGAAGCGAGGAAAGCAACCGCATTCGCGATCTCTTGATCGGTGCCGCGGCGCCTAAGCGGCACGTTCCTGATATAATCGCTGCTTTCAGCGATGCCGTTCGTACGCTCGCGTTCGCTGATCGTCCATCCCGGCGCGACCTGGTTGACCGTAATCTGATGTTCGCCAACTTCCTTCGCCAGCACCCGATATACTCCGTCCATGCCTCTCTTGCCCGCTACATAGGCCGATTGCGACGGGAAGTTCTGCATCGAACACTCCGTGTTAATGCCGATAAAGCGCCCGCCCTTCCTCTCGATCATGCCCGGGATGAAAGCTTTCGCCAAATACACGCTTTGCATGACGCAGGAATCAAATTGGCTTGCATAATCCTCGGCAGGCTGCTCCAGCACCGATGTCCACTTGTACTGCGCAACCGCGTTCGCCACGACGATATCGACGTGTCCCAGACTCGTTTCAATGGATTGCTTCAATGCTTGGACTGCGTCCTGTTTCGTTACGTCGGCTTGGACGGCAACGGCGCGCCGCCCAAGCGCTTCGACCACATTTTTCAATTCGGCCGCTTTAGTTTCGTTGCTATGGTAATGCAAAGCAATGTCCGCCCCGCTTTCTGCCAGTGTACGAACGATAACACGCCCAAGCTCTCCTGTAGCTCCCGTTACCAAGGCGGTTTGTCCAGAAAGATCAATCTTCATAGTTCCGATCTCCTTGTCGTTAGCGTTTTAGTTGAAAATCAATTTCGAGAAAGTCCGTAACCTCAAGCTCCCAGCGCTCTTTCACGAAACCGGTATGCGAAGGATGCTCGTTATAGAAATCGTAGTCGGCCTGACTTGCAAAGTCCATCGAGAAGCCATATTGATAAGGGTTCTTCACACTCGTCTGCGAGAAAACGCCAAAGTTCGAAACCGTCGGGATAGAAGCTAATATTGCTTGGCCGTCGGCCAAAAACTTCTCCGCTTCGGCTGAGCCTTGCTCATGCTTCAAATTAAAGATAACCATATGCCGGATCGCTTGCTCATTCCATTCACTCACGGATAACACCTTCCTATTCTTTTATTTTATTTCACTGCATGAATGATCGTTTTCTTCCACATGTAAGACGATTCCCGGCCGGCAAAGTTGCGATCGTTTGCAGCAGACGGATAACGTTAAGCAGGGAAACTGCAAGTTCAGCCAGTTAAGCTGCCCCGTTCAATTGCAATTTTGCTTCAAAAACGGTGCCTCTTTCATCTGCTGCCATCCCCCGAAACCAAATGATCCCATCGGCGGCATCCGTCCGTTCTATGATCACCTGCTCAAACATATGTACTTCGCGGTAGTATGAAATTTGCAATCGTCTAATTCCTGCAGCCAGTTCAACCGGAGTCAAATTATCGCAGCAAAGATCGGCATAGCGGGCATTATTCATGTGCCCGTTGCTGTCGGTACTGCTGTATCGGGCTGTGAATCGATCTGTTTCCCGCGTTTGCCGCCCTTCCGGGAGTATAATCTTTTCCGGAATATCGCCAAGGGAATGCTCCGGATAAGCCTTTACTTCAACAGGCATTGCCGACGGCCTCAAAGGCTTGCGCTTCTGCAAGTCGATGAGCGCCCAAGATGTCCGGGCTTCAGCGATGCGATCTCCTTCATGATTGGTCAAGATGAAATCCCGCAGCCACAAAACCCCTTTGCTTCCTTTGCTCCAAGTGAAAAGCGACACTTCTTCGTCCAGCCGGGCAGGATGAAGAATGCTCAGATCCGTCGCCAGCAGCATCCAGCCAAGTCCTTGCTCCAACATTTCGGAAGTGGAGATCCCCATTGCATTCAAATCTCCGTCGGCAGCGAGCTGCATATGCTCCAACATCGCTGAAGGCCGGTACATGGACCGGAAATCCGATTCGGAAGGCCCGATCCGGTAATTTCGGCAGTAAAATTGCTCTAGTTGCATCATATTCGCTCCTTCTCATCCATTCTGTAACGATGCAGCTGGCCGCATAATTCAGTTAAAGTTTCAGCTGCAGTTTTATGAGCGGTATCCATCTTAATCCGATCCCGGTCCCATTCCTCGTAATGCCGATTTATGACTTCTTCCCAAGTTGGCAGAACAAGACCGGGAATATCGGCAGTGCGCGTTTCGACTCTCTGCTTATGTTCACAAACGTCCGTGCAGACGACTTCAATTTCCGCAAATGGAGCTCCGGCTGACGCCGCGACGCCGCGCCACGCTTCGCGCGTGATGCGGATGGGATTTACCGTATCCGCAATTACGTCTAATCCCAATCGGAGATTTTGCGCTGCAAGCGCGTAACAGACATAATAACCTTCAGGCCCGTCAGCCTTCATTCCAATATCCCGCATCGCCTGCTCCACAGCGTCGACCCGGAGATACACAGCCTTTATCTGTGCAGCCAGGGCAGCTGACAATGTGGATTTCCCGGTACCGGGCAACCCGCTAAATATATAGAGCATGAACTCGCCCCTTTCGAAGAAGTACAAGACTCCACTAGTATAATCTACAAGCTATGGTTGGAGCATCTGTTGATCCTTGAATGGAACGATGGCGCCTGTTCGAGAAGAAATAAATAATAAACGTACTTAATAAATTCCTTTCTTCTTTTTTTGATTTAATTTAAAATAAATAACGCGATTAAAGTTATGTATGTGCCGAAGCTGAACGGTTCATTTTAAGCTAAGGTATTGATTTATCCCGTTTTATAGCAAAATCATTCCGTACAACGAAGAAAGGATGTCTTGCATTGAATAGTAACCACTCGTCCGTGCTCCGTAACCGCTCGTTTTTGCGCTTATGGATAGCGCGGATTTTCTCCGCCAGCGCTTTTCAAATTTTGTCCGTCGCCATTGGCTGGCAAATGTATGCGCTGACGGACAGCCCTCTTCAGCTTGGCTTCGTCGGCTTGGCCCAGTTTCTGCCTATGCTGCTGCTGACGCTGCCGGCAGGACAAACAGCGGACCGTTATGACCGCCGTACGATTGTTTATCTTTGCCAGCTGATCGAGAGTGCCGTCGTCGTGCTGCTTATTATTGGCAGCGTACAAGGCTGGATGAGCTCCGTCCATTTGTTAATCGCCGCTGCTATTCTTGGCGCTTGCCGTACTTTTGAAGGCCCTGCCTCGGCCGCGCTCGTGCCGGACATAGTGGACCGCGAGCAGTTGCCGAAGGCGTCCGCTTGGTCCGCATCGGCGATGCAAACCGCAATGATTCTTGGGCCATCGCTCGGCGGCGTGCTTGTGATCTGGGGCATTTCCGCCGCTTACATCACGACACTGGCGGCGCTTCTCCTATCCGTCAGTCTAATCTTTTTCGTGAAGACCGTACATTTTGTGAAGAAGCTGGACAGCATGAGCATGGATACGTTCTTCAGCGGCCTTCGATTTGTATTCGCCCGCAAAATTATACTGGGCACCATTTCGCTCGACCTGTTTGCCGTTCTGCTTGGCGGCGCAACGGCGCTGCTGCCGATCTTTGCGGAAGATATATTAAAGACCGGCTCGCTTGGCCTCGGGCTGCTCCGGTCCGCGCCGGCTGTTGGAGCGATCATCGTTTCGCTGATTCTGACGCGCTTTTCCATTGAGAGAGCCATCGGCAAATGGCTTTTTGCCTCGCTTGTAGTTTTTGGCTTGGCTACGATTTTGTTTGGCGTCTCCCACAGCATCTGGCTGTCGCTTGTCGCGCTGTTCCTGACCGGTGCTTCCGATGTCGTCAGTGTAGTCATCCGTTCGACGCTCGTACAGGTTAACACGCCGCAGGATATGCAAGGCCGCGTTAATGCTGTCAATTCGTTGTTCATCGGCACCTCGAACCAGCTTGGCGAATTCGAGTCCGGCTCAATGGCCCAGCTCGCAGGCGCTGTGCCGGCAACCGTGATTGGCGGCATTGGTACGCTCGCTGTCGCTGTTATTTGGATGTACGGGCTGTTCCCTGTCCTTCGCAATCAGAAGAAATACGCGGTGGAAGAAGGATAAGCATCTGCACGTTAAAGCTCTCCTTCACAGGATGGACTAGTTGTGCCCGGACTGGAAGCTGCATAGAAGTTCTTGTTGGACGAATGGCAAGGACTTCTATGCACAAAATAAAAAAACCGCTGGTTAAGCGGTTTTTTATTTTTTTATATGTTTAGAGAATACATAAAATCCGCTTCTTTTTTCCCACCCGGCAGCCGTCCAGAAATGATTGCCTGTTAGATTGTCTTCGATTACAAATATATGACATTTATCAATCCCTTGACCGGCTAACCCTTCCAGGCTTTGACTCACCAGTTGGTGGCCAATCTTCTGCTTGCGAAAGCCGGGATCTACGGCCAGATGATAAATAAACCCGCTATCATGTTCTGCCTCCCTCAATCACTTAAAACAACTTGCACTAAGTATAAAATGAAGCTGTAAATTAGTCTAATGAATGGATATCATCGGGAGCAAACCGATTGCCGTGTTTCCCTTGAATAATGCCTGCTGTCTGCATATAATAACATATGAACAACTATTCATATAATATGAAGCTGAAAGTAGGTCGATCTGCATATGGCGGAACACCATCATAACCACACGCATGGAACTAATAACAAAAAGATTTTGCGGGTATCTTTCTTTATAATTACAGTGTATATGCTGGTCGAAGCTGCCGGAGGATTCTTAACCAACAGCTTGGCCTTGCTCTCAGATGCGGGACATATGCTTTCGGACTCCCTTTCGTTAGCGGTCGCTCTGCTTGCGTTTACATTTGGCGAAAAAGCAGTGAACGAAGGAAAAACGTACGGATACAAGCGGTTTGAAATTTTAGCGGCAATGTTGAATGGGGTTACTTTGCTTGCGATCTCGCTTTATATTCTATACGAAGCGGTTCATCGGTTTCTGAAGCCGCCGGATGTAGCTACAACTGGCATGCTGACCGTCAGCATTGTTGGCTTGCTCGTTAATATAGCCGTCGCTTGGATGATGATGCGCGGGAGCGATACGGAACACAATCTGAACATGCGCGGGGCGTACATGCACGTTATTAGCGATATGCTTGGTTCGATCGGAGCCATTGCGGCAGCTTTGCTGATCATTTTGTTCGGATGGGACTGGGCTGATCCGCTGGCCAGCGTAATCGTTGCTGTTCTTGTTCTCCGCAGCGGCTACTCCATAACGAAGTCATCCCTCCATGTGTTAATGGAAGGAACGCCGCGCAACGTTCAAGTAGACGACATTGTACAAGCCATTTCGCAGATCGAGGGCGTTCAATCCGTACATGATGTGCATATTTGGTCGATTACCAGCAGCTTGAATGCGATTACCGCCCATATCGTTGTCGCAGGAGACAAAACCGTATATGAAACGGATGTCCTAATCCAACGCATTGAGCATATGCTCGAGCATCATCATATTCAGCACTCTACTTTGCAAATAGAATCCGAGCAGCACCGCCATGACGAATCCATTTTATGCACGGCTGAAGCGGGACCGCCTGATGCGCATGCCCATCACCATCATTAAAACCAAATGGCTGGCAGCACATATAAGAGAAGCGGCTGATGATTCAGCCGCTTCTCTCGTAAAAATCAACTTCCAGCGAAGTCGAAATGGCAGCGGTGCAGATACGGACATTCCGCAAGCGGACAAATAGTTTAAAAATTCCCCGCAGATTGTAATAACACTTCTAAATGAATTTATACACAAACAAAAAGCCACATTCGCGTAATCCGATGTGACTTCTTTTTGACTTCTATTTTTTGGAATAAATGATTTTCTTAATGCTGTCGCAGGACAGGCAGTACTGGCCAGAGAGCTGGTCGATGGTCATGCCTTCGGAAAAATGTTTTCGGATCATTTCGTTTCGCTGGCTCAACAGGTTCCTGCTCCCTGATTTTTCACCCCATTTTTTTCGTGCCGATTCAGGGGTAGGGATATAGATCATTCCGCCTTGAACATACTTTTGTATTTCTTTTAGCAATGGTTCTGGAAGTATAATGTCAGCATTTACATATTTCATAGCAGCTTCGCTCCTTAAATTTGTCTTTAAGGGAGCAAAGTCTACACGATAAACTACGTTTGGCTGCTCAACGGATATGCGGTAATTGCGTTCTGGCTCCATACAAACAACCGCCGTTGTTTATCGTTTAGACTTTGCATGGAGCGAATCTCAAATCTGCACATGTACTCCCCTCCTTCATCATTCAGTATCCATAACTTCCAATTATTACATTCGATAACAGCTGGCGGCTTCCTGCTTGGCAAGCTCGATAGAACTAATGTTACGGATGCTTTACGCAGCACACCCGGCAGCAACGGAATATAAGCCGCCCGTAAGCCATGGCTGGCGGGGCGGCCTTGATTTGTGCAGATCGGTTAGTTGGACAGAAATTGCTGCACGTCCTGAGCGACTTTTTCGTTCGCATTTAGACCGGTGTTAATCCAGTAATCGCGGTCAACGCTGTACACATGTCCTGCTTTTACCGCGTTTAAGTTTTTCCAGATGGAAGTGCTGTAGATCGCAACAAAATCTTGATTCTTAAGCGGATCGGCTCCGTCTACTTGCATGAGAAAAATATAGTCGGCATTCAAATCCGGCAGAACTTCCAAGGAAATGTCCTTCCAATCATTTCCTTTCGCCATTGCCGGCACTTGGAATCCAAGCTCTCCGTAGACGACATTGCCGCTGTAGGTTTGTTCTTGCATCAGCGAAAACGACTTGTCTGAAATCAGCATAATAGCGGCTGTTTTTCCTTCAATTTGCTGCTGCAGGTTTTGTTTCAAGCCGTCCATTGTTGCGTCATAGTTTTTCAAAGCTTCATTCGCCTGATCTTTCCTGTCCAATAAGTCGCCAAGGGTAAGAAGCGTGTTTCTCCAGTCTTTTGTAGCATCTTGGAATACATACGTCGGGGCAACCTTGGCGAACTGGTCATAAGCGCCATTCTCCGCCCGTACAGCAAACGGCACGATAAACAGGTCCGGCTCGAAGCTGGCGATTTGTTCAGGATCGAGCTTCACAAAGTCCAGCTTCGGAATATCTTTCAGCTGCGGCTGCAAATAGTTCAGCAACAAATCGCCGGCCGACCACTGAGCGACGGGCTTAATGCCTAACGATACCAGAGCATCCTCCAGATAAGGAGCTACAATTCGCTGCGGGTTAGCAGGAATTTCGACTTTGTTGCCCATGCCGTCTTCTGCGATACGTGGTTCCGCCGGTTTGGCGGAAGCTTCGGAAGCATCTCCGGAAGCGCCGGCATTCGCTGCGGTTGGTGCTGGTGATTGAGCAGCTGGCGATGGAGTATTGTTTGTATTGCTGCAACCCAATAAAGCAATGGATATTACCATAATCATGATGGCGGGATAAAAAGTTCTTGTAAACATGTTTTCCTCCTGATATTGATAATCACTATCACCATGAAAGTATATTATTCGAACCATCTTTTTTCCATGGATAATTGCAGGATAGTTATGGACGATTCTAGGAAAACAGCTTATCAACCGCATTTAATATCCGCTCATTGCCCAAAGCGGAATAATCAAACCAAGGGTCCGGCTTAATCCGGTACACACCGCCTCTGCGCACGGCTGTCAGTTCTTTCCATTCTGCTTTAGCCGTGACAGCCGCCCACAATGCTGCCGATTGCGGATCGTCCGAGACGGCAGCTAACAGCTTATCTGGATTACAAGCAGCCAGCTGTTCAAAGGTGATAGGTTCATAATCGTTCCCCGGACTATGGCCGGCGAACCTGAGCTGCAGGTCATTATACAATACCGTCCCTAAATTACGTCTTCCAAACCGGTAGATTTGCCCGTGCATAACATGAATCGCCATTATGCTGCTCTCCCCTACGCGTTTTTGTAACCGCTCACGGATGACAGCCGCTCGCCTGTCGTATTTGTCAAGCCATTGCTCGGCTTGGGCATGCACCCCAGAAATCCGCCGACAATGAGCAGATGGTCGCGCCAGTCCTTTTCCCACCAAGGCACATATAGTGTAGTGGCCATTTGGTTTAGCTCTGATTTGTTGGTCTCGGAAAGCCAATCTCCGGATATGACGATATCAGGTTCTGCTTCCTTCAGCGCGTTTAAGTTAAACATCATATTGGTATCCACGGCCGGGTCCCGCAAGTGTACCGGTATATGAAGCTCGTATTTTTGTTTATAAAACTGGCAAAATTCTCTGTCCAGCGGCGCTGCATAGGGAATATGCTGTAACGCTAGCATATGTCCTGTCATCGGGTAATGTAGCGCGGCAACTCTCAATGAGCTTCGCCGCGCGTAACGAGATGGCGCCATTCCCGTAACCCTTTTGAACTGCCGGCTAAAATAAAACGGATCTTTATATCCGACCGATTCTGCCACCTGATAAGCAGGAGCTTTCGTGCCGTCCAGAAGTTTCTTAGCCGCATTGATTCGGACGGAGGTCAAATAGTCGATTGGGCTTTTGCCAGCCAGCTTTTTGAAAACTTCCATATAATAAGCCGGGCTGATCCCGGCCATGGACGCTAACTCTTCCACCGTCATTTCTTCGGCGTAGTTGTTCAGCATATACAAGCGGGTGTGCTCCACCGCCGTTCTGGTGTTCAGCTTCCATTGTTCGCGAAGCCTGTAAAGCTCGTAGAGTAATTCTTGAAAATAAACATGGCCGCGGAACCGCTCCAAATCCTCTTTTGCGTTGAAATGGGAGGCGATATTTTCACATAGTTTGATGTAGGGTTCGAGGATAGGCAAAGCTAATGCTTCAAACCGCCCGTCCGTCTCTTGCTGTTGGAATAGGAACAGAAAGCCTTCTATTTGCTCAAACTCCCAATCATGTGCCGTAAATTCGCCGCAAATAAAATAGGCTTTACCCGCCTCTATGCGGGCTGCCGATGATTTCGTAGCGATTAGCAGGATGTCCAGTCCGGCATTGGAAGGCCTGCATGGCCAGCTCTTGTGTCCTTCTGTACGTTGAAAGGCGTACAACAATGTGAGTACAGCAGGCGCAAGCGGGAGTTTCTCTTTCATATTGGACGCTTCCTTTCAAAGACGGTATCGAATTCAAGGCTAGGAATGATATTTTAAAATGATAATGTTTCTCAATTAAGGTGTCAAACAATTTCTTCACTTTCGGACAAAAACATAAAAAAACCGCGCTGCTGCGCGGTTTTGTACAAGCTATGCACCGTCCCGCTATATACGGTCGTCCGGATTAATAATGGCTAGAACTTGATGATCTTCCCATATCCCGTTAATTTTAACGCTGCTGCGCGCGATGCCTTCTTTATGAAAACCTGCTTTTTCCAGCACGCGGATCGATCCCGGGTTTCGAGGCGACGCTTCTCCGATAATCCGGTGAAACTTTAATTGTTCGAACGCATATCGGGTTACGAGCTTCACTGCCTCCGTCATATAACCTTTGCCATTATAGTCCTGGTCTAAGTTATACCCGATCATGCAGTTTTGAAGCGAGCCCCGCGACACAAAGAACAAGCTGACAGTGCCGATAATCCGGCCGGTCTCCTTCAGACATACGACGAATTCATATCTCAGATCCGCAGCACGGTCTGCTTTGCTTTGAATGATCATTGTGAGCTGGTGTTCCTCTGTACTATGTTCTTCCGGCTTGCTTGGGGAAAATTTCTCGAATAACGCTTTATTGCGCTTGTACATTGCTGCCAGCTCTTTGGCGTCCTCGTTCTCGGGATACCGGATGTATACATGCTGTTCTGTCAATTTTGTAACCACCTAACAACGATTTTGATTGATAGTTAGACTATATCATCCATCTGCAGCACCGTCTAATCGGTTAGGCGGCCGATCGTCGAACCTGCAGCAGCATAAAGATATCCAATACGCCGGAGATATGGCTGACGGTACGCCGTTACAGCGTCTAATGCCTGCATCTTGAGGCTCCTCTATCAAAATTAGATATTTTACCGGTTTCTCCTCGTTCTTCCTATGCATTATATGAAGAAGTAGTGTTTTTGAGAGGGGGAACTGGAATGGCCGTTATCTTTAAACTAGTAGGAGGAACTGCAATATTCTCAGCGGACGCCGAAGTGAGGACGAAGGACGGATGGCTGGAAGTCAGTTTCGTGGAAACCCAGCGCATTCCCGGCGGGAATTTGGATGGAGTCATGCAAATCTCGTTGAATGGAAAACCATTGGTGGTCGCTTCGAGCAGCGTTAAGCCGAAATCGGGCGCCAATAAATCCAAATATGTCCGCAAGCAATTTCAAGTATACGGCAGCGACAAACTCAACGAGCTTAGCGAACCGCTGGTGTTTGCATTCGGCAGGCTGAAAAAAGAATTAGCCGAATTCGATAAAAATAAGCCGGAAATGATGTTGAGGCTGCCTTGTTTTCTCAGAATTCCTTTATGCCGTCTGGCATATTCCCAATATATCGTGGCGTGCCGACTAAGAGGAAGACCTGCAGTCGAATGCTTGCAGGAAGCTGAAGGCATCTACAACAACTGCAAGGGCAATTGCTGACCCGCATATAGCTTCTCTATGGCGCAGGCTATAGCCTGCATGGAAACAGAAGACAGCAGGCATATCCTGCTGTCTTCTTATGGTTATAACCGGAGATTGATTTATAACGCCTGCAAACGGCTGAAGCCTTCTTTGAAATTTCCGATCGCCCAACGAAGATGGTCCCGGTTCGCATAGTTGCGATACTCGCATTCGATCACGAGTATAAGATCCAGGTACAGGTCGTACAGCACACGCCTTCTTTGTTCAGTCTCCGTTAGACCATGGATGCCGTATCCTGCATAAAAGGATGAGGCAGAACCCGCCATATAACGGCCGAAATAATATTCGCACAGCGGGTCGCCCCAAAAAGCTCTTTCGAAATCGATAATGCCGGAAATTTCACCTTCATGAATCAATACATTGCCGTCCCATAAATCCCAATGGACCAATGCGGCTTCCGAAACCCCATCCAGCAGATGTTCCGACCGGAGTATCTCCTTCTCGATCTCATCATAGGAAACGGGAAACCGGACATTCATGTCCTTCCCGTCCTCCAGCACATCCGCTATCATCTTCCCGAAGACTTCAGGCCAAGTGCCATGGCTTCCTGCTCCATGCTGCAAAGAGCCGAAATAACCGCCTCGTATAGCATTGATTTGGCGGCTGTAGCTGCCAAGCCGATATACAATAGTCTCCCGCTCTTCAGGAGTAAGCGCGGCTTTGATATGATTAAACGAAGTTCCTTCTATGTATGCCATTATGAAATATTCCGTCGGGATCAGTGTGCAACTAGAATCGTGCATGTACAGGCCGGGAACCGGCAGGCCAGGTATGCTTGCCGCCAAGCGCATGGCCTCGACTTCCGTCTTCATCATGTTTTTCTCATAGCGCATGACCGGCCTGTCCTTAGGCGGAGCGATCTTTAATACTACTTTGCGCCCATCCTCCAGAGCAATGAGATAAGCCATATTTGCCCAGCCATCGGCAAGCTCCTTTGCAGAGCGGTAAGACTGCCCGAAAGCATGATATACAATAGACTTGATCTCTTGCTCAGCCAGCCTGTATTTATTGCTGCTCTCCATCCTTTTGCAACCTCCGGCATTTTTAATTTGTGATGGCGCTCCAGCCCATTTGGATGGCGGAATCTAGTTTTGCCTGATCGAATACGAAATTTCCCTTAATATGCTCTTTTGCCAGCTGGGCGACTGGCAGCACGCAATACATCGTCAACATCATAACATCTGTGCAGGTAACAAGACCATCGCGTTTCGCTTCTTCAAACCATTGGAGCATCGGGGCATTGAATTGCTCTGTTTCTTCGAAACACCAGTTACGCAGTACCGGCGAATTAGCCACTTGTTCGAGAAATAGATAATACGCTTTGTTCTCCATAATGAAAGCGACGAAGTTGCGTAAGTATTGCTCGAACTTTTCCCGTAATGGCGCTTGAGGGTTCGTCCCTTCGTATACGCGTTCCCCCATCATCTTCTTGCCCTTGACATAGATTTGACCGATTAAATCCTCTTTATTTTGAAAATAAATATAAATCGTAGCGACGGAAACATTCGCTTTTTTAGAAATTTTGGCTACGGAGGCTTCGGCAAGGCCGATCTCATTTACCAATGAAATCGTGGCTTGTACGATCGCCTCTATTTTTTTATCGTCTCGTGTTCTCATGAAAAAATAATAAGCGATCGTTAACTTAAAAACAAGCCATGCGCTGCGGATCGGGCCTCCTTTCAAGTCGTAAATAAATATTATATTGTAAATGAATGATCAATCACTTATAATGAATCACGAATCATAACTAAACAATCATTCACTTATTTATTAGAGAGGCGGATATTACATGACACCCAAAAAGGTAGCGTTAATTACAGGAGGTTCTGCTGGAATTGGCCGTGCATCGGCTATACTTTTTAAGCAAAATGGCTACGAGGTTTATGCAGGAGCCCGCCGTACCGGCCAGATGGCTGATTTGGCAGATATGGGCATACACGTTATATCATTAGATGTAACTGACCGGGCGGCAAATCGGGCAGCGGTAGATCGGATTCTTGAAGAACAAGGGCGTATCGACGTCTTAATCAATAGCGCCGGTTACGGCTCTTTTGGCGCCGCGGAAGATGTCCCGCTTGACGAAGCGAAACGGCAGCTGGATGTGAACCTGTTTGGTGCTGCTGATTTAACGCAGCTTATACTTCCTGCTATGAGGCGGCAACGGGCAGGACGCATCATCAATATCTCTTCGACAGGCGGACGGATGTATTTGCCGCTTGGCGCGTGGTATGTGGCCTCCAAGCACGCTCTTGAAGCTTATACCGACTCATTACGGCTGGAGGTGAAATCGTTTGGCATTCATCCGATCATTATCGAGCCGGGCGGCACGGCAACCGAATGGCAGCAGGTTACGAATGATAGGCTGCTGGCTTCCACCCCGCAGGAATCTGTTTACCGTCCGCTTGCCGAACGGTTTGCTTCGATCAGCCAAGGCGGGTTTATGACGGCTGAGCAGGTAGCAAGGGTGATATATAAAAGCGCGGTTGCCGCGAAGCCAAAACACCGCTACGTACCGGGAGTCGGGAACCGTGCGCTCATGTTTGTCATTAAGCATGCTTCAACGCCTTTGATTGATCGGTTGATGGGACAACTAATGAATCGAATGTCCAAGGCATAGACGGGAAATATGCCCCGGCTACATCCTTTTCGATTGTAAGTGAATTGGAGCGATACAACTATGCACATTTACCTAATCTTCGAATAATTTGATGGTAAGGCATATAGACGGTTCCACTGAGGAGCATCGAATATGAGTGATCAGCTAAAGCTTAGAAAACCTTCCGTCAACAGGAATTTTCAAATTACCGGTTCCAATCGCCTGCCTAATGGCCCTTTTAATTTGTTTGCTCGATTCATCAGCTCGAATCCGAAAACGTCTTTTACCCCTGTCGAGCGGTTTCCTTCGATTAATAAAACGGCTTTTATCAGCCCGTTTACTTGCATCATCGGCGATGTGGCGATCAGCAATAATGTGTTTGTCGCTCCAAGCGCTACCCTGCGGGCGGACGAAGGCACACCATTTTTTATCGGCTCCAACACGAATATCCAAGACGGCGTCATTTTGCACGGATTAGTGCATGAAACGGTCCGCGTCGGGCGCAAAAGGTATTCGATCTATATTGGCAGAGGCGTGTCGATCGCTCACGGGGCGCTCATTCACGGGCCGTGTGTAATCGGCGAAGGGGTGTTCGTAGGCTTCAAATCCATCGTTTTTAATGCGGTCGTTGGCCGAGGATCTTATATCTCGATGGATGCCATCGTCACCAATGGCGTCAGAATCGCCCCTAACCGGTTTGTTCCTCCCGGGGCGCATATTGATACGCAGGCGAAAGCCGACTCGCTGCGCAGAGTGCCGCAAGGAGAAAGAGAGTTTGCGCGGGAGGTACAACGCGTTAATCGGGAGTTTCCTCCGTCTTATAGCGCTTTATTTGGTACCCGCCGCTGTTCTTGCGGGCTTTCCTATAACCATAAACATCTGCTGAAATGACAGGTTGAAAATAAAGAACCGCGCTGAACTGTCCTTCTAATGGCCGGATGCTCCGCTATTAGAAGGACAGTTCATATGCGCGGTTCTTTTAATTATCGCTGGCTATTGTTACCCGGGTCATCCCTTGCTTGCCCCTCCCCGGCAACAGCCGGGAAACTTTAGGCTTGCTTTCGCAACTACCGAGCCGTTTCGACAAGCAGCTTGTTTTCGATTAAAGCTTTAATATCGTTCACCATCTGAATCGAAGCTTCGATTTCGACTTTGCGGGTGGACACGCTTTCAATGCTGCAGCCTACCGGAATTCCCTTTTCCAATCCGTATTCCATCAGCTCTTCAAAAATTTTGTTGGTCAGCTGCATGGATTTGTCCAGGACGTCGGCTGAATACTTCAAGTCGTTCTCCAGCCAGCGCGGAATGCTGATGCCAAGCCACTTCATAAATTCGAGCGTCTTGACCGAGCCGCATGGCGCCAGATTGAATAAAATGGGAACCATTTCGATTTCCTGTTCATTGCAGTAATGATAATAATCGGACAAGAAGTTTTTGGACGCTTCGATATTGTATGTCGCTTGCGAAACGAAGAAGCTGCAGCCCTGATTCATTTTGGCCACAACGCGCATGTGCTCATCGTTTTTCTTCATATGGCGCTCCGGAATCATAACGCCTCCGA
Organism: Paenibacillus protaetiae; assembly: GCF_004135365.1. Taxonomy (NCBI): domain Bacteria; kingdom Bacillati; phylum Bacillota; class Bacilli; order Caryophanales; family Paenibacillaceae; genus Paenibacillus; species Paenibacillus protaetiae. Next base: position 1,101,367 of record NZ_CP035492.1, on the reverse strand, counting down.
ATGTAAGGCCGCTGTTGTGCCGGCGGCTGAGTTTATAAGCATCCGCGAGCTCAAGCGATCTTTGCTGCTGGCGGGAAGACGCGCCAACAAACACGCTGAAGCGGTCTTTACCGTTGTCCTTTTTCAGCCAATCCGCCAGCTCCGCTTCGGAATATTTGCCGACGCAGCGGTAAATGATCTTCGGGATGCCGAGTTCATGCAAATATTGCTCGCTGTAGTGTTCGGGATCAAGCATGGCCATGTACGGGAATGGCCGCTCCTCATCCATGCGGTCCGACTCTTCCTGCACGTCGTACAAAATGATAGCGTCAATATCCAAGCCTCTCAGCCGTTCAACCTGCTTTTGTGCGATTTCGGCAATTTTCTCAGCGTTATACGACGCTTTCGGCGGGGTCATTCCATATGTGATAATTCCTGTTTTCTTATTCAATATTGACTCGCGAAGCATATGAACACATCCTTAGGCGATTGTCGGCAAGTATGATTATGTATATAACAAATCGCATCGTAAAATGATGGCGTCCTGGCAGCTATCGAAGATAATAACTGCCGGGATACGCACAACCCCCGAACTGCCGATTAAAGCGCTGCATATTTATTGCGAGCAATTTGCGCGGCTTCGACCATATTGCGGAGCGATGCGACAGTTTCTTCACGGCCGCGTGTTTTCAAACCGCAGTCCGGGTTAATCCAGAACAGCTGAGGATCAAGCACGCGCAGGGCACGGTCGATCATGCCGCTCATCTCCTCTACGCCCGGCACTCGCGGGCTGTGAATATCGTATACGCCAAGGCCAATGCCGAGTTTATACGTATTCTGTTCAAAGCTGTGAATAAGCTCGCCGTGGCTGCGGGATGTTTCGATCGAAATAACGTCAGCATCCATTGCTTCAATCGAATCGATCATGTCATGGAATTCGCAATAGCACATATGCGTATGAATTTGCGTCGAATCTTGTACCGTGCTGGTTGCGATTTTAAATGCTTTTACCGCCCATGCCAGATAACCGGCCTGTTCTGCTTCCTTCAGCGGCAAACCTTCGCGGACGGCCGGCTCGTCAACCTGGATCATGCCGATACCGGCTTTCTCGAGCGCTTCTACTTCTTGTCTCAAGGCGTAAGCCAGCTGATAAGCAACCTGCTCGCGCGAAATATCGTCACGTACAAACGACCAGTTCATGATGGTAATCGGCCCGGTCAGCATTCCTTTCACCGGACGATCCGTCTGCGACTGCGCGTACACGGTCTCTGCAACCGTCATCGCCTCGGCAAAGGCCACATCGCCGTAAATAACCGGCGGTTTCACGCATCGGGAACCGTAAGACTGCACCCATCCGTTTTGCGTGAATGCAAAACCTTCCAGCTTCTCGCCAAAAAACTCAACCATATCGGTACGCTCGAATTCCCCGTGGACAAGAACATCAATGCCGATCTCTTGCTGCAGCTTCACCCAGGTGTCGATCTCGTTATGGATGAATGCTTCATACTGCTCGTTATCCCATTCGCCTTTGCGCCATAATTGGCGGGCTTTACGCACCTCGGCCGTCTGCGGGAAACTGCCGATCGTTGTTGTCGGGAACAGCGGCAGCTTCCATTCGGCCTGCTGGACGGCGTGACGCTCCGCGAAAGGCTTATTCCGGTTAGGCTCCTGTGCCGCAATAACGGCAACAGCTTCCTGCACATCGCGGCGGTTCCTCGCGGCGGAGCTTCTGAGCACGCGAAGCGCTTCGGCTGCAGCATTCAGCTCATTGTGCACCGCGTCTGCGCCTTGCGACACCGCTTTTGTCAGCAGCGCAATTTCATCCAGCTTTTCATCCGCGAAAGCAAGAGCGCCTTTCAGCTCCGCTGCAAGCTTCGTCTCGCGTTCCGCCGATACGGGTACATGCAGAAGGCTGCAGGACGATTGTATGATTAGGTGGTCATCAGTAACGGTTTTGCGCAGTTCATCAAGCAAAGCAAGCTTCTCGTTCAGGTCAGCGCGCCAGATGCTGCGTCCGTCAATTACGCCTGCACCCAGAACCTTGTTAGCAGGGAAACCGTATTTGCGGATGGAAGCCAAGTTGCCTTCTTGGCCGTGCGCCAAATCAAGGCCGATCCCCTTCACTGGCAGCGATACGATGTCGCGATAGTTTTCGATCGACTCAAAGTACGTCTGCAGCATAATGTGGAGTGAAGGAACCGCCTCGGCAAACGTCTTATAAATCGTGCCAAGGCGTTCTACATCTTGCTCCGACAGCTTCGTGACGACGACCGGCTCATCAATTTGCACCCACTGAACGCCTTCCGCTGCAAGCTCCTGAAGAACTTGAACATAGAGAGGAATGAGGCGATGGAGCCATTCATCGGTTTCGGCTGCCGCATAACCTTTGGATAGCTTCAAGAACGTGAGCGGACCTACAATAACCGGCTTGCCTTCGATGCCAAGCTTTTCTTTTGCTTCGCGGTAAGCTTGAAGCGGACGGTTTTCCGCCAAGACCGGCTCGGCGCCTCCAAGCTCCGGTACAATATAATGATAATTGGTGTTAAACCATTTCGTCATTTCGCTTGCTGCCGCATCTTTCGTACCGCGTGCAATTCCGAAATACACCGGCAGCGGAACGGCGCCCCCCTCATATCCGAAACGCTTCGGAACAATGCCGAACATAACAGCCGTATCCAAAATATGATCATAATGGCTGAAATCATTGATCGGAATGAGGTCGATTCCTTTAGCCTGCTGCTTCCGCAGATGATTCAGGCGGATTTCCTGCTGCTGCTGCAGGAAAGCGGCCTCGTCTATTTTCCCTGCCCAGAACGCTTCAAGCGATTTTTTCCATTCCCGGTCTGCACCGATACGCGGATAGCCTGCATGACTGCTGATTGTCATATCTAATATCTCCTCTATGAATAATGGGTTATGAGCTCAAACCTTGTTACAGAAAGAATAACATAGATGAAATGTTATAAGGTTATACCAATAACTTATACTTTGATATAGGTTCAGGCTATAGCTGTGCCGGTATAAACGGATGAGTCCGGTTACCGCATGTTTGGAGGCAGCGAGGCCTGCAGCAATAGAAAAAAGCCGCTGTTATGCGGCTTTTTTTTTAAAACGCTGGTGAAGCAGTATGCCGAAGCGGCTCCTGCTCCATACAGGCTATGTTGACCCTATATCGGAATGCGATGCTATTCCTTTTCCCTAATGCCATGCGTTGTGCCTGATCCGGAAGTCCGCTTACCGCGGCATCGACTGCGGCGGCTGCTCCCGCGTGTCCCATTCATGCATCGACACTTTGGCGCCGATGGAACGGAAGCTTCCGATCACATCTTCATACCCGCGTTCAATGTGCTCAACGCCGGTGATTCGCGTATACCCCTCTGCCGTTAAGCCGGCCATCAGCAGGCAAATCCCTGCGCGCACATCGGTTGCATGAACCCACCCGCCATAGAGCGCCAGTCCGCCGCGGATAAAAGCACTTTCGCGCTTCAGTTCAATTTCTGCGCCAAGCCGCCTTAATTGCGCCACATGAGCGAACCGCTTTGGAAATACGCGGTCGGTTACGATGCTTTTGCCTTTGGCTTGGAGCAGCAAAGCCGTCATTGGCTGCTGCAAATCGGTTGCAAAGCCCGGGTACATACCGGCGCGGATCCGTGTCGCTTTTAACGAACCGCTGCCAAAAGCAGTAATATGCTGATCGCCGCATTCCACGTGTACCCCGACTTCTTCCAGCTTTGCAAGGCAAGCGCCAAGATGCTCCGGAATAACATCCGTAACCGTCACCTGTCCGCCGTTCAAGCCGGCAGCCATCAGAAAAGCTCCTGCAATAAGCCGGTCCGGAATAATCGTGTGCGTTCCGCCGGTTAAATAAGGCACGCCCTCGATGCGGATCGTTTCCGTTCCTGCACCATAAATCCGGGCGCCCAGCCGATTCAGAAAAGCTGCCGTATCGACCACTTCCGGGTCGAGGGCGGCGTTGTGCAGCTGCGTCCTTCCGGAAGCGCGGGCAGCCGCCAGCATGGCATTAATGGTTGCGCCGCTGGTCAGCGTATCGAAATAGATGTCGGCTCCTTTCAGTTCAGCCGCTTCTACAATGAAACAATCGTTCAAAAAAGTAACTTTGGCACCCAGTGCTTCAAAAACTTTAATGTGCTGATCGAACGGCCTGGACACAAAGTTGTCGCCGCCTGGAAAACCGATCGTTACTTTGCCGAACTTGGCGAGCAGCGCGCCTGCAAAATAATAGGAAGCTCTGTAGCTTGACGCTTTGCCGGGGTCAATGACGGCGTTATCGATCCATCGCGGGTCGATGATGATGCGGCCGCCTTCCCGCCTAAGCTCCATGCCGATGTCCCGGCTTATGTCGCTGATCACCCTGACATCGTCTATATGCGGGATGCCCTCCAGCGTCACGATATCGTCCGCCAGGCAAGCTGCGGCCAGCACAGCCAAGGAGCTGTTCTTAGCTCCCGGAATATGGACGGTACCGCTAAGCGGTCCGGAGTACTCCGTTTGAATATATTTCATGGCGATATTCCTGCTTTCGTTAGGACGATTTTAAACGGGATTCCAGCATATACCCGCTGCCCCGCACCGCATTGATTAGAAAAGCGTCTTTGCCGAATTTTTTGCGTACGCGGTAAATAAGCGAATTCAATTCGTCGAGCGTGACGTCCGGAACACCGTTTGCTCCCAGGGAGCGCTCCGGCCATACTTGCGATTTGATTTCTTCAACGGATACCAGCCGATTCGCTTTCTCGTATAGGACACGAATCAGCAAATATTCCTTCTCGGACATCGGTATCCGCTTGCCTTCTACGATACATTCCCTTTTTTCCCAATTGATCTGTGATAGATCGAGGCGGCTTGTAATGCTTAATGGCTCTAAATCAAGCGTCGCATCAGCGAACCGGTACGAAAAATGGATAACGCTCATCCCTTTGGACAGCTTGATGATGTCAAAATTTTTTAGCGGGTACGGGGTATGCGGGATAAGCCGGACACCATTAATTTCCGTACCGTGGCGGCTGCCTAAATCGTACAGGACGGCTTTATCCTGTTCTTTGCGGATGACGAAATGCTGCCGGGAAATAAAGGCATTCGTAAACGCCAAATCCGGAGCAGACTGATTGGACACCCGCCCTACGAGTAATTCGTCTTTATTAAAGTTCACGCACGTGCCCGATTGGAAAGGCTCGCCGCGAATAATGTATAAACTGGCAAAATCATCCAAAGTCAATCCCTCCACTGCCTTGACCTTTTTTCTCCCTTATGGGAAATGATTGTCCTTGTTATCGTATCTCAAACCTAAAGGGAATAAAAGCCCTCTTCACTGACGGCTCAGTCACATCTCAGTAACACCCATACCGGTTAAAGAAACAGCAAGAGCAGCTGCCCGGGGCAAACTGCTCTTGCTGCAAGCGCTATAGTTACCATTAGATGTTATTCCATCCGTTGGAGCGAAATGTTGGCTTTGAATAAATCCCCGTCCACACTGATCTCAAGGTTGCCTTCATGAAGGTCCACGATCGATTTTGAAATCGCCAGGCCAAGGCCGGAGCCTTCGGTATGGCGTGAAGAATCGCCCCTCGTAAATCGCTCGAACAGCTCATCGGCATTGTCGCCGATCTCATACCGGGATACATTTTTAAACGAAATAACAGCTTGGTTGTCCAGAGTTCGTATGGAAATATAGACGCGTGTGCGGTCGAGAGCGTATTTCAGGATATTGCCGATTAAGTTATCGAATACGCGCCACAGCTTCTGCCCGTCCACATAAGCGTACACCTGCTCTTCAGCGGCCGAAAACCGGAATTGAAGGCTGGAATCACGGATCATATCGTCATATTCGGCCAACGTTTGCTGCAAGAGCTGGACGAGATCAACTTTATCCTTTGCGAGCTCAACATTGCCGCTGGCCATCTTCGAAGCTTCAAATAAGTCATCGATCAGCACTTTAAGCCGTTTCGATTTGCGGTCGATAATCTCAATATAAGCAAGCTTGTCTTCGGCGGATACATCTTCTTTTTTTAATAACTCCGTATAAGTAATGATGGAAGTTAGCGGCGTTCGAAGATCATGGCTAACATTAGTAATTAATTCGGTTTTAAGCCGCTCGCTTTTGGCTTGTTCGTTCTGCAGCAGCTTTACTCCATTCGTTAAGGCATTCATATGGCTGGCGAGCATGGCTAATACGGATTGTCCTGACACAGGCAGCTCTTGGCCGGGTTTTCCTGCCGCCAGTTCATTCGCCTGCAGCACAATCCGATTGAAATATCCGGCTTTTCTGACGATCAGCATGACGATCGGAATGCCTGCACCGGCCAGCATAATGGCATAGGCGATCATCAGAGCGGGATGCAGGCTTATGATCCATGACGCTGCGCCTAATCCATATATAATGGCCAATAGCGTCAATAACTGTACGCCGATGCTTTTATGTAAAAAAGCATCCGCCACATGCTGTTTGGCAAGCGCGCAAAGCAAGCGGATACGACGTCCGGTTCTGGGCAGAAGCCCGTTGGCCCAATCTTTTTTGGCAGCCGGCCCGTCTTTGAATTGCGCAACCCATATTCTGCCCTGAATCAGGCTGGCGGCCAGGCAGATCGAAGCCGCGGCAATCCGGATCACCATCTTCCAGCCGTATACAAACGGATTGCTAAACAAATAAAGAAATTGGTCGCTTGCGGAAGCAATTAAACTTATCGCACAAATGCTCGTTGAGACGGCCAATAATGCCCGCACATCCATCGGCAGCTTATTGTAATACACTCTCCATCTATTCGCTGATGAAGGAATTGCCATTGCTTGCTTTGCGCGAATGGCGCATAAAATAAGCGCGGCGATGCTGGCTAAAGCATACGTCCATAACGTCATTTGCTCGCGTTTGTAGGCATGGTATTCGGTCATAATGGGGCTTGCAGAGGATAAATTCCTCGCTACTGCAAATTGCCCTTTGTATGGAATCATCGTATCGGCATAGAGTTCCATGTCAAGCAGCCCTTTATAGCCGGGCGGTTCATTTGAGATAGAATAGTTGGTTATATACCGCATGTTGCTGAAGTTTATCTGCTCCTGGACGGGTGTATCGCCGGACGCCTTTAAATTCGTATAAACGTTATCGGAAAGGCTGCTTTCAAAGTAATATTGGATTTGGTCTTTATATTTCAAAAAATCAGTTCGATACTGTTCTCTTTCTTTGAAAACGCCTTCCAACTGCCTTTCTTTTTCGGCGGTAAGTTTAGCCCGTGCATAGTCATCGCTCCCATACACTTTCGTAACATCGTCGATCTTTTTATCTCTCTCTGCTTTGTAAATGTCGGCTGCTCCCGGATTGCCGGCTGCAAGCGCTTCTTCAATTCGGGATTGATACTGCTCATCCAAGCTGCTGATTTGGATGGTCAAATCCCCCATTTCCTCCCGGTAATTCTCTATTTCATCATCGGATACAGTTATCGATTGTTTTGCTTTTTCTAACGTGATGTTGTTTAACTCGAATAGATTGACATATTGAGCGAACTGATCCAGCTCGCTTCGGAATTCAGGTGTATGAAAATAATCGCGGTGGACGTAGTGGCTGCCCAAACTGAATAGGGACAGAAGCCCGCTTAAACCGAAGGAAAACAAAGCAGCCCAAAGGCCAATGCCTAATTTATTTTTCAATTTTGTAGCCAATTCCCCACACCACCTTCAAATAAGTTGGATTTTTTGGATCAATTTCGATTTTTTCACGAATTTTTCGAATATGTACAGCGACTGTGTTCTCGGCATAACAAGGTTCCTTCCATACCCGCTCATAGATTTCGTGGATGGAGAACACCCGCCCGGCATTGGTCATTAACAACTCGACAATTTTATATTCAATTGGCGTAAGCTTGACCGGTTCACCATGGGCTTGTACTTCCTTGGACGCAGGATCCAGTATAAGCCCCTTGATATTAATGACCTTTCGGATTCCATCATAAGTGCCTAAAGTAAGGTATCTTCTCAACTGCGATTTGACACGGGCAACAAGTTCCATTGGATTAAACGGTTTGGTTACGTAATCATCTGCTCCGATATGAAGGCCTAATATTTTATCGCTGTCTTCGCTTTTGGCGCTTAACATGAGGATCGGAATGTTTTTCTTCTCGCGGATTTTGAATGTGGCGGCAATGCCGTCCAGCCTTGGCATCATAACATCCATAATAATAAGGTGGATGGGATGTTCATGAATGAGATCGAGCGCTTCCATTCCGTCTTTTGCTTTTAATACGGTTACCCCTTCATTTTTCAAGTAAATTTCAATGACATCCCTTATTTCTTTTTCATCATCAACGACGAGCACATTAAAGCTGTCCATTATACCCCAACTTTCTGAAAGTCTCCTGTTTACCATCATAATCGTAAATCAAAAATCTTTATATGATGCTGCTAAAATTATGAAGAACTCCTTAATATTTTCTGAGATTTGCTTTAAAACTTCAATAATGCCCCGACTCGGCTTCTAAAGGGAATGGTATGTTAGATATGTGAAACATATAATGACGCAATTATTAAAATGATGTAGATTATGCCGCAGATTTGGTTATGAAAATGGCGGATTGACATTCATATGGCGAGTTGTTATTATTATCCTTATAATCTATGTCATATTACATGACATACACATCCCTTGTATAAGCTCGTTAATTGGAACGAGCGTCTCGACCAGGCAACCGTAATTGCCCCAGGCTACAAGAGGTGCCAAATAAAGCTCCTAGTGTATTCCATTAGGTTCCTTTATGTTGGGCCTCTGCGGCCCGGGGCTTCTTTACGTTTGCAGGTAATCCGTAAAAAGGAGTGTTTAGGATGGCGAAAAATTATGGCGTTATGGATGCACAAGACCATCTGCCCCGCGACTGTACGTTCTCACCAAGCGACTGGAAGGTGCTGTCTAAATTTTGGTACCCGGTAGCCATTGCCGACGAAATTAAAGATAAACCGGTTGCGGTTAAACTGCTCGATGTTAAACTGGTTTGTTACCGAAGCGGCGGCCATGTTGTAATCGCCCGTGATCTTTGCTTTCATCGCGGGGCTCCACTAAGTAAAGGCTGGATTGAAAATGATGAAATTGTTTGTCCTTATCACGGGTTCCGTTATAACTGCGAAGGTGTTTGTACAGCTGTGCCTGCTCATCCGGGGAACAAAATTTCTCCAAAGCTAAAATTAATAACCTATCCTTCGGTGGAACGTTATGGGCTCATTTGGACCTCGCTTGCGGGAAGCGAAGCGGAGCTGCCGGAATTTCCCGGCTGGGATGATCCCGATTATATGAACATTTTACCGCCCAGCTTTGATATTGCAGGGTCAGCCGGCCGCCAAATGGAAGGTTTTCTGGATGTATCCCATTTTGCCTTTGTGCATACGGAAACATTCGGTGACCGCAGCAATACGGAAGTTCCGCAATACAAGGTTGCCAGAGCCGGGAATGTGCTGCTTGCTGATTACTGGAGCACGGTCAGCAATTATGGCAAGGGCCAGGAAAATCCGGCCCCTGAAGGGTTTATGTGGCTGCGTGCTTTCCGGGTTTTCGCCCCGTTTGCAGCATCGCTTACGGTACATTTTCCAGACGATGGCAAACTAATGATCCTGAATTGCGCCTCGCCGGTATCGGCAAGATACACCAGGCTATTTTGTCCGATATCCCGTAATTTCGATAAAAGCGTCCCTGTGGAAGAAACGATAAAATTTAATCTTCAAGTTTTCCAAGAGGACAGGGAGATGGTTGAAGCTCAGACGCCTGAAGATTTGCCGCTTGATCTGATGGCCGAAGCACATATTCCCGCGGACCGCACCTCCATCGCTTACCGGCAATTGTTGACCGATCTTGGTTTGGGCCGGAACTATACCTCTTGAGCAAACTGAGGTAATGCCGCTTCTCCTCGATCGGGATCGAATACGCGGAGATGCTGCCGATAAGACGCTGATTCCAGCACAAAAAGCTTCTAAACAGCCGCAAGAGCGTTTAGAAGCTTTTTGTTATACAGATGAGATGTTGTGTTATGTATACGCGAATCATCCGTTATTGCGATTAAAGTTCCGGCCACTCACGAATCATTATTCGATCCATTGCCTGGGTGTTATTGTATGGAACCATGGTTTCCGATTTTGGTTAAGTGCGTCTTCTATTCGTTTGCATGTAAAATCGCTGATCGGCTTAGGAAGTTTATCCAGGGAGCAAAATCGGCATTCTACGATTTCAGGAGAACTGGGATAGGGCAGTTGGCTTGGATCGGCTGTTGCAATGAAAACAAAATGATGCATGTCATGATCCGGGTCGTAATAAACGCCGGTTAATTGTTTTATTCCGACAGTCAGACCCACCTCTTCAAGCACTTCCCGCTTGGCGGTTTGTTCCGCAGATTCGCGCTCTTCCCCTTTTCCGCCAGGCAATTCCCAATTGTATTTCCCATAACTATGCTTAACCAGCAATACGTGGCCTTCATCATTCGTGATAATCGCTGCTGCTCCGATTAACTTTGGCATTCAGGCTCCGCCTCCTGCACGTTAAATGGACAGTCTATGAATAGACGGTCATAACCGGTAAAAGTTTCATACTCCTCGTAGAGCTTTATTCCATTCAGCGACACCCGCGTACATCCATCATATAAGGCTGCCAAGCTTAATCTGCTCGGCAGCCTCTATACGGAAACATTATGTTACAACGTTACCCACGTTTACGAACACGACTTGGCCTGAAATTGCGGAAGCATCGTCAGAAGCGAGCAGCACATAAGTTGGCGCTAATTCAAAAGGCTGTCCCGGCCTGCCCATCGGCGTGTCCGTGCCAAAAGTAGTCGTCTCTTCCTTCGTGAATGCAGTCGGGATCAACGGTGTCCAGGTCGGACCGGGAGCTACGGCGTTCACCCTAATTTTCTGGCTGGAGAGCGAGAGTGAAAGAGAACGGGTAAATGAAACGATCGCTCCTTTGGTAGCGGTATAGTCGATCATGTTAGCCATACCCGAAAACGCGGTATCGGAGGTGGTATTAATAATAGAGCCGCCCGCAGGCAGATGAGGCAAGGCTGCTTTCGTCATCTCAAAAAAGGAAATGATATTGGTATGGAACGTATCCAGCAGCTGCTCTCGGCTGATGTTCAGAATGCTGTCTTGATGATATTGAACGCCATGATTATTAACAAGAATATCAAGTTTGCCGAACGTTGCGAGTGTTCGCTCTACAACTGAAGCGCATGCGCCTTCCGCTCTTAAATCAATAGCCATCAACTCACATCGGCGTCCCAGCTGCTGAATGATCTGTTTGGTCTCCGCTGCGTCTTGATGTTCATTTAAATAAGGTATGACCAAATCTGCGCCCTGCTTGGCAAAAGCGACTGCGACGGCCCGGCCGATCCCGCTGTCGCCGCCGGTTACGATCGCAACTTTATTGTGCAGCCTTCCGCTCCCGATATAAGCGGGATTATCAAAAATAGGCCGGGGATTCATTATGTACTCAAATCCCGGCCTTCGATCTTGATGCTGGGGAGGAAATACAACAGGCACCTCTGTACACTGCTGCTTCCAGCCTATATAAGGGTAAACCGGAAATGGCATTATTTTACCTCCCAGAGACATGAGATAAGACAATATATTCCGGTTTTTATGCAAAAATGAATGAATCTCACTTAAAGTAGCGTCTTGTATAATTGAAAATCTCTTCCAATAATGAGCCGCCATGCCGGCTCTTGTTTCCGCTAGCTTATCTCAAATATTTTCCCGTGATGGATTGTTCCGCATGGATGATCTGCATAGGCGTCCCTTCAAAAACCACTTGTCCGCCTTTGCTGCCTCCGTCCGGTCCCATATCCACAATCCAATCCGCCTGGCTGATGACATCGAGATTATGCTCAATGACAATGACCGTATTGCCGGTATCCACAAGGCGGTTCATAATCTCCAGAAGGTGTCCGATATCGGACATATGCAGCCCGGTTGTCGGCTCGTCCATAACATAGATGCTGCCTTTCTTATGCAGCTCGCTTGCCAGCTTAATGCGCTGGCATTCTCCGCCCGATAGGGTGCTGAGCGGCTGGCCGAGCTTAATGTAATTCAGCCCAACGTCGCTCATTGCCTGCAGCTTGCGTACAACTTCTTTTATATCGAAAAAGTCCAATGCCTGCTCAACTGTCATATCCAGCACTTCCGCAATGTTTTTGCCGGCCAGTTTATATGCAAGCACCTCCTCTTTGAAACGTTTGCCTCCGCATACTTCACACGGCAGCTTCACGCTTTCGAGGAATGCAAGATCCGCATACACCACCCCAAGCCCTTGGCAATTTTCGCAGGCACCTTTGGAGTTGAAACTGAACAAACCTTGGTTCACCTTGTTTGCCGATGCAAACGCCTTGCGGACATCATCCATAATGCCGGTGTATGTCGCAGGATTGGAACGTGTGGACACGCCTATGGCCGACTGGTCGATGACAATCGCATCCGGATGCTGGCGGAGGAATACTTCGTTAATAAGGGTACTTTTGCCGGAACCGGCTACCCCTGTAACGACAGTCAGCACTCCGGCAGGGATATCAACGTTTACATTCCGCAGGTTGTGCAAGCTCGCATCCTTTATTGTCAGCTTGCCGGACGGCCGGCGGCAGTCACGCTTCAGCTGAAGCGGACGATTCATATAATTGCCTGTAAGCGTACCGGACTTCAGCAGCCCTTGGAAGCTTCCTTCATATACGATCGTGCCGCCGCGGCTGCCGGCATAAGGGCCAACATCAACGATATGGTCCGCCACCTTGATTACATCGGGATCATGCTCTACAACGATGACGGTGTTGCCTTTATCGCGCAGCTTCAACAGCAGTTCATTTAACCGGTGAACGTCGCGGGGATGCAAACCGACACTAGGTTCGTCAAAAATATAAGTGACGTCCACCAGGCTGCCGCTCAGATGTTTGACCATCTTGACACGCTGCGATTCGCCGCCGGACAACGTATCCGTCTCGCGGTCCAGCGTCAAATAGTCAAGCCCGATATCGACCAAATGCTGCAGACGCTCAGTCAGCGATCGGACAATTGGAGCGGCTGCAGGCTCGTTCATTTCCTGAATTACGCGGATGAGGCTGCCGACCTCCATCGAAGACATGTCTGCAATGTTAAGCCCGTTAATTTTACAGCTGAGCGCAGCTTGGCTAAGTCTTGAACCCCGGCAGCTGGAGCATGGCCCCTCTATAATGAACGGCGCAACGGCACGCTGAGTTCGTTCGGATTTCGTCTTCAAGTCCTGCCTTATATATTTGTTGCTGAATTTCTCGATGACGCCTTCAACGGTAATATTTACGGACTTCCCGGCAAATTGCATCTCTACTTTCCGCGCCTTGCTGTATAAGAGATGATTCAGCTCTTCATCTGAATAGTCACTGAGCTTCTTATCGGGATCGAAATCGCCCGTCTGTATAATTAACGACCAGTCCATGCCGTTCACCGTATAATCCGGCAGTTGGATCGCTCCGTCATTTAACGACTTCGTCATGTCCAGCGCTTTGTTCATGTCGATGCCCAGCCTGCGGCCGATGCCATTACACTCCGGACACATGCCTTGCGGATCGTTAAATGAAAACAGGTTGGCAGAACCGACATAAGGCTGGCCTGCTCTGGAAAATAAAAGACGCAGAACCGGAGAAATATCGGTAATGGTGCCCATTGTGGAATGGGATCCGCCGCCCAGCCGTTTCTGGTCTACAATAACCGCCATACTCAAATTCTCGATCGCATCCGTGTCCGGCTGTGGATATTTGGGAAGGAAATTACGAACAAACATGCTGAAATTATCATTCAGCAGCCGGGTTGATTCAGCAGCGATCGTGTCGAATACAATGGATGATTTGCCGGACCCGGAAACGCCGGTAAAAATCGTAATTTTTCGTTTTGGAATACGTAAGGATACATCCTTCAAATTGTTTTCCCTCGCACCCGTTATGACGATATATTCCTGATGGGATTCGCTCATGGCCTCAGCTTCCTTTCTACTTATCTTCCTCTTCTAACAGCTGGTTCAACCGCGTCAGGTTGGAATGCCAGAACTTGTTGTAGTACGTAACCCAATCCTGAATTTCTCTTAGCGGAGCTGCATTTAATCTGAACCGGGTTTCTCTGCCGACTTTACGGTCGAGAACCAGCCCGGCTTCTCTTAGAACGGTCAAATGTTTGGAGACCGCTGTACGCCCCATTTGAAACTTGGCAGTTAGTTCATGTAGAGGCAGCTCTTCCGCCTCTGCCAAAAGACGAATCAGCCGGCGCCTGGTCGGGTCTGCAATCGCGTCAAATACGTCGCGCGACGATTGATTTTCGTTCACCTAGCAACCTCTCCCAGCTTATCTCATGTAGCAGCGGAGTCTATGGATTAGACTCCTTTTGGTGTCTTTTTAGAGCATACGTTACGACAAGGCATGAAGTCAATGCCGCCTGCCAATCCTTGGATCGGAAAAAGTACGATTAGCCTTTACCCGTGCAAAAAAAAGCTTTCAAACCGTTATGCTGGATAACGGTTTGAAAGCTTGTTGTTATCAATCTTGCTGCTTAATAAGCGCCGCGGATATGTTCGTGAACCTGTTCTTCATAAAACTTGCGCAGGCGCTCATGCTCTTCCGCGCTGAATGGCTTAGCATCCAATACGCCGAGATTGTCCTCGACCTGGCGGACGTTTCTGAAGCCTGGAATGACGCATGTAATTTCTTTGAAGTCCAGCAGCCAGCGCAGCGCAGCGCGCGTCATATTGCCGCGGCCTTCTGCAATCCAGCCCAGCTGGGATGCCAGCTCAACGCCTTTGGCGAACGGCAGCCCGGCGAACGTTTCGCCTACGTTAAAGGCTGCGCCGTCGCGATTGAAGCTGCGGTGATCTTCCGGATCAAAAGAAGCGTCTGCCGTAAATTTGCCGGTCAGAAGGCCGCTCGCCAGCGGCAGCCGGACGAGCAGCCCGACACCGCGTTCATTCGCACGCGGGAGAAGCTCTGCGATCGGCTTTTGCCGGAAGATGTTGAATATAATTTGGAGCGCTTGAACACCGGACTGCTCCAGGCAGAACAGCCCTTCGTCCACCGTCTCTACACTGACGCCGTAAGCACGGATTTTTCCTTCCTGCTGCAGCTTGTCCAGCACTTCGAACACGGCGCCCTGCTTTAAAATTTCAAACGGCGCGCAATGAATTTGATACAAGTCGATCGTTTCGCGCTCCAGCCGCTTCAAGCTGTCTTCGCACCACTGGCGGATGCGCTGCTCCGAATACGTTTGCGGATCGAAGATATCTCCCTGCCGGCAAAACTTGGTCGCGATATGTATGCTGTCTTCCTTGCCTTTCGTTGCGCGCGCGAGCAGCCGCTCGCTTTTGCCGTCGCCGTAAACGTCGGCTGTATCGAAAAAGTTAACGCCTTCATCCATAGCCTTATCCAATGCGCGAAGCGATTCTGCATCTTCTGTCTGCCCCACGAGCCGCCAATCGCCCATGTTCCGAAGCTGACTTCGCTCACTTGTAAACCCGTCCTTCCGAGCGGACGTTTGTTCATATTCGTATCCTCCCTGTTAAAGCGATAAATAGACAACGAACTTATTATAGCAAAATAAGCCATAAATCCGCCATTGGCATTGGAAAGGGTTACGAAACGATGCATTCATCGGGACTTGTGCCCCGTTTACATATTAATGGAATGAACTGTTTATCCTAACAGGCAGGTGATGGAAAATGATTGAAACTTCAAACAAGTCGCAGCGCCAGCATATTGTAGAGCAGCTTGGCCATGCTCTGGACTTTCATATTCAGCCTCTTCAATTATGCGGGATTCAACTGGAATTAATAGCATTAAGCAGTCTGGTAGACATCGCGGCTACAGCTCAGCGGATGTCGGAAACTGCTGCAGGAGGGCTTGTTGACCTTTGGCCGGAGCTGCTTCTTAAGCTTGGAGCGGAACAAGCGCATGGCAATCTGGTTCAGGGGCTGCTGAAAGGCCGGACCTTAATCGTGAAGACGGATGGAACCGGAGCGGCATGGGTCACTTCGGAGAAACAAAAACTGCAGCGTCCGGTAGGCACGCCCAACAATCAGAATATCCTGATCTCTTCCCAAACCGGTTTTATTGAGGATTTGGCGACAAATCTCGGACTGCTCCGAAACGAACTCCGTTCTGCGGGTTTACAGCAAACTTGTGTCGATATCGGTCTGGATGAAAAAAGACGAATCGTAGTTCTCTCCATGGCGAATGCGGCAGATCCGGAATTCGCCGCTCCTATTGTGAAGGCGCTAACCCAACATGCGCACCTTCCGTTTACATCGCTTCAGCAGCTGACGCGCTGGCTGTGCAAGCGGCCGATATGGAATCCCATCCCGCCGTATGTAAAAACCGAATCGCCGCACGAGATTGCTTTTTTTCTGAAGAAAGGCCGTGTCGTGTTAATGATTGAAGGATATCCGGAAGCTATCGTGCTGCCCGTAGAGCTGCCGGATCTGTTTATTTCGGATACGGACCGGGAACAGCCTCCTTCTATTGCGTTTATGATCATCGTATTCCGAATTCTCGGCGTGCTGGTCGCGATCACGGCGCCTGCGGCTTATGTAGCGCTCGTATCCGTCAATCCGGACGTAATGAAAGTAGAACTGATCTATTCCATTGCGTTAAGCAGGGTTGGCGTGCCGTATCCATCTTTAACGGAAGCGCTCCTGCTTCTATTTATAATTGAGATGCTGTTCGAAGCGCTTATCCGGCTGCCCAAAAGCATAGGGCCTGCCATGACGATGGTTGGCGGCATCATACTCGGACAAGCTGTTGTTTCGGCGAACTTGGTCAGCAATCTGCTGATCATTATATTAGCTGCTTCCACAATTGCTAATTTCACGATCATCGGCTATCATTTTGCGCTTGTGATCCGGTTATGGCGTTATATCATGTTGTTCCTTGCCGCATTATTTGGACCGCTTGGCATCGTGTGCGGGTTTTATCTCCTGCTTTCGCTCATTAGCTCTGCTTCTCTGATGCGGAAGCCGATGGTTCCGCTCACACCCGATATGAGGAAGGAGTGAATGATCAATGAGACGCGGAATCAGTGCGGCGGCCTTCTTTCTTGTGTTGCAATACGGGCTGTTCATATTCGTTTATACGCAATGTATTATACAGTCTCAGCCATCCGGCCAGTGGCTTTTCGTTATGTTGGGCTGGCTCATTCAAGGCATCATGCTTCGGCTGCTGATTGGAGGTTTTAAGGCGGATAAGTCGGATTTGCTCAGCAAATTAAATGCATCGGGAAAATGGCTGCGGTTAGGTTTGGTTTGGCCGTTATTGCTCAGCAACCTGCTGACGATTGGGATTATTATCAGAGGGCATTCTCAAGTTTTGAGCGTGTTATATTTGCCGAATACGCCAATAGGCTTTATGTTAGCGCTATTGTTGTGTACTGCGCTGACCGTTGCTTATGCCGGCAAAGATTCACTGCTGCGTCTGTCGCTGGTCATCGGATGCCTGATGCTGCCGCTGGTGCTGTTGGCATTCATAGCTGTGTTGAAGTATGTCAATCCTGATATGATTTTCCCTATACAGCCATCAATGGAATTTATGACCAAGCCTAAATTAATGCCCGTGTTTTTTATTCTATCTAACGTATTCAGCCTGATTGCTTTTGTCGGGCCTCATTCCTCTGTATCCAAATATTGGATTTGGGGCGCGTGGGGATTTTCGCTGCTGCTGTTTTTGCTGAATGTGTATTTGCCGGTGAGCGTTTTTGGCCAAGAAGTTGTGAAGGATCTTCGTTTCCCTTCATTGCTGCTGCTGGATTCGGTTCGGGTCGATTGGTTTTTTTTCGACGGAATATCCTTGTTTTACATCCTGGCCATTATGATCAGCACGCTTCTTAATATTAGCAGCTTGTTGTGGCTGACGAGGCAGCTTACCGTCCAATCCGCTTTTGTTCCGAAATTAATGACTAACCCGGCAAGCGTGTCCTTGCTTGCGATTGCCGTTGCATATGCAATTCCCAATCTGGAATCGCTTGAAATATTAATGGTTTGGGGAGGTCCCTTGCGTTTCGCGCTGCTGCTCATGCTTGGCATTATCGGGGTTTACTACCGCAAACGGGCGAAGACGGGAGAGAAACCGCGTGCGTAATCGGCTTCCGAGACGGGTTTGCATCATCGCCATTTGCATATGCTGCAGCTTCATAACCGGCGGCTGCTGGGATTACCATGACATTAATCATCGTTCGATTCCGCTTATTATCGGCATTTCCAAAGGCAAGGAAAAAGCATACAGCGTCTCGCTGCAAATTCCAATTCCGGCGGAAAAAAAGCTGACTGTTAAAGTCATTTCGAGCGAAGGCAATACGGCAAGCGAAGCGGTCAACAATATTCGGATTAATGTTGAGAATTACATCGATTTGCTGAGCGTGCAGCTGATCGTGATCAGCCAGGATCTTGCACAAGAAGGAATCAAGGAGGAACTGGCGAACACGATCCGTTCGAGAAACTTTTCCCCGAAAGCATTGCTGGCGATAACAAACGGCGATATGGAACAACTATTAAACAACTCGAAACAAGCTGTTACCCATGATGTCACGACCTTCTACAAATTTTCGAACAAACGAGCAGGCTGGACGCCAAAAACGGCAAAAACAAGGCTGATCGACGTATTTGCTTCTACGAGATCGTATACGCAGGATGTTATGGTTCCCATTATTAAGCCCGGCCGCGAAACGGTATTAGATTTTGACGGGTCCGCCCTGCTGAACAAAGGGACAATGGTCGGAAAGCTGAACGTGGATGAGACGCTGATTGTAAACGTCGTTAGCAATCGTTATTACGGGGCGGACGTCGAAGTGCTTCAAAACGGAAGCGCCACGATTCGCTCCGCCCGCATGAAATGGAGCAGCTCCATGACCGGTGGCAGACCGGTTATAACCGGCAAGCTTTTCCTGAAAGCTTCACTTACGGAATCGAGGTCCGGGATAGCTAGAAGCGAATATAAAAAGGAACTTGAACAATTGTTCCAAAGCCGTCTCGAGCGGGTTACGAACAAACTGCTGCAGAGCGGCTGTGATCCAATCGGGTTCGGAAACCATTTCCGTAGTGAAATCCCGTTTCATAAGCTGGCCAACTGGCGTACCGATTATTATCCGAAACTGCAAGTGAACTACCGCGTTCATGCTGAGTTTGACAATCTTGGCAGCTTGGTTCAGTAATAACCGGCTTATCTCCCAAAAAAAGAAACAACCGGCCCCCGGCCAGTTGTTTCTTCATTTCCGTTAAGACACCCAAACTTCGTCAGCGATCTCTTTCACCAAACGAAGCTTGCGCCATTGCTGCTCTTCCGTCAATATATTTCCTTCTTCTGTAGAAGAAAAACCGCATTGCGGGCTTACACATAATTGTTCAAGAGGCACATAGGCAGCTGCTTCCGCAATACGAGCTTTAACGTCCTCTTTATTTTCCAATTCGCCTGATTTGGACGTAATTAAACCTAATACAATGTTTAAATTAGTGCGGTTTACATATTTTAAAGGCTCAAAGCTGCCCGAACGCTCGTCATCGAATTCCAGGAACAAGCCGTCGACATCCAATCCGCCAAAAATCACTTTTGAGGCGTAATCATAACCGCCGCTTGCAAAATAATTCGATTTGTAATTGCCTCGGCAAATATGCATTGTGATCACTAAATCTGCCGGCTTATGCGCAATGGATTCATTAATCATGCGCTGCATCACTTTAAGTTCTTCTGCCGGCTCCAAACCTTTGGCGCGCAGCTTGTTGTGGCCTTCCTCGGAGAACAAATCGGCCCACGCCGTATCATCTAATTGCAAGTAACGGCAGCCTGCATCATAAAAAGCCTGGATCGCTTTCTGATAAGCCGCGATGGTATCCTGCAAATAAGCTTCCCGGTCCGGGTAAATGGCATCGTTGGGATCGGCACGGTAAATCAGCATGTTTGGACTTGGGATCGTTTGTTTAGCGACTGCATCTCCTGCGTGCTGATGCAAAAATCGAAAGTGTTCAATAAACGGATGTTTGGTGAAACCGATTTTGCCGGTAATACGGATGCCTTCTTTACGAGTTTCCATCTTGTGGAAATTTAGCCCGGATTCTTTTTCATAATACTGAACGCCATCCAGTCCGCCTAAAAAGTCAAAATGCCACCAGCTTCTCCGGAATTCGCCATCCGTAACGCCAAACACACCGTTTTCTTTTTGTTTTTCGATGATGCGGATAATTTCTTCATTCTCCACAGCTGTTAATTGCTCGTGGGTGAGATTGCCTGATTTATATTGTTCACGTGCCTCCGTTAAACGGGCAGGCCGTAAAAAACTGCCTACATGATCGTGCCGAAATGGTATCATGATGTCTCTCTCCCTCTCTATCTTGGTTGCATTAAAAGTTTAGCACGTTAAATATAGCTCTATCTAATACATAAAACATATCACCTGCTATAGCTTTAAACTATACCCGAGCCATGCAACTCTGATTCCTGCCAAAGCGTCAATAGATTAAGACGCTCAGATGGTATAAGTGAACTAACGTATTTGCCCGTCTGCCTTTGGCGCATAAGCCGGATGCGTTAAGTCAGGGGCTAATCCTCCCAGATGAATCCGGATTTCCCGTCCACCGTACAATTGTTTGTTTATTTCGTTTGTTATGCAGTAATGCATCATTCGGGACCCCATCCATTATCGCTCCTTATTGTCAATACTGTTCTGCTTGTTTATGCAAACGTGGATTTCCGCAGCTTTGTTGCATCAGTTGAGCTGATGATGCCTGACGCGGTTAATACGGGTTGATCAGCTGCGCGTAAGCGAGGTAGCGTGCGATAAGCGCAGCTGCTTCCGCCCGGCTGGCCGGATCGTTCCCGGCTATTTCCGTTTCAGTCCGTCCGTGTACAAGCCCGGCTTGCACGGCCGCCGCAAAATCAGGCTTGGCCCAAAGCAGCTCCCCTGTATCGGCAAATCTGGCCAGCACTGCGTCCGATTCTTCATCCGACAATGTAATTTCGCGGCCTGTATAAGCTAATGCACGAATGAGAATAGACGCGATTTCCTTGCGGGTAATCGGATCATTCGGACGAAAATCTCCTTTCTCATCCCCTTGCATCAAATTGGCTTCCGCAGCCGCAGCTACCGTTCCCGCGTACCAGGCGGCAGGCTGCACATCCGCGAATGCCGATGACGGCTGATCGGCAGGCAAAATCCCTAACGAACGGATCACAAGCGCGGCGAATTCTGCACGCGTAATGCTGCGGTTCGGTTCAAAACGGTGCTTGTCCCCGCCTTGAACGATTTGTTTGGCTGACAGCAAGGCGATATCCCCGCTGGCCCAATGCCTGTCCATATCGGCGAACTGTGCTGCTTGTCCGCGAATGACGGTATATATCGAAGCGCCATCCCGCTGCAGCGTTGCGATTTTTTGGCCGTCAGCGTCCTGGAATGTAGTAGGTACAAAATGCAGTTCCCCGTCCGCCGGGTTGAATAATACCCCTGTCGCAAGCGAAGTGTCCACATCCGGATCGGCAAGCGCTATCGTGCGGGCGGCCATTTGACCGAAATGCTCGATGGGGATCGTTGTTCCAGCCGCTTCAGCCTCAACTAGAAATTGATAAGCATCGGCTAATTGGACCGCTCCTGCAGCTGCAACAGCGCGAGACAACGGTCCAGCCTCGTCATCCGACAACTTTCGAATCGTCACCTTTATCGTTACATCCTCGGGCTCAACCCCCAATTCACTTGCAAGGGAAGCGATATCTAGACCGGAAACCGGCAGTGTAAAAGACAATCCGCCATTAACATAAAATGTAGGCGTTTGCCCGCAGCTTACCTCCTTGGAAGTCAGTTCGATGACTCCCCCTTCGACCGGAATTCGGCTGTTCGGGTCATTCAGCAATGCCGTGCCAGCGGAGCCGCTGCCGCATCGGGTATCCTGCTGTGCAGGCGTAACCGTTGGCGTGTGATAATGCTTCACGACGGTTAGAAGAGTATCCATGGAAGTACTGTCTGTATGATACGGATCTCCAGGCGCAGCATTGTAGGCTGCCCGCAGCGTATGTTCGCCCTCTGTCAGTTTGGTAACAAGCGCTGCGCGGCCATTCACTACGGCTGCCTCTCCAAGTTTCTCGCTTCCATCCCAAAACACTGCCTGTCCGCCTGTCGGCAGCACCGTGCTTCCGGAAGGATTAACGATTTGGGCCGTCAATGTGATGTCGTCGTTATTTGTTGGAGCTGACGGCGAATAAGTGAGTGTGGAATCGGTTTGAATAGGCGCGATGGTTACAGTCCATTCATCGGAAGCGGAGGCCAAATGATACGAATCCCCGTTATACACGGCTGTTAACTGGTGCACGCCTGGAGCAAGCGAAGATAATGGAATTTGAGCTTTGGCTTCAACGGGGTTTAATTCCGACCAATTCATCGTGAGTGTGCTTTGGGACTGTCCGGTAAAGGTTATGGTCCTATTCTGCGGATTAATGGATATTGTATCTATGTATCGCGTATTGCCGATATGTTCCCATGTCTTAATTACTTGATTATGGGAATCTGTTGCAACCAGTTTCATGTCAAATGAGTTTGAAGTATAAGAATAAGCCCAATACGTTATTCCGTCCCAATCAATCGTCGGAACGCTCGCAACGGTTAATTTAGCATCGGGTATCGTTGGTGCATCATGACTGGAACGGAACACCAATTGCGGCAAATTGGCTGCTAATGTTCCCGTTCCGGCGATATTATCGCCGTCATAAACCGTTACATTTCCGGCAGGCGGATTTCCCGAGCTGTTAGAGGAATCCGAAAGTTCTGCCTGAATAACTACCTCTTCACCGTAGATGGACTGGGAAGGTCCGGAGATTGCTACCGTTACAGGCGCTGCATCGGCGTTCGCTTTCAACCATGCCGGAGTCAGCAGGATCAAAGCCAGCAACATGGCTCCAATCCAATGTTTGGGCTTTAACAAGATGAACTGCACATTCATAATTAACCTCCATCAGTTAAAAATCTCCTGTTGCCATTCAAACCTGGGCAGGGAGTATAACTGTGTATACTTCGCTAAAATATGCCAATATTCCTGCTGAAATGTCGAAATCACAATTATGTCTAGGCGTATAAAAAAAACCGGCACGAGACGGCCGGCTTATTGCTTTTATTTTTGCTTCACCAAATTTTCGGCAGTGCGGAACGCAAGCGCCAAAATAGTAAGTACCGGATTCACTCCGCCATTGGTTACATGCACGGAACCGTCGCTTACCCATAGATTGTCATAGCCATGCACACGGCCTGTCGGGTCGGTGACAGACGTCGAAGGATCGTTGCCCATACGCAGCGTTCCCGCCTGATGCTGGCCGCCGCTTAATCCGCTGCCGGCACGGGTTATCCATACTTTTCGCGCTCCGGCGGCATGCAGCCATTCTCCGGCCTTTTCGCCTAGAAACGCGGATGATCGCAGCGATTCGGGATGAACACCTCCGGAAAGCTGGGCTACAGGCAGGCCGTAACGGTCTTTTACTTTGGCTGAGACCCGGACTCTGGACTCGGGGGTTGGGATTTCTTGTATCGGCCCTTGAATTTGGCTAGTGCGCAAATAAGTTTCACGCATTGTTTCTTTCCCGGCGATCCCCCAGCGCGGAGCGTCCGGCGCCAACGCACGGTACCAATGGATAAGCGGCAGCCGCGTAAACTCATTGGCGAGCAGCCCTCCTCCAATGACGCCGGAACGGTGGTCATGTTCAAAGCGGAAGGTTGCAATTTGAACCCCCGGCCCGAGACCGTCCTGAATCGGCTCATCAAAAATGCCGTAAGCGCCGGAATACACATGGCCTTGAAGATTTCTTCCGACTTGCCCGTTCCGGTTGCCGATGCCGTACGGCTCTGCGTCGCTTGCCGAGTTCAGCAGCAGCCTTGCGCTTTCGATTGCGCCGGCCGCGACTACGACATGTCCTGCCTGCACATGGCGGCGCTGAATGACTCCTGCTCTTTCCTGCACAAGCCTTACGCCTGTCGCATGTTTTCCGCCTTCCGTTTCGATCCGCTCCACGAGTGTGTCGCAAATGAGATCGCAGTGGCCTGTTGCCAGCGCCCGCACCAGCATCGTATTATGTCCGCCGTTTTTGCTGTTTGTTGGGCAAGCAAATCCGACACATTCGCCGCAGCGCCCGCATGCCGGACGGCCGTCCCGCTCAATCGTATTGATCAGCAGCGGTACCGGTCCGGATTCCCATCCGAGCTTGGCTGCCGCTTTAGCCAATACATCCACTTCCGTTGTATTGGGAAATTCGGGCATCGGATAATTCCGCCCGCGTTTGCCGCGCCCGGAGTGGGCACTGCCGCGCCCGGAGACGCCAACTTCCCATTCCGCGCGATCATAATACGGCTCAAGGTCCTCGTAGGTTATCGGCCAATCAGCAAGCGAGCTCCCTTCCGGGATGCCGTAACGGGAAGCCATCCGAAAATCTTCCGGATGAAAGCGCCATGCTTGCGCACCGTAAACTCGCGTACCGCCCCCTACCGTCATGGCGTTATTATGATAGTCACCTTCAAACGGAGCAGTGATCCGCTCTTCTCCACCGGGCCATATAATCGTCCGGGAATGGCCTTCCAGCGCCGGCCCGGTATTATGCCCGTATTTGCTGATCCGGTGATTGCGCAAATGATCGCGGCCAACCTCTCCATAGTTCAGCCAGCTGCCCCGTTCGATAACAAGGACGGTTAATCCTGCTTCAGCCAGCACAGCCGCAGCAACAGAGCCGCCTGCTCCGGCTCCGACAACAACCGCATCGTACCGGTCCCGCAGCTGATCCAACGATCGCTGCGGCAAATCCGCTTCTTCCACTGGCGTCTTGGTTCCCGATACCGGTCCCGGCCGAAAGCCGATCATCTCCCATGACTTGCCGCCGAGGTTTCCGCCGGCTTCGGGTTTGCCGTAATAACCTTCTACGACATAGCTGACCAACGTGTCAAAAAACAGCTTTGGCGAAACAGGCCATCCTTTTACTTTAGCCTGTTCCACATCATAAAGCAGATGGTCCATCTCTTGCGCCGACAATTTCGCGAATGAACGGACGTAACGGGCTTCTGCCTCGGCCTCTGCCGCTTGAAGGCCAGGCTCGATAAGCTTTGCCCAAGAAGCGGGATCCTCTTCTGCGCGGCGCTCCAGGTAAGCGAGTACGCCAGCTTGCGTTGCTGATGGCCAAACGTCTTCCGGGACCACACGGTCCGCAATCGCTTTCAAAACAGCTTGAGATATAAAACGGTGATCGCCTGACATGATCCAAGCACCTCTCTCTGTTTGATCTGCTTTTTTGGTTAGATAGATTTTGGATAGATAGAAACCGTTTCTCTTTTTCTATTCTATCATCAAGCAGGGGCAGCTTTACAGATGCATTCATGAATGGTTCGCCTCAGAGTCTGGGAGTCTGGCGGCCAAATAAGCTTGATGCTGAAATTGTGCCGGCGTTAATGGCCCTTTTTTGTAACTGCCGCCATTCAAAAATAAAAATTGGTTATCGATCGTAGGGAATACTCCTGTTCAAATTTACTACTGGAGCTCTATAACGGAACGCTGAGCAACCTTTACCGGAAGACAGCCGTTACGACCCGGGAGAACTTGGACGATGGTTAAATAATGCTGTTATACTCTGGGGTTTGCATTAACCACTCAAAAAAGTCATTTTTGGCATCACGATATCGTTCCATGCTGTGTCCTTCATATTTGGTTTTTAATTCATCATATTTCGTTTTGTATGTCTCATTCATTAGTAACACTTCGCGAAATTTATAAAAGAAATCAGCTTCCGAACCCATTACTGTTAATTGAATGCCTAAGGGAGGATCTGTTGTATCGTCCTTAAAAGCTCGAAAAAATTCACTTTGCGAGCTGCCCTCGTTAATGACATATTGCGCTGAGAGCAATTGAACTGCTTGTTCAAATTGCTCCATGGTAACTCTCACTTGAATGTCCAAATCCCCCTTCGTCAACGACCCGGGAATCGCTGTGCTGCCTACATGCTGAATGTCAGCATCAGGCAGCAATTGTTTCAGCCGCTTATTTTGTGTCGCATAGAGGTTTTCTGCTTTTGTAAACATCACAGGATCGTTATAAAACTGCACGATTTGCATAAGTTTTACATCCCCTTTTTGAACAAGTTACTACAGCTGCTCTCTGTTACAATACACCGTTGTATAATCGGCCTTTCCTATGTAGGTTTCTTTTACACTCCCAACATCTCGGCAGAGCGCATCAGTGCCCCTTCCCGCTTTTCCAGCCAGACATAATAAGCGCCCAGCATCTGTTCAAGTGCTTGAAGCATTGCCCGGATTTGGGGCGAAATCTCCGCTATTGAGATACCGTCAACCAGCGGCATCGACAAATACAGCTTATGCAATACAGCCTGCTCGGCGGCAACATCCGGCTGCTCTCGCGATACCCGAATGCGCCATGATTCCAACAGCAGCATTTCATAGTTTTCACGTGTGCGGTCTTCACTAAGAAGCAGCTGCTCGATATGGGCATCCAGCATTTGTGGCAGCTCGGCTGCATGAATTTTGCCTTCGGCAAACAGCTGGCGCGCAAGTTTTCTCATCATTGCATTTATGCCGATATTGGCGAGAGACCCATGCATGCGCGCTTCTTCTTCAATAAGCCCGGTTACGATCCTGCCGGCTGGCAGCTCAAAATCCAGATGCCCGTCCCGGTAGCTCATCCCTCTCAGCAGCTCTCCGGCCGGAACTGGCAAGTAACCGCCATTGTAGGCGCTTCGCACATAGGAATCGAGATGGTCCGCATGCAATACGCCGTCCTTGTTCCGAAGCAGGCTGCGCTGCGCCCCGTCAATATAATCCAAGATAAGTTCAGGGTCGAGCTTGGCGCCGTCCAATATGGCTGCGATCTCCTCTGCAAATACCGCATCCCGCGTCCAGAGATGATGATCCACTCCTTCCAGCGATTCGAAGGTATGGCTGAACGGGGCGTGTCCCGTGTCGTGCAGCAAAGCGGCAGCCCGCAAAACCCGGTTATCCGGGTCAAAATGCGCGGCAAGCGCAAATACGCCAAGCGTATGCTGCAGCCTGCTGTAAGTGTGGTGCGTGTTGATAAAGGAAGCGCCGCCGTGCCGGACGAATTGCAGCCGGCGAATGGTTTTGCTGCGCAGGAGCGCCTTCTCCTCCGGGAACAGCCGAATCGGCCGGCGCCACAGCGGCTCCCACAGCTCGTCCAATGCACCGTCTAATCGTAACCGGTAATCTTTCATGTATGTATCCATCCTTTTATTCGTATTCATGCCGACAAGCTGAATCTTCTATTCCTATTTAATAGGAACATTTTGATAGTAACATAAGATGAAGCCAGATAGTTGAAGCTCCTTCTGATTGGGCTGTGATGTTTTCTCTCTTTGCGGCATCCTCGTGTAGGCACAACTAAAAAACGTGCAGATCCCAACGATAGTTACGCTGGGGCTGCACGTTTTGCCAAAGACTTTCGTAGATACCATTGTGAAACCAGCCACGATAGGAAGTAAGAACACGACATCCGCCCTATCTCAGGCCGTGTACCATTAACCTCGGAATGCTCACAATGCGGCTGCTACGACGGCGTCGTTTTACCTACCATCATAACATGATCCCGTTATGCGGGTGCAGCTCCCGCTGCCGCTCCTCATACTGCTGCAGCAGCTTGCGAAACGCAGCTGTGCTGGAGGCTAGTCCGCCTTCGCGATTCCTTGCGAGCCATAAACGTTCGAATTCCTTTCCTATCGTTTGCAGCTCTGATTGCAGCTCCCCTAGCTCCAGCATTTCGGCCTGCGGATCGATAGAATGCTGCATATGGATATACCGGTGCAGCCTTGCGCCGTGATGGATCAGCCTTAACGTATTCAGCAGTTCATCTGTGACGGTATCCGCGTCCGCTCCAGCCAGATCAAGCCCTAGAACTTCCTCTTGGCATGCACGCACCCACGACGCAAGCTCCTCGTAGCGGTAATCCAGCTGGAACGGAGTGCCCACGCCGCCAAGAAGCTTGGCAATCCGGGGCAGCATCGCAGTATCCTGTTCCAGCTGCTCCAGCGAAGACAAGCCGTGATTAAGCAGGAAGCTGGTATAGGTGTTATTCTCAATCGTGCAGCGCTCCAGATGGTAATACCGTCCCAGCTTCAGAAGCAAGCCGCCTCCCTTACCGCTGCGGTCCTGCAGCATCCGGTGTGACACATGATGCTCCAGTGGTTCCATCCGTTCAAGGTTGGCTTCCGTCTGCCAGCTGACTGCTGCTGCATAGGCGTAACCCGGGTAGCTGACGGATGGCACCTGCCAATGCCCGGCATCTCCCCAGTCGGCAACAACAAGCCCTGCTGCGCCGTAAGCTTTGCCATTTTTGGCGGCATCGGCGATATTGGCCAGCATGTTGTCCGTCCGCCCCGATAGCGATGACCATGAACTGGTCCCGGGGCATACATAATACCGGACAGCATGCTCGTGCAGCATTTTACAATGCGGTTCATACGGAATCGGCGCGTCGTAATTCCAATGCAGAACGGTTACATCCGCCGGCAGCTGCTTCACCAGCTCCGGATGATGAGTCAGCACATCCCCCCACATCAGCGGTTTTTTGCCATGGCGGCGGGCGATTGCAAACATTTGCTCCGCGTATTCCATATACAGCCCGCCGACGCCAATCTCGTCGGCTCGCGGCTTGCTGGCGCCGGTGCCCAGGCCAAACGGCTCGTCCATGTTCAAGTTGACATAGCCGGAGGAAAAGTTCGGCAGAAGCTCGCCAAACAGCTCTTCGGCTAAAGCGGACGAACGTGCATCAACCGGATTTAACGTCGTGGGCGGCATTTTGAACGGGAAAGGCGTCGGCATGCCGTCCGGATGCTCGGCCAGCTCGCGGAACTCCGGCTTGGATAACCACGGCCACATATGGCCAAGACAATTCTGGCTTGGCACAAGATCGATAAACCGGGATGCGGCATACGCATCCAGCTCGCGGTATTCGGCTGCCGTTAATGGCGTAGCCTCGGGAAATAACGCCGCATATTGGGGATATTCGAAGCTGTAGCCTTCCATATATAGTTGCAGATGATTTATTTTGAGAGCAGAGAGCCGGTCGATGAATGCAAACAGCGTTTCCATCTTCGGAATTTTATTGCGTCCGATGTCCAGCATGACGCCCCGTACCGGAAACGCCGGCTCGTCTTCAATCACGCAATGCGCCCACTGTCCCTGTTGTCCATCCATCATTTGCTGAACGGTTATTAGCGCGTAATGCAAGCCTTGCACGGTACTGGCAGCGAGACGCAGCCCGTCTGCGTTCCATTCGAGCACGTAGCCTTGCGGATGCAGCACTTCGCGGTATTCGATAACCGCAGGAAGCACCGGTTGTTCCTCTGAGCAGCCGCCAGCACTGGCTGTCACAGAAGATGCCAGCACCGCGCTGACGCCGGCCGCGCTCGCAAGCCTTTCCGCTTCGGCGCTAGCGGCCTGCACGTTAAAACGTGCAGCTGCAGGCGAGCTATCTCCCGAGCTTATATAGCGGCCCGGCTGCGGATAGAAATAAGCTGGAGCATTCATTCGCCTGCCTCCTGTTCATTCAGACGCTGCACGAGTGCCGCCAGTTCCTTTTCCGTAAATTTGCCCCCGCTGAACGAAATCAGTCCGCGAAGCGGCATATGCTCCATAAAAGCGCGCAGCATAGCGGTATGCTCCTGTGCAAGGCCTTCTGCAAAAGGCAAGGCCGCGATCAATTGATTTACGAATGCTTCGCCCGCGGTGGTTTGGCCAACCTCGGACAGCGTGGAATTACGGTGATACGGTTCGCTTTTTGTAGTTGTAGACAACACGTTTACCGTCTCGGACAATACGATGTCCCGCGACGAGCGGCCGACCAGCAGCTCGAAATCGCCCGATTCCACCGTCCACTGCCGCAAATCCGTATCGTAATAAGCGAAACTGCGCTTGTTCAGCTCAAACGTAACGACCTGGGATTCGCCCGGCTCAAGTTCGATTTTATCAAAGCCCTTTAATTCTTTCTCCGGCCGGATCACCGAGCTTTCCACATCTCTTACATACAGCTGTACGACTTCTTGACCTTTACGGGAACCGGTATTCGTTACCTTCACCGACACATGCAGTACATCGGTATCGTGAATCGTCCTGCTGTCCACTGCCAGCTCCGAGTAGCTGAACGTGGTGTAGCTGAGCCCGTGGCCAAACGGAAACAGCGGCGTAATGTTTTTCTTATCGTAATAACGGTACCCGACAAAAATCCCTTCCCGGTATTCGACTTTATTGCCTTCGCCGGGGAAAAAGAGATACGAAGGATTGTCGCTCAGCTTCGCCGGGAAAGTTTCAGCCAGCTTTCCGGACGGATTGGCATCGCCAAACAACAGATCGGCGACCGCTCCGCCAAGCGCCTGGCCGCCGAGATAAGCTTCCAGCACTCCTTTGGCGGAAGCCAGCCAAGGCATCTCAACCGGGGCGCCGTTGCTGAGCACGACTACAAGATTCGGCTGCACAGCTGCCACTCTTTGGATCAGTGCAACCTGATTTTGCGGCATCCGCAAATGCTGGCGGTCGAAGCCTTCCGATTCATAGCGGCGCGGAAGGCCTGCGAACAGAATCGTTACGGACGATTCCGAAGCTGCGCGCAACGCTTCATCGGTCAATGCTTCATCCGGTTCCTCTCCATCCAGCTCATAGCCCTGCGCATACACCAGTTTCGCTGCCGGTCCCGCCGATTTCTCCAGCTCTCCCCGTATAGAATCAAGCCGGGTTGGGCGAATTTGCGAGCTGCCGCTGCCTTGATACCGGGGCTCCTGCGCCATCGCGCCAAGCACAGCTATAGTTCCGGCTTTGGCAAGAGGCAATATCCCGTCTTCGTTTTTCAGCAAAACCATACTTTCGCGAGCGATTTCGCGCGCAAGCTGATGATGCTTCTCCGGATCTACAACGGTTTCCGGGCGGCGGTTGTCGGCGGCCTTAAAGACAACGCCCAATATCCGTTCAACCGCTTCATTCAGCTTGCTTTCGGACAGCTGGCCGCCTGTCACCGCCTCGACGATCTGCCTTTCGCCTTCGCCGTGGCTTGAAGGCATCTCTAATTCCAATCCCGCAGCGAGCCCTTTGGCCCGCTCGTTCACAGCGCCCCAGTCGGACACGACCAGTCCTTCATGGCCCCACTCGCCTTTCAGAATGTCCGTCAGCAGCTCCTCGTTCTCGGACGCGAACGTACCGTTCACTTTGTTATAGGCAGACATGACGGTCCATGGCTGGGCTTGCTTGACAGCACCCTCAAAGCTGGCCAGATAAATTTCCCGCAGCGTCCGTTCGTCAACGATGGAATCGGAGGTCATGCGGCGGTGCTCCTGGTTGTTGGCTGCAAAATGTTTAAGCGACGTGCCAACCCCTTGGCTTTGTACCCCGGCTATATGATGAGCCGCTATCTCCGATGATAAATACGGATCTTCGGAAAAATATTCAAAGTTTCGCCCGCATAACGGCGAACGTTTAATATTGACGCCAGGGCCAAGCAGCACGCCAACATTCTCCGCCTGGCATTCGCGGCCTAGCGCTTCGCCCATTTGCCGGATCAATTGGCGGTTCCATGAGCTGGCTGCGCCGGCAGCCGAAGGAAAGCAGGTTGCCGGAACGCTGTTGAACAACCCCAGATGATCTGCCGACCCCTGCTGCTTGCGCAGGCCATGCGGGCCATCCGTCATCATGATGGACGGAATGCCAAGCCGTTCGATGCTGCGGGTGTTCCATGTATCTGCTCCCGCACACAAGCTGGCCTTCTCCTCCAATGTCATCTGCGCAATAATCGCCTTCATGTCTCTCGTCCCGCTCATATCTTCATCTCCTTGCTTTATGGTTGGATTAATTCAAACGATGCGGTCTGGACATCCCTGCTGTTCGAGCCGATCATGACGCGGAAATCACCCGGTTCGGTTACATATCCGCCGGCCGGAGTCCAGAATGCCAGATCGGAGCTGCTGATTTCGAACACGATCTGCCGGCTTTCTCCGGCTTCCAGCACCGCTTTCGCGAAGCCCTTCAGCTCCTTTACCGGCCGGACAATGCTGCCGTAAACATCCTGAATGTACAGCTGCACCGTTTCTTCGCCCGTCTGCGTGCCGGCATTTTTAACCGTAACGCTTGCACGAAGCGTCTCGCCCGGTTTGATTTGGTTTTGATCCAGCGACAACCCGCTGTATTCAAACGAAGTATAGCTAAGCCCGTAGCCAAACGGATACAGCGGCTCGTTCGGGCCGTCCAAATATTTGCTGATGTATTTCTCGGAGGCATTGGCAGCGGTCTGCGGCCGGCCGGTCCGGAATTGATTATAATAAACCGGCACCTGCCCCGTCTGTGCAGGAAAGCTCATGGTCAGCCGGCCGGAAGGATTGTATTGCCCGAGAAGCACATCCGCAATCGCATGACCGGCTTGGGAGCCAAGGAACCAGGTTTCCACTATGGCATTCGCATGCCGTTCAAACCAGTCCAATACAAGAGGGCGTCCGCTCGTCAGCACAAGAACAACCGGTTTGCCGGCGGATATAACCGCTTCGGCAAGCTCGCGCTGTACAGCCGGCAGCTCCAAGCTCATGCGGGATGCCGCTTCGCCGGACATCTCACTGCCCTCTCCCAGCGCAAGCACAACCAGCTCGGCTTGCTTCGCTTGCTCCACAGCTGCTTTAATGCCGCCTTCCAGTGCGGAATTCACCCCGCAGCCTGCAGCGTATAACAGGCGGTCTTCCGTGAAGCCTTTCGCCTGCAGCCCTTCGTAAAGCGTAACCGTCTCATGCCCGTAACGGGAAAACTGCCACGGGCCAAGCAAATCCTTGCTGTCTGCAAACGGTCCGATCAGCGCGATTTTGCCGGCGTTGCGGGCAAGCGGAAGCACGCCGTCATTTTTCAGCAATACGATTGACTTGCGGGCAAGCTCAAGACTCGACTGCAAATGGTCTGCACTGAAATGATATTCGCGTTCCTTCTCCGGGCGGATGTAGCGGAACGGATCGTCCATCAATCCCGTTTTGTACTTGTAAGTCACAATGCGGCGGACCGCCTCATCCAGCTGCGCCTCGGTAAGCTTCCCTTCATGAAGCAGCTCGGGAATAGAATCGAACGCGCGGGTAACCATCTCCATATCCATCGAAGCGTTCACCGCAAGGCGGGCGGCTTCCTTGGCGTCTTTGGCGTAGCCGTGCTGTACGATCTCGTCAACCGCCCCGTAATCTGAAATCAGGATGCCGTCAAAGCCAAGCTCATCCCGAAGCAGCCCTTTAAGCAGCTCGGCGCTGGCTGCGACAGGAACGCCCTGGTAAATATTAAAGGCGTTCATTACCGAACCGGCTCCCGCTTCGATTCCGGCTTGGAACGGCGGCAAATAAACATTACGCAGGATGCCTTCCGAAAGATCTACCGTGTTGTAATCGCGTCCGCCTTCTGCCGCCCCGTAGCCGATAAAATGCTTCAGGCAGGCGATCATCGTCTCTTCATGAAGCAGGGAGCTGCCCTGAAACCCTTCTACCTGCGCTTTTGCGATCAGGGAACCCAAATACGGATCTTCGCCGGCGCCTTCCACTACTCTTCCCCAGCGCGGGTCACGCGTAATATCAATCATAGGGCCATGGTTATACATCAGTCCGGACGCGCTTGCTTCCTTCGCGGCAATGGCACAGGCTTCACGGATCGCTTCCATATCCCAGCTGCAGGACCAGGCTAACGGGACCGGGAATATCGTCTGGGCGCCATGGATAATATCGCCGTTAAAAAGCAGCGGAATGCCAAGCGGCGACTGCTCGACGGCGATCTTTTGCAGCTCGAACACCCGGTTAATGTCGAAAGCGCCAAGAACAGAGCCTGCCCGTCCTTCGGCGATCAGCTTCTCGGGCGGATCGGTAGCGACGGCCCCGCCGAATGAGAAATTCGACGCCATGCACTGGCACATCTGTCCGACCTTGTCGGCAATGGACATCCGGCTCAGCAGCTCCTCTACAGCCGCTTGAATCTGTTCATCGGTACGCTGGACAACCTTGCCGCTGCGGTATGGCTTGATCTGTTCCATCAGCGCTTCGGACAGGAACGGTCCCCGTCCTTCCTTTCCTTGCAGCTGGAGCTCGCCAAACAGCGGGATATATAACCGGCCGCTGAAGGACGACTGTTCAAACTTCAGCTCGGCTTCCGCCTTCTCGTCCGGCTTCCAGAAGGCGCTGCCGGTGCCGCGTACCGTATTCCCTTCTACGGTCACATTCTCCATCCGAATGGAGAGCGGCAGCGGCTCCATGGCGATATCGACACTGTAAGCCGCTTTTTTAGAAACTTTAACCTGCAGTTTCAGCTTCCATCGGGGCGTTTCGGCAAAAGCATGCCAGATTCCAATCATGATTGTATTCTCCTTCTATAGATAGATTGAATAATAAGGGCAAATGACAACGCATTACCCTTTCACGGCGCCGATTGTCATCCCTTTTACAAAATATTTTTGGAAAAACGGATATACGATCAGAATCGGAATGACGCCGATGACCGCGATGGCCATCCGGAACGTTTCGCTTGGCAGCTGCGCCAGCGCTTGGCTTGTCCCCATCCGGCTGTTGGAGGTCAGGAACTGGATATCGCTCATAATCCGGTTCAGTACGTTTTGC
This sequence comes from Paenibacillus protaetiae, assembly GCF_004135365.1. Taxonomy (NCBI): domain Bacteria; kingdom Bacillati; phylum Bacillota; class Bacilli; order Caryophanales; family Paenibacillaceae; genus Paenibacillus; species Paenibacillus protaetiae. Next base: position 1,066,781 of record NZ_CP035492.1, on the reverse strand, counting down.
AGGCTGAACAAGTCGGGATTCGTCACGAATACAAGCCCGTTGTTCCAGTCGTTCCAGTACCCCAGCGCCTGAAACATGCCGACAGTCGCCAGGATCGGCGCGGAAAGCGGCAGAACAACACGGAAATACGTCCGGAATTCGCCGGCACCGTCGATGCTGGCCGACTCCAGCACGGCCGTTGGAATGGTGGTCGAGAAAAACGTGCGCATCAGCAGAACGTTAAAGCCGTTCATCAGCAGCCAAGGCACTAATAGCGCAAAGATCGTATTTTTCAAATGAAAGATTTGTGTATACACCAAATAAGTTGGCACAAGCCCGCCATTAAACAGCAGCGTAAAAAATACGATAAATGCAATCACTTGCCCGCCCGGCAAGTCTTTCCGCGACAACGGATAAGCAAGCAGGGAGGTCATGATGAGGCTGGCCGCCGTGCCTACCGCCGTAACCAGAATTGTGACGCCATACGCGTGGAAAATTTGATCCGACTGCTTCCACAAATAATCGTATGCATCAAGGCTGAGGACGGATGGAAACAGTGTATAGCCATGTTTTACAATAGACGATTCATCCGTGATGGAGGCCATAAACAACAATACAAAGGGCAGCACGCAGGCAAGCGAAAGAACGATCATCATGATGTGCGCCGCCCACTGCCATATCCGGTTTTCTTTATCCATATCAATCGCTCCTTTTTAGAACAAGGCGTTTTCTTTGTTGATTTTGCGGACGACATAATTGGAGATCAGGACAAGCACGAACCCGACCAAAGATTGATAGAAGCCCGCCGCAGACGACATGCCGATGTCGCCGAGCTGCATCAGTCCGCGGAATACGTAGGTGTCGATAACGTTCGTTGTCGAGAACAACGCGCCGGAATTCATCGGTACTTGATAGAACAACCCGAAGTCGGAATAAAAAATGCGGCCGATACCAAGCAAAGTGAGCATAATGATGACAGGCGTAATCATCGGGATCGTAATTTTGCGGATTTGCATCCATTTGGAAGCACCGTCCAGCTTGGCGGCTTCATAATATTCCGGGTCTATCCCGATGATGGCTGCAAGGAATACAATGCAGGAATACCCCGTGCCTTTCCACAAATTCACGATGGTCAAAATGTACGGCCAATATTTCGGCTCGTTGTACCAGTTGATCGGATCAAGTCCAAGAGCCGGAAGAACGGTTTTGTTAATAAAACCCGTATCCATGCTCAGCATTGCATATACGAGATAGCTGACCAATATGATGGAGATCAGAAACGGCAATATAATGACGCTTTGATACAAGCGGGATGCAAACCTGTTTTTGATCTCGTTGAGCAATATCGCTACAGCGACAGCCATCGCTAACCCGAGAACAATAAATACCGCATTGTACAGCAGCGTATTGCGTGTAATAATCCATGCGTCGCTCGTTTTAAACAAATATTCGAAGTTTTGGAACCCGATCCAGTCGCTATGCCAAATTCCTTTGCGGAAATTGATATCCTTAAAGGCGATCGACAAACCAAACAAAGGCATATAGTTGTTGATGGCCAAATAAGCAAGTCCCGGCAGAAGCATAATGTACAGCGGTATAAACCGGCGAAGACGCCTTCTTTTGTTGCGGTGTGCGATGTTAGTCATCGCGTCTCTCCCCTTTCTTGTGCGGCGTAGCGCCGATTGTATCCTTATGTTAGCGGAAATCTCAGACCGTACTCTACCGCGCTGACGACTTCCGCCTTGCGCTTTACCGACCACAAGCCGCTGCGAACAATAGGCCATAAAAAAACAAAGAAGCGGCCAATTGTGTATTGGTCGCTTCTTATGCCTTTCGGCATGTTTTATTGAACGGAGTTGGCTTGCGCCCAGGCATCCAGCTGCTTTTGCTTTTCGGCGATAATTTTATCAATGCCGGCCGATTTCAGCTTGGCAATAAAATCAGGCAGCACCTTGGCAGGATCTACGCTGCCGGTTTCAAGCGGCAATTTGTATTGCGTAATAACGTTGGTGACCGCCGCATATTCCGTTTTGACAGGCGTCGGGTCGAAACCGAACCCAAGCGCTTTGGAATGTTTGGCGCTATTGTTGAAGCTGCTCATTTTGTTCCAAATATCCGGGTCTGTTCCCTTCATCACATAAGACAGGAATTGATTGCCAAACATCCAGCCGAGCGGCATATTGTATCCGGTAGTGGAAGAATCGACGCCGGACGGATAGTCAATGACATTGTCAGCACCATCTGATTTGACATAATGGGTGCCTTCAATCCCCCAGTCGAGCAGGTTCACAATATCTTTGTCCGAATACATCAGATTCAGGAATTGAACCGCTTTGTCTTCCAGCTTTGTATTAACCGGCACGCCCCACATCGCGCCAGTAACCGTACTTGTCATTGCAACCGCAGGCAGAAGCTCTACCGTAGTCAGCTGCGTACCGGCTGCTTGCGATTCCTGTTCGGCAAAACCCGGTTTCATAGGAGCGAAATAAGCAAAACCTTTGTTCGACTTCATCAGTTCCCAAGGCGTGGTCTTGCTGGTTGCGGAATCCTTCATAATATAACCTTTTTGATACCAGCCGCGGAGTTTGGTTACCAGTTCCTTGTACTCCGGCGTTTCGTACAGGTCTACAACCTTCAAGCCGTTATCGTAGTCGGGCAATACGCCGATTCCGTCGCCCAAACGATCGTAGAACAGATAGTTATCCAAATACGTTTGGCCTGGCGATGACGGAATCAGCGGCGCAAACCCTTCGCCGTCCTTCACCGTCTGCAGCACTTGGTCCATATCGTCCAGCGACTTGATTTTGCTTGCATCGATGTTGTACTTATCGACCAGGTCCTTCCGCATCGTTAAGCCATAGTCGGATGCCATATCGCGAACGGTTGGCACCGCATAAATTTTGCTGTTCACCTTAGCGGCATTTAAATAATCTTCGCCAACAGCCGTTTGGATGCCGCTGCCATATTGGTTCAGCAGATCGTCCAGCGGAATGAGCTGGTCCTTGGCCACCATGCTGTTATACAGCGCGCCGGAGACAAACATCAAATCCAGCTTCTCATTGCTGGTAAGCATTAGGTTGGTTTGCTGTACCCACTCGCCGCCGCTGATCGGCATCAAGTTGATTTTGGCATGGATTTTGTTTTCGGTAATTTGGTTGATGGCATCCTCGACCCTATTCAAATCTTTTGGCGAAGTGCTCGGAAAAGCAATCGTCAACTCATCTATTTTGGCATTTGCCGATGAATTGGAGCCCGCATTAGTCGAACCGCTGCCATTATTGTTCCCCCCGCACGCGGATAACGTCAACGCTATGCTTAGAAGAACCGCTGACGATACTGCCAATGACTTTTTCTTCATTACATTCTCCCCCCGCAATAAGCATGATCTGTGAAGCTGTTTCTATTGTAAGGTGACAGCGCTTCCTCCTCTGCTGTTCTTACGACTTCCCGCTGTCACTTTGACGACTTTCGCTTCCATGGCGGGCAGGCTGGCGGGATTGCCTGAATTCCATTGGATTCATGCCCCTATATTTTTTGAACATGCGGGAAAAATGCGAGAAATTGGCATAACCGATTCGAATGGCGACGGAGCTGACAGACAAGTCCGTATTCGCGAGCAGCTCGGCGGCAATATGAAGCCTCTGCTGCAGCAGGTAATCCGAAATAGACAAACCTGTGTCCCGCTTGAATATCCGGGTCAAATAATCCGGGTTCAAATACACATGATTGGCAATATCCTCTCTTGAAATCACTTCGGCCAAATGCTCCTGAATATACGCCTTGGCTTGTTCGACGACACTTGGCGTGTGCTCAACGGACTCGGTGTAATCAAGCGACTTCCCGACAATATGCCTGATCCAGATAACCGCATCTTTTGCCGAACGGCCGGCACGGGCATAATACTCCATGGACTGGCTGTCGCTCAGCAGCTGGTGGGCGTGAATCCCCTTAACCTGGAGCACGTAATGAACCAGCTGCTGGAAATCTTGAATAAACAGCGCGAGCAGCTTAGGCGTAAGCCTGCCCTCCTCCACCTGCTTGTGGATAAAAGCTTCCGCTTCGCCGATCACTTTATCCCGCGCCCCTTCCTTCAGCATGATTCCCCATAGGCTCATATCCGGCAGCGGGCTTGGATAAGCCGGGACTGGCCGCTCGCCGGCAAAAGCAACGCAATTGTCGCTTGCCACATTGTCGGTGTCCGCCCGCTGGAGCCGCTGGTACATCGCAGCCATCTCATGCCCGCGGACCGGTTCGCCAATGTAACAAGATACGTCGCATTCGAAATACAGCCGGCAGGCTGTAATATACGACTCGCATATTGCCTTCAAGCCGGCGCGGTCCGATGCTTCCATTCCCCCATTCAGCACAACAAGCATCATATCGTCGCCGGTTGCAAGCAGAAGACCGCGGTCCGGACGCTGCATGACGACTTCCTCGGCCGCTTTGCGAAGGGCATACTCCATCGTTTTTTTGTCCCGCAGCGAATATTGTTTGTACCAGCGCCGGACACGTAGCAAAATTGGCAAAAAAACGAGTTTTTCCGAATACGGAATGTTGCGCTCCCGGGCGGCTTCGCTAATCGCCTGCTCTTTAGCGGGAATGGCCTGGTGAAGAACATCCAGCCAAAACCGTTCGACCAGCATCGGCTGATGCTGGATCCAGAACTTGCCGAACTGGCTGAATTCGCTTAAATGCTGCTCCTTGTCCATTTTGTTTATTGCTTTTTCAACGACCTGCTTCAGCTCTTCATAAGGAATCGGCTTAAGCAAATAGTCCAGACTGCCCAGCTGGATTGCCTGTCTCGCATATTGAAAATCAGCATGGCAGGTCAAAAATATCGTTTCGGTCTGCGGATAATTGTGCCGGACCCATTCCAGCAGCTGAAGGCCGGTTCCCTTCGGCATCTCAATATCGCACAGCAAAATGTCGACATGCTCCCGTCCAAAAACCTCCTTCGCCTGTTCGACACTGTAAGCAGCCATCACGCCGGTGATCCCGAGGGACAGCCAGTCCACACCGGATTTCAGCCCTTCTACCGCAATCGGTTCATCATCTACTATGAGCAGCTGTCTCATACCCGTTCACTCCTTCTGTTCCTGGCTCGCGTACAGCGGAATTGTAATTTCCGTTACGGCTCCGTGAGGGTCATCATTATAGCAGTCCATCCAAGCCTTATCCCCGAATTGGAGCTTTAAACGTTCTCTGCTGTTCCATAACCCAAAATGCTCGCCGGTCTCATCCGCATACACCTTTCCTTCGCGAATCCGGGCCAATGCCGCATCGGAATATCCTTCGCCGTTATCTCTGATGGTGATGCAAACCGTTGGCTGCTCAGTCAGATCATTAAGCTCGGCTTCGATAGCCAGCAGGATCGGCTCCCCCGGCTTCACTGCGTATTTGACGGAATTTTCGACAACGGTTTGCAGCATAAGCGGCGGGATCGCTACATTTTCCAAATAAGGCGGGATGTTGATTTCGCAGGAAAAGGTATTCGGAAACCGCATTTGCTGAATGTGCAAATAATGCCGGATATGCCGCAGCTCGTCCTTTAACGGAGCAAGCGGCTGATGGCTTTGAAACAGATAACGGAAATAATGCACGAGGTTCATCGTCATCTCCTGTATGAGTGCATATTGCTTCACCTGTGCCAGATTGTACAAAATGTTTAATGAATTCATGAAAAAATGCGGATTGATCTGAAGCTGCAATTGCTTAAGCTCCGCCCGCTGCTTGCTGATCTGCTCTTCGTAGACGTTGATTTTAAGCTCTTCGATTTTTGAAATCATCGTGTTGAAGGTCCGGTTCACGATGACAATTTCATCGGGAGCATGGGATAAGTCCATCCGGATGTTGAAGTTGCCTTCGCCAATCAGCCTCATGGCGCCAACCATTTTGCGAAGCGGCAGCAGCAGCACCTTGCGGAGAAGCAGGAAGCTAAGCGGCAGCATTAATAGCGCCAGGAGAATCACGATTGTGGAGGCTCTCGTTAAGTAAGGCAAGTTTTCGAGAATGGAATGGTCGGGAATGGCCGCAGACAAGCTGAAGCCGCCTTTGGCAGACGGCTCTCCGACAATTAAATACGTATCTTTTTGCCCGGACAAATAATAGTCTTGGAATCCGCGAGAGAAATCCAATTTCTCCTTGGACATGTCCCGTGTGGAGTATAGGGTGCGGCCTTGGTCATCCACTACAAGTACAGCTCCGGTGCTGCCGGTTCTCATGCCAAGCAAAGGCTGTATGATGCTGGATGCATTCACCCAAGCGCCAACATACAAATCGTCGTCATGCATGAGACGAATCAAATAATACGCTCCGCCGACTTGCTGGACTTTCCATTGTACGTTTTCGTATTGCGCTTTTTGCGACAGCTGAATAGCCCTCCCTTCCAGCGCCTTGCGCAAATCAAGCAGCTGCGGATACGCCAGCTGTCCTTTATAAGCCTCTACACCGTCATGGTGCTTTAACGAATAAATATAAAAACCGTCGATATACGGATAAATCGACAAATCAGACGTCAGCTTCCGGTAAACAGCTGTTTTGGCGAGAATGTACTCGTCCTCCGACTGGCTGTCCCCCATCTCCTGAACGTTTAAGTCGGTCGACGATAAACCGGCCAAATGCCGCTCAACCTCCGTTAGCTGCGCATCGATTTGCTTCATATAAATGTCGATCAGGTTTTTATCCGATGCGGCCACCTGACTGTGAATGACGTTAACACTGTATGAGTTGTTATAGAGCAGCAGCGCGATCAAAGGCAGCGTAATGCCCAATAGGCCAAGCACCAGCTTGACCGGAGTTGAATTCCATGCAATGGATCTAAGATGCTTAAACATTCGGGCCTCCTGATCAAAAATCATCTCAACCGTCCTATCCCGAATTAAAAAGATTGCAATACGACCCGGGAGTTACGACCAATGTGCTAGCCCTTATTGGCTGCACACTTCAGATTAACTGATAATTATCAGTATGGTCTATGCATTTCACGACTAGTCTTTTGCGTTTTGACGACAAATAACGCTTGATGTAGTGAGCGTTATTTGCGTTTAACGACCAAACAAACAAGACAAGTCCCTTAATATCAGGGACTTGTCTTGTTTGTTTCGCTGATGTTGATCATCTTCACCACTTGCCGGGCAAAAGCTGCGTATTCCTCGATGCGTTCGGGGCAGCGGTCAATCGCCCATCTTAAAGTGTCGAATGAGCGCAATAATAACAGCGGCATAAGTAACGGAAGATCATCTTCGTTTAAGCCGCGTCCTTCCATAAAAGCTTGAAACTCGCTTTTGCTGGGTTTGCCCCCTTTCAGTGAAGCTTGCATTACTAGCAAAATATCGCCGTAGGGCATAACGCCAACCTCTGCACTGCCCCAATCCAGCAAAATAACTTGCCCAGCCGGGCTGACCATTATATTTTGTAAGGAAAGATCTCCATGCGCCAATCCAAATACAAACGACTGCTGCAGTAAGCCGGAGAAAATGCCGTGAATTTGCTGCGCTTCCTCCCAAGTCATAACCCCAAGCCCGATTAGCCGGTCTTCTTCAGTCAGGCTGTTCATATTGTATTGCACGTAACCTTGCCAGCTTCCATCCGATCCGGCATGCGGAGGAGAAACAAACCTCCCTTGGAGCGGATCTTTCAGCTGCTCGCCGTATCCTTGCACTGGAATAGATTGAATCCGCTTGACGTACTGCCCCAGCTGTCTCCATACTTCGATCGGATCAGCGGTACTGTCCACCCCGTTCTCGCCTTCCACAAACGATAAAATTATGTAAGCGATAGCTTCTTCCGTTCCAATGTCCAGCACCTGCGGACCCGGTATTCCGGCTTCCGTCGCTTGCTTAATGCACCATTGCTCTTTTTGAATAACCGGATAGGTGTCTAAATCGTTCATTCGGATGACAAGCTTGCGGCTTGCCGATTGTACTGCCACAACCTGATTGACAAAACCTTTGCCGATAATCGGATAAGAAGCGATTACTTTCTCCTGCAAATAGTCCGCCGCAATCCGTTCTGCCAGCGCCAGCAACTGATTATTCATGGCCAAATTCAGAGTGATCACCCTTTACGCTCTAATGGTAATGCGGAAGCTGGACATCCGGAAGCATCATACGCGCAAGGAGACCGTTCAAGACCAGAGTATTCTCCGTTTCAGTTATGGATAAGAGTCTCGTCTTCTGCGTATTCCGGCTGCTCTAAACGCTCTCCCTACTATCTCCTACTCTATGTAACTCGGGTAAAAACAAAATGTTGCGCATAACCGACAAAACGGCAGCCCTCTCGGGCTGCCGTATCGGGGCGCGCAAATCAAGTGTTATCGCATTCAAGCCTGCACGGCAGGGAGCGGGTCGTGGAACCGGCGCCAATCCTGCGCCATTTCGGTGTCTGTCAGCAGGCATTCATCAAGCGAAGAAATGATGGCCTCCCGATCCATACCGATTCCGATAAAAACAATTTTGTTGATCCGGTCGCCATATTCCACCGACCAGCTGGCGTCTAACGCCGGATCTTCCTGCCGGTACAATTGCTGTTCGGCTTGCGGTAACGCGGCAATCCAAAAGCCCGCCGGACCGAATTGGATGGATGGCCCCGCCTGGCTTAAACTATGTCCGATCCGGTCTCGTGTGGCCACCCACATCACGCCTTTTGCACGGACAACTTCAGCCGGCCAGTCCTCCAACCATTCCAGTAAACGTTCCGGATGCATCGGGCGAACACGCTCATACACAAACGAAGAAATGCCGTATTCTTCCGTCTCAGGCGTATGTACGGGTTTATTCAGCTCTCTTAACCAGCCGGCTGACGAGCTGGCTTCGTCAAAATCAAACCGTCCGGTATTTAACAGCTCGGCAGGGTCAACCTTTCCATTTACGGTGCGAATCAGCTTGGCCCGCGGCTGCAGCTTGCGTAATAAACTTTCCAGCTGTACAAGCTCATCTTCGTTGATGAGGTCACATTTGTTCAGCAGCAGCACATCACAAAATTCGATTTGATCGATCAGCAGGTCAACCACCTCGCGATCATCCTCTTCTCCGACGGCCAAGCTTCGTTCAAGCAATGTCTCGCCAGAAGAAAAATCATTCCAGAAACGGTACGCGTCCACAACGGTGACCATGCAATCCAGCTTGCATAAGCGGCTGAGATCGATCCCCTGCTCCTCATCCATGTATGTGAAGGTTTGCGCAACCGGGATCGGCTCGCCAACCCCGGTTGATTCAATCAGAATGTAATCATGTTTCCCTTCTTGCGCCAGTCGTTCGACTTCACGGAGCAAATCTTCGCGAAGCGTGCAGCAAATACAGCCATTGGACATTTCGACCAGTTTCTCTTCCGTTCTCGATAGCCCGCCGCCTTGCTTGATCAGTCCTGCGTCGATGTTAACTTCGCTTAAGTCGTTGACGATAACAGCCACCTTCATCCCTTGGCGGTTGTTCAGGATATGGTTGAGCACCGTTGTTTTTCCGGATCCTAAATATCCGCTAAGTACGGTAACCGGTATAGGGTTCATCTTCATTTCTCCTTAGGGCTGGCAGCGGTACAGTGCCGGTCCAGCCGGTAATCTGGCAACTGACCGGATCGAAAAATCTATTCGTTCAGCGCCTTTTGCAAAGCTTTCAAATTGTTCGTCATGATGCTGATGTAATCCAGATGATTCGTTTTGTCTTCATCCGTCAGCCCTTCGAGCGGATTCAGGACATCGGTCTTGGCGCCAATCTCGTCAGCTACGGTTCTCGCGACCTTCGGATCGACTAGCGTCTCGAAAAAGATCGTCTTCACATCGTTTTGTTTCGCAAACTTCACAATTTCCGCCATATTTTCCGGAGACGGCTCTTGATCGGGAGATAATCCGGCGATCGGGATTTGGGTCAGCCCGTATTCCTTCGCCAAATAACCGAACGCGGCATGCTGCGTGACGAAGCTTTTCTTTTTGACATTTTGCAGACCGGCGCGGTAGTCCTGGTCCAATTGCTTCAGCTTGGCAATATAAGCTGCCGCATTCGTTTTGTAATCCGCTTTATGAGCGGGATCGGCCTGCTCAAGCGCCTGTTCGATGGCCGACACTTCTTGCTGGGCCAATACAGGGCTTAGCCACACATGCGGATCCAAAGCCTGCTCTTCGCCATGGCTGCCATGGTCTTCCTCATGGTCTTCCTCATGCTCCTCTTCCTCCTCTGCTGTGCCTTCTATAAGCGAAATCCCCTTGCTTGCCTGGACCGCAATCCGTTTGTCATTTGGCGCAGCCGATAATGCGCTGTCTGCCCAGCCTTCAATCAGACCGTTATATACAAAAACATCCGCATTCTGAATGATCGTCATATCTTTGGCGCTTGGTTCCCAATCATGCGGTTCTACGGATGGCGGTATAAGCGCCGTTACATTCGCATGCTCCCCGGCTACTTGCTTCGTAAATTCATACATCGGATAAAAGGTAACGGCGACATTCAGCTTCCCGTCGTTGGCATGACCGGACGTTTTGCCGCAGCCCGACAGCAAAGCGATACATAACAATAAAGCAGCAGATAGCGATAACCCATATTTCATTCTAAGATATCCTCCATTTATATGATTTGACTATAACTTGCAATCGTTTAATGCCAAGCCCGGCAACGAGCAGCAACAGCAATACAAAAGCAATCGTTGCGCCAGGCGGAAAATCAAACGCATAAGATGCCGTTATCCCCGCCAGCGTTCCCGTCAGTCCGGTTATCATGGATAACAGTATCGCGGCCGCAAATCCCGATGCTACCCGAATTGCCAGCGCAGCGGGCAAAATGAGCAGCGAGGACAATAGCAATACGCCAACGATTGGCATGGCAGAAGCGACAATCATGCCGGTTACGACACTGAATCCGAGCGAAACCCGCGCCACCTGCACGCCGCTGGCTTTGGCGATATCCTCATCAAACGCAATTAAGTAAAGGGATCTCCGGAACACCAAACAAAAGATGGCGCCAATCATTGCCGAAATAAACAGCTCCAGCAGATCCGTCCGGCCAACGGCTACAACCGAGCCAAACAAATAAGACGATAAGTTCATGTTCACGCTTTTGTTCATGGCAATCATGATCATAGCCAGCGATAATCCGCCGACCATAATGATCGCCACGGACAGCTCGCTGAAGCTTTTGTACACCCTGCGCACGTATTCAACAGCTGCCGCCCCGATTATGGCAACTGCAAAACCGGTGATTGACGGATTCAGCTGTAGATAAGCGCCAAGGGCGACACCAGCCAGCGATACATGCGACAGCATGTCGGCTACCATAGCCTGCCTTCTGAGCAGCAGATAGACGCCGAGTACCGATGCGATCAGCGCGATCATACTGCCCGCGAGCATCGCTCTGCGCATAAAATCGTATTGCAGCATCTCCATGTCTAGCCTCCTTTCCCATCCAAGATGTAAGCCCGTATCCCTTTCCTCGGATAAAAGGCTTTCGAATAAATAGTAACCATTACGATTAGGTGGCGATAATAAAGTTCAATCGTATGGATTGAACTTGTTTTGCCTATTGGCCGTGCATTTGGCTCCCCCTCTCTTTTATGCTATAGCCTTTTTATTCGTAACTATTACGATTAGTGTATACAATAACAGAACTTCTCTTAATCGTCAACATTACGATTAAGCTTTTTCCTCTATCACGCGGCAAATAAACAAACACCGGCTATTGGATCTTTCCAATAGCCGGTGTTTGTAAGTGAGAACTCTTTTCGAGCGTGAGCGCGAGCAGGAACGGTTATGCTTGTTGTGCAACCCAACCCAAACTTTCATGTCTGGTATCGTTTGGTCTTATTCGCTAAGCTTCAACCATTGCTCGGTCCGTTCATCCAGCTTGATTTGAAGCGCTTCTCTTTCTTCCCATTTCGCTGCCAGCTCCTTTAGTTCCGCCGAATCGGACAGCCGGGCTATTTCCGAATCTAATCTAGCCAAGTCTGCTTCGATGGCAGTGATATGCTTCAGCAGCTGTTCACTGCTTTGGGTCCTATCCTTCTCTTTCCCTTTACTCGGCTGTTCAAATTTCTTGCCCGGCTGCTTATGCAGTTCACCGGGCTTATGGCTTCTTAACTGATCCCGCTTTGCCTTGTAATCCTCGTAATGACCGGAAAAACAAAGTAAACGCGCATTTTCGATTTCCCAGATCTGCTTCGCCAGCCGGTTAATAAAATACCGGTCATGCGAGATGGCGAACACCGTTCCCGGAAAATCTTCGAGCGCTTCTTCCAACGCTTCGCGTGAAGCGATATCGAGATGGTTCGTTGGTTCGTCCAACAGCAGCAGATTAGGTTTTTTTCGCATGAGCATCGCTAGACGCAGCCGGGTCCATTCGCCGCCGGAGAGCGACTGCAGCGGTTTAAATACATGAGTCCCGTAAAACAAGTAACGGGCCAGCTCGCGGCGGGCTTCCCCTTCCTCCAATGCTTCTTCTGTACGGAAATAATCCAGAACCGACTGTTTTTCATTAGGAACAGGCTCTTGCTGGGCCAAATAACCGATAACTAGCCGGGAGCCTTGCGTAATTAGCCCTTCATCCGGAGCTAATGCGCCTCTTAACAGATGAAGGAAAGTCGTTTTACCTGTACCGTTACCTCCAACCAATGCAATTTTATCTCCAAACAGAAGGCTGCCCTCCGCTTGCTCTACAATTAGCCGGTTTCCAAACCGTTTGGTCAGCTGCTCAAACGAAATCACTCTTTTGCCCGAGCGATCCAGCATCGAAACGGAAAAATCAGCGTTTTTTTGTTCCAGCACCGGACGTTTCACCATGTCTATTTTCGACAGCGCTTTTCGAATAGAGGCAGCTCGTTTGAAAAACTTATCGTTACCGCCGATTTTGCCCCATTCTTCAAGCTGGCGAATCGTTTCTTTCATCTTTTTTATCTTTTTTTGCTGTTCCTGGTATAAATCAAACTGCTGCAGCAGCCGCTGTTCCTTCTCCAGCATATAACCGCTGTAGTTCGTCGGGTACGTACAGGATTCTCCCTCCTCAAGCTCAATCAACTTCGTGACCACTGCGTCCAGAAATTGCCGGTCATGCGATACGATGACACATGCCCCGTCATAACGCCGCAAATACTGCTCCAGCCACTCGATCCCTTTTAAATCCAAATGATTGGTTGGTTCGTCCAGAAGCAGCAATTCGGGTCGAGCTACAAGCTGTGATGCAAGGACAACACGTGTCTTTTCTCCGCCTGACAAGCTGGAGAATAGGCCGCTGTCACGGCTGCGGTCAATTTGCAGCCCGTTTGCCACCTGATCAATGGACGCATCCATTTCATAACCGCCAAGCCGTTCGAAGTTCTCCTGCACGGAGGTGTAGCTTGTAAGCAAACGATCCAGATCACGGGCATGACCGGATGTATCGCTGCTTGCCATGTCATATTCCAGCTCCGCCATTTGCTGTTTCAAGCCCGTCAGCTCCAGAAAGCCGGATGCAAGCACTTCATACACGGTCATATGCTCATATTGCGATGGAATTTGCGGCAAATATCCGATATGCAAATCTTTCTTGATGGAGACTGAACCGCTGTCAGCGGTCTCAGCCCCAGATAACAGCTGTAGCAGCGTTGACTTTCCGCTTCCGTTGCGGCCGATAAGGGCTACCTTCTCGCCGGCTTGCAGCTGGAAGGTTACGCCATCCAATACGAGATTGGCGGCGTTATATTTTTGAACTTGCTGTAAGTTAACAATTATCATAGTAAGAGCCTCCTGCTCCAGGAAAACCCTTCTTAAACACACAAAAAAAGAGCCGCGGCAACAAGCCCGCGGCCCTCTGGATCATAACATCATCCGTAGTGGTCAAGGTAGGCGTCTTCTCGCGAATGGTTTAATCGTATAGTCAAAAATAGACAGACTGATCCCGTTCGCGATTAAAGCGGAAAAAATGCCAGCCATCGACAATGGCAGCTGGCTAAGACGGTTGTTAACCCATTCGTGATTCACCTACCTCACCTCCCTTTACATAATTAGGATTACTATATCACAGCAGAAGCTCCCGCTCAACCCGATTCCTATTTCATGGCATTAACGATTTGCGGGGCTATTTATTCAAAGGCAACCTCTTGATTCAAAATGATCTCTTTTCTAATATATTCCGAAATCGGCGCATACGGGATTAACTTAAATCGAACCTGATCCAGACTGTCCGGCAATCGGGGAATAACGAGAAAACTAAGCTGAGTATGTCCGCTGCCGCCACTTGCGCCATCCCTGTGTACAGAGTACTCCTGCTCGCCCGTCACTTCCAATTGCAGCTTCGGACGCATATGTCCATTAAAGTCGTCTGTCTCCGTTTGATAAATTTCTACAAATACAATACTGCCGTTCTCGTGCTGCATCGCATGTGTCAATTCATATTCAAAACCATCCAAGATGGTCTTTTTCATAATTGGCAGCACATGAACCAGCTTGCCGGGCCCTTGTGGCGTAATGACCGGAAAACGTATGGAAAAAGAATCAATTATGGCATTCAGCTGAGCTGCTTCCATATCGAATTCGTTCGCCCAATTGCTTAGCAGCTCCTGGGGCGGAAACAGCCGTTTGCCTTTGGCTGCTTCCTTGCGCTTCATGATTAACGTTATGATCTGCTTATCAATTGCTTGCACTTCATCATTGTATTCGTTAGGAATTGCCTTGAATTCGGTCCAGCCCATTTTGAAGCCTCCTGCCTGGTTAATGTCGGGTTTATCCACTATGACAGACTGTCCGGGATATACCGTCACGTTGCGGTACGTCTTTCCGTTACCGTCCGGCATATACCCGCGTTTGATGTACATTTTTTGGGGCGTTTCCGTAATCCGGGTATAACCCTACTCCAAGTCCAATGCGTCCAGACAGCGGTTATAATAATCGCTTGGTTTATGCCACGGATAACGAGCGGCAAATTGCTGTTCCCGTAAATCCGGTTTCTCCGGACTGGAAAACCACTTTAATGTAAGACCCATTTCCACCGTGAACTTTCTCCTTATCAACCCATCAAGATGGAAACAAATCCCTAATACTTTTTCGTGAAAAGGATGCCGCTTTCCTGCTCTAATTTACGAACGATGAGCTTCCGCTTCTGAAGCTTGGATCATCTGCTCAGCCGCTTGCCGCAGCTCAGGCAGGAAGTTAAGCGTTTGCCGGGCACGCTTGGCCATATCTTCAAAAGAATAAATTCCGAGATCAGCCGCCATCTCACGAAAAGACGGCTCGTAGACGGGCAGCAGCTCCGGCTGGTCCACCGTAAAAATATGATGGCATCTGGCAAACGTAGCCATCATCCAAAATACAGCTTCTCTGTGATTCCCCTGCTTGATCAGCACGCGGCTGCCGTCGATGATAATTGGTTTTGCCGCTGCGGTGATGTCGGAGCTGAACGGCAGCAGCGTTCTGGCAGCAGCAGCTGCTGTATCAAAAGTCCGCTCCAGCTGCTGCAAATGCTGTTCCACACGCTGCGCGCTTATAGTCTCACACCCCAGCAAGCGCAGCAGCTTCTCGTAAAGCGCCATACGATTATCGGCAGCAAGAACCCGGGAAGCCGCCAAATAACGCAGCCGTACGGTTGGATTGCGAAGCGCTGCAACCAGGATGACATGTGTCGTAATGCCTGTAGGAAACAGCCACGACGTTATTGGGGCATGCCAAGGCCCGGCCGGCGGAATAGAGCTCAGCCCGTTCTGAATGGACTGGAGAACATGCTCACAGCGTGCGCGTACCCACTTTTTTTGTGCAAAATGCCGGGAAACCTCGCTCTGCAGCTTCCGCAAATAGCCAGTAGGATCATCAATAATCGTGTCTGTCCGCAATCCGCCGGCCAAATGATAAGAAGACAACACGGCTTCAGGGGAGGAAAGCTGCTGCAAAGCTAAAAAAGAAATTTCAACAAGGACGCCCTGATGCAGCAGCTTGCCCGGCTTCATCGGAAGATTGTCCCGGTTCAGCACAACCATAACGTCAATATCCGAGCCGATCGGCATATCGGCATCATCTGGCAGCCCTACCGTCGACCCGCTGATGTAAGCACCGCAGTACTGTTCAAGCCCGCTGCCGCGGCTCCGTACCCAATCCGCTGCCGCCTCCCTTACCTGTTTCACCTTCATCTCATCAGAACCTCCTTGTTCATGTCACAACGTCATAAGCTGGCAGTAGCAAGATGACATAGCCATGAATGTAACAAAAAAAACCGGTCAAGCATTCACTTGCCGGTTCCAGTCCGATTTATAACCCCATAAAGTTTTCGCGTTCAACCTTTGCAACCCGCAGGCCAAATTGGTTATACCAGGTTGACTTGCCTTTTTCCTGTGCAACACGGTGCAAGGCGTGGTTTTTCCACGCCTGAATCGCTTCCAGCGAAGCCCAATAGGAAACGGTGATGCCAAGTCCGTCCGTACCGCGGGTACTTTCCACGCCAAGGAAACCTTCCTGCTCTGCAGCCAGCTCCACCATTTTGTCGCCCATTGCTTCGTATCCGATGTGGTCTCCCTCCGACAGCTGCGATGTGAAAATAACCGCATAATACGGCGGTTCAGGCGTACGTGCAATACTCATAGCTTTCATCCCCCTCTTCTGTGGGTGCCCTACGCAAATGAATAAGTCAAGTAATACCCCTATTGTACCGCATCCGTTCCAAAGGAAAAAGATACCTTCTGCACCGCTCTATACCGGGATACCCTGGCGGAATAACCTCGCATTCTCCATTCTCGCGATAGCTGAATCTTATACCGGAATAAACCTTCGCGCACAAAAAATCCCCCCTGCACAGCGGCTGCACCCGCCGGCAAGGGGACTTTCCGTTACATTAATGTGATCGTTTTTTTCCAGGTAAGCTCCTGATTATCGCTGTTTTTGAATACAAATACGACCTCTCCCTTTTCGCCCTTCATGGAATCGGGATAAAAAAAGCCGGTAAACTGCCCGTCGCCGCTAATATAAAAGCCGTCTTCGCCATTTTGCCCGTGCTGAACAGCTTCAGCGGTCGTATTTACGATTGTGGTTGTCTCCGATATCCATTGCATTTCCGACAAGGCATACCCGTCCGGCCGCTTATTGACTGTAAAATCAAAGCTGTTCCCTTCAATCGGCTTAGGCGTTTGGTCGATAATGATCAATATTTCACTGCTTGTGCCGGATGGTGCGGCTGAAGCAGCGTCATCTTCCGGAGCGGCAGATGCCTCCGTACCGCCTGAAGCAGCTTGGCCTTCCGCCGTATCGTCCGGGTTAGCGGAAGCTGTGCTGCCGCTGCCCTCCTGCGTCTGGCTGGTCTCTGCCGGAGAAGCTCCGGCATTCCCGGATTTCCCTTCGTTCGCTGCCCCGCATGCGCTGATAAGGAGCAGCGCGCAGCATGCAGCAGCCACCCACAACCCTTTTTTGACTTTATTCATCTGGATCTCCCCTGCTTTCTTTAAGTGTAAATGAAAAAGTAACGCCATGATCCGTATTCGCTGCATCGTATTCGCTGCCGTGCAGCTCCAAAATATGCTTGACGATGGCCAGCCCAAGGCCCGTTCCGCCTGTTTGGCGGTCTCTGGAACGGTCTGCCCGGTAGAAAGGTTCCCATACTCGCGGCAAATCCGCCTCTGCGATGGATGGGCCGGTATTTTCGACCGAAACGGCAACCGTTCCTTCCGCAGTTCGTTTCGCTTCTATTGTAATCGCGCTGCCTTGGACCGCATAACGGATCGCGTTGCTGAACAAATTGGACAACACCTGCTCAATCCGTTTGGCATCGGCTTCCACAACAAGCTGTTCCTGTTCCGGAAATACTGCCGTAAGCTTCTTGCTCTCCAGCAGAGGCGTAAACAATTCCAGCGTGCTGCGTATGAGCCCGGAGATCGGGAAAGTGCCGGTCTGCAGCTGGATGGCTTTTGCTTCATACTTGGACAATTCCAGCATATCCATAATCATTGCATTCATCCGGTCAGTTTCGCTCACGATCAAAGCGAGGTACAGTTCTTTTTTCTCGCCGGCAATTCCGTCCTGCAGCCCTTCGGCAAAACCTTTCACGATGCCCAGCGGCGTCTTCAGCTCATGCGAAAGATTGGCAATCAGCTCTTTTCGGAGCGCTTCCGACCGCTGTTTTTCTCTCATATCTTCCGCTAGCTGTTCGTTGGCGGCAGTCAGCGTTTGCATGGCTGCATCCAGGCTGCGGGACATCTCCATCAGCGTCTGCGACAGCTGTCCAAATTCGTCCTTCGTCTTTATCACCGGCTGGGCTGTAAAATCCAGCTTGGCAAGCCTCGATGCCAAACGGTTAAGCTGGACAAGCGGACGGGCGATGATACGCGAATAAAAGACGGATAACACGATAGCCAGCAAGAACATTAATGGCGTTAAATAAATGAAATAATGCTTTAACACGCCTACGGCTTCCCCGACTGGCTGAAGCGAAGCCATCACGAGCAAGTAACGGCTGTTTTCCGCATGGGAGGCGTCCGGCACAGGCTGAAGCAGCACGGCGTAACGGAAGCCGCTCCATTCATCGGTCCATTCCCGCACGAGAGTCCGGCTCGTCGGCATCCGGGACAAATCCGGATTCGAATTGCGGATGCTTTCCTGCAGCGCGTCGTCTAACAGTGCATCCTCGTAATACGGATTAGACGAGCGCTGCTCGGGCAGCAGCGCTTCCGCCACAAGTCCGCTTACTCTAACCAGCCCTTGCTCCGGCGCCTTGCTGTGCGGCTGGAAAATAACCGGATGCAGCACCGTGTCCGCCTCATCCATATAGATCCCGTCAACCGTAATTGAATCTCCAGCATGTATGCCATGCGGAACGGCATCCATCTTCATCCCTTTGGGTGAGATAAGCACCGTGATCAACTTTCCGCCGGCCTGCACCGCAACATAATACGGATTTATCACAATCCGTTCCAGATTATGGTTCAGCAGCGCCGCCCCTGCATCATTGCTGTTCATAAACGTTCCAAGCAGCTTGGACATCTGCTGGTCATGATCCGCCGCTGCCGCTTCCTGCGCCAAATGTTTCATGCTGCGCTCCAGCGCATGTAGTTTGGACGAACGGTAAAACCGTTCGAAGAACAGCCCCTGCGCCAGCAGCACAATGGTAAAAGCTGCCGCGATGAGCAAAGCCGTAATCACAAACAATTTAAATACTACGCGGTTTGTTCTCATGTCTCCGTCTCGAATTTATAACCCGAACGTATTACGGTATGAATATATTCGCCGGCTTCACCCAGTTTTGCCCGCAGTTTTTTGATATGCGTATCGACCGTTCTCACATCCCCCAAATAATCGTACCCCCAGACAGCGTTCAGCACATATTCGCGCGGCAGCACTTTGCCGGCATGCTTCATCAGAAATAGCAGCAGCTCGTATTCTTTGGGCGACAAAGCGACCGGTTCGCCATTGACGGCTGCGGCATGCGACAAGCGGTCCACCGACAGCTTCCCGTATGCGAGCAAATGCTCCTCGCGGCCAACCGTGCCTTCCGTCCGTTTCAGAAGCGCTTTGGCGCGGGCGACAAGAACCCGCGGGCTTAACGGCTTCGTCACGTATTCGTCAGCCCCCAGCTCAAAGCCAAGCAGCTGATCGTTGTCATCCGCCCTGGCTGTCATGATCATAATCGGAACATCGGATTGCTTCCGGATATGCCGGCACACAGACCAGCCGTCCATTTCGGGCATCATGATGTCCAGCACGACCAGGTCCACGTTATGCTGTTCGAACCGTTCAATGGCAAGCCTGCCATTGTCCGCTTCGATAACGAGCCATTGCTCCTGTTCGAAATAATCCGTAATGAGCTCGCGCAGCAGCATATCGTCTTCAACCAGCAAAATACTGCGCCTCATGGCTGCACCTCCTGTCTGCAAAGCTAAGTATAAGCCGCTCTTGTGTCCGTCGTGTGTACACAAGCCAGATCGGAAATCGGATGTAAACAAAAGGCAGCCTTCCGAATGCCGGAACGAGAGTTCATTCCTCCGAAAAGGCTGCTGTTTATACAATGATGAAACGGATAGGCCTCATCAACCTGCTTTTATATCAGTTCTTTCCTTCTGCGCAAATAGATAATCAGAATGAGGCCCGAAATCGAGCTTAATGCCGCACATAAGCCAATGAAGCTGTATCCGGCCTGCAGGCCGTGCAGCAGCCCCTCTTGCGAGCCGGCTTCATAGAAGCTTTTGACCAAATCGATAATACCGCCAATCAAATAATTGCCGATAACGCTGCCAATCCCCATTAAGGTAACGATAAATGTGATCGCCGTATCGCTCCCATTGGCATAACGTCTGGCGATAAACGCCATAACCGTCGGATAAATCATGGCGATACCGATCCCTGCCGCCGCAAACAGAAAAGCGAAGCTTTCGCCCCCGGCAATAGCCGTAGAAGCCATGCGTCATATTCATCATCATGCCGGTGTTTTTCACAAAAATACGCGCGCTTAGAATCGCGAGGGCGATCTCCAGCATCTTGTTTCCGATATACATCAGAAAATACGACGCCGAGAACAACCCGTAATGCTGCGAATAATAGATGAGAATGCCGGAGGCCGCCATTAACGCAAAAGAAGTTATCGTTACCCATTTAATCCCCCATATCCGGGTTAAATAAGCTGTAAACGAGCAGGCCAGCAAATAACCTAGCGAGTTAAGCGACAATAAGGTGCCCAGCTGTGCTTCGGTTAGCGAGAAATCAAACTGAATGCGCGGGATCGCCGGGCCTTTAATATTTTCCGAGAACCCAAAAATCATAAATCCTAAAAAAATCGTTGCCAGCTGCATGGCGTAAATTTTGTTGATACGACGTTTCTTCACCATTATTCCCCTGTCTGCCTTATCGTATTGAAGCAGGTTGAACTACGTAACCGGCCTTTTTATCGGTCCTCCAAACGAGTTTCATTTCCGTCTGAGGAATGAGGCATAATTACTGTATACGACATATACTGTTTATATATTAATCAATTAAATAAGGAGTGAATGTGATGGTATTACATGCCATTGAAGTAAACGGCTTGCGCAAAAGCTACGGCGCCCACACCGTGCTTGACGGCATCCGCTTGTCGGTTGCAAAAGGAACGATATATGCGCTGCTTGGACCAAACGGCGCCGGCAAAACAACGCTGATTCATATTTTATCGACCCTGGTCCATCCTGACAGCGGTTCTGCCCGAATTGCCGGATATGACATCCTATCGGACCGAAACAACGTCCGGCAAGCGATCAGCCTTACCGGCCAATTCGCTGCAGTAGACGAAGTGCTGACCGGTTCGGAAAATTTGATGATGATGTCCCGGCTGTCCGGATTGTCGGCGGCACAATCCCGTACCCGGACGAAAGAGCTGCTGCAGCAATTCGAGCTGGAGGAAGCCGCATTCAAACGGGTAAAAACGTATTCAGGCGGCATGCGCCGCAGATTGGATCTTGCGGTCAGTCTCGTTGTCAGCCGTCCGGTGCTGTTTCTCGACGAGCCTACAACCGGCCTTGATACGGCCAGCCGCCGCTCCTTATGGGAAATGATCCGGCAGCTGAAGAATGAAGGAATGACCATTTTCTTGACAACGCAATATTTGGAGGAAGCCGATCAGCTTGCCGATGAAATCGCCGTGTTGAACGGCGGCAGAATTGCCGCTGCCGGAACGGCAGATGAATTGAAAGCACGGGTTGGCGGCGAAGTCATCGAGCTTCGCGGACTGAAAGATGAGCTGATCGGTTCCATTCCGACGGACGGGAGCGTCCGAGATGTCCGGCAGAAGCTGAATGAGCTGGAGGCATCCTGTCCCCCGGATGTTCGGATTGTCATTCGCAAGCCAAGCATGGACGATGTATTCCTTGCCTTAACGGGCAGCAGTCCAGCTCTTCACAAGGAGGTATCTTTAGGATGAATGCGAACAAACACGCGGTTAAACCTGTTTCATTTGCCGTCACCAATGCCGTCTTTATTGGAAGAAGCCTGCGCCACAGCCTGCGCAACATGGAGTCGTTAATGATGGCGGTTATGCTGCCGGTCATGCTGATGCTGCTGTTCACTTATGTATTTGGCGGCGCCATTGCACCCGGCGGCGATTATGTCAATTACGTCGTGCCGGGCATCATCTTGCTGTGCGCCGGATTCGGATCGTCCAGCACGGCGGTTGACGTTGCAACGGATATGAGCAATGGCATTATCGACCGGTTTCGGACGATGCCTATCCGCAGCATAAGCGTCGTCACCGGGCATGTAGCCGCCAGCCTTGTGCGAAATCTGCTTGCGACATGCATCGTGATCGGCGTTGCCCTGCTGGTCGGATTCCGGCCTTCTGCCGGGCTGGCCGAATGGCTGGGAGCGCTCGGAGTTATCATCCTGTTTATTCTCGCATTCACATGGCTGTTCGCCGCCATCGGCCTTGTGACGGGCAGCCCATCCGCCGCCAGCGGCTACGGCTTTGCCCTGCTGTTCCTGCCATACCTGTCCAGCGCCTTTGTCCCGACAAGCACCATGCCTTCATGGCTGCAAGGCTTTGCCGGACACCAGCCGATTACGCCGGTCATTGAGACGATCCGCGGATTGCTTGCCGGCTCAGCCGATGCGGGATACGCTTGGCAGGCAGCCGCCTGGTGCGCAGCCATACTGGCGCTGTCGGTGCTCTGGTGCGCCATTTCGTTCCGCCGCAGAGGCGGCCGCCGGTAACGTCCTGATCTCTATAAGTGAAGGAACAGCGCTTCAGACACAGTCGAAGCGCTGTTCCTATTGCCTTTCCGCTTTCAGCTTCAAGTAATGCTCGAAGCCGTCCAATATCCGGTCCAGCCCAAACTCCAAGTCGTCGCCGATCGGATTGTCCGCTTCTTCCGTATAGGCGCCGGAATGAAGCACCGGATGCAAATACGGGAACAGCTCGGGCTTCACCAGCAGCCTGAGCGCATCTCCGTACCGATGTCCGTTAAACGATTCCAGCCCGTCTCCGGTACGGACAGCTGTATCCGCATCTCTGGCGATTAGCCCGCAGGCGCGCCCATAGCTGCTAAGCAGCATCACAAATGACATTTTCTCAAAATCGTTAAGCGGAAACTTGCTCATAATGCGCAGCACCCAGTCCACGATACGCAGGTTTCCGGGCGTAAGCGGCACGCTTTTAATCGGAATGTCGCCGAACCAGGGATGGTCCCGGAATACGCCGATACAAGCCCAGACGAACGCTTTCATTTCCTCGCGCCAAGGTTTGCCTTCCACCTCCGGCGGGATCGGGATATTGCATACAGCGTCCTGCATCAGTACCAGCAGATCGTCTTTGCTTGTCATATAACGGTAAAGCGACATTGTCGTATAGCCAAGCGACTGGGCCACTTTGCTCATGGACACGGCCGCCAGCCCTTTCTGATCCGCTATCGCAATAGCCGCGTCTACAATTTTTTTAATGCTGAGCTCGCCTTTTGGCCCGCGCTTCTGCTGCTTGACGATTCCCCAGCTCAGCGCTACGCCAGGCGGCAGCTGGCTCAGCTTGTCTTCGCCGGTAGTATGTTCGTTATCCATGTTGTCCGCCGCTCCCTATCCTGAACTTTTATGTGTAGCACATATACAGTATAGCCTATTGCCCATGTTTTTCCATAGTCTCTTGGCTGGACTTGAACCCGGCAGCAGCTTTCCTCTATCTGATCCTTCTCCGTGCCCGCCTGTTATCCGTTATTTGGAATGAATCGGAATCCCGCAGGAAATAATACGTGCAGCAAAATAACCAAGGGGGGATCGCATCATGTACAGAAAATGGCGTTATGGCGGGCTGGCCGCAGTTTGCTTCATTGTGTTGCTGCTTGCTGCATGCGGCGGAAATTCAAACGGCGCCGGCGCCGGCAAAAACGGCACGAATGGGACAGGCAGCCCGGCCGCCGGGGAATCCAATCTGCTGGAGCAGATTAAAGCTTCAGGCGTGCTGAAGGTCGGGCTGATGGGCACCTATGCGCCGTACAACTTTTTGAACAAAAACAAGGAGTTGGACGGGTTTGACGTCGACATTGCCAAAGAGGTTGCCAAACGGCTTGGCGTGAAAGCGGAGTTTGTGACCCAGGACTGGTCGGGCATGATCGCCGGTCTGCAAGCCAAAAAGTTCGACGCCGTCATCAGCCAGATGACCATTACGGACGAGCGGAAGCAGCAGATGGACTTCTCCGATCCGTATATTACGAATGACGTCAAAATTATTGTAAAAGACAGCAACACCAGCATTACCAAGGTGGAAGATTTCAAAGGCAAAAATATCGGCGTCGGGCTTGGCACCAACGATGAGACATTTTTGCGTACCGAGCTGATGCCGAAGGTCGGCAAATTTACGATCAAAACATACGACGACGTCATTATGTCGCTGGCTGATTTAAACAATGGCCGCATTGACGCGACGATTAACAACATCTACGCCTTGAAGCCAATCATTGACGAGAACGGCTACAAAATAAAAGCAGTCGGCAAACCGCTTAAATCCGATCAGGCCGGCATCGCCGTGCGTAAAAATAACCCTGAGCTGGTAGAGGCGCTGAACACAGCGCTGAATCATATGCGGGATGACGGCACCTATACGAATATATTCAAAAAGTGGTTTGGCGAGGAACCCGCCGCGCCGGCAGCCTGACCGATGCAGCTCGTCTTGGACAACCTCCCTTTCCTGCTGAAAGGAGCGTATTATACGCTGCTGATTACAGTCGTATCCATGTTTTTCGGCTTAATCATCGGAGTTGCCGCTGCAGTCGCCAGGCTGTATGGCAGCAAGCCGGTACGCGGGATCGCACGCGTATATGTATCAGCCATTCGCGGCACGCCAACTCTGGTGCAAATCATTATCGTCTATTACGGCCTGGTGGAATACGGCATTATGTTCGGCCCGTTAACTGCGGCTTATGTTGCGCTCAGCATTAATATCGGAGCTTATTTGTCGGAGACGTTCCGCGGCGCCATTATTGCCGTGCCCAAAGGGCAGACGGAAGCGGCCTATGCAACGGGAATGACGCCTTGGCAAGCGATGCGCCGCATCGTGTTCCCGCAGGCGCTGCGCATCGCCATACCGCCGATGGGCAATACGTTTATCGGCATGCTGAAGGAAACCTCTCTTGTTTCCGTTATCACGGTTACGGAGCTGCTGCGGTCCGCTGATTTGCTGATCGCCCAATATTATGTATACATGCCGTTCTATATCGCCGTTGCCGTTATGTACTGGATTCTCAGCACTTTCTTCTCCTCCATCCTGTCGCTGGCGGAGAAACGCTTGTCCATCGCTTATTGATCGGAGTTAAACGCATGATTACTACCTACGGATTGCATAAGTCGTTCCAGCAGCATGAAGTGCTGAAAGGTATTGATCTTCATGTCGCAAAAAGCGAAATCGTCGTGCTGCTGGGGCCAAGCGGCTCGGGTAAAAGTACATTGTTACGCAGCTTAAACGGGCTGGAGCAAATAACGGCGGGCCGCATTGAGGTGAACGGCATTCGCCTGGATGCCGGGCTTCCGGCCAGGCGCCAGGCGAAGCTGATCCGCGATATCCGCCGCCAGACGGGGATGGTGTTTCAGCAGTTTAATTTATATCCGCATATGACGGTATTAGGCAATGTGATTGAAGGGCTTCGGACCGTCAAAAAAATGAAGAAGGACGCGGCTGTCGCCATCGGAGAACGCCTCCTCGACCGGGTCGGGCTGAAGGATAAAATGGATGCCTATCCGTCCCGCCTGTCCGGCGGCCAGCAGCAACGGGCCGGCATTGCGCGGGCGCTGGCGATGGACCCGCAAATTATGTTGTTCGACGAGCCAACCTCGGCGCTTGATCCCGAGCTTGTCGGCGAAGTGCTGCTGGTGATGCAGGAGCTCGCTCAGGAAGGCATGACGATGCTTATTGTCACCCATGAGATGAAATTTGCCCGCAACGCGGCAAACCGGATTATATTTATGGCCGATGGCGTTATAGTGGAAGAAGCGCCGCCGGAGCAGTTTTTTGAAGCTCCTCAGCAGGAGCGTTCCAAACGGTTTTTAAGGCAACTCTCTTCGTATTCCCCTATTCTTTGATTGGAGGTAAATGCATGCAGGTTCAAACCGTATGGAAAGGCAAACGGGCATTTGATTCCACAGGCCCGTCGGGCTACCGTGTTCAGATGGATGCTACGGCCGCTTATGGCGGCGACAGTAAAGGCACAACGCCGATGGAACTGGTGCTGTCGGCGCTGGCCGGCTGTATCGGGATTGACGTCACGATGATATTGGATGCTTTTTTGGATAAAGTGAAATCAATCGAGATCGAGACGACCGGCGCCCGCAAGGAGACGCAGCCAACTGGCTTTACGGCCATTGAGCTTCTATTCCGCGTGGAAGGCGATATTCCCGACTACCGGTTCTGGAAGGCGATCGAGCTGGGCAAGCAAAAATATTGCGCCGTAAGCGACTCCTTAAAGGCGGACATTACTTACCGCCTGATCTTAAACGGCACGGAGTACGTCAAGCCGGAATAGCTGCCAAACGGTAGGCACAGCTGCACCAATCCAAACGGCAAAAAGGCCGGACAAATGCGGATTCGCATTGCCCGGCCTCTTGGTGATGTTATTCGGCATACTCGTACAACGTCACATTCTCAATATAATTGAGGAACCGCCTTAATTCCTTCGCCTGTTCCCGGCTAATCGTCCCCGCCTCAAACATCATTCTAATTTCAGAGCGTTCAATATCCATCACTTTAAGCCGCAATTCTTCTTTCTGTTCCTGCTTTTCGGCCAAATCAAGCGGATCTGTCTGTTTCAGTTTACTGCGCAGCCGGCTTATCATTCGTCTGTAGTCGGATTTGACCCCATCCGCGATTTCAGGCGTATTCATTTCTTTCGCATAAGCTTCGATGGCATGTATAGCGGATTCCATCGCCTTCAACTGGATATCCATGCCTTGCTGCAGCAAAGCGATCTTCACCTGTCTGCCCGCTGATCCGGGCTTGCTCGTCCGTCTCACCTTGCGGAACAGGCTTCGAATCACGTAGGTCATCCCCAAACGCACGCTGCCGGCTAATCGTTTCTCCCTGCTGTCCAAAATTTGCTCAAACGCGTCAAACAAATGACTATCCAGCTGACCTTCGCGGGATGCCGCCTCTATAACCTCCCGCTCCGCCTGCAATGCTGCGAGATGAACCTGGGTAATTTGCTCATGATAACGCCCTGCTTGTTCAGGCATGATCTGCTGAAACATTTGCTTATATTCATCAATCAGCTCATAAGCTGCGGCTTCGTTCTCCTCGGTAATCTGCTTCCGTAGCGTCCGAATGGCAGACAACAGCATCTTTTGCTTCGCCTCGCTCATATCCAGCTTGGCGCCTTCCCCTTCCGTCCCACCGGTTTCACGGCTTACAAACGGCAGCAACAGCGTAGCTGCGAGGATAGTAAACAATATAACCCCTGCCGCCAAAAACAAAATAAGGGATCGCTCCGGGAACGGACCGCCGTCACGGATCACATACGGAATAGACAGAACACCCGCCATCGTTACAGCGCCGCGCACGCCGGTCAAGCTGGTCACAAGCGTAGTGACCAGCTTCGGCTTAGCAGGCTTTTCCGTACGGCCGGTCCGGTATTCATACCAGGCGAACAGATGCGTCCATATAAACCGGATGCCCAGAATTACAAGGCCGATCGTAAACGCGTAGCCGACCACTAACGTATTGCTCATGTTCGGGTTCGCAACGGTTTCCCGGATTGTTGATGGGATATTTAAGCCTAACAACAGAAAAACAAGGCCGTTTAAAATAAAGGACAAAATGGACCAGGCATTTTCGGTCAGCACTTGTTCCTCCGCTACCAGCGTTTCGGTCCGTTCCTTCACTAGTGCATGGATCATGCCCGCCACAACGACAGCAACGACGCCGGATGCATGCAGCCATTCCTCCGTGACGATAAAAATAACAAACGGCGTCAGCAGCTGCAGCAGCGTATGAAAGGCGGCATCCTGAATGCCCTGCTTTCGGAGCACAAACCGAATGCCGGTCGACAGGATGCCCAGCACGATGCCAAGCAGACCGCCGATAACAAACATATAAGCGAAATCAAACAATGCTTTATGCAGCGAAAAGTAGCCGGTGACGACAGCCGCTACCGCATAATTAAACGAAACAAGGCCGGTTGCATCATTAATCAGTGATTCGCCGCGCACGAGATGAAGCACCTTCTCCGGAATGCGGATCCGTTTCGCAATGCCGTTAACCGCCACCGGATCGGTTGGCGATAGAATGGCGGCCAGTGCAAACGCGGCTGCGAGCGGAATGGAAGGGATAAGCCAATGAATAGCGTAACCTCCGCCGATTGTCGTAATCAGAACAAGCAGAATGGCGTTGCCAAGAATAGCCCCTTTCATATTCCACAGCTCATCGCGCGGAAAATGCCTGCCGTCGTTATAAAGCAGCGGCGCTACAAACAGCAGCAGAAACCATTCCGTTTCAATCTCAAACGAAACGTGGCTGACGGCAAGCGCCAGTCCGATTCCTAATGCGATTTGAATAAGCGCCACAGGAATCGAAGGCAAATAATGGCTTACGACATTCGAGAGAAGCAAGCAAATAAGCAGCAAAATAACTTGAGTTAATAAGTCCATCTCCGGAACCCCTTTACCGTCGGTAAAATATACCTCCAGTTTAGGCATGGTTCCTGAAATTATTCGGAGTGCTCCTCTGATTTATAATAGGCTGCTGTCTGCTAATGCCCCGTTCAGGCTGTAATCGGCAAGGTCCACCTCCAGCTCCATGCCTAATGCAAGCTTCGCCAGCTGGCTGCCGATGTACGGCCCCATCGTTAAACCGGATGCGCCAAGCCCGTTAACGGCAAACAAATTGTCCCATCCGGGAACAGCGCCGATTACCGGGAGAAACCCCGGCGTGAAAGGGCGAAAGCCTACCCGCACCTCGGTAAACGTGCTGTCCGCAAGTCCCGGAGCCAGCGCTAAGCCCTTCTCCAGCACTTCCTGCATGCCGCCTGCAGTTACGCGGGTGTCATAGCCCTCCACATCATTCTCGTGGGTAGCGCCGATGACGATTTTTTGATTCTCGAATGCAAGCAAATACTGGTCCGCAGGCGGCATTACGACCGGCCATTCCCCGGTATTCCCTGCGGCACGATGAACTTGTAAATGCATGATTTGCGCTTTTTGGTAGCTTACCCGAAAATGAAGGCCTAACGGCTGCAGCAGCTGCCCCGCCCATGCGCCCGCACAAATTAACACTTTGTCCGCCTCGTACAACTCGCCGTCAATTGTTACGCCTGCCGTCCGTCCGGATTTGGCATACAGCGCAGCATCCCCTTGCAGCAGCTTGGCGCCGTTTCGCTGCGCCGAACGGATGAGCGCATCCCGCAGCGCCCGGCCGTCGACACGGGCAGCTCCGCTTATTCTCACGGACGCGTAGCCGTCTGCAAGCAGCGGAAACTGCTTCTGGGTTTGCTGCTCATCCAGCCGCGTAATTTCGCCGATTTCCGGCGCATCCGCCTGCCGCTTGCAGGCGCGATCTTCGATCTGGCCGATTTTGGCGGCATCGGTATGAATGCTGAGTGCGCCAACTTGCGAATATCCGGTTTCCGTCTCGCCTTCGCTCTCAAGTGCTGCGATCAGCTTCGGATAAAACTTTGCTCCCGCCTTTGCCAGCCGGTACCAGGCTTGGTTGCGCCGCTGGGATATCCAGGGGCAGATGATGCCTGCGGCAGCATCCGTTGCTTGCCCGGCATCTTTCCGGTCTACAAGAAGCACGTCCGCCCCAAGCTTGGCCAGCTGGTACGCGGTTGATGCGCCGGCAATGCCGGCGCCGATCACGATCAATTTACTCATCGTTTCATTTCCTTTCTTGTTGTCAAGGCCGCTTAAGCAGATTTGTTTTCCGATAATATAACGGCACATGACCGGTAACCGATTTGAACACTCTGCCGAAATGCGTAACACTGCTGAAGCCCGCTTTTTTGGCGATCAAGCCGACTTTCAGTGAAGAAGCCTGCAGCAGCTTTATCGCTTCCTTTACTCTGACGCTGTTTACATATTCCACGAACGTATAACCGGTTACTTCTTTAAAGAAACGGCTTAAGTAATAGGGACTGACAAAAAATTTCTCCGCCAGCACATGAAGCGTCAATTCCTCTGCATAATGCCCATTGATATATCGGACGATCTCCAGAATCGTTTCGTGCATCGGGCTTGGCGCCGGAAGCGGATCCAGGCCGCTTCGCCATACACGCCGGCAGCAAATTAAGAGCAGCTGCAGCGCCAATGTGCGGGCGTACAGGTCAAAGCCGGGTTGATGGTCTTCCATTTCATGCAGCATGCGTTTCGTGAGTTCATCCAATACAATCCGGTCCTGAACAGAACTAGTTATAATCATGTATTCCTTGTCCAGTAAGGGCTGGAACAAAGGGGTGACGATATCATTTCCGCTGCCATAAACCGAACTTAACATGCCTTCGTCCATATTAATAATAAGCCGTTCATGAGCAGGCATTTCGGTATTCGTTGTCCGGTGCAATATATGCGGAGCAATAACGACGACATCGCCTTCACTCACTACAATCGTCCGGTCTTTAATGAAAAACTCTCTTTTCCCGGAGATCAAATAAAAAATTTCATAAGTGCTATGCCAATGGCTGGCCGGCATATGGTGCCGAAGCGCCTTCCGATGGGACACAGAGAAGGTTCCATCATCACTTTCATATTGCAGCTCATCCATCCGGTTTGCCCTCCCTAAAGCATTCTCCTTTATTATACGTATCTGTCCCATTCACGCAAAATATAAGAAAAAAGGAGCTGTTTGCGCAAAAAATGTACATTTCTTCGTGTTAACCTGTTGGTAACCAAAGGAGGAATGACAATGAATAATGCGGAAACTTATGCGGCGAAGCGATATGTGCAGCCGGCTTCTCCCCTCGAATGGGCGGAAAAAGCATGCGAAGCGTTAATGTTGAAGTATGAGCCGGAGCAGCTGCCGCCGGACCGGTTCCATTATCATCAAGGCGTATTCTTGTCCGGCATGGAGAAGTGCTGGCGGGAGAACGGGAACAGCCGTTATCTGGACTATATTAAACGCTGGGCGGACAGCCAAGTCCTCGCTGACGGAAGCATCCGGAAGCATGAAGCGGATGAGCTGGATGATATTCAACCCGGCATCCTGCTGTATAATCTGTATGAACAGACAGGAGACGAGCGCTACCGGAAAGCGCTGTACCATCTCGTGCCGAAGCTGAAGACATGGCCGTCCAATCCGTCAGGCGGGTTCTGGCATAACGGCCGCAGCCGCGATCAAATGTGGCTGGACGGTTTGTATATGGCCGGCCCGATTGCCGTTCAATTTGGCCAAACCTTTGGCGAGGATGTTTATTTTGACATGATGGCCAAACAGGCGATTCTGATGGACGATCATATTAAAGATCCGGTTACCGGATTGATGTATCACGGCTGGGACGAAAGCAAATCCGCCGAATGGGCCGATCCGGTAACCGGGCTTGCGCCTGAGTTCTGGGGACGGGCAATCGGCTGGTATCCGGTTGCGATATTGGAGATGCTCGATCATCTTCCTAAAGACCATAAAGACAGGGACCGGTTAATCCGTATTGTCCGCGAGCTGCTTGCCGCATTGACGAAATATCAGCATCCCGAGACCGGATTATGGTACCAGGTGGTCGACAAGGCTGAACAGCCTGGCAATTGGCCGGAAAATTCCTGTACCTCCTTGTACGTTCAAGCCATTGCGAAAGCGATGCGGCTAGGTTATTTGGACGCCAGCTGCATGGACAATGCATGGAAAGGCTATTACGGCGTCTTGGACACGCTGCGGTTCGATGAGAGCGGGCATGTTGTCATCGGGCATATTTGCATCGGCACCGGCATCGGGGATTATTCGCATTACATCCACCGCCCGACAAGCGAAAACGATCTGCATGGCGCAGGCGCTTTTGTACTTATGTGCGTGGAAATGAGCAAAGCTTCCGTCTCGGCAAGCTGAATAAAACAAGAACCGCGCATGAATCGGTTCCTGGGAATCGGGATTGCCGTTTCATGCGCGGTTCTTGTTTTTCCATGCGGGGCATCGCTTCCCGCAGCAGCTTGCGCCAAGCATAGCCGGCTGATAGTTAATCGCACGGACGGATGACTTAATCCTTCTGCAGTTCAACAACCTTCGTTGCGATATGGCTGCAAAACTCGCTGTCATGCTCAACGAATACAATCGTCGGCTCGTATTCAAGCAGCAAATCTTCGATCTGCATCCGTGAGATGACGTCAATAAAGTTAAGCGGCTCATCCCAAATATGGAGATGGGCTTGCTCGCTCAGGCTTTTGGCGATAAGCACCTTTTTTTTCTGGCCGCCGCTAAATGAAGCGATATCTTTCTCAAATTGCTGCCTGGAGAAATCCAGTTTGCGCAATATCGCTTTAAACAAGCTTTCATCAATATTGTGATTTCTCGCGAAGTGGGTCAGATTGCCATGCAGAAACGACGTATCCTGTGACACATACGATATTTGCAGCTGGCTGCCCTTCCGGAAGTTCCCGTCATGGTCGATGTTGTCCCCGCAAATCAGCTTCAGAATGCTGGATTTGCCGGAGCCGTTCCGTCCCGTTACCGCAATCCGGTCGCCCTTCTCGATCGTAAAGCTGACATCACGGCAAACAGCTTTGCCGCCGTAATATAAAGTCACATGATCCAGTTCCGCAAGCTGATTTTTAGGATATGGCAGCTGCGTCAGCTTTAAGGTTTCAGCGCTTTCCACGTTTTTCAGCAGCTTCGATTTGTCTTCGGCAGCAGCTTGCTGCCGGCCTTCGATCGCTTTGGAACGCTTCATCATTTTGGCTGCTTTATGGCCAATGTACCCTTTGTCTACTTTGGAACCGGAATTTCTGGTGCCGTTTTTAGTTTTCTCCACTTCATGCGACCAGTCGCTTTTTTGCTTGGCGGATTCGTTCAGCCGTTTAATATCTTTCTTAAGCTTCTCATTTTCCGCAAGCTCATAATGGTCCTGCCGCTGCTTGTTTTCCCACCAGTCCGAGAAATTGCCCCGCTGGATTTCAATATTCGTTTTGTTGATCGACAGAATGTGATCCACGCAGCGGTCCAGGAAGGCGCGGTCATGCGAGACGAGAATAAACCCTTTTTTACTGTTCAGATAACGGCTAACTATCTTTCTTGCTTCCATATCCAGATGGTTTGTCGGCTCGTCAATAAGCAGGAAGCTGTTTTCTTTCAAAAACAATGCCGCCAGCATGATCTTGGTCTGCTCCCCATTCGACAAGGAGCGGAACGGCCGGTACAGGACATCATCTTCCACCTGCAGCAAGGATAACTCGCGCAGCAGCTCCCAATGCACATAATCGGGATAGATGCTTTCGACCACTTCAATCGTGTTCAGCTCGTCATTGTCCACCTGGAAAGGGAAATATTCAAACTCCACCTGCGAGGAGATCGTTCCACGGTACTCGTATTTGCCCGTCAGCAAGTTTAGAAAAGTCGTCTTTCCTCTGCCGTTTCGGCCTGTAAATCCAAGTTTCCAATCCGTATCGACTTGAAAACTGACATTGTCAAAGATCGTATCGTAACTGCCGTCATAAGCAAAGGTCAAATTCGCCACATTAATTAATGACATAAAATATCCTCCTGTATTCCAAAAAATAAGAAGAGCCGCAAGAAAGTTACCTTTCTGCGGCTCCAATTGAATACAACAAAACCAGCCCGCTCTGGGGGCGCTGGAATCGGATATCGTATCGTATGGGCCGAAAGATAACGCAACTTTCTTGCAGTACAAATAAAACATGCGGCAACCCGCATTCTCGTTTTATTTCGTCCGGCAAGAAGTTCTACATTAATCTTTCAGCCCCAATCGTTAAAAGTGAACCCATCATATCATGGTCCAAAATGAATTTCAACTGCAAGCCGTCACGATTCCCAAATAACGTCCGTTGCTCCATGCGCTTGCGCAAATGCCTCCAGCGCCCTCATCATGCTGCTGTCTGCTTGTGCCGGGCCATCTCCCGATGCGTCCAATTGCAGCAGCTGCACCCTCAGCACCCCCTGCTTTCGGTCCAGCCGCGGGTCCATCCGGCCGATAAGCCGGTCCCCGGCTAGAATCGGCATCGCGTAATAACCGTACTTCCGTTTGACTGCCGGTGTATAAATTTCCCACCTGTATTCAAAATCAAACAAGTCTTCAAGACGTTTACGGCTCCAGCAGACATTATCGAGCGGCGGCAAAAATGTAATCGTTTCTTCATCGCCGGCGGAGATGGCCTCTTCCTGACGAAGCAGCTCGTCGCGGTCGGAAGATAATATATAATAAGGCTGTTTGACCCCATCCGCCTCAACAGCTGTAATAAGGCCGTCCTTCCCGCACTGTCCGATGATGCCGCGCCTCTCCGCAGCGCTGAACCGCTGCCAGCCAAACCGGGAGTCGCTTGGCTCGAATACGCGATAGGCCCGGAAATATTTCAACAGCAGCTGCCGGCTTGCTTCCTCCGGCTTCAGCTTCCCGGCTTGCTCCAGCAATTTTCCGGGAACGCTTTGCTCCGTCAAATGAAAAAGCCGCTGATTCCCTTCCCGCCCGACAATCCGGATATAAGCGGCGTCGGTCAGGAGGTTGAGCGCATGTGAGGTTGCTTTGGTCTTCGCAGCCGTATTATCCCAATAGCCATGCACCCGCTGATCGGATTCAAAAGCTTTGGACGGCAGCGGACCATCCTCCTTCAGCTTGTCCAACACATGTGCGGCTACAGGCTGAAGCGCATCAATCGCCTCTTTTGTATGCGCCCGCATCCGGCTTCGCACAGGCTCCAGCATCGGAAAATGCTCCATCGGAATGAGACAAGCTGCGTTGGCATAATACTCAAACAACGCATTGCCGCGCAGCAGTTCATGAACGATCTCCGGCTCATAGCCGGCTATTCTGGCCGACAAAACCAGATGCTGGTTCGGCCGCACCGCCGATACCGGATCAATCTGGATGCATTCCAGCCGGCGAATAACGTCCAGCACCAGCTGCCGCCTGTTCTCATGATCCAGCTTCATTACCGTCCGGGGTTGAAGAAGCAGCTGCTTCTCCAGCAAAAAACGCCTGAGCGCCCGTTTCGTAGTTTGAATCGTATTCATACATGCCTGCCCCTCTCGGTTTAAAGGAACGAATGACACAAAATCCCGATCACCTTGCAGGGCAACCGGGATTTTGCATACGGATTAACCTTCAGCCACATCCGCTCGAAGCGCGCTTGCCGCCTCCAGCATAACGGGAATGACCGCTTCATTCGTGCCGGATACATAAACATCTCCGGCATAATACCGGAACGGAATAAGGGCGCTGCCGCTGTCCCACATAAAAAAATGCCCCTCGATCGACATCGTGCTCGATTCGTTCTTAACGGTGAAAACGGATGTATACGTAAATCCGGTTCTGGCTTCAAAATAAGCGTGGCATTCCTCCAGGCTGATCTCCCCCGCCGGCTCTTGAAACTGTCTCGTAATGCGGTAACGTTGACTCATCTTTCCATAACCCTCCATGCTTGTGCCTTACCATAATTCAACATATATTAACATATCATGTTGTGAAAGTATACGAGGAGACAGAACCGGCAGCTCTAAAACGGAAGGAAAGCCCTCCCATTCCTGCAATCGGAACGGGAGGGCTTTCCTTTCATTTTACCGGGCTTCGGGAAGCTCGCGCAGCGACCCGCTTTCGCGAATATGCGCGACCCCCTCCTCGCATAACCCAAACGGCTGCCATATGCAGTCGCTGCATAATGTGGCGATATCATGCGGTTTCACTTGCCGGGCGACTTGGTCGCATATGGCTTGCCAGCTTAGCTGCAAACCCGGCTTCAAGCCGACCTGCTGCAAAATTTCCCGGTCTTTCCGGTATACGCTTGCATTCTCGCAATGGGACGGCTGATCGGACGGAAAGGCTGCGCATACATCATCCGGCCCCTCGATCAGCTTGATCGCGGTGTACGGCTCCTGCCTTAACGTTTCATAGATCGCCGACATATTGACGCAAAACGACTCCGAATACCCTTTTCCCCGATAGCCAAGCAAACAAAGCAAATGATGCCCTCTCAAACGGATTGGCTTGTCCACAAGAACCCCTCCCTGCAGCAAATATATGTTAAAAATAAATGCAATATACAATTTTTTCTTGGTTCATACTATAATGTGGTTGCACCTAACTGTATAGGAGGTTTGTATAAATGTCAAAACGGATAGGGATTAACGGTTTCGGGAGAATCGGCAGGCTTGTGCTGCGCCGCATACTGGAAGTATCGGATGATCTTGAGGTTGTCGCAATCAATGACTTGACCAAGCCCAAAGTGCTTGCTCATCTGCTTCAATTTGATTCCTCTTATCACAAATTCAGCGGCACCGTTGAAGCAACGGAAAATTCAATCATTGTAAACGGCAAAGAAATTAAAGTGTATGCCGAGCGGGACGCACACAACATCCCTTGGGCGCAAGAGAAGGTAGATGTTGTGGTGGAATCCACCGGCTTCTATACATCGGAAGAAAAGTCGAAAGCCCATCTGGCTGCCGGCGCCAAAAAAGTGCTGATCTCCGCCCCGGCGGGCAATATGAAAACAATCGTATACAACGTAAACGACGACATATTGGACAGCGGCGATACGATTGTTTCGGTCGCTTCCTGCACAACCAACTGTCTCGCGCCGCTGGCCAAAGCTGTTAACGACGCCTTTGGCATTCGGGTTGGCACGATGACTACCGTCCATGCCTATACCGGAACGCAATCTTTGGTGGACGGCCCAAGAGGCGATGATCTTAGAGCGGCAAGAGCGGCAGCAATTAACGTCATCCCGCACACGACAGGCGCTGCTAAAGCGATTGGCCTGGTCATTCCGGAGCTGAACGGCAAGCTGCAGGGACATGCCCAGCGGGTTCCCGTTATTACTGGTTCCGTTACCGAGCTGGTCTGCTTGCTTAATCAGAAGGTCACTGCTGACGAAGTGAATGCCGCCGTCAAAAAAGCAACCGAAAACAATGAATCATTTGGCTACACCGACCTGCCAATTGTGTCCACCGACGTAATCGGCATTCACTTCGGTTCATTGTTTGACGCTACCCAGACGGAAGTGACTTCCTTCGGCGACGATCAGCTGGTGAAGGTTGTAGCCTGGTACGATAACGAATACGGCTTTACAACGCAGCTGGTCCGAACGCTTGAAAAATACGCCAATCTGTAAAGCTAAAAAAAGCAGCAAGCCCCCGTCAACGGGAAGCTTGCTGCTTATCATTTTGCAGCGTTTATTTAGGCTGAATGTAACCTTCCGCTTTCAGCAGCTCTGCAATCAGTACAGCGCCGCCTGCCGCGCCGCGCAGCGTGTTATGCGACAAGCCTACGAATTTGAAATCGTACAGCGAATCCTCGCGCAGACGGCCGACCGAAACGCCCATACCATGTTCGATATCGCGATCCAGCTTCGTTTGCGGACGGTTTTCTTCCTCGAAATACGTAATAAATTGTTTAGGCGCGCTTGGCAAGCCCAGCTCCTGCGGGCGTCCTTTGTATTGTCTCCAGCGTTCGATAATTTCTTCCTTGGAAGGCGTTTGCTCGAACGAAGCAAATACGGTAGCCAAATGTCCGTCCGCAACCGGCACGCGGATACATTGCGTCGTAATGATCGGGGAGCTTGCTTTTACAATCTCGCCGTTTACAACGCTGCCCCAGATGCGGAGCGGCTCCTGCTCGCTTTTTTCCTCTTCCCCGCCAATGTACGGAATGACATTATCAATCATTTCCGGCCAGTCGGTAAAGTTTTTGCCGGCGCCGGAAATCGCCTGATACGTGGAAGCGACCACTTTCGTCGGTTTGAAATCCAGCAGCGCATGGAGCGCCGGCACATAGCTTTGAATGGAGCAGTTCGGCTTTACCGCAATAAATCCGGTAGAAGTGCCCAGACGTTTCCGCTGCGCTTCGATTACCTCGATATGGCCCGGATTAATTTCCGGAATGACCATCGGAACGTCGGGCGTCCAGCGGTGTGCCGAGTTGTTGGAAATAACAGGCGTACCTGTTTGGGCATACGCCTCTTCCAGCGCAACAATCTCGTTTTTCTTCATATCAACAGCGCAAAAGATGAAGTCGACCTGGGAGGCGAACGCCTCCACTTTGGAAGCGTCCTGTACGACGATTGATTTAACGCTTTCCGGAATAGGACCGGACATTTTCCATCTATGCTGAACCGATTCCTCGTATGTTTTGCCTGCTGAACCCGCGCTTGCTGCAATAGCCGTAACTTCAAACCACGGATGCTGATCCAGCAATTGAACGAAACGCTGGCCAACCATGCCCGTTCCGCCCACAATACCCGCTTTCAATTTTTGAGACATTCCGAATCCATTCCTTTCGAGTTGGCATCATAGGTTATGCGTCTTTTAGTTTACTATTCAAACTTGTCGAAATGGTGTATGAAACAAATAAAAAATCCCACCCCCAAGACCGTAGTCTTAGGGACGAGATTGGAATACTCGTGGTACCACCCCAGATTCACCGGCAAGTCGCCATGCCAGCCTCTTCGAGTACGATACCGCTATGCGGTACATATACTCTAGCTCTGTAACAGGAGCTCCTGTCCCGCCATCCCCTCTGCCTGAAGCACGGATCCAACGGGCTGCTCGGAGTCTTTTTTTCAATAAACGTTTCTTTGCCCCTTTTCAGCTGGCGGAGCTCTCTGTAAAAGAATGCATTTATTTACTCGTCTCGTCATCGCATTTGTTATTGCGACTATAATAACAAAAAAACAGCCTTCAGGTAAATATAAATTTTTCGAAAAAACGATAACTTTCCGCCTGACTTTTGTGCCGGTTGAATCGTTGCTACAGCTTTATGAAAAACTGCATCGTTTTATCATGAAAGCCCGGCAGATGCTCGTGGCCGAAATCCGGGAATATTTCAACCTGCTTTGGCGCTTGAATTTTATTGTAAGCGGCAAACTGCGTAGACGGCGGGCAGACGGTATCGCTTAACCCGACAGCCATCAGCACTTCCCCTTGAATGCGGTCCGCCAGATGCTGAATATCAATATAGCCCAGCTTTGTAAAAATATCATTCTCGCGTTTATGCTGCGGATCAAAGTGGCGGAAAAACGTCTTCAGCTCGGAATAGGCATCTTTCGCTAAATCCATCTCCCATACGCGCAAATAGTCGCTCAGGAACGGGAACACCGGCGCCAGTCGTTTAATGCGCGGCTCCAGCGCGGCGCAGGCGATTGTAAGCGCCCCGCCCTGCGAACCGCCAAACGCGCCTACGCGCGTCGGATCGACTTCCGGCATGCTCATCGCAATACCGGCCAGCTGCGCCGCATCCAAAAAGATATGACGGAACAGCAGATTGTCCGGATCGTCATTCAATCCGCGTATAAAGTGGCCGTTTAACGTCGTCCCTTTTACGCCGCCCGTGTCCTCCGATCTGCCGCCTTGTCCGCGGCAGTCCATCGAAAACAGCGAAAAACCAAGCGCAGCATAACCAAGCTTGTCCTGCCAGTCGCCGGAACTGCCCGAATAGCCGTGAAATTGCACGACGGCCGGATGTGGTCCGGGCACATTTTTCGGGCGAATATATTTGGCATATATCCGCGCGCCCCGAACACCTGTGAAATAGAGATCAAAGCAATCGGCAAAAGGCACCTGGAATTCGCTTGGCACCAGCTCTACCTGCGGATCAACCGCTTTCATTTCTGCAAGGGCACGCTCCCAGTATGCTGCATGATCCGACGGCTTCGGATTGCGTCCTTCATAAAGATACAGCTCGGATAACGGTTTGTCGATTAACGGCATAAACTCATCCCTTTTTGTGTAATGGTATACGTCATCTTATATGTATTAGCCGCGCACGTTCAATCTCCTTCCGTATCCGTTCCACACAAAAACCGCCCCTTATCGGCTTCGTAAAGCCAGGGGCGGTGGTTAAGTATGCAGCAGCTTACACTTGTTCCGCTGTTTTCGCGTAACGGTTTTGAGGGACAGGAAGCCCCAGGTGGCTTCTTAATGTGCCGCCTTCATAGTCTTTGCGGAATATCCCGCGCTCCTGCAAAATAGGAACGACCAGTTCAACAAAATCGGCAAGGCCGTTTGGCACAACTGTTCTGACATTAAAGCCGTCTGCGGCGCCTTCTTCAAACCATTGCTGGATTTGATCGGCTACAGCTTCCGGCGTTCCGATAAAGCCCGTTCGCGGCGTCGAGGCGCGAAGCGCAACTTGCCGTAAGGTCAAGCCTTGTTCCTTCGCTTCCCGCTTGATTTTATCCGTTGTGCTCCGGAACGAATTTTGGCCTAAATCGCCCAGATCAGGGAACGGTTCATCCAGCGGGAATTGCGAGAAGTCATAATGTTCGAAATAACGCCCCAAATAAAGCAGCGCCTGGTCAATCGCTACGAGTTCCGCAATCTCCTCATATTTTCGCTCCGCCTCTTCCTGCGTCCTGCCTACAATCGGTCCAAGGCTCGGCATAATGACGATATGATCAGGGTTCCGCCCATAAGCTGCCGCCCGCACTTTCACATCCTGATAGAACGCCTTCGCTTCTTCTATTGTCTCGGGAGCCGTGTAGACGGCATCCGCGGACTTCGCTGCGAGTTGCTTGCCGGGTTCGGAGGAGCCGGCCTGAAATACAACCGGGTATCCCTGTCTGGAGCGGGCAACATTCAGCGGCCCCTGTACGGCAAAAAAAGCTCCTTTATGATTTAACGGATGCATCTTCGACGGATCAAAGAAGACGCCGCCGGCTTTATCGCCTACAAAAGCGTCATCCTCCCAAGAATCCCACAGTCCCTTCACAACGGACAGATGCTCTTCGGCAATTTCATATCGCAGCGCGTGGTCCGGATGTTCGCCTTTCCCGAAATTAAGCGCGGAGCCTTCGAGCGGCGAAGTGACGACGTTCCATCCTGCCCGCCCGCCGCTCAGCTGATCAATGGAAGCAAATTGGCGCGCCACCGTAAAAGGTTCACTGTACGAGGTCGACAAAGTGCCGACAAGCCCGATATGGCTTGTAACCGAAGCAAGCGCGGACAGAAGGGTGAGCGGCTCAAACCGGTTCAAAAAATGCGGGTTCGACTTCTCGTTAATATACAAACCGTCCGCAATAAAGAGAAGATCAAACTTCCCCTTCTCTGCAATTTTCGCCTGTTCCTTGTAAAAATCGAGGCTGACACTGGCATTGATCGGTACCGAAGGATGCCTCCAAAATGAAATGCTGTTGCCGACGCCGTTCAAATTGGCGCCAAGCTTCAGTTGGCGTTTGGCCATAAACACGTACCTCCTCTTTA
Source organism: Paenibacillus protaetiae (assembly GCF_004135365.1). Taxonomy (NCBI): domain Bacteria; kingdom Bacillati; phylum Bacillota; class Bacilli; order Caryophanales; family Paenibacillaceae; genus Paenibacillus; species Paenibacillus protaetiae. The sequence continues at coordinate 1,025,610 of NZ_CP035492.1, read as the reverse complement.
AATTTGTTCTTGACTGCCGGCAGAGCTTGTACCGGCCAGCGCCGATCCTTCCGCCGCCTCCGGCTTGCGGGACCGGGATACGTAAGCCGCCCATACCCGCCAAGCGGCAAGGAGCAACACGATTCCCGTCAGTAAAAACACGTAAGGAATGCCGATCCATCCGCCCAGAAATCCGCCCAGCAGCGGACCGGCAACGATGCCGAATTGATTGGAGGATTGACTTAAGCTGACCGCCCGCCCGCGGAAATCTTTATCCGCGTATTGAATGATTAAAGCATTCAGCGCCGGATAGACCGCAGCAAAAAACAACCCGTATACAAAGCGCAAAATGCCAAAGCCGGCGAGCTGATGAACAGCAAGCTGGAGTATGTTGCCGATACCTCCGCCGATCAAGCCGACCAGCAGCGTCTTCTCGTACCCGATCCGCCCGCCGATCTTCCCCCAGCGCGGCCCCATCAGAACAGTGGCAACGCCTACCGCAGAAAAAACAATCCCCGAGCTAAGCGTAGCGTTATCCGCGCTTCCGCCGATTTGTACGACATAAATCGTCAGCAGCGGTTCCAAAATGAGCACCGAAGTGGATACTAGCAAAATAAGGCCGTAAATGCGCAGCAGACCCGGCGTAGAACCCGCCTGCTTTAAATCCTGCCATACACTTGGACGTCTTCCGGTGCTGCGCTTATGCACTTCTTTGACCGCCAAAATAATAAAAGCGGAGATAAGCGTTATTGCAAAAGAAGCAATAAAGCAGCCGCGCAGCCCGATCCAATGGCTGAGCACCCCTCCGGCCAGCGGTCCTAATATGCCGCCAGCTGCAGTCGAGGTGGAAATAACGCCAAGCGCATAGCCAACATGCTTTTCAGGCGTGTTGGTGCCGACTAGCGCAACGGAAGCGGGGCTAAAGCCCGCCATCAAGCCTTGAAACACCCGCACAAGAATAAACGTAAGCGGGTCTTGGACAAAAAAATTGGCCAGATGCGCCAAAGCAAGCCCGACGCCGGAACGGAACAGCATCAGCTTGCTGCCGTATTTATCAGCCAGCGAACCCCAGAATGGCGCGCATAAGCCGCTGATCAGAAAACTGATTGAAATGGACACGCCGGCCCACGCTTCCACGCCGCTGTGAATGCCCAAATTATTTTGCAGGAACAGCGGAAAGAAAGGCACTGAAAGCGTATAAGCCATATGATTCAGAAACAAGCCGATCCATAAAATGTACAAATTGCGCTTCCAGTGCTCCACGGCTAGCGCCTCCGTTCTTTGACCGGCTGCCCTGCACTGGCAGCCGCCAAATCAGGCATGATGCGCCTCGGGGCGGTGCAGGACAAGCTGGCCTTCGATCTGCTGCGGATTTTGAAGCAGATTAAAAATCGGGCATACCCGCTCGATTTCCTCATGCAGCGCACGAATCGTTTCTTCGGATTCGTCCGACTCGATCAGCAGCTTGTAACGGATGTTATGCGGATATACGGGAATATGCTCATACCCCGATCTTCCGGCCAACGCATGCATTTCACCCTCCACCTCGACTTCCAGTGAGCGAAGCGACACTTTACGCTCCGCAGCTTGAATAAGCGCAATATGCGTCAGACAGCTGCCAAGCACGCCAAGCTGAAGCTCCGGCGAGGAAGGTCCGAGATCATAACCGGCAAAATCCGGAGGACTATCGCTGATTACCCGGTAGTCGCGAATGCGAATTTCGCGGACACCGCTGCGGCCAAGCGCTTTTACTTTCGCATTAAGTTTCGACACCGCTTTTTCCGGCTGCTGCTCCGACCGTTTGCGTCGGGCAATCAGCGCTTCTCTTTTGTGCTGCAAATATTCGTTTAAGTCTGCCATTGGAGATCACTCCCTGTTCAATAATTCGATATGATTACTTGGATATAACCACTATAGGGGAGGCGGAACAGGATGTATAATAGAAAAATATAATGTTGGATATATAATATTTCGATATAAACGATAAGTACGTGTTCTGCATGCCGGATTTGCAGCCCGGCCTATAACGGCAGCAGCCTGAATGGCAAAGAAGTTCTCTTTGCTTCATTCAGGCTGCTCCATGTTTTATATAAGGCTGCGGCTACAGCCGCGGGCTGCATAACACCCTTCTTACTGCTTTGCGTTTAAAATGCGAATCGGCGATCCGTCCAGGTATGCTTGAATATCCTCGACGATGCCGGTATAAAACTGACGGTATGAGGCCTCCGTTACATAACCGATATGCGGCGTTGCCAGCACATTCGGCAGCGTGCGGAACGGATCATCGGACGGCAGCGGCTCCTGCTCGTATACGTCTAATCCGGCGCCTGCAAGCGTGCCGCTGCGCAGCGCTTCTAGCAGCGCCTCCCGATCCACGATCGGGCCGCGCGATGTATTAATCAAATAAGCGGTTGGTTTCATCCGCTTAAGCTCTTCTGCGCCAATCAACCCTCTTGTGCGTTCGCCAAGCACGAGATGAATGGAGACAAAATCGCCGGTTTCCAGAACTTCCTCCTTGGAGGAAGCCCGCTTAACGCCTGCCGATGCCGCCCTTTCTTCCGTCAGATTGGGGCTCCAGGCCGTAACCTCCATTCCGAACGCTTGTCCAATGCGGGCTACTTTGCCTCCAATGTTGCCAAGACCAAGCAATCCAAGCCGTTTGCCATACAGATCGGCGCCAACTGTACTTTGCCATGGTCCTCCTGCGCGAAGCGATGCATTCTCCTGCACCAGCTTGCGGGCAAGCCCTAATATTAGCGCCCATGTCAGCTCCGTTGTCCCTTCGCCTCCGCCGCGTGTGCCGCAAACGGTGATGCCTTGCTCGGAAGCGGCATCCATATCAACCGAAGCGTTGCGCATGCCGGTTGTCACCAGCAGCTTCAGCTGTGGCAGCCGTTCAAGCAGCTGCCGGCGGAACGGCGTTCTCTCCCGCATTATAGCTATAATCTCGCAATCTTGGACGGCCTGCACCAGCTCATCTTCGCTCTCAAAATGATTATGAAATACTTTTACCTCCACACGTTCGGATACCGGCTGCCAATCGGCCATGGTTTCGGCAACCTGCTGATAATCATCCAATACGGCACATTTCATGCTGTTTTTCTCCTTTCAAACACCTGTATATTATTTATCTTGGCATATTGGCTGCAATTTGCCAAGCTTCCATTCGCTGCCTGTCCAGTAAATAAAGGCCGGCTGCCTCCTGCGAACAGGAGACAGCCGGCCGGCCGGGCATTAGTTTTATGCTATGTTATTCATGCTGGACCTGCTGAGCGGAAGCTTCAGCTCCGTTCTGCTGGTCTTCTTTAGGGGGATGTACTTTTTTAATGAAAAAGCCCAGAATAAGCGCCAATATCCCAACTAGGAAGGCAATAAAAAATGCATCATGCAAACCGGCTACCAATGCTTCAGCAGGACTGCCGTCAGGTTTGGATTTCAAGAAATCTTTGGTGCCGGAGGACATAATGCTAATAAACAATGCCGTGCCGATTGCGCCTGACACCTGCTGCAGCGTGTTCAGAATCGCTGTACCATGAGGGTACAGGTGGCGGGGCAGCTGATTGAGCCCGGTCGTTTGGGCTGGCATCATAACGAGAGAAATGCCGACCAGCAATATAATATGAAGCGTAATGACGTATCCCGCTGATGTACTTACCGAAATGCCGGTGAACAGCCACACCGCAAGCAATACCAGCACAATACCCGGCACAACCAGAAGGCGAGGCCCGTATTTGTCGAACAGCTTGCCGGATATCGGCGCCATAATCCCGTTAATAATGCCGCCGGGCATTAAAGTTAAGCCAGCCTTGAACGCCGTCATCAGCAAGGCGGTTTGGAGGAACAGCGGCAGCAAAATCATCGTCGAGAACAACGTCATCATTAACACGAGCATCAAGATGGTCACGAGCGTAAACATCGGAAACCGGAACGTCCGCAGCTCAAGCATCGGATTTTTCACCAGCAGCTGGCGGATGACAAACAATAGGATTCCGACGCCGCCGATCACGATAGTCCATACGACTTCAGGATCTGACCATGAGCCTTCCCCGGCTTTGCTGAAGCCGTATACGACCCCGCCAAAACCGATCGTAGATAAAATGATGGACCATACATCAACCTTTGGCCTAGTCAGATCGGATACGTTTTTCAAAAAAGCTGCTGCGAATACAATAGAGAATGCGGCCAGCGGGATGACCAGATAAAACAGCCAGCGCCAGTCCAGCTGATCAATGATTAAGCCGGCCAGTGTCGGGCCGATCGCCGGAGCGAACATAATGACGAGACCGATCATCCCCATCGCTCCGCCCCGTTTGTCCGGAGGAAAAATAACGAGGATTGTGTTCATCATAACAGGGAGCATAAGACCTGTGCCGAGAGCTTGAATGATCCGGCCGATCAGTAGCAGACTGAACGCCGGGGCGGTTCCGCATACAATTGTGCCGGCCAGAAACAAAATCATTGCAGATAAAAACATCTGCCTTGTCGTAAACCACTGCTGGAGCAGCGCCGTTACCGGAACAAGAATACCGATAACAAGCATATAAGCGGTAGACAGCCATTGAATCGTTGCCGGCGAGATGCTGAATTCTGTCATCAGGTCCGGAAAAGCGATGTTAAGCAGCGTTTCGTTCAAAATAGCTACGAATGCGCCAATAATGAGTGCAGCGACAATTGGCCCGCGCTTGATTTGGGTCAAATCGACAGCGGCGGTTGCTTCACTGGAAACATTCACGATTGGTTTGCTCTCCTCTCCACTTTATATTGATCTGTTGCACGCTCCTTATATTAGAACAGAAGCCCACTATTGTAAATGATTATCAGATATGGATCCCCCCCTTTTAAAGGCAGATAAGCCTGTTTTATAAAACATTTACACAGCCGTCCCGATTTCCGACAGCCGGCATACAAACTGGCTTCTGAATGCTTGTGCGAAAAAAAAACTGCACCTCCGGCCGGTTAGCAGTAGCCGTAAGAGGTGCAGTTCTAGCTTAAAGATTTATAGCTGCATGAAGCGGATCTTGCTTATCGCCGGCTTAGCCCTTTCAGCACGTAATCCGCTGCAAACCGGGCTGTCTCTTCCGGAGTCTGTGCCGGACCGCTCTGATTCAAGAACGGCAATTGTATGGAATACATCAGCGTCCCCATTACAAATCGTACGGCTGTATCCACGGATGGGCATTCAATGATATCGCACTGTTTGCAGGCTTGCAGTATTTGGCGCAAATGATCCCAGGAAGGCAGGAAAACATCGGTCAGCATATCCAGCCTCGGGCTGTTCATCAACAGCTCCTGCTGCAATATATTAATGAGCTCGTTCTCGCTGTAACGGTTCCGCACAAATTCCATGCAAAACTGTTTGAGCGCCTTCTCCGGATCGGCGAGATCGAACTGCTGGTTCCGGAATATTTCGCGAATCGGATTAAACAGCTCATAAAACAGCTTTTCTTTGCCGCCAAAATGATATGAGACAAGCGCTAAGGAGACATCTGCTTCCTCGCAAATCTGCCTTACCGAGGTCCCGTCGTATCCTCTTGTTGTAAATAACGTTTTGGCTGCGCGCAATATTTGCTCTTTTACTTCTTTATTTTTATCCGGTTCAGGAGGCGTTTGGGGCTTAGCCATTAATTGGACTTGCCCCCGTCTGTATAAGAATAGAAGCCTTCACCGGCCGCCTTGCCGAGTTTGCCTTTATCAATGTAGTCCGTTTTCAGCATGTCGGCGATTTTTTGGAATTCCGCATTGCCGGTAGCTTTAGCTTTCGCGAGCGAAATATGATATGCGGTGTTTATGCCAACAACGTCCAAAATCGCGAACGGACCAAGCGGGGCTCCCGTAGCGATTTTCCACGTTTTGTCGATTGTTTCCACGTCGGATATGCCTCTCGACAGCAATAGCTGCGCGGATTCAAGGAGCGGAACCAGCAGCGAGTTCAGAATATACCCCGGCTGCTCCTTATGGAGCGGCAAGGCCACCATGCCGATCGCTTCCGCGAATTGAAGGACATCCTGAAAAACATTCATGTCCGTGCCGGGATGCTTCATCACTTCTGCAGTATTGTTTTTCCATATTTCGTTGGCAAAATGAAGTGCCAAAAACTGAGCCGGCCGGCCGGTCGCTTCTGCGAATTGGCTCGGAAGCAGCGTTGACGAGTTCGTTGCAAATACCGTTTTTTGCGGTGCCGTTTTACCAAGCTCGTTATAAAATTTCACTTTAATGTCAACAACTTCGGGAATCGCTTCAATTACGAGATCCGCATCGGCCGTCGCCGCTGCCAGATCGCTGTAGAACGAAATCCGGCCATAAGCCTCGTTTACATCCTCTTGCGTTGCAGCCAAGTCCTCTTGATAACGTTTCTTTAATCCTTGAAGCCTCTCTTTGGCCGTTTCTAATACAGTATCATTAATGTCATAAATCGAAACCTGAAATCCTTTGAATGCGGTTTGAAAGGCGATTTGGCTGCCCAGAACGCCGCTGCCTGCTACTGTAATGTGTTTGTAGTTCATAGCTGTTCTCCTTTTGCGGGCTTGTTCTTCTTGTCCGCTTATAATTTGAACGTTCGTTTTGAACGACTGTTCAAATCAATCATAAAACGATTACAAGCGCTTGTCAAACCGATGGGAACATGATCTGCAAAACTGCATGCCGCCTTGCATCATAATTTATGAGGTTAATCATGCGGGGGATGCAAAGATAATGTGAGCGTTCTAAGACAATCGGGACAAATGCAGGCTTTGCCCTGCAGTTCTTTTGGTATAAGGGCAAGCACATCTTTAGGAAAAACAGCCTTGTAACACCAGCAAGGAACGTCCGGATGGCTATTCAAATTGCCGCAATAGCCGGACTTGCCGCAAAAAGGGCAATTCATTATTACTAAGCCTCCTTCCCATCTATCTGGCTGTACCAATACGTAAATTCATTCGCTGCCGTAAAAAAACAGCGCCCCAACAGTTAGTGAAATCTAACAATCGGGGCGCTGCATGTTACAAAATTACCGTTTTGCGCCTTCAAGCCGGTGTGCGGCATGGAGGGTTGGACCAACAAACTGATTCAGAGGAAAACCGCCGGCAATGGCTTTTGTAATAAAAGCTTTGCCTTCTTGCACCGCCTCGTGCATGGACAAGCCTTTAGCAAGGCCGGCTGTAATTGCAGCGGAAGTCGTGCAGCCCGCTCCATGCGTAAATGTCGTTTTTACGACAGGTGCTTCGTTCCATACGAAGTTTTTTCCGTCGTACAGCAAATCAATTGCTTTGCCCTCTTCGATCACACCGCGGTCTTTAATCAGCACATGCTTGGCGCCATGCTCATGAATAACAGCCGCAGCTTGCTGCATCATCTCGCGTGAGCGGATCGGGCCTGTTTTGGCAAGTTGAGACGCTTCGAACAGGTTAGGCGTAACGAGATCCGCGCCCGGAATCAGCACATCCAGCATCGCGTCAGTATTTTCCGGCTGCAGCACCTCGTCAGTGCCTTTGCAAACCATTACCGGGTCGATAACAATCCGGCTCAGGTTCGCCTTTTTCAAACGGGATGCAACCAGTTCAATAATATCAACCGAACCTAACATACCGGTCTTCATCGCATCAAAACCGATGCCGTCCAATACGGTGGAAAGCTGGGTCTCTACGATGTTCAAATCAATCGGAAATACGAGGTGATCCCAAGTATTCGGCTCCATTGCGACAATCGTCGTCAGGACGGTCATACCGTATACGCCCAGCTCCTGGAATGTTTTCAGGTCAGCTTGAATACCTGCGCCGCCGCTTGTATCCGAGCCTGCAATCGTTAATGTTTTAGGAATCGTCATGCTGGCAGAATCTCCTTTTGTTATACAGTTGGATACATCCTACAGCGAATAAATAAGGTTGTCAAATCGTTCTGTTTAATGTCATCACCCAATGCGGCAAGCACCCGGCTGTTCGATTCGCCGCAAATTCGGGAAAGAAAATCGAGAAGAATGCCAAGATGCTAATACTTGCTGCCGCCCATCAAAAAAAGCCGCTGGCTGCGGCTGCTCATAGCCAATAGAGCCGTAATCCAGCTCATCGCCGCCCGGAGTTGCCAGTTTCACCAGCAGCAGTCACTCCGGGCAGATAGATGCCAATCGCCCGTTGTGGCCGTTACAACCTGTACCCGATAGCCCAAATAAAAAGCCCGCGGTTTTCACCGCAGGCTCTTCGTCCATACTATTGCTTGTTGTTTAAAAATTGCAAATGGCCGCTTCCGTCATAATACACGGGCTTATTGTCGATTGCCGTCTCACGGGGAACAGTCACTTCAGGCACAGGCTGCGGGTTACTAGCATGTAATTGGAACTGGCCGCTTCCGTCATAATACACGGGCTTATTCGATGAACTCATAAACCGTAACACCTCCACTAGTTTTAAAAAAAAGCAACCCTTGCGTTTCTTCACGCTGCCTGAGCGGCTGATTGGCGGCACATTATGCGGGTGCCAATCCGCAAACAATAGCGCTTACATCAATCATTCGATATGTTCGCTTCATATCCTTCTTTTTACCTAATTTATTAGTTCGAAGGAAATGCATGCACGCAAAAAACCGCTTGCCTGTCCAGGCAAGCGGAAAGTAAAGGATTAGGTTATGATTCCATCGGGTATTGCAAACCCCATTGTTGACGCGCTTCGTCCAGCAGCTTCATAATGGCGAGCGATTCATCCAGCGTAATTGCGTCGCTTTCCAGCAGGCCTTCCTCCAGACAACGCGCTACTTCATCCGCTTCGTAATGGTACCCCAGGCTTGTACGGTCATCCGTAAACGTCTCCACCGCCTCGCCGTTTTGATAAAGCGCCGCGGAATGGGCATTAAAGAATGAAGGAACATGGATGGAGCCTTCCGTTCCATAGATATAGGCATCATTGCGAAGCCCGAGGCGAACGGCGCCGCTTAAGGATGCCGTTTTGCCGCCCTCATATGAAAGCAGAAGCGTAAACTGTTCGTCAACGCCGGTTTCGCCCAAAAAAGCCGTGCTCGCTAACGATTGCGGCTTGCTGCCGAAGATCATGGAGGCAAAGGAAACCGGATAGATGCCTACGTCCAGCAGTGCGCCGCCGCCCAGGTTCGGATCAAACAAACGGCTTGCCGGGTTAAACCCCGTCCGGAAGCCAAAATCCGCATCGACATGGAGTACGTCGCCGATACGCCCTTCTTTCAGCCATTGCTTTACTTGCACAACTGCCGGCAGCAGGCGGGTCCACATGCCTTCCATCAAAAACAGCTTGTTTTCTCTTGCGTAGGAAATAACCTCTTCCAGTTCGCCTGCGTTAATAGTAAACGGCTTTTCGCATAATACCGCTTTACCTGCGCGAAGGCATGCCAGCGTATTATCTTTATGGTACGGATGAGGGGTCGCCACATAGATCGCGTCAACTTCCGGATCATTTGCAAGCTCTTCATAGCTGCCATAAGCTTTAGGAATGCCGAATTTAGCGGCAAACTTTTCCGCACTTTCTTTCGTTCTCGACCCAACCGCATACGCTTGTCCGCTGCTGGAAAAAGGAAGATCACCCGTAAATTTTGAAGCAATGCTGCCTGTTCCTAAAATGCCCCATTTCAACACCTTTGTCATCGCCAGTCATCCTCTCTTCAATTCGTTTACGATATTGCGAGGTTCTTTCCCATACAAGGCGTCAATCAAATTGCCGGCGGCCAGCATCGCCATGTCCAGCCGCGTCGCTTCAGTTGCGGAACCGATATGCGGAAGCAAAACCACATTGTCGAGCTTCGTAAGCGGATGGCCCGCAGGAAGAGGCTCCAGTTCAAATACATCAAGGCCGGCCGCATAAAGTTTACGTTGTTCCAGCGCATCCACCAATGCTTGTTCATCAATGGTTTGCCCGCGTGACGCATTCACAAAAACTGCCGTCTGCTTCATAAGCGCAAACTCGGCTGCACCAAGCATTCCGCGTGTCTCCGGCGTCAGCGGCGTCATCAGCACAATAAAATCCGCCTCCTGGAGCAGCTCGTTTAACGGTTTGTAAACTGCGCCAAGCTGTTCTTCTGCCAGCCCGCTGCGGGAACGGTTATGGTAAATCACGTCCATGCCGAATCCAAGCTTGCCGCGCCTTGCAACCGCCTCGCCGATTCTGCCCATGCCGATAATGCCAAGCTTCCGGTGATGGACATCCAGCCCAAACAGGTTCAAGCCATCGCCTGCATGCCAGCGGCCATCCCGGACATAACGGTCAAGCTCCGGCACCCGGCGCGCTGCCGACAGCATAAGCGCAAAGATCAGATCCGCCACCGTATCGTCCAGCACACCCGGCGTATTCGTGCCAATAATGTTTCTCGCCTTCATGGCTGCGATATCAAAATTGTTATAGCCGACGCTGATGTTGCTAACCACCTTCAGGGCCGGTGCCCGGTCCAGCAGTTCCGGCGTAATCGGCTCTCCCCCTGTCGTCAGCAGCCCGTCCGCTTCAGCAAGCTTCGCATAATAGTCCTCTTTGTTTCCTTCTTCCCATTCCAGCAGCTGTACATGTTCCTTCAGATAGGTTTTTACTTCGTCACGCAGAGGTTTTGCAGCAACAACCTTCGGCATCATGTTGTTTGTACACCTTCCTTTACTTGAGAGGTTTGTTTGTGCGAACGGTAAACCGCCGCAATGATTAGAAACAGGCCGATGCTGAAGAGCGCGAGTATCCATATGGATTGGTTGACCTCCATATGGTCCATGCTCCATCCGGTAAACAGCGGCAGAACCGCTCCCCCTACGCCGCCGGATGCGATCATCAGGCTGGGCGTCTTCTCTTCAGCGCCAACAATCATCTTGCTGACGAATACGAGCGCGATGGAGAATACGCCGGAGAACGCCAGGCCAAGCAGCGCTACCACGGCAAAAGCCGACCATACCTGTCCCGCCAAAGGCAGCAGCATAAGAAGAACGGCGGCGGCGGCGCAGCTGAACAGCAGATATACTTTATATTGGACTTTCTCTGCCACATATCCTGCAAACAGCCGGGCAAATGACATCGCAATCCAGAAGCAGGTGACACTTAATGCAGAGCCGGCCTCCGACATTTGCAATTTGCGGATCAGAAACGCCGGCAAAAAGTTGGCAAGGCTCATCTCTGTCCCTACATACAAAAAGAAAAATAATATAAACAGAACAAGCATAACACGGTTTTTGCCCCTGTAGGCGAATTTGGCCTTCGATTGCGCTTTGCTTGCGGCAGAAGGCTTAACCCGTTCATCCAGCACCCGGTCGATTTCTCCGAAAGCGCTTTTCCACCAGAAAATAAACGTAATGGCTGCGAACAAGGCAATAACGAGAAAAGCCAGCCGCCAATAGCCTAAGGAAATTAAACCGCTTGCAGCAAGCGGCATGACCATCGCCCCGACGCCAAACAGCACTTCCAGGCGGCTCATCGCCACTGCCGCATTACTCGTAACGGCAGCTATTACAATCGTCCCGATGACAGCTTCAATCATTCCGAAGCCAAATCCGGCGATAGGCGCAACGACGTACAACAACCCCCATGGCAGCAGCAGCGAGTACAGCACCTCTGCTGCAAGCAGCAAACCTACGGCAAGAAGCAGCCCGTTCCGTTTGCCAATGCTGCGGTTAATAAGCGGCGACAATAACACGCCGCCGAGAAAACCGGCGAACTGCGCAAATATCAGCGTGCCGCCCAATCCGTAAGCTTTGCCGTAATGATCCAGCAAAACCGGAAGCACAGCCCCCAATACGACATGCGCAAGCCCGATCAGAAAATAAGAAAGCGAACCGATCCATATTATTTTTTTCATTTGAAGTCCTTTCTCAGATGCAAGATTCAACCCGATTATAAGCTACCCCTTGCCGGATAACTAGCATTCACGGGCAATTTGGTCAAGATTGCGGAAATCGTTGTCAACATCGCACAAAAGAAGCCGATTCGCAATGGAACCAGCTTCTTTTGTGCATATCAATTAGGTTGTTACGCTCCGGCGCCAAACCGTTTGCGGTATCCGCATTTGCGGCATAACTCCTCCACTGCTTCACGGCGGGAGAAGCCTTCATACAGCCGGTTAGCCCGTTCGCCTTCCACAATTTCCGAGAAAGGCGTCTCGTTAATATTGCCCAAATTTATAACGCCTTCGCCGTCCAGGCAGCATGGCACAACCGTGCCGTCCACCAGAATGCCTGCCTGATTGCGAAGCCCATGGCAAAATCCTTTGCCGTCATCCTCTTCGGCTTTCAAATCCGGCCAATCAAACTCATAATCCTGATTCAAATAAACCCGGTCCGCCAGCTTGATGCCTTTGCCCGGCGATACCCGCTCCTCGATGCGGTAGTCCAGCTCGAACGCTTGTTCAATCGCGCCTAAAATTTCGCGGTTCCGCTGTCTTTCCGCATTGGTCGCGTTATTTTCGTCCAAATTCCAAAGCCGAAGCGAAATAATCATATTCGTATGCTCCAGCGCTTCTCTAACGAACGATAAAATACTGCCGATGTAACCGTCTTTGTCTTTGGAACCGGCATGACCGTCGAAGCTGTGCAGCGAAAAATTCATTTGCCGGATGGCCGGCTTCGTCAGAAGAATCGGTTTAACCTTATGAAGCAGCGTGCCGTTTGTCGTAATATTCACCTGGAAGCCCCGCTCATGGCTCAGATCAAGCAGTTGGCCGATCTTGGGATGCATCAGCGGCTCGCCCTTCAGATGAAAGTAAATATAGTCGGTGTGAGGCCGGATTTGATCCAGCCGTTGCGTAAAGTCTTCAACGTTGATAAATCCTTTAGCCCGCTGCGTTTGCGGACAAAAGCTGCATGCCAAGTTGCATACGCTTGTAATTTCCATATAAAACTTTTTGAATTTTTTCATGCCGGCTTACTCCATTCTGTCATCGCTCTGCGATTCATTATATCATGAGTCAGCATAAGAGAGCTTACGGTACGCATCATTCTTATAATTAATATCCTTAATTATTTATGATATAAACTAAAGAGCTTTTCCTTTAACGGCTGCAGCGGGTTGCCGATTGTCACCGCCAGCTCACATTCCGCCAAGACGGCCGCATCAACCATAGATAACTGTGCTACGGAGATGCTCTTGTACGCTCCTCCGGCGAGCAGCTGCTTAAGCTCTTGTGCTACCGCTTGATCATATTGCTCCTTTTTGCCTTGCATAATAAGCTCAAAAACATTTTCAATGAGATGGGCTTGAATAAGGCTGCCGGATCGTCCATGCCTTCTCGCATATGCGGCCAGCCTGTCCATGGTGCCTTTCACCGTTGCCGGATTAGTAAATACGAATAGCTGTGGACCATCATTGCCGCAAATGGAAGCAAACAGCGGCTCATCTATAGCAATAACGGGAAGATTGCTTGATACCGGCTCTTCTTCATTATCAAGCAGCGCAATATATTGGGTGCAAGTGATGACTATCGCTTCTACGCCGGTGCCCGCTATCCAATGCAATTGTTCATGCACTTTTCTTTTGGCTTTGTCCAGATCCATGCCAGCGGCAACGCGGTTTATTAGGCCGGGATCTACAAAATGAATCAGATCCATGCCTTCAGCCGCTGCCTCGAGGTACGGTATATTTGAATAATGCGCATGCAAGCAGCCGATTTTGACCAATGATCTAATCTCCTTTGTCCCAAAAGCGAAGCGTTACTCCTCCCGCTGACTGGCTTGTTCCTGTTCCTGCAGCTGCACCAGTTCTTGGTACAGCAGCAGCAACTCCGCTTCCTTCGCCTGAATTTGCAGCTTCAGTTCATGGATTCGCGGATTGACGCCTTCCGGCGCGATCTGTCCCGCATCGGATTCAGGCACAAACCGGATCCGGCTTGTCCCGAACGTTTCTTCCGCCCAATCCTCCGCTTCTTCTTTCGATGTGCGCCGGTATATTTCTACGAATGTTTGAAAGATGGCATTTACCGTCTTGCGGCAATTCCAGCTAATAATCTCCAATTTTTGTTTGGCATGCGACACGGCGATCATCAGCTGAAAATCGTTCAGCTTGCCGCGTTCTGCTTCAACCCGGTCGATTTCTTCAATAAAATAAGGATACGCTTGGTTAAACAATTGAACTGCTTGGTTCAATTCTTCTTCGGAAATAATCGTTTCTTCATTCTCATGTTGATGGTCAGTCATAAGCTCTCCTTTCGCTCTTGCCATGACACGCACTACAGCATTCGTGAAATAGAGCTGGTTTGTATCGGTTCTGTTTCACGCATTCGTGAAATAGAGCTGGTTTGTATCGGTTTTATGTGAAAAAGGTTTATTTCATTACTTTTTTGAGCCAGCGCAATCCGTTCCTTGCAGAAGGGTACCGGAAAGCAAAATCAAACGCAGTCGTTTGCTTCAGCACGCTTTTGGCATGTGTAAACGTCTGAAAGCTGCTTTCGCCGTGATAACCGCCCATCCCGCTTTCTCCGACGCCGCCGAACGGCAAATAAGGCGTTGCGATATGCATAAGTGTGTCGTTTACGCAGCCCCCTCCAAACGGAATGCGATGCAGCAGCTCTTTCTCTACGTCCCGGTCGCCGGTAAACAAATAAAAAGCAAGCGGCTTCGGCCGGGCGGTAACTGCATCCACAACTTCGTCTGCCGAGCTGTAAGCCAAGATCGGCATAATCGGCCCGAATATTTCCTCCTGCATAACCGGCGATTCCCAATCCGCAATTTCGATGAAGGTTGGCGCTATCTTTAAGGCGTCCTCATCATATTGCCCGCCATGCACAATCGTCCCATCCTGCAACAACCGCACAAGCCGGTCAAAATGCCGCTTGTTTATGATCCGGCCGTAATCCGGATTGCTAAGCGGCTGATCGCCGTAAAAACGGACCGCTGCAGCCTTCAATTCATCCAGCAGCCTTCCCTTCACTTCCTGGTGGACAAGCAAGTAGTCCGGTGCGATACAGGTCTGGCCGGCATTCGTAAGCTTCCCGAACAAAATGCGTTTCGCAGCCAGCTTTAAGTCCGCATCGCGGTGGACGACACACGGGCTTTTGCCGCCAAGCTCCAGCGTAACCGGGATCAACCGCTTGGCCGCCGCCTCCATAACCGCTTTACCAACCGCTGTGCTGCCGGTAAAAAAAATATAATCAAACGGCTGCTCCAGCAGCGCGGTGCTCACTTCAACGCCGCCTTCGGCGGTCATGACCTCTTCCGGCGGAAACAAGCCGGACACTATGCCGGCAATGACGGCCGAGACATGCGGCGACAGCTCCGAAGGTTTAATGACAGCCGTATTTCCGCCGGCAATCGCGCCGACAAGCGGTGACATTACAAGCTGAAACGGGTAGTTCCAAGGGGCAATAATGAGCACCGTTCCGTACGGCTCACGGATAATAACGCCCCGCGAGCCGGCATGCGTCAGCGCGGTTTTTACTTTTTTCGGTTTAGCCCAGCGCTTCAAATGGCGCATCGTATGGCTGATTTCGGAATAAACAATCCCAATCTCCGTCATATACGCTTCCGTCTCGGATTTATTCAAATCTAGCCGCAATGCTTGCAGCAGTTCCGGTTCGCTCCGTTTGATCGCTTCTTTCAGCTTCGACAGCCTTTGCAGCCTGGCTGGGACGGATTTGTCCATAACGGTGAGCGCATGCGCCTTTTGCCGGGCGACCGCATCTTCCCACTTGCTGCCGGTAACCATACTCATCCATGTTTCCCCTCTCCTGAAATGCTTTCATGAACCGAATTGCGCTTACGCCGTCGGCTCCATGATATAAGCAAGCAGCAAAGCGGCTGTATTTACAATCGCGTCCGCGTGCGTCCGTTCCATGCCATGCGAAGCATGAACGCCGGGACCGATCAGCGCCGCACGGATATTGCTTCCGCCGCGCAGCGCAGCCGATGCGTCCGATCCGTATTGGGGGTAAATATCTACAGCATGCGGCAGCTGCTCTCTTTCGGCCAGTTCAATCAGCTTGGACGTCATGCCATAATCGTAAGGGCCGGACGAATCTTTGGCGCAGATGGACACATCCTTCTCCGTCGCCGATAAATCATCGCCTAAAGCCCCCATATCAACCGCAATCATTTCGGTAATGTCCGGCGGGATATAGGCCGTCCCGTGGCCAACCTCTTCATAAGTAGACAAAATGATTTTGATCGTTCTGGCAGGCGTTTTTCCTTCGCGTTTCAGCCATTCGAGCAGCCCAAAAAGCGCCGCAACACTCGCCTTATCGTCCAGATGGCGCGATTTGACCCAGCCATTCGGCAAGATCCGGGCGCGCGCATCCCAGGATACAAAATCGCCTACACGAATGCCAAGCTGTTCGGTTTCGGCTTTAGATGAAGTGTTTTCGTCGATCCGGATTTCCATATTGGCTTCTTCCCGCTTCCAGTCACGCGCGTCAGGGTATACATGGACCGACGGCTTTGTCGACAAGACGGTGCCTTCGTATTCCCGTCCGTCTCTCGTATGGATGCGGCAATATTCCCCTTCTATGGTTTGCATGGCGTATCCGCCAACCGGTGTAATGCGCAGCATGCCGCTGGATTTGATGGAACGGACCATGGCGCCCAGCGTATCGACATGCCCGGATAAGGCAAGCACATCATTTTGGTTATTTCCGGGAATGGTAATGATGCCGTTCCCTTTAGGGGTTATTTCCATTTCGTAACCAAGCTTTGCCGCTTCTTCAGCAGCAAGCTTCATAATATTCATGCAATAGCCGGTTGGGCTTGGCGTATTCAGCAGCAATTCTAGCAACTGCAGTATGTAATCGCGGTTCATGGACGGTTGCAAAGCTTCTTTCATGTTCATACATCTCCATTTCTTCTTAATACAATCATTATACACGCTGTCAAGCCCTGTTGTCCTCTTGCAGCCGCTGTACGGATTTGGAAGCTAACAAAAAGTGATTTACATTCATTACGGATACTATTATGATAAAACGTATAAGTTGTATACAAGTATACATGTATTTTGATATGTAAAAACATAAGCGACTGGGGTTTTCAGAATAGGAGGAAATTGGGATGACGATGATAAAGCAATACCCCTCTTCTTGGCTGACCGGCGCTTCTCTTGGCGAAGCAGTATCCAGTGAGCTCCGGTTTCAAATCTTGCGGGGAACGCTGCCCCATGGGGAAGTTTTATCGGAAAACCGCATTGCTTCCGATTTCGGCATTAGCCGTTCTCCCGTCAGAGAAGCGCTGCGTACGCTTGCAGGCGAAGGATTGCTGGAGCTTGAAAGGATGGGCGCCGTTGTACGGGGAATGGATGCCCGGGATATTCAGGAACTGTATGACGTCCGTTACCTCATTGAAAGCTTCGTGCAGGTGCAGCTTGCCGGCAAATCAAACAGCGAGCTGTTTGTCCGGCTAAAGCATGTCATCGACCGCATGGAGCTCGCGGCACAGCACATGGACAGTGAAGAGTTTACGCTGCAGGACTTGAATTTCCATGAGGCGATCATTTCAGAACTGAAGCATAACCGCATTATGCATTTATGGAAAAGCATCCGCCAGCTCGTGTTGACCGTTATGCTGATTACTACCGAGAACGTTTTCAATCAAGGCACCGAGCGTATTGTCCAGGTTATTGACAAGCACCGCAGGCTGCTCGAAAACCTGGAAAGCGGCGATGAGTCAGCTATTGAAGAATCTGTGCGGGTTTATTTTGCCGATTCCCGAAGCACGCTCCACCGCAGTATCCGGTAATACCGATTACAACCAAGGTCTTTTGTTTAAATATCAACATGCCGTATTACAACTACAGATTACATGACATGGAGGCAGATCTACATGAGTACGTTTCTTGGAATGAGCCACGACGCTACGCTGCTGGTATGGACCGCAGTTGCGATCGTATTTCTAATCGTGTTCATTTCCACCCTCAAATGGCATCCGTTCGTTACGCTGCTTATCGCTGCATTGTTCCTTGGCCTTATGGCGGGCATGAAAGCGCTTGACGTCGTGAATTCCATTACGAAAGGGCTTGGCGGTACGCTTGGCACCATTGCAATTGTTATTGGCCTAGGCACCATGCTTGGCAAAATGATGGCCGAATCCGGCGGTGCCGAACAGATCGCTACAACGCTGATCGACAAGTTTGGCGAGAAGCGCGTCCACTGGGCGATGGTGCTTGTCGGCTTTTTGGTCGGCATTCCGGTCTTTTTTGAAGTCGGAGTTATTTTGCTCCTTCCGATATTGTTTACGGTAGCGCGCAAAACTAAAATGTCGCTGCTTCAAATCGGGATTCCGATGCTTGCCGGCTTATCCATTGTACACGGGCTTGTTCCTCCCCATCCGGCGCCGATGATTGCCATCGACGCTTACCAGGCGAATCTCGGCCGCACGATTTTGTATGCGCTGATTGTAGCGATTCCGACCGCCATTATTTCCGGACCGCTGTTCGGCAAATGGATCGGCAACCGGATTAAGGCTACACCCGCACCCAATTTGACAGAGCAGTTCTCGCTGAAAGAAGACCGCAAGCTTCCGGGCTTCTGGATTACGCTGCTCACCATCCTGATGCCGGTCCTATTGATGCTGATCGGCGCTATCGCAAGCATTATCGACACGGATGCTTCGCAGCCGTTTACCGTCTTCTGCGAGTTTATCGGCAACGAAATTATCGCGCTGCTGATCTCGGTTGTGTTCTCCTTCTTTTCCCTTGGATTTGCTCGCGGCTTCAAGAAGGAAGACATTAACCGGTTCGCGACAGAAAGCTTGCCGCCAATTGCCGGCATTGTGCTCATTATCGGCGGCGGCGGCGCGTTCAAGCAGGTGCTGATCGACAGCGGCGTCGGCAATGCCATCGCTACGATTGCAACGAATGCCAACGTCAACCTGATTCTGTTTGCATGGCTGGTTGCCGCCCTGATCCGTGTTGCTACCGGCTCGGCTACGGTCGCTATGACAACAGCGGCAGGTATCGTAGCACCTGTACTCGCGCTTTCGCCAGGTGCAAATATTGAACTTGTTGTTCTGGCAACCGGCGCAGGTTCGCTTATTTTATCGCATGTCAATGATGCTGGCTTCTGGATGGTCAAAGAGTTCTTTAATATGTCCGTCCCTCAGACGCTAAAATCTTGGACAGCCATGGAGACGTTATTATCCGTGCTGGGTCTTGTGTTCATTCTCATACTGAGCGCAATCGTTTAAACCAGCCCAAAGGGGAAGATTCGAAATGAGCAATGTAAATTATATGATCGGGGTCGATATGGGGACGACAAGCACCAAAGCGGTCCTGTTTGAGGAGAACGGTACGATCGTTGCGACAGCCAGCGAAGAATATCCGCTTTATACGCCTACCCCGTCTATCGCCGAGCAAGACCCCGATCAGCTGTTCGGGGCGGTTCTGCACACGATAAAATCGCTGATGAGCCAAAGCGGAATCGCGCCCGAGCGAGTGCTGTTTGTATCGTTCAGCTCTGCGATGCACAGCGTTATTCCGGTTGACCGGGCCGGAGTGCCGCTTATGCGCTGCATCACCTGGGCGGACAACCGGAGCGCAGAAATGTCGGAGCTGCTCCGCAAGCAACTTGGCGGGCAAGAGATATACCGCCGGACGGGTACGCCGATCCATCCGATGTCTCCGCTCACAAAGCTGATGTGGATGAAACAGGAGCAGGCTGATTTGTTCAGCCGGACATATAAGTTTATTTCGATGAAGGAATATGTGTTTTACAAGCTGTTTAACCAGTACGTGATTGACTATTCGATTGCCTCGGCTACCGGCATGTTTAACCTGGAGAAGCTGGATTGGGACGAAAAAGCGCTGCAAATCGCCGGCATTACCCCGGACCGCTTGTCCGCTCTTGTCCCAACGACACACCTGATGGAAGGCTTGGATGCCAAATATGCAGCTGACATGGGCTTGTCCCCTTTCACGCCGTTTATTGTCGGCGCCAGTGACGGCGTATTATCCAATCTGGGCGTTGACGCCATCGCACCGGGGGTCGTTGCGGTTACGATCGGTACAAGCGGAGCTATCCGCGCTGTCGTTGACAAGCCCGTTACCGATCCGAAGGGCCGTTACTTCTGCTACGCCTTAACTGACAAGCTGTGGGTGATTGGCGGGGCTGTAAATAACGGCGGGGTTATATTCCGCTGGGCCCGTGATGAATTTGCCGCTGCCGAGACGGAAACGGCAAAACGGATCGGCATGAGCTCTTATGATTTAATGTCCAAGCTGGCCGAACAGGTACAGCCTGGAGCAGAAGGCTTGCTGTTCCACCCTTATTTTACGGGTGAACGGGCGCCGCTTTGGAATCCGAACGCCAGAGGCTCGTTTTTCGGGTTGTCGCTGCATCATAAAAAAGAACATATGATCCGCGCGGTGATGGAAGGCATTATATTTAACTTGTATTCGGTTCTGCTCGCACTCGAAGAGGCAATTGGCCGGCCGAAACAAATTAAAGCGACCGGCGGCTTTGCCCGTTCCCAGCTTTGGCGGCAAATGATGGCGGATATTTTCGACCAAAACGTCGTCGTGCCGGAAAGCTTTGAAAGCTCCTCCCTCGGCGCCGTTGTGCTTGGTCTTTATGCAACCGGCCGCACGGACAACTTGAACATCGTGTCCGGAATGGTTGGTTCTACGCATGAGCATCAGCCAAACAAAGCAAATGCATCCGTCTATCATCAACTGATGGGCATCTATATCAGCCTGGCTAGGAAGCTGGAGGACGAATACGAAAGTATCGCCAAATTCCAAGCGCAGCTGCTGGAGCATAAATAATTAAAAAACGACAGCCGGCGAATGCCGGCTGTCGTTTTTTAATTATTTATTCCGCTGTTCAGCCGATAGCCTCGGCTAAGAAAGGTTTGGCCGAATAAATGACAGGTTGTTCCCGTACCGTATAATGCGGGCGATTGTCCTTCCTGCATATGATTCCATCCTGCAAAATAACGGATTTGAACCCTTGTTCCCTTGCTCCGTTATACGTAAATAAAACGCTGTATTCCGAAGCATATCCCGCAACAATTACAAATTGAACATTGCGCTCTCTCAGCGTAAGCTCCAGTTCCGTATGCCAAAAAGCATTGGAATAAAGCTTGCTGATATGAAGATCGGACTCTTCTGTTTTGACTTCAGCTATCATTTCATAAGAATCGGCCGTTTCCTCCGTCCAATCCTCCACATCACGAATATGAACGACATAATGGCCGTTAGCGCGCAGCGAATCTGCGATTTGATTGATGTACTCCGAAGTTTGAATTAAAGCAGCCCGGTCTATGTCTTCATTGCAGATAAACTTTTTTTGCATATCTACAATTAGCAGCGCAATCCTCATAACAACGATCTCTCCTTCAAATCATAATTCTTACAATGATGGAAGAATGTCATGATGTTGGCTATATACGGCCAGTAAGCACAATCAACGCTGCAATCACCACTCCTGGCGGACAAGCTCTACTATACTAATTTACCACAATATTCCTTTTCAGGTCGATCATTTTAAAATATGTTCAACAAAACTCCATTTTTATAATTATGTTTACATAATTTTGTTTATGTTAATCAAAACCCTAGTCTATGTCCAAATCCGGAATTTTGCCTGCAATATTGCCCATTGCAAGCTTCAGCTGCTTGTTGTCTACATGCGTATAAATTTGAGTTGTTTCGATGCTTGCATGTCCCAACAGTTCCTGCAGCGTCCGTATATCCGTTCCGCTGCGAATTTGCATCGTGGCAAAGGAATGCCGCAGCTTATGGCTGGACAAGCGCTGCCGTGCGAGCTCCGGCTGCTTCTCTTTCAAGCGGGCGAATGTTTCATCCGCAATCGTCTGAATCATCCGGATGGACAACCTTCTTCCAAATTGCGATACAAAAAACGGCTGTTCCCTGCCCTGCTTTGCCGTCATGCGCTGATCAAGCGCGCCAGCAAGCACCTTATGTATCGGCTCGGGCAGCGGGATTACACGCCACTTGCGCCCTTTTCCTAAAATATGTATAGAACCGTCCCGGTGCAAGTCTTCGATATTGAGACGGTGTACTTCTCCAACTCGGAGCCCGGCGTACGACATAAGAAGCAGGATCGCCAGATTGCGGTGCCTGTATTTGCCTTTTACGCAAGACAGCAGCTCTTCCAGCTGCTCCTCCTCCAAATAAACCGGCAGCTTGTTTTTTTGCATCTTGGATTTAGCCGTTAATGCTGCAGGATTATTGCTCACCCTTTCCATCTCGATCAGCGCTTTATAAAAGGCGCGGAGAGCCGACAGCTTCCGGTTCCGGGCTTCATCTCCAGCTCCCCGTTCACGCGCCGCCGAAAGATAACGCATAATATGCATCTTGCCGGTGCGCTCGATCGATTCCGGGTATACCAGTTCCAGATAGCGCTTCGTATCATTCAAATAAGCGCGCTGGGTTTCCGCTGTCATCCCGTTGTTTTTAAGCCATATGCTAAAGATTTCAAGTTCGATTCCGTATTGTTCGGTTAAATCATGTTGTGTTACAGGCAATGGTTAAGCCTCCCATGAATAGGATGCTTCTATTGTAAAGCTTTGCCGGCGCGTTGCACAACCTGTCTGTTTCTCCGATTGCGCGGCGCAGGCTTCGCCCCTGACTGTATGCCGAATAAAACAAGCACAGCCGACAGTAAAGAAGCGCCTGCAAGCGTCCAGAACAATTGTTCGCTCCCGCGTGCAGCCAGCAAAGAAGCAACAGGCGGTCCAAGCGCAACGCCTACAAAGCGCAAGCTGCTGTAGAGCGAAGTGACAGTGCCGCGCTCCTCCTTCTCCACGCCTTCCGTAATAAGCGCATCGAGAGCAGGCAACGCAGCGCCAATGCCGACGCCTGATACGCTTAACAGCGCGATACGGAACACCAGCCCCTGTGCAGTCATCGTAAAGAAAAGCGCAATAGCAGACAATACGAAACCGCCCGTTATCATCCACTTCATCCGGGCTTTGCTTTCACCGATTATTTTACCTGTCAAATAAGACGCTGTGCACAATAAAGCCAATGGAACAGCCAATACAAACCCTTTACCGATCCCTTTCAGATGGAACTGCTCCTCCAGCGTATCCGACAAATAGATAAGAAATGCAAATAACATAAACATCGCAAGGCCGCCGGAAGCAAAAACGACATACAGCCATCTGCCCTGCTTGCGGAACAGCTTGCCTAATGTATGGACGAATTCGTGAAACGGAACCGGCGTCTCTTCCTTGCGCGGCGGCTTTACCTGAACAGCCACTAACAAAATCGAAATCGCGCAAAAGACCGGAATCGACAAAAAAGGCGCATACCAGGACAGCCATGCAATAAGCGAGCCTAAAATCGGGCTGAGCACTTTGCCAAATGTATTAGACGTTTCAATAAGGCCGAGACCGCCGCTGACCTGCTCCTCGCTTTTAAACAAGTCGCCGACCAGCGGAATGACAATCGGCATCGCTCCGGCTGCACCGATACCTTGAACGATCCTTCCGCCGACCAGCAAGCCATACGGGTGTGCCATCAGCATTGATGCGGCGCCGCAGATTGCGCCGCCAACCGCCGTAACAATCAGAGCCGGAATTATAATTTTTTTACGGCCAAACCGGTCGGACAAGTAACCGGCAAGCGGAATGAGAATAATGGCCATAACCGAATAGACGGTTATAAGCAAGCTGCTCTGGAATGAGGTAATGGACAGCTGTTTGCGTATTGCAGGCAACACCGGTATGAGCATTGAATTCCCAAGCGTCATAATAAGCGGAATCGAGCTTAGCGCCCATAATGCTGCTTTGTTATTTTGCTGGCTCAAGCAAGAACCCTCTTTTCGTTTACGGATGGTGAACAACTTTTATAGTATGAGCCTCCGTTTCATGTTCATTCCTCAGGGCAGACCCTCAAATATTGGGGCAAACAGACAAGCCATTGAATGTATTTCTGTTCGTCCCGCACAGATTCGACAGCTTATATCGTAAACTGCGTGAAATATGTATTTCACGCCATTTTTTCGGCGTGTTTTTAGGCTGAAATTGGCGATATAAGTCCCATTTTGGATATTCACTTGTGTAACTGCCCGGTCATTTGACAGGTAATGCGAATAAAACGGAAATAATCGTTGTATGGTTAATTAGAGAGCCGCCGCTTTCCGCCCTTCCGCCTCATCGTGGATTATGAGCAAAGTTTCATTTGCGTCACTTCTCTCTTCGGGCTTAAAATAACACAACAACCGCCCCATCCGAAATGATACGTTTCCGTAGCATCCCAAATGGAGCGGTTGTTGTGTTCCTATATAATAGGAAGCTATTTAATAACGTTAACTGTTAATTATATTAGCGTTTGTTAAAGATTTCAGTCAGTACAGGTACGATTTGCGATTTGCGCGATACAACGCCTTTCAGCGGAGCCGTGTTGTTCTCAAGCTTCACGTTGTATGCCGCTTCTACTGCATCGGCGGCTTTGCCGAGCGCCAGGCCAACGGAATCGTTGTTCAGGATGTCCGTTACGACAAACAGGAACAGATCAAGGCCTTTGTCCGCTACAATTGCGGAAAGGGCATCTTCCAGCTCGGATTGACGGGAGAGCACATCGTTCACGTCAACCGCGTTCACTTGTGCAATTTCCACTTTCGCGCTGCCCATTTGGAATTCTTTGGAGTCGAGCGAAATGAGCTGGCTGATCGTTTTGTCGCTCAAGTCAGCACCGGCTTTCAGCATTTCAAGGCCGTAGGATTCCGCATTAACGCCTGCGATTTCAGCAAGCTCGCGTGCAGCAGCCACGTCCTGCTCCGTGCAGGTAGGCGATTTGAACAGCAGCGAGTCGGAGATGATCGCCGACAGCATCAGGCCGGCAATTTCAGGCGAGATCGCAACGCCGTTTTCCTTGTACAGCTTGTTCAGGATCGTGGCGGTGCAGCCAACCGGCTCAGCGCGGTAATATAAAGGACCGCTTGTCTCAAAATTCGCAATGCGGTGATGGTCGATAACTTCCGCAACGCGAACCTCGCCGATATCGGAAACGCTTTGCTGGCGTTCATTATGGTCCACAAGAATAACTGTTTTCGTTTCGTTCGCAACCGTCTCAACGAGACGAGGCGCCGCCGCTTTAAACGTATCGAGCGCATATTGCGTTTCTCCATTAATAGCACCAAGACGAACCGCTTCAACATTTTGTCCCAGCTTTGTCTTCAGGTCGGCATAGGCGATAGCCGAACAAATGGTGTCCGTATCAGGGTTTTTATGGCCGAAAATAAGTACTTTTTCCATCTTCATGCTCCTTATTTGCAAAATTAGAAGGTTCTATCCGTAATACCGAGAAAAGTATACCTTAATTAGAAAGGTACAATCAATACAATAAAGCGGAAAAGATTCATTTTTCCCATTACATTAATGGGATTATGGTCATTCTTTTCTTATTGCTTTTCTTCTACTCTATGGATTAAAATGTTTCTATTGTGTTTTAGTAGTTTGGAATGCTCGTTTTCAAAACTTTGTACTTTTTTTCACATTAACCGACAGAAAGAAGGCTTCGTAAGCTATGTTTGGCTCAAGACAATCCAAATTCAGTGCAGGCACCATTTTGTTTTTTTCGGTCAGTATGCTGCTGAAATGCTACTTCGCGTGGCACGTATTGTTTGAGGATGGCCCTTCGCTAGAAACAATTATTAGAGAGATTCCGATTATTCTCGTAATCTTCTGTGCTATCGAATGGTTTGCTACCCGCAGAAAGCTGCTTTATTATTTAATCGTCAACTTGGTCATCTCGATCTTGTACCTGTCGCTTATTATGTACTACGAGCATTACGGCATTATCGCGACATTCCATGTCCTTGGCCAGATGGATCAGGCTCATGCCGTGCAAAAGAGCATATTCTCGCTCATTCATCCGGTTTACTTCATTTTGTTCATTGACTTTATCGTTCTTGCTTTTATGTTCATCCGGAAGCAAACGGCGAAAAAATGGCTGCAGGTGTTCAACGCGCCTTCAAGCCGCAAGCTTATCTTGGGCGTGTTCAGCGTTTCGATCATTTTGTGCGCGCTCAACATTTTTCCGAACTCGGCAAGCATGAACGAAACGGTCAAAGCCGAGCAAATGGGCTTGCTCAGCTATGAAGCGTATACCCTGCTCGCTGACAAGCAGCCGGATCCGGTTCCTTTCGATATTATTACGCAGGAAGGCATCGACAAGCTGAAAGGCATTACCGAAACAGCCAACCCGGTTATGTTCGGCGCTGCCAAAGGCAAAAACCTGATTATCGTGCAAATGGAATCATTCCAGGACTTTTTGATCAACTTAAAGGTAGACGGCCAGGAAATTACGCCAAACCTGAACCGCTTGGCTAACGAAGGCTTCCATTTTACGAACTTTTATCAAGCGGCAGGGCAAGGCAACACTTCCGACGCCGAGTACGCTGTAAACACTTCGTTTTATGTGCCGGCGGTAGGAACGGCTTCGCAAGTGTATGCGAACAAAGATTTGCCGAGCATGCCGAAGCTGCTGGAAGCGAACGGCTACGACACGGCTACGTTCCATACGAACGAAGTTCATTTCTGGAACCGCGACGATCTTTATCAGGCGCTTGGCTTTAACCGTTATTACGACAAAAACTTCTTTGGCGAAGACCATTCGCTGTACTTTGGCTCTACCGACGATATTTTGTATGCGAAAACGACCGACGAGCTGCAAAAAATGGATCAATCCGACAAGCCATTTTATGCGCAGCTGATCTCGATGAGCGGCCACCATCCGTTCACGATTCCGGAAGATTGGCAAACCATCAAGCTGCCGGACCGTTATAAAGATACGTATGTAGGCAACTATTTGACGGCGCAAAACTATGCCGACTACTGCTTCGGTCAGCTGATTGACGAATTGAAAGCCAAAGGCTTATGGGATGACAGCCTGCTTGTAGTGTACGGCGATCATCGCGGCATGCCGCTGTTCTCTTTGCAGGATAAAGATATGGATCTCCTGAATGAACTGGGCATGGGCAATTATTCGGATAAAAAAATGCTGAACATTCCGCTGATCATTTCTTCCCCGGGTGTTACCCACCCTGCAGTGATGAAACAGCTTGGCGGACAAACCGATATTTTCCCTACAGTGGCCAACCTGCTGGGCGTATCGATGAAAGATCATATTCATTTCGGGCAGGATTTGCTGAACCAGGATAAATATAATCTTGTGCCAATCAGCTACTACCTCCCTACCGGTTCGTTCTTCAACAACAACGGATGGTTTATTCCGGGGACGAAATACGATGACGGTACTCAATATTCGTACTCCACGGAATTGCCGTCTACCACGCCGGTAACGACCGAAGATGAGTTCAACCGCGTCAATGAGCTGCGCCTGCTGTCACATAGCTATGTAGGCCAGCTGCCGGACCGTACGGAAAACAAAACGCAATCTGCCGTACCGGTTCCGGACGAAAGTAAATAAGTGTACAAAAGCCGTTTCTGATCATCCATCAGAAACGGCTTTTGTATGGCCTTTTGCATCTATGTATCTTCTGCTCCGCTACAAGTTTACATAATATTATTAACGTAAACTTGCGAACTCATCCTACCCAATCATTAGGCAGGTAATCCTGTTAGCTCACGTGAAAGTTTACATAATTATATTGAAGTAAACTTATTCCTCGTAAATCATTTTCCGGGTCATGCCGCCATCCACAACCAAATTAATTCCGGTCACAAAATCATTATCCGGGTTCGTCAAATAGAGGCATGCTCTGGCGATATCCGCCGGAGTCCCCACTCTCCCTGCTGGATGCTGCTCATGATCAGACGGCTTCAGAGCGCTATAATCGCCCGTTTCAATCCAGCCAGGGCTGATTGCATTAACCGTAATGCGGTCCGGCGCAAAAGATACGGCAAGCGCATGGGTCAGCGCCACAATGCCGCCTTTGGTTGCGGCATACGCTTCTGAATGAGGCTCGGACATTAAAGCGCGTGTCGAAGCAATATTAACGATAGCCCCTCCTCCGTTCCGGCGCATTAGGGCAGCTGCTTCCCTTGCGCAAAGAAAAGTGCCCCGCAGGTTCGTATGGATCACCGTATCCCATTCCTCAACCGTCAGCTCATACGGCGATTTCCACTTTCCGATACCCGCGTTATTGAGGAGAACATCTACCCGCCCGAACTTTTCTTTAACGTCATTAAACACTTCGACAATTGCTTCCGGCTGCTTCACATCCAGCACATACCCCGCCGCTAAACCTCCTTGCCGGGCAATCAAAGCCTCCGTCTCCCGAAGCCCCTCCCCATTTATATCGAGCGGGACAACATAAGCGTCCTGTGCAGCGTAGGCGATGGCCAGCTCCCGCCCGATTCCGCCGCCAGCTCCCGTTATGACCACAACTTTGCCTTTGTACACCTTTATCCCCTTCTTTCTTATGAATACATAACCATTTTACCCCAAACGGATGTCCTGCGGATATTTGCACCCATTTTATAGCCCGGTAGACGAGGGTACAAGTCAATGTACAAATAACCACATACAGTAAGGCGAGGTGAAATCTCCATTGCTGAAACTTAACTATAAAAAAACATACGCCAGCCGCAACATACGGGCAAACTGAAGGTCTACCGCTATCTGCAGGCCGACCAGCGGACGAAAGCGTATATCCCCCATACCGCTTTTCTTACCCCATCCCGCCTTCTGCGTATGCTGGCCGATTACGGAGCTGCATATGTCAAACCTAATATTGGTTCACAAGGCATTGGCGTCTGCAAGGTTCAAAAAGACGAAGAAGGGTTCACACTGGATACCACCCGGAAAAAGCGGCAGATCCGCAAACATTTTCGCACGTCCAAAAGCTTGCTTCGATATTTGAAGTCGCTGACGCCTTACCGGATGATTATTCAAGCCCCGATTGACCTCGGCCGCGTTCTTAACAAGCCTTATGACATACGCAGCATGGTACAGCGCAAACCAAAAGGCAAATGGACGTGTACCGGCTTTTTGGTCAAAGTAGGCTCTCCCAACAAAATCGTAACCAATTATCATCAAGGCGGCCGGATCTGGTCTATCGACAAGCTGCTGCGCAAATTGAATATTCCCGAAGAGGAGCGCAGCGGGGAAATTGAGCGGTTAAAGCATGCCTCTTTGAATATCGCGCGCGTGCTCAGCTCCAAACGTTCAGGCATGCAGGAGATGGGGATCGATTTTGCAATTGACCAGAACAAAAAGCTGTGGGTTCTTGAAGTAAACTCCAACCATCCGCAATTTCATCCTTTAAAGCGCATTAATCCCTCGGAATATAAGCGGATGGCTCGTTTTGCCCGGAGCTACGGGCGTTATGACGATTAAACGCTGCCAAGAAGGAGAGGTAGAAGCCTATGCCTGCTTACCGTATTATCGTTGATTTATCCGATCGGATGCTGTATCTGCTGGATGGTAATGTCGTCGTCCGGGGTTATCCCGTAGGAATCGGCAAAATGCTCACTCAGACGCCGCAAGGCGAGTTTACCATTATTAATAAACAGTTAAATCCCGGAGGGCCTTTCGGCGTGTTATGGATGGGGTTGTCGAAGCCGCATTACGGCATTCACGGGACGAATGACCCTTCATCCATCGGTCATGAAGTGTCGCATGGCTGTATTCGGATGTACAATGAAGATGTGGTGGCATTGTCGCGTCTTGTCCCGGTCGGTACACGAGTGACCATAAGACCGTAGCCTATGCCAGGCGCTACCCCGAAGTCCCTTGTGCCCCGGCGTGCGTTTCCTCGTCTGGCAAAAATCGCTCCTGGATGGACGCCGTTGGAACAAGGCATGTATCTCTCCTGCCGAATAGCCGGTACCGGTTGCGTGCAACCTGATTGTACAGCCAGTCCCGCCAGGCAGGAGGGCATGCCGCCAGCACGTACATAAGCTTCCAGCCGCGGCCAAGCCGCAACAGTATGCGCAGCGCTGCCGTTGATCTTGTATAAACAGCCCCCTGCTCCAGCAGGACAACCGTGTCTATCTCGCCTGCCGGCAAACCCGCTTCTTGAAGAAGCCGTTGTCCCGCCGGCGATTGCAGGGAAGCAAACCGGAAGCAGCGCTTATGGTCGCGTTTAATAATAAATTGAACGATTCCGTTGCAAAGGTTGCATTCCCCGTCTATTAGCAAGACTGCTCCTGCTGACACTGGCGCTTGTTGTTGTCCTGCCAACAGCGGCTCCGTCTGTGACGGGCCGTTCTGTTCTTGTTTCATTGGTTGTCGTTCAGCCGGTATCTGCACGTGCAGCTCCCCTTCTCCCCGTTGATCTCCCGACCGCGGCCGCTCCGGCCGTTGTTGCATCTGCTCCACAGCAGCTCCCCTCCCTTATCACATCAACTCGCCCAACCGTTCTGCGCGTTTAGGTTTTGTCTGCTTTTAGTTTCCGCTTCAGCTTTTGTCCGCGAAAAAAACATGCCGGGCGCGCAGCTCCCCGCCATTCAGCTGCCATACGCCAAATGAATAAAGCGGCTGCTTCCGCTTGGCGGTCGGCGAACCCGGATTAAACAGCAATACGCCTTCATGCCGTTTCATATACGGCACATGGGAATGCCCGAATATAACGGCATCCACCTGTTCCCCGTCAAATGCGGCCAAGGCGGTCTGCAAGGCTGTCCGGCTCCGGACAGGTCCATGGCCATGCACCAGGCCGAACCGCTTGCCTCCCGCATTCACAATCCGTTTCAAACCGAATTTCGCAACAAGCGCTTCACCGTCATTATTCCCGGCTACTCCTTTTACTGGCGCATACCGGGCTAGTTCGTGATATACTAGTAAAGTTGTCCAATCGCCTGCATGAAGAATCAGGTCCGCCCCTTCCAGCTGTTGTACAAGCGCTGCGGGCAATGATTTCGCCATACGAGGCATATGGGTGTCAGACACGATAACGATCTTCATCGCTTCCTCTCCCTTCATCATCGGGTTCCCTTTGCTCCGGTTTATAGAAGTGTACTACAGGAAACAATAGGATTAATCGAGCCAAAGCCCGTCAAGATTTCATCAGGATTGGACTATCTTTACATTATACGCCGGGAGTGAATAGCATTTGCAACGAGAAATTCAAGTCCATGAAAAAGTACCGTTAGGACAAGGAGTCTTGCTCAGCATCCAGCATCTGTTTGCCATGTTTGGCAGTACGGTGCTTGTACCTAACCTGTTTCATGTCGATCCAGGCATGATTCTGCTGATGAACGGCATCGGCACACTGCTTTATATTTTCATCTGTAAAGGAAAAATCCCTGCTTATCTCGGCTCCAGCTTTGCGTTTATCGCTCCGGTCACGCTTGTACTGGAGAAATATCCGGATAACGGCTACTCGGCGGCGCTTGGCGCATTTATTGTCGCCGGGATTCTATTTGCGCTTGTTGGCCTGATTGTCAAACTGGCCGGAACGAGCTGGATCTCCGTTGTTTTCCCGCCGGCGGTTATGGGTTCCGTCGTCGCCCTGATCGGTCTCGAGCTGGTGCCGGTTGCCGCACAAATGGCCGGCTTAATTAACCCGGACACTGCGTTTCCGGTATGGAAGACCGTCACGCTCTCCATGATTACGCTTGGCGTAACCGTGCTTGGGGCTGTTTTGTTCCGCGGTTTTATGAAAATTATCCATATCCTGTTCGGCATCGTGGTAGGCTATATCGTTGCTTATTTCATGGGTATGGTCAATACAGACGCGATACATGACGCAAAGCTGTTGTCGCATCCCGTTGTAACTACGCCAAGCCTGGACTGGTCCATCGTATTTACGATTTTGCCAGTTGCACTCGTCGTGATCGTGGAACATATCGGCCATCTGCTTGTAACAAGCAGCATCGTAGGCAAAGATTTGTCCAAAGATCCCGGCCTGCACCGCTCGCTACTGAGCAACGGCATCTCTACCGTATTATCCGGCTTTGTCGGCTCGACGCCAAATACGACTTACGGTGAAAATATCGGGGTTATGGCGTTAACGAAGGTCTACTCTATTTTTGTAATCGGCGGTGCGGCTGTAATCGCAATTCTGCTGTCGTTCTTCGGCACGTTCTCGGCTGTAGTTGCGAATATCCCTCCCGCTGTCATGGGCGGCGTATCGCTGCTGTTGTTTGGCGTCATCGCATCCTCCGGGCTGCGTATATTCGTGGAGCAGAAGGTGGATTTCGCCCGCCCGAAAAACATGCTGCTCGCAACGCTCGTTCTTGTAACGGGCATCAGCGGCGTAAAACTTACGTTCGGCAACGTGGAGCTGAAAGGAATGGCGCTGGCAACCATCGTCGGCATCTTGCTCAGCCTGCTGTTCAAGCTGTTTGAAGTGCTTCGCCTCTCCAACGACGATGAAGAGCTGACGGAGAAAACGCCGGATTAACCGGCTGGCGGCTTGCCGCGGCTAACGATCCGAGCACAATTAAAAAACTCTCGAACCAGCGAGCGGGCTTTGTCCATAAGTCCGCCGGGATCGAGAGTTTTTTTGTTGGTCTAAGCTATATGCGTTTGCGCTTGCTCGCCGCGCTTATTTGAACTCGCGCCAGTTCTGCTTGGTGTTATTCAGCAAGTATTCGAAGTCGTTGTTCCGCCGCTTTTCCTCCGCTTTGCGGGCGGCCTCCTTCTCCTGCCGCTGCTTTTCCACACGATCCGCCTCTTCAGCTTTCAGCTGCTCGGACTGTTTTTTTAATTTGTCCATCACTTCTGGACTTAGCAAATCTTTGAGTGTCGCCGGTTTGTCTTGTGCCGCTTGCGCTTGCTGACGCTGCGGCTGCTGCTGGCGTTTTTTGGCTGCCATATCCATCATACTCCTTCTCTAATGCTGTAAATATTGCGTTATAGCTCATGTACCGTAACCTCGCTGCGGATAAACACCCGCGCATTGGGGAGGTTTGCCCCATGCCGGCCGATATGTAGAGAACACGGCCATTCTCGTGATGAAGCCCCTGAATGATGCCCCGCTTCGCGACCGGACCTTTGTCGATAAACCGGAACAGGAACGGGATATAGAACTGCATCCCGTGAAAATGCCCCGCCATCAAATAATCGTAATGGTGCGGGATCGCATCAATCACATTCGGGTCATGCGTAATAACAACTACCGGAAGCGAACCGTCTACTTCCCGAAACGCCTTCTGTACGTCGCTGTGTCTGGTGCCAAAGTCGTCGATGCCTACCAGCTGGAACCGGTCCAGCTTAACAGAACGGTTCAGCAGCAGCTTAACGCCCGCGCCTTCTATGCTTGCAATCATCTTCTTCCGGCCTTCCGAATCCAGCCGGTAATCGTGATTGCCAAATACGGCGTAAGCGGGAATGCCCGGCACGAGCACCTGCTGCAAAAAACGCTCCACATCCGGCAGCTTGCTTTCGATCTGCGTAAAATCGCCCGTTATCAAAATGTAATCGGGCTGCTCCCGCTCGATCAGCTTGCGGAAACGGCTGGCGCCAATGCGCAAATGCTCGATGTGAATGTCACTCAGCTGCACCGCTTTAATGCCCAGCCCCGTCGGCGCTTTTACCCGTACGACTTTCAGCCATTGCGTGGGAAAAATAAGAAAGACATAAAAAATAATGGCCAGTGCCGCCACGACGAGCAAATAAACCAATCGCACATCTCCTTCCGTCCTCATTCAGCCGGTGAACAAAACAGCCGCCCTGCAAGAGAGCGGCTGAATCCGGATTGGCCCGCTGGCGCGGACCGCTGCAAGCTAACCACATTAAAGGAATGAGGGCTTTTTATAAGTCGCTTTACGTTCAAATACAACGACGTATTCCCGGTCTCTGCCGTCTGTAGACGGAGACGTAAATACCGCGCCGGGCTTTAATGCCGCCAGGCTGTTTCTTTTGCCGGACGCTGTTCCTAGCTTTCCGGGGCGAAGTCTGCTCATATCGAATCCCCTCCAAGCAAATAATGGACGGTGCCCATTAATTCTTCATTTTGTTCCACAAGCTCGCGCAGCGGCAAATCGTCCGCGTCCGACGAGCCGGACAAATGAATGGTGACAACAAATTCCTTACCAACAGGATAACATAGCAAATAACTGGCCGCAACAGGCTTGTCGAGGCGTAAAATACGCATCGTGCTGTTCAGATACGCATCCACCACCAGCACCCTCGATTCGCCTTCCCGCTTCCCTTCGTTAACGTTAAAAGGGAAAAAGCGATGTTGCCCCACGTTGCCGGCCATTTGCGCAAGTCCGCTTTCTTTCGCCCGCCAGACGGCCGCTCCCGTGACCCGGAAGCTGCCAAGTACCGACGGGTCGTATCCGTTCCGGATCGCCTCGTACAGCCGCTCATACGGCTCGAAATCGTCGCGGAACGCTTTACGCGTAAACTCCATAAAAAAATGAAGCAAATTTTGACTTTGGCGGAGCGCCGCCTGCAGCTGTTCCTTGCTTTGCCGGTTATCCGGATGGATGCCCAGCTTTGCGATCTGCCCCGCAATCTCGGCGCAAGCGATGTTAACCGCCGCTTCCATATTGCCGTCGGTGCGGCTCTCCAGCGTAAGTACTGTGAGGCCAAGCAAATCGGACGGCAGATGGAACGTTTGTGCGGTCAGCCCCTCCCGCTCTTTATTCCCATCCTCAATCCGGTCAGGCACAAGGAAAAACACGCGTTCCTTGCGCAGCTTGCCCCAGAACAAGCCAAGTTCAAATACCGTATTGTCCCTTGGCACAAGGACCGTGCTGCCGCGCATCACGGCCATATCGTCCGCCGATAAAATAAATACGGCAAAATCGCTTCGCTCCAGCTGGCGCTCAAGCGCCTCCATCGTATAGTCGCCCGCACGGAAGGCGCCGGCGTGCCAAGGCGTAACTTCAGCCACTCTCGACAGCGCCTGGTGGACGGCATTCACATAACGGATGGACTCGCTGGCGGAACCGATAAACAATTTCGGCTTTTGCAATGTCCGGCTTCCCCTTTAAATGCGATTGTATGTTCTCTATCAGTATACCAGCCTCTTCCTGCCGGGAGAATAGTCAAGACGGCTTATACAGGGAGAATCGTCCAAGTTAGGAGCCGGTTGAGCGGTAGTGCCGGACGCCAAAATGCCATATAAACAGGCAGGGCACGATAAATAACGCGCCGGCAGCCGGCAGCAGCATATACCCCAATGCCGAACCATCCGCTCTTCCTGTAATATATTGCAGCGGCAAGTAATTGACGCAGCCAAACGGGATAATAAACGTAAAGAAGCGGGTGACGGCTTTTTTGTATATATCGAGCGGATATTGGGACATTTCCCGGCCGCCGTCGGTAAAGATATTCGCCAGCTCCATCGTCTGGATCGTCCAGAAGCACATCGTAGCCGCCAAAATATAAATGCCTGCAAAAATAAAGATGCCGCTAATAATCATCAGCGCCAGTGTTACCGCCTTGGCAATCGTCCAGTCTACCGGCAGCGCAATAAGCGCCCATATGAGCACAGCTGCGCTTTGCGCCAGCCTGCCCGCACGGGTGAACTCGAACTTCGAGCCAAGCACCTGTACGACCGTGCTGCGCGGCCGGACGAGCAGCCGGTCGAATTCTCCGGCGGATACAAGCGACGAGAAGCTGTCGAAGCCGCGCGCAAAACATTCACTGATCGAAAAAGCCATATGAATGACGCCAAAGCACAACGCAACCTCGTAGAAGCTCCATCCTTTCAGCTCGCCAAAGCGGTCAAACAGCATATACAATCCGGCAAATACGGTAAACGGCACAAAAAACTGCCCGAACGAGAGCAGCAGGAAGCTGGTCCGGTACTGCATCTGCGACTTGAACAGGATGCCAATATATTTCCAGTATAATTTCACCTTATTACCCTCCCTGCACAACCACTTTTTGCAGCGCTTTATCCAGCGCAAGCTTGCCAAGCACCGTCAGCAGCACCAGCCAGCCAAGCTGGACGCCGATGCCGACCGCCGCTTCATGCACCCCGATATTGCCGGAATAAACCCGGAACGGGAAATCGGCCGTCCAGCGGAAAGGAAGCGCATAGACGATATGCTGCAGCCACTCCGGCATGAGCGGTACAGGCACAATAACTCCGGCGAAAAACTCGCCGAATACCCCGATAAGCAGAATTGAGCCGGTTGGCGACATCGTGATGAAGACGGATATGTAAATGAACATGGATACCGCTACGACGACCAGCAAACCGAGAAGCAGCGCGATGATAAACAGCATTAATGAGGCGAAATCCGGCGGCAGCGGCAGCCGGTACGGCTTCGGCAGGCACATCGCGGCGAGCATGATCGGGAAACAGCGGAGCAAGGCGCTAGCAATCCGCTGCGCTAGCAGCTTGGCGTACCAGAAGCCGTACAGCCCGGTCGGCCGGCATAGCTCATAAGCGATATTGCCGGTTGTAATGAGCTGGAACAGCTCCGGATCACGGAACCACAACATGACGAACGCCAGAAAAGACTGCTGCAGCCACAAGTAAGCGACCAGCTCCTGCAGCGACATCGGCTGGCTGTGCACCGCATTGGAATAAAACGCCTGATAAATCATGATGTACATGAATCCCCAGAAAAACTGGGTGGCAAGGCCGGCTAGCGCAGCTGCGCGGTATTGCAGGCCATTCAAGAGGCGGAGCTTGCATACGGCATAATAAGCTCTCATATGCGGTACTCCTTGTACAGCTCCACAATCATTTCCTCCACCGGCTGCGCTTCCACCGCCACATCGGCAAGCTCCACCATCGAAGACAGCTGCGCAATAATGCCCGATACCGGCGTCTCGGCCGTATTTACCTGCAGAACGGCCCGCTCCGGCGTCCACGACACAAGCTTGGCTCCCGGCACGTTAAACGGCTGCGCACATGGCGCATAATCGGCCGTAATCGTTTTGCGCTGGCCGAACCGGGCGCGCAGTTTCTGTACCGTGCCGTCATAAAGCAAGGTGCCGTTGCCGATCAGAAGCAGCCGGTCGGCAAGCGCTTCGATATCGCTCATATCATGCGTCGTCAGAATGACGGTGACGCCTTTTTCGCGGTTAATGGTCTGAATGAAATTGCGGACGGCTATTTTGGAGACGGCATCTAGACCGATGGTCGGTTCATCCAAAAATAAAACTTGCGGGTCATGCAATAAAGAGGCGGCAATTTCGCAGCGCATGCGCTGGCCGAGGCTGAGCTGGCGGACAGGCGTGTTCAGAATGGCTTGCAAATCAAGCGTTTCGGTGAGAAGCGTTACGTTGGCTTTGTATGTCTCGGGTGAAATTTTGTAAATATCTTTGAGGAGCTCAAACGAGTCGATAACGGGAACATCCCACCACAGCTGCGACCGCTGGCCGAAGACGACCCCGATATGTTTCACGAAGGCAGTCCGCTCCTTCCATGGCGTATAGCCCATAATGGTACAGGTTCCGCTGTCCGGAACGAGAATGCCGCTCATCATTTTGATTGAGGTCGATTTGCCTGCCCCATTCGGGCCGATGTAGCCGACAATTTCGCCCGGCTGAATCGTAAAGCTGACATCCTTCAGCGCCTGTACCATCGTATATTCGGGCCGGAGCAGCGCTTTCAAAGCGTGCTTAAGCCCGGGCGGGCGCTTCGCCACTTTGAACGACTTTGATAAACCTTCCACAACGATCATGTTCTATTTTTCCTCCTATTGGAAATTAGACAGGGAAGGATATTATATCAGCCATCTATTGTAGTGGCAACCATTATTTTGGAGGGGGCAGGCGGGAGCTGCAAAAGGGATATTCAAGCCGCTCTATCTAGAATGGTTTCAGTATTGTACAATCGGATGAATGGCAAGGCGGCTTTATTCCACATCCTGCATAGAAGGTGAATACTGATGATCAGACCCGCCGTTTTAAACGATGCTGCCGAAATCGCCCGGCTCTCCGGGCAGCTTGGATATCCGGTATCCTCCTCACAAATCGAAGAAAGGCTTATTCAAACAAAAGGTGCTGACCATGCCGTTTACGTCATGGACGAAGGGGATCATCTGCTTGGCTGGGTTCATGCCAATACGAGGTTTTTAATCGAATCCGCCCCTTTTGTTGAAATTTGCGGGCTGGTCGTTGATCAGACCCGGCGCGGAAGCGGGATCGGCAGGCAGCTTGTGCAAGCATGCGAGCAATGGGCGGCGGAATCCGGTTATACGAAGATAAGGGTCCGCACGAACCAAATCCGGACGGATGCCCTGAAGTTTTATACGCGGGTCGGATTTGAGCTGAACAAGTCGCAGCATGTGCTGGACAAAGGGATTGGCCGGCTTTAAGCGGCTTATCCCTCTGCCCTCTCCTCCTGACGATCAAAATGCTCCTGCACAAATTTTACCCATTCCCTGCCGACAAAAGACATGTACTTCTCTTTGTTCCAGATCATGGCAAGGCGCCAGCGCAGATCGGTATGATCCAGTTCGATGACGGCAAACCGTTTCGTATCGAGCGAATGGCATACCGTCTCCGGCAGCAGCGTAATGCCCAAACGGGCGGCTACCATCTCCGTCATAAAATCCCACTGCGAGCTTTCAAATACGATTTTAGGCGTGTAGCCGGTTTTCAGGCAGGCCTCCTTGACCAAATGATGCAGCCGGAAATCCTGGACAAACAAGATAAAAGGCTCTTCCTCCAATTCGGTTAACGTCACCCGCTTCTCTCCGGCCAAGCGATGGTCGCGGTCTGTTACTACCATCAGGCGTTCCTCCAGCAAAGGCTGCATGTAGAACAAGCTGGCCGTCTCGACCGGCAATATGACGATCCCGGCGTCCAGTTCCCCGCTTTCCACATGGGTTTCAATGGATTTGCCGCCCTTTTCCTCCACCTTGATGTCGACCTTCGGATAACGGAGATGGAATTTCTCGATAATAGTGGCAAAAAATTTGCCCCCGATCATCGGCGGCATGCCAAGCCGAAGTGTGCCCCGTTCAAGATGGACAACATCCTGAAGCTCCAGCTGCATGTTTTCCATCGCGTTCATAATATGAAGCGATGAACGCAATATCGTTTTTCCGGCGTCGGTTAATTCAATTTGTTTCGCTGAACGGTCGAACAGCTCCACCTCCAGCTCCTGCTCGAGCAAGCGGACCATTTTGGACAAGGTAGGCTGGGAAATATGGAGCTCTTCGGCGGCTCGCGTAAAGCTGCCGTTTTGCGCAACGGCGGTAAAATATTTGAGATGGCGGATGTCCATTTTTGATGCAACCCCTTACATATCGTATATAGAGAAAAGGAATGTAAACTATTCAATATATGTATTTTACCTATCGTTCGATTAGGTGTAAATTAGCCATTATGAAAAACAAAACAAACTACAATACTGCTGACGTTTTAATGAGAGAAGGATTTGTTATGGATAGTTTAAACTTTAAACGCACTGCCAAACCGGCAAGTGAATCTTATACGATAAAGGCTTCGATTGTATTGCCTCCGGATACGAACCATCACGGCACGATTTTTGGCGGCAAGCTCATGTCTTATATTGACGATGTGGCAACTATCGCAGCTACGCGCCATGCGCGCCGTCCGGTCGTTACCGCTTCGACCGACTCGGTTGACTTCCTGCACCCTGTGCGCAAAGGCGACGCCATTTGCTTATCCGCTTTTGTCACATGGACGCACAAAACTTCAATGGAAGTATTTGTCCGCGTTATTACAGAAGACCTGCTGACCGGAGAACGCAAAGTATGCGCCACTTCCTTCCTGACGTTCGTTGCGCTTGGCGAAGACGACCGTCCGACAGAAGTGCCGGCTGTCATTCCGGGAACGCCGGAAGAAATCAAGCTGTTCGAAACGGCGCATGAGCGGAAGGAAGCCCGTAAAATCAGACGCCAGGAAAGCAAAATGTTTGCCCAATATCTCGGCGTAGACTACAAGCTCAGCCGCAATGAAAGAAAAACAGCGGATCTGGATGCACAAACATCCGATGCTTTCGCTAACGCTTGGGACGTGCCTTGGTAACCGGCTGTCCGGCGCTTGAAGCAAAAACCGCCTCCCTTTTGCCGAATCGGCATTATTCCTTTCCTAAATTTACGGAAAGGGTTAATGCCTTCAAACGGCCGGGCGGCGGTTTTTTTTTGCTTTTAGTCTTCTTGCAAATGCTCAAGATGCTGCAAGGTGAGCCGGAATATTTCGCTGACATGTTCATCGTCCAGCGAGTAATAGACGGTTTTGCCGGCTTTTCTTCTTTTTACAATCCGTACATTGCGCAAATACCTCAGCTGATGCGATACGGCGGACTGCGCCATCTCGAGCACAATGCACAACTCATGGACACACAGTTCCTGCTTCATAAGCGCATAAATGATTTTGACCCTTGTCGGATCGCCCAGCGCCTTAAACAGTTCAGCCAGCTCGGCTGCAGTCCGTTCATCAGCCCGGAAAGACGATGCGGAATCCGCCGTCATTTGCACCCCGTCACAGGAAGTTTCACATTGCTCTTCGATTATTTTCTCCGTCAAACGAAACCACCCACTTCATTGGACCTGCTGCCTGCGCGCCAATCCTTCGGCGGCATCATTCGCATTAGCCGAACAAGGATTGGCCGAAGAAAGTTTGCAGCAGCAAAATCACGTTTAATACGATAATAATAACGGCAATTGCCCAAGCCGTCACCTTTAGCCACAGCCGGTTGGCGAATTCGCCCATCATTTTGCGGCTGCTTGTAAAGGTAATAAGCGGCACAACTGCAAAGGAAAGCTGGAAGGACAATATTACCTGGCTCAAAATAAGCAAATCATTGGTGCCCTTCTCCCCGTACATCGCGGTTACGATAACGGCCGGTATAACGGCAATGAGCCGGGTAACAAGGCGTCGGAGCCATTGCGGCAGCCTGATGTTCAGGAAGCCCTCCATGACGATCTGGCCGGCCAGAGTGCCGGTCAGTGTAGAATTTTGCCCCGAAGCTAACAAAGCAACCCCAAACATAATGGATGCGAGCGTAGTGCCCAGCATCGGCGCCAGCAGATGGTAAGCATCCCCGATTTCCGCCACCTCGGTCATGCCGGCTTTATGGAATGTCGCGGCTGCAATGATAAGAATCGCAGCATTAATCAGCAAAGCGAAAAAGAGCGCAATGGTCGAATCCCATGTTGAATAACGGATAGCCTGCCTTTTTCCTTGCGGCGTACGGTCGAACTGCCTCGTTTGTACGATGGAGGAATGCAAATACAGGTTATGCGGCATCACAGTCGCGCCCAAAATGCCAATAGCGAGATACAAGCTTGCCGGATTCGTCACCGATTCCGTACGCGGAATAAATCCATTCATGACGGCTGCGAATTCTGGTTTTGACCAGAACAGCTCCAAGCCGAAGCAAACCGCAATCGTCCCGATCAGTGTGATGACAAACGCCTCAATGTACCGAAACCCTTTGTGCTGAAGCAGCAATATAATAAAAACGTCCACGACTGTAATAATAACACCATAGAGAACCGGTATGCCAAACAGCAAATTCAAAGCAATGGCGGTCCCGATGACTTCAGCGAGATCGCACGCTGCAATCGCCAGTTCGCATAGTACCCATAATACAATGGATACCGGTTTGCTATAATGCTCACGGCACGCTTGAGCGAGATCGCGCCCTGTCGCAATGCCAAGCTTGCCGGCTAACGCCTGCAGCACGATGGCCATCAGATTGGACAGCAAAATAACGGAAAGCAGCGAATAGCCGAACATCGAACCGCCGGCAATGTCCGTCGCC
Organism: Paenibacillus protaetiae; assembly: GCF_004135365.1. Classification (NCBI taxonomy): domain Bacteria; kingdom Bacillati; phylum Bacillota; class Bacilli; order Caryophanales; family Paenibacillaceae; genus Paenibacillus; species Paenibacillus protaetiae. The sequence continues at coordinate 984,225 of NZ_CP035492.1, read as the reverse complement.
CAGTTGCCCGGGTCCATGTAGCCTACCGCTACAAGGTAGCCTGGTCCTGCAAATGCAAGAAATTTACGAAAAACCGAACCGGTTTTGGGCACTTTCATTGATCGATGAACTTCTGGCAGGCTTGCAGGTTTCTCGGATGTTTTCCAGCCGCTCTCTACGGTCATGGATTCATCAGCCATAGTTTTTCACCTCTCCCAAATAAGTTGTGCATAGGGGAATGTTTTGCCCTAGTGCAACTTTTCTTTATGGAACTACTATATGCCTAAACCGCAAAAATGTAAATCATATTATGAAAATAGTTTGACAATTGCTACTCGCACTGAATATTATATGAGCAAGTATTCATATATTGTTCAAACGATGAAATGAGGTCTCCGCTATGAACGAATATCGCGTTAAAGGGCTGTCCTGCAGCAACTGCGCAGCAGAACTCGAACGCCAAATCAAAAAGCTGGAGCATGGCGGCAGCGCCGTACTTAGCTACAATTCGGGAAAGCTTAAATTGGATCCGCAAATATCGCTGGAAGCGGTAGAACGTATTTTAAGAAGCGACGGCGCCTCTCTGGCGCGTCCGGAAGCAGCGGAGAGCCACACTTCCCCGCCGCCGGCGGAACAGCGCCACAAGGGCAGCGCAGCTGCTGCAGCGCCTGACGGCGGCATGCAAAGCCGCGTGCGCTTGCATAGCGGCGCAGACGCGCATCGCCATGCCCAGGGCGATGACAGGCACGGCTCCATCGCCTATGGCGGGGCTGATACGCACGATGCGCACGGTCACGCCTATGGAGCCGATGATGCGCAAGGCCATTCCCATGCCGATGGGCATGGCCGCACTGTTTTAACGCTGCTCATTGTGTCTGCCATATTATACGGGACAGCCCTGTTGTTGGATGGTACGCTGCCGAAGCCCGCTCTCATCGCTATTTATATTGTTGCTGCCGGACTTAGCGGTTATTCAACCTTCGCGCGCGGCGTCAAAAACCTGCTCCGCTTCCGTTTTAATATTGATACGCTGATGACGATTGCGCTTGTTGGCGCGGCTGCAATCGGCGAATGGAAAGAAGCATCGCTTGTTGCCATTTTATTCGGGCTGAATGAGCTTCTGGAAGGCTACGGCATGGAAACGACGCGCCGTTCGATGGAATCGCTGCTGAATACGGCGCCGAGCACCGCGATACGGCTTCAGGACGGCCGCGAAGCTGTCATACCTGTCCGCCAGCTGCAAATCGGGGATATCGTAATCATTAAGCCGGGATCGAAGATCCCTTCCGACGGCGTCATCGAGCAAGGGGCAAGTTCTGTGAACGAAGCCGCTATTACAGGAGAGTCTTTGCCTGTCGACAAGCAGGCGGGAGATCGCGTATTTGGCGGGAGTGTCAACAATGAAGGCGCACTGCGGGTGCGAATTGAAAAAGCATACGAGGATTCTTCTCTCGCCCGTATTCTTCATCTCGTCGAGGAAGCGCAAGATACCAAAACGCCAACCGAGCTGTTTATTAACCGTTTTGCCCAATATTACACCCCTTTTATTATGCTGGTCGCCGCGCTTGTCATGGTTATCCCCCCGCTGTTTATCGGCAAGCCATGGCATGACTGGCTTTATCAGGGGCTGTCGGTTCTGATCGTCGGCTGCCCTTGCGCCTTGATATTGTCTTCGCCGATTGCGATCGTTTCCGGCATTGCCCGGAACGCAAGAAACGGTATATTGGTCAAAGGCGGCGTATATTTGGAGCAGCTTGGCCATGTCGATATTATGGCTTTTGACAAAACCGGTACTTTAACCAAAGGCGAACCTCATGTCGTCGCAACAACTATGTACAATGCGGAACTTTTCTACCGGGTGGCGGGCGCAATCGAAAGAACCTCCTCTCATCCGCTGGCAAAAGCGGTCATGAAGGAGCTGGACCGGCTGCAAATGGATTATCCCGCTGCGGAGCAAGTCACCGCTTTGCCGGGAAGCGGCATGAAAGCCGTCGTCGAAGGCGCTGAATATTGGATTGGTAATGAAGCGGTTATCCGCAGCCTGGGCATCGCCATTCCCGAACCTCAGCAAAGCTGCGCCGCCGAATGGAAAAGCCAAGGGCTGACGCTTGTCCTGGCGGCAAGCAAAACGGAACTGCTCGGCATGTTCGGGATTGCCGATGAAATCCGCAGCGAAAGCCGTGCGATGATGGCATCCCTGCACCGCAGCGGCATCAAACGGACGGTCATGCTGACCGGCGACCATGGCGTAACGGCGGCCAACGTAGCGGATGCCGTAGGCGTAACCGAATATTACGCCGGCCTTCTGCCGGATGAAAAAGCGGCCAAAATCAGAGAGTTGTCCGCACAAGGGCGTGTAGCCATGATCGGCGACGGCATCAATGACGCTCCCGCTCTGGCATCCGCCAGCCTCGGCATCGCTATGGGGAAAGGCACCGACAGCGCGATCGAAACAGCGGACATCGTATTGATGCAGGACCACATAGGCAAGCTGCCGGCGGCCATATCGCTTTCCAAACGAGTGAACTGGCTGATCCGCTTTAACCTTAGCGTCGCATTGGGGCTTAAGCTTATTGCGCTGCTGCTCACCATTCCAGGCTGGCTGACACTCTGGATCGCCATATTGTCCGACATGGGCGCTACTGTATTTGTAACCTTGGCAAGTTTGACGATATTGCTGTCCCCTAAAGCGCGCCGCGAAGCAAAGATTGATATTTAACGCCATTAATAAAAACAGCCTGGCTGCCCCGTACAGCTTCGCTATGAGAATCGTTCGTTCTCCATGCGAACCGTATGACGGATCAGCCAAGCTGGTTTTGTTTTATTTAATGCCATTAATCTCATGAATTGATACCCGTCCCGCTTTCAATACGGTCAAATCTGCATCGGCTCTCCGGCGTAAGAAATAAAGGCGAACCGGCTTTCCGGCTTTATTTTCCCCTCTGCAATATCGAGAATGCCTGACGCGCTGTTTTGCGGGTCCCCGGGTGCTTGCTCGCCCCCATATCGGTCCGGATCCATCCGGGATGTACGCTGTAAACCGCAATGCCCCGTTCTTTTACAGCATGCCTTAGCTGTTCCGTAAACATGTTCAGAGCCGTTTTGGTCATGGCATACGGATAGTCGCCGCCATAAGCATTGTGCAGGCTGCCGGCTTCCGAAGATATATTAACGATAGCGCCGGATGTCCCATTCATAAGCGGCAGTACATGCTTGACCACTTTCATCGGGCCAAACACATTAATCTCGAATGAACGCGCCACCTCATCCATGTTCAGCGTTTCGATAGAAGCACTGCGCTCTGTTAATATGGCGGCATTGTTTATGACCGCGTCTACTGTAATCCCTGCTTCCGAAGCATCGGCGGCAAACTGCGCGATCGCCTGCTCGTCAGTCACATCAAATGCGGCATAGGCAACCCGCCCTTTATACTGCTGTTCAAGCTTTGCCAATGCGCCGTCTGCCGCCGCATTGCGGACTGCTGCAATCACAGAATGCCCCCGTCTAAGCGCTTCGGCAGCCAAATGCAGGCCTAATCCTCGTCCGGCCCCGGTAATTAAAATATTCATTATTCCATACCCTCCCTGTTTGCATTTGTAAATGAACGGATGTGCAACATACATACATCGCCCTCTTGTTTACATAATATAAATGATGTAAACATTCGTCGTTGTGTATGCGCCAGAACGTGCTGCGGCAGCTGTCCGGCAATTGTGCCGGCTGCCCGGAATGCTCCACACCGCCGATCAGATCTGGCTGCCCGCGTTAACGTTTCTCCAAAAGAGGCAATACAAATTCCAATGCTTCCAGCTCATCTTTCCCCTTCGTCTCCAGCCGAACCGTAACGCCTTGGTGAATTGGAAGAAGCATAATGCCCAGCAAGCTTTTCACATCAACGGAATGCTCTACATCCGAAAATTGAAACTTCAGGATAATGTCTGCTGTAAACCGGGCGGCTTTCTGCGAAATAGCCATCAGGTCTTCCCGTTCAAGCGTATGATTGACCATAAATTCATGCACTCTCATGTCTTATCGCCTCTTTAGCAAACGTTTTCATTCCAGCATGCAGCCGCTTTCCTTTTGTCTTTCGCTTTCCTTTTCCCTTTGATTGTACTCACATTTTTCCAATTGCGCCAGACGGATTTGTTATGTTTTTGCCAAACGGCCATGATGGAAGGGACACCCGCTGCGTCAAGATACGCATGAGTGTGCAGCCCGGCCGTCGTCCCCCCCGGCACTCGAGCATCCCCTTTCTCAAGTCTCCAACGTGAAAAAAGCAGCCTCCCTGCTGCTTGCAAAGCATATTAGGGTGAGGCTGCTTTTTATAGACCCTATAATTAATGACGTTAATAATTTTATATAGTTAACGCCATTAAACAATTGCAAAACTTAAATCTCCGCCGGCTCCAGCCCCAGTTCGGCAAGCTTTTGCATCATTTGCCGCTTCAGCGCCGATTTGGCCGGTTCTTCGAGAAAAGCCGCATCCGCCGCATTCAAACTTAATTGGGCCAGCTCCTTCCCGCTGAAACCAAGCTTCTCCGCCAAAAGCGCATATTCATTCGTCATCGTTGTGCCGGATACGGTCATGTTGTCCGTATTAACAGTTACGAGAATGCCTTGCTGCATATAGGAACGAATCGGATAAACTTCCCAGCCGCTTACTGCCTTCGTCTGAATGTTGCTAAGCGGGCACATCTCTAGCGGTATGCGGCGGCGTTGGACGAGCTCGACAACGGACGGGTCTTCCTGCATCCGGACACCGTGGCCAATCCGCAGCGCGCCAAGCTGTTCGATTGCCGTCCGGACATTGTCTGCGCCCCCCGCTTCTCCTGCATGGATGGTAACCGGCAGCTTCAGCCTGCGCGCCAGTTCAAACAGTTCCCGGTGCAGCTCAGGCGGGTAGCCGGCTTCGTCTCCGGCCAAATCAACCGCAGCGACACCTTTGCCGTGCCACTCGGCAGCCGCTTGAATAACTTCCTTGCTGCGCTCTGGCGTATCGTGACGCATGCAAATCGCAATCGCCCGCGCCGGAACGCCCAGCTCGGCTTCCGCCCGCTGAAGGCCGGCGACAACGAGGCGGATTGCCTCTGCCGCAGACAATCCTTGCTGTGTATGGAGCAGCGGTGCAAAGCGGACTTCAATGTATAGGCAGTTTTGCTCCTTGGCTTGTTCCACAACTTCGTAGGCGACGCGCTCCAGCGCTTCAGCCGTTTGCAAAAAAGGCAGCACAAAGCTGAACTTGCTTAAATAATCAACGAGGCTTTCGCATTGTTCATCCACTTGCATGCTGCCGGTCAGTTCTCCTTCCGGCAAAGGCATGCCTTGGGCATCCGCCAGCTCTCTTAAAGTTTCCGGCTTCACGCTCCCGTCCAAATGGACATGCAAATCAATTTTCGGCAATGCTTTCAGCAGCTGTTCATTCCATTCGGTCATCGTGGCTCCCCTTTCATATCCCCGTATTTTATCACAATATAAGGCAAACCGCCGACCCGGCTTGTACGGATGCGGCGGTATTTGTCGAATCGGTTACTTTACAGCGTGCGCCGGCTCGCCGGCGGCGGATTCGTCATATGCATCCAGCGCGGCTGCCAGTGCCGCCCCCGGATGTACGGCGGCCCCAAAGCGAAGCAGAACCGCTTCCAGCGCACCTAGCAAATGAAGCACATTTTTCATGCTGCAGCTGTAACCCATCGTGCCGATACGCCATATTTTCCCCTTCAGCGCGCCAAACGAGCTGGCGATTTCGATGCCGAACCGGTCGAGCAGCATCCGTCGAACCGCTTCGCCGTCCACCCCATCCGGAATATCGACACAGGTGACGACCGGCAGCTTGCAGGCGCAGTCACCGTACAAGCTTAATCCCATCGCCGTAAGGCCCGCTGTCAGCGCCTGTTCATGGCGCCGATGCCTTGCAAACCGTGCTTCAAGCCCTTCAGCCAGAACAAGGCGAAGCCCTTCGTGCAGTCCGTAAAGCATAGATGTCATTTCGGTATGATGGTTCAGCCGCGCCGGGCTCCAATAATCCTGCAGCTGGCTTAAATCCAAATAGTTGCTCCGGATAAGTTTCGTTTCATCGGCGTACGCTTCCGGAACCAAGCCGGTGCGCAAGCCTCGCTCGACTCTTTTCCGCGACAAAATTTTACGTTCAACCCGTTCGTTATACGTGACAGGCGCCATTCCGGCGGGAACGGACAAACATTTTTGCGTGCCGCCGATGACCGCATCGAGGCACCAGTTATCGGTTTCAACCGGAACGCCGCCGATTGTAGCCACCGCATCGACGACAAGCAGCACATCAAGCTCGCGGCAAGCTTTGCCAATCTGCTCAAGCGGCTGGATGCGTCCCGTAGATGTTTCGCCGTGCACCATAGCGACAATCGCCGGTTTTTCCTTGCGGATAGCTTCGATTACTTGCTGCGGTTCAAACACGGCGCCCCATTCCTGTTCCATGGCAATCACTTCGGCGCCGCAGCGCTCCGCAATTTCATACAGCAAATGGCCAAACCGGCCGTAAATCGGAACAAGTACCCGGTCGCCCGGCTCGATCAGGCTGGTGAGTACCGCTTCAATGCCGGAACGCGAAGTGCCGTCCACCGGATACGCCCATTGGTTGGATGTCTGAAACAGCTCGCGCAGCATTACCATCGTCTCGTTCATAAGCGATGTGAACTCAGGATCGAATTGTCCTAATATCGGGTACGACATCGCTCGCAATACTCTAGGATCTACTTCAACCGGCCCTGGTGTCATTATCGTGCGCGGCGAAGGCGAAAATTCCTTAGTCATGGCAATTTCTCCTCATAAGCCATTTCGTATAGCAGTGCAGCCAGCACCGACACGCCTTCCGCCAGCTCCTCCGGAGCCGTATATTCTTCCGGCGAGTGGCTGACGCCTCCTTTGCTTGGCACGAACAACATCGCTGTCGGGCAAACGGCGGAGAAAAGCTGGGCGTCATGGCCGGCGCCGCTGACCAGCCGGCGGTAAGAAAGCGATAAATCGCCGGATATTTTCTCCAGGCGGTCTCCCAGCGCTTTATGCATAGGAGCAGGTTTGGCTTCCAGCCACGAAACCTCGGACATTTCCAGCCCGCGCCATTTAGCAATCTCCTTGAATTTGCCTAGTATCTGGCTGCTGAATTCCTCCAGCACTTGCTCGTCGTGATGACGGATATCAACGGTAAAAGCGACCTCGCCCGGCACGACATTCGGCACATTCGGCACTGCCTCAACCCGGCCAACCGTCGCCACGAGCGGCTCCCCGTACAATAAAGCATCCGCCTCCAGCTGCATCATCATTTCCGCTGCGCCGACAAGCGCATCTTTGCGCATTGGCATTGGCGTTGTGCCGGCATGATTCGTTTCTCCGCGAACCGTAATGCCATAACGGCGCTGCCCGACTATAGCTTCTACAATGCCGATATGCTTGCGCATTTTTTCCAATACCGGCCCTTGTTCGATATGGAGCTCCACAAAAGCCGCCAGATCATCGCGGACCGCTTCCGGAAGTTCAGCTTTGCCGAAGCCGGATGATTCCATTGCTTCCTTCAAGGAGATTTGATTCCTGTCGGTAATAGGAGGGCACCCGTCCCACGAATACAGACCGCTCACATTGCCGGAGCCCCAATAGGTCAGCGGGAACCGGCTTCCTTCTTCTTCGCAAAACGATACCACCTCCAGCGTATAGTTCGGCTCGCCGTACGTATCTTTCAAATAAGTTAAAGCCGCAATGCCTGCGGCAATGCCATACGCACCGTCATAATAGCCGCCTGAACGAACCGTATCAATATGGGAGCCAGTCAAAATGACAGGGCTGCCCTGATATCTGCCTTGCAGCTTCCCGTATAAATTGCCGACCCGGTCGAACCGCACTTCCAAGCCAAGCTGCTTCATCCGCTCCGCCAAAAACAGCTGCGCCTGCAGCCATTCCGGCGAATACAGAAGCCGCGTCACACCGCCATCCGGGTCAGCCCCAATCGCGCCAAGCTCCTCAAGAAGCTGAATAACCAAGGAGGCGGCCTCCTGCTTCATAGGCATACTCATGTCACAGCCTCCTAAAAAGTTTTGCGGTGTTCCTTCTTCCTGAACCTGCTTCAGCAAAACTTCGCTTCGTAAGCATAACGCTTAAAGTTTTGCGGTGTTCCTTCTTCCTGAACCTGCTTCAGCAAAACTTAACTTCGTAAGCATACGCTTAAAGTTTTGCGGTGTTCCTTCTTTCTGAACCTGCTTCAGCAAAACTTAACTTCGTAAGCATACGCTTAAAGTTTTGCGGTGTTCCTTCTTCCTGAACCTGCTTCAGCAAAACTTCGCTTCGTAAGCATACGCTTAAAGTTTTGCGCCGCAGCGCTTCAGCCAACTTTCACAGGCTGCAATAACAGCTGGCCGCTGCCCGGCGCCACGATACCGGCATCCGCCGAGTATACAAGTTTGCCCCGCACATAGGTGGCTGTAACTTTGCAGTTGAATTGACGCCCTGCATACGGGCTCATTTTGTGCCGGTAATACAGCTGTTCTTCAGTTAGCACATACGGCTCGTCAGTATCCACAATTGCAAAATCCGCATCCGCCCCAAGGGTGATTTCGCCTTTGCGCGGATGAAGGCCAAACCGTTTAGCCGGTCCGGTGCTCAGCAGCCTGGCCAGAAGCGGCAGCGGTATGCCTCGCTTCAGCCAGCCTTCATCCAGCATCAGCTCCAGGCTGCTTTGTGCGCCGGAAATGCCGCCCCATGCTTCAAAAAACGTCAGCCTGCCGTCCAGCTTCAGCTCGGGCGGGCACGGGGAATGATCCGATGCGATTACATCGAGCTTGCCTTCCGCCAGCAGCGTCCACAGCTCCTCCTGGGCATCCTTGCTGCGCAAGGGCGGCGCGCATTTGGCAACCGGTCCTTTATCAGCCATGTCCTGCTCCGTTAACACCAAATAATGCGGACAGGTTTCGGCTGTAACCGGGACGCCGCGCCGTTTCGCCTGATCGATCAGCCGAATGGCGGCCGGGCTGCTAATATGGACAAAATGGACCTGACAGCCTGTTTCCTCCGCAAACAGCAGTGCTTTATTTACCGCCTCCAGCTCGGCGATTACGGGACGCGAGGCGGCAAACGCCCCCGCATCCGTCCGTCCGGCCGCAACAGCTTCACCAGCCAGCCTAGACGTAATTGAATCGCTTTCCGCGTGAAGGGCAACAAAACCGCCCAGCTCCTTGATCCGCTTCATGCCTGCATACAGCGTCCAATCGTCCGCTTCGCGGAAACGTCCTTCGCCTTCCCCGCCCGGATTGGACATAAATGCTTTAAATCCCCGAACGCCTTCGGCGGCAAGTTCTTCGAGCCGGTTCAAATGGCCTGGAACTAATCCGCCCCATACCGTATAATCAACCGACGACTGGCCTTTCGCCAAATCAAGCTTCATGCGCAGCGCTTCGGCATCAACCGTAGGAGGATTGCCGTTGAGCGGCATATCGACATAAGTCGTGCAGCCGCCGGCCGCCAGTGCTGCAGAGCCGGTTGCAAAGCCCTCCCAATGGCCGAAATTCGGCTCGTTAAAATGAACGTGAATATCAACCATGCCGGGAAAAACAAGTTTACCTTCGGCATCTATACAAGTGATGCACGCTTCATCCTGAAGCGAATCCGCCAGAACGGCAATCCGCCCGTCCCGAACCCCGATATCCGCCTTGCGGACCTCGTTCGCCAGGACGACGCTCCCGCCGCGAATAATAAGATCCAGCGCCATAGCCGATTCCTCCTCTTCTGATGATGGTCAGCTGCCCCTGTACGTGCTGTAGCCGCCCGGCGCAATGAGCAGCGGAATATGATAATGCGATTGTTCCGTCGCCACCCGGAACCGGATCGGGATCCGGTCAAACACGATCGCCTCTGCCGGTAAATGACGGTGCTCGCGAAAGTAATCCCCGGCTTCGAATATAAGCTCATAGACGCCGGCTTCCATCTGTCCTCCTGATATCAACGGAGCATCCACCCGCCCGTCGCTGTTCGTAACGGCAATTCGGAGCAGCCGCTCCGCGCCGTCCGGCTCCAGTCTTTTCAATTCGATCCGCATCCCCGCAGCAGGCTTGCCCAAAGACGTATCCAGTACATGGGTTGTTAACCGCCCGTCACTGCTCATCCGACCCCTCCTTTTGGCTTCCAATCGTTTAAATGTCAGGAATTACAGCGGCTCCTCCAGCAATTCCGCCAGACGAAAACCGGTGATACGGCCAATTTCCGCCAGCGCCTGTTCCGTCTCCTGCTCCGCTGTATGAGAAATACGTGATGACATGGCGGCTTGGATATCGGCGACCGTTTTACCTTTAACTGCGAATATAAACGGAAAACCAAATTTTTCGGCATAAAGCCGGTTATGCGTCTGAAACCATTCGAACAGCTCAGGGCTTAACCGGTCGAGGCCGGCTCCCTGCTGCTCCTTCACGGAATGATCCGCCATCTGGATGCGCGCCGCCAAATCCGGATGAGCCCGGAGCAGGCCCATGACTAGGTCCGGCGAGGAATTGCGGACAATACCCATCATTTCTTGATGCAAATGTGCAGCGGATGTAAAAGGCCGCCTCGCCCATACAAGCTCCGCTATCCATGGAGAATGTTCGAAAATAGCGCCAAGCGCTGCAGTAAAAGGTTTATGCTCGAGTTGATTCAAATCATCCAGCTTCATCACTTTGTCGCCTCATTTCCGCAGCTCGTTGAACAGCCCGCCAAATGCCGCCGTAACCGGTACACCGGCACAAGTTGCCGGACAGCGCTTCTTCCACCTCGTCCGGTGTCGGACTGCTGTTTTGATCCAGCAGCGCCTTAACGGATAACACCATGCCCGGCGTACAGTAGCCGCATTGATAACCGCCTTCCTCCAGAAACGCTTGCTGGATGCAATCGAATTCGCCTTGCTCGGGATGGAGGCCTTCGATCGTTGTAATGGATTTTCCTTCGCATTGATAAGCCATCAGAAGGCAGCTGTTCATTTGCTTGCCGTCTACGAGCACCATGCAGGCTCCGCAGCGGCCAATTTCACAGGAACGTTTCGTCCCGGTCAAACGAAGTTCGTCCCGAATCACATCCAGCAGACGTTTAGCAGGATTAATAGTTAATGCAATTAATTCATTATTCAGCGTAAATTGAACTTCCTTGAGCCCGCTCAGCTGCACCGCTGCTCCTTCAGCTGGCATATGATCATTCATTCGCCCCCGCCGCCTCTCCATCACAGAACTTTTCCTGCAGCAGCTCCGGATCAATCGGCAGCTTTGACACCCATTTTCCGGTTGCTTCAAATATCGCTTGAACAATGGCTGGAGCGAGTGTAACGGAACCTACCTCGCCAATGCCGCGAGGACCGTAATCGTCTCCTTCCGGCAGCTGGTCAATGGCAGATACCGTAACCGTTCCGCGGGAATCCGCAATGGTCGGCACGAGATACGTATCGAGGTTGCGCGTTAAATAGAAGCCTTTGTCCATAACGGCATCCTCTGTAATCGTGAAACCTAATGCCATATTGCTTCCGCCTTCAATCTGGCCGAGGAAGCCTTGCGGATTAATAACCGGGCCGGCGGCCACCGTATGAAATTGGTCGATTACGGTCACCCGACCTGTCAGTTCGTTAACCTCAACTTTGACCGCAACTGCCGAATACGTGTACATAAAATGAGCGCCTACGCGGTCAAACGATGTTGCCGGAAAGCGGAATGCCGTATCGGTCTGAAGCTCATGATCACCGCTCCTTTCCGCAAGCTCCGCATAGGACAATGCGGGTACGAAGCCGCCCGCTTCGCCGCTGTTCCCCCGCCAAATGCCGCCTTCGCCAAGGCGCAGCGACGCTTTTGGCTCTCCGAGCAGCTCGGAAGCGCGGGACAGAAGCAGCTCTGTAAAGGGCTGCTTCATGCGCTGCAGCGACTTCCACATCATGCTTGTTGCCCGGGAAGCGGTCGTAGAGCCGCTGTCCGGCACGAGATCGGTATCGCCGATGACAATCGCAATATCCGAAGAGGCGAAGCCGAACTGTTCGATCAGCATTTGCATCAGTGAAGCGATCAGTCCTTGGCCAAATTCCTCGTAGCCAAACGCCGCTTCGATCTTGCCGTCTTCACGCAGCTTCAGCCGGCCGCCGGCCGGATCAGGCAGCCCTGCTCCAAGTCCTGCGCCGTGCATAGTGAAGGCGGCGCCGATCCCCGTCTTGATCCATGGCGGCTGCAGCGCAGCCGCCATGCTGTTCTCCGGCTGGACAAAGGGACGTTCCCCTTCATTTTCAGCTGGCCGCTTTTTCTTCGCAGCGGCCTTCCGGGCCATCCGCTCCTGCCATAACGGGCTTTGTTCAAGTTCCGTCCATACCTGCTCAGCGCCGTTCGTGAGCGCTATAGGCTGGCCAAAGGGACCGAGATCGTCAGCGTGCCGCATATTGATTTTTCGAAACGTCCACGGATCAATGCCGGTTGCCGCTGCAAGACGGTCCAACTGCCCTTCCAGCGCAAAGATGGCCTGATTGCCGCCAAAGCCCCGGAACTCGCCGGACATTCCGTTATTGGTAAAAACGGAATAACCGTTCACCGCTATAAAGTCATACCGGTAAGGTCCGATAACATGCTCGACTGCAAAGTTCAGCACTTCCGCGCCAAGCGTGGCGTACGGTCCGGTGTCGGCCACAATACGCACTTCATGGGCGATCAGCCGACCATCCGCGCTGCAGCCCGTTTTCATCGTAATTTTCATCGGATGCCGCTTTAAACCGGCTCTTACGGAATCCCAGCGGGATTGGTGGATTTTTACCGGACGGCCCGTTCGAACGGCCAGCAGCGCGCCGTAAGGCTGTACATTCAATTCGTCCTTGCCGCCAAATGAGCCGCCAATCGGACTGGAAATAATCCGGATCTGCTCTTCCGGCCAATCGAGAATACGGGACAGCTGAAACCGGTCCATCCGGCCGTGCTGCGTCGGCGAATATACGGTCAGCCGCCCGTCATCCTCAGGAACAAACAACCCGCCTTCCGTCTCCATATAGGTGTGCATTTGGCGCGGTGTGCGATAGGTCTGTTCGACAACATAGGCACATTGGGCGAAACCTTCTTCCAGCCGAGCACCGCGGTAATAGTCCGCATGATGGAGCAGATTGCCTTGCGGATGGAGCTTAGGCGAATCTTCGCGCAGCGCCTCCTCCGCGTCATCCACAACCGGAAGCAGCTCGTATTCCACCTCGATCAGCGCCAGCGCTTGCCTGGCGGCGTCCAGCGAATCCGCTGCAACAGCCGCCACCGCATCGCCGATATACCGGACTTTATCCTCGCATAATACCGGCTGATCAGGGTGCGCAATGCCGTACCGGTTCAGTCCAGGCACATCGCGATAGGTCAAAACGGCGTATACGCCGGGCAGGGCTTCCGCTTTTTCCGTCCGGATCGAGACGATATTCGCATGTGGATGAGGGCTTCTCGCGATCAGGCCGTAAAGCATCCCCGGGGCTGCCATATCCGTCAAGTAAGCCAAGCTTCCGGTAACTTTGCCCGGTCCGTCCGGCCTGATGCGCCATCGGCTGCCGCTAGTTTCACGATTCAGCAGCATAACCCCCGCCCCCTTCCGGCTCATATTGCTTCATCACTTTCCACAATTGTGCAGCTACGACATTCGCCGCTGTTTTGGTCCGGTATTGGACCGGCGCAAATGCGTCGCCTACCGGCTCAAATTCATGCAAAATTTTGGTGTACATTTGGGAAAGCAGTGCTGTTCCAGCCTTGTTCCCCTGCAGCAGCTGTTCGATCGTTTCCATCCTGGACGCTGTCGTTTGGCCCCCGCCAAGCGCAATGCGAACTTCCCCCAGCAGCCTGTCGATGTATCCAGCCAGCCATCGACGGCAGCCGTTACGACAGAAGGCGTAAACGCCTCCCGCCGCCCGATTTTATGAAAAGCGGTAAACCGCTTCATGTTCGAATTCATCTCTTCCGTGTATGAAAACGGAAGCTCCACGCGCAGCAATATGCGCCCTTTGCGCGGCTGGCGCAGCCAGTCGGCCAGCAGCTCGCGCTGCTCCTGCATACCGTCATGCCAGCACAGTACAGCCTCGTATACGAGCAGTGCCGGAATGGCATCGCCAATCGCGGATACGATATTTCCGCCGAGCGTCGCCAAATTGCGGATAGACGGCGCTGCAATGCTGCGGCAAGCTTCCGTTAACAGCGGAAAAGCGTTCTGGATCAGGCTGCTCGCCCGGCAAACCGAAAGCGGCGTCATCGCGCCGATCATCAGTCCGCTGTCGCTATTGGTAATTCCGGTAATGCCCGGCAGCCCGCCCAGATCAATCATATAACGCGGTATAGCGGCCGTTCCTGCTTCCCAATGGGTTCGCAGCAAGGTTCCTCCGGCAACAATTGCCGCTTCCCCTTCCAGCGATTGCAGCAGCTTTGCCGCCTCTTCAGCCGTTGCCGGCTGAATGACGAAGGAAGAATGCTCCCGTTCCTGCAAGCTCATGGCCATTCTCTCCTTTTCTGCTAAAATCGTTGCTCTCGAACATAAGGCGTTCCGAGCGATTCCGGCGATCCGGACGGTTTGTTCCGATTACGCCAGCCCAGAAACATAAGCACCAGAATGGTAACGATGTACGGAATCATCTTCAGAAAGTACGAAGGAATTGCGCTGCCGGTCAGCTGAATCCGGAAGCCGATCGAATCGAGCGCTCCAAACAAATAGGCGCAAAACAAAGCGCGCAGCGGATTCCACCTTGCAAAAATGATTAGCGCAACGGCGATCCAGCCGCGTCCGGCTGTCATCCCTTCCGTCCAGGTCGGGGAGTAAACAAGCAGCATGTCGGCGCCGGCGAGGCCGATCAGCATCGAGCCGATCACAACGTAACCGTAGCGGAACTGTTGTACCGGTATGCCCATCACATCCGCTGTAGGCGGATTATCGCCGATTGCCCGCAAATGCAGCCCCATGAAGTGCGGTGAATGTACAAATGCATTACAAGGACAAGCGCAAAACTGAACCATGTCAGCACGTCCAGATGGCCAAACAGCTTGCCGAAGAACGGAACGCCGTCCAGCCAAGGCAAATCCAGCTTCGGCACGGTGCCTGGAAGCGGCTGGCCGCTTACCGGTTTGCCCAAATAGGCGCTGAGGCCGGTGCCAAACAACGTCATCGCAAGCCCGCTCACAATTTGATTCGTCCGAAGCGTCACGCAGAGAAACGCGTGTACGATGCCCAGCAAGCCGCATACAGCAAGCGATGCAAGCAGGGCAAGCAGCAGGCTGTGCGTATGCAAATAGGTCAGGCATGACAGTACGGCCCCCATCAGCATAAGCCCTTCCGCGCCAAGCTGAATAATACCCGACCGTTCGATCAGAATGCCGCCCAATACGGCAAACAGCAGCGGTGTGCCCGATGAGATCGCCGCGGCAAGCAGCGTCATCATATCCATTTGCGTTCCCCTTCTCTATTGGTATTTCCGCAGCCGGAACTTGCCTGCCGTTGCTCCTCCGATCAGGAAAAACAAGATGGCTCCCTGCAGCATGCTCGAAATGGATGACGGCAGGCCAATCGTCTGCACGCTGTAGCCGCCAACAATCAGTCCGCCGAATAACACCGAAGACACAACGAGCCCAATCGGATTCAGCTTGGCGAGCCAAGCGACAATAATTGCCGTATAACCGTACCCGGGCGATATGCCGTACATCAGCCGGTGTGAAACGCCGGACACCTCCGCCATTCCGGCGAGTCCGGCCAACCCTCCGCTAATGAGCATCACGAGCAAAATATGGCGGCTGATGCGGATGCCGGCATTTTTCGCCGCTTCCGGATTGGCGCCGATCAGCTTCAGCTCATAACCCCAGCGGGTATACTTCATCATCAAGTAATAAAGCACAACCGCCACAATGGCGAATATAAAGCCGTAATGCAGCCGGGTCGTGCCGATTAACGGCAGCGACTGCGCATCCGTAAACATCGGCGTGCCGGGAAAATTAAAGCCCTTTGGATCTTTCCATGGCCCGAACACGACATAATCCAAAGCCAGAAGCGCTACATAGTTGAGCATTAACGAAGTAATCAGCTCGTTGACGCGGAAATAAGTTCTGGGAATGGCGGTTAACAGCCCCATAAGCCTCCGCCGGCGATGCTGAACACGATCATGGCCGGTATAACAAGGTAAGACGGCATATTCGGAAAATAGATCGTAACCGCAGTTGCCGCCATTGCCCCAATGGCGAACTGCCCTTCCGCCCGATATTCCAGATGGATATCCGGTAAGCGACAGCCACGCCCAAGCCGCACAGCAGCAGCGGAATCGCTTTAACGAGCGTTTCGGTTATGCCAAATTGCGTGCCGAACGCGCCATTCAGCATTTTGCCGTATACCGTAAGGGGATTCATGCCGTTTGCCCATATGAAAATACCGCAAAATACGAGCGCCAGCACAATCGACACGATGGTCATCCACCAGGGGCTTTCCTTGCGGGAAGCATCCCACTCCAGCCGGTAAGGAAACACAAACCCCTTTTTCTTCTCTGTCGCAAGCCTGCTTTCCGCTGCGTTCATCCGGTTTCCTCCTCCGCTTCTTGAAGACCGGCCATCAGCATGCCGATTCGGTCCCGGTCCGCCTCATTCCGTCTCATCTCGCCGATAATCCGGCCATTGTAAATAATGAGAATGCGGTCCGACAGCAGCATAACTTCATCCAAATCTTCTGATATAAGCAAGACGCTGCGTCCCCGGTTGCGCAGATCGGTCAGCAGCTGGTGAACGCCTTCCGTTGCGCCGACATCCAGGCCTTGTGTCGGGTGGACCGCCACCATCAGCCGCGGATTCTGGTGTACTTCCCTCGCAAACAGCAGCTTCTGCTGATTGCCCCCGGACAAATGGCGCACCGGCGTATCCAGGCTTGGTGTTTTGACATCGAATTGCGCCACCAGCTCCTCTGACCAAACCCGGTTGCCGGCCGTTCGGAGCAGGCCGTATTTCGAACGCTCTTTCGTCCGGTACGACTTGAACAGCAAATTATCTACAATGCCGAGACTGCCGGCAAGCCCGCTTTTCATCCGGTTTTCCGGCACATGGGAAATACCGGCCTCAATCGCACCGCGTACCGACCCGTTTTTAAGCTCCTTGCCGTCGAAATACACTTTGCCCCTCTTCCAGCTGCGAAGGCCGGACAACATCTCTGCCAGCTCCTTCTGCCCGTTGCCTGCCACGCCGGCTACCCCGACAATTTCGCCTTCCATTACTTGCAGGTAAAAGTTGTCGAGCGCTTTGCGGCCATGGTCGGCATAAACATCAACCTGCTCTACGGTCAGCAGCGGTTTGCCTTGCGGCCGCTCCGGCAAGTGGCGCGCTTCGGATACCGTCTTGCCGACCATCAGCTGGGCAAGCTCCCGTTCATTCGTGTCCGTTTTGTCCATCGTATGAGTCAGCTTCCCTTTGCGCATAACGGAAATCCGGTCGGAAACAGCCATAACCTCCTTCAGCTTGTGCGTCGTTATAATGACGGTTTTCCCTTCCTCCTTCATGCGGATTAGCGTGCGGAACAGCTGGTCTGCTTCGCCCGGCGTCAGTACGGATGTCGGTTCATCCAGAATGATAATGCTCGCGCCGCGGTACAAAGTTTTCACAATTTCCACTCGCTGCTGTTCCCCGACCGATAGCTGCCAGATCGGGCGATCCACTGGAAATGTCAGACCGAAATGCCGGGCAATCGTTTCGATTTCCTGCTGTTTTTGCTTCATCCAGCGCGGTCCCCGCCAAAAAGACGTTTTCTCGCCGAGCACAATGTTTTCCGCCGCCGTTAACGTCTGCACGAGCCTGAAGTTCTGGAACACCATTCCGATGCCAAGCTCCATCGCATCCTTAGGCGATCGGATATGGACCTTTCGCCCGTTCAGCACGATGTCCCCGCTGGTGGGACGGTAAACGCCGGAGAGCATGCACATCATCGTGCTTTTACCCGCCCCGTTTTCCCCGAGCAGCGCGTGAATTTCACCGGCTTTAACCGCAAAATCGATCTGATCGTTTGCGATGACAGACCCGAATTGTTTCACAATCCGGTGCATCTCAAGCGAATGTCCGGCTTGCTTATACATGGATAAGCGCCCCTCTCCTTCATAAGTAAGCCAACAAATCCCTTGGATAAGGGATTTGTTGGCGGCTGCTGCTGTATCATGGCTAACCGGTTATTATTGCTGGGTTTTGCCGTCAACGCCTTTTACGAACCAGTCCATCACCAGGATGTCGTCCAGCGAAAGGGTTTTGCCGTCTTCGACTTTCACCGCGCCGGATTGGTCATAAATCGGACCTGAGAACACATTCAGTTCGCCGGATTTGATTTTGGTTTTCGCATCTTCCACCAGTTTTTTCGTTTCTTCCGGAATGCTTGGTCCAAGCGGCGCGATATCAACCATTCCGTCTTCAAATCCGCCGGAATATTGTTCGTTGGTCCAAGTGCCGTCCATGACGGATTTCACTACCTTCGTGTAATATGGCCCCCAGTTCCAAATCGGGTTTGTCAGATAAGCGTCAGGTGCAAATCTCGTCATGTCAGAATCATTGCCGCCAGCTTTGGCTCCACGTTCAGCTGCTGCTTGCAGCGTCGCTGGTGAATCTTGGTAAGCGAGCAATACATCAGCGCCCTTGTCAAGTAAGCTGACAGCCGCTTGCCGTTCCGTCGTTGGGTCGTACCATGTATTGGTCCAAACGACGCTTACGGTGGCGTCCGGGTTTACACTTTGTACGCCAAGCGTAAAGGCGTTGATGTTATAAATTACTTCCGGAATCGGGAAAGCGCCGACATAACCGATTTTGTTCGATTTCGTCGTTTTGCCGGCTGCAATACCGCTTAAGTAGCTGCCTTCATAGTTTTTGCCGAAGTATGTGCCCATATTGTCCGCAGTCTTATAGCCTGCGGCATGCATAAAGATGACTTTCGGGAACTTTTTGGCGACATTCAGCGTTGGATCCATATAGCCGTAACTCGTCGTAAAGATAATGTCATGATTTTGCGCGAGCTCAGTAATGACACGCTCTGCGTCCGCGCTTTCCGGCACGTTTTCTACGGTGTCCGCTTTAACCCCAAGCTGCTCCTCCATGTACTTCCGTCCGTTGTCGTGCTCGAACGTCCAGCCGCCGTCGCCCGGAGGCCCGATGTACACGAATGCTACTCGCGGATTAGCAATTCCTTTGCCCGGTTCCCCGGATGGTGAAGCCGATGTATCCGCAGATGCTTCTGCCGATGCTGTCGGCGACGGCGATGCTGAACTGTTTCCGCCGCTGCCGGAATTGCTGTTCGAACAGGCCGATAATACAAGCACTGTCAGCAATAATAGTGAGAACCCCATTGTCCATCGTTTACGAAGACGTTTCATACCGTTCCTCCCCGATTCTCTTTATTTCACCTTGGCCTCAGCCGTTGATGTATTCCCAATATAAGGTGGAAGGCAACACGCGTCAACTAACCTTACATTATATTGTTTTTGGTGTATAAAACGATCCTTGTTCATTGTGCGTCATGCACTTTATGTTAGAATTCCGCACACTTAATTGAGCGCTGGCAAAAATGAGCAAGTTACTTCCGCAAATAAAAAAGCAGCGCTTCCGGTTTGGCGGCGCTGCTTTGGCGTAAATAGCATTAATAACTGATCCGAGGCGATTCACGGTTATGAATCGGGGATTTGCATGCTTTTGGAATACAGATCTGCTGCCAGTTTGAAGCTGTCAGGATCATCAATGTCCATCAGCCATTCATCTTTCAGAGCGGGAACAAAAACACCGGCATTGCTCGCGTCAGATAACAATTTCCGTGCGCCGGCATCGCCCTCCAGCCGCTCCAACGCCGGAAACAGCCGTCGGCCGAATATGGCGGGCGGCATCGCAATTCCTTCCCGGTTTGCAGTAGCTGCAAAATGAGCGCCGGAATCATTAAACGCTTCAATCAACATTTCGATGTGCCGATGCGGAATAAACGGCTGATCGGCCAGCGCTATTAAAACCGCATCAGGCTGCCCCTCCGCTGCGGCTGCCAGGCCGCTTCGGATCGAATGCGACATGCCTAAATGCGCATCCGGGCAGCGGATAATACGGACAGATGCATATTGCGGCAGCAGAAGCTCAGCATCAATATCTCCCATATAGCTGACTGATTTATGCAATTTTACTCCCAATTGCGGATAGGTATTTGTCTGACATGAATATATCCCATTACGATAGATTGATGGAAGCCAGCGCATATCGTCATCAGGTCTAGCGACGATAATGAGGTCGGATAAGCTATTAACAGAGGGAGCACCCGCGGATAAGACGCTAGATCCTGCTGTGCAGCCCGAGTGGGCGGCAGTTGGAATAACGGCGTCCGGCAATCCGGCTGTGGAGGAAGCATTAACCGAGAGAGCATGAAGCGCCAAACTGCCCAGCGTCACGCCGTCCGCCAGCTCCAAGTTCAGCTTCGGCTTCCCCATCCTCCGGCTTTGACCGGCCGCCAAATAGATGACGGACAATTTCACGGCCATTCGCCTCCTTTCTCCAAGCAGCTTGTGAAGCGCGATAAACGGAAATCAGCTCCGCAGCAATGCTGACTGCAATTTCAGAAGGACCGTCCGCGCCAATCGGGAGTCCAACCGGCGCATGAACGGCTGATGGCAGCTTTCCGTCTCCAAACAGCATGGCAATACGCTTGCGCGACCCGACTACTCCGATATACGAAACGCCCGCTTCAAGAGCCGTCTGGATAAATAAACGGTCCCGTTCGAGCTGATGGCTGCAAATCAGCACGAAATCGGATGGTTTGATTATGACGGCTGCGTCTGTATATAACCCGGCTGTGATACGTTCGGCATCCGGGAAACGCTCTTCTGTTACTAAAGACGGCCGCCAGTCTACGACCGTGACCCGAAATCCGCTTAAAGCGGCAAGCCGGTGAACGGGTATGGCATCGTCCCCTGCCCCAAACATGATTAGCCGGGGCTGCGGTCTCCAATCCAGCGTGACAACTGTCTCCGTCTCGGCGACAGCCGAGGAGTGATCCAAGGACATTGCCGGCTCCTCTTCGCCTTCGCCTTGCAGCAAGTTTTCGCCTCCATGAGGCTGCAAGCTTTGTTCCGCTTTGCGTTCTGCGTATACAGCCGCCATTGGCGTCCCATCCGCAGGCAAGCTGGAAAGCCGATAACGGATGCCGGCTTCGCCGATCGTTCGAGACAATCGGACAATGTCTCCGCAATCCAGCCTTTGCTTAGCGTCTTTCAGCAAGACAGGCAGCGGTTCTTGAAGGGGTTCAAGCAAAATGTCAATCACGCCGCCGCAGCCAACCGTCTCGCCCCATACGGCATCTTCTTCCGGCTGCATATTATAGCGGATCTTGTACGGAAGCCCGGCATCGAGCAGCTCCGGCACACGCGCTTGCAGATCATTTTCCAAGCAGCCCGGACTGATGCTTCCCCGTTTGGAACCATCGGCCAGAAGCAGCATCGCGCTTCCCTGTTTCCGGTATGCGTGCCCTGCAACCCCGATTATGGTCGCCAGAACGCCAGGCTGCGAGGTTCGTTCCAACTCCTGCAAAAGCCGGTGCATATCCATAGACCTTTCTCCCCTCTTTCACAGAAGTCTAATCCGCAATGGAACCGTCGCAGACAATGCCTTCAGCCGGCTCTGCTTGGCTTTGCCAAGCAGCTTGCAGCCTACAGCCTTTCGAGCAGCCTGCGGAGCGCTTGGTCGGCTTCTTTCAGTACAAGCGGTTTATCAATGGTAGTCATTATCCGGTTCTGCATTACAACATCTCCGCCAATCAAGACGGTATCCACGTCGCCGCGTGTCGCCGCATAGACGATACGGGAATACCAATCCGCATCAAATGACGGGTATACGTGGAAATCTTCCAGATCCAGCAGCTGCAGGTCAGCCAGCTTGCCCACTTCAATGCTGCCGATCTGCTTCTCCATCCCAAGCACCTCAGCCCCGCCCATCGTGGCCATCCGCAGCACTTGTTTTGCGTTCATAACCGTAGGTCCATGCTGTACTTTTTGGATAAAAGCGGTCAGCCGCATTTCCTGAAACATATCCAGGTTGTTGTTGCAGGGCGCTCCGTCCGCCCCGATGCCTACTGTAACGCCGCTTTCGAGCAATGCCGGAATTTGGGCGACGCCGGAGGCGAGCTTCAAGTTGGAACCCGGGCAATGAGTGACTTTCACCCCCCGCTCCTTAATAATCCGTTTCTCCTCATCATCAAGCCAAATGCTATGCGCTAATATCAAATTAGGCTTTGCCAAGCCGATATGATCCAAATAAACTACGTTGCGCATGCCGCGTTCCGATTCGACGATTTCGATCTCGCCCAGGTTTTCCGAGGCATGGGTATGCACCTTCACGCCGTATTGCTCCGACAAATCCCTTACGCCAACCAGCAGCTCCTCCGTGCATGACACGACAAATCGCGGGCAAAACGCGTATTGGATTTTTCCGCTCCCTTTGCCGTGCCACTGCTCCAGCAGACGGACGCTTTGCTCCAGCGAATCGGATGTTTTCTCCTGCAGGGCCAGCGGCACCTCCGTGCCGTAATCCATCATGACTTTGCCGGAAAAAGCACGGATTCCGCTCTCGAGAATAGCTTGAAAAGCAGCTTCCGTGTGGTGGACGGTCTCCATGTCAAGAATCGTGGTTGTCCCGCTCCGAATCAGCTCCCCAATCCCGAGCAGCGCTGAATAATACACCGAGTCCTCGCTGTGCGCCGCCTCCAGCGGCCATATCCGCTTGCGCAGCCAGTCGATCAGCGCCAAATCGTCCGCCCGACCGCGGAACAGCGTTTGACATAAATGGATATGCGTTTGCACAAAACCCGGCAGCAGCACCTTGCCGCCTGCATCAATAATGCGATCGGCGGATGAACCGTCCAGCCCCGCGCCGATTTGCGTAATCGTCGCGCCCTCGATCCTTACATCGCCCTGCAAAATGTCGTCATTACGGTTCATCGTTACAATCGTCGCGTTACGGATTAAAGTGGTAGCCATCGCTTTAACGTCCTTTCTGCCCGGCGGCTTCTTTCGTTTTTTTCGCCGGCTGGCCGCGGCTTAATATACGCCGGAATAAAAACGCAATTTTCAGCCGCAGCAAATCGTTCATTTTTTTAAAATCAACATCCAAAATTTCGCTCAGCTTCTCAATCCGGTACGTTGCCGTATTCCGGTGGATAAAGAGCCTCTTGGCCGTTTCGTTCAGCTGGCCGTCTTGTTCCAAATACGTTTCAAGCGTATGGAGCATTTCGCCGGCATATTCCGGATCTTTATTAATGAGCCCGCCCAGCCATCGCTCGCAGAAGGCTTCCATCCGTTCCCTGGATACATGTTCGAACAAAAAAGCGAGGTCCATCGTTTCAAATTTAATAATGGGCAGCCCCGCTCCCCAATCGGCTGAAAGCCGCCGGGACTGCCGGCATTCGTCAAACGCTTCGTACAGCTGCTCCGGCGTTTTTTTGCGGCTGCTCATCGCCGCCGTAGGCATAACGCCATCCGGCCCTGTTCCGGCTGTTAAGCATGCCAGGAGCGCCGCCTCCAGCTCTTCCTCTTCTTTGCTGCCGGCATCGCTTTCCGGAAATACCGACAGAAGCCCTTCCTCCATCAGCAGATGCATTCCTTTCTGATGCTGCAGGCGGGCATGGCTTAGAAATTCGCTCTTCAGCTTCTCCAGCTTATCGGCACGCGAAAGCGCAAAGTTTTCCTGCGGAAAATCGGTCAGCACACAGCGGTACGAATGTTCAAACAAATCAATCTCCCAGCGGCGCGCGTAATCAATTACCTGGTCAATCGGCAGGCCGTTGCGCAAATAACGTTTGATCAGCAGACCAAAATCCTTTTGTACGGACAGCTCGAAATAATCCTCGTAATTAAAGTTCATATGAAATGACAGCAGCTCCGCTGCCTGTGAATATAAACTTTCCTCCATACTGGACAAAAACAGCTGCGGATTAAAAAACAGCACAAATCCCGTACACCGTTCCTGCTTCATAAGCGGCACGCAGAAAGCCTGCCATTCGCTTGTTTTCATCCATTTGTGATGGGTGGGCCACGGCCAGTTCGCAAGCAGCTGCCCATCCAGCACAGGCGAACAATTGTACAGCATTTGTCCGCGCGAGCCTACTACCGCCATCGGTACGCCGATGACTTCAGAGACATCGTCAAACAGCTGGCCGATGTTATCGGATTTTAGCGCAAACCGCATAAGCCGCATTTGTTTGTCCAGCACCTCTTGCATGATGCCGGTATTGCGCTTCATTTCGGCTCGGAATAAACCTTTCATCTGATCGGAGAACGTAAACGGATAAGGCAGCTCCAGCAGCGGAAAACCTAACCGATTAGCTGTATCGACCAGCTCCTCTGGAATAGCTTGCCAGAAACGGCCCAGCTTGATTCCAAGGCCTGCGCAGCCGCATTGATTCAGCTTAATCAGCAGCTCATTCGCCATGGCTATATCATCCTTCAGCAAATAGGCTGTCGTCAGCAGCAGTTCCCCTTCTTTGATCCACTCCGTAATATCGGGGCATCCATCACATTTACGGACCGGATGATCCGTTTTTTCCCTGCGCCGCCTGCCACGATTTTGGCTTCCGACAATGGATGTACCTGCAATGCCTGTTCAATTGTAAAGTACATGAAACGGCACCTCCGTGCGGGCGTTAACCTGTAAAGTTTAAAATCATGCTTCAAAAAGGTCAGCCAACCAAAATGGCATTCAATTTGTGTTATATTATCTTACATAATAAGCCACCCACTTGCCGTTCGCAATAGATTTGTGTAATATTTTATGACATAAACGATTGGCCCGCAGCACAAAAAAAGCTCAATGCACGATGGCATTGAGCTTTTGAACAGAAGTATTTAATAAGTGCAGGTTTATTTTTTGTCCGGAAGCGGCAGGAACAGGAAGCTGATCGGCAGGTTGCTGCCGGATGCCGGTGTAAAAGCGATTGTTACCGTCTCGCTGTTGTCGCCAGTCCGGTACAACACGCCCGCTTCGCTAGAGGTTGCCAATACGCCGCTGTTCGGCGCGTAAACCATTTTGTTGTTGATCAGGAACGAACCGGCGTAGAATCCGCCCCTTGGATTAATCGCTATAAGCGTATGAGGGAGCACTTGGCGCAGCGTAATGATGTACATCATGCCATAGTTGCCGGTATTGGTCATTTGGTTGCCGCTGACGCTGTCAATGCCGCTCATAAACAAATCAAGCTTATTATCGGTTAATACCATGCGGGAAGGCTTGCCGCCAATCGTATCGGAAATGTTGATCGTCCGGTTAGCCAGCTCAAACGTTCCGCGCGAATGTTTGCCGTCATAAGGAAGCACCGGAAGGTTCGGAAGCGCCGCTAGCGGGTCTTTATCTTTGTCGACAATGACGATGCTGAACTTCAGCGGCGCCGTTGTGTTCACATCTGCATAATAAGTTATGATCTGGCCAGGATTGATCGATTTGTTGCTCAGCTCCGGCAATACAAGACGGCTTTGCCCCGCCGGAATGACCGTTTTTTGATTTAACGACGGTTTCGTCCGGGCGTTCAAATAGTTATTGCCGGCCGTTTTGCCGGCGCCGGCTGCAGTAGAAGGGCCGCCGATGCCTGTCCGGTCAACCGTTAAAGTGGCATCCTGCTTGTTATTATTCGTCACGACAATATAAGTGCGAACCGCATTGTCTCGCTCATTCTGATGATGGCCGAACAGGCGGACATTGCCGTTAGCCGTATCCGTATAATAAACGCCTTCCTCGGTAATCGTTTCCGGCGCATTGTCGCGGATCAGTGTCTGTTGCCCGTAGTTGTTCAAGGAAGCGTACGTAATAACCGGGAGCGTCAGCACACCGGCGCCGTCAACAGCAATTTTATCTCCTTGCTTCGTAAACAGCAGGTCAAATTCCGGTTTGGTGTACATCGTTGTATTCGAAATCGTAATCGTCTGATCATACGTGCTTTGAAGACCCTTGGAGTCGGTTACCGTAAGCGAGATCGTCTGCTCGCCCGGTTCAAAGAAAGCATCTGCTTTATTGGACCACGATTCGGTTAAGACCGTACCGTCTTCTTCGTCGAAGCTTTTATTCGTGTACGTAATCGGCTCGCCCATTTGGTACACGGCTTTGTTTGTTTCGAACAGAGCTTCCGGAGGCTGGTTCAGCCGCTCCACCTTCACTACGACAGAATAGGGATCGCTCCATACGCCATTCGTATCTTCAACCCAATGGGTAACTGTATAGGTGCCTTTCGAATCAAATACTTGCTGTTTGCCTTCCCACTTCTCATCAATAATGCCAAGGTGAAGCGGATGGCGCGGCTTGCTCATGTAAGCCACTTCGGTTTCGCCTTCGTAGATCGTACCCGGAGATACGGTAAATTCCGCAATCGGTTTAACGTACCAGGCAAGTTCAATCGTCTTCGCTTCCTTATTAAGCGCAAGCGTCATGCCGTATGGCTTAAGCAAGGTGCGGACTGGAATCATAAGAGATCCATTCAGCAAATAAGGCGTGCCAAGCACGTCATTCCGGTATTCGCCGTTATATAAATAACCCGCTTTGCCGATCGAATAGCGAAGCTGTGATTGCCCGTAGGATACAACGTATTCTTTGGTGGAGGCATCATAAGCCAAGTTCGAATACAGCTGTTCAGCCATCGTGCGAAGCGGTACATAAGTCACGCCGTTTTGTTCAGACAACGCCTGAACCGCCTGGTAAGCAGTTCCGTTATGAATGATCGTTTTTGAATTTTGCAGTAATACGAGCTTATCTTTCCCCGTTCCGCTGCCAGCGGCTGCGGCATGCGCAGACCAGGATGATGATGCCGAAAATACGAGGACTGCAGCTAGCATCGCTAAGTTGAATTTCCTAAACATTTTTCTCTCCTTTTATATGTATAGTAGAAAAATAGACAACGCCCAACATCATATAGACGCTAAACCAGGCAAAAAGTTGCACCATTCCCGACAATTCGAGTTTGCTATTCATGGAAAAGCGCAAAATTCGTTATTCCCGCCCCCTCTTCCGCAGAAACAAAATGAAAAAAGGCCCCTTTACACCACATTTACACATGGCGTAAAAGGACCTTTTATACTGACAGCCGGCTGATGCGGCAATACCGTTCAAATGAGCGCAGCTGCGATATGCTTGAAAATAACATTGTGGGCATGCATCGCCTGGTTACGGCCGGTCGCTTGCTTGCGAAGCACGACAACTAGCCGGGCTTCCGGAGCAACCAGCAAATATTGCCCGCCGAAGCCAAAAGCAAAATAACAATCAAACGCGCCGTTATGCCCCTGCGGCGAGATCCACCAATGGTAGCCGTAACTGCCGTAAATCGGCGGCTCGTAATGAAGCAGCCCTTTATGCCGTATTTTTACAGACTGCTTCACCCATTCCGCATTCAGCAGCTGTTTGCCGCCATAGATGCCTTCGTTCAAATACAGCAGCCCGATTTGTGCCAAATCTTTCGCGTACAGCTGCAAGCCGGTGCCCCCTCGTTAACGCCGCCGTTCTCGGTCCATCTCGCTTTGCGGAAACCTAATGGCCGGAACAGCTTATCTGTCGCATAGTCCAGGGCAGTCAGCCCGGTCGCCTGCGTCAAGATCGCCGACAGCAAGTGGGAAGCGCCGGAATTATACGTAAACGCATGGCCGGGCTGATGCACGATCGGCTGGTTTAATACAAATTGCATAGGATCGGCCGCGTCCCGGAGCGAACGGTACAGCTTGTCGAAATCCGGCCATTCCATGCCGGGCGTCATCGTAAGCAAATGTTCGATCGTGATGCCCGCATGTTCTTCCCGCAACGCAGCATGCCTGATATAATCGGTGATCGGCTGGCGGACATGCCCGATCGCTCCTTCCGCAACAGCGATGCCGATCAGAGCGGACAATATGCTTTTGGTGCAGGAAAACAGCGGGCCAAGCGAGTCTCTGCCATCATGATGCCACTCCCATCCGAGCATGCCATCCCGGATGACAAGGACAGACCGTATCTTCCATTCCGCAAAAAGCTTTGTAAGCTTGTCCAGTTCGTTATCGCGGATGCCGGCAAGCTGCCCGCTCACGCGGGGCAGCCGGGCATCCACAGTCTTGTCGCTCATCCGGCAAGCCCCGCTTTCTTACTTAGGTTCTAGCTGCGTATCCGGCTTTGCTGCCGCCGTCTGCGCGGTTTCAGGCGCAGCGGCAATCGCCGCTTTTTTCGGCAGCCCGAATGAAACCAGCAGCACAACGGCCGATAAAACCGTAATGACCATAAAAACTTGATGCAGGCTATCCGACAGCAAATCCGGGTTCAGCGAATTGGTTGCCCCTGTGTTGAGCAGCAGGCTGAAGATGGCAATGCCTACCGTCTGCCCAAACGTCCGGATAAAGTTGTTGCTGGCAACTGCCGCGCCGCGCAGTTCCCACGATACGGCAGACTGCACCGACACCGTAAAGGAGGTCAAGCTAAGCCCAAACGACATGCCTGCTAAAAACGTGCACACCATCATCCACACAACCGGCGTTTGCGCATCCATGAACGTAAAGCCCAAGCAAGCGGCAATGACAAAAAAACTGCCGGCAAGCGCCAAACGGCGCATGCCATGCTTCGCCATCGCATTGCCCGCCACAATTGAGCCGAGCGGCCAGCCGAGCGACAGCGGCATCATTGCAATGCCCGAGAAGGTGGCTGTTTTGCCAAATACGCCTTGAATCCAAAGCGGCAAATAAAAAATAATGACGACATTGATGACACAAATAATAAAACTGTCCAAATTCGCCATCGAAATTGTGCGGATACGGAAAAGCTGCAGCGGAATCATCGGTTCCGGCGAACGTTTTTCGATCAAATAAAAAAGCGCCAGCGAAATTGCAGCAACGGCAAACAGGCTGATAATAAGCGCCCAGTTCGTTCCGCCGCCGCTTTCCTCATGCAGCAGCTCCAGAGCATACAGCAAACAAAACATGCCGATGGTAAAGGTTAGTATGCCCGGATAGTCGATATGATGCTTTTTCTTCTCGAAATTTTCTTTCAGCGATAGTGCAAGCAGGATCATCGCAGCCAGGCCGACAGGAAGATTCAAATAAAAGATGGATCGCCATGACACATAATCAACGAGCAGCCCGCCCATTAACGGCCCGGAAATGCCCGCGATTCCCCAGATGCTTGACATCCAGCCCTGTACCTTCGCTCTTTTCTCGAACGAATACAAATCGCCGATAATCGTAAACGGGATCGTAGCAAGCGAACCCGCGCCAAGTCCCTGCACCGCGCGGAACGCGATAAGTTCATTCATCGTCTGCGCAGCTCCAGATAATGCCGAGCCAAGCAGGAAGATCGAAGCGCCTGCAATAAACATCCGTTTGCGGCCGTACAAATCTGCAAGTTTGCCGTAAATCGGCGTACTGATGACCGTCATGAGCAAATAGATGGACACGATCCAGCTGTATTGCTTCATGCCGTTAAGTTCACCAGTTATCGCCGGCATTGCCGTACTGACAATGGTGCCTTCAATCGCTGCAAGAAAAGTAGCTACGCATAAAGCAAGCATCACTTTCTTGCGGGCGCTGTTCGGTATGGAATTCATGTCATAACCCTTTCCGGCGTACCATAAATTCATAATGGGTAAAGATACGCGTCCTTAATTATCGTCATAAGCGGCCGGAATATCAACCCTTTCTTCTCCATTCCCCGGACTTTGCTTCCGTGCGCACAGCCACGCATTGGCCAAAGGCCATGCGCAATATATGCGGCCGGCGCTTATGATCCGGAAGCTGCCAGAACCGTTCGTCCAATGCCAAATCCAGCAATGTATGCTCAGCCGCTTGTTCTGCAGCTACTGTTTCATTTAAAATAGAGAAGCAGATTTGATAACAAACCGTTTCGTATTTCCGCAATTCTTCTGCTTTTTGCAGCCATAATCCGGTCATTCCAGCATAACCGCCCTTTCTCTCTCCATCGCTCCTTTTGCATTGTAGGGCACAGAAGACCGAAATAGGTTACGAAATAGTTAATTTTAACCATCCTTTGTTCAAGTCATATACGTTAGAAAGGTGAACCCATTGGGATATGATTTATTGCTTTCCATTATTAATACAGTTGGCTATGCGGCTTTATTTATCGTTTTGTGCCTCGGGCTGATCGGGCTGCCCATTCCGAACGAAGTGGTTGTGATGACCGGCGGAGCGCTGGCGGCTTCCGGGCTGCTGTCAGCTGTCCCTGCTTTTATCGCAACGTGGCTTGGCATCTGCTCGGCTATGACGTTTAACTACTCCATCGGCCGATTTGCCGGAAACAGGCTGTTTAACTGGTTTAACCGCAAGCCAAATATGGCTAAATTTCTTGATAAAGCGGACCAGATGATTCACCGGTTTGGCGGATACGCCGTTATGATCGGCCTGCTTCTGCCGTTTGTCCGGCATGCCATGCCATTTGTGATTGGTTCAAATAAAACCCGCTACGCCAAATTTATATGGTTTGCTTATCCTTCGGCTTTTGTCTGGACGCTTGCCTATTTCCTGATCGGTTCGCTTGTGGGCGATAATCTTCAGCATATCGGAGATCTTATATACGACTATGGCTTATATATCGTCATCGCGCTTGCTGCTGCTGCCGCTGTCTATATCGGATTCCGGTTAACAAAAGCCAAAAAACAGAAAGATGCCGTAGGGCGCGATATGTAACGTTGCGGACGCATTCCTGCAAAAAAGCAAAAAAAGCTGCTCCAGGCGATCCGCCATCAAGGCGGATGCGAGAGCAGCTTTTTTTTCGTGCCTGATTTTGCAGCCTTGCCGATCGCTTCCTTTATTCTTTCACCAGCGCAGCTTTGGCCGTATCCACCAAATAATCGAACAGCTCGTCGTCTTCCTCCAACTGTTCCTCTAATACAAGCAGCTTCTCCTCATCACCGGATTCTTTTACAAAAAACAAGCCGTATCCCCAATCCGATCCCCTCTTGCTATGTAAAGCAATCTCATATTGATTGGAGTCGCCCGGCAGTTCAAATTGCACCTTGCCGACGTAGCCGTCCTCCTTGGTAAAAGTCATGGAAGCTCCTAGTACCGTAATGCTGATCATTGATCCACTTTCCTTTCGGCGAACATTCTTCATCTATTAAAGCATAGTTGGCGGACGCAAGACAATATGCGGGATAAGCGGACAGGTGCCGCGTTATATCGACATGAAGGCTTCAGCGCCAGCATACATTAGAATACGATTCCGGCTCGCCGGCGGTTTGACCCGGACACCGGATGCTTGCGAGGAAAGGGTGATATTGATGGAGGTAGATTTGTCGTGGCTTCACTATGTCTATCTTGCTTTTATCGTCCTCATTATCGGCTTTATGGTTATGCGAAGGGACACATCACTCATCTGCATCGTAGGCGTCTTTGCCATCAGCTGGATTGCGACCAAAACGTTAAGCGGGTCCATCAGCGGCATATTTAACAGTTTTATTTACGCTATCCAGCAGCTGCTGGGCACCATTCTGATCATCTCGGTTATTGTAGCGATGAGCAGGGTGCTGATCCGGACCGGCATTAACGGAATAATGATTTCCCCCTTTACGAAGCTGCTGCGGACGCCTGGGCTTGCTTTTTGGGGCATCGGCCTGATTATGATGGTGACCTCCTGGTTTTTTTGGCCGTCACCGGCTGTAGCTTTAATCGGAGCGGTGCTGCTTCCGGTTGCGATTCGCGTAGGCTTGCCGGCCCTTGGCGCCGCCATGGCGATGAACCTGTTCGGCCACGGCATCGCCTTGTCCGGCGACTATATTATTCAAGGGGCGCCCAAATTAACAGCGGATGCAGCCGGCCTGCCGGTTGCAGAGGTAATGGAAGCCAGCATCCCGCTTGTAGCTATTATGGGGATCGTTACGACAGTCACGGCTTTTATTCTGATGCGTTATGATATGAAAAACGGCAAATGGAGAGACGGACTTATAACCGGCCCGTCCGACAGCGCCATCAAGCAGGAAGATGATCTGCATGCTTCGGAACAAACCGCGTTGTCCCTTCCGGTTAAGCGGGTGCTTGCCGCACTCATTCCATTCGCATTTGCCGGCGATGTGATCGCTATGTTTGTTCTCGATTTGACCGGCGGTGACGCGACAGCCCTGGTCGGCGGCACATCCCTGCTCATCCTGCTCGTGATTACGATGCTGACCCATAAGGGCAAAGGGCTGGAGAAAACAACCTCTTACATCATCGACGGCTTTCTGTTTGGGTTTAAAGTGTTTGGGCCGGTCATCCCGATCGCTGCGTTTTTTTACTTGGGCGATTCCGGTTTTACGGCTGTTTTCGGCGATAAGCTTCCTGCCGGTTCAACAGGCATCGTAAACGATCTTGGCGTTGCGCTTGCGCATGCGGTGCCGGTCAACGGAGCTGTCGGCTCCGTAACGCTAACAGCCGTAGGAGCCGTTACCGGACTGGACGGCTCCGGTTTCTCCGGCATTTCGCTGGCCGGCTCCGTTGCCAATCTATTTGCGGAAGCGATCGGACATGGCTTGGCTACGTTAACCGCCTTAGGCCAGGTGGCCGCCATTTGGGTTGGCGGGGGCACGCTGGTGCCATGGGCGCTCATTCCAGCGGCAGCCATCTGCGGCGTAGATCCGTTCGAGCTCGCCCGCCGAAACTTGAAGCCGGTTATTATCGGCCTTGTCGTTACGACGATTGCCGCCATGTTTATCGTTTGACCAGGCATTGCCCTCCCTTCCCCTTTGCCTGCACGGCAAAAGAAAGCTCTGCAGCCAGCGCCGGCTGCAGAGCTATTTTCTTCATTACAAAACGATAAAGGCAAATATAATGGCCAGTCCAAACCGGTAATATGCAAACCACGACAAACGCAGTTTTTTCATCATGTTAATAAATGTAACGCAAGCAAGCGTTCCTACTATAAAAGCGGCCAGCAGGCCAATTAAAAAAAGGGGCGCATCAGCGGCAGTCAGAAATTCCCGGCTTTTCAACAAATCGATGCCGCTTGCTCCGGCCATCATCGGCACCGAAACAATAAATGTAAACTCGGCAGCCGCCTTTTGGCTTGTCCCAAGCAGCATGCCGCCTGAAATCGTGGAGCCGGAACGCGAGAAACCCGGCCATAACGCCAACACTTGAAAAAACCCGATCACAAATGCCTGTCTGTACGTAATATCGTCCAGCCCTTCGGCAGTCACTTTTCGTCCCGCCCGGTCCGCTCCAATCATCAGCACCCCTCCGGCCAGCAAGCCGATCAATACTGTTGCGGGACTGAACAAATAATGTTTAATCACGCCGTGCAGCCCAACGCCCATAATGCCGGCCGGCACCATGGCAAGCAAAACATGGAGCGCATTCAGCCGGCTTGTCTGCTTGAAGTTAAAGTTGAGCAGGCTTGCGAAGCGGCGGCGGTATAACACGAGCACGGCAAGCACGGCGCCAAACTGCACCACCACCTCAAATGTTTTCGCCCGGTCTCCGGTAAAATGCAGCAGTTCCCCGAGCAATATCAAATGCCCCGTTGAAGACACCGGCAAAAACTCGGTCAGCCCCTCTATAATCCCCATCCAAATGGCGTTCCACAAATCGGCCAACGGGACACCCCCTAATTCACAATGACTTCCAGCCGGCGAATCCGCAGCTGGTCTTTCTCCAGCACCACAAACGTATACGGCCCATACTGCCATTCTTCGTGGACATCCAAACCGGGATTGCGGCTTGCAAGCCAGCCGCCTATCGTGTCCACTTCTTCCTCTTTCAGGTCGATGCCTGTCCATTTATACAAATTGCTGAGCAGTACTTTACCGTCCATCCGATAGAAGCCCTCATCCAGCTTTTCGAAAGGCCTTGCTTCATCTCCGTCAAATTCGTCGCGGATTTCGCCGACGATTTCCTCTAATATATCTTCAATGGTCACGAGCCCCGCCGTGCCTCCGTATTCATCCAGCAGTATCGCCAGATGCACCTGCTCCAGCTGCATTTTCCGCAGCAGCACCTTGATAGGCGTCACTTCCGGAACGGTTACAGCCGGCTGCAGCAAGGAGCGTACATCCACCGAACCGTGTTTGGCATAATGGAAAAAGAACTGTTTCGTATTAACAATGCCAATGATATTGTCTTTCGAGCCTTTGGCGACAGGAAAACGGGTATACTTTTCTTTTAATACGATCTCTATGTTTTCTTCTTTTGTTTTATTCGTATACAAGCAAATCATGTCCGTCCGCGGCACCATAATTTCTTTTGCCAGCCGTTCGTCGAAATCGAAAATCCGGTTCACATACGCGTATTCGGCACGGTTGATTTTACCGCTGTCGTAGCTTTCCGACAGCAACAGGCGAAGCTCTTCTTCCGATACCGCCTCATGCTCTTTGGCGGGCTTCATCCCGAACAAGCCGACCAGCTTGTTGGAGGAACCGTTCAACAGCCAAATAAACGGATACATCAGCTTATGGAACCCGATCATCACCGGAGCTGTCAACTGGGCGATCTGCTCCGCTTTTAATATTGCAACCGTCTTAGGCGCCAGCTCGCCAAGCACAACTTCCAGATAGGTAACGATAACGAATGAAATAATAAACGACACGGCATGCGCGGCGCCGCCTTCCAGACCGATCCGCTTAAACAGCGGCTCCAGCAGTGCGGAGACGGTTGGTTCTCCGAGCCAGCCGATACCAAGCGACATAATCGTAATGCCAAGCTGTGTGGCAGACAAATAGCTGTCCAGATGGCCCACAAGCGTTTGTACAGCTTTGGCGTTTTTACGGCTCTCCTGCACCATTTGCTGCACCCGGCTCGCGCGCAGCCTGACAAGCGCAAACTCGGTCGCAACAAAAAAAGCGGTAAAAAAGATCAGCACGACAAACACAATCAGCTTCCACACCATATTCTGTCTGTTCTCCTTCTGTATGTACCGGATGCGGCAAGCAGCTAGGCGACCCGTTCATCCTGCTCATGTCTTCATAAAAAAAGAAACAGACCTGCGGCACCCATTTCCCATGCGCAAGCCTGCCCTTCTGATCCTTTAACAGCCCACTTCAACTGAAGCGACAACAACATAAATCAAGTCGTTTTTATCCGCTTTATCCGGCAATACGATGCCGCTTGTCGTCAGCATGCCGCCTTCCAGCAGTTCTAC
Source organism: Paenibacillus protaetiae (assembly GCF_004135365.1). NCBI lineage: Bacteria > Bacillati > Bacillota > Bacilli > Caryophanales > Paenibacillaceae > Paenibacillus > Paenibacillus protaetiae. The sequence goes on along the minus strand of NZ_CP035492.1, from coordinate 949,210 downwards.
CGTTACTTCCCCGTAAGGCAGCACGTTTTTGACCTGCTCGACGTCCAGCAGCTCCCGGTCGCATGGCAAGGCCAGTTTGACGTTCACCTTCATCTTATTCAGGTCGCCGTCCGGCAGCAGCAAGCGCAGTCCTGGCATCGAATTGTGCCGGATCGCATTCTGAACAGCGCGAACGGATGCCTTGGTCACATCCTGCCCGTGTAAATCCGTCCCCATGCCTATCTCAATAAAAAACAGCTGATCCAACTTCATCCCTCCAAATCAGGTTATAGTAATCCGCATGCTTCAAGCTGTCCGAACGTTTTACCACGGCACATCATCTGCCGCTGCCGCCGCTTCCCCTTCCGGCTGGCCGTTCCATTGTCCGGACAGTTCTTCTTTCTTATGCGTGCCGATGACAGGCAGCAGCTGAACGAGATCAGGCGGCTGCAGCAGTTCTACCGGGGACACGCCCTTATCGAATTGAAAAGCATCCCCTTCTATTACCGCGACATACCGGCCGTTATGCTTGGCCAGATGGACGGACAAGCCGAAGTCGGACAGCTTCCCTTTGATCAGCACGTCTCCCAGCCTGAAGCTGAACGGCAAATCCGGTTTCTGCTCAATGAGCGCAGCGGACGCTTCTACAACCTGCTCATGCGTCCAACGCTCCTGAATATCGCGTTTGTCACTGGCCGCCCACAATTCAATGGCATTTTCTTCTTCGCGGCGCTCGACGCTTTCGTCATCCTGCCACTTGTCCGCCATATATTGCTGGACCATATCCAGCACCTGCTCGCCCATTACAACCGGCAGCGGCTTCTCGTAATCCACAAAACGGAGAAAATCTTCGAAATACCGGGCATGGGAGGCTTGATGGATTTTCAGCTCCCAATGCTCAAGCGTGCCTTCCTCCGGCATATGCGGATATTGGATCGACTTAATATTCCGCGAGCTGATGGCATTTTCCACATGCGAAATCAAATTGCGCTCATCCGAGATGCGGGCAATTTTCGGTTCAAAATCGCATTTCAGCAAAAATAAAAAAGGCTCGTCAAAATACGTATTCAGTTTTGCTCTTGCTATTATAAAAGCGCCGCCGCGCACCGCGCTGGTATCCATATAAATATGGACCAGCTCATCGGCAATGCCGATAAAGCGCTCCTTGCTGTCCGCATCTCGCAGCCGCTGAAACAGGTTATAGTTCTGGTTGCTGGACAGCTCGTAGCCCGGCTCCACCATGAAACGGCCGATTTTGGTCGGCGCCGTATCGGTATTCGGATTGCGTTCGACCTTCCGTTTCAAGATCCGTTTGAACTCGTCGTCGAGAAAACGCTTGATTTCGCTGTCCTCGTAATCTTGTTCCTCCAGCGTCTGATAATGCTTATACCGTTTGGCGGATACTGAATCTTCACCGTCGGTCGATATAACAAAAAAAGATAACAACTGCATGCGCAAGTCCACTATTTCATTCCCCATGCGATGGACATTTATGTCTTTTTAGCATAGCACAACTTCAACCGGAGAGCGAACGTCCGCACGCCTCCCGCTCTATAACCTATACGGTAAAAAACGAAGGAAGAACCAAAAAAAACCTCCCGGTAATGAAGCCCCCTTAATTCTCGCCGGATCAGGTTTAAACCCATCCTTCAGGCAAGGGATGTTCTTCATAACGGAAAGGCTTCTCCGGCATTAACCGCTTTATGACAGCTCGTAAGGCTTGCTTTGATAGCTGTACGCCGGCGTTTTTTTCTTGTTCTTGTACGTCCGGCTCCAGATCGGAGTCGCGGCCGGCGACATCGGCGGGATAAGCCATGACCACTCTCCGGTAACTTCCCGCCCTTGCTTCGCTTCCTGCTCCTCAAAACGCATAAACTGTTCGGCCGCCGTATGATGGTCCACAATGCTGACGCCGCTCCGTTTGAACGAATGCAGCACGGCGACATTCAGCTCCACCAGCGCTTTATCTTTCCATAAGGAGGTATTCGTTGTTGTATCCCAGCCAAACAGCTTCGCCACCTCCGGCAGCTTATTGTACCGGTCCTTGTCCGCCAAATTGCGCGCTCCGATCTCCGTTCCCATATACCAGCCGTTAAAAGGAGCCGCCGTATAGTGCAAGCCCCCAATCTCCAGCTTCATGTCGGATATAAAAGGCACCGCATACCAGCGCAAGCCAAGCTCGCCAAAAGCCGGCAGCTCGGGATGGACAAGCGGAACCTCAAGCACCAGCCCTTCCGGAAGCTCAAACCAACGCGGCTCCCGGCCGTCCATTTGCACCACAAGCGGCAGCACATCAAACGGCGTGCCTTTGCCCTGCCAGCCCAGCTTCAAGCAGGCGGCGGTAAACTGCACCGAGGCAGGATCGCCGGTCACTCTGCCGCCGTGCTCATACCCGGCGTAACGCACCAGCTGATGGTTCCAGATGCGCAGCTTGCGCTGCTCGTTCTTTTGAGGGGCGAAGACGGTAATCGCCGGGCGCACCTTGCCTCCGTTCGTCGCATAACGGATATGGTTAAATACAGCCTCCGCCATCTGCTCTTCCGTTTCCGCATCGCGGGCATCAAATACTTCAAGCGATTTCCAAAACAGCCGCCCTATACATTTGTTGCTGTTTCGCCAAGCCATTCGCGCGCCGTGCCGCAACTCGTCCATCGTATGCGTATACGCGCCGCAGCTGTGGATCTCTTCCCGGATTTCCGCAAGCCGCTGTACAGCCTCGGCTTCTGTTTTCCCCAGCTCGGCGTAACATTCAGCGATAAAACGTTCCGCTTCCTCATATAGTTCCGTTTCTGTTTCAATCATTCATACCCCTCGCTTTCCCTGTTGCCAACCGCTTCTATCAAAAAAAGAACCTTTCCCCAAACAGGAAAGGTTCCTGGCCTGTCGGCTACTGCTGCCTGCCTGCCCGTCCAAAAGATAAACATAACGTAATAAGGACAAATGCCGTTAATGCCATAAGCGGAATTGTAATGAATCCAAACCAATTTACATAATTAAACGTACACGGCACCCCTGCGCGGCAAGGCGCTACCTCAGCCAGCTTCGGAAACCAGATTTCCAGGTTGTGATATACCGATATTATTCCGCCAATTATACTTAAAGGCAGCGAATAGCGGATAATTCCCCGATCTCCGCGGTAAGCGGCTATACCGAGCAAAATCACTTGCGGATACATAAAGATTCGCTGAAACCAGCATAGGTTGCACGGGATGTAATTGGCAATTTCACTGAAATACAAGCTGCCGCCTGTCGCCGCCAGCGATACGATCCAAGCGAAATACAAGCTGTTTCTTGCAAACCAAGATGCACGGGCGTCCATTTAAACCCTACTTTCCAATTGCTTTATCAATAGCTTTCTTAAAGCTGTTATAGTCCATAAACGAGTCGCCATACTGCTTTCCGTTAATAAAGAAAGTAGGCGTACCGGTAACCTTCTTCGGCGTTACCATATCATTTTGCTCGTCCACTTCATCCTTATACGTCTGGCCGTCGATGTCCTTGCGGAGCAAATCGTAGTCAATCGGCAATTTCGCATCTTTGGCCAGCTGCACCAAATAATCCGGCGTCGCCCATTCAGTGTCCTCATTTTGCTGCTTCTCGAACAAAATTTTATAATAGTCCCAGAACGCATCATTATTTTGATGGAAGACGGCTTGTGCCGCCAATGCCGCTGTATACGCATCCGGGCCGAGGAAATTGCTGTAGTTGATATAATAGAATGCAACTTTGCCGGTTTCGATGTAATCTTTATCAATTTGCGGTTTCACCGCCGTTGCAAAATCTTTGCAGTTCGGGCATTTGAAGTTGCCGAATTCCACGATCTTCACGGGCGCATCCGCGCTGCCCATCACAGGCAGTTCGTTATAATCGAAGCTTTGCGGCTTGTTCTGGTTGTTAATGCCGAGTACGATCACGACAACAACCGCCGCGATAATCAGCGTCAGCCAAACTAGTCCTTTACTGGAGCTGGATGTGTTCGTCTTCGAGCTGTAAGGCTTATGCTGCGGCTTAGATTTTTTGCCGCGTTTTTTTTGACTCACGGGCTTCATCCTTTCCTGTAGGAAGCATTCTGTAACCAGCGTAGTAACATATGAAGATGAAGTCAAGCGATTCATATGAATTGACTTAATACTGTCATAAAATAATAGACTTCGAGCGCCGTATGGCGGAATATTAAGAGAGAAATCCGGAGCATAACCCGTATGTATAAAAGGCAGCCGCATGGCTGCCTTTTTATCATTCTAAACCTTCCTATGAGTCTGAGTACCGCCTGCCTTACCGCCGCACTCATGCTGCCTTGGCTAAACCGTTACGCCGGCTGTACAAGCGGCGAAGGCGTCCCGCGGTACAATACTTTCAATTTATGAAGGGCGCGCGTGCAGCCGACGTACAGCAGCTTGGCGTCCAGCTTGCCGTAAGCTTCCGCTCCCGCATCGGCAATCAGCACCGCGTCAAACTCCAGCCCTTTCGACAAATACGCCGGGACAACAGACAGTCCGCCGTTATAATTCGGCTGTTTGCTTTGGATCAGCGACGCTTCGATTCCAGCTGCTGCCAAATGCGCATGGATCATTTCGCACTCCACCGCCGTACGCCCGATAACCGATATCGTCTGCAGTCCGCCCTCCTGCTCCAACGCCTTGGCGCTGCGGGCGATTTCATCCAGCCACTCGTTGTCTGCAACAGCTTGCAGCTGGACCGGATCGCCGCTCCGGAATACCGGAACTGCCGGTTTAACGCCTTCCATAGCGCCTAATATGCGATTGGCGAACTCGATGATTTCCATCGTAGAGCGGTAACTGCGGTTCAGTTCAAAAAAACCGGTCTGTTCTTCGCCAAACAGTCCCATCAGCTCCTGCCAACGGCCAATGCCGGTATAGCTGTGAATGCCCTGCTGCAGGTCGCCAAGCACCGTCATCGACGGAATTGTCTGGCACAGCTTAAGCGCTTCAAGCTGGAACGGCGAATAATCCTGTGCTTCGTCAATGACGATATGGTCATACATCGGCTGTGATAAGCCAAACAATCGGAGATGGATATATACAAGCGGAGCCAGATCCTCCGGATAAACCTCTCCGTTTTTGAGCCGTGCCGCCGTTTCCTTCGCGAGTTCCTTCGGTATGATAGCGGAAGCTGTCTTTCCTTGGAACAGCGTCGCATACAGCTGCGGCGCCGTATAGGAAGGAATTTTTTTAATATACGCGTTCAGTCTGGTTAACGCTTTGGCGCGCACTTTTTTGTCCGCGATGCGGCGCACCTTCAGCTCCGACTCGAACCAGCGGCGAATCCGGCTTGCCAGCCGCTCCCGCTTGCGCATGACGGACTCCTCGCCGTAGTCGGTGTTGAACCACTCCAGAATTGTTTCCGGCTTCAGCACCAGCCCGTCTACCGGCTCAAAAGGCGCAGCAGGCGCCAATGTCCGTTCCAGCTCGGCAATCCGTTCATCCACTTCCGCTTTGAACGCCGCTCCGCCCTTCAGCCTGCCCGGCGCGCGGTCAAGCTCTTCTTGGGTATGGGACTGCTCAAACCAGTATGCCAGCTGCTCCTCGGCGCCGCGCAGCGCCACTTCATGTTCCAGCAGCTCAAGCGACCAGTCGGCGAATGTCGTCTGTTGAATATCGCCAACCCCCAGCTCCGGCAGAACGCCGGAAATATATTCGAGAAACATCCGGTTCGGCGCAAAAATAATCATCCGCTCGGCACGCATCCGGCCGGCGTATTGATAAAGCAAAAAAGCAAGCCGGTGCAGGGCGACCGTCGTTTTACCGCTGCCTGCAACCCCTTGAATGAACAATACTTTGTTCCGTTCGGAACGTATAATCAAATCCTGCTCCTGCTGAATGGTCGAAACAATGTCGCGCAGCCGGTTATCTTTGTTTTCGCCCAGCCGGTACAGCAGGAATTCATCCGTAACCGCGTCTTCCTCCTGCCCTCTTGTAAAGCTGTCTACAAGGCGGACCAGCTCACGCTGGCGAACCATCAGGTTCCGCTTCAGATGCACATGCCCTTCCACTTCCCCGTCCGGCGAATCGTAAGTTACGGCCGCGTCTCCGCCGGTAAACGAATAAAACAAGCTGGCCACCGGGGCGCGCCAGTCCACGACAAGCAGCTCATTGGTCCGGTCTTTGGCAACACCGGCTTTGCCGATATATAGCGGTTTCACTTCGTTTCCGGGCAGCTCTTGAAAATCAATCCGGCCAAAATAAGGCTCTTTATAGGCGATTTCCAGTCTTTTTTTTCGTTCCTCACGTTGTAAATCCAGCATTTGTTCGGTAAAATCATTACCCGTGTAGGCTGGACCAATGGCAGCAAGCTGTGTTTCGATCTCGCGCACGGTCATGCCTAAACGCTGTTGTTCTTCTTGTAAGGCACTTTGAACGGTCATGTCAGTTACCTCCTCAAGGCACATTTGATCATAATGGAAAAGCGAACATCCATTATACGCCAAGGCTGTATCCGCATGCAACCGCTGTTAAGACCATTGCACATAAGCAGCGCCGAGCACCACATTCCATAGAAACAGCAAAGGCACGCCAACCGTAAACGAACGATGTTTCGTTTTATGGCGCCAGACGCGCATGCCCATCCAGACGCCAAGCGCGCCGCCGATTGCGCCAAGACCAAACAGCCTTTTTTCCGGGACACGCCACTCGTGATGCTTCGCCCGCTGCTTGTCGTATCCCATCGTAATAAAAGAAATGGCATTTATAATTAAGAAATAAAGAATTGCTAGGTAATCATTCAAAGGGGAACACCCTTCCTTTCAAGGAGGACTTATTCACATCATGTTGGATTTTCATCAAATGTTAGGTTTTTTGGCAGTAGCCGTTGTACTGACGCTTATTCCAGGGCCCGATATCGTGTTTGTTGCGGCGCAAAGCATGACCAAAAGCCGCAAAAGCGGGCTGGCCGTTACGCTTGGCTTATGCACCGGGCTGCTTGTCCATACGACGCTTGCCGCATTAGGCATTTCCGCCATTGTGTTGTCGTCTGATAAGGCTTTTATGGCCATAAAAGTGCTTGGAGCGCTCTATTTGCTATATTTGGCATGGAAAACCTGGTCCGGCCGGAAAAAAAGCAGCTCGCCTGCCGGGACCGCAGGACAGGAATTGGGCGGCACAACACCGGAGCCAGAGCAAGAGACTGGTGCTTCTCAGCGGGAAATAGGCTTTGCAGCGTTGTACCGCCGCGGCATTACGATGAACGTCATTAATCCGAAGGTATCGCTGTTTTTCCTTGCTTTGCTGCCGCAATTTGTGGCTGAAGATAAAGGCAATGTCCCGTTTCAAATGATTCAGCTTGGCGTGCTGTTCATTATTCAAGCACTAATCATCTTCAGTTGCGTGTCATTACTGTCCAGCTTGGCAGGCGGGTTTGCAACCGGCCGCTCGTCCAAATGGGCGCCCCGGCTTGCAATCGCCGAAGCGGTTATTTATGTGCTGCTGGCAACGAATTTATTTTTACTGTAACGGTTCATCGCTTAAGTAATGTAAGAAAATGCAGGGCAGCTTGTTTAATGCCGGTTGGCTTAGGCAAGCTGCCCTGCTTTTGTATAGGCTCCCAGCGGATGCCGGTGACGGTATCCGCTGGGCAAGCAGCGTCTCCTGCGCCGCTGGCTGCTTGGCGGGTATAGCGCCTGGCTTGTCTGGTCGGCTGACCACCTGTCCGGCATAAGCCGCGTGCGGCGACACCGCAGGCCGCTTGAGCGGATAGCTGCGCTGCCGGCTGCTCTTCACGGCTGCGGCTTGCGCGGGCGCACCCGATTCGTCGGTTCCGCAATAAGCGGATCATCCGGCCAATAATGCTTCGGATAACGGCCTTTTAAATCTTTTTTCACTTCAAAATACGCATCACGCCAAAAGCTGGCCAAATCGCGCGTCACCTGCACCGGCCGCTGGGACGGCGACAGCAGATGCAGCGTAACCGGCAGCTTGCCGCCGGCAATACGCGGCGTCTCCTTCCAGCCGAACAGCTCCTGCAGTCTTGCGGATAATACCGGATTGTCCGGATCGCTGTAATCGACCGGCACACGCGAGCCGCTTGGCACCGTAATGTGGGTCGGCACCTGCTCGTCCAGCTCTCTTCGTTGCTGCCAGGTCAGCAGCTCCTCGATAATCGGCATCATAGACAGCTTTTGCAGCGCCGCCAAGCTTCGGATACCGTATAGATGCGGCAGCAGCCACTGCTCCAGCGAAGCAAGCAGCGCCGCCTCATTGGCATCCGGCCACGACGCGTTATATTGGGCCATCAGGCGCATCCGGTCCAGCAGCTGTTTGGCTGGCTTGCTGAATGGAAGCGCTGAGTGGCCGGATTCCCGGATCGCGGCCATCAGCACCTCTGCCACGCGTTCCGGATCGGGCTCAGCAAACGGCTGCTCCTTCAGCACAAGCGCACCAAATTTTGTCCGCTTGCGCGCCCGTACTGCTTGCGCCGCTTTGTCCCATTCGATTGTTTCTTCTACAACTATATCGTCTGCAAGCCCGCGCGCCCATTCCTCCTCGGAAAGCTCGGCCGCCAGCCGGATTGTGCTTTCCGTTCCGGCATCGTCCAGCTCCGCCGCGACCAAATACGCGGCGCGCGAAATCGGCTGCGCATAAGGAAGCGCAGCTCCCCGGCCGCCGGACAGCAAGTAGCTGCCGTCCGGCCTTTTCTGCGCGACGCGATCCGGGTAGGCGTACGCGAGCAGAAGCCCTGTGCTGACAGCAGCCCCGGAAGCGGCAGCCCTTATAGAGGCTGCGCCGCTATCCGGCTGCGCAGTCTCCCGCAGCATGCCCCGCAGCTGCCGCGCCAGCTGCTGCAGCCGGTCCGCTGCGCCGCGCTCGATCCCGCGGCCGGTGCGCAGCGCCTGCAGCCGCAGCTCAATGTCCGCGCTGCGCTCGCCCACAAGCGGGTCTCTGTCGCTGAGCAGGGCGGCCAGCTCGCTGGCTTCATCCGCAGCGCCAAGCAGCTCTGCCGCCAGCAGCATATGCGCAAGCCGCGGATGAACGCCTAGGCTGGCCATCCGCCGCCCATGCGGCGTTAGCTTGCCGTCCGCATCGAGTGCATGCAGCAGGCGCAGCAGCTGCAGCGCCTGCTGGTACGCCGCTTGCGGCGGTTCATCCAGCCACGCCAGCTCCTGCGGACCGGCAGCGCCCCATACCGCCAGCTCCAGCGCCAGCGGCGCGAGGTCGGCGTCCTGAATTTCCGGCGCCGTAAACGGCTTCAGCCGTTCATGCTCCGTCCACAGACGGTAGCATACGCCTTCCGCTGTCCGTCCCGCGCGGCCGCGCCGCTGGTCCGCCGATGCCTGGGATACGGGTATCGTCTCCAGACGGCTCATACCAGTGCGCGGCGAAAAACGCGGCACGCGCATCAAGCCGCTGTCGACGACAATGCGGACGCCCTCAACCGTCAGGCTGGATTCGGCAATCGCCGTCGACAGCACCACCTTGCGGCGCCCCGGCTCACAAGGGGCAATCGCTTCCTGCTGCGCGGCAAGCGGCATTGTGCCGTGCAGCTCGTTTATGAGCACGGACGGACCAAGTCCCGCCCCTTCACGCAGCATTGCGGCGGTACGCCGAATTTCACGAACGCCCGGCAAAAAAACAAGCATATCCCCATCCGGCTGCTCAATGAGCGCACGTCTAATCATTTTGGCCGCTGCCGTTTCAATCGGCTCATTCGTTCTGGCCGCAGCATTGGCATAGATTGTTTCGACCGGGAATACCCGTCCTTTACTCTGCACCACCGGCGCATTGCCGAGCAGTTCCGACACACGGCCTGCATCTAGAGTCGCCGACATGACGAGAAGACGCAGATCTTCACGGAACAGCTGCTGGCTTTGCAGCGTCAGCGCCAGTCCCAGATCGCCGTGCAAATGCCGTTCATGAAACTCGTCGAACAAAACCGCGCCGTATCGCTCCAGAGCCGGGTCCTCTTGCAGCATGCGGGTGAGCACGCCTTCAGTGACCACCTCAATACGCGTGTTTGGCCCAACTTTCGTATCCATCCGGACGCGGTACCCAACGGTTCCGCCTGCCTGTTCGCCAAGCAGGCGGGACATATACGCAGCGGCCGAACGCGCGGCCAGCCGCCTCGGCTCGAGCATTATAATGGCTTTGCTCTGCAGCCATGGCTCCTCCAGCAAAGCAAGCGGCACTTTCGTTGTTTTGCCTGCACCGGGCTCGGCAACCAGAACGGCGTTCCGTCCTTGACGCATCGCCTGAAGCAGATCGGGCAATACAAGTTCAACGGGTAGCTGATGCATGATGTTACATTCTCCTATTCTATCTATCATAAGCAGCTGCTCCTGTCGCAGCCGGTCATTTTCCTTTATGAATAAACCAAGCCGTCCAGCAAGCAGCGTCAGGAGTATTCCCGCGCATCCCCCATGCCTAGCGCCATCCTGAACGTTTTATTGACGTTCATCCCCCTGACCCCTATTCGATTTCAGGTCATCCGAGCAGTATTGTTACGGTTTTATCATCGGCCGCACGCTTTTACTAAATAATCAGCTTCCAAAAAAACAAGGCGGGGAATCCGCCTTTGGTTTAACCTCTATTATAACGTATTATAACGCGCCTTCCCCGCTTCCCGCTACATAGCCGCATTAAGCAAACTGCTCGATAATTGCCTTCCTTTGCTGGATGACGGTTTGCTGCTGGGAGACGCAGGCTTCAACCTGGCGGGTTAACGCCTGATTGAGTGCAACTGCCTGCGACAGCTGGTCGTCCACTTCACCGATCGACGATTTGATTTTATCCTGAATGATCCAGTCTACAATAAATCCGTCAAAAAAATAATCCGCAAACTGGGCGCGATCGCTTAAGTTTACTTCAATGTCTGTCGTGCGTTTCAAATCGCTGAGCTCCGACCGAAGTTCCTTCAGCAGATACTGCGCTTCATATACGGAATCCTGCGCTTCGTCGATTCTGGAATGCTTCATGGCAGTGCTGAGGAACCCTCCGCCGAGCATATCGTAGGTGCCCCAGTTTTTGGCTGACTCCAGCTTGTCGCCGGCTTGGCTTAACGCACCAACGAGGCGAGTGCATACGTTATTCGCTTCACGCAGTTCCTTTTCTTCCGATCTTAGCAAGCGCAGCTGCTCGTCAAGCTCGCCAAGCTTATTCGACTCTTCCGATGTGCCGCCGCGAATAAACTGCTCCTTTTGCTGTAACAGTGCATGATAAGCCGCCTCCGCGCCAACCGATTCGGCCATTGCGGATAAAATATCAGCCTGCTGCTTTTCCAGATCGGCTACCGTCTTTTTTGCATTTTGCAGCTTTAATGCAGCGGCAGCCGCCTCCTCCTGCTCGGTTGCAAGGCGTTCCTCCTTGTTGCGGAGCAGCGTATGGACCAGATTGCTCCAGGATAAACCAAGCAGCTTATGCACATCCTCTTCTTCCTGCTGCAGCGCTTCCGACAGCTCGGCGACTTTCCGGTTTTCATCGAACAGCCTTTGCCGGATTTGCTGTGATTTACGCTCCAGCTGATTATGCGTCGCCAGAAGGTCGCGCAGCCGTTCCAGTTCATTGTTCCAGGACTCTACCGTTTCATTAGCCATATGCAATCCCTCCCATTCCTTTATTTACCTTAACATACGTATTTTCGTATATATAGACTTGCAAAATCAAATTTAGTTGCATGTTGCAGGAGCCGCATGATACCATCGGTTTATAAGTCATTTGGACCTTATACGAATACGTTACGAGCAGGAGAATTTATCTTCTGCTCGTTTTTCCGCTTGTGAACGCATAAACGACAGGAGAGGAAGAACTACGATGACTGACCGTGTGCGAGGACGGTTTGCGCCAACGCCGTCCGGAGAAATGCATATCGGCAATGCGTGGACAGCGCTGCTTGCATGGCTGCAAATCCGCCGCGCGGGCGGCACCTTTATATTGCGGATGGAAGATATCGACAAACCGAGGTCCCGCCCCCATTTAGCCGCACAGGCGCTGGACGACCTGCGCTGGCTAGGGCTGGATTGGGATGAAGGACCGGATATAGGCGGCCCTAGTTCCCCTTACACACAAAGCGAACGGCTGCCCTATTATGAAGAAGCGCTTCATACACTGGAGCAGAACGGGCTGCTGTATCCTTGCTTTTGCAGCCGGGCCGAACTGCTTGCTGTAGCAAGCGCTCCGCATGGCCTATCGTCGGAAGGTCCTGCCTATGCCGGCACATGCAGACATTTGTCGGACGAAGAGCGACGGCAAAAAGCGTTAAGCAAAACGCCTTCCCTTCGGTTTCGCATGCCGGACGAGCCGGTAACGGTAGACGACGGCATCGCCGGGCTGCAGCATTTCCCGGCAGGCGCAGGCGGCGATTTTGTTGTCAAACGGGCGGACGGCATTATCAGCTACCAGCTTGCCGTTGTCGTAGATGATGCGTTAATGGGCATTACCGACGTCCTTCGCGGGTACGATCTAATGGACTCCACCCCGCGCCAGCTTATGCTTTACCGGGCGCTTGGCTATACCGCCCCACGCTTTGCGCATGTCCCCTTATTTATGGGAACAGACGGCAAGCGGCTGGCTAAACGGCACGGCGACTTGTCCATCGCAGCGCTTCATGCGAAGGGGATTCCGCCGGAACGGATTACAGGCTGGCTTGCCGCACTGGCCGGTTTGGCGGAGCCTGGCGAAAGCATTGCGGCTTCGCAGCTGATCGAGCGGTTTGAGCTGGGGGCGCTCCCCAAGGAGCCGATCGTCATTACAGAAGAGAAGATGAAATCATTGCTTGGATAAACTGGGGGATCGCAGAATGAAACTTCAACATGCCGTTAAACTTCGAGAGCAAGGGAACAAAGAAGAAGCCAAGCAATTATTAATGGTATTAAATACAGAGCAGCCCGGCCAAGCGCATATTTTATACCAGCTGGCTTGGACATGCGACACCCTTGGCCAGGAAAGCGAAGCAGTCCCGTACTATGAGCAGGCCATTCGGCTTGGGCTGCCTCAGGAAGATGAAATCGGCGCTATGCTAGGACTTGGCAGCACCTACCGGACGCTTGGGCAATACGAGCAGTCTGCCAGCATGTTTCGCCAAGCGGTTTCCAAATATCCGGAGCGCCGCGAATTTCGGATTTTTTATGCCATGACCTTATACAATCTGGGCCAGCATGCCAAAGCAATGGAGCTGCTGCTGGTTGAACTGTCTGAAACAAGTTCGGATCCCGGCATTCGGGAATATCGGCGGGCAATTGCTTTTTACGCAGACAAGCTGGATCAAATTTGGAACGATTAAGAGGATGAGAACGATGGAGCCATCAACGATTATTAAAACAGAACGGCTTATTTTAAAAATGATTGACGAATCATACGCCGGGCGGGTGCTTGATTTTTTGCAGCGCAACAGCAGCAATTTGCAGCAATGGGAGCCGCTTCGTGCAGATGAATATTACACAGTGGAATTTCAGCAGGATCTGATACGGACAAGCATGTCAAAAATACAGTCAGGCGAGTTGTTTCGCGTATGGCTGTTCCGCAAAGAGGATGAAGCGGAGCAGACGATTATCGGCTGCATTACACTGGAGCAGATTGAGCGAGGTTGTTTTTTGTCCTGCAGGCTAGGGTATAAGCTGGATGTGGAAGAACGGAATAAAGGCTACATGACCGAAGCGCTGCAAGTGGTCATTCGTTATGCTTTTGACGGGATGGACCTGCACCGGATTGAAGCAACCATTATGCCGGCCAATATGCCTTCCCTGCGTGTCGTCCAAAAGCTTGGCTTTCACCATGAAGGCGTATCCCGCAACTATTTGAAAATAAACGGACAATGGGAGGACCATACCCGCTGGGCGCTGCTAAACGAGCGAATGGAACGGTAACCCGCCCCCCCCTCCCGGAACATCAGCCGCATATGACTGGAAACGCCGCACCGGATTGCAACGGTGCAGCTAATTCCGGAAGATGGGGCTTTTTGGCTTACCCGCATAAAAAGGCAAAATTGATCATCGCAATCCTTTGATCTATCCCCTGTCTAATCCTCATGCTGCGTTCCGGCCGCTTCGAGTACGGTTCGGTACACAAGCCGGCCTATTCCGTCTCCAAGCGTGGTCGCTGTTCCGGCATAAGCATGTATGGCCCCGTGCTTGCCGCTGCCGCTCACACCGATGACAAGGGCATCGGTTGTCGTTCCGGTCGCCAGCTTCCCGTTGCTTTCATCCCGAATGCCCAAATCGCGAAGCGCGGCGCTTTTGGCTTCCGTTGCCGTCATCACCGCATTAATGATCGCGGCATCGGTCAACTGCCCGTCAATCAATAAGACCGTATTGATCGTTCCCGGCGTGTAAGCGGAAAAGGTGTGCCGGTCACTGCCTGCACAAGCTGCGTTGCGCGTGCCGGCTGTCGTGCAGCACACGGCGGCGAACCGGTCTCCCGCCATCTCCTCAATGGATGCGTGGGTGAGCTTGGCCGCCGTCAGCAAGCCGACGGTCCGGTCGGGAGCGATGCCCCAGCCTAACAGCTGTCCGGCCGTTTCGGACGCCGGATCGCCGCCGCTATATGTAAGCGGCACTTTCCAATTGACGATGCGGTCCGCTTCGGCAAATCCGCCGAGATGTACCGCATTGCTTAAGGTGCGCATCATCACCGGGCATTCCGCTGCAATCCGGTCGGGCCAAAACCGGAATACGGCTCCTTCCCACACTTGCGAGTTCCATATAACGCCTTTCCGAAACGGCTGACTCATTCCTTCGCCTCTTTTCCCGTTCAATCGCTCCTATCGCCGGCGATTTGCTGCATCGCCAGCTTAAACGCGGCAAGCAGACGCTCATTATCAGGGCGCTGTTTGACCGCCACGCGCACATACCGGCTGTCCAGCCCTTCAAACCTCGAAGCATCGCGGATTAAGACGCCTTGTTTCCCCATTGCTTGCTGCAGGGAAGCAGCCGTCAATCCTTTCCAGTCCGGCAGGCGCACCAGCAAATAGTTAGCGGCACCCGGATATACCGAGGCGCCAAGCCCGCGCAATCGGCTTTCCAGCCATGGCCGCTCCTGCTGCAGCCACCGGATCGAACGCTGTGCGAACGTTTCGTCGTCTAATACCGCTTCACCGATCCGCTGGGCAAGCGAATTGACGCTCCACGGAATTTGCAGCTGCTGCAGCTGCGCAATACGTTCAGGATGGCCAGCGATATAGCCTAACCGAATGCCCGGTATGGCATAAAATTTGGTCATCGAACGGATAACCAGCAAATTCAGCCGTTTCTCCGCTTCGCGAATTAAGGTGTGCGACGTCTCGTCCGGCAAAAAATCAATAAACGCCTCGTCCACGACGACGGTTTTGCCTTGCTCGGCTAAAGCTAACAGCAGCTCCGGCCGGACCAGCCGTCCTGTCGGATTATTGGGACTGCCGATTATATATAAGTCCGCTTCCGCAAGCTCGCGGGAGTCCGATATAGCCGCCTCGTCCAGCGCGAATCCGTTCTCCGGCTTCAACAGCACAGGAATAATCCCGCTTCCGTGCTTCCGCAATGCATCTCCGTATTCGCCAAAAGACGGTATCGCAATTCCCGCTTTCGCCGGCTTAATCGCACGAACAACAAGGTCTATCAGCTCGGCCGCTCCGTTGCCGGCCAGAATCGATTCGGCGCGGATGCCGTGTTTGGCGGCAAGCTTCGCGCGCAGACGGCGAACCGCAGGGTCCGGATAATGCATGATCCGGTCCGCATAACGAAGCAGCTCCTCCCGCACGGCAGGCGGCGGGCCAAGCGGGTTCATATTGGAGCTGAAATCAAGAAACTGCTCCTCCGGCAGCCCATACGCCGAGGAAGCAGTCAATAAGTCGCCGCCATGTCCGTATTTTTCCAGCATCACTCATTCCCCTCTTCCCCTTGTCAAAAGGCAGCATAATAAACCGCAGCCAGCAAGACGGCTTCCACCAGTTCATTTAATGCGCCGTATGTATCGCCGGTCAAGCCGCCCAGCCTGCGGGTGAGCCACCTGGCTCCCGCATATCCGGCAGCTGCGGACAAGCAGACTGCGCCGGCCGTCAGCGCCGCCGTTTCCGCCCAGGACCATTGCGCCGCAGCGCATATAACCGCCGTCATGGCGGCTGCTCCGAGCCCTCCGCCGATGACATGGCGCGGGCGTACCGCATGAAACAGCGCCCCCATGCCTTCCCCTTGCCTCGCATTGGGGAAACCGGCAATCGCCGCCGACATCCACCAGCGGCTCCAGACCGGCACTGCAGCCAGCAAGGCAAGCCTGCCGAACGTTAAACCTTCATCCCCCTGCGCATATTCCGCCAGCAGCGAAAATTTGAACAGCAGAAGCAGGACGGCGGCTATAACCCCCATCGCCCCCACCCGGCTGTCTTTCATAATTTCCAGCATTTTTTCCCGGGAACGGTGGCTGAGTACCCCATCGGCCGTATCCATCCAGCCGTCCAAATGCAGCCCGCCGCTCAGCGCAATCCATACGGCAAGCGCCAGCACAGCGGCCGGCCAGGCTGGCAGCAGCAGCGCAAGCAGGCTAAACGCCGCAGCGGTCACCGCGCCGATGGCCAGTCCTGCCAGCGGGAAATAGATGACGCTCCGGGCAAGCGTTTGCGCTTCAAAAGGCACCGTAATCGGTATCGGAAACCGCGTCAGAAACTGCATGGCCGCTACGCCGGCTTGTACATGCCCTTTTATTTTTATAGTCCAAGTGCCCATCCGATCAACGCCCCTGCCCATACCAATATACTTGTTGCATACAATAACCGGATCGCCCCTTTAATATCGTCCGGCTGCAGTTCACGTCGCTTCCAGCCCATACGCGCCCTCTCGCTTGCAACGCCAAAATAATAGTTGACGCCGCCAAGCTCGACACCCATCGCACCGGCAGCCGCCGACTCCGGAATGCCGCTGTTTGGGCTGGGATGGCGCCGCGCAAAAATCGCTGCCGCCTTCACCGCGTTAACCGCAGACAAACGCGGCAGCACCAGGGCGGCCAAGCTCATCAATAAACCGGCAATCCGTGCCGGGATGTAATTAAGCGCATCATCGGTCCGGGCCGAGCACCAGCCAAAATGAATATATTGTTCATTGCGGTAACCAACCATCGAGTCCAGTGTATTGGCAGCCCTGTACAGCATCGCAAGCGGCGCACCGCCAAGCAGGGCAAATACGACAGGCGATACAAAAGCGTCAACCGTATTTTCCGCAATCGTTTCCACTGCAGCCCGCGCCGTATCGGCAGGGGTCAATTGATCCGTATCGCGGCTTACGATGTAACCCGCATACTTACGCGCTTCATCCAGCCGCCCTTCCACAAGCGGTCGGTATACATGCATGCCGGCGTCTTTCAGCCCTTTGACCGCGATGGTCGTCGAAATAAACCATACGCTTACCGCGTATCCAAGCCATGGATGGATCCAGTCAGCCGCCGCTGCAATCACCTGCATGACGCCCCAGGAGACTGCCAGCGTAACAAGCGCCAGCACGATGCCGGCAGCTTTCGCCTGCTTGGGAGACTGCCTCCCGGTGAGCAGTTTGCGCTCCAGGATGCGAATAAGCCGGCCTATCCATATGACCGGATGAGTTGGCCATTTTGGATCGCCAATGATCCAGTCAATTGCGATCGCAGCCGCTGTCATGAGCAGCATTTCATGAAATGAATACAACATTACAAGTTCTCCCATTGAAAAGCGATTGCTTTCAGCTCGACGGGAATTCCCGCCGTGACCAGAAATACCCGTTCGCATTGCCTCGCCATCAGCTGATTCAGCCTGCCGGCTTCATCGCGGAATTTGCGGCCCAGCGGATAGGCAGGCACCACTCCGTCTCCCACTTCATTCGTGACGAACAGCAGAGGGTAAGGACAAGCGGCCGCAGCCGCAGCCAGCTTCTCATATTGCTCGGCAAGAACAGACTCCGGCAGCTGTTCTTCCTCCAGCTTCATCAGCCAGTTGGAAAGCCACAGCGTCAAGCAATCCACCAGCACGACAGGCGGTTTAGCTTCCGGTGCGGGACTTGATTCCGCATTTCGTTCCGCAGCCGGCTCCCCCCGCAGTCCCGGTTCCAGTTCCAGTTCCTTATCCAGCTCTGCCCCCGGCTCCAGCCGCGGATCATCGGCAGCATGCTCCGCGCCCACACGCGCAATCGCGTCCGCCAGCTCCAGCGGCTCTTCCATCGTATGCCACTCGAAACCCGACGTTTCCCTGCCGCTCCGATGCAGCGCAACGCGCTCTTCCATCTCCTCATCCCAAATACGCGAGGTTGCCATATAAATGCCGCGGCTGCCGATCCGGCGCGCGTATTGTTCCGCGAAAGCGCTTTTGCCGCTGCGCGCGCCGCCTGTAATGAGTACGGCCATCGCTTTACTCCCGCGATATGCCGGCGCCGTCAAAGGTCGCCATTTCGCGCATCAGCTTGATCGCAGCGTCGATGATCGGGAAGCATAACACAGCGCCGGTTCCTTCTCCAAGCCGCATATCCATATGAATGACCGGCGTCAAACCCATCAGCTCCAGCAGCTTGGCATGTCCTTGTTCCTGCGACAAATGCGAAGCGATCATATAGGGATACACCCTCTCCGTCATCCGCATGGCGGCAAGAGCGGCAGCAGACGAGATATAGCCGTCAATGACAGCCGGGCAGCCGTTGGCCGCCGCACCGATAATGACGCCGGCAAGTCCGGCAATTTCCAGTCCGCCTAGTTTGGACAGAACATCGTAAGGATCGCCCGCATCCGGGGCGTTGACTTCAATCGCCCGTTTCACTACGCCGACCTTTGTCCGCCAGCTTTGCTCGTTAATGCCGGTTCCTCTGCCAACGGATTGCTCGGGAGCGAGTCCAGCCAATACCGATACAATTGCCGCGCTTGGCGTCGTGTTGCCGATCCCCATCTCGCCCGTTGCAAACAGCCTGTAACCTTGCGCGTACAGCTCATCCACAAGGTTGATGCCGGCTGCCAGCGCCTGCATCAGCTCATCGCGCTCCATCGCCGGGCCTTTGGCGATATTTCCGGTTCCATACCGGACTTTCCTGGTGATTAACGCCGGATGCTCCAAGTCGCTTTTCACCCCGATATCGACGCAAAAAACGTCCGCGCCGGAATGGCGGGACAGTACATTAACCGCTGCGCCCCCGCTTAAAAAATTAAAGACCATCTGACCGGTCACTTCCTGCGGAAAAGCGCTGACGCCTTCTTCGCATACCCCATGGTCCGCCGCCATCACAATAACAGCTTTACGTGACAAATCCGGCCACAGCTCGCCGGTTATTCCGGCAGCTTGGCGGGCAATCCGTTCCAGCTTGCCAAGGCTTCCCGGCGGCTTCGTCAAATGGTCCGAGTGGCGGTCCGCTTGCTCGGCAGCCTGCTCGTTAAACGGACGGATTCGCATGATCGCCGCATCCACAATCGCTTTATATTCGTTAGGCATGTTATTCGTCTCCCCTTGTCCCAAACTTTTCATTGATGTAAGCCGCACCCGCTGCCGCTTCATTGCCCCGCGGAATCCGGCACGAGTAAAATTTGCGGGCTGCCGTCTTGCGGATGGTCAACTACGGCTGCTTTCGTCTCATAGACCTCTTCAATCAGCTTCGCCGTCACAATATCGGCCGGTTTGCCAAATGCGGCCGCACGTCCCTTATGGAGCACCAGCAGCTCGTCGCAATAAAGCGACGCCAGATTCAAATCATGCAGTACCGCAATGGCAGTCCGGCCGCGTTCACGCTGCCAGTTTTTCACCATGTCCAACATTTGGATCTGATACCCGATATCCAGATGGGTGGTCGGCTCGTCCAGCAGCATAATATCCGTTTCCTGGGCGATCACTTTGGCGAAAGCCGCCCGCTGCCGCTCCCCGCCGCTCAGCTGATCCAGCTTGCGGTGCTGAAGCGAAGCAAGCCCCATTGACGCGATGGCTTTATCGATAATCGGGCCCGCGTCTGTCCGTTCGTCGCCAAGCCAGTTCTGATACGGGAACCGGCCCATCTCAACCGCTTCCCGAACCGTAAAGCCGGCAGGCGGCAATCCGGACTGCTGCAGGACGGCCATTTGCTTCGCCAGCTGCCTGCGGGGGATGCGTTGGACGAGCTCTCCGTTAAACAGCAGCCGGCCGGACGTTGGGCTGTCAACACCGGACAACAACCCGAGCAGTGTAGACTTTCCGACCCCGTTCGGGCCGATAATACCATACAAACGGCCGGTCCGGAAGGTAAAAGAGAGCCCGTCCAGCACCTGGCGCGCCCCCACCGTCTTGCCGACCTGTACCGCTTCGAATAAAACCATTACGCTTTCCCCTCCTTTTTGCTGCGGTGCAGCAAATAGGCAAAAAACGGCGCGCCGATCAGCGCCGTCACCACGCCAAGCGGAATTTCCCTTGGGCTAAGCGCCATGCGGGCGAGCGTATCGGCCCACAGGACAAAGATGCCGCCTCCTATAGCAGACAGCGGGACGATAAGCCGGTAGTCGGGTCCGGCCATCAGCCGGATCAAATGCGGCACCACAAGGCCGACAAAGCCGATGACGCCGGCAACCGATACAGCCGCCGCCGTCAGCAGCGTGGAAGCCAGCATGACGATCAGCTTGGTGCGCTCTACCGCCACGCCCATATGCGCCGCATGCTTTTCGCCAAACACGAGCTGGTTGAGCGGCTGGCTGAAAACGAGCAATACAGGCAGCCCCAAAGCCAGAAAAGGCAGCAGCATATACACATGCTCCCAGCTTCGCATCGCTAACGACCCCATCAGCCAGAACATGATCTGATTGACGACGCCCTGCGACAGCGACACCATGAATGAGACGAATGCTCCAAGGAACGCTTGCATGATGACGCCGGACAAAATAATCGTCTCCAGGTGCATGCCGCCGCCGTTCCCGCTGCGGGAGAGCCATAATACGCCAAGCAGCGTAAGCACGCCTGTTACGAATGCAACGGCCGGAACCGTCCAGATGCCAACCGCCATCTGCAGCCCGAACAAAATAAGGAACGCAGCGCCTACCGAGCTGCCGGAAGCAACGCCTAGCGTATACGGATCGGCAAGCGGATTGCGCAGCACGCCCTGCATCCCTGCTCCGGCAAGCGACAGGCACGCGCCTACAAGCACCGCAAGCAGCACCCGCAGCAAGCGCACCTGCGTAACAATCGCGATGTCGCCTTTGCCCCAGTGGTTTTCCGCCGGGCTCATGCCCGGAAGCTGGTGGAGCAATATGCCCCATACGTCCTCTATCGATAGTCCCGCCGAACCGATAGATAAGCTAATGACGATGGAAACAGCAAGAAGGAGCATGCCTGCTCCTCCATACATCGTTAATTTGGTTTTGACCATTTAAGAAAACAGCTCCGGATGGATCGCCTTCGCCAGCTCCAGCAGGCCGTCCGCCAGCCGCGGACCTACACGGACGAGCGGGTCATCCGATACTTCCACGATCCGGTTGTTTTTGACCGCGTCGATGGCATCCCAGCCGGCGCGTTTTTTAATGCCTTCCAGAATCGGATTTGGATTTGCGTCTTGCAGCGCAGGATATACGATTACGGCCGGATTTTCCTGAATGATTTTTTCGGCGTCGACTTCAAACCAGCCGGACTGGTCCCCCGCCGTATTTTGACCGCCTGCAATGGTTAGCAGCTCGTCCAAAAATTCGCCTTTGCCTACCGTATAACCTTCCGAAAATTCCAAATACGTTTTGACCGGGGCTGCGCCTTTCACTTTATCCGCAACCTGCTGCTTCACCTCTTGCATATGCTTCGCAATTTGATCCGCTTCGGCTTGTTTATTCATAATTTGGCCAATGACTTTAATTTTGTCGATCACAGCGTCGTATGTCTTCGGGTCCGACGCGTACACCGTCAAGCCAAGATCACGCAGCTTTTGCACTGCGTCCGTATTCATCGTCGAAGAGGCCAGCACGAGGTCCGGATTTAAAGCGGCTACCGCTTCAATGTTCGTTGTCATATCGCCGATTTTCGGCTTGTCTGCCGCTTCCGGCGGATAGTTGCTGTAGGCGTCTACGCCGGCAACCTCGTCGCCCGAACCGATGGCATATACAATTTCGGTTTCGCTTGGCAGCAAGGTAACGACCCTTTGCGGCGCCGCGTCAAAAGTCAGCTCGGTGCCGGTAGCATCTTTTACTGTTAACGGGTACGCCGTTTGCGCCGGATCGCTTGATGGCTGCGCAGAAGCGTTTGATTCCGCCGTCGGCGAAGCCGAAGCTTCCCCGGCTGCGGCGCCGTTATTGCTGTTGTGATTTCCGCCGCATGCCGAAAGCACGAGCAGCATCGCAATGAGCAGCAGAACTGCCGACTGCTTCAGCCAGCCCCTTTGTTTCTGTTTCATTATGTTTCTTCCTCTCCCTTTAGTTCAATGTATAAAATAAAAACGGCATTGCCGGCAAAAGTGCCGGAAATGCCGTTTAAACGCTTGCCTGAACATACAGGCGGGCTGAATTGAACGGTTCCAACACGTCCCCAATTCCCGTAGGATACGATGTTAAGCAGTAACAGGCAGGTCTCCTGACTTGGAGCGGCAGCAGCGCGTCTTCCCATACCGGTGTACAGTGACGTGTAGCGCTTTGCCTGGCATACCGCAGCGTAACATGGGCATGCCGGCTCCTTACAGTGGCGGGTCCGTGCCGGATTTTCACCGGACTTCCCTTTTAAGCTCTGACTGCCGGATCTTTCTTAAAGACGGCGGCGGACAAAGCACCTGATTGCGTTGTATACAAAAATATCCTCTGTACTATATCATCTGCAGGAACAGGTTGTCTACCCATGGCCACCGCAAAATTCGGGCAGCCTGTTCGCCCGCAGCGGCTGTTTATTAGCCGCACGAGCTCTCGTTAATAGTTCTTGCCGACGCCCGCCGCGCATAGGTAACAATAGTTTGCATCCATGGAAACGGGAGGATTGACGCTTGTGAAACGATCGCCAAAAACAGCGGTATACGCTGCTGCAGCGGTTCTTGCTGCTGCAGCGCTCATCTTTGCTGCAATGTATACGGGCATTTTCAAAGCCAAACCGCCGGCGGCTTCACCGCCAACCGAGTGGTCGGCAGGCGGCATAAGCGCCGAGATCAGCACCGGAGACCAGCCGGTTAAAGCGCTGCAAACCGGGCAAATGACCGTTATGCTGCATGGGCTGGACGGACGGCCGCTGGAACATGCGGAGCTGATCTTAAGCATCGACATGCTCGAGATGAAACACCGCCTCAAGCCGGTACCGATGGCAGAAATCGCGCCGGGCGAATATACAGCTGACTTCGTGCCGGTTATGAACGGCAAATGGTCAGCCGATGTCAAAATAACGTACAACGGAGAGACGCAGGAAGCGGCTCATCCGTTTACCGTGTTCCGTTAACCCGTCTTCACCATAACCACGGCGTGATGGAAGGGATGACTCCATTCGCTTCCAGGCCTCTTAATATGGATATTAAGCCGACAATAATTGCAGCTGCCGTCCCCGCTTTTCGCATCACTCGTCTCCAGCGGCGATTGGCCGCAACCGCCATCCATCCCGCAAGCGCAAGTGCGGGAAACGTCGCCAGGCCAAACAAGGCCATCGTGGCCGCCCCGCCCAGCGCTGTGCCTGTGGCAGCTGCATTCATCTGCATCGCGTATGTCAGCCCGCATGGCAGAAACCCAAACGCCACGCCAGTCGCCAGAATATGAAGCGACTCTTTGCGGGCGCTTAACCCGCCTGAAGCCGCAAGGCGGCTGTGCAGCCTGCCGGAAATGCGGGTCATAAACGGCAGCTGGATTTTGCGCCATATCCACAACAGCAAAAAAACGCCGCCGATAATGGAAGCCAGCCCCTGCACGCCGGCCAGCTTTCCCGCTACATCTACAAACGATCCAATCGTTCCCATCAAGGTGCCAAGAAGCGTATACGAGAAAATTCGCCCGCTGTTGTACAGCAGTGTTGTCCGCCTGGCCGGAAGGCTGGCGTTTAAATTCACCGATGTAACAATCCCCCCGCACATGCCAATGCAATGCGGCGCACTGAGCAGTCCCGTCACGACAACTAACGCCCATTGCTGCAGCATTAGAGCGCCCCGCTGTCTTTCAGCAGGCCGGTTTTAAGCCGCAGCGCGTTTAAAGCTACGGAGACGGAGCTTAACGCCATTGCTGTGCCGGCCATCCAAGGCTGAAGCAAGCCGCAGGCCGCAAACGGAATAATAATCGCATTATAAAAAAATGCAAACGTCAAATTTTGCCGCACGTTGCGAATCGTTAATCGGCTGATGCGGAGCGCTTCCGGAATGGCCCGCAGCCGGGGCTGCAGCAGCGTCATATGGCCGGCCGTCAGCGCGGCATCAGTCCCGTCTCCCATGGCAATGCCTACATCCGCTGCCGCCAAAGCCGGCGCGTCATTCCAGCCGTCTCCGGCCATGCCTACCCGTTTGCCTTCATGCTGCAGGCGGCGGACGAGTTCCAGCTTCCCTTCGGGCAGCATGCCGGAATACACGCCGTCAATGCCCGCCGCTTCTGCCGCAGCCGCAGCCGGGGCAGCGTGATCGCCTGTCGCAAGCCATACCTCCACCCCCATCTCCTTCAGCTTGAGGACGGTATCCCGGGCATACGGTTTCACCGGGTCCGCTACTGCGATCACGCCTATGCAGCCGGACGCTTCCATCACGTAGATCACAGTCTCCCCTTCCTCTTCCCGTTTCCTTGCAAAAGCAAGCGCCGGCGGCGTAATCCGCCATTCTTTCTCCGCAGCGAGCTTTACATTGCCAACGCCAATCGGTTTGCCTTCGAATGACGCCTCAATCCCTTTGCCGGGCGTAAACACCGTTTTATCCGCAGCATGAGCAACAAGCCCCGCTGCCGCCGCCTCATCGCGAATGGCTTTGGCCAGCGGATGGGCAGAACCGGCTTCCGCTGCCGCCGCCACCCGCAGCACAGCGGTTTTGCCGCCGCGCTCGGCATAAATAGCAGTAACGCGAGGTTTGCCTTCCGTTAGCGTCCCGGTCTTATCCAGCACAAGCGTATGAAGCCGCGATAACCGCTCCAGCGCTCCCGCTTCCTTCACGACGATGCCTTTGCGTGACAATACGCCGGATGCGATCACAAGCGAAATAGGCGTTGCGAGCCCAAGCGCGCATGGACATGCAGCGAGCATAACGGCAATCGCACAGCTGAACGCCCGCTGCCAGTTGCCCGGTTCTACAATAAACATCCATAACGCAAATGTAATAGCGGAAAAAAACAGCATAATCGGCACAAAAAAACCTGCAGCTACATCCACCTGGCGCTGAATGGCCGACTTCGACCGCTGCGCCTGCTTCACCAGCTCGCTGATCCGGTGCAGCATCGTATGCTGGCTGGCTGCTTCCGTCCGGACGCGCAAGCGCCCGCCGCCGTTTAATGTGCCGGCGAACACCCTATCGCCCGGCCGTTT
This sequence comes from Paenibacillus protaetiae, assembly GCF_004135365.1. Lineage (NCBI taxonomy): Bacteria > Bacillati > Bacillota > Bacilli > Caryophanales > Paenibacillaceae > Paenibacillus > Paenibacillus protaetiae. The sequence goes on along the minus strand of NZ_CP035492.1, from coordinate 923,920 downwards.
CGCCTGCGGCAAACTTTCGCCGGTCAGCAGCGACTCGTCGACATCCGACTGTCCGACAACAATAATGCCGTCCACAGGTATTGTTTCTCCCGGCCGCACAAACGCATAATCGCCTGCACGGACTTCATCAATGCGCATGGTACGCATAGTGCCCGCTCTTTCAATTTCTACTTCTCGTGCATGGAGTTTGCTGAAGCCGGTTGCTTCCTGCTGTGTTTTTTCGGAGGCAGCCGCTTCGATGTATTTGCCAAGCAAAACAGCGGTAATGACAACGGCTGACGTCTCAAAATAAAGCGGCAGCGTATGCTGCGCGGCAGCGGTGCCGGAACCAACAGTCTGGAATACAACATAATGGCTGTACAAATAAGCGGCCGATGTGCCGATCGCAACAAGCACATCCATATTGGCGGTCCGCTGCCGCAGCGCGTGATAGGCTCCAAAATAAAACGGCAGTCCGATGCCGAATTGGATAACGGTAGCCAGCAGCAGCTGCAGCCACGGATTAGCCAGCAGCGGCGGGAGGCTGATGCTTCCGGGCCATGACCAGTGCTGCAGCATCGTCGCCAGCAGCGGCAGCGTCAACAGTGCTGATACGATCAGCCGCAGCAGCAGCGTTCTTTTTTCCTGCTCCATGCTTTCTTTTGCCCGTTCGGGCGCCGCCGTTGTAAAACCCAGCTGCTCAATCCGTTTTGCAATTTGACCCGGATGAACTGCGGCAGGATCATATTGCACCCATGCTGTGCGGGACGGGAAGCTGACGGCAACGGAACGGACGCCGCCCATTTTGCCGACCGCTTTTTCAATTCTGGCCGCACATGCCGTACAGCTCATGCCCTGCACAATAAAATCGGATGATGTTTCCGCCTGGTTCAAGCCCTCACCTGCTTTCCATTCGTAGCGCCAAGGATAGCCGTACATGTCCCCGCTGTAATCTATATGCTTTTTTTGCTCGGTTTCATGAATGCCGCTTCAACGAAAAAAAAGACGCCGGGACCGGTATGTCCGGTCCAGCGTCTTTTGAATCGTAAACTTGGTATCGCTTAAGCGCCTTGCACGACGTCTCCCTGCCATGCAAGCATGCCGCCTTTTACATTAACAACGGACAGGCCGCCAGCTTGCAAAAACTCGCATGCTTTGCCGCTTCTGCCGCCGCTGCGGCAAATAATATACACTTGTTCGCCGTCACGGCTGAATTCGTCTGCGCGCTCTTGAATTTCAGAGAGCGGAATAAGGCGGGCTTCGCCAATATGGCCGGCCTCCCATTCATCCTGCTCGCGAACGTCAACCAAATTGAGCTTTTCGCCGTTTTCAAGCCGTTCTTGCAATTCTTCTGTTGTTATTTCCGGGTACATGCTGGTCAGCTCCTTTATTTCAATAACGGTTCTATCAAATTGTAGCTTTTGGGAGAGAAGCTGTCCAGACGGAGAAAGCAAGCTTATGACAACACAACGGCAGTTCCGCTGACCGCAACCATAAGCATGCCGTCCCGCACCACTTCATAGTCGATGTCGATGGCGACAATGGCATTAGCGCCCAGTCGCGCAGCCTGGTTTTTCATCTCTTCAATGGCAATGTCCCGCGCTTCTTTCAGCTTGCTTTCATAGGAGCCGGAGCGCCCGCCGACGATGTCGGTAATCGAAGCGAAGAAGTCGCGAACGACGTTGGCGCCCATAATGGCTTCGCCTGTCACGACACCGGAATATTCACGGATCGGACGGCCTTCAACGGTTGGAGTTGTTGTAATAAGCATGTTTCATTCCTCCTCATATTGGAATAACCTTTTTTTTACAAGGGACTGTTCCATTATATAAAACAGTCCCGCTTGAATAAAGACGTTTCTTATTGTTCGGCCGTACGGGCTTTTTTCTTGCGGTTCAGCACCTCATATACGATTGGTACAATGAGAAGCGTCAGCAGCGTCGAGCTGATCAAACCCCCGATAACGGTGATGGCCATCCCTTTGGAGATCAGGCCTCCTGATTCAAAACCAAGCGCAAGCGGAAGCATCGCGCCGACGGTAGCGATAGCCGTCATCAGGATCGGTCTGAGGCGTGTGCCGGCTGCTTCAAGCAGCGCTTCGCGTACGGACAAGCCTTCACGCTGTTTATGAATGACGCGGTCGATCAGCACGATAGCGTTGGTAACTACGATACCGATCAGCATAAGCGCGCCTATCATTGCCGTTACGCTAAGCGTTTCGCCGGCAATAAGCAAGCCCAGCAAAGCGCCAATGACCGTAAACGGCAGCGAGAACAAGATGACAAGCGGTGTAAGCGCGCCGCCAAATGTAATAACAAGCACCAGGTATACAATGGCGATTGCTGCAAGCATAGCCAAACCAAGCTGCGTAAACGAATCGTTAATATCTTGCGTAACACCGCCAAGCTCGATGCTGACGCCGTCCGGCAGCTTCATCCCGTCGATTTGCTTCTGCAGATCGCTTGAAACATCCCCTACCTTCGCCGATACGACTTCAGCGGACACTTCCGCGTAGGTGCGGTCGTTTAAGCGGGTAATCGTATCCGGCGTAGTTCCTTCCTCGATCGTAACCACATCTTTAAGCGCTACTTGCTTGCCAAGCGGCGATGTCAATGTGACATTTTCCAAATCTGCCTTCGAATTGTATGATTTAGGCTCCACTTTGACGCGGATATCCACTTTCTGGCCGTCCTTCTCGATGGAAGTCAGCACAGGGCTGGACTGCACCGGGCTTAATGCCATGGCGACTTGGCCTGCTGTAAGCCCATATTCGCTCAGCTTCTGCTGGTTCGCTACAATGCGGTATTGATCGTATGCTTTCGACAAGCTGGTATCTACGCTTTTCAGATCTTTGTTGGCATTCAGCTTGGCTGTCAAATCGGTAACGACCGGCTGGATGGCTTCCATATCCGGGCCGTATACTTCCATCGTAATCTTCGAGCCGCCTAAACCGCCGCCGCCAAAGTCCTGTTGCTTGAATTCCCCTTTTCCGCCCAGGCTTTGCAATAACGTAATGACGTCATCTTTTTCCTGCTCGAAGTTTTTTGTATCTTTATCATAATTTAAATTAAACAAGGCTTGCTTCGTAGCTGCAGGATTCATCGGATTGCCGCCGCCTACCGAATATTGAACGATATCGATGCCTTTCCGTTTCAGCAGCTCGTCTTCCGCTTTAAGCGCCATATCCTGCACTTGCTCAAGCGTTTCGCCCGGCGCCGGATTATAGGTGACGATCATTGATTTCTGCTCATCCGACGGCAGGAAGCTTACCCCGATCACCGGAACCAGGAACAAGCTGCCGATCAGCAGAAGCACAGCCAGTCCAAACGTGACGGCTTTGTGATTCAGCGCCCAGCGCAAGACGCCTTTATACCATTCGGCGACCCGGCCCGGTTTCTCTACATGCGGCTTGCCGCCTTTAATGCCATTGCGGAACAAGAGATGCGCCATCATCGGGACGACCGTGATCGCAACAAGCAGCGAGGCAAGCAGTGCGAACACCATCGTATAAGCAAACGGTTTGAAAATTTCGCCAATCATGCCGGATACAAGCCCCATCGGCAAAAAGACCGCAATCGTTACGATTGTCGAAGACATGATCGGAATAAACATTTCGCGTGTTGCATCGACAATCAAAGCTTTGCCTTTCAACTGTTCGCCGGCGAGGCCCATGCGCCGGTATATATTCTCGACGACAACAATCGAGTCGTCGATAACACGCCCGATCGCTACCGTCATCGCGCCAAGCGTCATAACGTTCAGCGTAATGTCCATCTGATTCAGCAGCAGAAGCGCAATCAGAATGGATAACGGAATCGATACGACTGCAATAATCGTCGAACGGATGTTGCGAAGGAAGATAAGAATGATCAATACCGCAATCAATCCGCCAAACAACGCTTTGCTGATCATCGTATGAACGGAATCCTCAATCGGCTGGCCTTGGTCGAGCGTCGTTACAATTTCAAGGCCAGCATGGTCCTTCTGCAGCTGCTTAACTTCATCTTTCACTTTGTTTACAACGTCAACGGTGTTGGCATCAGCGGCTTTCACAACGGAAATGCCGATCGATTCCTTGCCATTGGTGCGGGATACGGACTCCGCTTTCCCTACGATCGAAATATCAGCCAGCTCGCTTAACGAAACGGTCGAAAGAGCTCCGCCTTGCAATCCGCCGGCAGGCGTATAAGGAATTTTCAAGTTTTTCAAATCATCTTCCGACATAATGTTGCCGTCGACTAGAATTGACTTTTCCGAGTCGTTAAATTCAAAGATGCCCAGCGGCGCTTTCATCGCCGAGCCTTGAATAATTTGTTTAACCGTATCTTCAGTCAAGCCGTATTGCGCCAGCTTGTCCGCTTTAAATGCAAGCTCGCCTTCAACGACATTCTGGCCGGACACTTGAACGCCGGATACGCCGTCGAGGCCTTGAAGCTGAGGCACAAGATCCTGCTCGACCTTTTGCGTCAGTTCGCTCAAGCTGTCATTGCTGCTTGAAACACTCAGCGAAATAACAGGGAAAGCGTTCAGGCTGATGCGGGACACATCCGGCGTTTTTACGCCTTCCGGCAGCGTCATATCGCTTAAAGCCGCTTTGACTTCATCCTGCGCTTTCTCCATGTCAACGCCAAAATCGTATTCAATAATTACAGAAGATGCATTCTCATACGACGTCGAGCTGACGGATTTGACCCCCGTCAAATTACGCGTGCGCTGCTCGATCGGTTTCGTCAGCTCATCCGCCACTTGCTCCGGCGATGCTCCTGTGTAGACGGTCGAAACACTGACAATCGGGATCGTAATGTCCGGCAATGTCTCCATTTTCATTCTGGTGCCGGAATACAGACCCGCAACCAATACGATTAAAGTCATAATCCATAAAGCAAACTTATTGTTAATTGAAAACTTGATAATACTTTTCAACCAATTCCTCTCCTTCTCCATCTTCTTCCATCAAACTTTAAACCGGTACCCGATGCCCCAAATGGTCTCGATATACTGCGGGTTAGACGGATCGTGTTCGATTTTTTCGCGGAGCCTCCGGATATGGACTGTTACGGTTGCCGCATCGCCATGCGATTCAAGCCCCCAAATGCGCTCGAACAGCTCTTCTTTCTCAAAAACGCGGTTTGGGTGCGAGGCAAGCAGTAACAGCAGTTCATATTCTTTTGACGTAAGCTGGGTTTCTTTGTCGTGAATCATCACCCGTCTGGCAGGCTTGTCAATCATAAGCCCGCGGATTTGAATCATGTCGTTCGAAACCGAATGCTGCCCCGTCAGCCGTTCATACCGGGACAGATGCGCTTTGACGCGGGCTACAAGCTCGCTTGGGCTGAACGGCTTCGTAATATAATCGTCAGCGCCCAGCCCAAGCCCTCTGATTTTGTCTATATCCTCACGCTTGGCTGTCACTACCAGGATCGGAATGTTTAACGTCTGCCGGAGTTGTCGGCAAATGTCAAATCCGTCCAGGTTCGGAAGCATAATGTCGAGAATAATTAAATCATAAGGCTGCTCCTGCGCTTCTTGCAGTCCCGTGTCTCCCCTCGTTTCAATATGAACCTCAAAGCCGTAGCTTTCCAAATAATCGCGCTCCAGCTCTGCAATCGCTCTCTCATCTTCGATTATTAAAATGCGCTTCAATGCGAGTCACCGTCTTTCCCAGATGCCGCAGGCAGCGATATGCAAAAGCGGGCGCCTCCATCCACGCCATTCTCCGCCCATACCGAACCGCCAAGCCCTTCTACGATTTGTTTGACAATCGCAAGCCCCAGGCCGCTGCCGCCCAGATCGGAATTGCGGGATTTCTCCGCCCGATAAAAGCGGTCAAATATATGCGGCAAAGCTTCCTCTTCGATGCCCGGTCCGTTATCCTGAATAATGATCAGCGCTTGAGTGCCGTGGTCATACACGCTAACGCGAATCTCCGGATTAGCCTCCGCAGACGGGCGGGCGGTCATATACTTGACGCTGTTGTCAAAAATGTTAGAAAATACGCGGCTTAAATATTGCGGATCCGCCGTTACATACAGCGGCTCCTTCCGGTCTGCCAGCTGTTCGACATGAAGCGAAATGCCGGAAGCTTCCAAGTCAAACCGCGACTCCTCCGCCAAATGGATCAAATAACGCATCAAATCCACCGTCTTCCAATCAAACGGCAGCGCATGCAGATCAAGCTTGGAATACAAAAAAAGCTCGTCAATCAGCTTGTCCATATCGGCGGCCTTCCGTTTGATCGTCTCCATGTAACGTCCGCGCATTTCCTCCGTATTGGCAATACCGTCGCTTATGCCTTCCACATAACCTCTAATTGCCGATATCGGCGTTTTTAAATCATGCGAGATATTGGATAACAGCATTTTACGGTTTTCTTCATACTGCAGCGTCTGGTCAATGGAAGCTTTCAATCGGACACGCATTTCCTCCAGCGTTTTGCCAAGCTCGCCGATTTCGCCTTTTGCCCTCGTATCGATCCTTCGGGTCAAATCACCTTCCTTCATCAGCAGTGCAGACCGGTTGAGCGACTGGATCGGGCGAATAATACTTCTAGACATCATGTAGGTCATCAGCGCCATCGTTAACCCAATAAGTATACATACGGCCATGCCGAAGATTGGGTGCCAAAAAAATGGAACACTGTCATACCTCCATACAATAACCGCTTGTCCAGCTGTGCCGTCTGAGTAATGGAACGGAAGCGACTCGGTTTTGAACCGGTACAGCCTCAGGTTGACGTATTCGGGCCTCTCCTCCGCCAATCGCGCCCAGTCATGATGCGGACCCAGCTGCTTTAAGTAAGGCGAAACCTGTATCACCTGTCCTCCGCGCATCACGATGACCCCTGCGGACACTTCGCCAAGCTTGGCGAACATTTCTGTCCACTCATCGGGCTTCTCAAGCGTGTCGGGTCGATGCTGCAGCGCTTCATTCAGCTCCCCGATCGTAAACGCCTGCCGGTATGGCAAGTTTTTCTCCCCCCGCCAGTAAGCACGGAAGTCGGTCTGGCCGCTGACATACAGAAACGCCAGCGAGAACACGACGATTGCAAACATCGGCACAAACACCATCGCAATATAAGACAAATACAGCTTTCGTCGAATGGTCACACTGCTCGCGCCGCCTTCCTTTATTCTGTTTCCTATCGTCAATCATAACCAGCAATTCTAAACGATTCAGGAAGGAAATATTACAAAATTATTACGAAACGTATAATTATTAAGGCAACCCATTCAAAAGCTGCTTCAACATTCGCTCGATAGCGGAAGTTGTGCGCCCGACGGTTTGCCGATCGTTTTGGACAATGTGAAGACGAGCAACGAAAACAGCCAAATATAAACATACCAAGCATGCTGCACGGAAAGATGCTCCCCGATTCCGCCTTTTTTGAACAACAAATAGATGACGGCAAACCCGGCAAGCCCGCACAAAGCTGCGGCAGTCTGGTTCGATCTGCGGGCTGAGATGAGCAGGCAGGCAGCAAACAGGCCAAACAAAACCGATGAAAACGGCGCAACAAACCATAGATTCAGCAGCCACGGATTGGCTGCGGCTGCGAGTTTGGCTGCAAACAGAAAACCGGCGGTTATAAGCGCCGCTCCTGAATAAATGAGGCTGTTTTTCACCTGAATATTGTCCGGAACAGCCGCCCCTTTATCCTTGCTGTACCAGGAAAGCCAGCGGTAAGCCAAGTAAAGCGCAGGCAAACCGAGACCGATTACAGACAACCCCTGCTGCAGCCAAAAATAGATCGGCTGGCCAAGCTGCAGCTTTGACAGCTCTGGAAATTTTTCCACAAAATAGCCTAAACGATGCGTCCAGTTATCTACAAATAAATGGGAAAGAAAACCGATATAAAGCGAAATATAAAACAAAATAAACGGGGAGATGCCGCGGAGTGACCAGGCGCGCTGATGCAGTGCGGCGAAACGGTTCATGCCTAACGCCGGAGGCAACAATACAGGAAGCGATGGCATAATAATGCGGTGAAAAGCGTAAGCAAACGCGGTGCATAGGGGCAGCCCCATCGCCAAAAATCCGATAAACGTATGGCCGGTCGAGCGGTAAGGCTGCATGGCGATAAAATATTCCATATCCGGCGCCATGCTGCCGAGCGCAAGCCCGGTTGCGCTTAAAGCAGGAGCCAGCTTGCGAAGCGGTACGGCATAAAGCGGATGCGACAAAGTAAAAGGCATTGTAAAGCTCCTTCCGTTGTTAATCAATAAATCCGAATTGCCGGAAGGGCCACATGCGAAATACGGCTTTGCCTTCAATACTAGTGAAAGCAATAGGGCCAAGCGTACGGCTATCCATACTGTTTTCACGGTTATCTCCCATTACAAACAGCTCGCCTTGACCGATAACAAAAGGAACCGTAATCCCGTTAGGCTCCGTCCGCCCTTTCGCATAAGGCTCCGGCAACGCGGTTCCGTTAATAAATACCTGTCCGTCCCGAATGTCCAATTCATCACCGGGAAGCCCGATAACCCGTTTAATTAACCGAATGTCGGACTCCGGCCCGTCAATAATGACTATATCCCCTCTGTGCGGTTGATGAAAATGATAACTCCACTTATCCTCAATCAAACGTTGTCCGTCATACAGCGTATTTTGCATCGAAATATTGTGGATTTCCAGCTGGGCGTACATATAATGCTTCACAGACCATGCAATAATCGCTGCGGCGACTCCTGCCAGCAGCCACTCCAGCACGGTCCTCCAAACACGGGCAGCATCCTCTGTTTCCATTCGACCACTCCGTTCTGCGTAAAATGCATAGGAATGCATTTATACAGAAGCGGATACTGCATAAATGCATGGGTCATGCATTTATACAGGAGCGAATACTGCATAAATGCATGGGTCATGCATTTTATGCAGCTGCAGGCTGGAACTTGACTAGTTGCCCGATTTCTATTTTATGGGTTCTGTCTCCGCAGTGCAACCAAACAGGCTGCTTACAGCTGTTCGAATAAGACCAGGATGATGCTTGCTATAGCTGAAGCCGCAAACAAATAACCGTCTTGCCTAGTAAAGGCCAGCTTAAATCCTTGTGTAGGACGGGCGTTCGGATGCCCGATGCCGCGGGCTTCGAGCGCATCGGCCAGCTGTTCCGCCATGCGGAGAATGGAACGCAAATACGGGATAAAGGCAGGCGCGATTTGTTTAAGCGGCATACTGCCCGGCTTGCCTCCGTGTTTGCCTCTGGCATGAGCAATAAGGGTAAAACGGCCCCATTCCCGGGAAAGGAGAGGGATAAACCGAAACATTAACGTAACCGTTAATGCAATCGGCGTTACCGGGAAGCCGTACCAGGCCAGCCGCCCAAAGGTTTGCTCAATCGCCCGCTGCAGCCGAAACGGCGTCATTAACGACATAAACGGCATCCCCAGCATCATAACAAGCAGCAGCTTGACCATTTGATGCACGCTTGATAACGCACGATCCATATCAAAGCTTAACGGCATGAAATGAATGCCGGCTATAAGTCCCATAATGAGCACAAGCAATACATAGGCGCGGATAACGCCAAGCCACGGCTTTACCGCCGCCCGCAGCGGCACAAGCGCCGCAAGCACTGCCGCTGCTCCCGCAGCGGTCGTCAGCCAGCCGTTTCCGGTTAACAGCGCTGTTGAAAACAGCAGCAGCGAGGCAACCAGCGTGCGCGGATCGAATCGCTCCGCGATCGGCGCGCGGGCGCGGGCAACGCCCCGCACTGCTGCGCGAGCGCCTTCGGCGCTATGCGCGGCTGCCGCAGGCAGGGCAGCCATGCCGCGCGTGGCGCGGGGCGCCGCTGCCGGCGGCGCAGCATATGCGCCTTCGGCGCCAGCAGCGGCTCGCGCGCCGCGCGCCGGCGGTGCAAGCGCCGCTGCCGGGCGCTGCGCCAGCCGCCCGGCCAATGCCGCCGCCAGCTCGCGCGGCGCCGGCCACAGCGGTACGCCGCTCGCGCCTTCCGGCTGCGGCGGCAGCAGACCAGCCGCGCGCAGCTGTGCCAGCGCGCGAAGCGCCTGAGGCGCAGCTGCAGGATGGGCAGCCGCCCAATCTGCAGCTGAAGCCGCTTCGCAGACGGTGCCGCCATCTACAGCGATAACCGTGTCTGCAACCGGCAGCAAAGCGTCAAGGTCATGCGTAATGACAACCGCCCCGCCCCCAGCCGCTTTATGGGCGGCAAGCAGCCCGGCAAGGCGGCTGATCCCTTCCGCATCAAGCCCCGCTGCAGGTTCATCCAGCAGCAGCCATTCCGGCTCGCAGACGAGCAAACATGCGATCGACAACCGCTTTTGTTCGCCTCCGCTTAATGACCATGGGTCGCGTTCCAACATGTCTAAGGACAAACCTGTATGCAGCAAAGTGGCTTCCATGCGCATATCCCAATCCTTTTCTGCCTTGCGGTAAGGTTTTGCAGAATAACTCAATTCTTCCCGGACCGTTCCATGAAACCACTGGGCATCAGAATGCTGCATGGCAATGCCGAAGCCTAGCAGCACTTCCCGGTTCAGCCGGTTTCTTTTCTCCGGAAGCCATAATGGAGCTTCACCAAGCCAAATCCGCCCTTCCGTTAATAAACGAAGACCGGCCATAGCCTCCAGCAGCGTTGTTTTTCCCGCTCCATTAGGCCCGGTAATAAGGGTGATCCCGCCCGCGCGTATCGTCACCTTATCTGTTTGAAGCAGTGTATGGCCTTCCCCTGACTTCACAACAACTTGATCAAGCAGCCAGTCAGCCATTTCGGATCACCGCCTCAACAAGCGCTTCCGCCGTTAATGGCAGCGGATCAAGCCGGATCCCCTGCGCTTCCAGCTCCCACGCCGTCTCAATCACATACGGAGCCGGGAAGCCAAGCTGCTCACACACGCTTGTCGCGCTCGGGCCGGAATCGGACGAGCGTTCAAAAAAACGCTCAGCGGAACCATCAAAATAAACCTCTCCGTTATTCATCGCTACAACCCGGTCTCCTTCGCGCAGCTCATCGAGCCGCTGAGTCACCCATACGACTGCCATGCCTTCCCGGTTGGCTGCTTTCACTCGTTCAAGCACAAGCTTTGACGCATCCGGATCCAGATTGGCCGTAGGCTCATCAAGCAGCAATAGAGGGGCTTGAGCCGCCAGGCAAGATGCAATGGCCGTCAGCTGCTTTTGCCCGCCGGACAATGTTTCGACCGGATGATGTTGTATTTCGGATAATCCGGTTTGCCGGAACGCGTCTTCAGCTGCTTCAGCAATCCGTTCACCCGGATAACCGTGCTGCTCCAGCATCAGCATCATATCTTCCCAAGGTGTGGTTCCTATAACAGATGCCTCCGGATGCTGCATCACGATAGGGATAGGACGGCCGTCTATATGTAACATCGGATCTCGGATCAGCTTTCCTTCTGCCGCAGCAAAACGCGCACCGGCCAACAGGCGGACCAGCGTGCTTTTTCCGCTGCCATTTCGGCCAAGAACGGTGATCCATTCGCCGCGTTTAATGGACAAATGGATATTCCTTAGCCGAAACGGACGCCCTTCCGGCGAAGGCTGCACGGCTGAGACGTTGACCAGCTCGATTAAATATGGATTTAAAAAAAAGTTTTCCAAAAAAATTCACCTAACCTCTTCCCCTGAACGGTTGTTTATGCTAGAATCCGGTTTGTTAACCTTTATCAAATATATTTGGTTAACATATAATTTGCAACCCTAAAGTAGGAGAGGAGCTTTTCTTGTGAACAAAAATTATAACATCCGGAGCTATGTATTTATCGCCTTATTTGCGGCATTATTTGTCGTCATGAGCGCGATATCGTTTAAGCTGAGCATCTCGCAAGTTCCGATCACACTCCAGACGCTGGCGGTCTGCCTGTCCGGATTATTTTTAGGCGCACGCAACGGATTATTAAGCATTTTGCTTGTGCTGGTCTTAACTGCCATTGGTCTCCCTATGATTCACGGCGAAGGCGGCGTTGCCATTTTATACGGATACACCGGCGGCTACTTGTTCAGCTTCCTATGGTCTTCGTTAATTATCGGCTACATAAGCGGGCCTTTGCTGCGGAATGAAACGATCTGGCGCAGCAAAATCGCAGCTTTTATCACCTTGTTTATCGTTATGGAGCTGTTTGGTTCGTTGTTTGTTTATCTGTTTGGCGTGCCTTGGATGATGCATTCCCTTGGCTTCTCCTTCCAAAAAGCGATGAGCGCCGGCTGTTACCCGTTTCTGATCGGCGATGCGCTTAAATCGGTTCTCGCAGCCGCAATCGGCGTGTCTTTGCGCCCGTCTATTTTGAAGCTGCGGGAGACGACCGGCACACGGAAGCTGGAGACAACCGGCACCGTTATCGGTTAATGCCAAGCGTGTAATTCGATTTTTATTTTATACCAAAAAAGCAGCGGCAGACTAGGAATCCATTCGCCTAGACGGCCGCTGCTTTTGTCATGTTATGAATAACGATATATGTTTCGTTGCACCTAGATTTCGTATAGCCCTCTGCCAATCAAGTTTGCCGTTACCGGCTTCCTGCCCATCTCACGGGACCATATCGACAATTGCCCTATATGATGAATTTCGTGGGCTAGCACATGCCGCATCACTTCGCCGCATTTATGCGGCACATGCTCCCCCTCATCGGTAATGTCGATTACGATCCGGTCCTCCAGGCTGTCGTTCCAATTATACACGAATGGAGCAAGCTCCGCATGACAGCGTTCGGACAATTGTTTCATTTGTCGTAAGCCGGTCACTTCTCCAAACGAAGGAATATGAATCGGTTTCCCTTGAATCGTGCCGCATATCCAGCCGTATTCGACAGCAATAATGTGGTACAGCGTGGGCAGAATATAGCCGATTCCACCGGTGCGTTTTTTCATCAGCTCTTCCATACTCACCGGCTCACACCAGTCAAACCAATCATTACGGACTTGCCAGTTGTACTGAAACAACTTCAACATGCGATAACCTCCAGTAATTGGTGTGCCAATAATCAGTTCCATGTCCACCCAATTGCGATTTCGGACAGCTCCGCCCCGCCAATGGTTTTGTTCATTTGAGCAAACGGGACTCCTCCCATATGCAAATAGAAACGAACCGCTTTATTTTGTTCGATGACCCACGCCATCATGGAGGAATACCCGCTCGATTGCAACTGAAGCGACACTGCCTCTAACAGTTGGCGCCCCAAGCCAATCCGCTGGTAGGCCTGCAGCAAATATAAGCAATAAAGCTCGGATTCATAAGGAAATTCGTTTTACCGCGATTTGCCTCCGTTCGCAAAGCCTACGATTTGACCGTCGTCCGTTTCGGCAACCCAAACCGGATCTTCCGGCTGCTTTTGTTCAAAAAAGTAATCCCAATAACGTTTCCGTTGTTCTATATTTAAGTTCGCCAAAAAAGGGTCTGGTACAATGCCTTTGTAGGTTGTTCTCCAGCTGTCGACATGAACTTCCGAGATTGATATGATGTCATTTGCCGTAGCCGCCCTTATTCGCATCCAACCGCTCCTTCGCCATGAGATTATAAGCTCTATATATTCGACAACCCCCGTTATTTTTCCTTTAAATGTTAATATGCGCGCCGGTTGAAAGTTACGTCGGCCAGCCTCAAAAGCTCAAAAACAAAAAATAACCGGCTGCGCACCGGTCACCGATGAACATCAAAAAAAGGCTAGACTTCCCGCCGGGAGGTCTAGCCTTTTTGTCATTCCATGCTTTACAGCGACATTTTATAAATCGCAACAACATCTTCTTTGCTCAGCTTGAAGAAGTTGCCGCGCGTACCGTTTTCACCGGTCACTTTCAGCGCCATTTCTTCCAGGCGGCTGTCATCAATGCCGTAATCGCTCAAACGCGAAGGCGCGCCGATCGAATTCCAGAAGTCGCGAAGCGCCTGAATGCCCGCTTTCGCGATTTCGATGTCGCTGCGTCCTGCTTCGCTAATGCCAAATACATTAACCGCAAATTGGCGGAAACGATCCACATTATCTTCCAGCACATAGCTCATCCAGTTCGGGAACAGGATCGCCAGGCCGCCGCCATGCGGAATGTCGTACACCGCGGACACGGCATGCTCCATGTCGTGGTTCGCCCAGTCGCCGACGATGCCCATCGACAGCGTGCCGTTCAGCGCCATCGTACCGCAGTACAAAATCGTTTCGCGGTATTGCAGATTCGTCAGATCATTAACGAGCTTAGGAGCCGTCTCGATAACGGCACGCAAAATCGACTCGCAAAATCCGTCTTGCACCGGAGTGGTCCGGTCTTGATGGAAATACGATTCGAATACATGCGCCATCATGTCAACCATGCCGTACACCGTTTGATCTTTTGGCGCGGTTACCGTAAACGCCGGGTCCAAAATCGAAAATGCCGGATACACGTAAGGGCTTCCCCATCCGTACTTCTCCAGCGTCTCCGTGTTGGAAATAACCGATGCGCCGTTCATTTCCGAGCCTGTCGCAGCATGCGTCAAAACCGTGCCAAGCGGCAGCGCATCCGTTACCTGCGCTTTTTTCGTAACAACGTCCCAGAAGTCGCCGTCAAATTTCGCCGCCGCGGCAATCGCTTTGCCGCAATCAAGCGTGCTGCCGCCGCCAACTGCGAGCACCAAGTCGATGTTGTTTGCTCTGCACAGCTCGGCGCCGCGGTAAACCGTCGTGATGCGCGGATTTGGCTCAACGCCGCCAAGCTCGGTAACGTTGCAGCCTGCGCTGTTCAGCTTGGCTATCACTTGGTCGTAGAGGCCATTTCGTTTAATGCTGCCCCGCCGTATAACAGGAGCACGTTTTTGCCGTATCTGTCAATCTCCGCGGTCAGCTTCTCTAGCATGCCAGCGCCAAAATGAAGCCGGGTAGGATTGTTGAAAGTAAATGCACGCATTGTATGGTCCCTCGTTTCTATCTGTATAGTTCAATATGGTTTAATCGCACTGATCAGGTTCTTCTGCTTGCTGCGCCGCTTCAACGTTTATTTTCTCCGCTACGGTGTCTCTTACGATCGACACGACCAGCTGCAGCAAATAGTTAATATCCGCTTGGCTTTGTTGAAATTCGGATACGATAGGGATCCCGTCGAGCTCATCTTGGAGCTTCTCCATTTCCCCTTCTATTTTTTTAACCATTTGCTCATTTTTAAACGTCGTTTCAAACGCAACCAGCTCTTTTTGCTTCTTTTTAATTTGGGTGATCAGCTTCTGAACACGATCATTGGTCTGAATTTGTTTCTCCGCCCGCTGATAAAACTGCACCTCATCGGAAGTCGAAATAAGGCTTGCGAGTTCTTTTGCTTTCTTCATAATATCTTCCCGTACGAGAAGATCGCGGGTATCGAATTCCGGAATCCCGTTAAAATCGGATGAACAGTTATGGTCGTGGTGTTGGTCTTGTTGAGATGAATGAGCTGATGCATGATGCTCGGCCATGTAGATCTCTCCTATAGGTTCAATTTTCCCCGACCAGTGCAAAGCCGGTTAGGATACGGCTTCAGCTTTAACCGGTCCGCTGATCGCTTCCGCTTTAATATACCAGGTTAACACATCCGTTACTTGTACATGTACAAATTGCCCGATCCATTCCTTTGGTCCTTCAAAATGGACCAGCTTGTTCGTACGCGTACGTCCTGACAATACGCTGGCATTGTTTTTGCTTTCTCCCTCAACCAGAACTTCAATGGTTTCACCAAGCAGCTTCCGGTTGCTTGCCAGGCTAAGCTCTGCCATCAGCGCATTGAGGCGGGCGAGGCGTTGTTTCTTCACCTCGAGAGGAACGTTGTCCTCCATGCCGGCGGCCGGCGTGCCTTCGCGCGCCGAATAAATAAATGTATACGCCATACTGAAGCCGACCTCGCGAACAAGCGACATCGTTTCTTCGAACTGCTCATCCGTTTCGCCAGGGAAACCAACAATAATATCGGTTGTCAGATTGACGTCAGGAATGGCCGCTTTAATTTTGCGAACCAGCTCGAGGTACGATTCGCGCGTATACTTGCGGTTCATGATTTTCAGCGTTTGCGTACTGCCCGACTGAACCGGCAAATGGATATGCTCCACCAGATTGCCGCGTCCTGCCAGCACTTCGATCAAATGATCGTCGAAATCGCGCGGATGGCTGGTCGTAAAGCGGATACGCGGAATGTCGATTTGCGAAATGTCTTTCATAAGATCGCCAAACCGGTAATCCATATCTTCAAAATCTTTGCCGTAGGCGTTAACATTTTGCCCCAGCAGCGTAATTTCTTGAAACCCTTGGCGCGCCAGTTGGCGCACTTCGTCAATAACGTCCTGCGGACGCCTGCTGCGCTCTTTGCCGCGCGTATAAGGCACGATGCAGTACGTGCAAAATTTGTCGCAGCCGTACATGATGTTCACCCACGCGCGCATGCCTTCGCGTTTTTTCGGCACATTCTCAATAATGTCGCCTTCCTTCGACCATACTTCAACGACCATTTCCTTGTTGAAGTAGGCATCCTGCAGCAGCTGCGGCAGGCGATGGATATTGTGCGTGCCAAAAATCATGTCGACATGGGCATGCTTGCGCATAATGCGGGAAACGACCGTTTCTTCCTGCGACATGCAGCCGCATACGCCAAGCAGCAGCCCCGGGCGCTCCTGCTTTAACGTTTTCAGATGGCCAAGCTCGCCGAATACTTTATCCTCCGCATTTTCGCGTATGGCACATGTATTCAGCAAAATAACGTCCGCAACCATCCGGTCTTCCGTGGCTGTATAGCCCATTTGCTCGAACATGCCCTTCATCACTTCGGTGTCATGCTCATTCATTTGGCAGCCGTAGGTTTGTATTAAATAAAATTTGCCGATGCCGATCGTTCGCAGCTCTTCCGGAATGGAAAAATCATAATAGACCGCAACATCCTGCTTGCCCCGCCGCTTCTCATCCTTATGGTTTGGCGCGGAATTCACTTGAATGGTGCGTCCTTTAATCCGGTAAGTCGTTTTTCCTTCTTCCTGGCTGATCACTTTCGCATCCGAAAAATCAAAATATTTGGAGTAGTCCTTTGCTTTGCCGGAAGCAGAATCCGGTGAGTTGACGCTCTCCTTCATGCAGCATTCACTTCCTTTACCCGAACAATGCTAAATTACAAGCTCAGTGTTTCATTATATCATTGTTAGCCGCCTATATCCATTAGAGGCGCGAGCTACTCAATGATTTGCGCTTTATCGCCGTTGCTGATGCCTGCCGCATTCGCTTCGTCCGTATCAATATGCATATCCAGCGCAAAATCAGGCGATACCCGCGCAATAACATTTTCAAACACAACGCCGCGTTCGCCTTCAAAACGGACTTTCAGCAGCTGTTTATCCTGAATGCCCCACTTCTCTGCATCGGTCGTATGAAAATGAATATGTCTGGCGGCAACAATGACGCCTTCCTCGATCGTCAGCTCGCCCGCCGGCCCTTTAATGGTAATTCCTGCCGAACCGGCAATATTGCCCGACTCGCGTACCGGCGGATTGATACCCAGCGCAAATGCATCCGTACGTGAAACTTCCAGCTGCGTTGCTTTACGCGCCGGACCCAAAATACGGACTTTCGGGAAGCTGCCTTTTGGCCCGGTTACAGCCACCGTTTCATTCGCCGCATATTGGCCGGGCTGAGAGAGCGGTTTCGCTTCCGTCAGCTGATAGCCTTCTCCAAACAAGAGTTCAACATGTTGTTGCGATAAATGAATATGTCTGGCGGATACGCCCACCGGAACGATTTTATGTACCATGGAAAACTGCCCCCTGTTTCATCGTAACTTGAAAATGGACAAAATAGGCACACGACCGATTTGGCCGCATGCCTATTTATCATATACTAATTACTTAAATTCCGCCAGAAGACTGTCGAATTGGTCCTGCGAAAGCGCCAAATCCTGTTTCGCCAACGCCTCAGGCTGGAAGCCCGGAATCATGTCCTCGTACGATTTCCGTTCCGTGTTCTGGTAGATCAAGCCGGTCAGCATGCCTTCCGTCTCCATAATTTTATTCATGGCCGCAATCCGGTTCGTCGCATCATAATCCGGAAACTGCTCCAAATTAACGACACGCTCCTTAAACCAGTCGTACGTGTTGATCTTATTAAACGTAACGCAAGGACTAAACACGTTGATGAGCGAAAAGCCTTCGTGCTTAATTCCGGCTTCAATTAAAGCTGTCAGCTGCTTCAAATCACTCGAAAACGATTGTGCCACAAACGTCGCGCCAGCCGACATTGCGATTTCAAGCGGCGAAAGCGTCGACTCGATCGAGCCTTCCGGCGTAGATTTCGTTACAAAACCTTCCGCGCTGCGCGGCGACGTTTGGCCTTTAGTAAGGCCGTAAATCTGATTGTCCATGACGATGTACGTAATATTCAAGTTGCGGCGAATCGCATGGATGGTATGGCCCATCCCGATCGCAAAGCCGTCGCCGTCGCCGCCGGAGGCGATGACGGTCAGCTCGCGGTTCGCCAGCTTGACCCCTTGGGCAATCGGCAGCGCGCGGCCGTGGATGCCGTGCAAGCCGTATGCATTAATATAACCGGAAATACGGCCGGAGCAGCCGATGCCCGATATGACGGCAAGCTGTTCCGGCTCCAGACCGACATTGGCAGCCGCCCGCTGGATCGCGGCTTGAATGGAGAAATCTCCGCAGCCCGGGCACCAGTTCGGTTTGACATTATTTCTAAAGTCTTTAAATGTAGCCATAATTAGTTCAGCTCCTTGCAAGCTTCATAGACTTCAGCCGGTAAGAACGGCGTTCCGTCATATTTCAGTACATGCCCTATTTTGTCGCCATGGCCAAGATGCATTTTCAGCTGATTAGCTAGCTGAGCCGTCGCATTGTTTTCAAGCACAACCACTTTGCCTGCTTGCTGCACAAAAGGCAGAAGCTGTTCGGCAGGGAACGGATGAATTTGGCGAATCGTAATATGGTTCGTAGTCAATCCGTCCTTCTCCAGCTTTTGGCGGGCTTGATCAATGGTGCCGCCGGTGGAACCCATGCCAATAATGAGCAAATCCGGCGTCTCGTGAGGCGCATCAATGCGCAGCCCTTCGCGGATATATAGCCCGTTCAGCTTAGAGAGCCGTTTGTCCATCATTTTTTTACGGTTAACCGCGGATTCCGACGGGCGTCCGGTTTCATCATGCTCAACGCCGGTCACATGGTGAAGCCCGTATTTATCGCCGGGCAGTACACGCGGCGAGACGCCGTCTTCCGTAAATTCATACCGTTTGAACAGCTGGCCCGCTTCCAGCTCCGGAGCTTCGGTGACCAGCTTGCCGCGGTTAATCGCCACTTGATTCAAATCAAGCGGTTCGCAAGACTGCTTGCCGAGGGAAAGCTGCAGGTCGGTCATGACGATAACCGGTACCTGATATTGCTCGGACAAGTTAAAAGCTTCAATCATATCGTAAAAACAGTCTTCAATTGACGCAGGCGCAATGACGATCTTCGGAATCTCGCCGTGCGTGCCGTACACCATCGCGTTCAAATCAGACTGTTCCTGCTTCGTTGGCAAGCCGGTTGACGGACCGCCGCGCTGCGTATCAACAATAACGAGCGGCTGCTCAGTCATGCCTGCCAGACCGATCGCTTCCATCATCAAGGAAAGGCCCGGGCCGGCGGATGCCGTCATCGTACGCACACCGGAATAGTTAGCCCCGATAGCCATCGTAACCGCTGCGATTTCATCTTCCGTCTGAATAACGGTGCCGCCGAATTTCGGAAGCTTCTTAATCAAATATTCCATAATCTCCGATGCAGGCGTAATCGGGTAGGCCGACATAAGCCGGCAGCCTGCTGCAATTGCGCCAAGGCCAATTGCTTCATTGCCGATCATAAACAGCTTCTGCTTGCCGTCCGCAGGCGCGAGCTTGAACGCTTCCAGAGGTCCGCCCGCTTGCTCCAGCACAAATTCGGCGCCGCATTTGACAGCTTCGATATTTTTTTCGACAACCGCTGGCCCCTTGCGTCCAAATTCCTGCTCCACCGCTTTGTTGAACACTTCCAGCGGCAAGCCGAGCAGCGCCCAGGAAGCGCCGGAAGCCACCATGTTTTTCATCAGTGACGTGCCAAGCTCCTCCGCCAGCTTCGTAATCGGCACCGCAAACAACGTAGCGTCGATATGCTCAGGAACGGTTGGATTAAATTTCGCATCGGCGACAATAACGCCTCCGGCACGCAGCTCGCCTGCATTCAAATCAATGCTTTCTTGGTCGAATGCAACCAGAATGTCGAGATCATCCGAAATCGCACGAATCGGCTCCGTACTGATTCTAATTTTATTGTTGGTATGTCCACCCTTAATCCGGGATGAGAAATGACGGTATCCATACAAATAATACCCCAGCCGGTTTAAGGCTGTGGAGAAAATCCGGTCCGTACTTTCAACGCCTTCCCCTTGCTGCCCGCCGATCTTCCAAGACAATTGACTGATCAAAATGCCCAACTCCTCTTTTCAATAAACGGTCACCGCTATAAAAAAATGTGATCATTGTATAGTAACAGCCATCAGTAATTTTATGATTGAACCTATGAAAATGCAAGATAAAACCGCTGGCTTGGAATATAATAGTTTTCGATAATCGGTTACCGCATCGAAATTGATGGATTCAGGAACGGCCATCCGGAAGGTGCTGGAGCAAAAACCGAATCGCATTGCCGCTCATAAACCGCCGCACCTGCTCTTCCGAATACCGTTTAAGAAGCGCGTCCTGCAGATGCTGCACGTCCTGCGGACCAGTCAACTGGTCAATATAAACTTCAATGCCGTCAAAATCCGATCCCAGCATCACATGCTGCTCTCCGCCAAGCTCGCAAATACGCTCGATATGCCGGAGCAGATCTTCGATCGTCACGGGCGAATGGCCGCTCACAAAATAAGGCACGTACGTGACGCCTATAACCCCTTGCAGCGCAATAATCGCCTTAATCTGATCGTCGGACAAATTGCGCTTATGCGGAAGTATGGAAGAAGCATTCGAATGGGACGCAAGTATCGTCCGGGAAGCTGTATCCGCCATATCCCAGAATGCCCGCTCCGACAAGTGCGAAACATCCAGCAGGATGCCAAGCTCGTCGCACAGCCGCACGAATTCCTTCCCTTTGGCCGTCAGCCCGGCTCCGCGCTCCTCCATTGCCCCATCAGCCGCCCAGTTGGCATTGTTCCAGGTGAAACCGGCAGCACGCACGCCAAGCTCGTACAAGCTTCTCAGCATAGCCGGATTGCCGTTCAGCCGGTCCATCCCTTCAATTGATAACATAGCGCCAATCCGGCCGCCGCTGATGCTTGCCTTCAAATCCTCCTTACTGCGAACCCATTGTATTTCCGGATTCGTCAGCACCTGCCGGTGGAATAAATCAATGCTTTCCAAGACCGGCTCGATGCCTGCCCTTTGGGTAAGCGAAGTGAAAATCGCAAACGTCTGAAAAACAGCACCCGATTGTTTCAACTTTTGTAAAGTAACGTCCAGCTGCCCTGTTGCATCCTCTTGAAAACTCAGCTTGTTATCTTCCAGCAGCTTCATCAATACATCGCAATGAAAATCGGCAACCGGTATATTCATTTCACCGTTTCCCCTTTATTTTCGATTTGTGCGGCCGCACTGCATCTGAGCGCCAGCCTTCAACGTTCCCCTGTATTCCTTCCCGTAAAAATTCATTTCCTGCAAAAAAAGCAAAAAACCCGTTTACATCGTACCGTAAACAGGTTTTAAAAAGGTGGGGTGAACTGTGGTCCACTCATAACATTATCGGTTATCTCGGTTCAACGATCAGCTTGATCGCTGTCCTGTCCTCTCCATCAATGACAATATCGGTAAACGCCGGCACGCAGATCAGATCCACTCCGCTGGGAGCTACGAACCCCCTGGCAATCGCCACAGCCTTAATTGCTTGGTTAAGAGCACCAGCCCGATTGCTTGCAACTCAGCTGCGCCGCGTTCACGAAGCACGCCAGCCAGCGCGCCTGCAACGGAATTTGGATTGGACTTTGCTGAAACCTTTAATACTTCCATGAAAAAGTACCTCCTCGGGAACTGATGGATGGATGTCACTATTAAATAGTATTCGAGAAAGGTTAAAAAATTCCTGCTTTTATTGTATGACTTTACGAATCATTTCGAATTTTCTGTAATTTTACAAGATTTAGAGAGGCTACATTAGCAGCCACTCATCTTCCGTTAAACGGATTTTTTCCAATTTCTTCGCTTGTCCGGTCGCCTCGTCGATTTGGACGGATACCGCATGCAGATGCCATGCGCCTTCATCCACAACGAATCTTGTCGGAAGCTGCGTCTGGAATTTGCGGATAACAGCCGACCGTTCCATCCCTAATACGCCATCCCGCGGCCCGACCATGCCAACATCGGTCAAATACGCCGTTCCGCCCGGCAATATCCGGTCATCATTCGTTTGCACATGGGTATGCGTGCCTACCACAATGGAAGCTCTGCCGTCCAAATGCCATCCCATCGCGATTTTTTCCGATGTGACTTCCGCATGGAAATCAACCAAAATATTTCTGGTACGGCTGCGCGCTTCGGCTACCAGTTCATCCGCTTTATTAAACGGGCAATCAATGGCCGGCAAATAAGTACGTCCTTGCAGATTAATGATCGCAAGTTCTTTTCCAGTTCCCTTTATAAAAGCCATGCCTCTTCCCGGCGTACCTTCCGGATAATTGGCCGGACGTACTATTCGCGGTTCATCATCGATCCATTCGAAAATATCTTTATTATCCCACGTATGGTTGCCCATTGTAATGCCATGAACCCCCACGAAAAAAAGTCGCGGGCAATGGCACCGGTAATTCCTCTGCCGGCTGCCGAGTTCTCGCCGTTCACAATAATGATATGCGGGTTATATTTGCTTTTTAATGCAGGCAATACACGCTTCAAAGCCTCTCTGCCAACGCTTCCAACGATATCGCCTACAAACAATACGTTCATCAAATTGTCCTCATCCTTTTATCCATGCAGACGAGAAAAGTGGCTGCTACAGCAGCCACTTCCGCAAGTCAACATTCGATTATTACTTCGCGTACTCAACGGCACGAGTTTCACGGATAACCGTAACTTTAATATGTCCCGGATAATCAAGTTCACTCTCGATTTTTTTCGTAATATCCCGTGCCAAGCGGAACGCTTCCGTATCGTCGATTTTCTCAGGCTGAACCATAACGCGAACTTCGCGGCCAGCTTGGATGGCGTACGATTTCTCAACGCCTTCGAACGATTCCGAAATGTTTTCCAGCTTCTCCAGACGTTTAATGTACGTCTCGAGCGTCTCACGCCGAGCTCCCGGACGAGCTGCTGACAACGCGTCTGCCGCGCCTACCAGCATCGCGATAACCGAAGTTGCCTCCACGTCGCCGTGGTGAGATGCAATACTGTTGATCACAACCGGATGCTCTTTGTATTTCTTCGCCAGCTCTACGCCGATTTCAACGTGCGAGCCCTCCACTTCATGGTCAAGGGCTTTGCCGATGTCATGCAGCAAGCCTGCGCGCTTGGCCAGCGTAATATCTTCGCCAAGCTCTGCAGCCATTAGACCTGTCAAGTAAGCAACCTCCATGGAGTGTTTCAGAACGTTCTGACCGTAACTTGTCCGATACTTCAATCTTCCAAGAATTTTAATAAGGTCTGGGTGCAATCCATGTACGCCTACTTCAAACGTAGCTTGCTCACCGTATTCACGGATTCGCTCATCTACTTCCTTACGGGATTTCTCAACCATTTCCTCAATGCGGGCAGGGTGGATACGTCCGTCAGCTACGAGCTTCTCAAGAGATGTTCGGGCAATTTCACGCCTAATCGGATCAAATCCGGATAAAATGACCGCTTCCGGTGTATCGTCGATAATGAGATCGATACCGGTCAATGTTTCCAGGGCGCGAATATTGCGGCCTTCGCGTCCGATAATGCGGCCTTTCATTTCTTCGTTCGGCAAAGCTACGACCGAAACCGTCGTTTCCGCTACGTGATCCGCAGCACAACGCTGGATGGCAAGAGAGATAATGTCTCTCGCTTTCTTGTCAGCTTCTTCCTTCGCTTGCTGTTCGATTTCCTTAATCATCTGAGCCGTCTCATGGCGAACTTCCTGCTCTACATTAGACAAAATGATCGATCTTGCATCTTCCATCGTCAGATTGGAGATGCGCTCCAGCTCGCTGAGCTGTTGCTTGTACAGAGAATCGATTTGCTGCTGTGTTTCGTCGATCCTTTTTTCTTTGTTGGCTACAGATTCTTCTTTGCGTTCTAGCGCCTCTAACTTCTTATCCAGCGACTCCTCTTTCTGAACCAAACGTCTTTCTTGACGTTGTGCTTCATTCCGTCGCTCGCGAATATCTTTCTCTGCTTCAGTCCGGAGTTTATGGACTTCATCTTTCGCTTCGAGTACCGTTTCCTTCTTCTGTGCTTCCGCTTCCTTTTTCGCATTTTCAACGATTTGGGCTGCAGCTTGCTCAGCGCTGGAAATTTTCGCCTCTGCGATCGATTTACGAATAAAATAACCAACCCCAAAGAAAATTGCGCCAACAAAGAGACAGATCAAGATCCACCATATTTCTTGCATCTTGTTCACCTCCTTGCTGCATGCACCAAGGACTACTTGGGATGTTATTAGGTTTTCAGCCGGTTCCAAACCGTTCTAACAGTTTAACTTTTTGGCGAAAATAATCATTACGAATCAATTTTTGGAAGGAAAATCGATTCTTTGTGAAAGGAATACAAATTCATTTTATCTTTTGCCAAATTCAATTGTCAAGCATTAGCCCATCTTCTGCGTCTTCATCGCTGTCGATGCCGTCTGCTGCGGCCGACCTTACTGCTTCTCGAATCAAATCGCCGGCGAAACCCCTCCGCATCAAAAAAGCGGTCAGCTTTCGCTTGCGGTCCGGCAGTTCCCCTTTCAGCCCCCGCCACCGTTTGGCAGCGGCTGCTTTGGCTGCCGCGAGCTCGGCACCGGCATCTATGGCATTTACGGCTTCTTCCGCCGCTTGGCGAGATATGCCGCGCTGCTGAAGCTCCTGCTTTACAAGGCGGCTGCCCTTTTGCGCGGTACGAATCCGCTGTTTGGCAAATTGCCGGGCATATTCTTCATCATCCACATAATGCTCTGTTTCTAAACGTTGGAGCGCATAAGCAATATGGCTTTCACCAAGCTCCTTGCGGCGCAAATATTGTTCGATCTGCTTGCTCGTCCGCGGCTTTGCTCCTAAATAGACACACGCAAGCGTGTATGCCCGGTGCCGGTCGTCTTCTTCCTGAATTACCGGAAGCAGCGCCGGGTCAACAAATTGTCCCTTCAGCAGCCTGTAGCGGATAAGCAAGTCTTCATGAACGAATAAAATCGGTTCTTCTCCGCCTGCGTAAATACGGTATCTGCGGCGTTCCGAACGATCCTGCTCCACCAGCGTTATAAACAACCCATTATCCGCTTGTTGGTCTTCCGTCATGCCGCCGCGCCTCCTTTATTCCGGTTTATAAAAAAGCTACGCCGCCCCGGCTGGGACGGCGTCTCCATTTCATTAATTAAGATCAAATTCCGGCTCTTCTTCTTCATCGACGGAGACAGCAGCGCCTTTGGCCATTGCCGCTTCCGTCTGCAAATTGCTTTCCTCGCGGATTTTCATTTCAATGGCATGTGAAATTTCTTGATGATCCTTCAAATATTGCTTCGCATTCTCGCGGCCTTGGCCGAGGCGCTCGCCGTTATAAGAGAACCATGCTCCGCTCTTCTGTACGATATCCATCTCCGTGCCGATATCAACGATGCTGCCTTCCTTCGAAATGCCTTCACCGTACATAATATCGATTTCCGCTTGTTTGAATGGAGGAGCTACTTTATTTTTCACGACTTTGATCCGGGTGCGGTTGCCGACCATATCGTTGCCTTGCTTGATCGTTTCCACGCGGCGTACATCCAGACGAACGCTGGAGTAGAATTTCAAAGCGCGGCCGCCAGGCGTCGTTTCCGGGTTGCCGAACATTACGCCAACCTTCTCGCGCAGCTGGTTAATAAAGATCGCAATCGTCTTCGATTTACTGATGGCGCCAGACAGCTTGCGAAGTGCTTGAGACATGAGACGAGCCTGCAAACCAACATGCGAATCGCCCATTTCGCCTTCGATTTCCGCTTTAGGCACAAGTGCAGCTACCGAGTCGATAACGATAATATCAACGGCGCCGCTGCGTACAAGCGCCTCTGCAATTTCAAGCGCTTGCTCGCCTGTATCCGGCTGGGAAAGCAGCAACTCGTCAATATTGACGCCCAGTTTGCTTGCATACAGCGGGTCAAGCGCATGCTCCGCATCAATAAACGCAGCTTGGCCGCCTGTACGCTGCACTTCCGCAATCGCATGAAGCGCAACCGTTGTTTTACCGGATGACTCCGGTCCATACACTTCAATAATCCGTCCTTTTGGAAAACCGCCGATCCCTAATGCAATATCTAAAGCAAGCGAACCGCTTGATACTGTTTCCACTTGCATACCTGCTGTTTCGCCCAATTTCATAATCGAGCCTTTACCGAATTGTTTCTCGATTTGGCGCAATGCCATTTCCAATGCTGCGCGACGATCCGACAATCAACTCACATCCTTCATCATTTATATTAGTATGATACCTTTTTTCATACCCCTTGCCAAGCATTTTTTCGAACATACATTCGTTTTTTTTGATGCAAGGGCTAAAACAGGACGAAAAAAAACCGCAGCAAAGTATTCTTCGCCACGGTTCTTCCGTCTAGCATGTATTATACCGCCAATCTTAACGATTGACAAGCCATCAAACGTCAAAGTTCGACTATTTTATTCCACATTCGCTGTTAATGCTTGCCACAAACGGTATAAAGCCGCTTTTACTGAACGTACCCGGATAATTTCACGGTTGCCGGCAAACTGTCCGGTATAAACAACAGTTTCTTTGCCGCGTTCGGCAATCGCGTAATAAACAAGTCCCACCGGCTTGCCTTCGGACGGCGCCGGCCCTGCGACCCCCGTCAGCGATACGCCAAAGTCCGCATCGGCAATCTCGCGCACCCGCTCCGCCATCAGCTTCGCTGTCGATTCGCTGATTGCCCCGGAGCGCCTTCACCCTGCAGCTGAGCCATCGGAATGCCAAGCAGCTTATGCTTCATCTCATTGGTATACGTAACAACTCCGCCGCAAAACTCGCCGCTGCTGCCCGGGATGCTTGTAATCGATTCTGCAAACAGCCCGCCGCTTAAGCTTTCTGCGCTCGCCAGCTTGCGCCTCGAAGCGCGAAGCAGCCGTACGACTGTTTCTTCAAGCGGGATGTCCTCTTGCGCGTATAGAAACTCGCCTACAATTGCTTTAATTTTATCAACGGTTTCGTCGATTTTGCGGTTAGCTTCCGCTTGCGTCGGCGCTTTGGTCGAGACGCGTACTGCAACTTCGCCTTCTTTCGCATAAGGAGCAATCGTTGGATCAACTTGCCCGTCGATCAGATCGATCAGCTTCGCTTCCAAGTTCGATTCGCCAATGCCCGCAAACTTCAGCTGGCGCGAATAAAGCGGGTCTGACTGGCCGGTAATTTGCATAATCCAGTTTTTCCCTGGGCCTTCCATCATCGGTTTCATTTCACGCGGCGGTCCTGGAAGCAGCATATAATAGGTGCCGTCCGCTTCAAGCCCATTGCCTACAGCAAGCCCGGCCGTATTCTCGAGCGGCTCGCCGCCTTCAATCATAAGCGCTTGGCGGCGGTTGCTTTCAACCATATGGGAGCCGCGTGAACTGAACAATTCTTCGATTTTGGCCATGGACGGCTCATGCAGAAGAAGGTTGCGATTTAAATACGCAGCCAGCACATCTTTCGTCAGGTCATCCTGCGTTGGCCCAAGACCGCCGGTGAATACAAGCAGATCGGCGCGGTTGCGCGCCACTTCAATCGCTTGGCGCAAACGTGCCGCATTATCTCCGACTACGGTTTGAAAATAAACATCCACGCCAAGAGATGCCAGTTCCTGGGATAGGAACTGGGCATTTGTATTTACGATTTGCCCGAGCAGCAGCTCTGTTCCGACCGCAATAATTTCTGCTTTCATCACGACGCCTCCGCTTCTATTATTTCGCTGTCAGTAACGTTTTGTTTTTCATAAAATAATCAATGCCTGAGTATACCGTAATCAATGCGGCAATCCAGGTAACGACAACATCAAACGGGAACGAGATGTATTCAAACGGAAAATTGTTCAGCAGCAATACAATAATCATCGTAATTTGAATGGCTGTTTTCCATTTCCCCCACTTGCTGGCCGCTACAACCGTACCATCCAGCAGTGCAATTTGGCGCAGCCCCGTCACAGCGAATTCGCGGCTGACGATTAGAATCGCAACGATCGCGCTCAGCTTGTCCATCTCGACAAGCGAGATCAAAACAGCGGATACGAGGAGCTTGTCAGCAAGAGGATCAAGCAGCTTGCCAAGGTTGGTGACAAGCTTGTTTTTACGGGCAATGTAACCGTCCAGCCCGTCCGTGCTCGCCGCAATAATAAAAATAAGTACGGCAATGATTTGGTTATATGTAATCGAAATGTCACCCAAGTGAAGCGACCCCATATCCCATTTTACCAGCAAAAACACCATAATAATCGGGACTAAAAAAATACGCGCCAGCGTAATTTTGTTTGGCAGATTCATTAAATTCCCTCCCCGAACGACACTGGTGTACAATCCCCAATTATTTCCCGCCAAACACTGCCAAGCATACTTTCTGCCATCTGTCTACCCCCAAATCATTCCGTCAAACTGTCTACATAAGTATAATACACCCGCTTTGCAAGTGTCAAAATCATCTGTCTATGCAAAAAGCCCTGTTTCATGCGCCGCGACAGCGTATGAAACAGGGCTACCCGGATATCCGTCTGCTCTTCTACCGATAATTGACAAATTGAAGCTCGATGGTCAAATCCGCTCCGCGCAGCAAGGCGATAACCGCCTGCAAATCATCTCTGCTTTTGCCGGTCACCCTGATTTGATCGCCTTGGATTTGGCTTTTCACTTTCAGCTTCGAATCACGGATCAGCGTGTTAATTTTTTTCGAGTTTTCTTGATCGACGCCTTGGCGGAGCTTAATCCGCTGGCGAACGGAACGTGCGGAAGCCGGCTCGATTTTGCCGTAATCCATATTTTTAATCGGAACGCCGCGCTTGATCATTTTCGTCTGCAAAATGTCGATAACGGTTTTCAGCTTATATTCATCATCCGAAGAAACAACAAGCTCTTCTTTCTCCAGCTCGATGGAGCTTTTGCTGCCTTTCAGGTCAAACCGCGTTTCGATTTCACGCTCCGCTTGCTGAATCGCATTGTTCAGCTCCTGCATATCCACTTTGGATACAATGTCAAAAGAACTTTCCGAACTCATGATTCATTCACCTCATCGTTCAAAATCAAATTATTGGCCGGCAGCAGCCGATTCTGCCGGTGGAGACGACGCCGTATTATTATCCGATGGCGTCCCCGTATCGGTTGCCGTTACCGGATCAAGCTGAATCCTTTTTGTTGTGCTTTGGTCGCCATCATCAATCAGGACGCCGTCAACCGTAATTTGCACAAAATCCGCACGGCCGATATTAATATACAGCGGCTCGGTCAGATCATAATCCAGCACTGTACCGTCTTCCAGGTTTTTGTATGTCAGCCGTTTTCCTTTAGGTCCGCCCGAGTCCACTTCCGTCCAGTTGACGCCGCCCGATACTTTAAGCTCCACCTTCACATTGGTGCCAGCCACATCATAATGGTCGATTTTCCCGACTTTTCCGGTAAAGGTAACTGTCGTTTGCGGCGGCGTTGGCGTTGGCGTCGGTGTTGGCGTCGAAGATGCCACAGGATCCGCGGATGCGGTTTCCGCCGGCGGCGACGCTTTGTCGGTGATGTTCGTGTTATCCGCCACTTTGGTTGGGTCGTCCTTTTGATTAATAATAAAAATCCAAACGACAGCAACAATTAAGATGAGGAAACACCACATGACAATATTAAAGCCAATTTTCCCGACTCCCCGATCTGAGGACCGCGTCCGTACGCGGCGTGACGCCCTAGACACAATCGGTTCAACGGATTGCTCAGGTACGCCTGCAGGTATTTCATGCTGGTAAAGGCGGAGCACTTCATCCGGATCAAGCCCCACCGCCTCCGAGTAGTTTTTTACAAACGCCCGCACATAGAAGCTTCCCGGCAATACGCTATGATCGCCGCTCTCCAAAGCCTCCAAATACCTTTTGCGGATTTTCGTAATTTCTTGGATGTCGTCCAGCGTCAGCCCGCTTTCTTCTCTCGCCTTCCGGAGCAGCGCTCCCAAATCAGACATTTGTATAGCCTCCTACGTTCTAAGTTTAAAATTCATCGGTGTAATTGGTAGTAAACAATTCGTACGAAATTTCTTCGTCCGGCGTATTGCGAAGCTCAATAATAATATCGAAATGGCTGTAGTCAAAATGAGACTCTTTCACGAAAATATCCGGATGCTCAATCACTTTCGTGGAAGGCATGGACATGATCTCCTGCAGCAGCTGATAATGCTTTTCATTGGAACGGATTGTGCTGACGATACCGTCAATAATAAAAATATTATTCGGGTTCATTTCTTCCTCGGACAGCTGGCTTCGCACGGTTTGACGAAGAAGCGTAGAGGACACAAACGCCCAGCGTTTATTCGAGCAGACGCTTCCCGCAATGATGGATTCGGTTTTCCCGACGCGCGGCATCCCTCTTAATCCGATAACCTGATTGCCGTCCCGCTTAAACACTTCGCCCAGAAAATCGACCAGAATGCCCAGCTCATCCCGTGTAAAACGGAACGTCTTCCGGTCATCGGAATCCCGTTCAATATAACGGCCGTGGCGAACAGCCAAAATGTCCACAATCGTTGGCGTACGGAGCTTATTTACCGTAATATTGTCCACTTTACGAAGCATTTTGCCAAGCAATTCGATTTTTTCTTCATCATTTGTTTGCAAAAGCATACCGCGGGTTCTGTCCTCGACGCCATTGATGGTCATAATGTTGACTTCCAGCATCCCCAGCATAGAAGCAATGTCGCCAAGCAACCCTGGCCGGTTTTTATGTATTTTATATTCAAAATACCATTGTTTTTTCTCCACTGCGCCACCGCCTCAGACTGATTAAAAGGATCAAAATATAAAATGAAAAATACTATCTCATAAATTTAAATTGTACATATTTCGTCACACTTTAGCAACCGTTTATCGTATGGATGGAAGAAAAGCCTCCCGGGAAGGAGGCTTTTCTTCAGAAAATGTTTCGGCGCTTCGTGCAGATGAACTGCAGCTGACTACGATTTTTGTGCAAGCCTTACCATCAGTCGGGAAATGACTTTGCGTTCATCTTCGTCGCCGCAATCCCAAATTTCCTTCAAGAGACGTTCTTCATCGTTTTTCGGGTCAACTTTTTCATCCAAGAAAGAACCGATTTCGAACGCCAGGTTTGAAATCGTATCCTCACTCATCCCCATTTTTTTCGCTTGCTCCACACGTTCAGCTAAAAAATGCTTCCAAGTAGAAAAACGAGTAAGAACTGTTGTAGACATTTGTTCGCCTCCTGATCATGTTTAGGTCCATTATTGCGCTTGCTGCAATGCGGAGAAATGAATCGACAACAGTTCTATTGTACTTCGCCGGCGTCCTTCTTATTCAATGAAGCTTGTCCCGTCATCATTAACCAATTATGTATGCCAGCCCCCATTGGGACTAATGATTTGGCCGGTTATATAAGATGACTCGGGTAATGCTAAAAAATAAACAAGCGAAGCGATTTCGTCAGGCTGCGCAAACCGGCCAACGGGAATTTCCTGCTCCAGCGCTTCCCGCTCCGCTTCGTTAAAGCCGCCCATCATATCGGTATCCACGACGCCCGGCGCAACGGCATTTACCGTAACGCCGGATGGGGCAAGTTCCTTTGCAAGCGCTTTGGTAAAAGCATTAATTCCGCCCTTCGTGGTGGAATATAACACCTCGCATGCCGCTCCGGCGTTTCCCCATACGGAAGATACATTAATGATCCGGCCGTATTTGCGCGAAATCATATGCGGCATAAACAGCTGAGAGCATAAAAACATTCCTTTTAAATTCACCGCCATTACATCGTCCCATTCTTCTTCGCTTACATCGGACAACAGTCCGTAAGGGGCGATCCCGGCATTGTTGACAAGCACGTCCGGAAGCATTCCTTTATCCGTCAGCTTATCCTTCATCCGGATCAGCTGCTCCTTGCTGCGCAAATCGGCCGAGATGGTCATGACATTAGCGCCGAGGCTTAGGCATGTGCGGGCGGTTTCATTGGCTGCCTCATGAGAATGCAAATAATGGATGACGATGTTCATGCCTTCCGCAGCAAAGCGCTTCGCAATCGAAGCGCCGATGCCGCGGCTTCCCCCGGTTATGAGCACGGTCATGTCCTGCAAAGCGCCCATATTAGCTGCTTGGCTGCTCCACGATGGAGATTGCCAGCTGCTCCGGCTTAAAGTGCTCTCTTAGGCGGGCGTTAGCCTGCTCCAGCGTGCAGCTTTCGTAAAGCGGGAGCAGATCAAATAAATCGCTGTCCCGGAACCGGTAACGCGTATACTCGCTGGCAATGGATTCAGGGGAATTGAGCATACGCAAATAACCGCCGATTTTTTTCCGCTTTGAACGTTCAAACGATTCCGGATTCAAACCTTCCGTTACCGCTTTTTCCGCAGCCTTCTTGAACTCGGCAAGAAGCTCATCCGGATTTGGCGTGTCTCCTCCAAACACCGTAAACGAGTAGCCGCTGCTGGAATTGAATTCGCTTCCGAACGAATCGGAGATCAGATCCTTTTCGTACAGCTCCTGATAAAGGGCTGAGCTCGGCCCGATAAACGCATCCAGCATCAGCTTTGTAACAACCTCTTGTTCCAGGAGCGCACGGCCGGATAAGCCGACAGAAGCATCCTTGAAGCCAAACATCATTTTAGGCAGCGATACCGGAAGCTCCGTTACTTTGCGCGGAATTTTGACAGAAGGCGGTTCTTCGTCAAAATACCGGTGAATTTCGCCTTGCGGCTCGAACGTTTTATTTGCCTGGTTGCTGCGCACCAGCTCCATCACGTTGTCCGGATCAACCCCGCCAACTACAAACAGCAGCATATTGGAAGGATGGTAAAACGTTCTGTAGCAGCGGTAAAGCGTTTCTTTATCAATCTGATAGATCGATTCGACCGTTCCGGCGATGTCGATATGAACCGGATGTTTATGGTACATCGCATCGAACAACCCGAAATAAACGCGCCAGTCCGGATTATCGCGGTACATATTAATTTCCTGTGCGATGATTCCTTTTTCCTTATTCACATTCTCATCTGTAAAATAAGGATTTTGCACAAAATTGATCAGCGTCTCCAGATTGGCGTTAATCTGCTCCGTGGCGGAAAATAAATACACCGTCCGGTCAAAGCTTGTAAACGCATTAGCCGAGGCGCCTTGCGAAGCAAATACGGCAAAAATATCGCCTGTCGGCTCTTCAAACATTTTGTGCTCCAGGAAATGAGCGATGCCGTCCGGAACGCTGACAGCAGGTTCATCGCCTACGGAGAAACGGTTATCCACCGAACCGTATTTGGTTGAAAAGGTGGCGTATGTTTTTTGAAAACCTTCTTTCGGAAGCACGATAACCTCGAGGCCATTCGGAAGCACCTCGCGGTACAATGTTTCCTGTACAGCTTTAATTTCCAGCTTCTCCATGGTTCAGGCCTCCTTCCTGTCGCGTAAAAAGTAGATCGTATCCAGCTGGATCCGGTTCGCAACCCGTACAATATCGTCTGGCGTAACTGCCATAATGCTGTCCAGCAGCTGCTCAGCAGAACGATTGCTGTCTGTCAGCACACTGTTGAAATCATAGGCGGTCATTTCGTATGCCGAATCTTGCTGTTCACGCAGCGCATTAGCGATCATCGCTTTCGTCTGATTGATTTCAAGTTCGGTCAATTGGCCGCGCCGCATGCTCTCCAATTGTTCTTTTATAATGGCAAGCGCTTTTTCGTAATTGGCAATTTCAATGCCGGATTGGATGGTCAGAAGACCTTTATGGCCATCCAGCCTTGTAGCGGCGTAATAGGCTAAGCTTTCCTTCTCGCGCACGTTTATAAACAGCTTGGAATGCGGAAACCCGCCCAATATCCCGTTATACATCAGCAAGGCGGGATAATCGGGATCGCTATAGCCGGTAGACGTCCGCAGTCCCAAATTCAGCTTCCCTTGGCCCACATCAAGACGGTCTACAACGGTTTTGACTTCTTGCACCGGATGCTGGACATCCGGAATCGTATAGCCGGAAGGCGTTCCTCCGCTCAGATGGAAGCTGCTTGCAGCGAGCTGCTGCACTTCGTCCAGCGTCGTATCGCCAACGACATACAAATCAAGCGCCGCTTCGTCCAGCCACTGCTTATAAGCGCTGTACAGCGAGCTTGGCGTTATGGCATCAATGTCTGCAAGCTTGCCTAACGGATGCAGCCGATAAGGTTCATCTGCGCACATCTCTTCGAGGCAGCGTTCAGCCGCATACCGCATTTTATCGTTGACAATCGACTCCAGCCGTTTGCGGAGCGTTTGTTTTTCCGCATCAACATATTTGCCGGAAAAAACACCGTTCTCCAAAGCCGGGCTTGTTATAACTTCTCCTAAAAAAGCCATCGAAGAAGCGAGCAGCGAGCTCTCCGATGAAACAAACTGGTCATTAATAACGTCCATCCGAAATTGGATGATCTGGGCGTCTCCCCGCTTGTATACATCGAAACCAAACCCTGCGCCGTACATATCGTCAAGCCGTTCCCTGAATTGCTTAGTTTCCGGCGTTGAAGACGTGCCCCTGCGAAGCACAAAAGGAATTAGCGCTGTTTCCGTAATCGTTGCTTCCTTTAATGGACGGCCGGCGTATACGGAAATCGCATACGTTTTAAACCGTTTCGTAGGCATCACATGCAGCCGAATCCTTCCTACCTGTCCTCGTTCGAATAAGGTCACGCCGATTGCTCCTTTCGTCGGCAGCAGCAAATAATGCGGACATGCCGCATATTTAGACATGCTTTCGCCGGTTGTCTCATGTCAAATTTATTCCAAAACCTGCTTATCCTATACCCCATTCTAAACTTTGCAAAAACAAGAAGCAACCGATGCTGCGGGGTAGGCAGTTTCAGCTGCTTCTTGCTTGATTTGGCTTGCTATAATGAGAAATCCCCAGGCTTCAAACGGCTACATGCAGAAAATATGTTTGCCGATTGTTTTCACTTGCGGCCTGGACCAGATCCATTTGGACGTAGCGGTTTCCGGATTAAAATAATAGGTGCATCCGCCGGTCGGATCCCAGCCGTTAAGCGCATCCTGCACAGCCTTGGCGGCGGTTTCGTTAGGCGTGAGCCAAATTTGCCCGTCGGCTACAGCCGTGAAAGCAAGCGGCTCAAATATAACACCGGAAATTGTGTTCGGGAAGTTAGGCGATTTCAACCGGTTCAAAATAACGGCGGCCACCGCCACCTGCCCTTCGTAAGGCTCTCCGCGCGATTCGCCGTACACGGCGTTCGCCATCAGCTTCAAATCATTGGCTGACAAGCCCAGATTGTTGGATTTCGCCAGGCTGCCGTTATCTTCTTTGCCGCCAGATGCGCCGCCACCGCTAGAAGGCTGCTGGCCGGTTTCTTCTGCAGTCGGCTGCCATTTTTTGGTTGCTTCCCAAAGCTTCAGCTTCGTTTTCGCCCCGACAACGCCGTCGGCTTTCATGCCAAATTTCCATTGAAACCAAGTTACTGCATTTTTAGTAGTAGCGCCAAACTGGCCGTCTACTTTGCCGTCATAATAACCTAAGTACTTAAGCCTGCCTTGCAGCTCATAGACATCCTTGCCGGACGATCCCATTGTTAATGTGGTATTGCCGAAGGTTTCACTCGCCAAATTCCTGCCCGCATGGTACAACGTGAACAGGCCGAGCAACAACGCAATCGTCACCGCAGTGACCACCATCGAACGTTTTTTCATGTCGGAATCTGCATCTGCCTTTCTCTTGCAAGTTAGTTCGCTATTTGCAGCGTTACTTGCCAATAGTATGAGAAAGGCTTACTCGTTCTATGCAGATTTTTGCATCTGGCTCAAGAGCTGATCTTATTAGCATTTAATTGCTCTTCGGACATCAGCACCTCACGCGGCTTGCTGCCTTCATACGGGCCGACAACTCCGCGAGCTTCCATTTGGTCAACCAGTCTGGCCGCCCGGGTATAACCAATACGCATTCTTCTTTGCAGCAAGGAGACCGAAGCTTGCTTCGCCTCCACCACAATTTGAACCGCTTGGTCGTACAGCTCGTCCAGCAATTCGTCCTGCTGGCCGTTATCTTCCTCCAGCTCGGGCACAAGATCTTCCTTAAATTCGGCTTTGGCCTGATCGCTTGTAAACGCAACAACCGCCTCCACTTCCTGATCGGACAAAAAGGCGCCTTGCACGCGAATCGGCTTCGACATGCCTACCGGCAAATAAAGCATATCGCCCCGGCCAAGCAGCTTCTCTGCACCGCCGGTATCGAGAATGGTCCGCGAATCGACGGCTGATGATACGCCAAATGCGATACGGGAAGGAATGTTAGCTTTAATTACGCCCGTAATGACATCAACGGACGGGCGCTGCGTCGCAATAATAAGATGAATGCCGGCTGCGCGCGCCATTTGAGCAAGCCTTGCAATCGAATCTTCTACATCGCCGGCGGCAACCATCATCAAGTCGGCAAGCTCATCGACGATAACTACGATATAAGGCAGCACGGCGGACGGATTATCAACCATCAAGGTGTTATAGCCTTCAATATTACGGGTACCTGACTTGGAAAACAGCTCATACCGCTTTTCCATCTCAACGACGATTTTTTTCAGCGCCATCGACGCCCGGCGCGGATTGGTAACAACCGGCGCGAGCAGATGCGGAATGCCATTGTACATATTCAGTTCGACCATCTTCGGATCGACCATCAGAAATTTCACTTCATCCGGCTTCGCTTTGTACAATATGCTGGTGATGATGCCGTTGATGCAAACGGACTTTCCCGATCCGGTCGCGCCGGCTACAAGCAAGTGAGGCATTTTGGCCAAATTTCCGATAATCGGCGTGCCGGCTATATCTTTGCCAAAAGCGATGGAAAGCTTCGAAGTTGCGTTCTGGAACTCCGGCGTTTCCATTACTTCACGCATCGTAACTACGGATACTTCCCCGTTCGGAACTTCGATGCCGATTGCAGATTTGCCCGGTATCGGAGCTTCCATCCGGATATCCTTGGCGGCAAGCGCAAGCGCTATATCATCCGTCAGTCCGACAATCCGGCTTACCTTAACGCCGGTAGCAGGCTGTACCTCGTACCGTGTAACCGCAGGGCCGGGCACAACATCCAGCACCCTCGCCCGGACGCCAAAGCTTTCGAGTGTTGCTTCCAGCTTGCGTCTTGAATCGGTCATATCCGCTTTATCGCTGCCCTTGCCCGTCAGGCGCGGCTTTGTCAACAGCGTAAAAGAAGGCAGAGCGTACGGTTTAGGCTTCGGAGGCACTGCTGCATCGCCATTCAGAAGATGGCCGCCTTCTTCTTCATCGGTTCCGCCGGCAGAAGAACGGTTCGGATCAATGTCCTCATGAGCTGAAAGCTTGTCTGCGTCAAAGGGCTCAGGTATGCTCTCCTCGAAATCTTCCAACAAGTCAGCATCATCTTCATTCATGCCATTCCCTGGCATAAGCTGCGCGTTATCTTCTGCCATGCCATGTTCCGTACCAGAATCCCGTTCATCATCCGGATAAAACGATGGTGGTTCCGGGCCGGTTTCGGCCGCCGGCACATACGCAGCGTACGCATCATGCGCATCCTCCCATGGCGGAGGCAGCTCTTGATCATGGGTGTTCAACTGTACCTGCGGGTTTTCCAAATAGCCCTCGTCTGCCGTTTTCTCCCATGGTATTTCCGGATTAGCTTTCCAGCTGTTTCCGTTTAACCGCATGTCCGGTTTGGATTCTTCCTCCAAGTCCCATTCATCGCTTGCGTCTCCGTCTGCTTGCTTCTTCTCTTGCGATTCAGGCGTAATCCAGGAGAAAAAAAGCGATTTTTTGCGGCGCGGCGGAAGTACGGTATACGTATCTTCCTCATCATCAATATCCGAATCATCGTGAACGGCGCCGGCCGCCGTGCTGCTTTTCGCTGCTGCTGAACGGCTGGCCGCCTTCAGGGCATGGCGGTTCGCTATTCGCGTATGAAT
This sequence comes from Paenibacillus protaetiae, assembly GCF_004135365.1. NCBI lineage: Bacteria > Bacillati > Bacillota > Bacilli > Caryophanales > Paenibacillaceae > Paenibacillus > Paenibacillus protaetiae. The sequence continues at coordinate 885,727 of NZ_CP035492.1, read as the reverse complement.
AAGCTTGTACATGCGTGCTCCGCGTTTTTTTATCATGCGAGCCAGCTCCACATAGGATTTGCCGGTCATCAGCATTATTGAAATCGCCATCATGACGTACATGATCAGCTTTGAACCGAAATAACCAAATAAAGTAAAAAGCAGAGAATATTCGATAGCCCCTACATACCCGCCGCTGATCGACTTTTCGCTGATGGTCCGGTAATCGCCGGGATCCGATTCAATCAGTTCGGAATGCAGATTGGAGCTAAGCTCGTTTAGAATGATGCTCCCGGTCAAATCGGACACTTTGCGGATTCCGTGATCGATTTCCGCCATAGAACTCATAAGCGTTAAAGCTAATACAAATACAAGAACGCCCGTTCTCCTTTGCGTCCAGCCGCGCGGCCATTTCCGTTTGACCATAACCGCTAACCCGACCACAATGCCGACAATGGCTATAACAAAATAAAATTTGCCCAAAACGAGACCGAACAGCTTAGACAAGGATCGGCCTACGGCAGCCTCACCCGACAAGGCAATGATGGATATCGTTATGAGCAAAATTCCGTAAACTTCATATTTTAATTGGCCAGCAATCGATTTTTTTCGTTTTCTTTTTTTTGCCACTTGCGTCACCTCTGATAGAAATTATACCACAGGTGGACAAATGTTCCTATTCTGTTCTGTTCCGTTTGGTTTCGGGAGACAGAAGCGCATATTGCACAACGGCGCCCGGAGCGTATTCCGGTTTCAAATAATCATTCAACTCGCACTGGAGCAGGCGAACCACTTTGCCAACTCCTGGAGAAAGCGGTTCAACCTGCATATAGATGCCGTTCACCCATACTTCATGCGGATGCTCCCGGTCATTTTGCCAGCCGTCAAGCACAACCTCCAGCGGCATGTTCGTATAAAGGGTCATAGTCAGTTATACACCTCCGAAGCCGGACGGCGCCTTGTTTCGATCATTGCATTCAATTCCTTCAACGCTTCACCAAGGCCGCCAACCGCATCGATCAAGCCGTAACGGACCGACTCTTCCCCGATTACAGTCGTCCCGATGTCTCTTGTCAGTTCACCGGTTTTGAACATAAGCTCCCTGAACTTCTCGTCCGTAACATTCGAATGTGCGGTGACGAAACGAATAACCCGCTCCTGCATTTTCTCCAAATACTCAAACGTTTGAGGCACGCCGATAATAAGGCCGTTCAAGCGTATCGGGTGAATGGTCATCGTGGCGCTTTCCGCTATAAAAGACTTGTTCCCTGCTACCGCAATCGGAACACCGATGGAATGCCCGCCTCCCAATACAAGTGTGACAGTTGGTTTGGACAAAGAGGATATCATTTCGGCAATCGCAAGGCCGGCTTCCACATCGCCGCCAACTGTGTTTAAAACAATTAGGATGCCTTCGATTTTCGAATTTTGTTCTGCGGCGACAAGCTGCGGAATGAGGTGCTCGTATTTCGTTGTTTTATTTTGCGGCGGCAGCACGATATGTCCTTCTACCTGCCCAATAATCGTCATACAATAAATATTGGACGGCTCTATGGAAGGCGTCTGTGTTTGTCCTAATTGCTGAATGGCTTCCATCACCGCAGGAGCCTTCTTGTTTCCGTCGTCAGCCGGATCCGGCTGCTGCTGATCAGATGTTATATTCATCTGTATTCCCTCCTCCAAATGAAAGCTAAAGCTCACCATAGTATGGTACGACTTGAAAAAATCCATTCGATTGGCACAAAAAAAGCCCGCAGCGTTTAGCTGCGGGCGGGCTTTCGTATCCCTAGAATCTTATACTTCCATAATGATCGGAAGAATCATTGGACGGCGGCGGGTCTGTTCATACAGGAACCGGCCGAGCGCGTCTTTAACATTCGTTTTGAGCGATGCCCATTCATTGACGTTATCGTTCATCAATTTGTTCAGCGTTGTTGTAACGATACGGTTCGCTTCATCAAGCAATCCTTCGGACTCTCGAACATATACAAAACCGCGGGAGATGATGTCTGGACCCGACAATATCGTTCCATCCTGCTTGCTGAGCGTTACGACAACGACGAGAATACCGTCTTGCGACAACAGTTTCCGGTCTCTCAATACGATGTTGCCTACATCGCCGACGCCAAGGCCGTCGATCAGGACGTTGCCTGCAGGCACTTTCGAGCCTTTGCGTGCTGCGCCGTTCTGAATTTCGACGGTGTCGCCGATATCAATGATGAAAATATTTTCTTTCTCGATGCCAACGGCTTCGCCAAGCTGAGCATGCATACGAAGCATCCGGTATTCACCGTGGATCGGAATAAAATATTTCGGGCGGATCAGGTTAAGCATCAGCTTCAGCTCTTCCTGGCTGCCGTGTCCAGATACGTGAACGCGCGATACAGATCCAGGTCCCCAAATGACATTGGCGCCAAGCTTATACAGTTCGTCGACGGTGCGGCCAACGTATTTCTCATTTCCAGGGATTGGCGTTGCGGCAATAATAACCGTATCCCCTGGCAAAATGTCCACCTTCCGGTGAGTCGAGCGCGCCATCCGCGTAAGCGCAGACATTGGTTCGCCTTGGCTGCCTGTGCAAAGGATAACGACACGGTCGGCAGCTAATTTATTAACTTCTTCCGGCTCGATAATCATTCCTTCCGGAATGTCCAAATACCCCAGCTCAGATGCGATGTTTACAACGTTTACCATACTGCGGCCAACGACAGCAATTTTGCGGCGGGTTGCTATCGAAGCATTAATAATTTGCTGAATCCGGTGAACATTGGAAGCAAATGTAGCAACCACGACACGCTGTGTCGACTTGCGGAAAATATCTTCGAGCGCATCTCCTACATTCGCTTCGGAAGGCGTAAAGCCTGGACGCTCAGCGTTCGTGCTGTCAGAAAGCAGCGCCAGAACGCCTTTTTTGCCAATTTCCGCAATGCGCTGCAAGTCCGCGTATTGGTTATTAACCGGCGTATGGTCGAATTTGAAGTCGCCCGTATGGACAACTGTGCCTTCCGGTGTATCCAGGCAAACGCCAACGGAGTCCGGGATACTATGGTTGGTTTTGAAGAAGCTTGCGCGAATCGCACCGAGCTGAATCTCGGAATCCGCATTAATGAGAATACGCTTCGTCTCGCCAAGCAGCCCCGCTTCCTTCAGCTTGCCCTCAATCAGGCCAAGCGTAAGTTTCGTGCCGTATACTGGCACGTTCAAATGCTTCAGTACATACGGCAAGCCGCCGATATGGTCTTCATGGCCGTGGGTGATAAGTATTCCGCGCACTTTATCGCGATTATCCGTTAAGTAAGTAATATCCGGAATTACGATATCAATGCCGAGCATGTCCTCTTCTGGAAATTTCAAACCTGAATCTACAACAACAATGTCATTACCGTATTGAATGACATACATATTTTTACCGATCTCGCTTACTCCGCCTAGTGCAAAAATAAGCAGTTTATCCTGGTTGTTCTTTTTAGACAATGGGATCTATCCTCCTATAGTTATAACTAACCTGTATTCAATTTGCATATAAAAAAGGTTATTGCCGGACGCCGCTCCGCCAAACCCATTCTTTCCTTCAAATAATTGCCGCACCCAATCACTTGAGACCATTATACATGAAGAAAAAGATGGAACACAAGTGAAACAAAGAAAGCGTTCCGAAGGCATCGTGCTTTCGCATGGCTTGATCCTGATGTCCGTGCCGTTTAATTGACATTATCGTTTCCCGAATGGAGATAAAAAAAACCGGTGCGATAATCGCACCGGTTGTAGGAAGTGCCATGTGAAATGCTTATTGGACCAGCTTGCGGACAAATTCGGCTTCCTGCTCCGAGATCGGAGCAAGCGGCAGCCTTACGCTGCCTACAGGCAAGCCTTTAAGCGAAAGCGCATATTTAACCGGAACCGGGTTCGGAACCGGATGCGGACAATGGAATAAGCCTTTCAGTACCGGATAACATTCCGCATGAAGCTTCGCCGCTTGCTGCACGTCGCCGCTTAAATAAGATTGGATCATTTGCTTCATTTTGGCGCCAACGATATGGCTGGCAACGCTAACAATCCCATAGCCGCCGACAGCCAGCGTCGTCAAGGTTGAGATGTCCTCGCCGCTGTATACTCTGAAGCCAGCCGGCGCAGACGCAATAATCTCCGTCAAATGATCCGCGCCGTTGCAATCTTTGGTCGCGACGATATTGTCAATCTCAGCCAGACGCAGCGTCGTCTCTACCGAAATATTAACGGCTGTGCGCCCCGGAACGTTATACAGCATAACAGGAAGCGTAGTTGCTTCAGCAATCGCTTTAAAATGCTGATACAGCCCTTCCTGATTTGGCCTATTGTAATAAGGCGAGACCAGCAGCACGCCATGAACGCCAGCAGCTTCCGCCTCTTTGGTCAGATGGATCGAATGGGCCGTATTGTTGCTGCCTGTCCCCGCTATGATTTTGCATCGGCCCGCAGCACGTTCGACTGCGAAACGGAACAATGCCAGCTTTTCCTCGTCGCTTAACGTAGGCGATTCGCCTGTCGTGCCTGCAACAACAAGGCTGTCGCTTTGCTGCTCCTCGATCAAATAATCAATCAACCGGCCTGTTGTCTCCCAATCGATTTCATTCTCGGCGGTAAAAGGGGTTACCATTGCGGTAATAAGCCTTCCGAATTCCATCTTAAAATCCTCCTATATAATTTACAGATGAAGCTCAAATTTATGGTGCAGGGCGCGCAAGGCCGGAATCATATCCTGTTCCTTGACAAGTACCCAAATGGTCGTGTTTGAGTCCGCAGACTGCAATATGGTAATGCTTTGCTCCGTTAACGCTTCAACAATTCTGGCCATAATCCCCGGTACGCCGTTCATGCCGCCGCCAATGACAGATACTTTGGCGCAGCCTTTTGTTGCTACAGGATTAAAGCCGATGTTTTTGAGAACTTCAATTGCTCTGCCTGCGTCATGGTCAAAAACGGTGTATACCGCTCCGCCTGGCGTGACATTAATAAAATCAACGCTGATATGATTGCGGGCCATCGCCTGAAACACTTGAAGCTGCATATCGCTGCTGCCTTCAATAGCCTGCACGGAAATTTGCGTCACGCCGCTTACGTGAGCAATTCCGGTTACATGGCGGTCTTTCACGCGAATATCGCCCGCAAGAAGCGAGTTGTCCGTTACAAGCGTGCCTTCATCCGTCGAGAACGTCGAGCGGACACGCAGCGGAATCCGGGCTTGCTGGGCAATTTCTACCGCACGCGGATGGATGACCTTTGCTCCTTGGCGCGCCATGTTGCATATTTCGGTATAGCCAACTGTAGAAAGCTGTCTTGCATCTTCGACAAAACGCGGATCGGCCGTCAATATTCCGTTTACATCCGTATAAATATCAACCATTTCCGCTTGCAACGCCGCACCAAGAGCAGTAGCAGATGTGTCGCTTCCGCCTCGTCCAAGCGTTGTAAAATCGCCGTTTTCCGTCATGCCTTGAAACCCGGCAACGATAACGACTTTTCCTTGCTCCAGATGATTCAGCATCACATCCGGACGAATGGATTTGATTCTGGCGTGGCCGTATTGCTCATCCGTACGAATACCGGCTTGGCCGCCGGATAAAGCAATCGTCGGAATGCCTTCCGACTGCAGCAGGCTGCTTAAAACAGCGGCAGAAATAAGCTCTCCGCAGTTCAGCAGCATATCCTGTTCCCGAGGCTGCAGACGGCCGCCGTTCTGCGACACAAGTTGCAGCAGCGTATCTGTCGCGTACGGATCGCCTTTGCGGCCCATCGCGGAAACGACGATAACGAGCGAATAGCCGTTCTCTCTCTCCCGCATAATATGGCGGACCACATGCTCTCTCGCATCTGGTGTCGAAAGAGAAGTACCGCCAAATTTTTGAACTAAAATACGCATATTGATGATTTCCCCCGTAACTTCTGCAAAGATGCGTTACGGCGTTACTGTCGCTGCGGTATGTCATGCGACCCAAACGTAAACCGTCCGCGTGCACCTCACACCGCTTCGCAACAGCCGACAAAACATCCGGCTTGTCAGAGCCGTCCGCTGCATTAGCGGACATCTCTGATCGGCCGGATGGTCAACGAGAGTAACACCCGGAGCGTCCGACAGCAGCCGTTAACCATCTTCCAGTTCATAGTTGTAATCAAACGACGTTACCGAATCGGAATATCCGTTAACAACCGGTATGAACAACGGTTGCTATATTTGTATGGATTGTCGTGTACTCTTGCTTCAAAATGCCGCCGGCTCCGAAATGAAATTCCATCCAAGAGCTGCCTGCATCTGAATAATCGAACAATTTGAGAGAATAATTAATAATTAAATCGTTCAATCAACATCGGCTGAAGCTGGCGACCCTGCAAAGCGGCTTCGCAAGCTTCCATTGCGAGATCCATCCGGGCAACAAGTGAATTGGGCTTTTGCTCCGGATTGTCCTGACCAAACGGTACGAAATACATATGTTTAGCCACTAACAGCTTTGCGATGTTGGCGGCGTTAAGCCCTAATCCGTCATTCGTGGAAATAGCAAGCACGATAGGTCTGCCGTTTCGCATTTGCGCTTTGGCTGCCATCAGTACCGGACTGTCCGTAATTGCATTGGCCAGCCTGCTTGTCGTATTTCCTGTGCATGGCGAAATAAGCAAAACATCAATCAGTTTGGATGGGCCAAGCGGTTCAGCCTGCACGATCGTTGAAATCAGTTCGTTGCCGGTCAAAGCTTTAAGCTGCTCCTGCCAATGAGCCGAGGTTCCGAACCGCGTATCCGTCGTCATAATCGATTGGGATACAATCGGAACGACATTAGCTCCTGCATCCACAAATCTTTTCACTTGCGGCATAACCTCTTCCAACGTGCAATGCGAACCGGTAAGCGCATAGCCAACCGTTATACCAGACCAATTCATGATTCATTCCCCCGTGTCATCAAATCGTCCGTAATCAGCTGAATCAGACAATCCGCAATGATACGTCCAGCAGTCTTAGGAGCGACGATTCCAGGGAGAGAGGTTGCCAGAAGCGCTTTAATGCCACGCTTCTCTGCAAACCGAAAATCCGTTCCGCCGGGCTTTGACGCAAGGTCAATAATGACGGCCCGCGGCGGCAAATTCGCTATAATTTGCGCTGTGACTATCATAGTCGGAATTGTATTAAAAAGCAAGTCAATATTACCCACATACTGTGATAAACGGTCCGTGTAAAACGGCGTAAAACGCATCTCCTGCGCCCTTGCGAAGTGCTCGCTTTTATGGACTCCCATCAGCACTTCAGCGCCTAGCCCCTGCAATGTTCGAGCAAGCGTAATCCCCGTCCGCCCAAACCCAAGCACCATGCTTCTCGAGCCGTGCAATGTAATGTCCGTATTCTGAATAGCCATCATAACGGCGCCTTCGGCCGTTGGAATCGAGTTATAGATCGCTACGTCATCACGGTCAAACAGCTCAATCAAGCCAATGCTATGCATCTCGCAAATCTGACGCAAATAAGGTTTGGCTAGACCTGTATATACTTTGCAGTGCTTCGGCAGACGGGCGATATGCTGATCTGTAAGCTTGATCTCGCGGTCGCTGAACACGGCCGGCACGATCCCTTGGTCATCCGTCCCTACTGCCGGCAGCAGCAGCACATCGATATTGTCGAAAAGCTGCTCTTCGAATTCAGCATAGACAGCTCCGTCCAGTGAAGAATGCAATCCGTCAAATCCGCATACGGTAACGGAAGCATCCATCTCCGACAGCTTGCGGATGACTTCCAGCTGTCTTGCATCGCCCCCAAGCTGCAGCACCTGAACACCTGTCAGCATACTGGCTTCACTCCTTTCTGCGCACCAGATAGGATCATTTTATGCTCCTGCAAACAATGGGTGAAAGCCGCAGCCAATGAAATTAAAAAGAACCGGAGACTATTGTCTCCGGTTCTGCTGCAACTGTGATATTCGCTTATGAAAACGGGTTGATTACCGCGCATTCCAAATGCCCGTATCATTGAGCATGAATTAGATAACGAACAGGCGTTAAACGCCGGTATGGCCAAATCCGCCGGCGCCGCGTACCGTATCCGGCAATTCATCCGCTTCAGCGATCGTAACGGCTGGAACAGCCTGAAATACCATCTGCGCAATCCGCTCGCCCCGCTCGATGACAAACGGCTGCTGTCCCAAATTAATGAGCAGCACCTTCACTTCGCCGCGATAGTCCGCATCAATCGTACCCGGCGAATTCAGGCATGTAATGCCATGCTTGAACGCCAGCCCGCTCCGCGGCCGGATTTGCGCTTCCAGCTCGGGCGGCATCGCCATTGCGAAACCGGTCGGAATCAGCTTGCGCTCGCCCGGCGCAAGCGTAACCGCTTCTTCAACAGCAGCCTGCAGGTCAAAGCCTGCCGCCCATTCCGACATCCGGTTGGGCAGTTTAATATCTTCGTTGCCTGCAAGGCGCTTAAACAATACGTGATGCAAAACGATCCCTCCTCAGTTGTGCGGCAGGCTTGTCGCTTGTGCCTACCATCGCTACGGAGAACGGAACCCGCAGCATTTTTTCTACCATTTGCTGGACATCGGCCATGGTTACCGCATCTACCCGCTGCAGCAAATCATCCATCGTATAATGCTGGCCGAGCATCAGCTCGTTTTTGCCAAGTCGGTTCATGCGGCTGCTTGTGCTTTCCAGGCTTAGAATCAAGCTGCCTTTCAGCTGCTCTTTGCCTCTGTGAATTTCCTCTTCAGTCAAGCCTTTGACCGCAAGCTCCTCCAGCTGTTCCATCGTCAGATCCAGTACTTCTTGCGTTTGTTTGGGCGCTGTGCCGGCATAGATCGTAAACAATCCGGTGTCTGCGTAAGACGTATGGTATGAATAAACCGAATACGCAAGGCCGCGTTTCTCGCGGATTTCCTGGAATAAACGCGAGCTCATGCCGCCGCCCAGCGCGTTATTAAGCAAAATCATCGCATACAGGTTCGGATCGTTGTTGGAGCAGCCGGTAAACGATAAGCAAAGATGGTTTTGCTCCGACTTCTTCTTAAAAAAGATATAGTCGCCTTTAAAATCAGGCGCCGCAACCGGGCTTCCGATGCCGTGGTTGCTGAATCCGCCAAAATGTTTCTCGAGCAGCTCCAGCAGCTTGGCTTCTTCTACGTTGCCGGCAACGCTAATGACGGTATTCTCAATCGTATACCGTTCCTTCATATACCCCCGAAGCGTGTCAGAAGTCATCGCCGTCAGCCGTTCTTCCAGTCCGAGAATGGAATAAGCAAGCGGATGGTCGCCGAATGCCGCCCGCGACGCTTCGTCATGCACTTTGTCATCGGGCGTATCCTCATACATCGAAATTTCTTCAAGAATGACATTTTTTTCTTTTGCCAGCTCACCCGCGTCAAATACCGACTCGAAAAACATATCCGAAAGGGCATCGACTGCAATCGGGAGATGCTCGTCGAGCACTTTGGCAAAATAGCATGTATATTCCTTGGCCGTAAAGGCATTTACGTTGCCGCCGATCCCGTCGAACAAATCGGCAATGTCTTTGGCCGAACGTTTGGCTGTACCTTTAAAAAGCATGTGCTCGATGAAATGGGATATCCCGTTGTTATCGGGCGTTTCGTTTCGGGAGCCGGTTTTGACCCAAATGCCAAAGGAAACCGACCGGACATGCGGTATGTATTCCACCACAACGCGCAATCCGTTGCTAAGCGTATATTTGTTCACTGATATCCCTCCTGTAAACACGAATAGTACCACTATAACATTAAAGCATTGCACGCTCAACCGGGCGGGAACACCCGTTTGGAGGACAATGTATCACTGACGGTGCCGATGGCATACCCTTTTTGCTTGGCCGCTTTAATCATGGCCGGAAGCGCTGCGCTGGAGGATGCGGTCGGATGCATTAGTATTAAAGCACCCGGCTCCAGCTTGGAAGTAATTTTATTCACAATCCACTCGGGCGACGGCTTCTTCCAATCTACCGTATCAATGGTCCACATGACCGTCATCAGCTTTTGCTCGGCGGCAACCTGCACGGTCAGCTGATTAAAATCGCCGGATGGCGGCGCGAACCAGTGATTAGTAACGCCCAGCGTTGACTTCAGCAAGCTTTCCGTCTTCATGATTTGCTCATTTTGCTGTGCCCTGTTCAACTGGCTCATATTCGGATGGGAATAAGCATGATTGGACAGCTCATGCCCTCTCTCTTGTATTTTTTTAGCAAGCTCCGGATTTTTTTTCAGCCAGCTGCCGTCAAGAAAAAAAGTCGCTTTTACCTGTTCCCGGTCGAGCGTATCGAGAATGCTGTCTAAATATTCATTGCCCCACGCCACATTAATCATAAAAGAAATCATTTTTTTGTTTGGGTTGCCTTTATAAATGGGCAGAGGACCAAGATCTCTTAGCGATATAGCCGGCGGAATTTCCTTGTATACGTATTGGATGTCGCGGGTGGAACCGGATTGCAGCGTTTTCTCATAAGTCTGTTCAACGTCCACTTCGATTCCATTATAGCCGGGGATCGCCTTCCATACCCGGTCGATTCTTGCGTTCACCGGCGCCTCCCGCCGTTTATCCGCCTCCAGCTTGATCGCAGCAAGCAGCTGCTGCTTGTCGCTTTCACTCAGCTCCTCTGTAAAAGCGGCCATATTGTTTTGCTTCATTGCGTTTATGTAAGAGCTAATTCCGCCACCGCCCAAACCGATAAACAGCAGCAAAGCTGCCACGGTTGCAGCAGCAAGCCCTATTTTGCGAATGTGCATGCTTTCGCCTCCACTGCATGATGCCGGATACGGCTGCCTGAATAACATTTGAACGTTTGTCCATCGGCATACCTTTGTACCCAGTCTATGAGTTGCAGGACGAGTTTATGCGAAGACAAAAAAAGAGTCAGATCAAATCTGGCTCTTCGGTCGTAAATATGAAGCTGAAGGAAGGATCGGCGAGATCATTAAGATTGCGCCGATGCCTGTTCAGCAAGAACTGCTTTGCGGGACAAGTTGATTCTGCCCTGCTGGTCGATTTCCGTTACTTTTACCGTAATTTGATCGCCAACGTTAACCACATCTTCCGTTTTCGCAACACGTTCGTTCGAAAGCTGCGAGATGTGGACAAGTCCGTCTTTGTTAGGCAAAATTTCGACGAATGCGCCAAACTTCTCAACCCGTTTGACCGTTCCGAGATAAATCTCGCCGACCACGACTTCTTTGACGATGCCTTCGATAATCGCACGGGCACGCTGGTTCATTTCTTCATTGCTGGAAGCAATGTAAACCATACCGTCTTGCTCGATATCGATTTTTACGCCGGTTTCTTCAATGATTTTGTTAATGATTTTGCCGCCTGCACCGATAACGTCGCGGATTTTGTCCGGGTTGATGCGAAGCGTCATAATTTTCGGAGCGTATTTGGACAAGTTAGGGCGCGATTCTTTCATCACTTCCAGCATTTTGCCGAGGATGAACATACGGCCTTCACGTGCCTGCTCCAAAGCTTGAGACAAAATCGAACGGTCGATGCCGTCAATTTTAATATCCATTTGGATTGCGGTTACGCCTTGCGCCGTACCTGCAACTTTAAAGTCCATATCGCCAAGATGGTCTTCCATCCCTTGGATGTCCGACAAGATGGAGAAATGGTCGCCGTCTTTAATAAGACCCATTGCGATACCCGCTACCGGAGCTTTGATCGGTACGCCGGCATCCATCATAGCCAGTGTGCTTGCGCAAATACTTGCCTGGGAAGTGGAACCGTTGGATTCGAGCACCTCGGATACGAGACGAATCGTATACGGGAATTCCGCTTCCGAAGGAATCACTTTCGACAGCGCCCGTTCGCCAAGCGCACCATGACCGATTTCGCGGCGGCCCGGAGGACGGAGCGGACGAGCTTCCCCTACGCTAAACGGCGGGAAGTTGTAATGGTGCATGAAACGTTTCGTTTCTTCCAGGTCGATGCCGTCCAAAATTTGAACGTCGCCAAGCGCACCAAGCGTACAAATGCTAAGCGCTTGCGTCTGTCCGCGTGTAAACAAACCGGAACCGTGCGTGCGTGGCAGCAAAGCAACATCGCATTCGATCGGGCGGATTTCATTCAGCGCGCGGCCGTCAGGACGGACTTTATCAACTGTAATGAGACGGCGGACTTCTTCTTTCACGATGTCGTACAATACTTCTTTGACATCAGCAAGCAGTTCAGGCGTTTCAGCATACACTTGCTCGAAATGTGCAACCGTGTCGGCGTTAACCGCATCGATCGCTTCCTGGCGTGCATGCTTCTCCGGAATGCGGATAGCTTCCACCAGCTTGTCCGAAGCATAAGCACGGACTGCTGCATTCACTTCGGCATTTACCGCGTGCAGAACAACATCCATTTTTTCTTTGCCGGCAATCGACTGCAGCTCTTCAATCGACTGGACGATCTTCTTAATTTCTTCATGGCCGAACATAATCGCTTCCAGCATAACGGTTTCCGGAACTTCGTTCGCTTCAGCCTCAACCATCATAATTGCGCCGGCTGTGCCTGCAACCACCAGATGGATATCCGATTCCTTCTCCTGCTCAACGGTCGGGTTAATAATAAACTCCCCGTTGATGCGGCCGACTACAACGCCGCCGATAGGCCCGTTGAACGGTACGTTGGAAATCGTCAGCGCAGCGGATGTGCCGATCATCGCCGCAATTTCCGGCGAGCAGTCTTGATCCACGCTCATCACAAGGTTAGCGATCTGCACGTCGTTGCGGAAGCCATCCGGGAACAACGGACGGATTGGACGGTCCGTCAGACGGCTCGCCAAAATCGCCTTTTCGCTTGGACGGCCTTCCCGTTTAATAAATCCGCCAGGAATTTTGCCGACGGCGTACAAACGCTCTTCATAGTTAACGGTCAGCGGGAAAAAATCGAGATCTTTAGGCTCGTTGGACGCCGTAACCGTACAAAGGATGACGGTTTCACCGTAACGTACCGTTACCGCTGCGTTTGCTTGTTTCGCCAGGCGCCCTGTTTCCAATACAAGCGGCCTGCCGCCAAGCATCATCGAAACGCTATGTGTCATTATGTATTCCCTCCTATTCTTAAAAACCATTCTCTAGAGGCCTTTAAATCTCCTCTATTAAAATCAATGCTATTACAAAAAGCAACCCGCCTCCGGCGTCCGGTACGCCCGGACGGCCAGATGACCAGGTTGCTTCTCGTTACGCATGTTTTAACGGCGAATGCCGAGTTTTTCGATCAATACGCTATAACGTTTAACATCTTTGTTCTTGAGGTATGCCAGAAGCTTACGGCGTTGGCCTACCATCTTCAGAAGACCGCGACGGGAGTGGTGATCTTTCTTGTGCTCCCGCAAATGCTGCGTCAAGTTCGTGATGTTTTCCGTCAGGATAGCGATTTGAACTTCCGGAGATCCCGTATCGTTCGCGTGCGTTTTATGCGTTTCAATCAGCTCTTGTTTGCGTTCTTGCGTCATTGCCATCCTAATTCACCTCCTGTTATCTGAATAATCGCCTGCAGCCTCGCCAACGCCGGTGAGAGCGATGTGCCAAGCCGAGGTTAAGTTTGCCGCCGCGCATAGCGGACAGCAACGTTATGAATTATAGCATAATGAAGGATACAAAGTAAATGCCCATCGTCCAAAGCTTATGATTTCAGCTGAAACAGCTGTCTTGCTGTCTCCGAATCCCGGTGAATCTGTTCGACAAGCTCGTGGATAGAGTTAAACTTCTGTTCATTCCGGATAAAGGAATGGAACCGGACGGTCAGGCGCTCTCCATACAAATTGCCGGCAAAATCAAACAGATGAGCTTCGAGCGTGGCTTCCCCGCCCGGTGCGTTAAAGGTCGGCTTAAACCCTAAATTAAGCACACCGTAATAAGTTTCGCCATTCCGGTCAACCGATATGGCGTATACGCCATACGCAGGCAGCACATACGGGCTGGACGGCGATACGTTGGCGGTCGGGAAACCGATCGTCCGGCCGCGCTTGTCTCCGTCTACGACAATCCCGGTTACCTCATAAGGACGGCCAAGCAGCTCAGCCGCTTCCGTAACATTCCCTTCGGCGAGTGCCGCACGGACAGAAGAACTGCTTACTTTACTTCCCTTCAAGCAAAGCGGTTCCACGATTTGGACTGTGATATCCGGCTTGCAAAGTTCCAGCATATGCTTCGCGTTGCCTTGTCCTTTGTGTCCAAACGTAAAATCAAAACCTACCACAACATGCTTGGCATGGAGCGGCCTTAGGATCTCGTTAACGAATTGCTCCGGCATGACCGAGGCAAACGTAGTATCAAACGCAACAACAAACGCAATATCGACGCCCAGCCTTTCAAACAATGCGGTTTTATCCTGCAGCGGCGTCAAGCTTCTGTGATAGTAATCCCCTTGTCCCAGCACTTCTTTTGGATGAGGGTGGAACGTCATCACTGCAGACAAAATGCCCTCTTGCTTTGCCGTTGCGACCGCTGTGCGAATCACATCTTGATGCCCGAGATGAACACCGTCAAAATGGCCGATAGCAACCGCCAGCGATTTGCCCTGCAGCAACGCGGGCATACGATCGAGCGGATAGGTTAATGAGATTATTTCCAAGGATCACACCTGCATTTCTAGTATGGCTTTTGCTATTGATTGACAACTGCTAGTTAATTAAATACTTTTTCCGGCCTCAACGCGCCGGCAGCCGGATCTGCCCGAAAAACGCCAACAAATTTGTCGTCAGGCGCATAAAGCGTGACAAGTTTGTCAGGGGCCAGCTTCACCGGCAAACGTGCAAGCGAAATCTTTTGCCCCTTCAGCCCTTTGTCAGCCGTTTCCTCGTTAACGTCAATCCGTTCCATATGCGAAAGCGCCGTGTCGGACGGCAGCAAAACATCCGAAAGCGTCCCTTGCTGCTGCCGATCTGCAATCTCCTCCAGCGTCAAGCAGTCCTCTTTCGTAATGCCGCCTGACATCGTACGAACAAGCTCGGCCATTACAGCGGGCACCCCTAATGCTTGTCCAATATCAACGCATAACGTCCGGATATACGTCCCTTTGGAACAAACGGCGGAAAAACGGATTTCCGGATATTCCTGATCCAGCGCAGCTTGCAGCAGCTGAATGCCGTAAATGGTAACGGTACGCGATTTCCGCTCTACGGTTTTGCCTTCTCTAGCAAGCTCGTAAAGCCGCTTACCGTCTACCTTTACGGCCGAGAACATCGGCGGAATCTGCTCGATCTGCCCGACAAAACGATTCAGCGCCTCTGTTACTTCAGCTTCCGTTACTTGAATATGAGGTTCTTGCTTCAGCACAGTGCCCGTCATATCTTCCGTATCGGTCGCAATTCCAAGCTTCAGCACCGCTTCATACGCTTTGGGGCGATCCTGCAAATACTCTACAACTCTTGTAGCTCTGCCGATACAAAGCGGCAGCACGCCTGTGACCATAGGGTCCAATGTACCCGCATGGCCGATTCGCTTTATTTTTGTAATGCCCCGTACTTTAGCCACAACATCATGTGAAGTCCAGCCTGCCGGCTTCCATACGGGCAAAATACCGTCCATCTGTTAAATCAGCGCCTTTCTAACAGCTTCCACCAGTTGAGCAGCCGCTTGCGTCACAGGACCTTGCAGCCTGCAGCCCGCTGCCCTTACATGCCCGCCGCCGCCAAACGATTGCGCAATGGCTGACACGTCCACACGGCCGGCGGATCTAAGGCTTGCTTTTACGCTTCCGTCTTCCGTTTCCTTAAACAAAATACCCGCCTCTACGCCTTCGACATTCAAGGCATAGTTGACAAGCCCCTCCAAATCCTCCGCCGAAGCATTCGTCTGCTTCATATCATCCTTGCCGATATACAGCCAGCCGATCTGTCCGTCTTCGGTAAATTCAAGCCGGTTCAGGCTGAGCCGGAGCAATTTAAGCTTGGCCATGCTCATCTTCTCCAGCATATGATCGGCGATCCAGTGCCCGGAAACTCCGATTCCTAGCATCACCGAAGCAATCTCCATCACCTGCGGGCTTGTATTGGAATAACGGAAGCCGCCGGTATCGGTCAGCAAGCCGGTATAAATACAAGTTGCACAATCCAAATTGATCGTTACGCCTGACTGCCGGATCAAATCATATAAAATTTGAACCGTTGCAGCGGCATCCGGCTTCACGATATTGACCGTCCCGAATCCGTCATTGGTCGGATGATGGTCGATATTCAGAAGAGCTGCTCCTTCCGCAAACAGAGCAGCCACTTTCCCGATCCGCGAAAAATCCGCGCAATCCACGGAAATAACGGCATCAAACCGTTCGTCGGCATGACTGCCCTCCAACACCTTGATGCCGTCATATCCCCACAGGTAGCTTAAACGGCTTGGAGGCACGTTCTCATTCATGAGAACGGCCTCCTTACCTAGCTGCCCGAGCAGCCAGCCGACAGCGAGCGTCGAGCTTATGGCGTCGCCGTCCGGCTGGACATGGGAAACAACGAAAAAACGGTTATGCTTCCGAATAAATGCAAGGGCATCATCCAACTGCTGCAAATAAGCGGCAGCCGTCATACGCGATCATTCCCGCGGTTAAGCTGCTCCAGAAGCGATTCGATCCGGCTTCCGTACTCAATGCTGCTGTCGAACTTGAAGATCAACTCCGGCGTGTGGCGAAGACGGATCCGCTTGCCGAGCTCGGAACGGATAAATCCGTTCGCTCTGCCCAGCGCCTTCAGCGTTTCCTCTTTTTGTTCATCGCTGCCAAGTACGCTCAAATAGATGCGTGCTTGAGATAAATCGCTTGTAGCTTCAACACCGGTCACCGTAATGAAGCCGACGCGAGGATCTTTTAATTCCGTTTGAATAATTTGGCTGAGCTCTTTTTTAATCTGCTCGCCAACGCGTCCTACGCGAACTTTTGCCATCTACGATCACCTCTACCTCTCAACCGATTCCATAACGAACGCTTCGATCACGTCGCCTTCTTTGAAGTCAGTAAAGCTTTGAAGCGTAATGCCGCATTCGTAGCCTTGCGCAACTTCTTTGGCATCGTCTTTGTACCGTTTCAGCGTATCGACCTTGCCTTCATGTACAACAATGCCGCCGCGGATTACACGGGCTTCAGCCGAACGGGTCACTTTGCCGTCTGTAATCATGCAGCCCGCAATTGCGCCTACTTTGCTTACTTTGAAAATGTTGCGGACTTCGGCATGACCGATGATTACTTCTTTAAAGACTGGATCCAGCATGCCTTTCATTGCTTGCTCGATTTCGTCGATTACGTTGTAGATAATATTGTGCAGACGAATGTCCACTTTCTCCTGCTCGGCAGTTGCCATCGCTTGCGGCTCCGGACGAACGTTAAAGCCGATGACAATGGCATTGGATGCCGATGCCAAAATAATATCGGATTCGGTGATGGCACCTACGCCGTTATGAATAATTTTGACACGTACGCCTTCAATGTCGATTTTGGCGAGCGAGCCTTTGAGGGCTTCGTTAGAGCCTTGTACGTCCGCTTTAATAATGACGTTCAAGTCTTTAATTTCGCCGTCTTTAATGTGCTTGTACAAGTCATCCAGCGTAACGCGCGTATTGGCGCCAAGCTCGGATTGACGATGCTTGATGGCGCGGCGTTCTGCAATAGCGCGCGCTTTGCGCTCGTCTTCAAACGCCATAAACGGATCGCCTGCTTGCGGCACTTCGGTAAGGCCGGTAATTTCAACCGGCGTCGAAGGACCGGCTTCTTTGATGCGGCGTCCACGGTCGTTCACCATGGCGCGTACACGGCCAAAGCAGTTGCCCGCTACAAACGCGTCGCCGATTTTGAGCGTACCGTGCTGAACAAGGATACGAGCCACAGGGCCTTTACCTTTGTCGAGTTCGGCTTCGATTACCGTACCGCGCGCACGTTTGTCAGGGTTAGCTTTATAGTCGTTTACTTCTGCCACGAGCAAAATCATTTCGAGCAAGCCTTCAAGGCCGATGCGCTGTTTAGCGGACACATTTACGAAAATCGTGTCGCCGCCCCACTCTTCCGGCACCAGACCGTATTCCGTCAGCTCTTGTTTGATTTTGTCCGGATTTGCTTCCGGCTTATCAATTTTGTTGACTGCAACGATAATTGGCACGCCAGCCGCTTTCGCATGGTTGACTGCTTCCACGGTTTGAGGCATAACGCCGTCATCCGCAGCCACTACGATGATCGTAATATCGGTAACCTGTGCGCCGCGGGCACGCATAAGCGTAAACGCTTCGTGACCCGGCGTATCCAGGAACGTAATTTTTTTCTGGTTAATTTCAACTTGGTAAGCGCCGATGTGCTGCGTAATGCCGCCTGCTTCTCCGCCGGTTACGTTTGTTTTACGAATGGCGTCAAGCAAAGTCGTTTTACCATGGTCAACGTGGCCCATGATGGTTACAACTGGCGGACGAGGCAACAGATCCGCTTCTTCGTCTTTTTCTTCGTCTTTCTCGAAGTCATCTTCTTCGACCGGAATTTTCACTTCCACCTCGCTGCCATACTCTGCTGCGATAAGAAGAATAGCTTCCATCTCGATTTCCTGGTTGATCGTCGCCATAATGCCAAGCGAGATAAGCTTCTTAATGACTTCGGATGCGTCTTTATGAAGCAGCTTAGCCAAATCGCCAACGGTCATTGTGCCGCGCACAATAATTTTCTTTGGCGTATTGTCGATTTTCTCGCGTGGCGGCTGTTGCTGGCCGCCTCTGCCTTTACCTTTGCCGCCGCGATTGTTGCCGCGGAAATTACCGCCGGTGCGGTTGTCGTCAAAACGCTTTTGCGGGCCGTTTTGGTTCGATTTTCTGCCGCCGCTATTGCTGCTGCCACTGCCGTTACGGTTGCGATCAAAGCGGTCATCTCCGCTGCGGGCTGGCGCAACCGGCTTCGAATCAAACGAACGTCCTTGGCTGCCGCCGGACGGCTGGGAAAATTGCGCGCGCGACGTTCCTTGCGGGCCGCGGTTTTGGCCGCCGCCTGCTCCGCCTTGCGGGCCGCGGTTTTGGCTGCCGCCTGCTCCGCCTTGCGGGCCGCGGTTCTGGCCGCCGCCTGTTCCGCCTTGCGAGCTGCGGTTGTAGCCGCCGCCTGTTCCGCCTTGCGAGCTGCGGTTGTAGCCGCCGCCTGTTCCGCCTTGCGAGCTGCGGTTTTGGCCGCCGCCTGTTCCGCCTTGCGAGCTGCGGTTTTGGCCGCCGCCTGTTCCGCCTTGCGAGCTGCGGTTTTGGCCGCCGCCTGTTCCGCCTTGCGGGCTGCGGTTTTGACCGCCGCCTGTTCCGCCTTGCGGGCCGCGGTTTTGGCCGCCGCCTTGACGTTCAGGGCGGTTATCTTGGGACTGGGATGATCGTTGATCGGTAGAAGTATTGGTTTTCGTATTATTTGAATTCATAAGCACCTGTCTATCCTGTGTTAGATTTTTGTTGTCTGTAGCAGCTTGCTGAACATTGCGGTCGGTTGGTTTGCTTGCCGGCTGGGCAGCCGCGGAAACAGCCGCGCTGGATTCCTGTGCGCGTTTGGCTGCTGCATTCGATTTGATATCCCGGAAAAAGCCTTCCACCTTGGATACCATTTCATTCTCCATAACGCTCATATGATTGTTCACGGGCAAATTAAGCCGTTTAAGAATCGTAATAATTTCTTTACTGCTCATGTTGAGCGATTTGGCGTATTCGTATACGCGCAATTTATTGTCCTTGCTCATGCTCAATATATTCCACCTCCGAATTTTGACTCAGATGTCCAGCAATCATTTGTCCAAACTTTGCGTCGGTGACCGCGAGCACAACTCGTTCCGATTTGCCAATTGCATTGCCCAGTTGAATGCGGTCAAAAGCTTCTACAAGTTGTACGCCGTAAGTACTGCATTTATCGCGGAATTTTTTCTTCGTGTTATCAGAGGCATCCCCGGCTAAAATAACGAGGTGCGCCTGACCTTTACGAACAGCCTTGAGCACAATTTCATCCCCGGTAATGAGCTTACCGGCGCGAGTTGCCATTCCAAGCTGCAGCAAGCTTTTATTCTGCTTCGTCATCAGCAAGCTCCTTGCCGGCCAGAAATTGTTCTTCAACTGCAATGAAATCTTGTTCAAGCTGATCGTAGATCGCCGCATCGACCTGCTGCTTGAGCGCCCGGTCGAATGCTTTTGTTTTTTTGGCCAGCTGGAAGCAGCTGAGCTTGCCGCATAAATAAGCGCCCCGGCCGGCCTTTTTGCCGGTCAAGTCAATTAACACTTGATCGTCCGGCGTGCGGACGATCCGTATCAATTCTTTTTTCGGCTTCATTTCCTGACATGCCACGCATTTGCGAAGCGGTATTTTCCTAGGCTTCACCGCTGCATCTCCTCCTCTTCCGACAGCGAATAGACCTGCTGCCGCCCTCGGTTAATCGATAGAGACAGAGTCTTGATGCATCATGCCGGTCGTTGATTTTGGTCTGCCAAATTCCTGCTCGGCTTGCGTTTCGCTTTTAATATCAATTTTCCAGCCGGTCAGCTTGGCTGCCAGACGCGCGTTTTGGCCCTTGATGCCAATCGCAAGAGACAACTGGTAGTCCGGCACGATAACGCGGGCCATTTTTTCTTGTTCAAAAACAATTACTTCCAGCACTTTCGAAGGGCTGAGCGCGTTGGCCACGTATTCGTCGATATTTTCCGACCAGCGGACGATATCGATTTTTTCGCCCTTCAGCTCGCCTACGATCGTTTGCACGCGGAGGCCTTTTTGCCCTACGCATGATCCGACCGGATCCA
The DNA here is from genome assembly GCF_004135365.1 of Paenibacillus protaetiae. Classification (NCBI taxonomy): domain Bacteria; kingdom Bacillati; phylum Bacillota; class Bacilli; order Caryophanales; family Paenibacillaceae; genus Paenibacillus; species Paenibacillus protaetiae. The sequence continues at coordinate 865,037 of NZ_CP035492.1, read as the reverse complement.
CTTCCGGGTTGCGGGAGTAGACCGCGATTTTGGAACGGAAGCCGGCTTCCCGTGCAACCGAGCGGATTTCAACGACGCCGTCGTAAATTTCCGGAACTTCCAGCTCAAACAGCCGTTTCAAGAGGCCCGGATGGGTACGGGACAAAATAATTTGCGGCCCTTTGGTTGTATTTTCCACTTTCGTAATGTACGATTTGACACGGTCGCCATGCTTGAATTTATCCGTTGGCATCAGCTCGGTCAGCGGAAGAACCGCTTCCACTTTGCCCAAGTCAACAAACAAGTTGCGAACGTCCTGGCGTTGAACAATGCCGGTTACGATGTCTTCTTCTTTATCGATGAATGCATTGTAGATAAGTCCGCGTTCCGCTTCGCGAATGCGCTGCGTGACAACTTGCTTTGCGGTTTGCGCAGCAATCCGGCCGAAGTCTCTTGGCGTAACCTCAATCTCGGCGATATCATCCAGTTGGTAGTGCGGGTTGATTTCTCTTGCCGCATCAACCGAAATTTCAAGGCGCGGATCCAAAGGTTCGTCTACGACGGTTTTGCGCGCATACACTTTGATGCTGCCGGTATGGCGGTTAATATCAACGCGCACATTTTGCGCTGTGTTAAAGTTGCGTTTGTAGCTGGAGATCAGAGCAGCCTCAATCGCTTCCAGCAGCACATCTTTCGTAATGCCTTTCTCTCGTTCAATCTCTGACAGTGCTTCAATAAATTCCATACTCATTGGAATGGACTTCCCCCTATTCTTCGTTATCCCCAATAGCTTTTCTCGAGAGAAACTCGGCTTGCTTTGCACCTATGAAAGCGTGTACCATAAGCTGCTCTTCTTGCAAGAGAGGCGCCGGACTGCTAGAACACAATAGCCAGCCTTGCGCCTGCCACCTTCACATAAGGAATGACCTGATCCTGTTTCCCTACCCGAACGGTAAGCTGCTCTCCGTCAAAAGAGGTAAGTTCCCCTTCGAATTCCTTCTCGCCGTTAACCGGCTCATAAGTCGTTATATAGACATGCTTGCCGACCGCTTTCCGGACATCGTCCGGCTTCTTGAGGGGGCGTTCAGCTCCCGGAGATGAAACTTCCAGGAAGTAGTTGCCCGGAATCGGATCGTTCTGATCCAATTGCTCGCTCAAAAATTCGCTGATTCGGACGCATTCGTCAATATCAATCCCGTTTTCTTTGTCTACAAATACGCGCAAAAAGTAGCTGCTGCCCTCTTTGACGTATTCGATATCGACCAGCTCAAAGCCGTTGTCATCGAGAAAAGGCAGCACCATTTCTTCAACGACGGATTTGATTTTAGAAGTGTTCAACTTGACTTGACCCCCCGATAGGAACATGCAAATAAATCATAAAGCCCTTAATCAAAACGTAAAGAGTGGGTTTCCCCACTCTTTACGAATCCGAGCCTTATCAACATCATTACCAAAAAAATTATAACATAACCAAATTACAGTGACAAGGCAGGTTCAGGTTTAATGTGCCTTTGCTCCTAAAATAAGGAGAGCTGGTTCGATTCCGGCAAGCCGCGGAAGCAGCCCATTCCGCTTAACACCTCAATAATCGTTTTGGTTGCTTTTGACTTCATCTGGAAGTCTTCGACGGACAAAAACTCTCCTTCGGCGCGGGAAGCGGCGATGTTGCGGGCCGCATTTTCGCCGATGCCGGCAATCGAAGAGAACGGCGGAATAAGCGAATCGCCGTCCACCTGGAATTTGGTCGCATCCGAGCGGTACAGGTCGATTGGTTTGAAGGAGAAGCCGCGGGCTGTCATCTCCAGCGCCATTTCCAGCAGCGATACGCTTGCTTTTTCTTTAGGCGTCGCTGTAAAAGCTTTCTCCTCAATTTCGATCAGCCGTTTCAGAATGGCGTCATAACCTTGGCACAAAATGTCGAGATCAAAGTCTTCGGCGCGGACGGTAAAATACGTCGCGTAAAACTCAATCGGATAATAAAGTTTAAAAAATGCCGTGCGCACGGCCGACGTCACATAGGCCGCGGCGTGGGCTTTCGGGAACATATACTCGATGCGCAGGCAGGAGTCGATATACCATTGCGGCACTTTGCACCGCTTCATCTCCTCGATCCATTCCGGCGTCAAGCCTTTGCCTTTACGGACGCTTTCCGTAATTTTGAAGGCGAGTCCGGCGTCCATGCCTGCTTTATAAATAAGATAAAGCATAATATCGTCGCGGCAGCCGATAACGGTTTTAATGTTGCAGGTGCCGTTTTTGATCAGCTCCTGCGCATTGCCAAGCCAAACGCCCGTGCCGTGCGACAAGCCTGAAATTTGCAGCAAGTCGGCAAACGTGGACGGCTGCGTCTCCTGCAGCATCTGGCGGACGAACTTGGTGCCCATTTCCGGCACGCCGTAGGTCGCCACAGGCGTCCGGATTTGTTCCGGCGATACGCCAAGCTCCTTGGTGGAGTTAAACAAGCTCATCACTTTCGGATCATTCATCGGAATGGTTGTCGGATCCACCCCGGTCAAATCTTGCAGCATCCGCATCATTGTCGGATCATCGTGTCCCAGAATATCAAGCTTCAGCAGATTGGCGTCAAAGGCGTGATAGTCAAAATGGGTCGTTTTCCATTCTGCGTTTACGTCATCGGCCGGATATTGCACCGGCGTAATGTCTTCCACTTCGATATAATCCGGAACAACGACAATGCCGCCCGGATGCTGGCCGGTGCTGCGTTTCACGCCGGTACAGCCCGCCGCGAGGCGGTTCAGCTCTGCGCCGCGCCATTTTTTGCCGTGATGCTCTTCGTATTTTTTGGCGAAGCCAAACGCTGTTTTCTCCGCAACGGTACCGATGGTACCGGCCCGGAACACGTTTTTCTCGCCGAACATTTCTTTCGTGAAGTTATGGGCATGCGGCTGGTATTCCCCGGAAAAGTTCAAGTCGATATCGGGGACTTTATCCCCTTTAAAGCCAAGGAACGTCTCGAACGGAATATCCTGGCCGTCACCCTTCATCGTTTGCCCGCAATTCGGGCAGGATTTGTCCGGCAGGTCAAAGCCGCTTGGCACGCTGCCGTCCAGAAACCATTCGCTGTGACGGCATTCCGGGTTCCGGCACAAATAATGGGCTGGCAGCGGGTTAACCTCGGAAATGCCAAGGAAGGTAGCGACAACTGAAGAACCTACCGAACCCCGCGAGCCGACCAGATAACCGTCCTGATTGGATTTTTTGACAAGCCGCTCGGAAATGAGATAGTTGGCCGAGAATCCGTATTTGATAATCGGAACAAGCTCCTTCTCCAAACGGTCGATCACGACCTGCGGCAATTCATCCCCGTACATCTGCTTGGCGGTATTGTAGCAGGTGCTGCGGATTTCTTCCTCCGCACCTTCGATAATTGGCGTAAACAGCTCGTCCGGGAACATCTGGAACGGTTCAAACCGGTCCGCAAGCGCGTTGGTGTTCGTAATGACAACCTCGCGTGCACGCGCCTCGCCCAGGAAAGCGAACTCCTGCAGCATTTCGTCCGTTGTGCGGAAATGGGCGTCCGGCTTCGTCTGGTCCTTCAGCGGGCTGAAGCCGGTAATGCCGTGAATCGTAATGTCGCGAAACATTTTGTCGCGCGGATGCAGGTAATGGACGTTGCCGGTGGCAATAACCGGCTTGCCCAGCTCATCGCCGATTTGGCATACCCGGCGGATGGCCTGCTCGATTTCGGCGCGGCTGCCGACCAGCCCTTTTTCCACCAAATGCATGTAGAAGCCAACCGGCTGGATTTCAAGCACATCGTAAAAGCGCGCCACTTCCACCGCTTCTTCATACGATTTGTTCAGCACCGTTTCAAAAAACTCGCCTTTCTCGCAGCCGGATACGATAAGCAGTCCTTCGCGCATTTCTACCAGCTTGCTTTTAGGAATCGTAGCGACCCGCTTAAAGTATTCGGTATGCGACAAGGACACGAGCTTAAACAGATTTTTTTTGCCGACGGCATTCAGCGCATATATGCCGCTGTGGAATGGCCGCATGTTGGACAAATCAAGTCCGACATAATCATTTAATTGATGTAGTCCGGTAATATTGCGCTCTGCAGCATCTTTAATAAGTCCAAATAATACGCCGCCCAAAGCAATCGAATCGTCGATGGCGCGGTGATGGTTTTCCAAACTGATTTTATATTTGTCCGCCAGCGTGTTCAGGCGGTGGTTTTTCATTGACGGATGCAGGAACCGGGCAAGCTCGAGCGTATCCAGCACCGGGTTCGTAACCTCCGGTATGCCGAGCTGCTTGCAGTTCGCCTGGATAAAACCGATATCGAACCTTGCATTATGGGCTACCAGCACCGCGTCGCCGATAAACGCCACGAACTCGCGCAGCTTCGGTTCCAGCTCGGGCGCATCCTTCACCATATCGTCGTTAATGTTCGTTAATTGCTGAATATGATAAGGAATCCGCTCATGCGGGTTAATGAAGGTCGAGAATCGGCCGATTTCTTTGCCTTCCCGCATTTTGACGCCGGCGAGCTCGATAATTTTATTATTGATGATCGACAAGCCCGTCGTCTCGATATCGAATACGACATATTCCCCTTCGGCGAGCTGCTCCTCGCGCGGGTTAATAACCATCGGCACCGAATCGTTTACGATATTGGCTTCCAGGCCAAACAACACATTAATACCGTGTTTCTTGCCGGCTTTAACCGCATCGGGGTAACATTGCACATTGCTGTGATCCGTAATGGCAATCGCTTTATGGCCCCATTTGGCTGCTGTTTTAATATAAGCGTCAACCGGCGTGACGGCATCCATCGTACTCATCGTCGTATGAAGATGGAACTCGACCCGCTTCTCTTCCGCCATATCTTTGCGCTCCGGCGGCGCAAAGACTTCATGCAGGTCATTAGGCATCATGACAAGTTCCGGCTCCTGCATAAACCGGTCATATTCAATACGTCCGCGCGCTTTGATCCATTTGCCGTTAGACAGCTGGCTCAGCACTTTGACGTCTTCTTTCGTTTTCGCAAACATCTTCATCGCAATGGAATCGGAAAAGTCGGTGACGTTGAACGTAAACAAAGTGCTGCCGTTGCGCAGCTCCTTCATCTCCAAGCCAAACACCGTGCCTTGTACGGCAATCTTCTTCTCTTCTTCGCGAATGTTCATAATCGGCACCGGCTCTTCCCGGATGTCGTACCCAACCGCCAGCCGGACCGGCTCCTCGCCGCCGTCGCCGCCTGCGCTCATCTCCGCAGCGGCGTTCGCCATCATCTGCTGAACGACTTCGCGTTCCTCTTGCTCGATCTTCTGGGCGAACTGTTCGTACACCTCTTGTTTTACTTCCCCGACTGCAAGCTTCACTCTGCAGCTTCTGGCAAAATATCTGTCGAAAAAGCCCGTTACTTCGTCGTCGATTCTTTTCTTCTTCGCCAGCTCCAGACCTGTTGCGTCCAGCAGCAAAATCGTCACTTGGCTGTCTTCGATATCGACGGATGCTTTGGCCAGCCAGCCGTTAACCGAAGCGATTGTACGCTGCGCCCATTCCAGAAACAACGGCCAATATTCCGTTACAATCGACGCGGTTGAGACCGTATCATCATAGATAAATCGGAATGAAGTGTCCGCGATATGAGCAAATTTCTGGCGGACGGCTTGTCCCAGGCCATTATAGGCCTGTAAAGGAATCAAGGACGTTTTGCGGATGCAAAACGTCCATTCCCGATTGCTGTTGCTCACGATGACCTGCTCAATAAAGCCATCCTGAAAATAGGTTTGTACCAGCTCGCGCGGCAGCTCGGCCTGCTTCAGCAGCAGCTCAAAGCGTTGCCGTTGATCTCCGGTATGACTCATCGCTTACTCCTCCCCTTACGCAAACCGAGTACCCCGAAATTAATAAGCCCGTGCAAATACAACCGTATGCTTCGCATGCTCGCCGCATACAAGGCACGTTGATTTATGTTCTTTAGGCTCAAATGGGATGTTGCGGCTTGTAGCACCCGTTTCTTCTTTCACTTGCTTCTCGCAAGCTTCCGAACCGCACCAGCCGGCAAGCACAAAGCCGCGTTTTTCTTCCAGCGAAGCTTTCATTTCATCCAGCGTATCAACCGATTTGAAGTTCTCGTCGCGGAATTGCTTCGCTTTCTCGAACATTTCCGTTTGAATTTCGGCAAGCATTTTTTCTACCTCTTGGACAAGGTTCGCCTGCTCTACGATTCGTTTTTCCCCAGAAATGCGGGATACGAGAACGACTACGCCGTTTTCCATATCGCGTGGGCCAAGCTCCAGACGGAGAGGCACGCCGCGCATTTCGTATTCGTTAAATTTCCAGCCCGGGCTGACATCCGCACGGTCGTCCACACGAACGCGTACGCCTGCTTTTTTCAGCTCGGCATACAGCTCGTCTACCCGGCCGACGACTTGCTCGCGCGTTTTGGCAGGACCGATCGGAATCATGATCACTTGCGTAGGCGCTACTTTCGGCGGCAATGCAAGGCCGCGGTCGTCGCCATGCACCATAATCATTGAGCCGATCAGGCGCGTGCTTGTCCCCCAAGAGGTGGTGTGCACGTATTGAAGCGTATTTTCGCGATCCAAAAACTTAATATCGAATGCAACGGCAAAGTTAGTGCCCAAGTAATGGGATGTACCGGCTTGTACCGCACGGCCGTCTTTCATCATCGCTTCAATCGAAAAGGTATCAACCGCTCCGGCAAATTTCTCCGAAGGCGTTTTTTGGCCGACGATAACCGGCATCGCAAGGAATTCCTCTACGAAATCGCGGTAAACTTCAAGCATGCGCATCGTTTCTTCACGCGCTTCCTGTTCCGTCTCATGGGCGGTATGGCCTTCCTGCCACAGAAATTCGCTTGTGCGTAGGAACGGCAGCGTACGTTTCTCCCAGCGGACCACATTGGCCCACTGGTTAATGAGCACCGGAAGGTCGCGGTACGATTGAATCCATTTGGCATACATATGGCCAAACATCGTTTCCGACGTCGGGCGTACGGCCAGACGTTCTTCCAGCTTCTCGCCTGCCGCTTCCGTTACCCATGGAAGCTCCGGATTAAAGCCTTCCACGTGCTCTTTTTCCTTCTGGAAAAAGCTCTCCGGAATAAACAGCGGGAAATACGCATTACGATGGCCCGTTTCTTTAAAGCGGCGGTCCAGGTCGCGCTGAATATTTTCCCACAGCTCATAGCCTTCCGGGCGGAACACGATACAGCCGCGCACCGGCGAATAATCCATGAGCTCGGCTTTTTTGATGACATCAATATACCATTTGGAGAAATCTTCGCTTTGCGGCGTAATCTCCGTTACAAATTGTTTGTCCTTTGACATAAACGGCTTATGGCTCCCCTCTTACCAAACGCAAAATATCGTTGTAGGTCACTACCAGCATCAGCAGCATAATAAGCGCAAAGCCGATAAAATGAACCATGCTTTCTTTATTCGGATGAATCGGCCTTCCGCGCAGCGCTTCAAGCCCGATAAACAGCAAACGGCTGCCATCCAGCGCCGGTATCGGCAGCAGATTGAATATCCCGAGATACAAACTAAGCAGCGCAGTCCACGACGTAAGCTGCGTAATGCCTTGCTTCGCAATTTCGCTGGTCACTTCAGCCGTCCGGACCGGACCTCCTAAGTCATCCAGCTTGAAATCACCGGTAATAATTTTCCCAAATCCTTGGAAAATGGTTACCGTCATATTTTTCATCAGCTTGGCTGATCCGGAAATCGTTTCGCTAAACGTCGCATGGCGTGTCGGAACTTTTGGATATTTTGCCGTTATCCCGATTTTGCCGACGCCTTCGCTGTCCGCGACCGGCGTAAGCTTAATTTGCAGCTTTTGCCCGTTACGGGTAATGTCAACCGTCACCGGCTTGCCCGGCGATTTGCCGATAATATCAATCATTTTATCAAAATCGGCTCCTATTGGCTGGCCATTCACCGCATTCAGCACATCGTTGGGCTTAATATCGCTTTGCTGCGCCGGCATTCCGTCCGTTACAGCATCTACAAGAATATGATCAGGCTCCGCAGTCGGAATACCCGCCATCTGAATATAGGTGCTGAACAATACAAACGCAAGAACAAAGTTCATTGCTGGACCGGCAAAAATCGCCAGCGCCCGCTGTCCCACGGTTTTGCTGCCGAATTGGCGGTCATAAGGAGCGATCTGCGTTTCGTTGCCTTTATTAATCATGACCGCTTGCGGGTGTACAGCATAACGCTCGATATCGCCCTCGACATCCAAGCTGATGTATAGCTGCTTCTCCAGATCAATAGCGGTCACTTCTCCGCGAATGACATTGCTCCGTTCATCGAGCCGGTCCAAATAAATACGCGTCACCTTATCGTTCTTTAGACGCACCGCAACGGTCTGGCCCGATTGCACTTCGACAATTTCGGGATCTTCGCCCGCCATCCGGACATATCCGCCAGCCGGCACAAGCCGCAGCGTATAGCGGGTTTCGCCTCTTTTCATAGAGAACAGCTTAGGACCAAACCCTATGGCAAATTCCCGAACAAGGATACCTGCCCGTTTGGCAAAAAAGAAATGTCCCCATTCGTGAATCGTCACGATAACGAAAAAAACGAGCACGGTCAAAAAGACGACCTGAATCATATGCATAGCCTTGCCTCCTGTTCGTAACGGCCTGTACATAGATTATCATTATTCTCGCGCCCGATACAAGAGAACCAGCTTTTGCCTGCTGCGCTATACATTTGCTGCTGTGCGGCGCGCCCAAGCGTCCGCTTCGGCGATAGCGGCCAAATCATTAACAGGCACAGCAGAATGCTTGTCCAGCACCGTTTCGATTACCTTTTCGATTCCGAGGAATGAAATTTCCCCTTGTAAGAACCGGGCCACCGCCACTTCATTGGCAGCATTAAATACGGTTGGAACAGAAGCGCCGGCACGCCCGGACTCATAAGCATATTTCAAGCAAGGGTACCGCTCCAGATCCATCTCCCTGAAATTCAGCCGGCCGATGGAAGCGAGATTCATTCTTCCGGCCGGCGAAGGGCGGCGCTCCGGATAGGTCAGCGCGTACTGGATCGGCACACGCATATCCGGCAGCCCCATTTGAGCGATTACACTGTAGTCGTTAAATTCAACGAATGAATGAACGATACTTTCCGGATGGATGAGTACATCTACTTGGTCATACGACATATTGAACAGCCAGTGAGCCTCGATCACTTCCAGCCCCTTGTTTGCCATCGTAGCGGAATCAATCGTTACCTTGGCCCCCATCGACCAATTCGGATGGTTTAACGCTTGCGATACGGTTACGCCCTCCAGCTCCGCCCGCGTTTTGTCACGGAAGGAGCCGCCTGAAGCCGTAAGCGTAATCCGGTGTATCGCCGATTTGTCTTCGCCGTTCAAACATTGGAAAATGGCCGAATGCTCGCTGTCTACCGGCAAAATCGCCACACCTTTGCGTGCTGCGCGCTCCATTACAATATGTCCCGCTGTAACCAGCGTTTCTTTGTTGGCAAGGGCGATTGTTTTGCCTGCGTCAATGGCAGCCAGCGTAGCCGGAAGCCCTCTGCTGCCAACGATGCCGGTAACAACGACATCTGCGTCCGTTGCCGCAGCAACTTCCAACAGTCCTTCTTCCCCGTACACCACTTTAATAGAAGCAGGCAGTGCAAGAGACGCTTGCTCAGCCGCTTCTTTGGTTGCCAAGCTGACGATTTGCGGCTGAAACTGCTTAGCCTGCTCGACCAGCACATCTACGTTGCTTCCGGCAGCCAAACCTGTAATTTGATAACGTTCCGGTTCGTTTGCGGCTACGTCAAGCGTTTGCGTGCCGATCGAGCCTGTTGAACCTAAAATCGCAATCTTTTTCATGCCAAGCCCTCCTAATTCGGCAGCAAGTCGCTGATCAGCAGCAATGGGAATACAATGAGCCAGCTGTCGCAGCGATCCAGAATCCCGCCATGGCCTGGAAGGATGTTGCCTGTATCTTTAATATCCCGCACCCGTTTGTATGCGGATTGAATCAAGTCGCCAAATTGTCCGGCGACAGCCGCAATAACGGCAATCAGCCATGCGGTATGTAAGCCAATCCAAGCCGGGAATAAGAGTTTGCATAGGGTTGCAATGATCAGCGACAAAACGACGCCGCCGATTGCGCCTTCAATCGTTTTATTCGGGCTGATGGACGGCCACAGCTTATGTTTACCGAAAGCTCGCCCGGCAAAATATGCGCCGACATCGGATGCCCAAATGCAGCCAAAGCATAAAAAGGTCCAGAAAAATCCGTGTTCATTAATATCACGCACTTGAATCATCGCGTTAAAGCCGTGACCAACATATAAAGCGCCTAAAAGCATAAGCGCGGCGCTGTCGATTGTTTTTTTATTTTTGGTAACAACCGTCAAAGCCAGCAGCACAAGCATAAGAAGCCACACGACGGCCATGGAAGACGGCGGTTCCATCCCCCACGCAGACCAAGGCAATAAAAATGCGATCATGCCTGCATAGCCGATAATCGAAATCGCGGAGCTCCACTTCTCCCCGTTCATTTTAACGAATTCCGCAAATCCAACTATTGCCAAAAAAATAACAAGAGCCGTATACAACCAGCCGCCAGCGATTGCAACTGCAACAAATACAACAGCGGCCGATAAACCTGTAATAATTCGTTGTTTCAAAGTATGGTCACACTCCGATTTCTTGAAGCTTGTGTGGCTTATAACCCGCCGTATCGCCGGGCACGCCGCTTATATTCCATTAATGCTTCATGAAAATGCTCCTCGGAAAACTCCGGCCAATACACTTCTGTAAACCACATCTCGCTGTACGCCAGCTGCCAAAGCATAAAGTTGCTAAGCCTAATCTCGCCGCTTGTCCGAATCAGCAGATCAGGGTCCGGCAGATCGCCGCTTAATAAACGGGTAGACATCAGCTGCTCATCAATCTGATTACAGTCCAGTTTGCCTGCCTGCACATCGTCCGCAATTTGCTTAACAGCCTCCATCATTTCTCTGCGGCTTCCGTAATTCAAGGCAAAATTAAGGATTAAGCCTGTATTGCTGGCCGTCTTCCGGACAGCGTCCTCCAGTGCGTTTAGCGTCTGCTTTGGAAGTTCATTCGTATAGCCCATCATTCTGACCTGAACATTGTTGCGGATCAGATCTGCCAGTTCCAGCTCCAAAAACTCCATTGGAAGCTTCATTAAATAATCGACTTCTTCTTTTGGACGTTTCCAATTTTCCGTTGAAAATGCGTACAGCGTCAAATATTCCACACCGGCCGCTTTAGCTGCCAGTGTTACCCGTTTGACTGCTTTCATACCGGAATGGTGCCCTGCTATTCGAGGCAATCCCCGCTTTTTCGCCCATCGGCCGTTACCGTCCATAATAATGGCCACATGCCTTGGAACATTGTCCGTGCGCTCCAGGTCAACAGGCTTCTTGGATGACCTGTCAAGTTTCCCTAAAAGTCGCTTGATCATCTTCGTTCCTCCTGCACGGATTTCAAAAACCAAACCCCACCTGGCTGAGGAGGGGCTTGCTTGCATTTAGACTTCCATAATTTCTTTTTCTTTAGCGCTCAATACTTTTTCAACTTCTGCAATAAAACGGTCCGTAACCTTCTGGATATCTTCCTGGTGGCGGCGCGATTCATCTTCCGAAATCGATTCTTTTTCCAGCTTTTTAATATCGTCATTCGCATCGCGGCGAATGTTCCGGATAGCTACTTTCGCTTCTTCGCCAAATTTCTTCGTCAGCTTAACAAGCTCCTGGCGGCGCTCCTCTGTCAGCGGAGGAATCGAAATACGGATCGCGGAACCGTCATTGGACGGGGTAAGCCCCAAATCCGACTTGAGAATCGCTTTCTCGATAGCACCAATAGACGATTTATCCCACGGCTGAATCATGAGCGTACGGGAGTCCGGCGTATTGATATTCGCAAGTTGGTTAAGCGGTGTAACGGCGCCATAGTATTCAGCTTGAACACGGTCCAGCAGAGCTGGTGTCGCGCGTCCTGCACGCAGCGTTGCAAGCTCGCGTTTCAAAGCTGCAATAGCTTTGTCCATCCGTTCTTCAGCGTTTTTCTTCACAGCTTGTGGCACTACTTCGCACTTCCTTTCACGATCGTTCCGATTTTTTCACCAAGCACTACACGTTTAATGTTGCCCTGTTCCGTAATGGAGAACACCACAAGCGGAATGTTGTTGTCCATGCACAACGAAGACGCGGTAGAGTCCATAACGCCCAAGTTTTTGTTCAGGACATCCAAATAAGTCAGCTCTTCAAACTTCACAGCGCTGCTATCTTTAAACGGATCGGCGGAATAAACGCCGTCCACTTTGTTCTTGGCCATAAGTATAACTTCCGCTTCGATTTCTGCTGCACGAAGCGCGGCGGTTGTATCCGTGGAGAAAAACGGATTGCCTGTGCCGGCTGCAAAAATAACGACGCGGCCTTTTTCCAGATGGCGAATCGCGCGGCGGCGAATGTAAGGCTCTGCGATTTGCTGCATGGCGATCGACGTTTGGACGCGGGTCGGAACTTCAATCTGCTCCAGCGCATCCTGCAGCGCCAGCGAGTTCATAACCGTTGCCAGCATGCCCATGTAATCGGCGGTAGCCCGATCGATGCCTTTTGCTGTACCTGCAATACCGCGCCAGATGTTGCCTCCGCCAACGACGATTGCCACTTCAACGCCAAGTGCAACAACTTCCTTCACTTGTTCCGCGATCGAAGAAATCATCGAAGCTTCAATGCCGTAACCTGCGTTACCCGAAAGGGATTCACCGCTCACTTTAAGTACAATGCGTTTATAAACTGGCCTCTCCAACATTCATACCTCCATCATGCCCCTAGTCGGAAAGGGCCTATTTCAAATTGTTCTGCCTAACATACGAGTGTCAAAGAAAAAAGGCTACAAAGAAGGCGGGGCGGAAGTGCCGCCCCGCCTGTGCGTTCGGTTTACAGCTTAGCTTGTGCCATAACTTCTTCAACGAAGTTATCTTGTTTCTTCTCGAGACCTTCGCCCAGTTCATAACGAACAAAACGACGGATCGAAATGTTTTCGCCGATCGAGCTGATTTTTTCGTTCAGAAGAGCCGAGATTTTTTTGTCCGGATCTTTTACGAATTGTTGCTCAAGCAGGCAATATTCTTCATAGTATTTAGCCAGACGGCCTTCAACCATTTTTTCAACGATGTTGGCAGGTTTGCCTTCGTTCAATGCTTGTGCTTTCAAGATTTCGCGTTCTTTGTCCAGCTCTTCAGCAGGAACTTCTTCACGGCGAACATATTTAGGGCTTGCTGCCGCGATTTGCATAGCGATGTCTTTAGCAAAAGATTTGAATTGATCGGTTTTAGCAACGAAGTCGGTTTCGCAGTTGATTTCAACCAGAACGCCGATACGGCCGCCTGCATGGATGTAGGACTCGATTACGCCTTCCGTAGCGATACGGCCGGCTTTGTTTGCTGCTGCGGACAGACCTTTTTCACGAAGGAATTCAATTGCTTTCGTGATGTCGCCGTTTGTTTCTTCCAGTGCTTTTTTGCAATCGAGCATTCCTGCTCCTGTTCTTTCACGAAGTTCTTTTACTGCGCTAGCGCTAACTGCCATATTAAACCCTCCTGGATTTCGGTATTTCGTTATTATAATCACCGTTGCGCGAGAGACGTTCGTTTCCCGCTTTTATGTTCAAAAAAAGGGCGGTGAGAGGCTTTCACCATCTGACCACCCTTTATAGGCTCACCGAGCATGTATTATGCAGTCGTTTGTTCGCCTTGGTTTGCTTCAACAATGGCATCAGCCATTTTGGAAGTCAGCAATTTAACAGCGCGGATAGCGTCGTCGTTGCCTGGGATTACATAATCGATTTCGTCCGGATCGCAGTTCGTATCAACGATACCTACGATTGGGATACCAAGCTTGCGAGCTTCCGCAACAGCGATACGCTCTTTGCGAGGATCGATGATGAACAGCGCGCTAGGCAGGCCTTTCATGCCTTTGATGCCGCCGAGGAATTTCTCGAGACGATCTTTCTCTTTGCGAAGAATGATAACTTCTTTCTTCGGCAAAACTTCGAACGTGCCGTCTTCTTCCCAAGTTTCGATTTGACGCAGACGATCAATACGTTTTTGAATCGTTTGGAAGTTAGTCAGCGTGCCGCCGAGCCAACGTTGGTTGATGTAGAAATTGCCGCAACGTTCCGCTTCTTCTTTAACGGAGTCTTGCGCTTGTTTTTTCGTACCTACGAAAAGAACAGTGCCGCCTTCCGCTGCAACGGAGCGAACGAAGTTATAAGCTTCTTCCACTTTTTTAACCGTTTTTTGCAAATCGATGATGTAAATTCCGTTTCTTTCTGTGAAGATATAACGATCCATCTTAGGGTTCCAGCGACGAGTCTGGTGACCGAAGTGTACCCCAGCTTCGAGAAGCTGTTTCATGGAAATAACCGCCATTTCTTCAACACCTCCTGTAATGGTTTTGGATTTAGCCTCCGCCTGTCGCATCTTCCGTTAAAACTCCCGATTCGGAAGCACCGTTAACGGAATTGACGGGGCGTGTGTTTTTAACACCGTCAATTAATATACCATAACTGCATACGCAGTGCAACAACGCGATGTCCGGCTGTTCTCATTTGTTTGCAGCTTACTCGGCCTGCCGGGCGAGCTGCTTGTCCAGCAAATTCTTTTGCGCGGAACTAAGCGGCGCGCTGGACACGATATCCGCGATTTCCTCCAGCGTCGGCTGGCCGGCAATTAGAAAATAACCGGCACGCGCCTTCTTTCCGCTTTTTTTCATCTGGCGGACAAAATCATCAGGCTGTGCAACGAGCCCTTCCTTCTGCAGCAAGCTTCCAGCCTGCTCCAAGCCCATACCGTTCTCGATCCGTATAATCCGCAAGCCCGCTTGCTTGGATCCGTCTGCAGCAACTTCCTGCTGGCTGCCGTTATCCTCGGGTTTCGGCTGCGCCGGCGCCTGCTGCTGCTCCGCGGGTTTTTCCGGCTCCCCGGACGAAGGAGCCGCCGTTCCCTGTTGCTGCGCTGGGCTTGAAGAAGCGGCCGGCGTGTTACCTTCGGCATGGTTTAGCGCCCACGAATCCTTTTCCGCGGCAATCATCGCGTCCACTTCGGATTGCGAGTACATCGCTTCCCCAGTACCGCTTGTATCAGCATCAGCATCCGTCTTTATACGGTCTTGTCCAACAAGCATCAGCTGCAGCAGCAGCGCTCCGCAAATGATGCCGATGCCCGCTCCCAGCACAAAACTCCGGTTTCTAAGCATGGGCGGCCGCCTCCTGCTTGGCCAGCTGCAAAATCAGCTGCACTTCCCCTTTGTTCATCTGCAGCCGTTTGGCAATCGCTTCGATCGATTTGCCTTCCTTATAAAGCTGAATCAGCTGTTCATACCGCGCTTGAATCGTACCGCTTGCAGAAGCATCAGCATGCGTCTCCGCAGCGGACGGACTTGGCTGCTCATCAACGTCCGGAGCCGTGTCGCCAGCTCCGCTTGCAGCTGAAACGGCCACGGAAGCCGCAGCGGCAGCTTCTGCAGCTGCGGCAATCACGCCCGCGCCTTGCGCAGTACCCTCAGCCCATGCAGGCGCAGAGCCTGTTGTGCTGGCCGCGGGCGGACAGTCAGCCGCCGGAGAAGACAAGCGAAGTTCCGCCAGCTGCTGCTCCAGCTCGACGATTTTGCGGTGCTGCGCATCCAGCCTTTCATTCGTCTGCCGATGCGCTTCAGCAGCCAGGCTGCTCATTTCTTCAATATCGAGCTCCATATTCTCCATGAACTGCTCGAAGGCAAGCTCCATTTTTTGCAGCGGTTTGGCCGAAACGGCCGTTTCATTCTTGTTCCGCGGCATAATGAGTGCCGCAATTGCGATAACTGCTCCCAGCAAAGCAATGTATTGCCACATGCTTTTTTGTCTCTCCTTTAAGGCTTACGTTCCATCGGGTTCGGTCGGCAATCCCCGGCCGTGCGAATATCATCTATTCTAATGAAGAAACTAAAATAGCGAACAGGCTGCTGCAGCCGGTTCCGACCCCAATGTACAGCTACAGCGAAATATCAATATGATGTCCCTTAAAAGGATGAGCGGGTTTCTCTTCCTCTTCCGCTCCCGCATTTTTGGCAGTCCGCTTGTCCAGCGGCCTGGCCGCCTGCTTCTGGCGTTCTTCGCCGCTGCGAATATGCGTGTTTCCGGATTGTTCAACAGGCGTGCTGCTTGTGCGGAGCCGCTCCGTTTCTTTCCCGGTCTGCGCAGCCAGCTGCTGCTGCTCCGCAACCGAACGGTGAACGGCCTGTGCTTGTACACTGCCTTGTTCAGGCGTGCGAGGTATAGATAACTGCAGATCAATTGGCTGATAAGTCAAATGCGCCTCCCCCTTCACCAGCGAAATGGTTCAAACGGGCATTGCAGCAAGTTAGTTCCGATAAGCGACGGTTGAAATATCGCCATCCAGATAAGCAAAAGAAACACGCTGGAGCGGATCTTTGACGAATCGGGTATAACGTCCGATTACAACCTTCGTGCCGCCATAGATCATATTTACAATGTTCACTTTGGCGTGTTCCGTATCCTCCAGCGATTTTTCAATTTCAAGAATCCGCTCCTTGGCATTATCAATCTGGCTTGCAGACTGGCGTTTAGTAACGGCCAGCTGGGCACGCATGCCCATCCGGTCCGGAGTGAGCTTGCCGGCGGCAGCGAGCTGATCCAGTATGACAAGCGCTTTGTCTGTTTTATCAAGCGATTCATTTAACTGCTTGACCAGGCTGCGCTGCTCCATTAACTCAGTACGAAGCTCCGGCTTTACGCCAACCTCCAGCGTCGTAGCCGTCGACATCGTATTGCCTGCCGTACGTGCTGTTATCGTTTCGCCGGCTTGAATAATGCCGCCAACGATCAGTCCTTTCGCCCCGAGCAAACAACCTGCTTACCTGCACGCACGTTAGAGTGCATGATGCTTTGCGTAACCAGCACCTCGTCGCCTGCTACCACATTAGCGTCTTGTATAAAGGAACTTTTCACATTTTTCCCGGCTTTCACAAGCCCTTTATTCCCTGCCAAAATGCCGCCGGTCACTTCGATCGACCCGTCCGCCTCAATGTCGGCGCCCTCGACGCCGCCGATGACCCGGATGTCGCCTGCGGCTTTCACCCGGAATCCGCTTAACACATTGCCGCGAATGACGACGGTGCCGACAAAGTCGATATTGCCGACCCGGTAATCGACGTCTCCGTTCACTTCATAGACCGGGAATACATTAATTTTGTCCCGGTCCGTTAAGGTAATCAGACCGTCGATCGTCGAATAAAGTCCGGTTTGTTCCGCGTTGCAAACGACATTTTTGCCGATTTTGAAATAAGCGGTTTTGCCCAGCCTGGATGGAATCTGCTCTCCTGTTACAAGCTTTCCAGGCGGTCCGGGCTTCGGCTCCACACGCTCCGCAATCAGCTGGCCGCGTTTCACGTTGCGGAGCTGGCTAATCTCTTTTAAATCAACTTTGCCGTCCTGCATCTCCGCAGGACGGCGTTCAGCTTGATCCATATCATAAAGGAATCTGACATAACCGTCAGCTCCCGGTTTGGCATCCTCACCCGTTGCAATAACCGTTTGCTCTTTGCAGTACAATACCGGATCTGCGCAAATTTTATAAATGGCCGCCTGATTAATGCCATAAACAACCCCTTTGCTGCGTACAAAGCGCTCCAGCTGCTCCGGCGTGCAGGCAAAGTCATCGGAAATGCGGGTGAACATTAAGAATGCAGTCAGCTTATCGGCTGAAATCTGAATACGCAGGTAAGACTCCAAATGTTGATCTTCCACCCGACTTCCTCCCTTCTAATGCTGCAAAAGTTGGTCTTTATGTTTAGCTAAAGCTCCGCGCAAGCGCAAAATAGCTTTCGAATGAAGCTGCGAGATTCGTGACGGCGACAGCGACATGACATCGGCGATTTCGCTCAGCGACAGCTCTTCGTAATAGAACAAAGAGATCACGATCCGTTCCTTCTCTGTCAATTTTTTAATGCCCTGCACAAGCGATTCCTTCAAATAAAACTCGTGGACCTTGTAATCCGGATTTTTGGCCTTTTCATCTACAAGAAGAGACAATCTAGTCTCGGATTCTTCCTCCCGGATCGGATCTTCCAGCGAACATATCGTAGTGACGGCGATTTCCTGCAGCATTGTTGTAAAATCTTTTTCGCTTATATTCAAATAGCTGCTAATTTCGGAATCCGTGACGGACCGCATATATTTTTGCTCCAGCACCTGATACGCTTCTTCTACTTTTTTCGCCTTTTCCCTTACGGAGCGCGGCACCCAGTCGCCTTGTCTTAACCCGTCAATAATCGCTCCGCGGATCCGCCATGAAGCATAGGTTTCGAATTGGTTGCCTCTGCAATAGTCGAATTTTTCTATGGCGTCGATTAACCCCATTACGCCGTTGCTGCTCAAATCATCTTTCGAAACGGTTTTAGGGAGGCCGATTGCCATCCGGTTTGTGACATAATCAACAAGCGGCAAATATTGTTCAATGAGCTGCTTCTTCGCTTCAACATCCCTTTCGTCCTTCCATGCCTGCCACAATTGCATGGTGGTCTGCGGCATTTTCGATACGACCATCGTCCTCACCTCCCTGTCAGATGACGCACAGCTTTAGCCAGTTCCTCAGGATTCTGGTTTTGAGCCATTACCAGCTTTTGCGGATTCAGCGGCTTAAACAAAGCCTGCTGTTCTTCCCGGCTTGTACCGGGACTGCCCGAAGCTGCTGCCTCCAAGCCGGATTTAAGCAGTTCGTTCAAATCATCGCTTTCGTCCGGCGTGCTTAAATCGACTTTCATTCCTGCAGCCGTCTCTCCGGCAGGCTTGTCCTGCAAATCAGCGGGCTTCAATATGATCGCCAGAACAAACCGCAAAACGTAAGCGAGCAGGAAAAAGGCGACGAATGCGTACCCGCTCCGCATCCCTATAACCGGAAGCGGATTGCGCCCAATTGAAAACAATATCGTCAAAACCGGGCCAATGATGCCCAGCATTACATTCCATCGCCATGTTCCAAGCATCTTAAATCTCCTTTGTCCCGAACGGCACGCTGCGAATGGCTAGCACACCGTTGCTGCTGTCAATTTCAATCGTTCTGCCGTAGTTGCCGCCAGTATCCTGCCCGACGACAGGAATGGACCACGCTTCAAGCATCCGGCTGCACGACTCCGCATTGCGTAATCCGATCCGCATCGCATCCGCTTGGCCGGCGAACGCAAACATTTGCGCGCCGCCAGCCATTTTGGCCTGCAGCCTTGACGGGCAAGCTCCCGCTTCCTTCATCCGCTCAATCAGTTCCGGCAATGCGGTATCCGCATATTTGGCTTTATTGAAAGCAGTTTCTCTGGCAATGTCTGAAGATGGCAGCATGATGTGGGCCATACCGGCAATCTTTTTGACGGGATCATATAATGTAAGTCCTACGCATGAGCCAAGCCCCGTTGTCCGCAAGATGGCGCCTTCCCAAGCAATATTCAAATCTGCCATTCCAACTTTGACCAAATGCTGCTGCATCATGATACGGGCACTCCCAGCGCCTCAAATATTTGAGTAAATGATTCCGGATCGGGAATAAAGAAAAAATGTCCGTCGAGCGATTCTCCGCCTTCCAAAAATGACGTTTCGATCAGCAAAGCGGAATCGCCCATTTCCCCGTAAAGCATGACGCCGTAGCTGAGGATCGCTCCGGCCATGTCCATCGTGATGGAAGGGACTGTCGGCATCATATTCAGCCGGGTCAAATCTGCCAGCGATGATAGGTAAGAGCCGGCCAAAATATTGCCTACTTCGCATAGCGCCGAAAGCTCCAGCTCTGAAAAAGCTCCCTGAACCGGTTCCATTCCAAGCAGCTGGCACAGCATCCGGTTAGCGGAATGCTCGTCGATAATGAAAAACAGGTTGCCGGGAGCATCGCCTTCCACCCGCAAATAAATGGCGGTAACGACCTGCTCGGGGCCGCCTACATAATCCGCGATACGTTCGAACGCCAGCAAGCTTGCGCGCGGCACCGACATATCAACCGGTTTATTCAGCAGGTGCGACAATGCCGTCGCCGCATGGCCGGCCCCGATATTCCCCACTTCTCGGAGCACATCAAATTCAAAAGCTTCGAAACGGCTAAATACACTCACCGTTATACCTCAAGCTGCTCAAGCTGAATAATTTCATTCCGGTTTAATACTTCGGACAAATTCAGCATAATAAGCAGCCGGTTATCGCCGATTTTGGCTATGCCGTGCAAATATTTCGCTTTAATGCCGCCCACGACTTCCGGCGGAGAATCAATCGTATCCGTATCAATATCAATAACGTCGTTGGCCGAATCTACGATAAAACCAACTTCCATTTCGTTAACGGCAACTACAATAATGCGGGAGTTATCCGTCGGTTCCGTCTCTTGCAGCTGAAAACGGCCGCGAAGATCAATGACCGGGACCACAATGCCGCGAAGATTGATTACTCCTTTTACAAAAGCCGGTGTTTTCGGAACGCGCGTAATCGGCATCATTCTTTCAATGGTGCGAACCTTGTCCACTTCAATGCCATACTCTTCGTCTGCCAGCGCAAATACGATAACTTTTACCTCTTCCGCCATATTCCGTACCCTCCCGAGAAATTAAGAAATGATTTAGCCTTATAGGAATCATGCCTGCCATAGGTTCCACTCCAGCCCGCTTGCTCTATTTGATAAGCGAGCTTGGATCAATAATAAGAGCTACCTGACCGTCGCCAAGAATGGTTGCGCCGGAAATTTTATCGACATTTTTCAAATAATTGCCCATAGATTTCAATACAATTTCTTTCTGGCCGATAAACTGGTCGACCATTACGGCAGCCAGCTTCTCCCCTTTGCGGATCACGATAATTTCCGTTTCGTCTTCTTCGGTTTCGTTAAAGTCCAGCGCATCCAGCACACGGCTTAACGAAACTAGCGGAATAACCGTGTTACGGAACTCTACCATTTTGGAACCGTGCACATTCAATACATTTTCCTGGCGGATAATGCCGGTTTCCACGATGGATGAAAGCGGAATCGCATATTTCTCCGAGCCCAGCTTGATCAGCATAGCGGTAATGATCGAAAGCGTAAGCGGCAGCTGTACGGAGAATTTGGTTCCTTTGCCGTATTCCGATTCAATCGAGACATTGCCGCCCAGCGAAGTGATCTTCGATTTGACTACATCAAGGCCGACGCCGCGTCCGGAAATATCCGAAATGACTTCTGCCGTGCTGAAGCCAGGAGCAAAGATCAGCATATTGATTTCGTCGGCGCTCATTTTTTTGGCTTGATCTTCGGATACGACCTTGTTCGCGAGCGCCTTTTGCAGCACCCTCTCGCGATTGATGCCGCCGCCGTCGTCTTCCACCTCAATAAAGACATGGTTGCCGCTGTGGTAGGCGCGAAGATGAACCGTACCGGTTTCCGGCTTGCCTGCGGCCAGCCGCTTATCGACGGTTTCAACGCCGTGGTCGACGGAATTGCGCAGCAAGTGGACCAGCGGATCGCCGATTTCATCAATTACAGTACGGTCAAGCTCTGTATCAGCCCCCGTAATGATCAGATCGATTTTTTTATCAAGCGATTTCGCAAGGTCGCGCACCATGCGCGGGAACCGGTTAAATACCGACTCTACCGGCACCATGCGAAGCTTCAGCACAATATTTTGAAGGTCGTTGCTGACCCGTGACATATGCTCAACGGTTTCCGTCAATTCCGACCGTTTCACTTCACTTGCCAATTGTTCCAAGCGGCCCCTGTCAATGAGCAGCTCGCTGAACAGGTTCATAAGCGTGTCCAGCCGTTCAATATCCACGCGGATCGTTTTGGATACTGCTGCAGCCCCGCCCGCTGCAGCCTGATTCCGTCCGGCAGCCACTTGGCGCGCCGCTTCCTCCCGCGCAGCTCCTGCGGCGGCGGCTTGTTCCGTTTGGACAGGTGCTTGCGATCCTGCGGCAGCCGTCTGCTGCTGTTTAGCCGTCATCAGCTTTAACGATTCCAGATCAAGCGAGGTCACCTGTACCTGCTCGATTTCCGAAATATCCGAAATCCGCTTTTGCAGCTCGTCCGCTGCCAAATTGCATATCGTAAAGATCGAAAATGCCTGCTCGAAGCTGCCCTGCTCCAAATCCTGCACGGAAGGATCCGATTTGACAATTTCACCGTTTTGTTCAATCAGATCGAACACCATATACGCTCTGGCCGCTTTCAGCATGCAATCTTCACGGACGGTGACAACGACATGGTAGACTTGATGCCCGCTTTGAATCGACTGTTCCAAAATCGAAGCTTGGAATTCGTCCAGCATATAGGAAGCCGAAGCCGCTGCTGCAGCGGCTGGTTGGACTGAGGCCGCAGCAGCAGGCTGCGGAGCTTGTCCTCCTTTGGCATAGTCCCCTTTTACGATAGAGACAAGCGCTGTTACAATGGTTTGCACATCCGCTTTGCCGGTGCCGCCGTTGACGATATCTTGAACCATCGCCTCTAGGGCATCCAGTCCTTTAAATAACGTGTCGAAAATAAAATCGTCCATTTTTAACTTGCTGTTGCGTACCAAATCAAGCACATTTTCCATTTCATGCGTAAGCGATGCCAGATCCTCAAACCCCATCGTGGCAGACATCCCTTTTAACGTATGGGCTGACCGGAAAATCGTCTGTACAATGCTAATATCCTCCGGATTGCCCTCCAGCTGCAGCAGGTTTTCGTTCAGCGCCTGCAAATGATCATTGGATTCATCGATAAACATCGACAGATATGCGTTCATGTCCATCATTCATGCACCTCCTGATAGAGTAGTCGGGATCCGACTATTGAGTAACGCTAGAAACTAGATTTGAGGCAATTTGCTGCAGCGGAAGCACGGTTTTGGCCGATCCGTTTTCAATCGCGCAGCGCGGCATGCCGTATACGATACAGGTTTCTTCCGCTTCAGCGATCGCGGATACCGCGCCGCTTTCGGCCAGCGCCGCCATCCCCTTTGCCCCGTCGCTGCCCATTCCCGTCATAATGACCGCATGCCGATCGAGCTCGCGGTAGGGAACAAGCGATTCAAACAGCACATCCACGGAGGGACGGTGACCGTTTCGCGGCGGCTGCTCCGTAAGCTTGATGCAGTAGCCGCTGCGATCCTGTGCCAGCTCCATATGGCTGCCGCCTGGCGCGATATAGACGACACCCGCTCGAACCCGTTCCCCTTGCGCAGCCTCCACTACTTCTAATTGGCTGAAGCTGTCCAGCCTTTGCGCCAGCGACTTCGTAAATTTCGGAGGCATATGCTGGACGACAAGAACAGGTGCGGGCAAATCGGCCGGCAGTCCGCTGATCACTTCATGCAAAGCCCTTGGCCCTCCGGTTGAGGTGCCAATGGCAACCACATGGCGGAAGACCGTCGGTTTATTTAATTTATCGGCTCCTTGCGCCGTTGAATCCTCATTCGTATGTATAAAACGTCCGGCGCTTCCGGCTGGCGTTTGCCGGTGTTCCGGCTTTCTGCTGCTGTTCTGCTTGCTTCCGCCAGGCTTGGGTTTAGCTGTATTCAGCGAAAACGGCGAATTCGCGTATGTTTTCGCGGCATTTGCAGCTTTTGACTTTTTGGCTGGTGCCGGCTGCCCGGATGGTTCAGCAGCGTTATGATTTTGCTCCCGATACGGGAATGACGGCGGGTCAGCGATTATCGAAGCGGCTGTTTTTAGCGTTTGTTCCGGTTCGGCTGCCTTCCATTCCGTCTTAAACGACTTTACCTTTTTGGTCATTACGGCAATTTTCAGCTTCTCGATCAGCAGCTCGCCAACCTGCTTTATATCATCGGATGCGGTTGGCTTGCGGATAAAATCGATCGCTCCGTATTGAAGCGCCTTAATCGTCTCTTTGGTGTTTTGTTCGCTGATGCCGGACAGCATAACGACAGGGGTCGGCGTTTCCTTCATAATCGTTTGAAGCGCTTCGAGCCCGTTCATCTGAGGCATCTCCAGATCAAGCGTGACCGCATCAGGCTGCAGCTGTTTAACCGCTTCAACCCCTTCTTCTCCGTTAGCTGCGGTCCCGATAATCGTAAAATCGGAATGCTGCATGATCAAATCGCTGAAAATTGCGCGCATAAACGGCGAATCGTCCACGACAAGTATGCGATACGGCTCCATTTTTTCCCCCCTCAAGGATTTACAGGCTATCGTGGTGGACTGAACATCTTATGTATAAATCCTCTTATCCCGCCGGAACCGCGGGTGTTATTCGGCAGCTCCAAATAATATCGCGCCAGCTGTTCCATCGCCCGGGCTGCCGGGCTGCCGGGAAAAGCAATCATAAACGGCGACTGCCTGCGCACCGACTTCGAAACGCTGGGATCATCGGGAAGAATCCCCAGTTTCTCCAGCTTGAGCTGCAGGAACCGGTCTGCGGCGTATATGATTTTATCCGCCGTATGGCTGCCTTCCTTATGATCCAAAGCACGGTTTACAACCAGCTTAAAGCGGGTTTCGATCTGCAGGGAATGGACCAGCTTCAGCAAGGCGTACGCATCAGTAATGGACGTTGGCTCCGGAGTAGTGACAACGATCGTATCCTGCGACGACTCCATGAATTTGACCGCTTCCCGGCTTAATCCCGCACCTGTATCAAACAAGATGACGTCATACCGGTCTTGCAGGGAAGCGACCTGCTCTGCAGCGTAACGCAGCTGCTCCGGCTTCAACTCCAGCAGATCGGCAATGCCTGAGCCGCCGGCAATAAAATGGATGCCGCCCGGGCCTTCCTGAATCACTTCCTCAATCGTCTTTTTCCGGCTGAGCAGGTCGTAAAAAGTATGCGATGACGATATGCCCATAAGCACGTCGATGTTGGCCATGCCCACATCCGCGTCAAAAACAAGCGTTTTTTGCCCCAGGCTTTGAAGCGCCAGCGCAAAGTTTAAGCTGAAATTCGATTTCCCAACGCCGCCTTTGCCGCTTGTGACGGTAATGAGACGCGTCTCCGCACGCTGCTGCTCCTGCGAGACTCTGCCGCGTATAAGCTTGCGTAACGCTTCCGCCTGATCACTCATCCGCCGGCGCCCCAGAAGCAGAGCGATATATTGCTGCGGATGGAATGGCGCAATATCGTCCGGCACGGTCTGTCCGCTGGCAACATAAGTCGGATTCAGCTGCAGCTGTACGATGAGATTCAAGACGGCGCCGTATACGCTTGTCTCGTCCAGCTTCGTAAACAGCACTTTGCGAACGCCGTATTTCATAAAATGCTCCGCAACCGCAGCCATGTCTTTCGTTTTGCCGGTGAGGCTGAACACCATGACCGTCTCATTATGCTCGCCGGGATTAAACAAGCTGTTCACTTCGGACACTTGAAGCTCATTGCGGAAATTACGGCCCGCCGTATCCATAAATATTAGGTCGCGGTCTTCCAGCTGAAGATAAGCTTTCGACAAATCCATTGGAGAAAACACGACCTCCAGCGGAATGTTCAAAATGTTGGCGTAGGTTCGCAACTGGTCAACGGCGGCAATTCGGTACGTGTCCGACGTAATGAAACCGAGCTTTTTCCCGCGGCCAATCGTCTGCTCCGCAGCCAGCTTCGCAATGGTTGTTGTTTTGCCGACGCCGGTCGGGCCGACAAAATGAACTACCCGCGCCGATTCGCCTACCGGCTGAACGTCGTACGGAGCAAGCCACTCTTCCAGAAACTGCTTTGCCGACTCCCATACTTCATCCTTGTGCAGCACAAGCTGCCTGTCTTCATGCTGGTTGCGAATCTCGCCGATCAGGCGGTCGATAAGTTCCGGAGCAACCTCTTGTTCAGTCAGCCTGTCATGCAGCGCCTGTAACGCCTCCGGGAGCATCGCCGGCTCTTCGCCTCTCGATGCAAGCTGTGATATGTATTGCTTGATGCCGCGCAGCTCTTCCAGCAAAAAATCGTTGTTTTTGCGCTCTTCGCGGCGCGGCGGCACCGGTTCGGCCGCAGGATGCCCGAAGAGCGGCGCTTGCGACGACGCTTGCGGCATCGGCGATGCGGGCATCCCACGCACGGCGGCGGCAGCCTGCCGGGCATAAGCGCTTGCGGCCGGCTGTTCGTATGCAGCTGGCACCCCGCGCAAAGCGGCCGGCACTGCCGCCGGTGCAGCAGGGACTGACGCCGCAGGCGCGGCGGAAGGAGCGCCGCCGCCGGATTCGACCGCGGCGAGCACCTCCATTTTCCGCTTGCGGAACATGCCCATAAAGCCGCCGACACGAATTTCTTTTGTATTTAAAATAACGGCGTCTTTGCCAAGCTCGCTGCGGATCATTTGTACCGCTTCAGGCAGCTCGCTTACGACATATCGCTTTACTCTCATAAATTCACCACCCCGATGCTTTGCACTTCGACGTTAGGTTCCAGCTCGCTGTACGACAATACCGGCACATCCTGCATCGTCCGCTCAATGATTTGGCGAAGATACATCCGGATCGTAGGTGATGCAAGTACAAGCGGCTGCTGGCCGGATTGAATTTGGCGTCCCACCTGTTCATTCAATTTTTGGTAAACTTGCTGAGTGGACACCGGATCCAGCGTAATATAGCTGCCATGTTCCGTTTGCTGTACCGACTCGGCAATTTTTTTCTCCAGCCCGGCCCAACCGTTATGACGCGAAGCATTTCACCGTTTGGCGAAAATTGCTGCGTAATTTGGCGGGATAAGCCTTGTCGCACATATTCTGTCAGCACATCCGTATCTTTCGTAAACTGGCCGTGATCGGCAAGCGTTTCAAAGATTGTAACCAAATCGCGGATCGAAACTTTTTCCTTCAAAAGCTTGGCAAGTACCTTCTGGATATCCCCTACCGACAAGATTGAAGGAACAACTTCATCCACAAGCGCCGGATACGTCTCTCTCACGTTGTCGATGAGCGTCTTCGTTTCCTGGCGGCCAATCAGCTCGTGCGCGTGCCGCTTAATGACTTCCGTCAAGTGGGTGGCTACGACGGAAGGCGGATCTACAACCGTATAACCGGACAATTCAGCCCGTTCCTTCATCGCATCATCAATCCAAATGGCCGGCAGGCCAAACGCCGGCTCTACCGTCTCAATGCCAACTACGGAATCATCTTCAAAACCCGGGCTCATGGCGAGGTAATGGTTTAGCAGAAGCTCGCCGCGGGCAATGATGTTGCCTTTGATTTTGATCAAGTACTCGTTAGGCTTCAGCTGGATGTTATCCCTGATCCGGATAACCGGCACTACAAGCCCCATCTCAAGCGCACACTGCCTGCGGATCATAATGATCCGGTCGAGCAAATCCCCGCCCTGCTGCGAGTCCGCCAGCGGAATTAGCCCGTAGCCGAACTCGAATTCAATCGGGTCGACCTGAAGCAGATTGATCACACTTTCCGGGCTGCGGACTTCTTCAATCTGCTGTTCCTCTACAAGCATATCTTCTTCGTGTTTCTGCTTGGATAAAGCCTTCTGCATCCGCCAGCCTCCGTAAATGACTAATGCTGCAAACGGGAATGTCCGGAAAATGCCGATTGGCGTAAACAAACCAAGCAGCGCTACCGTGCCGCCTACGATATAGAGCAGCTTCGGATACTTGAGCAGCTGGCTTGTTACATCCTCGGCCATGTTGCCGTCGGAGGCAGCTCTCGTTACAATGAGGCCTGAAGCCGTCGAGATCAGAAGAGCTGGAATTTGGCTGACCAGACCGTCGCCGATGGTCAAAATGGAATAGGTGCTCAGCGCTTCTTTAAACCCCATGCCGTGAACGGCCATCCCGATGACGAAACCGCCGATCAGGTTAATCAGCAAAATAATAATCGCGGCAATGGCATCGCCTTTCACAAATTTGCTGGCGCCGTCCATGGCGCCGTAAAAGTCGGCTTCCCGTTCGATTTTTTGCCGCCGTTCGCGCGCTTGCGCTTCATTAATAAGACCCGCATTCAAATCGGCGTCAATACTCATTTGCTTACCGGGCATCGCGTCGAGCGTAAATCTGGCTGCGACCTCCGCTACCCGCTCCGAACCTTTTGTAATCACGATAAATTGAACGACAACGAGAATCAGGAATACGATGAAACCAATCGCGATTTCGCCGCCGCCAACCCAACTGCCGAACGTTTTGACGACCTGGCCGGCTTCATGATGAGCCAAAATATTTCTTGTCGTCGATACGTTCAAAGCAAGCCGGAATAATGTGGTTACAAGCAAGATAGCGGGGAATATGGAGAAATCAAGTGCTTCCCGCGTATTCATTGCGATCAGCAGTATCATCAGCGCCAATGAAATGTTTAAAATAAGCAAAATATCCAAAAGCGGCGTTGGAATCGGAATAACCATCATCAGCACGATGCCGATAATCCCCAACAAGATGACGAGATCCTTAGCCTTCATGACGCTGCCTCCTTCCTCATGCCCTCTTTCATACTAGATGCTACTTCCTTCTTCCCTTCACTTTGTATACATAAGCCAGCACTTCCGCCACAGCCTGGAACAAATCGGCCGGAATGACATCCCCGATTTCCGATCGTTCATACAGCGCTCTGGCCAGCGGCTTGTTTTCCATCGTCATGACGCCGTTTTCCTTGGCGATTTCCTTGATGCGCTGGGCAACATGGTCCATCCCTTTCGCAACGATAACAGGAGCATCCATTTCGGCGGGGTCATATTTAAGTGCGATAGCAAAGTGGGTAGGGTTTGTAATGATTACATCCGCTTTAGGTACTTCCTGCATCATCCGCATGAGCGCCATCTTCCGTTGCCGTTCGCGAATGCGCCCTTTAATGATCGGATTGCCTTCCGTTTTTTTGTACTCATCCTTAATATCCTGCTTGGACATCCGGATGCTTTTCTCATGCTCGTAACGCTTGTACATAAAATCGGCTGCCGACAATACGACGAGCACTGCACCAATCTCGATTCCCAGCCTCATCGTTAATCCGGCTGCAAAGCTGAAGATCTGGTCGACCGGAACGCTCCATAATGCCATGATGCGGGACCATTCGCTGCTAATCGTTATGTAGACGCAGATTCCGATCAGAATTACTTTCAATACGCTTTTCACAAACTCTACCAGCGTATGGGCAGAAAATATATTTTTGGCGCCATTGACCGGGTTCAGCTTCGAAAACTTCAGCTTAAGCGGTTCACCCGTAAACAAAAAGCCAAATTGTACAACATTGCCCACGACTGCAAATAAAACCGCTACCGCAAACAGGGGAGCAAGCAGCAGCAGCAGATCGGTAATGACATGCGTTGCCAGCCTCATAAAGCTCCCGGCGTTCAAATCCATGGTCAGCCAGTCTTGAAACAAACTTCCGAAGAGGAGCAGTATGCGATGCTTGAAATAACCGCCCATCATAATCAAGCATAAAAATCCAAATAAAAGAATAAGGGAGCTCGGCAGCTCGTTAGATTTGGCAACCTGCCCTTTTTTCCGCGACTCCTGCCGTTTCTTCGGCGTGGCCCGTTCGGTTTTTTCCTGGCTGAACAGCTGTAAATCAAGTTTTAAGCGGTATGATGTCCGCACACGCATGCCGCCTCCTTACGTCCCGCTCTTGCCCTGCATAACGGCAAACAGTTTTTCAAGCGAATCGAACATGATGGAAAACAAATGGCTGAACAAGGTTGCAATTTCCGGCATGATGAGCATAAGCAGCGCTAACCCGATCAACAGCTTTAACGGAATGCCGATAACAAAAATGTTGAACTGCGGCGCGGTTTTCGCTAAAAAAGCCATCCCGACGTCCGTCAGAAACATTGCCACAATAATCGGCGCCGCAACCTGCAAGCTTAACAGAAACGTATTGCCAACCAAGCGGAGCAGCAAATCCGAAATCCGGCCGTCTGCAAAATGCGCATACACCTCGTTATCAAGCGGCAGCCAGCTGTAGCTGCCCATTAAAGCGTTAAGCAGATAATGATGGCCGTCCATCATTAAAAAGAGCATCATCGCCAGCATATATTTGAAATTGCCGAGCAAAGGCGCCGAACTTCCGGTTACGGGATCAATCACATTCGCCATCGCAAATCCGATCTGCATGTCCATGAACCCGCCAGCCGCCTGCACAACTGCAAAAAACAAATAGACAACAAACCCCATGGCAAGACCGATCAATATTTCCCGTATAATCATCAGCACATAGGTGGCGTCCGTTATAACGGTTTGGCTAAAGCCGTAGGTTAAAAAGACAAGCAGGGAAATAAAAAAACCGAGGCCAATCTTAAACGTATTCGGCAAATTTCGAAACGCAAATATTGGAGCTACGACGAAAAATGCTGTTATTCGACAAAATATCAACAAAAAAATAGGAAACCCTTGTACGATTGCATCCATCATCCGATATATTTATAGAGATTGCTCAAGATGTCGTAAGTGAACTGAATAATGGTGTTCAATATCCATGGCCCAAATACGATGAGAGCGATCAGCACGGCTACGATTTTAGGTACAAAAGCAAGCGTTTGTTCCTGAATTTGCGTCGTTGCCTGAAAGATGCTAATGATTAAGCCTACAATCAAAGCAAGCGCCAGCATTGGCGCGCTGCTGATTAGAACGGTATATACGGCTTGCCCTGCCAGGCCGATAACAAAATCTGTACTCATCTGCAGTTCCCCCTCGCCCGCTACGTGTTAAAGCTGAGCAATAATGACCGAACGACCAAATACCATCCGTCTACCAGTACAAATAACAGCAGTTTAAATGGCAAAGAGATCATTACCGGCGGCAGCATCATCATCCCCATGGACATCAGAACGCTCGCCACAATCATATCAATGACGAGAAACGGAATGAATATCATGAAGCCCATCTGAAACGCCGTTTTCAGCTCGCTAATCGCATAAGCCGGGACAAGTACGGTAAGCGGGATATCCTCATACGTTTTTGGCTTTTCCGCTTTGGAATAATCCATAAACAGCTTTAAATCTTTTTCTCTCGTATTGGAAAACATAAACTTCTTCATCGGCACTTCCGCTTTCTTGAACGCTTCCGTTTGAGAGATTTCATGCTTCAAATACGGCTGAAGAGCGACCTGATTAACTTGCGATAAGGTAGGCGCCATTACAAAGAAGGTCAAAAACATCGCAAGCCCGATAATCACCTGGGTCGGCGGCGTTGTCGGCGTGCCGATCGAAGTCCGGACAAAACCAAGAACAACTACAATCCGGGTAAAGCTGGTCATCAATACGAGAATGGCAGGCGCGATGCTGAGTACCGTAATAAGCAGCAGAATGGATAACGAACTTGTGCCCGACTGGCCATCATCCGAATTGCCAACATTGATGGAGATATCCGGAAGAGGTTCGGCATGAGCATGCGTTTGTATAGCCATTACGAGCATTAGTGCAAAAGCGATTGTCAGTAACCACTTATTTTTCATCATCCATCGACCGTTCATTATGTTTTGAGTTATGCAGCATCGACTCCATCTGCTGCTTTCGTTCTGATTGGCGGTTCCATTTGTCTTGGAGCAGCTGCTCAAACGAGCCGGCCGAATCCCATTCATCGGCCGAGTTTTGTTCGATTTTGCCGCGCCGCAGCTTCTGAAGCGCGTTAGCCAGCACGTTGGTTGGCCATACCGTCTGCGGCTTCAGCTCAAGAGCCGAAAGCAAAGCCTGTACTTCCTCTTTGTCGTCGATCAGGTCGAGAAGGGTAACATTCTCCCCTACCCCTACGACATACAGCCGGCCGGCAATTTCCACAACTTGAAGCGACTTGTTTTGTCCAAGCGTAATACCTCCAAGCGAACGGAGGGAACGGTTCGTTCCCCAGGCCTGGCTGCGTTTTGCAAGAAACTTGATTACGATATAAATCAGTGCAATGACGATAATTAGGGCAACGATGACCCAAACGACACTCCCCGCCAAATTAGCGGACGGAGCTTTCAAATCATCGGGAGCGCCGTCTATATCCCCGTAGCGAGCAAAATCTGCGGCAAAGCTGCCGCCGGTTGTTTGAAAGAAGCCAACTGTAAAAAAGATGGAATCATTGCCGTTAACCAAGCGTTTTCTTAATCGCTTCAATAACCCGGTCCGCTTGGAACGGTTTTACGATAAAGTCCTTTGCACCGGCCTGAATCGCATCGATAACCATAGCCTGCTGGCCCATAGCGGAGCACATAATGACTCTGGCATTCGGATCGAGTTTTTTAATTTCCTTCAGAGCGGAAATCCCGTCCATCTCAGGCATCGTAATGTCCATCGTAATGAGGTCCGGCTTCAGCTCCTTGAATTTTTCCACTGCCTGGGAGCCATCCTGGGCTTCACCGACGACTTCATAACCGTTCTTGGTAAGAATGTCTCGAATCATCATGCGCATGAACGCTGCGTCGTCTACGATCAAAATACGGTTTGCCATCTTCTTGTTTCCTCCTAAG
Source organism: Paenibacillus protaetiae (assembly GCF_004135365.1). Classification (NCBI taxonomy): domain Bacteria; kingdom Bacillati; phylum Bacillota; class Bacilli; order Caryophanales; family Paenibacillaceae; genus Paenibacillus; species Paenibacillus protaetiae. The sequence continues at coordinate 832,707 of NZ_CP035492.1, read as the reverse complement.
GAACTATTGTAATTTTTGAATGCGGTCCCATTGGCTAACGATGTCCGTGACACGAACACCAAAATTTTCGTCGATTACGACAACTTCACCTTTTGCAATCAGCTTGTTGTTAACCAAAATATCAACAGGCTCTCCGGCAAGCTTGTCCAACTCGATAATCGAGCCTTGCGACAATTCCAAAATATCCTTAATTTGCTTCTGGGTCCTTCCTAATTCTACCGTTACCTTAAGGGGAATGTCGAGAAGTAAATTAAGATTTGTCGCATCTTGTTGAACATAGGAAGCATTGTTGAAATTTGCGAACTGTACCGGCTGGACATTGACATTTCTTGTCGAAACGTTTCCGAAAGCTTGTGGTACGGAAGGCTGACTTCCTGTGTCAAATGGCACTCCCATTCCGGCTGCTGGCGCAGGCTGTTCAAAAATCGGCTCCTGATGGACTGCCGGCGGCGCATACATAGGGGCCGGCTGTTCCGGCGGAGCGTATACGGCTGCTGGCGCTTCATAAGCCGGCGCTGCTTCTTCTTCAGCTCCCATCAAGGTGGCCACCATTTGCTTCGCAAACGGAATCGGAATCAGCTGCATAATTCTGGAATCTATCAAGTCGCCAATGGTTAGACGGAACGATATTTTAATAAACACATCGTCGGATGGCAGATGCGATACGCCTTCGCCATTGTTCACGTCCAATATATCAATGCCTGGAGGAGATATGTTGACCAGACGGTTAAATATCGTAGACATCGACGTCGCAGAAGAGCCCATCATTTGATTCATGGCTTCCTGTACGGCGCTTATATGTATTTCGTTTAATTCTTCGGCTGTAACCGTGCCTTCGCCGCCAAGCATCAAATCCGCAATCACTTGGGCGTCTTTGGTCTTAATCACAAGCGAGTTAATGCCCTGAAAGCCGTCTACATACTGCACGCTAACCGCGACATGCGGCTTCGGAAATTCATCGCTTAAATTTTCCCGTTTTACCAGATTAACTTCAGGCGTCGTAATGTCGACTTTACGGCCAAGCAGCGTAGATAACGCCGTCGCTGCGCTGCCGAAAGTAATATTGCCGATTTCGCCAAGCGCATCTTGTTCAATCGGAGTCAAATACGAACCAAGATCTTCTTCCGGCGCCGCAGATGCTCCTTGCTCTTCACCAGCAGAGGACTGGCGAAGCAGCGCATCAATTTCCTCTTGGGACAAATAGTCTTTACTCGTCATATTCCTCTTCCACTCCTTCGCTGACTACCTCGTCTACTTGAACGGCCAGGCGATCTTTAATACTTCCCGGGCTGCCTATAAACTTCAGCTTATCGCCAACTTTAATGCGAAGCCCTTCGTTCGTCGGTTTTTTCAGGGAAATAACGTCGCCAACATTTAAACTTAGAAACTCTTGGATCGTTATCGTAGAATCCCCAAGCTCAGCTACAATCGGAAGTTTCGCTTTGCTGACGCGGTGCTCCAGCATCTCTACTTCCTCAGGCGCGCGCTCTTTCTTTTGCGATACGAACCAATGATGTGCAGACAGGCGCGGCATAATCGGTTCAAGTACAACATGCGGGATACATAAATTAATCATGCCGGTCGTATCGCCAATTTTGGTGCTTAATGAAATAAGCGCAATCGTCTCATTGGGCGAAACGATTTGCATAAATTGCGGATTCGTTTCGAGCGCTTCCAGACGAGGCGATATGTCCAAGATCGTCTTCCAGGCATCCTTTAAGCTTTCAAACGTGCCTCTAAAAATTCTCTCGATCACAATCGTTTCGATTTCGGTCAAATTCTGGATTTTGGCAGGCGCCATTCCCGGACCGCCTAACAGCCTGTCCAGCATGGCAAAGGCGACATTAGGGTTAACCTCCAGCACCATTCTGCCTTCCAGCGGCTCCGCTTCAAAAATGTTCAAAATGGTCATTTTCGGAATAGAGCGGATAAATTCGTCATAAGGCAGCTGTTCCACCTGCACGACACTGATTTGAACGAAAGTACGAAGCTGCGCGGAGAAGTAGGTTGTCAAATATCGCGCGAAATTCTCGTGTATGCGAGTCAAGCTGCGAATGTGATCCTTCGAGAAACGGACGGCGCGCTTGAAATCGTACACCCGGATTTTCTTCGTTGTTTCTTCCTTTTTCAGCTCCTCGGCATCCATTTCGCCGGAGGACAATGCGGCAAGCAGCGCGTCAATCTCATTCTGCGATAATACATCAACCAACTCTCTCACCCCCTTCTCATGTCGGCATTTCTTCTACATGCTAAAGCTGCTGGATAATAAAATCGGTAATTTCAACCTTGACGAGCTTGCCGGTCGGAAGCACTGGATTAATGAGCGTCAGCAATTTGGCTTCCAAAGTGTCTTCGCCTTGCGAACCTCTCAAATCTTCTTCGCTCATATCCGCCACAACCCGGTTAATGATAGGTTTCACTTCAATATCCAGCACTTTGTCGAACTCGGCTTTGGCTTTTTTGCTGTCCAGCTGAAAAGCGAGATTCAGAAGAACGACATAATCGGGATCTTTCAAGTTGCGTTTGAAATCCTTCAGCTCGGAAGTTACCGCAACCAGTTCGTCAGCATTCAGCTTCTTCACCGCAACCGGCTGTGCGTCCGCTGTTTTGGGCGGATCATCCACAATCGAATTAAATAAAATGATCGCAACTACGGCAATCAGGGAGATCGCCAGCAATAAGGTAACGATCCAAGGCAGCATCTTTTTCATAACGATTAGTCCTCCGTTTGCTCGATCTTGTGGGCTGCCGCTGCAGTTAATCCGATCGTTCTTAGAAACTGCTGTACAAGGCCCCGCAGCTCAGTCGTCGATTCTTTGACGACGATTTTTTTGCCGGTCGATAGCGTAATGACTGTATCGGGTGTTGCCTCGGCTGTCTCAATGAGCAATGCATTAATCATTACTTGCGTCCCGTTAAGCCGCGTAACCGTAATCATAATTTACCCCCCAATGCATGAGGGGGACGTTGACAGTCCCCCGCCAGCTTTCCTTAACTGTTATCGCTTCAGGTTGACGACCTCTTCCAAAATGCTGTCGGAAGTCGTAATGATGCGGGAATTCGCTTGGAAACCGCGCTGCGCGACAATCATCTCGGTAAATTCGTCGGTCAAGTCGACATTGGACATCTCAAGCTGTCCGGCAATAATCGAACCGCGGCCGTCTACGCCGGGAGCATCAATCAGATCTTCGACGGAATCCGCCAAGTCGGCATTTCCGGTCAGGCGGTATTTGCTGCCGCCGACTTTTTCAAGGCCGCTTGGGTTCGTAACGCGGGCAATTGCGATTTGGCCGACCGATTCCGTGCCGTCCGCTGTTGTCGCCATGACGTTGCCGTCCTGGGAGATCGAGAAGGACGTTACGTCCTCATCCAGCGTAATCGGCGTACCGTCAGTGCTCAGTACATAGTAGCCGTCTGCCGTAACCAGCTGCCGATTGGCATCCAGCGTAAAATTGCCGGCGCGTGTCAGCAGCATTTCGCTGTCGCCGTTAGCCTGCACCACAAAAAATCCGTCGCCGTCAATACGCAAGTCTTTGCCGTCGTTCGTGGTCATCGCGCTGCCTTGCGTATGGACGGTGCTGATCGAAGCAGCCGCTACGCCAAGGCCTACCTGCTTCGGATTGACGCCGCCTTGTTCGTCTGCTTCAGGCGTTGTTGCGCCGCTGACCGTCTGGCTCAAAATATCCGAAAACATAATGCGGCTGGATTTAAACCCAACCGTATTGACGTTAGCAATGTTGTTGCCGATTACGTCAAGCTTCGTTTGAAAGGCTTTCATCCCGGATACGCCGGAATACATCGATCTGAGCATTTCCCTTCATCCTCCATCTGTGTTGGAATGGGCTGCTTCATTCGTTCCGCAGCCTGCGGCCCCTGTTAGGTCCGGCCTTCCTTTACAATTACGGCACTGTCAATTTGCGTAAAAACGGTGCTTTCCATCTGCTTGCCGTCCATCGCGGTTACGACAGTCCGGCTTGGCACATTCACAATCATCGCAATATCGCGATATACAATCAGCGAATTTACAGCGCCTTTTTGCTCTGCCTGTTCAACGGCTTGATTGATTTGGGCAATGGAATCCGCCCGCAGCTCAATGCCGCGCTGCTTCATGCGGATCTCCGCATGATGGCTGAACTTTAGCTTGCTGCTCTCCAACAGCTCCTTGAAAGAAGAACTTCCTGTACCCGCTGCAGCTCCTGCAGGCGCTGGTTTCCCTTTGGCGAGCGGAGTCTGGTTAACCGGATACAGCTGACCGATCCTGATCGAATCGTTCATGCCTGCTCCGCTCCTTCAGCCTCGCCGCTTCCGCCATCGGCGCCGTCTCCGCCATCAGCGGCATTCCCGCTATCGTCACCCGGCTGCTCGCCGGTGCCATCCGGAGCTTCTGAAGCATCCGTTACCGACTGAATGACACTAAGCAGAATTTGCCTGTCGCCAACTTGCGCGTACAATCCGTCGTCACCCGCATAGATCGAATCGACAACTCCGCTTTTCATAACAGGCTGCCCTTCGTCGTTCATCTCCGCCCAGCCGATCGTTTTGCCGATTAAGGTGGATGCCGATCCTAAATCCATCGAAAGGCTGTCCAGCTTCGTCGAAATGTTCATCAGCTGCTCGACGGAAGTAAACTGCGTAAGCTGCGCAATATATTGCGTATTGTCCATCGGGTTCATCGGGTCCTGATTTTTTAATTGCTCGACAAGCAGCTGAAGAAAAGCGTCTTTGCCAAGCTCCGAGCCGCTTCCGCCTGTAACGCTTTTGGGCGGGTTGTTGTACGAATTGCCGGATATTCCGCTAACTGCCATATCCGTTCACCTCCGTCCTGCTATGGCTGCCTTGCCTATACAGCTGTGTTGATCGCTCTGCCGTAACCTAAATGCTGAATGGCCTGCTGTTCAGCCATTTCTTCTTCAAAGTCTGCATCTACGCCTTCCAACGCATCGTCAAATTTGGCTTTTGGCGCTTGCTGGCCATTGCCGCCTCGCCCTTCGCGCCCCTCGGAGAAATAAGCCGAAGGCTGCCCGTCCCAAACTTCCAGCTTGTCAACCGTCAAGCCTTGCGCTTGAAGCGCAGACCTCAGCTGGGCCATTTGATTATCCAGCATATCTTTTGCCGCAGCCGAATCTGCATGGAATATCGCGGTCAGCTGACCGTTTTGGACTGAAATGCGTAAATCCAGCTTTCCGAGATGTTCCGGCGTCAGTTGAATTTTAGCTTCCGTTACGCCGTTTAAAGACGTGACATCAAACTTTTGTACGATAAAATCCGTCATGGATTGCGCAAATTGATTCGCATTGACATATCCGGCAACGGCCCCTTTAGCCGCTGCGGCCGGAGAAGATGCTGCAGCCGTCGGATTAGCTTGATTCAATATGCTTGAAAAAAGTTCGGCCGGTTGTCCTCGCAGCCCGTCTTCACGATCTTCCGGCGCTTGCTCCTGGTTTGCGGAAGCGATGAGGACCGACAAATTGGATGTTTGCGTCGATAACCGCTGCAGCAGCGCTGCAGAATTCGCCGGTGCCGTTTTGCTGTCGGACTGGATGCTGAAGCTGTTTCCTATGCCAGCGGTCTGCTCAGCCGCAGTTTTGCTTTTGCCTGAAGCCGGTTTGTCTTGTCCGCCGCTGATCAGCTCTGCAATAGATTTCAATTGGCCCTGAAGCAGCTCGTTCACATCCGTTCCGCGCACTTGCTGTACAGTTCCTTGCTGAATCATGCCCTGAAGCTCAATAAGCGCGTCCTTGATCGTTGCTTTCAGCTCCTCGGCATTGGCAGAAGCGGACTGTGCTTGTCCCGCCAGCTGGCTGTTAAAAGGAACAACCGGCTCCGCGCCAAGCAGCGCAAACAGCGCGTTAAGCTGGTCCAAAGCGCCTTGCAGATCGTCTGGCTCCTCATCGGCAGGTCTGTCTGCTTGCTCGTCCTGATCATCCGTTTGCTGCAGCCCTTCGAGCAGCTTCCCGATGAGGTCCAGCAAGGTTTCTGCCGCAGGCTGACCATCCAGCTGAGCTGCCGCATCTTCCACCTGCACCGGAATAAGCGCCTCCTGCGGTTTGGCTGCTGCTCCGCCTGTGCCGTTTGCTGCGGGGACAGCTTGTCCTGCTTTTTGCACCAGCTGCTGAAAAGCGCCTGCGCCGCCGCTTGGCGCCTGAGCAGAACCAGCGGAGGACGCTACCGGTACGGATTGCGGCAATGCTTGCGAAACATTCATTCCCATTTTGTTTCACCTCCTTTCCTGTTACAGAAAATCGGTTATTTGCCGGCCATTAGCTGAGCCATCAAATCTGCGGTCACTTTATCATCCTGGCTGGACATTTCAGCCAAAATGCTGGACCGCGTCGAATCATCAACCGCTTTTAAAATCCGAAGCACTTTGCTTGGGCTGACAGCAGCCATTTTAATCAGAAGCGTACCAGCGCTTTTCGGGTCCATCGTCGAGAACGTCGATTTCAGCTGCGCATCGTCAAGCGTTGACGGTATGGCAGCGGCAGACTGCGTCGCTGAAGACGGCTTGTTTTCCGCATCCTTTAACTGTGCTTGCAATGCTTTAATATCTAGGTCTTTGGAGGTAACCGCATCCTTCAGCTTCAGGGACACTTCCGCAGCCACTTGCGGGTTCATCTTTTCGAGCACGCGGGCGCGGTTGTTCGGCGCCATCGCTCCAAGCACCAGCGCCATCTCGTCTACATTCATAGATTCCAGTATAGGCGCGGCTTTGCTTGGCATCATTTTGGCGTAAACATTAGCCAGCTCTTTCACATTCGCTTCATATTCCTCATCTTTAGCCGATTCAGCCGTCAGCTTCAGCTGGTCGTTCTCCGCCTGCAAGTCGGCAATCCGCTGATCCTGTGCGGTTTTAGCTTCGTTTGCCTGCTCCAGCTCTTTGCTTTTATCCGTCAGTTCTGCCTGCAGCTGAGTTACTTGCTTCGACAAATTCGCTGAACGCGTCTGATCGTCCGAACCGCCAGTGTGCCCTTCTGCCTTCGTTTGCGGCTCCGGCAGCACTTCTTTCAGCAGCGGAATGGAATCGCCGATCTCCAGCATTTTATTGCGCATGTCAAAATTGAATAAAGTCAGCAGAACACCAAGCAGCACGAGCGTAAACAGGATTGGCGTCACAAAAAACATAATCCGCTCCAGCACGCTGTAACCCTGCTTCTCGGTTTCTAAATCCGTCAAAATCGATCACTCCTTCTAGCCAGCCTTGCTCGTTTGTTACGGAGCAGATGTGATGTAACGGACGGTAGCGAACTCATCCAGCTCATTCTGCTCTTTCAGCTGCATGTCATAACGGAAACGCTCGAGGGCACGGTCCTTCGCTTTCAGCCATACCTTTTCGTCTTTGACGGTATCGGACAGCCGCATTCTTTTCAGCTCAACAGACTTTTGGGCACGCTTCACTGCCGCAAGCTTGCGCGCAATGGATTCGTCCAGAAACTCGATGTATTGCTGGATGAGCTGAAGCTCAGCCAGGGAAGTGGAAGACTGGGCGTTTTCCAATACGTTGCGTTCCCAAACTTCCCGTTCTTCCTGCAGCTGCCGCAGCGATAGCTCCTCGGACTGGAGCTCGCCAAGCGCGGATGACAACAACCATTCCGCTTGCGTTTTTTCGCTTGATTTCAAATCTACGATTTTTTGAAAAGAGTACCGGAAAGCAGCCACTTCTTACTCATCTCCTGTAAAAATCAATGACCAGCTGGTCTTGGGCTTCTTGAAGCGATATTTTTTCATTCGTCTTTTGGCGAATATAGCTCTGAATTTGTTCAATTGATTCCAGAGCTTTATCAATTTCTTTGTTCGAACCGCTCTGATACGCCCCGATATTGATCAAGTCTTCCGAATCTCTATAAATAGAGAGAAGGCGCTTGAATTCATTGGCCGCATCGGACTGCTCGTCCGTCACGATTTCTTTCATAACGCGGCTGACCGACTGCAGCACATCAATTGCCGGGTACTGCCCTTTATTCGCCAGATGGCGGCTAAGCACGATATGGCCGTCCAGAATGCCGCGGACAGCGTCGGCAATCGGCTCATTCATGTCGTCGCCATCGACCAGCACTGTGTAAAAGGCCGTAATGGAGCCGTGCACGCCGGTACCGGCACGCTCAAGCAGCTTCGGCAAATTGGCAAAAACCGACGGTGTATAACCTCGCGTAGCCGGCGGCTCGCCGATTGCAAGCCCTACCTCGCGCAGCGCCATTGCATAACGGGTGACCGAATCCATCATCAGCATCACATTGAGGCCTCGGTCGCGAAAATATTCGGCGATTGTCGTTGCAATCAGCGCGCCTTTCATCCGGATAAGCGCAGGTTGATCCGATGTGGCGACGATCACAACCGAACGCGCAAGCCCTTCGGGGCCAAGGTCCTTTTCAATAAACTCAAGAACTTCACGGCCGCGTTCGCCGATTAGCGCTATGACGTTTACATCTGCCGTCGTATTTCTCGCAATCATGCCAAGCAGCGTGCTTTTGCCAACGCCGGAACCGGCAAATATGCCTACGCGCTGCCCTTGCCCGACCGTCAGCAAGCCGTCAATGGCGCGTACGCCGATGCCAAGAGGCGTCTTGACTCGCGGCCGAAGCAGCGGATTGCTTGGTTCATTCGATGTCGAGTAATGCGGCATGCGCCCGGGCAGGAACGATCCGTCAAGCGGTTCACCGAGACCGTTCAGCACTTTGCCCAGCAGCTCGGAGCCAACCTGCACCGTCAGCGGTTTGCCGGTTCCGACCACGTCGCAGCCGGGGCTGATCGCTTGAAGCTCGCCTAACGGCATTAGAAGCACCTTATTATCCCGGAAGCCTACCACTTCCGCTTTGATTGGCTTTGCGCTTTTGTTTGGATAAATGAGGCATACTTCGCCGATGCTCGCATCCGGGCCTTCGGACTCAACCGTAAGCCCAATCACTTGTGTTACTTTGCCGTTCACCCGTATCGGATCGATTCGGACAAGCTGTTCTTTATATTTGGCTGCGTTAAGCACAGGCCTCTTGAGTGGTTCGCCGTTCACGCTTCATCCCTGCCTTGGTGAGCAAGCAGCAGCAGCTCTTTCTTAATTTCGGAAAGCTGGGTATCAATGCGGGCGTCAACGCTGCCGTATGCCGACCGGATAACGCAGCCGTGATCCGCCACTTTCGGATCGGGAATGATTTGAAGCTCGGCCTGCGAGTCGATAGCGAGCTGCAGCTCGTCACGAGCCGCTTGTACAAACGCTAGCTGGCCAGGCGCAACACATAACGTAATGACGCCTTGCTCCCGCCGGCGCGATAAAGCATTAACGATAAGCTGTGTAGCCAGTTCAGGCATTTCGTTAAAATGCGTGCCGATGATTTTCCCTGCAATCGAGCAGCTGAGATCGACCAGAAATGGCTCCGCTTCCTGAATGATTTGTTCACGCATCTCATAAGCGGCTTCCAATAATGCGGCAGCTTCGGACAGCTTATGCTCCCATGCAGCCCGCAGCTCGGCTTCCGCCGCTGCTGCTCCTTCGCGGTAGCCTTGTTCATAACCCGATTGCCTGGAAGCTTCAAACTGGGCTTCATCCTCCGCCCGCTTCTGCTCCCACCAGGAATCGATTTGAGCTTTGGCATCCTGAAGCATTTGTCCGCTGATTCGGTCCGCTTCGGTAATTTTGTCTTTGGCCACCGATTCGGCGTCATTTAAAATTTGATCGCGAAGCGCAATCGTTGCCTGATCGGGCGACGGCTCTTCGGACGGTACAACCGGCTGTTCATGCTGAATCTGATAAGAAGCTTGTCTAAGCGCTTGAAGCACTTTGAGCTGCTCAAGCGGAATGACATGGGAGGATTTGATCAGATTAGACAATGATGTCATCTCCTCCGCCGCGGGCGATAATGATCTCCCCGGCTTCTTCTAGCCTGCGGATCGTAGCGACGATACGGGTCTGAGCTTCCTCGACGTCACGCAGCCGTACAGGTCCCATGAACTCCATTTCTTCCTTGAATGTTTCGGACATTCGTTTCGACATATTGCGGAAGATCGCTTCGCGCACTTCTTCGCTTGCCACTTTGAGTGCAAGCTGCAGATCGGCATTTTCGATATCGCGGATAATCCGTTGAATGGAACGGTTGTCGATATTGACGATATCTTCGAATACAAACATCCGTTTTTTGATTTCTTCCGCAAGCTCCGGATCCTGGATTTCAAGCGCATCGAGAATGGTGCGTTCCGTGCCGCGGTCGACCCCGTTCAAAATTTGAACAATGGAATCGATGCCGCCAGCATTGGTGTAATCCTGAGTAACCGTTGCGGACAGCTTTTGTTCCAAAATGCGCTCCACTTGTGAAATCACTTCCGGAGATGTGCTATTCATCAATGCAACGCGGCGCGCAACGTCCGCTTGCTTGTCTTGCGGCAAAGAAGAAAGAATATGCGATGCCTGCTCCGATTGCAAATAAGAAAGAACGAGTGCGATGGTTTGAGAATTCTCGTTTTGAATAAAGTTTAAAATTTGTGTCGGTTCCGCTTTGCGGGCGAAATCAAACGGCCTTACTTGGAGCGTAGCTGTCAGACGGTTGATCACTTCCACCGCTTTTTGCTCGCCAAGCGCTTTTTCCAATATATCTTTGGCGTAGCTGATACCGCCTTGCGTAATATATTCCTGGGCCATGCAAATCTGATGAAATTCGCTAAGGATGCTTTCCCGTTCAGCGCTATCCACCTTTCGGACGTTCGCAATTTCGAGCGTTAATTGCTCGATTTCTTCTTCATGCAAATGCTTGAAGATTTGTGCCGACACCTCCGGGCCCAGTGTGATTAGCAATATGGCAGCTTTTTGCCTGCCGCTTAGGCCTTGCATGTTCTTGGACATTTGAACCACCTCTATTCCTCCACAAGCCAGGTGCGAAGAAGATTAACGAATTCTTCCGGCTTGCGTTTGGCCAGCGTTTCAAGATTTTTGCGAGCCTGATTATCGCCGGTGCTCTCAAAATCAAGCGTAGGATATTCGACTTTTGCCGGCGGTTCGAATTCGATGACTTCTTCCGGTTTTTTGCGCCGTCTTGCAACTGCTACAACAAGGCCGCCGATTACAGCAAGAGCGGCAGCGCCAATTCCGATCATCCATGGCGTCGAAAGCGTCTTCGCCGATGAAGTTTCGCCGGACTGCGCAAACGTTTGGGCGATTACCGATACTTTGCTGTTTACGAGCGCCGCATTGGTCAAGTCTTGGCCGGAGTCGGCGAGCTGGGCGCGAACAAGCGACTGCAAATAGGAAGTAATTTCATCCTTAGCCGTGCCTGACAGCTTGCTTTGCTCAATGCCTACACTAATCGACAAATCTTTCAGCGCGTATGGAGCGGAGTCGATTTTGTTATTGATCCGGTTGACTTCATAATTAGTAATCTGCGAGCTGCTTTCGGAAGACGAATTGCCCGACTGCGAATTATCCGTATAGTTCGCCACATCCGATTCGCCGGTTCCGGCTACGCCGCCTGCAGCGCCGCTTCCGCCGGTGGAAGACGATGTTTCGTTCTGCTCGCTGATAATAATGCCGTTGTTATTGTTATTATCCAGCGGCTTAACCAAATTTTCTTCCGTTGTCTTCTTGTCAAAGTTCATGCTGCTCGTAACGCTGATGACCAGGTTATCCGAACCGACGATAGGACCAAGAAACTGTGCGATATTGTTTTTCAAGTCCGTTTCGTATTTCTTTTGAATTTTGAACTGGGCGTCAACCGCATCTGTGTTGGAGGAAGATACCGCTCCGTCTTCGGAAGCCAACAGCTCGCCTTTGGGACTGGAGATTGTAATATCCTCGATCGCCAAGTCAGGCACAGCGGTTTTGACGAGATTATAATAACCGTCGATTTCTTTTTGCGTTGGCGTATAGCCGTTTACAAATTTCAACGTAATGGATGCAGAAGCCCCCCGTTTATCTTCCGTCGACAGAAACACGCTGTCTTCCGGCAAATTGATTAAAACATGGGATTGCTGCACGCCTTGCATCGCGTTCAACAGCCGTTGAACTTCTCCGTCCAAAGAATTTAAATATTTGACATTAAATTCATTTTCCGTCATCCCGAATTGCGAGCTGCCGGTGTCGAACGCTTCAAAGCCGATCGAGCCGTTTTGCACAAGTCCAAGCGATCCGACGTTCACCTTCGCGCGAGTTGCTGCGCTGCTTGGCACCGAGATGCTTGTTCCGCCGCCTTCAAGCTTATACGGAATGCCATTGCTGTCCAAATAGTTCATAATGGCCGATGCATCGGTGGAATCCAGGTTTTGGAACGCGATTTCATATTCGGTTCTCGTAAATATGTAAGTCAATAATATAATGGCAATGATCAGTACGCCTAAGGATGCGCCAAGCCACAGCTTTTGCTTTTTGCCCATTTGGCTCCAAAACTGCGTCAGCCTGCCGCGATACTGGGCAATTTTTTCGTTCACGTTGTCACCTCACCCAAATACTATACCAAGTCCATCTGTTAGATTTGCATCCGCATGATCTCTTGATATGCGTCAATTACTTTATTGCGGATTTGTGAGGTAAGCTGCAAACTGAGCTCTGCCTGTTGAGTGGCGATAAGCACATCCGTAACGCTTGCCTTTCCGACTAAGTAGTTATCATTTAAGGTATGTACGTTTTGCTCCTGAGCGCCGACTCCGTCAAGCGCCTTCTGCAAATAGTCGCCAAATGACTGGCTCAATTCCGCTGGCGTTGATTGCACAAGGGAAGCGGCTTGTTTTTGAACAGGGACTGCCTGGTTTAATGCAAGTGCTTGTATCATGCTGTTCCGTTCCTTTCAGACACCGTATTATTTGCTTCCGATTTCCAGCGCTTTGGAGAACATCGCTTTCGATGCGTTAAGCGCCGTTACATTGGCCTCATAGGACCGGGATGCGGAGATCATATCGACCATTTCTTTGGTCACATCCACATTTGGCATCAGGACATAGCCATCTGCATTAGCATCGGGATGGGAAGGATTGTATTCCAGTTTAAAAGGAGCATTGTCTTCTTTAATTTGGGCGACTCGAAGCCCTTGGCCCGGAGAACTATTTCCGTTCATCTGACCCGCCAGCACGTCGGAGAAGCTTTGCTGCATCGGGGCAAAAACAACCTCTTTCCGCTTATAAGGCTGATATTGGCCGTTGACATACGAAGCACGGGTTGTTTCGGCGTTGGCGATGTTCGACGAGATCACGTCCATTCGCAGGCGCTGCGCCGTAAGCGCGGAAGAGCTGATATCGAAGCCAAAATTAATATTCAAGCTTATGCACCTCCGATTGCCGTTCTCATCATAGTCACGTCGTGATTAATTTGCTGGATATAGAAGTTATAGGACAATTGGTTTTTGGCGAGCAGTGACATTTCCCGGTCAATGTCCACATTGTTACCGTTATTGCCTATGATCGTATTCTGATCGGTTACGAGTTTAGCATCAGGGACTGCTGTTTGATTTGGTCCAATTGGAATATGACGGGCATCCGTCCGATTTCCTGCAAGCTGTACGTTATTCCCCCCATTTCCTGCTTTAACATTTCCTCAAATACGAGCTCGGAACGTTTGAAATTAGGCGTATCGGCGTTCGCTACATTGTTAGAAATCACTTGCTGTCGCATTTCTGCAGCTTTTACCGCACCTTCCATCCTTTGAAATGCGGCGCCATTTAGCAAATTCACGTACTTTCACCACTTTCCAAATAATTGAGTAATACTTACCTATTCAACATTTTCCTGCCCATTCCTTCCTAATTCGACAAGAAAAAATGAAGAAAATGAGACAGACATGTCGATATTTGCCGACATGACTATATTCCTGAATTTCCTAAATTATTACAATATGAAAAAAGCCCCATCTTAGGAGATGGGGCTAAAGGATGCTGTAAATAGGTTAATATACCCAATTTACATTTTCATTTTCTCAAGTTCAGTTAGAAGCTGGCTGTTCAGTATTTTAATGTAAGTGCCTTTCATACCTAGCGACCTAGTCTCAATGACACCGGCGCTTTCCAATTTCCGGAGGGCATTTACAATAACTGAACGTGTGATGCCTACCCGGTCGGCAATTTTGGATGCGACCAGCAAGCCTTCTTTCCCGTCCAGCTCTTCAAATATATGCTCCACAGCTTCCAGTTCGCTGAACGACAATGAGCCAATCGCCACCGAAACGGCAGCCCGGCTGCGGGCCTCCTGTTCGATCTCATCCGCCCGCTCGCGCAAAATTTCCATGCCAACGATCGTAGAGCCATATTCGGCCAATACCAGATCATCATCGTCGAATCCGCCGTTGCGGCGGGTTAACACAAGCGTGCCTAAGCGTGCACCGCCGCCTGTAATCGGCACGACGGTCATAATTTCCTGTTCGCCAAGCACGGCGAAAGATTCCGATACACCGGAATCCGGGGACACATTGGTCACCGCCTCCTGCATCTCGAGAAAACGCTGGTTGCTCGCCAGCGGAAAACGGAGCTCGTCCGTCGACATGGCGCGCAAAGCGTCATGGTCGAACGCTTGCACCGCTGCACAGCCTAGAATTTTCCCCTTACGGCTGACGACAAACACATTAGATTGTATCGTGCTGCAGAGCACCTCCGCCATTTCCCGGAAGCTGAGCGGCTTTCCGGCTGCGCGCTGAAGGAGCCTGTTTAATGTTCTTGTTTTTGTAAGTAATGTCATGCTACTGCCTCCCAAAACTAATCCCGCCAAGCGGAACAAAAGCAAAGCCTAACGATTGCTGTGAGGCTTTGCTTTTGTTCCGCTACAAAGCGTTACGGCCCAAGCGGCTGTAACGCTTTGTCTGCCATAGAAGCTACAATATATATTGACTTAAATCGCGGTCCTTGGCAATACTTCCTAGCTTCTCGCGAACATATTCCGGCGTTATGGTCATATGCTCGAGTGTAATATCCGGCGCTTCAAACGACAGATCTTCCAACAGTTTTTCCAAAATCGTATGAAGGCGTCTTGCGCCGATGTTTTCCATATTCCGATTCACTTCGGCTGCGATTGAAGCAAGCTCCCGGATTGCATCAGCCGAAAACTCGATTTCGATGCCTTCCGTAGCGAGCAGCGCCGCGTATTGCTTTGTTAACGCATTTTTCGGCTCTGTTAGTATGCTCACAAAATCGTCCAGCGTCAAGCTTGTTAGTTCAACCCGAATCGGGAAGCGGCCTTGAAGCTCCGGAATAAGGTCGGACGGCTTTGCAATATGGAACGCTCCGGCTGCGATAAACAGCACGTAATCCGTTCGTACCGGGCCGTATTTGGTCATTACAGTGGAACCTTCTACAATAGGCAGAATGTCGCGCTGCACGCCTTCGCGGGATACATCCGGGCCGGACCCTTTCGAAGGGCTTGCGATTTTATCGATCTCATCGATGAAAATAATGCCGGACTGCTCTGCACGCGCTACGGATTCCGATATGACGTCGTCCATATTAATAAGCTTGTTCGCTTCTTCTTGCGTTAATACTTTGCGCGCTTCTTTAATTGGAAGCTTCCGCTTTTTTGTTTTTTTCGGCATAAACTGGCCGAACATTTCCTGCAGGTTCATCCCCATGCCTTCCGGCCCTTGACCGCCGAGCATATCCAGCATATTAGGAGCCGCGTCTTCCACTTCAATTTCGACCACTTCATTTTCAAGCAGACCGGCCGCCAAATCCTTTTTCACTTGCGAACGTTTTTGCAAAACCGATTGATCCTGCTCCGGCTGCTCCTCTTCCTCTTTAGACGAACCGTTATTGCCAAACAGCATTTCGAACGGATTTTTTTGCGACTTCGATTTGGCCGCTGCCGGCACAAGCAGCGCCACTAACCGCTCATTGGCCATCGACTCCGCTTTGTCTTTCACCTTCTCCGTTTTTTCTTCCCGAACCATACGTATCGAAGTTTCCACCAGATCGCGGACCATCGATTCTACGTCGCGGCCAACGTAGCCGACCTCCGTAAACTTGGTGGCTTCCAGCTTGACGAAAGGCGCTTTCACCAGCTTGGCGAGACGGCGGGCAATTTCCGTTTTGCCGACACCGGTTGGCCCGATCATCAAAATATTTTTCGGAACGATTTCGTCCCTTAACGCTTCATCCAGCTTGCTTCTGCGGTATCGGTTGCGAAGCGCAATGGCTACTGAACGTTTAGCTTGCTTTTGTCCTACGATATACTTATCCAGCTCGGCTACGATTTGCCTGGGCGTCCATCCATCATTCACCATCAAATTCCCCTCCGTCTCTATCGTTCGCTATTCTACCTCTTCAACAATAATATTATGATTCGTATATACGCATATGTCGGCAGCGATTTCCAGTGAAGAACGGGCCATATCTTTTGCTTCCATCTGAGGGGCATGGCGCTTCAGAGCACGCGCGGCGGATAATGCAAAGTTGCCGCCCGAACCAATCGCCAATATACCGTCATCCGGCTCAATCACTTCGCCGTTGCCCGAAATGAGCAGCAGCCCGGTTTTATCCATTACGAGCAGCATCGCTTCCAGCTTGCGCAATACCCGGTCGGAGCGCCATTCTTTTGCAAGTTCCACTGCGGATCTTTGCAGGTTGCCGTGATGCTCCTCCAGTTTGGCTTCAAACTTTTCGAACAGCGTGATCGCATCGGCAACCGAACCGGCAAAACCGGCGACAACCTGCCCTCTGTACAGCCTTCTTACTTTTTTGGCGGTATTCTTCATTACCATACTGTTGCCGAAGGTAACTTGGCCGTCACCCGCAATCGCACCCTTGCCTTCATGGCGAATCGCGCATATCGTTGTGGCATGAAATTGCATTTCCATCTCATCTGCCTCCTTTGCCGATCTAATCGAATTGATTTATGAATTAGCAGGTGCTAAAAACTGCTGTTTAAACGCTTCGATGCTGTCCAAAGCACGATTTGCAATCGCTTCGTTTTTCTCTTTTTTGTTGCGGATCCGTTTTTCCAGCGGCGGAAAAAGTCCAAAGTTTGCATTCATCGGCTGAAAATGCTTGAAATCGGCTGTTGTAATATAATGCGCCATACTGCCCAGCGTCGTGTCTGCTGGCAGCACCACCGGCTCCAGGCCGCGCGCCAGTCTGCCCGCGTTAATGCCTGCAATCATACCGGAAGCGGCGGATTCGACATAACCTTCCACCCCGGTCATCTGGCCTGCAAAAAATAAATTTTCCCTGTTTTTCGTTTGATACGTCGGACGCAGCAGCTGCGGCGAATTAATGAACGTGTTCCGGTGCATGACGCCGTAACGGACAAATTCCGCATTTTCCAAGCCTGGAATCATCGAGAACACCCGCTTCTGCTCGCCCCACTTCAAATGCGTCTGGAAGCCTACCATATTGTACAACGTGCCGGCCGCATTATCCTGGCGCAGCTGAATGACGGCGTACGGCAGTTTACCGGTGTGCGGATTGACAAGGCCAACCGGCTTCATCGGCCCGAACAGCACCGTCTGCTTGCCGCGGCTTGCCATTACTTCAATCGGCATGCAGCCTTCAAAATAAACTTCCTTCTCGAATTCCTTAAGCGCCGCGGTTTCCGCTGTCGTAAGAGCCTCGTGGAAAGCATCGAATTCCTCTTCCGTCATCGGGCAATTCAAATAAGCCGCTTCGCCTTTATCATAACGGGAAGCCAAATACACTTTGCTCATGTCGATCGAGTCTTTCTCAATGATGGGAGCCGCTGCGTCATAGAAATAAAAATATTCTTCGCCCAGCAACCCGCGGATTTGCTCGGACAACGACGGCGCCGTCAGCGGGCCGGTTGCAATGACGACAATGCCGTCCTGCGGTATTTCCGTAACTTCCTCGTTCCGTACTTCGACAAGCGGGTGATCATGCAGCAGCCTTGTGATTTCGCCGGAAAACAGATCCCGGTCAACAGCTAGCGCACCGCCTGCCGGTACTGCATTGCGGTCGGCACTGCCAATGACAAGCGATTCCAGCCGGCGCATCTCTTCCTTTAACACGCCTACCGCATTCGTCAAGCCGTTCGCCCGCAAGCTGTTGCTGCATACCAGCTCAGCGAAGTTTTTCGTATGATGCGCAGGCGTCTGGCGGACAGGGCGCATCTCGTATAAAATAACCGGCACGCCTTGATTCGCAATTTGCCATGCAGCTTCGCTGCCTGCCAGGCCAGCGCCTATGACTGTAACTTGTTGAGTATGTGACACGTAATTAAACCTCCATTATTTATACCTATTCGGCCTTAAGGCCCGGCTATACCGGTTTGTCCGGCAAATTTGGCATGTGTCTGTAACGCGCTTTTTTTCCGTACAGACACACCTAGCACCTCATTCTCCTGTTAGGAGAATGAGGTGCGTCGCTAAGCTTGCTCTTCGTCCTGTACCTCTTCTGAATAATCACAAGACGGACATTGCAGCCTTGTGCCGTTTTTGCTCCGTTTCTCTACGAGCATCGTTTCGCATTTTGGGCAAGGTTTGCCCGTTGGTTTATCCCAAGAAACGTAATCACAGCCCGGATATTGGTCACAGCCGTAAAATATCCGGCCTTTTTTGCTGCGCCGCTCAATAATTTTGCCTTCATGGCATTTCGGGCAAGTCACGCCGATATCTTTCACAATCGGCTTCGTATTGCGGCATTCCGGGAAACCCGAGCATGCCAAAAACTTGCCGAAACGGCCCATTTTGTAAACCATATGGCGTCCGCATTTATCGCAAATTTCATCCGAAACTTCGTCTTGGATTTCAATTTCTTTCATTTCTTCTTCCGCGACTTCAAGCCGCTTCTCGAACGAATCATAGAAGGAAGCAAGCACCTTTACCCAGTCTTCCTTGCCTTCTTCCACATGGTCAAGATCTTCTTCCATATGGGCGGTAAACTCCACATCCAATATTTCCGGGAAAAATTCGACCATCAGCTGAATGACTAATTCGCCCAGCTCGGTAGGAATAAACCGTTTTTCCTCAATCGCTACATACCCGCGCTTCTGGATCGTTTCCAGCGTCGGCGCGTACGTGCTTGGACGTCCGATCCCCAGCTCCTCAAGCGCTCGCACAAGCCTCGCTTCGCTGTAACGCGGCGGCGGCTGCGTAAAATGCTGCTTCGGTTCGATGGCATCCGAGCTAATGCGGTCTCCTACGGCAAGCGCCGGCAAAAACTTGAATTCTTCTTCCGTACCGTCATCATTGCCTTCTACATAAACCTTCATAAAGCCGGCAAATTTGATTTTCGAACCGGTCGCCCGGAAGGTCGCCTTGCCCGAATTCAAATCAACCGTCATCGTATCGAGCACAGCAGATGCCATCTGGCTGGATACGAAACGTTCCCAAACCAGCTTATACAGGCGCAGCTGATCACGCGTCAAATACGGCTTCATAGATTCCGGATCACGCGAAACCGCAGTCGGACGAATGCCTTCATGGGCATCTTGCGCATTGCTGTTTTTCTTCGTGTAGTTCCGAGGCTGCTCCGGTACAAAAGAGGCGCCGTAACGTTCCGTAATGTATTCCTTGGCTTCTTCCTGCGCAACCGGAGAAATACGCGTCGAATCTGTACGCATATACGTAATCAGACCCACCGTACCTTCTTTCCCCAGCTCCACGCCTTCATAAAGCTGCTGGGCAATCGACATCGTCTTGGATGCTCTGTAGCCCAGCTTGCGAGCGGCTTCCTGCTGCAGCGTACTTGTTATAAACGGCGCTGCCGGATGGCGCTGCCGTTCTTTCTCCTTCACATCGGCTACAAGGAAGCTGCCGCCTTCCATCGCATCCAGCACCTGCTGCATGGCCTGTTCGCTGCCAAGCTCACGTTTCTCCCCGTCAAGCGAATAGTATTTCGCTTCAAACGGCGTACCCTCATGCATCAGCTTAGCCGTTATCGACCAATACTCTTCCGGGATGAACGAGTCAATCTCATTCTCGCGGTCAATGATCAGCTTTACCGCAACCGATTGGACACGGCCGGCAGACAACCCTTTTTTCACTTTTTTCCACAGCAGCGGACTGATCTTGTAACCGACCAAGCGGTCCAGAATTCTTCTCGCCTGCTGTGCGTTTACAAGATCCATATTGATTTTACGCGGCGTTTTAAAAGCGTCCTTCACAGCCTGCTTCGTAATCTCATTAAATACAACGCGGCATGTGTCGGATTCGTTCAATTCTAAGTAATGAGCCAAATGCCAGGCAATGGCTTCGCCTTCGCGGTCAGGGTCGGCCGCCAGAAAAACATTTTTCACTTTTTTGCTGGCATCCTTCAGTTCCTTCAGAACGCTCCCTTTGCCGCGGATCGTAATGTATTTAGGCTGGAAATTGTTCTCAACATCGACGCCGGTTTGACTTTTTGGCAAATCGCGAATATGCCCCATCGAAGCTTTCACAATGTATTTGCTGCCTAAGTATTTGCCGATTGTTTTGGCTTTGGCGGGGGATTCTACGATAACTAACGAATCTGCCATAGGTGGCGCCTCCTCTCTCCACTGCTTGTTACAATGCAATATATATTGAACCGGGCTGCTGCTCGATTTTCCGTTTTATACATAAATTTATCAGAACTGTGTTCAAAAGTCCAAACGGAATGGATGAAAGCCCTTGAAGCTCGTCTACTGTGCGCGGCTCTTCCCGGAGCAAGCCCAGCACTTGCTCTTCCTCCGGGCTAAGCGTCGCCTCTGTGCCAGTTACTGCCGGTCGGCGTGCGGAACGCCCGGTTATAAGCGCCAGTTCCTCGTGCATATAGGCGAAATCTTCTAACACTTGTTCGACTCCCAGCGTTATTTTCCCTTCACCGTTTAAAATCAACTCGTTCGTTCCCGAGCTTTTTGGCGATGAGACTGGCCCCGGAACAGCGTAAACATTACGATTCATCTCATTAGCATCCCGTGCTGTTATGAGCGAACCGCTCCGCGATGCCGCTTCGACTACAACCGTTCCTAAAGTCATCCCCGCAATTATGCGGTTTCGCAGCGGGAACATGCCGGGATGCAGCGAAACTCCGATAGGGGTTTCCGAGAGAAGCAGCCCTTCCTCTTCAATTTGCCGATACAGATTGTAGTGATTTGGAGGATAACATGTATCGATGGGAGATGCAAGTACCCCCACTGTACTGCCTATGCCATTCAGAGCTCCGGTATGGGCCCAATAATCGATCCCTCTAGCCATCCCGCTTACAACAGTCATACCGTTCTCCGAAAGCGTCTCAGCTATGTTCACGGCGGTGTGGCGGCCGTATGCAGTCGGCTGTCTTGTCCCGACAACCGCAATCGAAGGCCGCGTGAGCAATTCAAGGCGGCCAAGAGCGTACAGAACCCATGGCGGCTGCGGCGTATGTTTCAACAGCTCCGGATACTCCGGATCAAACCGCGTAATGACATGCGCACCGATCCGTTTTGCCCGGATATACGGCGAACGGGAGCCTTCCAGATCATGCTTCATCCGTTCCGATGCGGCAGCTGCTTGCTTCGGAAGCAGGCCGATACGCTGCCACTCTTCGGCGGATGCATGGTCCTTCTGCCACATTTGGGCGGCAACCGCCCGTTGTATAGCCTGCCAGCCGATGCCTGCCGTTTCATGCAGCAAAATAATCATACGTCTGCACATTTCTTCAATTGTACTCATCAATGAACCGCCCCTTAATTTCCATGGCAGGCTCGCCCTCTATTGTGCGTTACAAAAACAAAGAATGCAAGCTTAGCCCTTATTTTCGTATCATGACTGCCGTGCGCGTTTTACAAAATGAGAAAATAAAAAAGCAACCTTTCCGCTCTTATTTCAAGAGTCCAGAAAGGTTGCTTACCTTTAAAATAGAAGCTTTAAGCTTCCGTTTAACTTATTTAACTGTAACGCATTTGCCGAGCAGGCCTTTTTCCTCAAGTACGCTGACAAGCGTCGAGCCCATTTCGGAAGGCGTTGGCGCTACTTTAATGCCGCAAGCTTCCAGAGTAGCGATTTTCTCGGCTGCAGTACCTTTGCCGCCGGAGATGATCGCACCGGCATGGCCCATACGTTTTCCCGGAGGAGCCGTAGCGCCGCCGATAAAGCCGATAACCGGTTTTTTCATGTTCGCTTTGATCCACTCAGCCGCTTCTTCTTCAGCCGTGCCGCCGATCTCGCCGATCATAATAACCGCATACGTATCCGGATCTTCATTAAACATGTTCAGCACATCAATAAACTCCGTGCCTTTAACCGGGTCGCCGCCGATACCGATAGCGGACGATTGGCCGATGCCGCGGGTCGTCAGCTGATGAACCGCTTCGTACGTGAGCGTCCCGGAACGGGATACAACGCCTACATGGCCAGGCGTATGGATATAACCCGGCATAATGCCGATTTTGCATTCGCCCGGTGTAATAACGCCCGGGCAGTTCGGACCGATCAGGCGGGTCTTTTTGCCTTCGAGGTAACGTTTAACTTTTACCATGTCGAGCACCGGAATGCCTTCCGTAATACAGATAACGAGTTCCAATTCAGCGTCAATCGCTTCAAGGATCGCATCTGCCGCAAATGCAGGCGGTACATAAATAACCGAGGCCGTAGCGCCGGTAGCGTTGACCGCTTCGACAACCGTATTGAATACCGGCAAGGAAACCGTGCTGCCGTTCTCCAGCGTAATGTCGACTTTGGAGCCGCCTTTGCCCGGCGATGTGCCGCCAACCATTTGCGTACCGTAATCCAGTGCGCCTTTCGCATGGAACAAGGCCGTTTTGCCTGTAATCCCTTGGGTAATTACTTTTGTATCTTTATTGACCATAATACTCATCGAAACTCACATCCCCTGAATGAATTCGTAGGCGCCGCGTAAAGCGCTGCGCTTCTGTTCGGTAGTCTACTTCGATAAGAATTGCTTCTTATTTAACAAGAGCGACGATTTTTTGCGCGCCGTCTGCCATGGAATCCGCTGCCACAATGTTCAGGCCGGATTCGTTCAGCATTTTTTTGCCGAGCTCTACATTCGTGCCTTCGAGACGGACAACAAGCGGCTTGTCGAGGCCCAGCTCTTTCGTTGCTGCAATAACGCCTTCAGCAATAACGTCACAGCGCATAATGCCGCCGAAAATGTTGACGAAAATACCTTTTACGTTCGTATCGGAAAGGATGATTTTGAACGCTTCCGTTACTTTCTCTTTCGTTGCGCCGCCCCCTACGTCCAGGAAGTTAGCCGGTTCGCCGCCATAGTATTTAATAATGTCCATGGTAGCCATAGCAAGACCGGCGCCGTTAACCATACAGCCGATGTTGCCGTCAAGCGCAACGTAGCTGAGGTCGTATTTGGAAGCTTCGATTTCCTTCTCGTCTTCTTCGTCCAGGTCGCGCAGCGCCTGAATGTCTTTGTGGCGGAACAGAGCATTGGAATCAAAGTTCAGCTTCGCATCCAATGCCATGACATTGCCGTCGCCCGTTACGACAAGCGGGTTAATCTCGGCAATCGAGCAGTCCTTGTCCACAAATGCAGCATACAACGCTTGCATGAATTGAACGGCTTTATTGACGAGCTCATTCGGAATATTGATAGCGTATGCAAGTTTTTTCGCTTGAAAAGGTTGGAGGCCGATAACCGGGTCAATGACTTCTTTGAAAATTTTCTCCGGAGTCGCTGCCGCTACTTCCTCGATTTCCGTACCGCCTTCTTCAGACGCCATCATAACAACGCGGCCAGTAGCTCGGTCAACCACGACGCCGACGTAATATTCTTTTTTAATGTCGCAGCCTTGCTCGATCAGAAGGCGTTTCACTTCTTTGCCTTCAGGGCCGGTTTGATGGGTTACTAGCACTTTGCCCAAAATTTCATTTGCATAAGTACGCACTTCATCCAGGTTTTTGGCCACTTTCACGCCACCCGCTTTACCGCGTCCACCTGCATGGATTTGTGCTTTCACAACAACCACTTGCGTGCCAAGCGATTGTGCGGCCTCGACAGCCTCGTCCACCGTAAAGGCAACTTTGCCTTCCGGCACCGAGACGCCGTATTGTTTCAAAACTTCTTTCCCTTGATACTCATGGATATTCATGTTTGAAATCCTCCATTTCGCAGACTAAATCAGTCATTAGGTACACACAAACATCTATTATTGTAGCATCTTTTCCGAACAATGGCGTTTTTTTTTGACCATTATGAAGCGCTTTTTTAATATGGATATCATCTCAATTTGAGATGAAATAAAAACGCTGTTATTTATTATTCGCTGTTTTCCCGGGCATTCATGCATTCCTGTTGCATAATTAACGCAAAAAAAATATAATCGTAGAAAAGAAGTACAAGATTGCTGATGCAATGGAACGGATCCGTGAGGAAGCACCTTCATCCGAATTGAGATGGAGGTGTTTTTTTGTTATGTACAGCTTGATGCACAGCGGAAGCGTACTTGGTGTCGAAGGCCAGTCAATCCTTGTGGAAACCGATATTTCCAGCGGATTGCCGCAAGTGAATGTGGTCGGGCTGCCCGATCCGGCAGTCCGGGAATCGGTGGAGCGCGTGCGCGCTGCCATTAAAAACAGCGGTTATAAATTTCCGCTCGACCGGATTACCGTCAATTTGGCGCCTGCAGATTTGCGCAAAGAAGGCACCGCTTTCGATTTGGCGATTGCCGCCGGCATTCTGACCGCCAGCGGGCAGCTGGACGGCATGCTGCTGGAGCGCGTGCTGCTAATCGGCGAGTTAGCGCTTAACGGACAAGTCAGGCCGGTGCCGGGCGTTCTTGCCTTGCTTGAAATGGCGAAGCGCTCCGGCATCCGCAAAGTGCTTCTCCCGCTTGCCAACGCGGAAGAAGCGGCATGGATCGGCGGGATGGAGCTGTTCGCCATCGCCGATCTGCGGGATTTGGCACAGAAAGAAACAAGCGGCTGGGAGCATATCCGCTACGATCCTTCCTCCGTAAACGGCCACCCGCCCAAACAGCCGTTCCATGATGAAGTTTCAGTTGGCGATTATAGCGACGTCATCGGACAGCAGCAAGCCAAACGCGCGATGCTCGTTGCGGCTGCCGGCAGGCACAACATTGTGCTGATCGGCCCTCCGGGTACCGGCAAAACGATGATGATCCGCAGGCTGCCTACGATTTTGCCGCCGCTGTCGGAGGAAGAGTCGCTTGAGGTTACTAAAATATACAGCGCCGCCGGCAAGCTGGACCGGAACGCTGCAGGCTTGATTCAAACTCCCCCGTTCCGCTCTCCCCACCACACCATATCGAGCGCAGGCTTGATTGGCGGGGGCTCGATTCCTAAGCCCGGAGAAGTGACACTTGCGCATCGCGGCATTTTATACCTGGATGAGCTTGCAGAGTTTTCACGGCCTGTGCTTGAAGTGCTGCGCCAGCCGCTGGAGGATCACATGGTCACCATAGCGCGGGCGAAAGCCGTTTTTCGGTTCCCTGCCCAGATAATGCTTGCCGCATCGCTGAATCCTTGCCCTTGCGGCTACTTTGGCCACGATTACGGCGATAATCATTGCACATGCAGCCCTACCTCCATAGCCCGTTACCGCTCCAAAATTTCCGGCCCGCTGCTTGACCGGATAGACCTGCAATTGGAAGTGCCGCGAGCATCCGCTCCTGCAGCGGATAACAAAAGCTCCCTCTCGTCCCGCGAGATGCGGCATATGGTTGAAGAGGCGAGAGCCAGGCAAGCGGCGAGGCACGCACGCGATGGCCACCATGGAATATCCCGGCTGTCAGGCGCTCCATTACGCCGAGCAGCGCATATCAGCAAGCCGGCTGCCGAGCTAATGGATCAGGCTTTCCAGATGCTAGGCATCAGCATGCGGGCTTATGACCGCATTTTGCGGCTTGCCAGAACCATTGCGGATATTGGCGGCTGTGAGCATATTGGCGAAGAGCATGTCGCTGAAGCGCTGCAATACCGCCGGATGGATCAGGCTGCCGTTAAATAACAATGGCTTTCAAGCCATGAGGACAACAGCCTTCTGCTTCAGTCCCGTAGTCCCGGGGTCCCGGGGTCCCGGGGTCCAGCCCAAACAAATAAGCTTCAGCCTCTTCATGTATCCTTTAGGCGCTGAAGCTTATTGTCTGCTGCAAGCTTATATCGCTTCAAAAGGCAGCTTCAATATGGTTAATCTCACGCACGAATGCTCCATCCAATTCAACGGTAATGACGTCAAACCGGACAGAAACATCCCCGAAGCCTCGCGTCCGCAAATAAAACTGTGCGGTATCCGCCACCTGCTTCTGTTTGCGGTAGTTGACGGATTCGGCGGCTGTGCCGAACCGGCGGGCTGAGCGCCTTGTCCTGACTTCAACCACAACCAGCCTCCCATCCTCCTCAGCTACAATATCGATCTCGCCGGAGCGGCACCGCCAGTTGCGTTCGATAATCCGGTATCCTTTCTGCTGAAGGTAACCGCATGCCGCTTCTTCCCCATATTGGCCGGTTTCCCGCCTTCGGTCCGGCTTTACCGATTTTCCTTGTCCGGCTTCCTTATTCAATGCTTTCCCTCGCATTCCGGTCTGCCCGATATATAAAACTTAAAATCTCAGCTACCAGCGTGTACAGTTCAGCAGGAATCTCCTGTTCAATGTTCAGCTTGGATAACACTTCAACCAAAGAAGCGTCCTCCTGCACGGGTACGCCATGCTCTTTTGCTTTCTCCAATATTTTATCCGCAGTATGCCCTGTCCCTTTCGCGACTACGACCGGCGCCTGGTTTACGCCAGGCTCGTATTTTAACGCAACCGCTTTGCGCGGCGGCAGCAGAGGCTGTTCGGCAAAGTTCCCTTTTCTGTTCATGCCCGGAAATCCACCCCTTTGTACGGACTCGATGCAAACCAAGAAGCAGCTGGAACAGCAGGCGGATATTTGTTTTGGGCCGAAGGCCCTGCTGATTCTCCAGCCGTCTCAGGAGCCGGGAATGGCTGCGCTTTAAAAGACAGCAGCTTGTAGCCCGCACCGCTCAGCTTTTGCGCAATTTCCGCTTTGGCTTGTGCGGTAAGCGCCGATATGGCGGGATGGTCGTTCCATAAAGTAATGCCGACAATTTTATCCGTTACGGCTACATCTACCATCGTTTGCCCCAGCGTTTGCATCGACAGGTCGAACATGAGGCGGCAGTTATCCGCATCCAATTCTCCGCGCCTGCCTCTTCTTGTTTGAACTTGCACGGAGGCCGTCTGACGCCCGTCTTTGGTGAAGATCGGAACATACATCGTCAAATGCGTAAACATCTGCCCATTCCGTTCAGGAGCCAGCAGCAGCTGCTGGCCGGTTATATGATGGACAAGCTGCTGAGCCGTCTCTTTGATGTTAGCCGGCACCTCATCTGATGACGCCAGTGACAACAATGCCGTTTTCAAATTATCCGGCAGCGCCGCTTTCCCGTCCTGGCCCCCTGGAGCAAGGCCCGGCTGCCCGGCCAAACGGTCCGCTGTCCCGCCGTTTCGCACCTCTGCCGCTCCTTTTCCCGCTTCTTCTTTAAGTACAGCCGTTAAATCCAACGGTCCCGGCTTCTCGGCAACCGCTGCCTCTGCATCACGGCCTGCCGCTGCAGCAGCAGCTTGCGGCTCGCTATGGCGCTCAAGCATCCGGGCGTCCGGTGTTGTGCCAACTGCCGTTTCTTGCCCCGCTGGAAGCGGCCTGCCTGCCGGGAGGGGGGACGGCTCTCCCTCTGCTCCCAGCTGGCGAAGCAATTGATGCTCATGATCAACGCCAAGCCACTTCATCATTTGATTAAGCCAGTTAGGTTCTCCGCCGGCGGCTGATGCCGGTGCAACCGCCGTATGAATCGATGCTTGCCGGGTGCTTGCCGGCGGCAAGCCACTTTGCGGCAGCTCCTTGCCAGACAGCCCGGACAGCGGCTGCCTTCCCAGCGCCGGGAAGTCCGCTGCATAACGCGCAGCGGCAAATGGCGCTGCTTGCGGCCGTGCTGGCTGGGCTTGCAGCGCAACATCCAGGGCGTCCGGCTCGTTATCTGCCGGTGCAAAAGAAGCGGCTTGTACGAGCAATGCCTGCACTTTGGCAGCTGCAGGCGGCAGCTTGCCTGCAGCTGCCTCGCCCGCCAGTTGTCCCAGCTGCTGCTGAAGAGTCTGCAGCAGCTCATGCGGCGGTTCACCATACATTGTCTGCTGCAGCCCTTGTATAACAGCGGCTGATGCCGGCAAACCGCGGTTAAAAGCTGCGGCGGCGGCATTCATCCACCGCTCTTGATCTGCGCCTTGCGGCACCGACGCCGACGCCTGCTTGAAGTAGGAAGCCGTCTCCGGCGTAAGCGAAGCTCCCCCGGCTTTGAGCTGACGCACCAAAACATCCGCCCATGGCGCCTCTTGCGGCAGCGCCAGCTGCTTCAGCCATTCGCTTACCGTATCGCTAAACACCATAGCGCTGCCGCCATTTGCCGCTTTCAGGACAATCATTCCTTCATGCGACTGCGACTGCACCTGCAGCAGCGCGCTTTGGCCTTCCTTTAGCGGCGATTCAAGGCTCGCTTTAACCTGCATGCCGTTTATTTGCACAACCGCTTCGTTATTATCCATCATTTGAATCACAATTCCCCGCACAACCTGTCCAACTTTCAGCTCCAGCGCACGCGGTTCGGCTCCTGCCACTTCTCCAAGCAAGCTGCGCATCATTTGATTGATATTCATCGTCCACCGCTCCGTTCATACGCTTCAATATGACATATTTATCGGCGGATAACCGCGTTCAATGAACCCACCCAGGCAAAAAGCAGCCGCTGCACATTCCGAAGCGTCATCATGCTAATCAGGAAATGTCTGCGAATACCAGCGCAGCTAAAGCAAAACGCCCGCAATGACGCTGCGGATCTTGGAGATCCGGCGCATTACGGGCGTTCTTCGCCCTTCCCGCTATTGAACATTCAGAACAACAGCTGCTGTTCTACTTGAATAATTTTTTTCAAAAACGATTGGCGGTGCAGCGGGCTTGGCCCGTATTCCAGCAATTTCTCGCGATGAAACTTGGTTCCATAACCTTTATGTACCGCAATTCCATATGCCGGATATAACGCCTCCCACTCCCCCGCGCATAGCCGGTCACGCGTCACTTTTGCGATAATCGAAGCAGCCGCAATGGACTGGCTTGTGGCATCACCTTTAATGATCGCAAGCTGGGGCTGCGGCACATCCACTTTTTCCGCGTCGACCAGCAAGTAGTCAGCTTTAACATGAAGCGCCTCGACAGCAAGCTTCATGGCAAGGCGGGACGCCTGCTTAATGTTGATGCGGTCTATCGTTTCCACATCAACCCGGCCCACCGCCCAAGCAGTGCAGGACTGCAATATGACGTCATACAGCTTATCGCGCTTTTTCTCGGACAGCTTCTTGGAGTCGTCAACGCCTTCAAGCACCAGATGCGGCGGCAAAATAACGGCAGCCGCAACTACATCGCCAAACAAACAGCCCCGACCAACCTCGTCGACTCCGGCAATGGAAGTGTAGCCTTCCTTCCACAGCTCATTTTCATATTCCAGCATCATCGTTTCCCCATTGCATCGTTAGTCCAAAAGTTTCTCCACGCCCGGCGGATACGGCGATTCCAGCGTAATGCGGCCCAGCTTGCCAGCTCTCAGCTCGCGCAAAATAATGCCGGATGCCTTCTCCAGATCCACGCGGCCTCCTCCCATCAAAGCGCCGCGTTTGCGTCCGATCTCTTCCATCACTCGGACAATTTCATCCGCATCTTCGATATCCTTCGGCGGCTGGGTAAGGCCAAACCGTTCGCTCAGCGTTGGCCAATAACGGGCCGACAGCTCTTTAACAGCCGTAAAAGCGATATCTTCGACATTTAAAATTTGTTCTTTAATTGCACCTGTTATCGCAAGCCGGTACCCTACGACTTGATCCTCGAATTTGGGCCACAAAATCCCCGGCGTATCGAGCAGTTCCATCTCCGTGCCGACTTTAATCCACTGCTGTCCTTTGGTTACGCCCGGACGGTCGCCCGTTGCCGCGATGTTGCGTCCAGCCAGCCGGTTAATTAAAGTCGATTTCCCGACATTCGGAATGCCGACAATAAGCCCGCGAATCGCACGGGGATTCATCCCTTTCGCGATCTGGCGTTCGATTTTTTCATGCAGAATCTGCTTGGCTTTAAGCGGAATATCGCCAACTCTCGTGCCTGTTGATGAATCGACGACCGCACATTGATGGCCTTCTGCTTCAAAAAACTTCACCCATTGCTCCGTTGCTTTCGGATCGGCAAGATCCGATTTGTTCAACACGATAAGTCTTGGCTTGCCGCCTAATATCTCATCCACCATCGGATTCCGGCTTGAGATCGGGACTCGCGCATCCAACAGCTCTATGGCAATATCGATGAGCTTTAATTTTTCCTGTATTTGCCTTTTCGCCCGGGTCATGTGACCGGGAAACCATTGAATGGTCATGAATTCACCTCGTCATGCACTTGCTCTTAATAATGCTTAATAAAACTCAATTTATTCAGCGGCCAGAATATAATATCGGCGCGGCCTACAAGCTCCTTGTCCGAAATGAAGCCTAAATCGCGGCTGTCCTGGCTGTTATTGCGATGGTCGCCCATTGCAAAAATATAACCTTTCGGCACGGTCGTTTCCGAGTGCTCCGCGTTCGGGTAGTTCGGATTTGCGCCGTTATTGTACAGCTCGCCGCGATCATGCGCTTCCTGAATGGCCTTCTTCAAATACGGTTCTTCAATCTTCTGATCGTTGACGTACACATCGTCCCCGTCAACCCGTATTGTATCCCCGCCAACCGCAATTACGCGTTTAATGAAATCCCGGCCCTGCTCAGGCACATGGAATACGACGACTTCGCCCGGATGAGGATTTCTGACCTTGTACAAAATTTTGTTAACGATGAGACGTTCTCCTGTATAAAAATTGGGTTGCATCGAAGGACCATCCACAATAAAAGGAGAGAACAAAAATGTGCGGATCACAAAGACCAACAGCACGGCAATGGCAAGCGCCTTAATCCAATCCACGATTTCTTTGTATGCTTTTCCGCCCTTTTGCTTTGGGGATTATCGGACGAATCCGTATGTAGCTGCTGTGAGTCCATCGATTTGCCTTCTTTCTATAAGTAAAGTTTATCGGAACATAATTACTAATAGCATATCGGATTCACAAGGGCGGTTCAAGTGCAGCCGGGCTAAATAACAAAAGGAGCTTGCGTGAACAAGCTCCTTTAGTCGTTTCAACTTAGCGGATTTCTTTAATTCTTGCAGCTTTACCGCGCAGGTTGCGAAGGTAGTACAGTTTCGCACGACGTACTTTACCACGGCGAGCCACTTCGATTTTATCGATTTTAGGCGAATGGATCGGGAAAGTTCTTTCCACACCCACACCGTAGGAAATTTTGCGTACTGTAAACGTTTCGCTGATACCGCCGCCGCGGCGTTTAATTACAACGCCTTCGAAAAGCTGGATACGCTCGCGCGAACCCTCGATAACCTTAACGTAAACCTTCAGCGTGTCGCCTGGGCGGAAGTTAGGAATATCGCTGCGGAGCTGTTCTTGCGTAATCGCTTGTACCAAATTCATATCGGGTCACTCCTTCCACAACAGACGTTCTTAAGGGCTCGCCACGTTCCTGTGAACGGGTTCATTGCCATTAGCGGACCGTCCGACTATACAAAACAACATTTACGATTCTATCACAGATAGCGCGAAAAAACAATGATTTTGCCTAAAAAATGAGCGTTATTCTGTTTCAAGCTGCTTTTTGATCCATTCCCGTTCTTTCGGCGACAGGTCGACCGATTCCAGCAAATCCGGCCTGCGGCGCAGCGTGCGCAGCAGCGACTGCTCTCTGCGCCATGCCTCGATCCGGGCATGATGGCCGGATAAAAGCACTTCAGGCACTTCCCAGCCGCGAAATGCGGGAGGACGAGTATAGTGTGGATACTCCAGCAGCCCGGTGCTGAAGGAGTCAGTTACTGCAGACGATTCGTTGCCAAGCACGCCAGGCAGCAGCCGGACGACGCTGTCGATGACGGTCATGGCCGGCAGCTCGCCGCCGGTCAGCACATAATCGCCAATGGACAGCTCGTCCGTTACGAGATGTTCCCGGATTCGTTCATCATAGCCTTCATAATGACCGCAAATAAAGACGAGATGATCGGATTTAGACAGCTCCTCAGCTTTTTTCTGGGTAAACGTCTCCCCTTGCGGGCACATGAGAATGACGCGCGGCTTGACAGCCGTATCCTTCATTAAATCCTCGACCGCAGCAAAAATCGGCTCCGGCTTCAATACCATCCCGCCGCCGCCGCCATACGGGTAATCGTCAACCGTATTATGCTTATTGTTGGCGTAAGGCCGGAAATCAATAGCATGCAGGTCTACAATGCCCTTCTCTTTCGCTTTTCCGAGGATGCTTGCGTTGAACACGCCGTCGAACATTTCCGGAAACAGCGTTAACACATCAATTTTCATCGCGTTAGATCAGCCCTTCCATCAACTCGACCTTAATGAGCTTTTCTGCGATGTTCACATCCAAGATCACTTCGTCAATAACCGGCAGCAATATTTGCTTGGATCGATGCCCCGCTTGATCAACAACCCATACGTCATTCGCGCCAGGGCTTAAAATTTCGGAAATGACGCCAAGCTCCTCGCCTTGAACGGTCACAACCCGGCAGCCCACGATGTCGCTGTAATAATATTCGCCTTCTTCAAGCGGCGCACGGTCTTCTCCGGCAATCTTCAGCAGCCAGCCCTTATATTTCTCGACATCGTTAATGTTGTCGTAGTCCTTCAGTTTAATGACGTATACGTTTTTTTGCAGCCGCGAAGCAAGGACTTCAACCGGCACCTGTTCCGTACCGTCCTCCTTTTGCAAAATCAGCTTGCTTCCTTTCGCGAAGCGTTCCTCCGCAAAATCCGTTTGCGGCACAATTTTCAGCTCGCCGCGTATACCGTGCGTATTGGCCACTTTGCCAACCGTAAACAACTGTTTCTCGCTCATAAGCCACCTCTTTAGCTATTGTACCAGTAAAATCTATTTATAAACGCCTTGCCGCTATGCATGGCAAGTTCGCTGCTTACGATTCAATATGTATACAAATGATGAAAAAGGGCCAGGATCAGATCCCGGCCCTTCCGGCGCACGAATGTTACGATATGATATCAACGATGACGCGTTTCTGCGATTTGGCAGCTGCGGAAGCTACAACGGTGCGCATCGCTTTCGCAATACGCCCCTGCTTGCCGATTACTTTGCCAATATCGCCAGGATGAACGGACAGCGAATAAACAACGCTCCGTTCATCCTCCTTCACATCCACCCGTACATCCTCCGGATAATCCACTAAAGCCTTAGCTATGATAAGAATCAGATCTTCCATTCTAAAGGCCCTCCGTGATCAACAGTTATTTCTGTTGTTTCAGCTCATGGAATTTTTTCATAACGCCAGCTTTGGAAAGCAGGTCGCGAACGGTATCAGAAGCTTGCGCACCAGTTTGCAGCCATTTCAGCGCTTTTTCTTCATCAATCGTTACTTGAGCCGGTTGTGCAACCGGGTTGTAAGTGCCGATTTCTTCGATAAAGCGGCCGTCACGCGGCGAACGGGAATCGGATACGACTACGCGGTAGAAAGGAGCTTTATGAGCGCCCATGCGTTTCAGACGAATACGTACTGCCAAGAGATTCACCTCCTTCAACTAATCAACGCTGCTGTTCCCGCGGGTATTAGCCGAACGGGAACTTCATATTTTTGCCAAGCAGGCCTTTCAGCATTTTTTTGCCGCCTTTTGGCCCTTTTGGTCCCATCATGCTTGTAAACTGCTTCATCATTTTGCGCATATCGTCAAACTGCTTGATCAAGCGGTTCACTTCGGCAATGGTAGTGCCGCTGCCGGCTGCAATACGCTTCCGTCTGCTGTGGTTCAGCAGTTCCGGCTTTTGTTTCTCTTCCTTGGTCATGGAACGGACGATCGCTTCCACTCTTCCGATCTGCTTATCGTCCACTTTCATGTCTTTAAGGCCTTTCACTTTGTTCATCCCCGGCATCATTTCAAGCAGCTGGTCCAGCGGTCCCATCTTGCGAACCTGTTCCATCTGATCCAGGAAATCGTCGAACGTAAATTCCGCATTGCGCATTTTGCGTTCCATCTCAGCCGCTTTCTCGGCATCAATGCCCGCCTGCGCTTTCTCAATCAGGGAAAGCATGTCGCCCATGCCGAGAATACGGGATGCCATCCGGTCCGGATGGAACGGTTCGAGCGAATCGATCTTTTCGCCCATCGCGGCGAATTTGATCGGCTGGCCTGTTACCGCTTTGACCGACAAAGCTGCGCCGCCGCGCGTATCGCCATCCAGCTTCGTCAGAATGACGCCGGTCAGTTCCAGCTGTTCGTGGAAGCTTTTGGCGACATTAACCGCATCCTGGCCCGTCATGGAGTCGACGATCAGCAGCACCTCATCCGGTTTAACCGACTCATGGATTTGCTTCAACTCTTCCATAAGCGCTTCATCGATATGTAGCCGTCCGGCCGTATCGATGATGACATAATCGTAATGGTTGTCCTTCGCATGCTGCAAGCTTTGGCGCGCAATTTCTACAGGCGACACTTGATCGCCAAGCGTAAATACCGGTACATTGATTTGCGATCCAAGTACTTCCAGCTGCTTGATCGCTGCCGGACGGTAAATGTCGCACGCAACAAGCAGCGGCTTATGGTTCGCTTTTTGCAGCAGCTTCGCCAGCTTGCCGGACGTCGTCGTTTTACCGGCGCCTTGCAGGCCGGCCATCATAATGACCGTCGGCGGCTTGTTCGCTTTCGCCAGCTTGCTTTGCGTTCCGCCCATCAGTTCCGTCAGTTCTTTATTGACAATGTCGATAATTACCATGCCGGGGGTGAAGCTTTTCATCACTTCCTGACCGATGGCGCGTTCTTTCACTTTAGCGATAAAGTCTTTGACGACCTTGAAGTTTACGTCCGCTTCAAGCAACGCAAGCCTTACTTCGCGCATCGCTTCGTTGACGTCGTCTTCCGAAACTTTCCCTTTGCCTCTCAGCTTGCCAAATACATTTTGCAGTCTGCTTGATAAGCTTTCGAATGCGGCCATACTGGTTCACCTCCGGGATTGCTTTATTCCATTTGCATGAGCCGGTCGATGGCCGACTTCAGCAATTGTTTATCCTGATCTTGAAGCGAAAGCGTATGGATCACTTCAGCAAGCTCGCCGGCCGTCCGGCTGACCCGCTCATGCCTCTCGAGCAGCTTCAGCTTGCTTTCGTATTCTTCCAGCGCGTTCTGTGCGCGCTTGATATGTTCGTATACCGCTTGACGGCTAATGCCGGATTCCGAAGCGATTTCGCCAAGCGAATAATCGTCCAGAAAATAATATTTCAGGAACGTCCGCTGTTTCTCAGTCAGCAGAGGTTCATAAAAATCAAATAATGCATTGATCCGAGTCGTCTTAGCAAGGGCATGTGGCTCTTGAACTGCCATAGTGGCAGGCCTCCTTCCGTCAAGGGAAAAGCCTTTACACCAAACCAACGACTTTTATCATACAGGATAGCCTAGATGACTGTCAAGCTTTTGTACTTGTCAGCACGAAAAGCCGCGTTTAGCGGCTTTCCTCCGCGTCGTCCGCAGCCGTCTCCTGCTGGATCAGCCCGGCAAATAAAGCATGCACAAACTGCTCGGAATCAAATTCCTGCAGATCGCCCATCTTTTCGCCAAGCCCGACAAGCTTCACCGGCAAATTCAGCTCATTGCGGATTGCAATAACGATGCCGCCTTTGGCCGTACCGTCCAGTTTCGTCAATACGAGGCCGGTTACGCCGCTTTTTTCGCCAAACAGCTTCGCCTGGCTGAGCGCGTTTTGCCCCGTTGTCGCGTCCAGCACGAGAAGCACTTCGTGCGGAGCATC
The DNA here is from genome assembly GCF_004135365.1 of Paenibacillus protaetiae. Classification (NCBI taxonomy): domain Bacteria; kingdom Bacillati; phylum Bacillota; class Bacilli; order Caryophanales; family Paenibacillaceae; genus Paenibacillus; species Paenibacillus protaetiae. Next base: position 796,989 of record NZ_CP035492.1, on the reverse strand, counting down.
CGGAAGCTCGCGCTGAATAACACGAAATATTTTGTTCAGCTCTTCCATCAGGTTCGTTTTATTTTGCAGCCTGCCTGCCGTATCGCACAGCAGAACGTCCACCTGGCGCTGCTTGGCCGCCTGTACCGCGTCGAACATGACTGCTGCCGGGTCGGAACCCGACTGCTGCTTGATGACGTCAACGCCAACGCGCTGCCCCCACACTTCCAACTGCTCGATGGCGCCCGCGCGGAACGTATCGCCCGCCGCAAGCAGCACGTTTTTGCCTTCGCTTTTAAATTTATGGGCCAGCTTGCCGATGGTTGTTGTTTTGCCAACCCCGTTGACGCCTACGAACAAGTATACGGTAATGCCGTCAGCCGACATGTTGAGGCCCGGATCGCCGCCGCCTTTGAGCAAGCCGACCAGCTTCTCGGACAAAATCGGCTGCAGCTCGGCTGCCTGTTCAATTTTGCGCGCTTTCACTTCGGCGCGAAGCTCGTCGATCAGCTTCATGACAGTGGTTACGCCAACGTCCGCACCGATGAGAATTTCTTCCAGCTCTTCGTAAAATTCCTCGTCGATTTTTTTGCGGCGTGTAATCAGCTCTTCCACTTTCTCAACAATAGCGGAACGGGTTTTGCTCAGCCCTTCTTTAAATACGCTGGTGACAGCTTCCGCTTTGCTGGCAATGCTATCTTTCAACTTTTTGAAAAAGCTCATCTCTTGTCCATCTCCCATCCATCATACTTTCAGCCAGGCTGTGTCTGCGATACAAGGATCGGCATCTGCCTGCGGCCACAACCGCTTGATCGAACCTGCCGCTGAGGTCAGGCTCCGCGTGCTGCTGCGCTAAAGCAGAAGCCGATCGCTTGCTTAAGCAAGCGCCGATTCCTGCTCCTCGGCATCTTCTTCCAGCCTTACGGAAACGAGCTTCGAGACGCCGCCTTCTTCCATCGTAACCCCGTATAACACATCCGCTTCTTCCATCGTGCCTTTCCGGTGGGTTACGACAATAAATTGGGTCAGCTCCGAAAACTCGCGCAAATACTGGGCAAAACGCGATACGTTTGCTTCATCCAGTGCCGCTTCCACCTCGTCAAGCACGCAGAACGGCACCGGCTTCACCTGCAAAATCGCAAACAACAGCGCAATTGCCGTAAGTGCCCGTTCCCCGCCGGACAGCAGCTGCAAGTTTTGCAGCTTTTTGCCCGGAGGCTGCGCAACAATATCGATCCCGGTGTCGAGCACGCGATCCGGCTCGACCATAATAAGGTCGGCGCGCCCGCCGCCAAACAGCTTGGCGAACACGACGACAAAATGGGTGCGGATCGCTTCGAAAGTCTGCTTAAACCGCTTCGACATTTCATCGTCCATCTCGCGGATAACCTGGTACAGCGTCGTTTTCGCTTCGACCAGATCGTCCTTTTGCGTGCTCAAATATTCAAAACGCTCTTTGACGCGTTCGTATTCGTCAATCGCGCCAAGGTTCACATCGCCAAGCGCCGAAATTTGCCGTTTCAAATCTCTGACCGCGCCTTGGACAGCGGCCACATCTTCGGGAACCGGATATTGCTCTTTGGCCAGCTCGAAGCTAAGCCCGTATTCCTCGCTTAACTTGCGGAGCAGGTTGTCCAGCTCGACATCCAGCCGATTGACGGCAATTTCCGTCTGCCGCATCTGCTCTTCGACATGGCGCAGGCTGATGCGCTGCTCTTTCGTCTCGCCTTCGCCTTCTTCGATGCCGCGAAGACGCTGCGCGCGTTCCGAACGTTTCAGATCGGTTTGCTCCGCGCAGGTTTGCTTCAGCAGTTTCAGCTCGTTCAGCTGCTCGATTTGGCGGGTGCTTTCCGCACCATGCCGCTCCACGTCTTGCTCCAGCTGAGCCAGCATCGAACGGTAACCCGCCAGCTCCTGCTTGGTGCGCTGCACATCGGAACGGACCCGCGAAGCCTGGTCCTCAAACGATTGCTTCTCTTGATCGGTTTTGGCGACGGCGATTTTGAGATCGGTCAGCTGGCCTTGCAGTTCTTCTTTAGCCGACTCATTCGCTTTGCGCTGCTCTTCGGCCAGCTGGATAGCTTGCTGAAGCCGCGCTTCATCAATCTGCAGCTGCTCCAGACGTTCCGCCGCCGCTGCCGCCGTCGTCTGCAGGCTGGCCTGCTCCGCCAAGTGCGTAGACCGGTCAGCCGAATGCAGCTGATGCTGCTCCTGAAGCAGCTTGGCTTCTGCTGTTACCTGCTGCAGCTCAGAACGGACCTGCTGCTCCTCGATGCGGAACCGCTCGCCTTGCGCGCGAAGCTCTTCGATATTTTGCGAAGCAATCGATTGTTCCTTGCGCAAGTCGCTTAATTTGTCTTTCAGCTGGCCGAGCGTCATCTCGGCATCTTTAATCTCTTTGTCCAGCGCTTCGATTTGCCGCTGGCGGCCAAGCAGGCTTGCGCCTTTTTTCATGAGGCTGCCGCCTGTCATAGAGCCGCCCGCGTTAACAACGTCGCCTTCGAGCGTGACGACGCGGTACCGGTATTGGCATTTGGACGCAATCCGGTTCGCTTGCTCCAGCGTCTCGGACAGCAGCACATTGCCAAGCAAATTGCCGACGATGGAGGCATACTGCGGCTCGCAGTCCACAAGCTCCGCCGCTACCCCTACGAAACCTTCGACAGAAGCGGCGAGGCGCTTGTCCTGCTCCGACAGCTGGCGCCCTTTAATAACGTCAAGCGGCAGGAACGTGGCGCGGCCAAGCTGGCGCTGCTTCAAGAAGCTGATGGCTGTACGAGCCGTCTGCTCGTTCTCCATGACAATATGCTGAAGCGCGCCGCCAAGCGCGGTCTCGACAGCCGTCTCAATGCGCTGCGGAACGCGGATCAGCTCTGCTACGGCGCCGTGCACGCCGCTTAACTGGCCGCGGCGGGACGCTTTCAGCACTTCCCGCACCCCTTGCATAAAACCGTCAAGCGCATCCTGCATTTCCTTCATCGTATCCCGGCGTGAGCTGTCAGAGTCCAGCTTTTGCTCCCATTTGCGGATGGATACAGCTGTCTCGTCGACATAGCCGCCCAGCTGCTTCGCTTTCTCCGACTCTTTCACATAAGCGTCACGGGCACTCGCCAGCTGCTGCAGCGTAACCTCAAGTCTCTCATCGAGCTCCGCTTTGCGGGCATTTAACGCTTCCTGCTGCGCCTTCCATCTTGCTTCTTCGTCCGAAAGCCGCTCCATCCGGCGCTCGGTTGCCTCCCGCTGCTGCTCGGCATAACGGAGCTCGTTGCGCAGACGCGACATTTCGCTCATCGTATCAAGCAGCTCGTTTTTGAGCGTCTCTACCGCATCGGCTCCGGCTCCGCCGGCAACGCCTAGCAGCCTTGCTTCTTCCTCCGCCAGCTTTGCTTTCAGCTCCGCCAGGCGCAGCTCCATCATCGCCGCATTGCTGCGGATAGCGGCTTCTTCCTTCGTCAGCTCGCCGATCCGGGCATCATGCGAAGCGATCGACTCCTCCAGCTGGAGCTTGTTCTGCTCCAGGTTGCGGCCGCGCTCCTTCAGCACTTCGCCGTGCCCTTCGCATTTTTCGTAATCTTCGCTTAGCTGCAGCATTTCCGCATGCAAGCGGTCCAGCTCATTTTCCAGCTCGCGCAATAGGAGCCGGTCCTTCTCCAGCAAAGCGTCGTGCTTGCTTACAACAGCCGATAACGCAAGCTGTTCTTCGCCCAGCCGTTTCAGCCGCTGATTCGCTTCCGACCAAGAGGTATGGACCGTTTCGATATTATGTACGTACATCGAAATTTCCTGCGATTTCAGCGACTCACGCAGCGCTTTATAATGCAGAGCTTTCTCCGACTGCTCTTTCAGCGGCCCGACCTGATCCTCCAGCTCCGTTACGAGGTCATGAATACGCAGCAGATTTTGCTCCGTGTCATCCAGCTTTTTTTGCGCTTCGCGTTTGCGGCTCTTGTATTTCACAATGCCGGACGCTTCTTCAAAAATCCCGCGCCGGTCTTCCGAACGCGTACTCAAAATTTCTTCGATCCGGCCTTGCCCGATAATCGAATACGCTTCCTTGCCGATGCCGGTATCCATAAACAATTCCGTAATATCCTTCAGCCGGCAAGGCTGCTTGTTAATCATATATTCGCTGTCCCCGCTCCGATGAACGCGGCGCGTAACTGTTATTTCATTAAATTCGAGCGGCAGCGCTTCGTCGGAGTTATCCAGCGTCAGAGACACTTCTCCGTAATTGACCGCTTTGCGCGCATCGCTTCCGGCAAAAATAATGTCTTCCATTTTGCCGCCGCGCAGACTTTTGGCGCTTTGTTCGCCAAGCACCCAGCGGATGCCGTCCGAAATATTGCTTTTGCCGCTGCCGTTTGGCCCAACAACCGCTGTGATGCCGTTGACGAATTCCATTTCCGTACGGTCGGCAAACGATTTGAAGCCTGATAATTCGATCCGTTTCAGGAACATAATATGGTGTTCACCTCACCGCCTATTGTACCACAATCGCCTGCCAGCCGGATGCTGCAAACGATCAAAAAACCTCCAAATCCGCTCGCATTCGGATTTGGAGGTTTTTCCAAGTCTCGCGCATTACTCCTGCGTCAACGAGCGCCAAGCTTCCGCAGCCGCGCGCTGCTCCGCTTCCTTTTTCGTTCGTCCGGCACCGGTGCCGCCGTGATTGTCGCCAACGTAAACGTCCACCACAAATTCACGGTCATGTGCAGGGCCTCTTTCCTCTGCAATGCGGTATTCGACAACGCCAAGGTTGCCGTGCTGGGCTTTTTCCTGAAGTTTCGATTTAAAATCCTTCAGCAGCAAACCGCTGTCATTCGCATCAATATGAGGAAACATATGCTCCTGCAGAAACAGTCTCGTCCGTTCGATACCGGCATCCAAATAAAGCGAACCAACAAACGATTCGAACAAATCCGCAAGAAGCGAAGGGCGCTGCCGCCCTCCAAGCTGCTCCTCGCCGCGTCCCAGAAAAACGTACGAGCCCAGGTCCAGCCGCTCGGCGAATTTCGCCAGCGACGGCTCACAGACGATAGACGCCCGCATTCGGGTCAATTCGCCTTCCGGACGCCCGGGATAGGTCGAGAACAAAAATTCGGAAACGAGCAGCTGCAGAACGGCATCGCCCAGAAATTCCAGGCGCTCGTTATGCTCGATGCCGCCGCGCTTATGCTCATTGACATATGAAGTATGGGTAAAAGCCTGCTTTAAAAGCTTGGGCTTATTAAACCGGATATCCAGCTTTTTCTGCAGTTGAACAAAATCGTCACGCTTCATAAACTTTCATGGCAACCGTCGCATTATGACCGCCAAATCCGAACGAATTCGAAATCGCTACCTTCACGTCGGCTTTGCGAGCTTGGTTTGGCACATAATCGAGGTCACATTCCGGATCTTGTTCTTCTAAGTTAATCGTAGGGGCAATGATACCGTTTTGCAGCGTCAGCGCCAAAATAACCGCCTCTACGCCGCCGGCTGCGCCAAGCAGATGGCCCGTCATCGACTTCGTCGAGCTGACAGCCAGCTTGTAGGCATGGTCGCCAAACGCCTGCTTAATCGCATTCGTTTCCGAACGGTCGCCCACCGGCGTCGACGTGCCATGCGCATTGATGTAATCCACATCTTCCGGCTTAATGCCGGCATCGCGGATTGCCATCGTCATGCAGCGCGCCGCTCCATCCGGATCGGGCTCCGTCATGTGATGCGCGTCGCTGCTCAGGCCGTAGCCGATCACTTCGGCATAAATATGCGCGCCGCGAGCTTTAGCATGCTCGAGCGATTCCAGCACGAGAACGCCGGCGCCTTCGCCCATAACAAAGCCGTCGCGTCCGGTATCGAACGGGCGGCTTGCTTTCTCCGGCTCATCGTTGCGTGTAGACATCGCACGCATGGCGGAGAAGCCTGCAAGGCCGGTCGGACGGATCGTTGCTTCCGCACCGCCGCAAATCATCGCATCCACCTGTCCGGTCTGGATCAGACGGAACGATTCGCCGATCGAGTGCGTACCCGTCGCGCAGGCGGAAACGATAGCCGTGTTAGGCCCTTTTGCGCCGGTCAGCATTGATACTTGTCCGGATGCCATATTGGCAATCATCATCGGGATAAAGAACGGGCTTACCCGTTTCGGCCCTTTCTGGGTCAGCAGGCTGAACTGCTCCTCCCATGTGCCAAGACCGCCGATGCCGGAACCGACAATAACGCCAACCCGCTCGGCATCTACGTTAGCGCCAACTTCAAGTTTGGCATCCGCAATAGCGGACTTGCTGGCTGCTACCGCAAATTGAACGAAACGGTCCATTTTGCGCGCTTCTTTCCGCTCTACATAATCTTCCGGATTGAAGTTTTTAATTTCTGCGGCAATTCTTGTCGGATATTCAGAAACATCAAATTGCTCTATGTACGAAACGCCGGATTTGCCCTCCAGCAGATTTCCCCAAAATGGTTCAACCTCAGTACCAAGGGATGTCATGACCCCAAGGCCAGTTATAACAACTCTTTGTTTCATTTTTTCACCTCAACAGACAGCAATATAGCGACCTAACAGTCGCCAAGTAAATGTGTATATAAAGCTTATGCAGCTTATTGGCTGGCACTCATAAACTCCATAAGATGGAGAGAAGTCCCGTCTTTTACAACGGGACTTTGTTTGTGGGCTTAAGCCCTTAGTTAAGAGATTGTATGTAATTCACAACTTCTCCCACTGTGGTGATCTTCTCTGCATCTTCATCAGAGATCTCCATATCAAACTCGTCTTCAAGCTCCATGACCAACTCCACGACATCAAGAGAGTCAGCGCCGAGGTCATCTTTAAAGGAAGCTTCCAGCGTGACTTCCGCTTCGTCTACGCCAAGTCTGTCGACGACGATACGTTTTACACGTTCTACTACTTCGGACATCCGGTTCACCTCCTCCATGGTATTATACGAGAATTAAAGACAAAATGCCATACGTAACCGTTTTATTCATGAATCATGCATTTAAAAATGAAGTTACATATACATTCCGCCGTCTACATGAATGGTTTGTCCAGTCATGTAGGAAGCTGCATCGGACGCCAGGAAGCGAACCGCATTCGCAATGTCTTCCGCCGCGCCAAAACGTGCAAGCGGAATTTGCGCAGACATCGCGGTTTTGATCTCATCCGTCAGCTTGTCCGTCATTTCGGTTTGGATAAAGCCGGGTGCGATGCAATTGACCGTAATGCCGCGGGACGATAATTCCTTCGCGCTTGATTTGGTCAAGCCGATGACGCCGGCTTTTGCCGCCACATAGTTGGCTTGGCCGGGATTGCCGATCGTGCCGACAACAGAGGAGATATTGATAATGCGGCCGGAACGCTGCTTCATCATCGGGCGCGTCACAGCTTTAATGCCGTTGAAGACGCCTTTCAGGTTCGTTTCGATGACTTCGTCAAATTCCTCTTCCTTCATGCGCATAATTAAATTATCTCTTGTAATGCCGGCATTATTCACCAGAATGTCAATCGCGCCAAATTGTTCGGTCACTTCTTTGACCATCGCTTCAAACTGGTCGGCTTTGCCGACATTGGCTTTAATGATAATGGCGCGGCGTCCAAGCGCTTCAACCGCCTGCGCCGTTTCGGCTGCGGCCGCTTCGCTGCCCGAATAATTGATGGCAACGTCAGCGCCCGCTTCGGCGAGGCCAATCGCAATTGCACGGCCAATGCCGCGCGAAGCGCCGGTAACAAGCGCTTTTTTGCCGGTCAGATCAGCAAACATCGGAGTTCCTCCTTCAAAGATAGGCTAAAGAATGCCTGAAAGGCCGTTCTTTATACCTCTACATTCGACAACGATTCAAGGCTGTTGACGGAAATGATTTTGACCGATTTGTCGATCTTTTTAATCAGTCCGGCAAGCACAGTGCCCGAGCCGATCTCAACAAACGTGTCAACCCCTTGCTCAATCAGGTACTTCACGCTGTCTTCCCATAATACGGGAGAATAAACCTGCTCTACAAGCAATTTTTTAATATCGGACGCAGCCGATACCGGACGAGCCGTTACATTAGCAACAACAGGCACAGCTGCGTCGGAGATCGCTACGGACTCCAGTACGCCTGCCAGCTTATCAGCTGCCGGCTTCATCAGCGAAGAGTGGAATGGCCCGCTCACTTCCAGCGGAATCACCCGTTTCGCTCCCGCTTCTTTACCGCGCTCTACAACCGCTTGAACACCCGCTGCCGCGCCGGAGACAACGATTTGCCCCGGGCAGTTGATGTTGGCAAGCTCAACGGCATAAGCTTCGCCTTCGGATGAGACCGATGCGCAAAGCGCCGCAAGCGCCTCGCGTTCCGCTCCAAGCGTCGCAGCCATTGCGCCTTGGCCGCCCGGAACAGCCGCTTCCATAAACTGACCGCGCGCGCGGACGGTTTTGACCGCATCCTCAAACGACAAAGCTCCTGCTGCAACAAGCGCGCTGTATTCGCCCAAGCTGTGGCCTGCGACGTAATCCGCAGTTAAACCTTTATCTTGCAGCGCCTTCAACAAAGCAACGCTGACCGTCAGAAGCGCCGGCTGCGTATTGGCCGTTTGCTTCAGCGCATCATCCGGCCCGTTGAAAATCATATCGCTAAGCGCAAAGCCAAGCGCGGCATCCGCCTGCTCAAATACGGCGCGTGCGCCTTCATGCGCTTCATAAATATCTTTGCCCATGCCAACCGCCTGCGCGCCTTGGCCCGGGAATACGAATGCTGTTTTGCTCACGAATTGTTCCCTCCGTTACCAGATCAGTACTGAAGCGCCCCAGGTCAGGCCGCCGCCAAAGCCGACAAGCACCAGGCAGTCGCCTTCGTTTACTTTGTTTTGCTCCACCGCTTCCGCAAGGGCTACTGGGATGGACGCAGCCGACATGTTGCCGTATTTGTCCACGTTGATCATCGCTTTGTCATCCGGCAGTTCCAGGCGGTTTAACGCGGACTGGATAATGCGGATATTCGCTTGATGCGGCACCAGCAAATCAATGTCTTCTTTGGTTTTGCCTGCTTTGGCCAGCGCCTGCTCCGCCGCGCTGCCCATAATGCGCACTGCAAATTTAAACACTTCATTGCCCGCCATGTAAATATAATGAGCTTTCGAATTAACCGTTTCCTCCGAAGAAGGCAGGCGCGAACCGCCGCCTGCAAGGTTAAGAAGCGGTCCGCCGCTACCGTCAGCGCCAAGTTCAAACGATTGGAAGCCGCGGCCTTCCGGCACGCGTCCAAGCACAGCCGCTCCTGCTCCGTCACCAAACAGGATGCACGTATTGCGGTCGGTATAGTCCGTAATGCGCGACAAGGTGTCGGCGCCGATGACAAGCGCATTCTGGTACATGCCCGTTGCAATCATGTTCGAAGCGGTCGCGAGGCTGTAAATAAATCCGGAGCATGCAGCCGAAAGATCAAAGGCAGCCGCTTTTTTCGCACCAAGCTTCTCTTGCAGCACGCATGCTGTCGAAGGGAAAAACGTATCCGGCGTAATCGTGGCGACGATAATGAGTTCAATATCTTCGGGCGCAAGTCCTGCAGCCTTGAGCGCTTTCAGAGAAGCTTCATAAGCCAGATCCGAGGTTGCCTGTTCCTTCGAAGCAATCCTTCTTTCGCGAATGCCTGTGCGGGTCACAATCCATTCGTCGTTGGTTTCTACCATTTGTTCCAGATCATGATTGGATAAAATTTGTTCCGGGACATATTTACCGGTCCCAATAATGCCAACAGGATATAAATTCACTGCGACCACTCATTTCCTATTTATTTCTGCTGCAATCGACTCCGTCAATTTCCCCTGCAAAGCAATCCGCGCTTGCCTGATCGCATTTTTAACAGCAAAAGCATCCGAAGAGCCGTGGCATTTCATGACAAGGCCGTTCAGTCCAAGCAGCGGCGCTCCGCCATGCTCTTTGTAATCCATTTTGGACCGCAATTGGCGAAGCTGCGGCAGCATAATCGCGGCGGCAATTTTGGTCAGCCACGATTTTTGGAAAGAATCCTTCAGCACCGAAAATACGGAGCTGGCCGTGCCTTCCATCGCCTTGAGCAAAATGTTGCCTGCAAACCCGTCGCAAATGAGCACGTCGCAGTTACGCGTCAGCACATCCCGCGCTTCCACATTGCCGACAAAATGAATCGGCGCTTGTTCAAGCAGGCTGTAGGCAGCTTTGGTCAGCTCATTGCCTTTGCCCTCTTCCGTGCCGACGTTCAGCAAGCCTACGCGCGGTTTGCCGATCCCGTGAACTTTGTTCCGGTACAAGCTGCCCATAATGGCGTACTGGAGCAGATGCTCCGGTTTGGCGTCCATATTGGCGCCAAGATCAAGCGCCAGCACACCAACGTCATCAAGCGTAGGAAGCACTGGAGCGAGCGCAGGCCTCTCAATGCCCTCCAGCCGGCCGACAACGAGCAGTCCGGTTGTCATAAGCGCGCCCGTATTGCCTGCCGACAGCATGGCATCGGCTTGTTTTTCTCTGACGAGCTGTCCGGCAATTACCATAGACGAATTTTTTTTGCGGCGTACCGCTCTAACCGGCTCATCATCCGATCCGATGACTTCATCCGCATGGCAAATCATAATGTTCGGAAGTTTGTTACCCGAAAGATGAGGTTCAATTCGAGCTTGGTCGCCCACTAGCAGCAACTCGGTATCCGGCCATTCGATAGCCGCATCCAATGCGCCTTTTACGATCAAATCCGGCGCATGGTCGCCTCCCATCGCATCAATGGCGATCCGCATGGTCATCTCCCCCTTCGCTTTCCGCTCCGCTTGCGGATCGGTAAATAATAAAGCTGCCCTGGAATACCATCTCATCGCCAACATAAGTGAACAGCTCCACTTTCGCTTTGCTGCCCCTGCGGATCTTACATACGCTTTCGCAATACATTTCTCTCCAAGTTTAACTTGCCGGATAAACCGGATGTCTGCCGCCGCCGTCAAGGCGATTTCGTCGTTGATGACCGCAACAGCCAGCGAGTTGGCTTGCGCAAACAGATGATGCCCGCGGGCGATGCCTGTTCTGGAGAAAACATGTTCTTCTTTTATTTCAAATATGGAAATGCCGCTTTTATCGAGCTGCAAATCAACAATGTCACCTATTACTTCATGGAGCGGCAGCGATTTGACCGTATCATACGATCGCTCCGCCATCAGTTTCATCCTCTCGCGCAGTTCCGGTATCCCAAGCTCCAGCCGGTCCAAACGAATCGTCTGAATGCTCACTTTAAGCTGACGGGTTAGCTCCCGATCCGTCATAAACGGATTTTCTTCAATCAGCCGTGTGAGCTGCTGATGACGCTGCCTTTTCGGCATTCGTTCGATACTCCACACCACCTTCTGCCCATAATCAAAATGACGGTTTCTATTCCAATGTTCCGAAGTTCGCCTTTTACAATTCCGCAATAAGTACAATCAGCTATTATCACCAGGTACTAACTAAGTATATAAAAAAAAGCAGCCGCGCGCAATGAAACGCCCGGATGCCCCTCGTCCTGCGGACAATGGCGCCTTGTTATAGGCTTCCCGAAGCAACCCAAATCATTATAAAAAATAGCACTTCACCCGCGCGGATGAAGTGCTATTTCGTGGGAAACGGAGAGATTATTGGGAAATAATCTCTTTCGTTTTGTAGTAACCGCACACTTTGCATACGTGGTGAGCCAGTTTCAGCTCTCCGCATTGTTCGCATTTAACCATGCCCGGAATTGCCAGCTTGAAATGCGTACGACGTTTGTCGCGGCGAGTTTTGGACGTTCTTCTTTGAGGTACTGCCATGTTTCCCACCTCCTTCACAGATTCAAATGGTCGTTAACTATTCCTTAAACAGATCTTTGAGCGCTGCAAAACGCGGATCAATCTTGTCCGTGCTGCAGCCGCATTGACGTTCATTTAAGTTTTGCCCGCAGTTTGGGCATAGACCTTTACAATCATTATCGCATAACGGAATGCGGGGCAGATAGAGCAAAAGCACTTCTTCCACAAGAGGCTTCAGGTCAATCTTGTCCTCTTCCACGATAATAACGTCGTCATCTTCCTCTTCGTCTGTTTCGGCTTCCGCTTTGCCGGAAGCAGGCTTTAACGTTTCAAAGATGGGGATAACGATATGTTCCGGAGCATCGTTTAAGCAGCGGGAGCAAGCCATAACCAAATCGATCTTCAATTCGCCTTCGACCGTAATAATACCTTCGCCGCCAGTCACGCGCAATAAAACATGAAGTGGTCCTGAGCTGATTACATCTCTGCGCTCTTTAAACAATTCGGTTACATCGATCTGTTCATCAAAGGTTGTTGTCGAACCTTTAGACAGTGTTTCTTGAACATGAATCATCATTAGATCATCACCCCAAACAAACAAAAATTATTATATCTATCCGCGAGATGTTTTGTCAACATTTTCACACGGTTTTTCGCCTATCGCCGTATCAGAATGCAATAAAACGGACGCGCTTATGTTAAGATGGAATTTGTTCACAATTCCATCGGAACAGGAGCGATAACATGCGCGCGGTCGGTCTGATCGTTGAATATAATCCATTCCATAACGGGCATCTTTACCACCTGGAGCAATCGGTGCGGCTGACAGAAGCCGATGCCGTCGTAGCCGTCATGAGCGGCCATTTTTTGCAGCGCGGCGAACCTGCCTTGCTGGACAAATGGGCCCGCACTGAAGCGGCGCTGCGCGGCGGGTGCGACCTCGTCATCGAGCTGCCTGCCGCTTACGCCACTCAAGCTGCCGACTGGTTCGCTTACGGAGCCGTATCCCTTCTGGAAGCGACCGGCGTCGTAGACGCCTTCTGCTTCGGGACGGAGAGCGGCGAGATCGGCCTGCTCCGCGAAGCCGCACGAGCGATAGCTTCCGAGCCGGCCGGGTTTCGGCAGCTGCTCCGTGAGCGTTTGCAGGCCGGCGTGAACTATCCGGCTGCACACAGCGCGGCGCTCGCGCAGTATTTAACGGAGAGCGGCTATCCGGAAGCGTCACAATTCCCGTTTGCGCAGCCAAACCATACGTTAGGCCTGCATTATCTGATTGCGCTGGAGCGCATAAACGGCTCCATGACACCCCTTACCATCCGCCGCGAAAAGTCCGGCTACAACGAAACAACCGCTTCGGACAGCCATATTGCCAGCGCGACGGCGATCCGCCGGATGCTGCTGGAAACAGGCCGTCCCGCAGAAGCAAAGGCGTATGTACCAATCAGCACGTATCAAGTGCTGGAACGGGAATATGAAGCCGGCAGAGCGCCTGTCAGCTGGGACAATCTGTTCCCTCAGCTGCTCTATGCGATCGGGATGCGGACGGCAGAGCAGCTGGCAGACTTCCGCGAAATAGCGGAAGGGCTGGAGAACCGGATCGTTCAAACGCTTCCGAAGCTGGAAACCGCCAGTTTCGAGCAGCTGATTGATGCGCTAAAAACGAAACGGTATACGCGCACAAAGCTGCAGCGCGCGCTGCTGTCCGTCCTGCTGGGGCATGCCAAAGCGGATATGACGGCGGACAAGCTGCGCTCCGGCGTAGAATATATCCGCGTTTTAGGGTTTACGGACAAGGGCCAAACCCTTCTTCGGCAAATGCGGAGCACTGCCCGGCTTCCGGTCCTGCTAAGTGCGGCAAGGCCTCCCGGCCGGTACCGCTATTTGGAGCTGGATACGCAGGCTACCATCGCCTATCGGCTTGGCTTGCCTGGCCCTGTCAAATCCGGCGAATTGTACCGCGATTTCAAAGAGAAACCGGTGATCGTGCAACATAAATCCGCCCGCCATCAATAAGATGCCCGAAACGTTTGAATCGCTTGCACCGCTTCATCCAGCGTCCGGACACGGACCACTTTCATGCTGCTGCCCATCGACTTGGCTTTAGCCGCCGCCTCCTTCGCATTCGCTTCGGGAGCGAGAAACAATTCCGCTCCCTTGCGCTCTGCGGCCACCACTTTATGGGATATGCCTCCGATTGCTCCTACTTCGCCGCTTGCATTAATCGTGCCGGTACCGGCGATTTGCAGCCCTTTCGTCAAATCTCCCGGCGTCAACAAATCGATCGTTTCCAGCGCAAACATAAGCCCTGCAGACGGGCCTCCTACTTCGCCGGCATTTACAGCGACCTTATTAACGGGATTCGTCGGCACCAGTTGCCGCAATTCGGCTAGCCGAGCGGCTTGCAGCGCCTGCGCCGCGCCTTCGGCCGATACGGGCGAACCATATTCCCCCAGCTTTACCGGAACTTCCGTTTCCGTGCCGCTGCGGTTAACGAGAAGCTCAACCTGCTGGCCAGGCTTGTAGCGGCTGAGTGCGCCTTCCAGATCGTCAAGCCCGGCTATGGCTGCGCTGCCTTTGAAACGGACAAGCACATCCCTTCCTGCAGCGAAGAGCCCGGTAACGGGGCAGCGACCGCAACCTGCTGCGGAACAACCGCATATTCGATGCCGGCGTAACGATACGCCGCTTCAATCGCATCGTCCTCGGAGCCTCGCATAATAACCGCCATCCGGCTCATATACTCCTCTTCGGAATCGCTGCCCATCACTGTTTTTTTCTCATACAAATCCATATTGGAGTTCCACACGGTTTCTATCGCATGCCAATAATTCGCCGGACTGACCGTAACCGTTGTCATCATAAAACGGCCAGCAGACGGCTCCCCTGCAGCAGCGCCGGCCTGTACCATGCCATCGAGCGGAATGGCAACGCCCGGCTCGTAAACGACATAAGGCGTCTGTGCATAGAGCAGCAGCCACATCAGAACAGCCGTTGCCACTGCAGCCGCAGCAGCCCGCAGCTTGTCTCTTCTGCCCATTGCCGCATCACTCCTCTCTTGGACACGGTTTTGCATTAACTACAAGGATGCCGCCGGATCGATGCCGGCTTGGTCTAAGCTGCCCGTCCAAAGCGTATAATGTACCGTTTCGGACTCGTCCCGCAAAAGTCCCTGTAACGATAAAGCTATGAAAGGAACGAAACGGCTATGATGCGTACCATCTTGATTGCCATGGCATCCATCCTGCTTGTATTTGCAGTTATCGTTCAGCCTGACGCTGCTTTCAAAGCCTCTTTGCAAGGCTTAACCATCTGGTGGAATATCGTATTTCCCGGCTTGCTTCCTTTTCTTGTTGTGCTTGAAATCATATCCGCTTACGGGTTATCGCGCGCGCTTGGCGTTATGCTGCAGCCGGTAACTTCCAGGCTGCTAAAGCTGCCCGGCGATTCCGGGCTGGCGCTTGCCGCCGGCTGGATGTCCGGTTTTCCGGCCGGCGCAGAGACGGCAGCCAGGCTGGTCCGCGCTGGGCGGCTGACCCCATCGCAAGGAAACCGGCTGCTGGCTCTCGCCCATATGCCCAATCCGGTCTTTATGATGGTTGTATTCAGCGCGGGTTTCCTGCATCGTCCCGAGCTTGGTTTGCTGCTTGCAGCCGCTGTCTGGCTTTCAGGGCTGTTGACGGCTGCTCTGCAGGCTGCGTTTCGGCGGAGACGGCTCTCCGAACCGGCCCAAGAGGCTGAAACAACTAAATCAGCTGATGCAGCCCAAATGGCAAAGACGGCCGCTCACCGCCCGGGAATAAAAGGCTCCTTATGGCGCAGAGCCGCCGCTGCAATGGAAGAAGGGCGCAAAGAAGACGGCCGCAGCTTCGGGCAATTGCTTGGCGAATCCGTCTCCAGCAGCGTGCAAAAGCTGCTGGTCATCGGCGGGCTTATGATTTTTGCTTCGGTTGTGATCAAGCTGCTCTCGCTGCTGGCCGGACAGCCGGATGGATGGCTGGCCTATGTGCTTCCATTAGTAATGGAAAGCCATTTAGGCGCTTACGCCGCAGCAGTAACACCGCTGCATGGCGCTCCGGAAGCAATGCCGCTTGCTGTCGCCGCCGCCGCGTTAAGCTGGAGCGGCATCTCCGGCATTTTGCAGGCTGGACAAGCTGTAGGCGGCACCGAATTGAGGCTGCTCCCCTTTGCGTTGTCGAAGCTGCTGCACGCCGCTTTTGCTTTTGTAATTACGCTGCTGCTCTGGAAGCCTGCGCTTGCGCTGATCCGGCTGGCGTCCGGCGCAAGCGGCGCCTCCTCGCCTGCCATGATCGGCCAACACCATTCACAGCTGCCGCTTCTCCTTCCGCAGCCGCTGGCGGCTTCCGATATGCCTGTCATCTGGGGCTATACCGTAACCGGAGCGCTGCTGCTGGCCGGTGCGTGCTTGGTGTTCGGGCTGCTGCTGCTCCCGGCAAGATGGAAAAAGCGGGTGTAATCCCCGCTTCTCAGCCACCCGCTGTAAGTTTCCGGTACCGTCCGCCGCCGAAGCCGCGCCCTGATAAACAAACAGCGGATTTCTTCACGGCGGCTACGGATTTAGCTTGCGCTTCAGCTGCTCCTCTACGATAGGCGGCACCAGCTCGTGCACTTCGCCGTTAAAAGTCGCAATTTCTTTGACAATGCTGGAGCTTAAATAAGAGTATTTCGGGTTCGTCATCATAAACATGGTTTCAATATTATCATCCAGCTTTTTGTTCATCGAAGCAAGCTGCAGTTCATATTCAAAATCGGTAACCGAACGTATGCCGCGGATAATAATATTCGCATTCTGCGATTTCATATAACGGACCAGCAGGTCGCGAAATCCGTCAATGCTGACGTTAGGAATATCCTTGGTCACTTCAGCAAGCAGCGCTTTACGTTCATCCAGTGAAAAAAGCGGTTTTTTGCTCGTATTGTTCAGCACCGCCACAATTAAATGGTCAAACATTTTGGCTGCGCGCTGAATAATATCCAAGTGTCCGTATGTAATCGGGTCGAAACTCCCCGGGTATACCGCCACTCGTTTTGGAGCGCTTCCAGAATCATGCATCGGTTTCTTCTCCTCCATTCTCGCTGTCCTCCTGATGCCTGTACACGGACACGGCTGTATCGCCGTATTTCGCGGCTCTCAGCCGCGTGAAGCCCTCAATATGTTCCGGATACTCATGCGCCGCGTCATGCTCCACCACAATAATCGCTTGATCCTCCAGCAAATCCAGCGCGATCATCTCGCCCATTAATTCGTCCATGGAAACAATCCGATACGGCGGATCCAAAAAGACAAGCCGGAAGCGCACACCGCGTTTGCTTAACGCTTTTAACGCGCGTTCCGCGTCATTCCGGAATATTTGCGCAAAATCCGACATCCCCGCCGCCTGCACATTGGCACGTACGACATCGATGCTTATTTTCTCCTTATCAATAAAGATGACCCGTTCAATCCCCCGGCTCCAGGCTTCGATGCCAAGTCCGCCCGTACCTGCAAATAAATCAAGCGCGTATCCGCCTTCAAAATAAGGACCGATCATGCTGAAGATCGCTTCCTTTACTTTGTCTGTCGTCGGCCGCGTGTTCATCCCGGGCACTGCTTTTAACGGCCGCCCTTTGGCTGCGCCGGCAATTACTCTCACTGCAAATGCCTCCTTCTATGTATTACCCGCCTATCGTACCACATAATTGCTTTTTGAAGGAAGCGTACGGCTCTGCCGCTATTGCGACGATTGGGCTTGGCATTCTTCGCCGGCCGGGATGAAACTTTTCCATATAGGGACAAATTTTTTCCGCCGCAGGTATAATCAGTTGCAATTCGGTAAAAATACAATCATCGGCTTCGAAAGATGCCGTAGACAACCGCGGAGAAGACTTACGTTTCCCCATAAGCTCTTCGTCCGGTTTCTCCTCTCCCATGAAAGGGCGTCCCGAAAGGGATGCCCGATTTTTTGTTTGATACTTAATAATAAGATACTGTTTCTAAAGGGATTTTCAGCAATTAAAAAACACATCTATTACAGCTGCGATTTTTCAGTGCAAGGTGACGTTTTGGGGATGAAACAACAAACCGCCTCTTTTAAAGGCGGTGATGGTGTATATATTCTGATTCCCTTTTTAATTCATCATGATTTTTTTGTACGTAAACGTTTTATCCGACTCATAACGATAATATAACGTTTCGTAGAGGTTTTCTAATCTACGTATGGCTCTGTATTGTCGACAAACCTTCTCCATACGGAGTGCGACCCGTGACAGGATTCGCAGTATGATCTCCACTTTCGAATTTCAATCCAGGCTCGCGCTGCGGCGGCCGTCGTGGCCGTCAAATTTCAATCCACACACTCCATACGGAGTGCGACTCCCAAGTCTCCTTTTTCAACGTCATAAAAAGATCATTTCAATCCACACACTCCATACGGAGTGCGACTTTGCGCGTCGAACAAGTCATTGAATACAAAAGAATTTCAATCCACACACTCCATACGGAGTGCGACTGATGATATTGGGTTGGACATACCGGATGGTTATGAGATTTCAATCCACACACTCCATACGGAGTGCGACCTTTACGCCTTTCAATCGAGCGGCTGCCTTCGGATGATTTCAATCCACACACTCCATACGGAGTGCGACGCAGGACGTGTCCGCCTGGCCGCGACACCCGGAAATTTCAATCCACACACTCCATACGGAGTGCGACCTTGGCGGGTCTTTATTATCTGGCAACCCATTTTATTTCAATCCACACACTCCATACGGAGTGCGACCCATGTATAAATAATGACTGGTAAAAATCCATTTTCTATTTCAATCCACACACTCCATACGGAGTGCGACGATTTGGCTGAATCATTTAGGGAGCAACGGAGAAGGATTTCAATCCACACACTCCATACGGAGTGCGACTAATTATTGCGTCATCGTTTACGACTTACACCAAGCATTTCAATCCACACACTCCATACGGAGTGCGACGCAGCGCAAGGTTGGCACGAACGGCGAGCGCCGTGAATTTCAATCCACACACTCCATACGGAGTGCGACTTTCTCCGGGACAAATGTTTACTCACGAAAGAGACATTTCAATCCACACACTCCATACGGAGTGCGACCCCGCACCATGACGCAGATAAATGGCAGCAGTATATATTTCAATCCACACACTCCATACGGAGTGCGACCCCTTTTATCTTGGTTTGTAAAAATACGCTTAGCTTTATTTCAATCCACACACTCCATACGGAGTGCGACAGCGAAATTAGGTGCGATTGATCACCTATCGAGATTAATCATACCTAATTCCATAATTATCTATCTATTCAAAGGATAAGTCACCACTTAATTTCTTCAACAAAGCAAGAAAATCGGGTTAACACGACAAAATTCATGGTGCGAACCCCCCAGAAAAAATATGTGAGCTTCACGTTCGCACTTCCATGTCATAAACAGTTTTGACACCTATATGCTCAACTTTGACTTCTTGAAAAAGCAGGGCATCACCTTCCGTCTTTAAACTTCCACGGCGGTTGCAGAGGCATGAACTCCTGAAGCTTTGCAATAAACGAGGGATCGATCTGTTCAAGATCCAGATCATTGACTTGCGATTTTCTAAACTGCAATGAGGCTGGTCCAGCCCCTTCGATGCTGGACCAATCCGGGAGTCCGGTATGATGACCGGCAATGCTGTAGGCAAGTAAGCGTCCAATTCCCTTGCCATAAATTCGTTCAACCAGTTCTGCTCCATAAATGGCATGGGGGATTTTCCCCATTTTCCCTTCGAGATTCGCTTCGAAATCATAGCCACTCTTCAACTTCAAATAATTGAGCCATTCCGGTCTACCTTTATGAATGCCACTCATTCGAGAGGGTCTAGCAGCTATTAATTTTCGCCGCGTTCACTCGTATGCGCATAAAAGGCCACCATGTTACTTTCCTTTTATCCTATGACGTATTTGTGACAACAGACCGCCATGTCCATTTGAATTCTCCAAAAAAAACCATTTACCTGCTGCACAAGTCCTATGATCAACCTTTTATTTGAGTTCTTCTAATTCAAAATGCCTGCATCCGCCTCGTTATGACCTCCTTCTCACATCCAAGAATGGTATAATAACGGCCAATTCAAATGTAGAAGTACAGTGACAATTAAAATAGCATCCCCAGAAGGGAGTGCTCATGATAAATAAAACTGCTTGGGGACTTTCCGTATCCGAATCGCCCGGTTCACTCCGCCAGCAGCGCTTCTATCGCTTCGCGCGTCCCGGCGCTGAACTGCTTGAAGAACGCTATAAGCTCCGGATTGCATAACCCTGCGTTGTACAGCATTTGAATCGAAATAAACTCCGGATTGCCTTTATCGTTAATGCTTGTAATAATGCCGGCTTGTTTAGCTGCCCAGGCCGCCTCATTAATCCAAGCGGGTGGCATTTGATTGCCCGAAAGGTTTAAATAGCTTTCCAGCTTTGCAATTCTTGCCTTCAACTGATCCATCTCCTGCCGTTCTGCTTCTGTCATGGGCTGTCCCTCCTGATCAGGCGCAAAAGTTTCGCGGAGCTGCGCTTCTGTGCCTGCATATTCGTTTAAATCCACTGGGGTTGATATTCCCGCAACCCGTCTTCCGCCGCCCGGCCTAGTACCGCCGGAATCTCCGCCGCTGTATTGCCAAAATGTCCAAGCCGACCATGCCGTCACATTAACCGGCGCTGTAGTGCTGTATCTGGCCACCCATAACGGGTATGCGCCCAAACTTGCGTCAAAATGGCTAGCAAAACTGTTGCCGGAATACAGGATCGGCCGTACGCCAAACAACCGTTCCGTTTCCGATAAGAAGGCTTTCGCCACCTTGTTGATGTCCGCATCCTTTAATCCACCGTTATTTTGTTCATAGTCCATAACCGGCGGCAGTTGCAGCTTTGCTGAGGCAGATACGGTTTGGTAAAAGTGCTGCGCTTCGCGTATGGCCCCATCCGGCGTTGTTGCCCGCATAAAATGGTATGCCCCCACAAGCAGCCCTGCTGCTGCCGCTCCTTCTGCATTCCTTGCAAAATAGGGATCTCGTCCTGTCTCCCCTTCTGTTGCTTTGACAAATACAAAAGAGATCCCGTCATTTCGGACCTTAGTCCAATCAATCTGGCCCTGGTAACGGGAGACGTCGATGCCTTGGGCGTTGCCGGCGCTTCTATTTTGCATAACTTGTTCCACTCCTTGTAACTGGCCTGTATACGATTAATAGATTCATAGAAAGACCCGTTGGTCACGGCGTTTAGACGACCCAAACGTGCGAGAAGACAAACATCCCGCCCCAAAATTACAAAAGCTTCCTGATGCCTTACGAACGAGCCGTAAGCCACAGGAAGCTTAATTTCAACACATTATTTGACCACAAATAACACTTCAGCACCGTCCGGCAGCTGATCCAGCTGATTGCTGATCCATGAACCGGCTCCCCGGTTATCCGAAGGCGTCACGTATTGGATGTCGGCGCCTTCGCCGCCCTCCCGGCACATAGCCATCGGCCATTCATCGCGGTCATAACCTTTGCGGGTGGGCACGCCGTGCAGCGATTCTTTCCGGTTCTGTTCCGCGCCTTCCCGGTCAATCGTACAGACAGCGGGTTCGCCTCTGCGAATTGCCGCTTGAATATGTTGGCCGGTCTCCGGATATTTGTCCAGCGGAAAATAGATCGTATAATCCGCCTGCGCATCCTGCCGGATAGAAGGCTGCTTATGATCATCCGCCAGTGACGGATAGACATAAGCGGTAATTGCAATGACGATAACGGATAACAATGACACCATGCTTTTTTTCTTCAATACGGCTTCCTCCTGCAGATCCATGCTGTACAGCTATTGTACCTTCTGCAAGTGGCAAGAACAACCAAAAATAGACGTTGCAGGCATAATCGGATGCCCTATAGAAGTACATTGTTAAATACGATTATATCAAGGAGGCTGCACATGGAGACGTTTGGGAGAGGATGCCTGTATATCATTATCGGCATCATCGTCGTCCTATTTTTAGCGGTTCTGGTGGGCGGAACGATCACGATTCCGTGGTTTATTTTCATTCCGCTTATTATTTTGGCGTTCTGGGCGGCATCCCGCAAAGGGAAAAAATAAAGCCGCCAGTGCCCTGGCGGCGGTCCATCTATCCCTTTAAGCCGTACATTCTCGAAGCATTCCGGAATAACGCGTCCGCAACAATTTCATAAGACAAATTTTTAATTTCAGCAATTTCGGCAACGACATCACGGACCATCGCCGGCTCTGTCTGCTGCCCTTTATATTTGCCCTCAAACGGCCACGGGCCATCCGTTTCGCTCATCATCAGTTCCAGCGGATACTGCCGCACCAGTTCGCGAATTTCCGGCTCGTAGGCCACATCCGGCGAAATTGAAATCATATACCCGGCGTCCATGAGCCGCTTTACAACTGCTTGGCCGCCTTTAAACCAATGAAAATGTGCTTTTTGTACGCCGTGTTTCTGGACAATTTCGCATGCTTTGCCTCCATCCTCATAGATCGCATGCAGCACAATCGGCAAGTCAAGTTCGGCTGCGAGCGCCGCAAACCGTCCGAGCAGCGACAAATAAGGCGTTTCGTCAAAAGGCCGGCCGTTTGCTTCCGCATCTGTCCTGTTGTAATAAGGCAAGCCAACTTCCCCGATTGCGAACCGTTCCCCTGCCTGATGCCGTTCCCGGATCCATTGCAGCAGCCGTTCGATTTCCGCTTCCGGCGGAACCGGCTGCTCAGGGTGATAGCCGTAAGCCGGATGCACTTGCTTCGGATAACGGCTTGCCAGCTCTCTTGTCTCCTGCGATGAAGCCAAATCCGTAGATACGGCTACGACCGTGCGTCCGCCCGCTTCTGCAAACCTCTCCAGCAGCAATTCCTTGTCTTCCCGGCTGTACTGTACAAAATGAATATGAGCATCCACAATCCATGACTGGCGGTTATTCTCCGGCACTTGCGGCACCCCTTCTCGTATTCGTATGATCTTGAAGCAGGTCATAAACCTTCTGTTTGTACGCATTAAACAATTCGTCCGTCCACAATGATTCTTTGCGCGGCCTTGCAAACGGCACCTCGAATTCGTCAAGCACGACTGCAGGCGAAGCCGACAGCACAATAACCCGGTCCGAGAGCAGCAGCGCTTCCTCAATGCTGTGCGTCACCAGCAGCACCGAGCGGCGGTTCTCCTCCCAGATCGACATCAGCCAGCGCTGCATGTTCAGCCGCGTCAGCGCATCCAGCGCGCCAAACGGTTCATCCAGCAGCATAAGCCGCTGCGGCGAAAGCAGCGCCCGCAAAAAAGATACGCGCTGCTGCATACCGCCGGACAGCACGCCGGGGTACGCCTCGGCATAGCTGCCGAGGCCAACTTTATCCAGCCATTCCAGCGCGGATTGCTCAGCATCGCTGCGCTTCATTCCGGCAATATGCAGCGCAAGCTCCACATTGTCCGCCACTGTCCGCCAAGGCAGCAAGGACGCCTGCTGCGGCATATACGATATATGGCCGCGTTTGCCGTTAATGAGCTGTCCGTTTACGCGGATTTCGCCTTCACTCGGAAGCTCAAGCCCGCCAATCATTTGAAACAACGTCGTTTTCCCGCTGCCGGAAGGTCCAACGATCGAGACGAACTCCCCCTCGTGGATATGCAGCGACAAGCCTCCGATGACTTCTTTTGCCGTTTGGCCTTTGCCGAACGTTTTATGTACCCGGGTAATGTCCAACACGGGCTGACGATCCGCTGCTCGCTTATTCACCGCCGCTCACTTCCTTTCTGAACCTGCTTCCAACGGACAAGCAGCCGCTCCGCCAGCGACACAAGCCCATACATCAGCAAGCTGAGAATTACAATAAGAAATACAGCAGCGAATACGCGTGCCGTCTGAAAGCCGTTGGAAGCGAGCAGCATAAAATAACCAAGCCCTTTTTGCGAGCCGATCCATTCTGCTACAACGGCGGTCAGCACGCTGTAGGAGGCAGCGATTTTCAGCCCGGAAAATAAATGGGACACTGCATTGGGCAGCTCCAGCCGCCAAAACAGCTGCCATCTGCTTGAACCGATCATTTCCATATAATTGCGGAGTTTAGGGTCAACGTCATTCAAACCCGCCAGCAACGCAACCGATACAGGGAAAAAACATACCAGCCACATCAAAATCAGCTTTGGCACAATGCCGTATCCAAACCATAACGTCAGCAACGGGCCAATCGCGATGATGGGCACGTTTTGCGACAGGACGAGCAGCGGGTAAATGCCGCTTTTGGCTCCGGGAACAAAATGAAGAAGCGCCGCAAGCAAAAAGCCTGCGCCCACTCCCCCTGCAAAACCCGGCAAAACGAGCTCTATCGTAGCCAGCATATGCTCGCTGAGCCTTGGCCATACTTCCGCGGCTGTTTCAATAATGCGCAGCGGAGACGGCAGCAGCCACTCTCCGGTGCCGGTTACGGTAACGGCGATTTGCCAAGCGGCCAATAGGACGAGTATGACTGCCGCAGGCGGCAGCCACTTTCGCCAGTTCATTTTATTGCCCATCCGGGTATTTCTCCAGCAATGTACCCATCGAAGCGCCATCCGTCGGATTGAACAAAATTTTCACCTGCGAAATAACAGAGGAACAGCCCTGGTCGGTCATCGCTTCATTCATCTGCTGAACGATCATAAGCAGCTTGTGAAGCTCGCCTTCCATCGTCGTCTCCAGCGGCGCGACACGATACGGGACGCCGGATGCTTTAATAATGTCGATGGCCCGGTCGACATATTCGTATTTGCTTGCGCCTTCAGGCGCATTCGGTAAAATTTGAATGCTGACTAATGCATTCGCCATAGTTTTGCATCTCCCTTTTTTCGGATCGTGATCGTTTAAGCTTCTGGCAAAAAGTCGTTCGTGAACGCTTTGTCCGCTTCCAGCTTGCTGTCCAGCAGCTTATGCTCGTACATCCAATCCGCGTAATTTTGCCACACGCTCAGTTTTTGCTCGCCCCAGCGCGGCGCATCGTCCTTGTATTTGTCAGCGAGCCACTTCTGGCTGGCGCGGACAAGGTCCGCGTTTAAGTCCGGTTCAGCTTTGATCAGCACTTCCGCCGCATCGTCCGGATGCTCAATCGCATAGTTGTATCCTTCGGAAGCCGCCTTGACAAACGCCTTGACAATGTCCGGCTTGCTCTTGATCATCGACTCGCTGGTAGCCAGCACCGGCGTATAATAATCCAGCTTATCGCTGTAATCCGTCAAATAAAGCATGTTCAGCTTCTCGCCGCGAAGCTCGGCTTCCACGCCTGTCCAAGCATAATAAATCCAGGCGAAATCGACATCCCGTTTAACCGCTGTAAAAAAGTCCGTATCGCCGATATTCAAAATTTTCACCTTGTTCACATCGGCATGTTTCTCCTGCATAAGCGAGGCAATGACCGCTTCCTCCACCGGAGCGCCCCAGCCGCCGTACGTTTTGCCTTCAAATTTTTCCGGCGAATCAATTCCTTTTGCCGCAGGGGACGCAAACCCCGACGTATTGTGCTGAATCACCGCCGCAATTGATACAAGCGGCACGCCTGCAATCCGGGCCATCGTAACCGACTCTTGGTAGCTGACGCCAAAATCAGCACTGCCGGAAGCGATCATTTTATCGGCGCCGTCCTGGCCGGGCTGCACAATTTCGACATCGAGCCCTTGCTCCTTAAAGAAACCTTTGTCACGGGCCACGTACAGGCCGGTATGGTTCGTATTCGGCGTCCAATCCAGCACAACCTTCACTTTAGTAAGCTTGGCGGAGTCTTCGCCCTGCCCCGCCTCTCCCTTTGTGCTGCCATTGGAACTGCAGCCCGCCAGCATTACGGCAACCGCTGCCGCAGCCGCTAAAAATTTAAACCCCCATGTTCGTTTACGCGTACTCATGTCTCTCTCCCTCTCCTAACGTACTGTTCGCCAATCTTCCAGCTGAACGGGGACCGTGCCCGTACTAGCTCACTCTGATTCATAGAATGGACGCATAGCGGATACGTATACACGGATGCATGCAAAAAAAAGCACCCTTCCGAACCGGAAGGATGCCGTTTATACGCTGCGTATCGCAAAAGCCGCAATTGCCGCATCTTTTCAGAGCAAATAAACGGATGCGTCAACACTTCCTCCGCTGGCATTATCCAGATCAGGTCTACGGTCGAAAACAGGATAGTTTTCCTCTCAGCCCGGTTCCCCGAGCTCCCGTTTGGCTATTTGATTGTATAAAATGAATTATACTGCCTTTACGGCTGATGTCAAACCTTTCTGCTGCCGGCGGGCTCTGTCTCTTAGCTCAGCTTCGCTCTCCAGCTGTTCAACAAGTCAAGCAGCGTCTGCTCCAAAGGGATTTCCGGCTTCCAGCCTGTTCGGGCATGAAATTTCTCATAGCCGGCATATACTGCGGCGGAATCGCTAGGCCGCAGCCGTAAAGGGTCTACCTGTATCTCAATGGACGCCTGGCTGAATGACAACAACATCGTAAGCATCTCATTGACCGAAAGCGCATGGCCGGAAGCGATATTATAAGCTTCTCCCGGTTCGCAGCAGTCCAGCGCGAGCTTATAGGCGCGCACCACATCCCGCACATCGAGAAAATCACGGACAGCCGACAGATTGCCGACATGCAAAATCGGCGGCTTCAGCCCTTTTTCAATTTCTGCAATTTGTTTGGCGAAGCTGGAAGTGACGACATTGTCGCTTCTGCCCGGTCCGGTATGATGAAAGGTGCGTACGATAACGGTATGCAGCCCGTATGTTTTATAATTTTGATAAGCCAGATGCTCTTGCGAAATTTTGCTTACTGCATACGGGTTTAACGGCCGGAACGGATTCGTTTCCTTAATCGGAAGCTCCTCCGGCTTCACATATCCGTATTGCTCGCTGGAACCGGCAATCAATATCCGGCACCCGGGATGGCAAATGCGTATGGCATCCAACAAATGAGCCTGACAGGCGATATTGTTATACAGCGTATCCAGGGAATGATCCCAAGAAGCCGTGACATTGCTGTCCGCCGCCAAATGATAAATATAGTCCGGTTTTGCATCCCGGATCGTATTAAAAACCGTTTCGCGGTCAAGCAGATCGCATGCGTACAGCTGGATGTGATGGAGGATCGGCTTCAGGTTATCCAGCCTGGTGGAGTGGCGGACGGTACCGGATACTTCGAATCCTTGCCGGATTAAATGACTGGCCAAATAGCTTCCTGCAAAACCGGCAATCCCCGTAATAAAAGCTTTCACGGCTTCTTCATCCCTCCATGGCCTGGTTCCGCAGCCGCCAGCAGCTGTTTAATATACTGCTCCTCCGACTTGTGGCACACCAGCAGTCCTTCATCCGTGGATACAATAATGACGTTATTGACGCCGATGACAAGCGTCTTCTTGCCCTCTGTAAAAATAATGTTGTTGCCGGCTTCCAATGTGTAAATATTGTCCGACATTAAATTGCCGTCGGCGTTCCGCTCGAATATGCGCTCCAGCGAAGTCCACGTGCCGACATCATCCCACATAAACCGGATCGGGATCATAAATAAAGCCGGTATTTTCTCCATAATGGCGTAATCAATTGAAAGCCGTGCAAGTGAAACATAAGCTTGCTGAAAGTTTGGATTATCGGCTTCGAAAATTTTCCACATCTCCGGCTGATAACATTCCATGTAATAAGCGATTGTAGACGGCTTCCATATAAATATGCCGCTGTTCCAATACATGCGCGGGTTCTCGATAAGCTCCAGCGCCTTTGCTTTGCTAGGTTTCTCAATAAAAGACGCCACCTCGCAAATATTGCGGCTGCCCGCCGCATAACCTTGCTTAACTTCAATATATCCATAGCCGGTCTCGGCTCTCGTCGGGACGATGCCAAACGTAACAACCGCTTTATCTTGGCGGGCAATAGCTTCCGCTTCCCGAATCGCCGCCTCCAGCAATAACGGTTCATCCATATATTGATCGGAAGGCGCTGTGACGATAACCTCGTCCATTTGAAGCCGGAGAAAATAACGTGCCGCCAGGGCAATGCAAGGCGCGGTATCCCGCTGCTCCGGTTCCAGAATGATCCGGCTGTCGTCCAGCCCTTTCAGCTGTTTCTTCACCAAATCCAAATAACC
This sequence comes from Paenibacillus protaetiae, assembly GCF_004135365.1. Classification (NCBI taxonomy): domain Bacteria; kingdom Bacillati; phylum Bacillota; class Bacilli; order Caryophanales; family Paenibacillaceae; genus Paenibacillus; species Paenibacillus protaetiae. Next base: position 769,141 of record NZ_CP035492.1, on the reverse strand, counting down.
GGGGTTTACCACAATATAAATATCTTCTTCCGCTACAATCGAACGAAACCGATTATAGGTTTGCTGCAGCATCGTTTCGTCGTCCGATGTCAGCTTTAAAAACTGCTTGGGCATGGCCTCCGTGCTGATCGGCCAAAATCGCGTACCTTTGCCGCCTGCCATAATGACGACCTTCAAAACCAACCACCTCGCTGAATAAAAATGAAAAGCAGGATGTTGTAGGCTAAGGGCGGGTAAAGCGGAAGTCTCAAATCTTCTATTTCTATAAACCATCATGCAATCTTTCAATTTGCTCGTATCAGTATATGCCTCTGAAAGAGAATGTTAATGGACGAATTACGGGCTGGTTATAAATTAGGGCGCTTGCCGCATACATGAATATATCGGGTATCGGGAATAGACGGAAAGGAGACAATGCGATGAATTATATCGAGCTTAGATACCGCAGCCGGCGTTTCTCCGAAAGCATGAGCACCACCTCGACTGTCATTCAATATTTGCGCGATATTTATGAATTGGATAACGAGCTTTTTTTGTGGGAGCTGTACAAACAGCTGTTGAATCGCGAGCCGGACCAGCCGGGATTCGCTTCTCATCTTTCCTTATTGAACAATGGGCATACAAGATCGTATATCGTCTCCGATATCATAAACAGCAAGGAAGCCCAGCATCTCTATCAATCGCCGGCGCTGACTGCGCCGCACGGCTATTCCATCATTCAAGTTCTTCACGCTGCGAGAAGGCTCCATCCGGAGACGTTTGTAACACGCCTGTACGAACAGCTGTTAAACCGGCGACCGCAGCAGGGCGAGCTGCGCATCCATATGAATATGCTTGTCAAAATGTCGCGCTGGAGGCTGGTTACCAGCCTTATCCATACGCCGGAATGCCAGCGGCTTTTAGCTGGACTTAAGCCTTCCGCTGTACCACAAACGCCTGTTCACGCCAGGCAAATCGGCATTTTCCTCGGATTCTCGCAGCAGGTTACCCTCGGAGGCGAAGGCATCGGCCGATATACTGTCAGGCTGGCGGAAGGTTTGCTGCAGCATGACGATCAAACGATGGTCCATGTATTCGCCATGGCCCATAATATGGATGAGGTGTTATCGACCTTTCAATATTTCATGCATAAATACCCGAACCGCCTTTTTTTCGGCGCTTTTCCGGACGCCGGCTGGCTGAACCGGCATGCCCCGGTTGACGCGTGGATTATCCCTTACATCGGTCTTGAGCTGGCAGAACAGCTGGAGCGCCCGAATATCGTTGTTTTGCATGATTTGGTTTATGTCCATTTCTATGATGTGTACATCCGGAAACAGCCGGAATTTCTACACTATTTGGATCCGATTGTGAAAGCACTTGCGGCAAAAGCAGCACGTGTCGTTTGCAGCAGCAACTTCATCCGCGACCACGAAGGGCTGCAATACTTAAAGCTTCCTGCAGACAAGGTGAAGGTAATCCGGCTGGCAGCTCCCAGTGCGGAATATGACGCGGCTGGCATTCCGGATGAACAGGCGTTTCGGAGCAAATACCAGCTGCACACGTCCTACATTACTTTTCCGTCAGCCATCCGCCTTCATAAAAACCACTTACGGTTAATAGAAGCTTTTTTAAACTACAAGCAAAGCCCCGACGGCCATGATTCCGATCTTGCGCTTGTGTTCACGGACCGCTTCGATGATAATCCGCTTCGTCCCGAATATGAAGCGCTGCTGAAGCGATATTACCCGGGGACGCTGAATAGCGTTGTATTTCTTGGGAGGATTCCTTTCAGCCATCTTCCTGCGCTGTACAAATATGCGATCGGCACTATTGTTCCTACCGAATTCGAAGGAAGCTGCCCTTTTCCAATTCTCGAGTCGCTATCGGTAGGTACGCCGGTCGCGATTAGCCGGATTAATGTCGCACTTGAAGTCATCGAGGATTTGTCTTCGTTTATTACGTTCCATCCGCATCTCGTGCCGGAAATCCAGTGGGCGATCCACCAGCTTCGAGTTCGGCATGCCGAACTTCCCGACAGGCAGCGCGCGGCCATAAGCGGAGCGTTAAACCGGACATGGAAGGATGCCGCTGCGGAATTTATCGAGCTGATTGACAGCCTATAGCCTTGCAGCTGCATGCTGCTGAAAGGAGAGGATCGCATCGCAACACGCAAAGTTGTGGTTATAGGAGCCGGCGGCCATGCTAAAGTCATCATTGATATTCTTCTGGCCGATCCGTCCATCGAGATTGCCGGATGCACAAGCCGGCAGCAAAACCGGATGTGCGCAGGCGTTCCGGTTCTTGGCGATGACAGCATTTTGCCGGAGCTGTATTACCAAGGCGTCCGGCATGCTTTTATTGCGATCGGAGACAACCGGATGCGCTATAAGCTCTCGCTGCAAACGGCCGCCATCGGATTCCAGCCTGTTAATGCGGTCAGCCCTCGCGCATATGTTGCGCAGTCTGCATCTTTAGGCGCTGGAATCGCCGTCATGCCCGGTGCGGTCATTAATGCCGAAGCGTCTATTATGGATTATGCCATTATCAATACGAATGCGTCCGTTGACCATGAATGCGAGATCGGAAGGTTTTGCCATATTGCACCCGGCTCAGCTTTGTCGGGAAATGTAAAAGTCGGCGAAGGTTCCTTTCTCGGAACCGGCACCTCTGTTATCGACGGGATCTCCATCGGTTCGTGGACAACAGTTGGCGCCGGATCAACCGTCGTTCGCCCGCTTCCTTCAGACTGTGTCGCATACGGCGTGCCGGCCAAAGTAATCCGCCAGACCCCAAAGCCTTAACCTTAAGCCGGATACGCGATGTCCCGGCCTAAGGCGTAAGGCTTTGCTCATAAGGCGTCAGCATCTGGATAACACTTTGGCCAAGCAGTCTGCTATCCATTGAATATCTTCTTTTGTAAGGAGCGCATGGCTTGGAAGATTAATGCCGGATGCGCACAGCTTCATGGAAACTGGAAAATCTTCATCCGGCTGCAGATGACGATAAGGCGGCATCGTATGCATCGGATAAAAAAAAGGCCTCGTTTCAATGCCTAACTCAAGCAGCTGCCGCATTACCAGATCGCGCTGCTGCTCGGTTGCACCCTCAAGCACTACACTATACATCCAATAAACATGTTTCGCCCATTCCTTTTGAACCGGGAGGCTTATGCCTTCCAAGCTTTGCAGCGCCTCCCCGTACAGCCCAGCTACCCTAATCCGTTCTGCAATATGCCACTCCGCCTTCTCCATCTGGGCGCAGCCGATTGCCGCCTGGATATTGGTCATTCGATAATTGTAGCCGATAATCGGGTGCCAATAACGGTGGTCCGGGTCCATCCCTTGCCCTCTAAGCAATCTGGCTTTTGCAGCCAATTCATCCTGATTGGTTGTAAACACGCCGCCTTCTCCGGTCGTAATAATTTTATTGCCGAATGTACTGAACACCGCGCTGTCGCCCAGACTCCCGGTACGCTTGCCTTTGTATTCCGCTCCGATCGCTTCAGCAGCATCTTCAAGCACGAACAGCCCGTAATGCTCCGCCATTTCATTAATCCGGTCCATATCAGCTGGATGGCCATATAAATGGACGGCGATGATTCCTTTTGTTTTATCCGTTATTTTAGATACGATACTGGCAGGGTCTACATTCCATGTATCCGGATCAGAATCGGCAAATACGGGGGTTGCCCCGCAATACGCTACCGCATTTGCCGTTGCGATAAAGGAAAAAGTCGGCATAATAATCTCATCGCCGGCTTGAACCCCATGCGCCAGCAGAGCAAGATGAAGCGCTGTAGTGCCGCTTGTGCAAGAAACCGCGTGTTTGACACCGCAAAAGTCTGCAAATTGTTGTTCAAATCTCCCAATATAGGACCCATTGGAAGAAATCCATGTTGATTCTATACAATCCATCACATACTTGCTTTCATTCCCGTTAAGGACAGGAACGGCAACCGGTATCTTCTTTAACACCCTGGTTCCTCCTTCTATGATGCAACGATAGAAACAGCTCTGCCTTTCACCTTTCATCTTATGCTTTGCTATAAATGTCGGAAAGGCGCTCCAGCCTAATGGCTCTGTATAAAAATGAGCAGCAGATCAGATGTGCAGTTTGCCGAGGTGAACCAGCCAAGTGAGCAAAACATGAAAATATGCGGAAATCTAGCAATAAATGAGAGAAATGCCGTGTCCGTACAGCGGTCAATTCATATAATTTAGTATTCTTTAATGAGAGGTGATTCTTAACATGGCTGATGGAGAAACAGGTTTAACTGGTCAAACCGGGCAGACCGGACAGACCGGACAGACTGGATTAACAGGGCTGACTGGATTGACTGGACCGGTAGGGCCAGCTGGACCTGCTGGCGGTCCAACAGGGCCAACAGGGCCAACCGGACCAACTGGACCGGTAGGGCCGACAGGACCACAAGGCGAACAAGGCTTAACCGGATTAACCGGTTTGACTGGGCTGACTGGGTTAACTGGGTTGACTGGTCCTATCGGGCCAACTGGCGCTACAGGCGCTACAGGGCCTGCAGGAGCTTCAGGGGTTGCAGGACCATTAGGTGCAACAGGTCCGACAGGGCCTCCAGGACCAGAAGGACGTTCAGGTTTAGGTATTCCAGGTCCGACAGGGCCAACAGGTGTTACGGGTGATCCGGGAGCGCTTGGCGCGACAGGGCCAACCGGCGCTACGGGCGATCCGGGAGCACTTGGCGCGACAGGGCCAACCGGCGCTACGGGCGATCCGGGAGCGCTTGGCGCGACAGGGCCAACCGGCGCTACGGGCGATCCGGGAGCGCTTGGCGCAACAGGGCCAACCGGCGCTACGGGCGATCCGGGAGCACTTGGCGCGACAGGGCCAACCGGCGCTACGGGCGATCCGGGAGCGCTTGGCGCGACAGGGCCAACCGGCGCTACGGGCGATCCGGGAGCGCTTGGCGCGACAGGGCCAACCGGCGCTACGGGCGATCCGGGAGCGCTCGGCGCGACAGGGCCAACCGGCGCTACGGGCGATCCGGGAGCGCTTGGCGCGACAGGGCCAACCGGCGCTACGGGCGATCCGGGAGCGCTTGGCGCGACAGGGCCAACCGGCGCTACGGGCGATCCGGGAGCGCTTGGCGCGACAGGGCCAACTGGCGCTACGGGCGATCCGGGGCTGCTTGGCGCGACAGGGCCAACTGGCGCGACAGGGCCAATCGGAGCATACGGATACGTGTACAATATTGCCTCAGCTCTTGATGCAATAATTACCGGCGGAGCCGACGTGCCGTTCAGCGATAACGGTCCATTAAACGGCGTTACGCATACAGCTGGCAGTACTGCTGTCATCGTTCCGCTTACCGGTGTTTACCGTGTCGCTTTTGATGTTACGACAACGGCGGGAGTTGGCGCTTCCTTCGGGATAGCTGTCAACGGCACGGTTGATCCTTCTACCGTAGTAGGCACTTTAGTGGCCACTGGCCAAATATCAGGCGATGCCTTTATCGCTCTTACTGCAGGAGATATTATTACGCTTCGCAATAATTCGCTGATTGCTGCTACACTTTCCATAGCACCTAACGTAGGTGCGCAATTAGATCTCATTTTGCTTGACCCAACGCCATAATCGCAATGGTGAAGACAAACGGGCCTTTCGGCCGGTTTGTCTTGTTTCATCCGTTGTCTTTATTCTGATGACGGCGCAATTCAACTAACAATAGAAGAAAGCCGGCATCGTTTTCCTTTCTTTTCAAAGAAACGACGCCGGCTTTTGCTATCGGTTTATTTTCCATGGCGTTCTTTAAAATAATTGGTGTTGTAAACGACGCTTGGATGTGTCGGGTTGTATTCCCGTGCTTTCTCATTGTGTTCATAAGCTTTCTCATAATCGCCAAGCCGGTCGTAACATAAACATAACTGGATATGCGGAATCCAGGTTGAATTCGCTAAATTAATCATCGCCATTTGGCCTTCCGGCTCTTCCGCTTTCAACGCCTGTTCATACCAATAAGCAGCTGTTCTGTATTGGCCAAGTTCCAAAAAATAGGCGCCGATATCACAGCAAAGCTCAGGCCTCGGTTTGTCATATTTCAGTGCTCTCGTTAAAGCTTGGAACCGTTTATCTTCATCTTTTAGACGCCTGTAGCATTCAGCCAGGCGAAGCGACGCTAATATATTGTCTTCTATCCATCCCTGCTTCCCATCCAAAAACTTCGTATACCACTCGACTGCTTCGGAATATCTTTCATGCGTCCTAAGCTCATTCGCAAAATAGTATTGGTCACGCGGCGTAAAGTGCTCTCCTGCCGCCAGACGTTCCAAATAGATCCGCAAATTGCGGTCTGTATACTCCTTTTGCTTCGAATGGGTTACAGCTGCTTCTGCATGATAGACCGTTCCATAACAATGCAAATATTCATGAACGGGGCCAATCCATTGAAAGTTCCGTTCCCTTTTGACAATCCGGTTTCTTCTCAGGCTGTATGTGACATTGCCTTTCTGGTCAAAGCCAAGATGATAAGCCATCGTTACACGGTCTATCACGGGGTCCAGATGTTGTTTCAGCCGTTTGAGAAGAAGCTGGTCTTTTTTTTCGATGATATCGTCAGCATCCAGCCACATAATGTACTGTTTCGTTGCTTTGCTAAAGGAATAATTTCGTGCCGCGGCAAAATCATTGATCCATTCGAAATCATACACTTTTGCCCGGAATGAATAGGCGATTTGTTTTGTCCGGTCGGTTGAACCGGTATCTACAATAATGATTTCATCCGCTATATCTTTCATTGCCGACAAAATGCGCCCTAAAGTCCCTTCTTCGTTTTTGACGATCATGCAGAGGCTTATTGAAACCACAGCTGCACTCCCTCCATTCTATGCCATATTCCCATCCTGAACGGTTATTCGATATCCAAGTAGGCTTCATAACCTAATTTGCGCAAATCCGCCACTTTCCGGGTTTCCCGCAAATCTTCTTCCATCATTTCTTTCACCAGGTCCTGAAGGCTGTGCGACGGCTGCCAGCCAAGTTTCGCATTCGCTTTACGCGGATCGCCAAGCAGCAAATCCACCTCCGCCGGCCGGTAATATTTCGGATTCACTTCAACCGCCTTATAGCCTGCAGGCAGCATATAATCCGGATTTCGGCAAGCCACCACATAGCCGTATTCATCCGCCCCTTCGCCTTCAAAAGCAAGCTCAATTCCCGCTTCCGCAAAAGCCAGCCGGACAAATTCCCGCACCTCGGTTGTTTGCCCGGTAGCAATGACATAATCTTCCGCCTCATCCTGCTGCAGGATCCGCCACATGGCATCGACATAATCGCGGGCATGGCCCCAGTCCCGTTTGGCCGATAAATTGCCGAGTTCCAGCTTAGACTGCAGTCCAAGCGCGATGCGGGATGCTGCTCTCGTAATTTTGCGGGTGACGAAGGTTTCCCCCCGCAAAGGGCTTTCATGATTAAACAAAATACCGTTGCAAGCATACATGCCGTACGCTTCCCGGTAGTTTACTGTAATCCAATAGGCGTACAATTTGGCAACCCCATAAGGGCTTCTCGGATAAAACGGCGTCTTTTCGCTTTGGGGAACCTCTTGTACAAGGCCGTACAGTTCTGAAGTCGAAGCTTGATAAATTTTGGTTGTTGACGCGAGCCCAAGCGACCTTACCGCTTCCAGAATGCGAAGTGTGCCGATCCCGTCCGCGTTAGCTGTATATTCGGGTGTCTCAAAGCTTACATGCACATGGCTCATAGCCGCCAAATTATAGATTTCATCCGGTTGGATTTCATGGATAAGGCGGACCAGATTTGTAGAGTCGGTTAAGTCCCCGTAGTGCAATACGAGCTGTTTCCCTTCTTTTTTAGCTTGGACGACAAGTTTGTCAATACGCCCTGTATTGGATAAGGCGCTGCGCCGCCTAAGCCCATGCACCGAATAGCCCTTCTCCAGCAGCAGCTGCGCCAGATAAGCGCCGTCTTGCCCCGTTATTCCTGTAATGAAAGCGACCTTTGTCATGGTTTCCTCCATTAACCCACGTATTTCGGCATTTGAGGCCGTTTCAACAGAATATGAGCAATCCTGGAGAACGGCATGAGAAATCTGTCTATTGTTATAGCAAGACTAGGGCAATACCCTGCAAGGGAACTTGCTCATCACCCTCCTATCCAAACAAACATATGATACACGAGATAATAGAAAGGAAGTGTTGATGTGCCCGCTGATTATGTGACGATTGCGATATTGGCTAAACAAAAAGGACATGTATTGCCGTTCTTCCTCCAGCTTATTGAAAACCAGACCTATCCGTCTTCGCTTATCAAATTGTACATTCGTACAAACAACAACACCGATAATACGGCTGAAGTGCTCGAGCAATGGATCGAAAAAGTGCGGCCGAACTATTCCGAAATTTATTACGATTCAAGCGATGTTCCCGAACCGGTGCAGGACTACAAGCCGCATGACTGGAATTCCTTGAAACTGACGGTACTTAAAAAAATACGGCAGCAATCCATTGAATGGGCAATGGAGAGGAATTCCCATTATTTTGTTGTGGACTGCGATAATTTTATTGCGCCGGATACGCTGGAGAAGCTTCTTGAAACCTCTCTTCCCGTTATCGGCCCTTTGCTGCGCAATGGCGACAATCAAGCCAGCCTTTATTCCAACTATCATTATGTGACCAATGAATACGGGTACTATAAACATTCGCATTTATATAACGAAGTATTGTTTCAGCATGTAAAAGGTTTAATCGAAGTTGAAGTCATCCATTGCACCTACCTTGTCCGTAAAGAAGTGCTGCCTTATGTCAGCTATATTGATGATACCGATCGTTACGATTATGTCGTATTTAGCGATACGCTGCGCAAAGCAGGCATTCCTCAATATATCGATAACCGGAAGCTTTACGGGAAACTTACGTTTACGGATACGGAAGAACATTTCAAAGCGCTTAATCTTTTGCTGTAAGAGTGTAAGAGAGGACTAAACGATCATGGACGTATTGCTGGAGGGCATGTTTTATAACGGTTACGGTTTTGCCGAAGATAACCGGTTTCTGCTGCATGCGCTGGATAAAGCGGGCTGCCGTGTCAAAATCATCCCCCGGGATGCGTCATCGAAGCATTCGGCGCTTAACGAAGAGGAGATCCGGTATATCGAACGTTTTGAGCAGACGGTTTTGCAGCATAACGATATATACATTTGCAATTACATGGGCTCTTTCATTACGCGCAAGCCGCAATTTCGCATCAACATCGCCCGGACCGGGTTTGAAACGGATCGTATTCCTGATTTTTGGCTGCCCAAATTGAATGCGTTTGATGAAATATGGGTGTTCTCTTCCTTCAACAAACAGACTTTTGCCGGCGCCGGCATTACAGCAAACCTTAAAGTGATCCCGAGCTACTGCGCCTGGGCGGATCAGGTTTTACCTGAGCCTCCAGCTTCTACTGGCGGTCCGTTTACGTTCCTATCGGTATTTGACTGGTCGGACCGCAAGGGCTACGACATTTTGATCAAAGCTTATATCGAAGAGTTTACATCGCAGGACCCGGTTTCCTTGATCATCAAAACGACTGACGGGCATGACGCGGCCATCGCGGCGGTAAAGGAATGGATAGCCGCAATACCGGATGCTCCGGAAATACGGATTGTAAACCGGATTGTTCCAACCGACGAGCTGATTCAACTGTATCAATCCAGTGATGCATTCGTGCTGCCGACAAGAGGCGAAGGCTGGGGACGGCCGGTGATGGAAGCGATGATATTGGGGCTGCCGGTTATTGTAACGAATTGGAGCGGTCCTACAGACTTTATAACTGAAAATAATGCCTATCCGATTCAGGTTGAGCAGCTTACAACGATTCATGACCATATTTACCTTTTCAACGGGCACCGCTGGGCTGAACCAAGCTTAACCGATCTTCGAAAACATATGCGGCAAGTTTACAGCCGCCCTGAGCTGGCAAAAGAAAAAGGAAAGCAAGCGCGCAAAGACATAACGGACCGTTATGGAAAAGATCAAATGATCGGGCTGATTGCAAAAGAAGTGGAGAAATTCAAAATATGAGGTGTTCGAATCATGAAACGGCATATTCCTTTGGGGCATATGAACATTTCGGACAATGCCAAAAAATATGTTCTCGACGCTTTAGATCATAACCGGCTTTCATCCGGCAAATATATCCAACAGTTTGAACACCAGTTTGCCAAAAAACATCAGCGCCAAACTTCCGTATTTACAGCCAGCGGGACTTGTGCATTGCAAATCGCACTGGCCGCTTTAAAAGAAAAACACGGCTACGCGGATGGGGATGAAGTACTTGTTCCGGCCATTACTTTTGTCGCTACTTCCAATATCGTCATCCAGCTGAATATGAAACCCGTCTTTGTTGATGTTGATCCTTACACCTACAATATAAACCCCCGTGAAATCGAAAAGCATATAACTGGCCGCACCCGAGTCATCATTCCTGTGCATCTGTTTGGCTTGCCCTGCGATATGGATCCGATCATGGAGATTGCCGGCAGGCATAAGCTGCAAGTCATTGAAGATTCTTGCGAAACGATGTTTGTCCATTATAAAGGACGGTCCGTCGGCACGTTTGGCGATTACGCCTGCTTCTCGACCTATGTCGCTCATCTTCTCATAACCGGAGTCGGCGGGGTCATTACGATGAAAGATGAGTCGGATGAGAAATTGCTGCGTTCCATTATGCAGCATGGCCGGGATACGATCTACTTGAATATAGATGATGATGATGAATTAGACGATGCTTTTATGGAGTCATTGGTTCAGAGGCGTTTTTCCTTTGTCCGGATGGGTTATTCCTATCGGATTACCGAGCTTGAAGGCGCGCTAGGCGTTGCGGCGCTGGAAGAAACCGGCCAAATGATGCTTCATCGCAAAACGATCGGCGAAGCTTATACGCGCGCTTTAAGCCAATATGAGGATGCGCTTCAGCTGCCTTATATTCCGGAAGGGCATGAACATGCGTATATGATGTATCCGATTGTACTAAAACGGGGCAACCGGGATGATTATGCGATGTTTCTGGAAAAAAACGGCGTCGAAACCCGTTACATGATGCCGCTGCTGAATCAGCCATATTACAAGCAGCAGTTTGGAAACATCGAGGATTCGTATCCCGCAGCCAAACATATTAATCATAACGGCCTCTATATCCCTTGCCATCAAGGCATGGAGCTGGCGGATGTCGATTACGTAAGCGAGCTTACGGCAACATATTTGAAAGGAGAGAAATGGCGTTGACCTTGCCCACAGGTATTGTATGGGTCGCACCGATCGGAGAAATTACCGGTTACGGCAACGTATCCCGAAATTTGCTGCGCAGCTTGGACCTGTTAAATATTCCGGTTCATCTTGTTCCTATCGGCAGGCATGAGAAGGAGATCGGAGAGGAAGATAGGCTTTTCCTTGAGCGCGTGAACAAGCCGATTGAAGCTATCGGCGAGAAGCCTGTATTAATCATTCACGCTCAGCCCGACACTTTTCCGCTGATTCATTTTGAAGGCATCTCTTTTGCCAAAAAAATAGGCATTACGATTTTTGAAACGGACCGTATCCCGCCGGCATGGGTGGAGTGGTGTAACGCAATGGATGAAATATGGCTGCCGTCCCAATTTAATATGGAGACGTTTAGCCGAAGCGGAGTGGACCGGGATAAGCTGAAGCTCGTGCCCTATTCGATTCAATCCGAGAAATATAATCAATCATTCCGGCCTTATCCTTTTCACGAAGCCGTAAAATCATTTAAATTTCTGTATACTTGCGCTTTTGTTTATCGCAAAGGCATCGACCTGCTGGTGAGAGCTTTCTGCGAGGAGTTCTCAGCGGACGAGGATGTCAGCCTTGTCTTGAAGATTTACGTCCCTTCCTGGCATCCGCATGTCGATTTGCCTTCGTTAATCCGCTCCTACATCCCGGACCTAACGAATCATCCGCATATTGAGTTGATCCAGGACAAAATTCCGATAGATGACCTTCTGTCGCTGTACCATAGCAGCGATTGTTACGTGTCAACAGACCGGGCCAACGGCTGGGGAATGCCGTGTATGGAAATGATGGCGATGGGCAAACCGGCGATAACGATTAACTGGAGCGGATCAACCGAGTTTATGAAGGAAACCAACTCTTTTCTTATCGAACCGGAAGCTGAACTGGAAGAAGTAGACGTTGTCCTCCAGCAAACACTCCCCGGATTCTATCAAGGGCATCAATGGGCAAAGGTCACAACCGGCAATGTGCGCAGGACGCTGCGCGAAGCCTATGAAGACCAAGAGAAACGCGAGCGCATTGCGAAGCAGGCCCGGCTCGATATCGAGCAGAAATATTCTGCCCGTGCGGTTGCAGACATCATCCGCAGCATTCTGGACGGAACTGCCTTGAACAGCGGCACCGCGTCTAATCAGCCCTATTCGCTTGCATGGGAAGGTCCGGTAGCCGATATTCACAGCTTGGCTAAAGTCAACCGGAACATCATCCGCTACCTGTCCAGCCACTCCCATATCGAGCTGACGATTGGCGCTTTCCGTCCGCCTTTCACGCAAGGAACCTTGACGGCAGATGTGACAGTCAGCCATCAATATCCACCGAACTTTACGGTGCCGGTCAGCAAGCATTGGATCGTGATGCAGCCTTGGGAATTTGGCTCCTTGCCTACAGCCTGGTATGCCCCGATGAAATATTGGGTGGATCAAGTATGGGTATACAGCAACTACAATAAAGAATGTTATGTGAGATCCGGCCTTGACGAGCACAAAATTAAAGTGATTCCGCTTGGCGTAGACGAACATATTTTCCATCCTGAAGTTGAGCCGCTGGCGCTGGATGTGCCGGCAGGTTTTCGCTTTTTATTTGTAGGCGGAACCATATGGCGCAAAGGCGTCGATCTATTAATTCAAGCTTATACGGAAGAATTCCGGCAGGATGAAGATGTCAGCTTGATTGTTAAAGATTTCGGAACCCAATCCTTCTACAAAGGAGCTACAAGCACCGCCTTCCTTACTGCAGCTGCCGAGGCAGCCAACAGCCCTCATATTGTCTATATGGAACAGGAGTATACAGAACGGGAGATGGCTTCTTTATACAAAGCTTGTGATTGCCTCGTCCACGCATACCGTGGCGAAGGCTTTGGGCTGCCCATTATTGAGGCGATGGCGTGCGGAATTCCCGTCATTTTGCCGGACAAAGGGCCAAGTGCCGACTTTTGCAGCGCCGACACCGCTTATCTCGTAGACAGCACAGAAGTTGCCACGATTCAGCCGGCTATTGGCAGTGTCCCGATTTTGTCCGATGTGTGGTGGATAAACACCGATCTTGGCGCGTTACGGCGCGCAATGCGCTACGCTTTCGAGAACCGTGATGAGATTAAAGCGACGGGGGAGCGCGCAAGCCGCAAAATTTTAAACGAATATACATGGAGGCATACAGCGGATAAAGCCCGGGAAGCTATAGAGCAGCTTATACATGCGCACGATCCCAAAACATAATTCGCTTGCTAAAAAGCATACCGGAGGCACGACTGTCCTTCATTTTCGTGCCTTTTTTTGTTTTAGCGGCCGCTGCCGTTCATTCGTTCCTTGGCGAGCACGGCCAGCTCCATTTTGTTCATCAGAAACAGATGTTCTCGCGTTTTCTCAAACAAATGCGGGAGCGGCATTTTGTGAACATAAGGCTCCACATCCAGTGCAGATTGGTACCAGTCCCCCGTTTCCGGATAAGACAACGCCCTATCGCTCCATGCTTCCTCTAATACCGGACTGAGCAGCAGCGGCTTCCCCGGCTCGATGTTTCCGCCATGCAGCCGTTTCTGATAAGGAGCCGCCGGCTCTGTCAGGCTGGGAAGCCCGGCCTGGTACAGCAAAGGAGCATAATCCGCCCGAGAGCCCGTATGTGCGGTGCGCTGTACAAAATCAATCACGCCGTTCTTAATGGAGGGAGCACCGTACAAAAGGGCATATAAGCTTTTGCCAAATTCGATCCGTTTCTCTATCCGTTCAAATCGTTCAATGCTGAGCCCGGCCAGCCTTAGCTCCTGCTCTCTGCCATAAGGCAGCAGAACGGTATTAAATAGGAGCAGCGCCTGCAAATTTGTAATAAACGCAGGGAGCACCTGCTCTTGAAAAAAAGGTTTTTGAATAACCCGCTGCTCGATAAAATGCTGTTCATTAATAATTAGGGCGACGGTTAAAGGCACCGGATTGCGCGTTTCCCAAAATTGCTCCCATACCGGCACCATCCATCTTGATACGCCCAGCTCCGGAAGCAAGTACATAAAGCTTCGTCCAGCCGCAAGGCTGTACTCATATAACCGAAGCTGAACATATGCGTCGTGAAAAATATAACTGTTGCATCGCTCAAGCAGCTGGAACAGCAAATTCCGATCCGCTTCACGTATTAAACGCGGCAGCCACTCGCCTTTCAAATCCGTCATGTTCCAGCCCGCGTTCCGGGAAACCATATGGGCCAGCAGCGCCCAATGCAGCTCCGGCCTCCGCAAATACAGGCGCCTGTAAGCCTCCGTCCGCGTTACGTTGTTCCGGTTCCGCAGCCGGGTTTCCGCCCGGACGCGTTCGATTTGCTCCCGGTCGTCGCAGCTAAGCTTGGCCAGCCATACATCGCGGTGCCGGCTCGCCGGCTTTTCCAGTTCGCCTAACGGCAAAGCCGCTTCCATCTGCAGTCTGCCGTTTTGGCGGCGGTTCATAGCATAATCCGCCTGTACATGAGCGGTCATCTGCCCGCTTGCTTCCGGAGTTAATTCCGCTACTGTCAAGGTGAAATGCCGGGAATCCCTCCAAGAGAGCCATTTAGCGGCGATCATATCATACAACGAAACCGGCATCCGGATGAGTCCGGCTGCCAAACTTTTGAACTTCCATCTTTTGCTGCTTGCCATTACATGGTTGCCATCCTTTACTCCGATTAGGGCTTAGATTACCATTATGAGTAAAGGCGGCGCCTTCCATACTATTTAACGAAAGGATGTAGCCCTATGTGCGGGAGATATACATTGACGGTCACATTGGACGAGCTGATGGCGCATTACTGGATTAACGGCAACAACGTTCCATTCCATCAGCCCAAATACAATATTGCGCCCGGACAACTAATTCCGGCCATCATTCATGACGGCACAACGCGCAGGCTGGGCGAACTGAAATGGGGGCTGGTTCCGCCATGGGCGGACGATCCGAAAACCGGATTCATGATGATAAATGCAAGAGCAGAAACAGCAGCTGCCAAACCAGCGTTTGCCGGTCCGCTTCAGCGGAAACGTTGCCTTATCCCTGCAGATGGCTTCTACGAATGGAAAATAACGGCTTCAGGCAAGCAGCCGATGCGTATCGTTATGCGAAACCGTACATTATTCAGCATGGCCGGTTTGTACGAAAGCTGGATCGCCCCGGACGGAAGCAAAGTGAGCACATGCACCATTGTGACCACACAACCAAATGAACTCAAGGCTTCTATTCACAACCGGATGCCGGTGATATTGCCGCCTGAGGCAGAGCAAATATGGCTGGACCGGAGCATTACATCAACAGCGGAGCTGCAAAAGCTGCTTCAGCCTTATCCCCCGGAAGAGATGGAGGCTTACGCCGTCTCTGCAGCCGTAGGCTCTGTCCGCAACGATTCGCCCGAGCTGATCCTTCCGATACCGCAGGCCGACCAGCTGGAGCTGTTTTAAAGCATGCTTATGCCGCTGCCCATAAAAAAAGCTGACCGGTTAAGGTCAGCGGAACATGCTCCACAGCTTAAGCAAGTGGAACGTGTTGTTAGGATCAATCTTTAGCGATACGATAAAATGGACGAGCTGTTCTTCCTGCAGCTC
This sequence comes from Paenibacillus protaetiae, assembly GCF_004135365.1. NCBI lineage: Bacteria > Bacillati > Bacillota > Bacilli > Caryophanales > Paenibacillaceae > Paenibacillus > Paenibacillus protaetiae. Next base: position 753,316 of record NZ_CP035492.1, on the reverse strand, counting down.
CGTCAAATTTTCATGTAAGATCAGGGCAGCGGATTTTACCAGCTTGCGCACCTTCACACGGTCCTGCAAGTCGTATTTCGTTACGTTGGATATCAGCATTCGCATCCGGTCCTTGATGACCGGATTTTTCAGCTTGAATTTGACGCGTTCAACCAGTTCCGGCTTAATGCCGTATTTTTGATAGCTCACTTCGCCGTACACCTCCATCCGCCAAAGCTAATCGGTTATCTATATGCCGGATGGATGATGATATTGACTAATCTAGCTGCTCGCCTTGAAAAATATGATCCTGCTTCAAAATTTCGCGGATGCCCGAATACGCCGGATTTACCCAAAAATCTTCCCGGCCGGTCAGCTCCGCCGCGTCGTCCCTCGCCTGCTCCAGCACCCCGTAATCGGCCACCATATCCGCCAGCTTAAAATCCGGAAGGCCGCTTTGCTTCGTGCCAAAAAAATCGCCCGGACCGCGCAAATCCAAATCCCGTCTAGCCACTTCAAAACCGTCGTCCGTTTCCGTCATGACATTCATCCGTTCGCGGCCCACTTCCGATTTCGGGTCCGCAACCAATACGCAATACGATTGATGGGCTCCGCGTCCAACGCGCCCCCGGAGCTGATGCAGCTGCGACAGCCCGAACCGCTCTGCATCCATAATGACGATTAGGGTCGCGTTAGGCACGTCTACGCCAACCTCGACAACTGTTGTCGCAACAAGCACCTGCGATTCGTTAGCGCCAAACTTGTGCATTTCCTGATCTTTTTCCGCCGCGGACATCCGTCCGTGCAGAAGCCCGACGCGCAAATCGGGAAATGCCTGCTGGATCTGCACATGCACATCAATCGCATTTTGCACATCAAGCTTGTCCGACTCTTCGATCAGCGGGCAAATAATATACGCCTGCCGGCTTTCATTCACTTCACGCCGGATGAAACCGTATACCCGGTCCATCATTGAATGCTTCACCCAATAGGTTTTAATCGGCTTGCGTCCATGCGGCCGCTCCCGCAGCGTGGAGACGTCCATATCGCCAAAAGCAGTAATCGCCAGCGTTCTTGGAATCGGAGTCGCCGTCATCGTCAGCACATCGGGGTTCATCCCTTTGCGCCTTAATATGCTGCGCTGATTGACGCCAAACCGGTGCTGTTCGTCGGTCACCACAAGCCCCAGGCTGCGAAAAAAGACATCTTCCTGAATGAGCGCATGCGTGCCGACGACAATATCAATCATGCCCATTTGCAGCCCGGCAAGCACATCCCTCCGTTTTCGTTCCGTCAGGCTGCCCGTCAGCAGCGCCACTTGGAAGCCTTCACCCGCAAACAGCTTCTGCAAGGAACGGACATGCTGCTCCGCCAATATTTCGGTCGGCACCATAAGCGCCCCTTGATGCCCGCTCCGGACCGCGGCCATAAGGGCAATAGCGGCAACAACGGTTTTGCCTGAACCGACATCGCCCTGCAGCAGGCGGTTCATCGCATACGGCTGGCGCATGTCGTGAACGATTTCGTTTACAACTTTTTTCTGCGCCGCCGTCAGTTCAAAAGGGAGGCTGGCCGCAAAGCGCCGGATCGTTTCTGCTTCGATACTATGCATAATGCCGTCGGCACGATCGCGATTAAGAGAGCGGAACGCCTGGAGCTTCAGCTGGAACAGAAACAGCTCTTCATAAACAAGCCGCCGTCTTGCTTCCGCGCCAACCGTTGTTCCGTCCGGCAAATGAATTCCTTCTACCGCTTCCCGCCGCGGAACCAGCCGTCTGCTTTCGACCAGCTCAGCAGGCAGCACTTCCTGAATCATCGAGCCAAATTGTGCGAGCGCCTGGCGGACTGTTTTGCGCAGCCAGGTCTGGGTAATCGCGCCGCCAACCGAATAGACGGGCTGCAAGGTGCCTGATTTGGCCGATTTGGATTCCTGATCCGCAAATTCCGACTCCGAAACCGTTAACTGCAGCCGGTTAGGCTCCCATTTGCCGGTTAATCTGATCGGCCGCCCCGGCACAAGCTGGTCTTTCAGAAACGGGCGGTTAAACCATACGGCTGTGATCAGCATGCCGTCCACTTCGATTTTGCTTGTTAATCTTGATTTATTTTTACCATACCGCTGAAGCATGGGGTTGCCGCGGATTACTCCCGCTACCGTCGCTTTCTCCCCGTCTTTAATCTCCGTTAAGCTGCGCAGGCGGTAATCTTCATACCGAAAAGGAAAGTAGTCCAGCAAGTCGGCCACGGTATGTATGCCAAAGGCGTGAAGCTCTTCTTCCTTCGAAGCGCTCACGCCTTTCACTTGCCGGACCGTTAATTGATCCAGCATATTCATGTTACAATCAACCCTTCAATTTATACATAAAAACGGCCGATGTCCCAGGTCCGGCATGATTACCGATAACCGGGCCAATCGTAGTAAAATCCGTTTTCTGCACGTTGAAGCTGTTTTTCACAAGCTCGTGCAGATCCATCGCGGCATCTTTGCGGCCGGCCCAAGCCATAATAATAGCAACCGGCTCCTGCGGATCAAACTTTTGATGCAGCAGTTCAATAATGCGGTTCATTGCTTTTTTGGTGCCGCGTACTTTATCGACAGATGTGACAAAACCGTCTTTGTCAATCGACAGGATCGGCTTAATATTTAACAACGTGCCAATAATTGCGGATGCCCGGCCGATTCTGCCCCCTTTTTGCAAATATTCAAGCGTATCGACTAGAAAAAACACTTCGGTTTCTTTCTCAAGGCGGCTCACTTCTTCCAAAATCGCCTCTTTGGATTCGCCTTCCAGCGCCATTTCCGCTGCTTTGACTACCCGCGCCCCGAAACCGTATGATGCCGATTTGGAGTCGATAATCGTAATATCCGCCTGCTCCTCCAGCATCGAATACGCAATAAGCGCCGATTGATACGTTCCGCTAAACTCGGAGGACAGATGAAAAGAAATGATGGAAGCATCCGGTTCCTGCTGCAAAATGCGCTGGAACGCTTCCACGAACTCGGTAGGCGACGGCTGCGATGTTTTGGGCAAAGCAGATGCGGCTGCCAGCTTTTCATAAAACGAGTCCGGATCCAGCGTTACATTATCCAAATACGTAACGCCGTCAATTTCGATTTTTAACGGAATCATCTCAATTTGAAGCCGTTCACGAACCTCCTGCGGGATATCGGACGTACTGTCCGTCATTATAATGATCTTGCCCATCCTATCACTCTCCAACCACAATCGTTATTCAATCGCAAACAAGTAAGGATACAGCGGCTGACCGCCGTTAATGACCTCGATTTCCAGCTCCGGATACACATCTCCCAGCCACTGTGCCAGCTCTTTCGTATCTGCTTCGCCGGCATCTTCGCCCGTCAGTACCGTCAGCAGATCGCCGCCGCCTTCCATCATGCTTCGAATCAGCGTCTGGCAGGCTGCCAGCAGCTGCTTCTCCGAAGCGACGATTTTTTTCTCGCAAATCGCGATGTAGTCGCCTTCTTTTACATCGATGCCATCAATGGACGTATCTCTTACCGCATGCGTAACTTGGCCGGATATCACCTGCTTCGCTGCGTTAATCATGAATTCTTCGTTGCGCTCTGCCGGTTGTTCCTCTTGGAACGCAAGCAGCGCTGCCAGTCCTTGCGGAATCGTTTTGGTCGGGATAACCGTCACTTTCCGTTCACACAAGGAAGCTGCTTGTTCAGCGGCCAGCACAATGTTCCCATTGTTTGGAAGGATAAATACATGCTCTGCCGGCAAAGCTTCAATAGCGTTTACGAAATCTTCGGCGCTTGGGTTCATCGTTTGTCCGCCTGACAACACAATGTCTGCCCCATTACCCAAAAAGATCGTTCTCAGCCCTTCGCCCATCGCAACCGCAATAAGGCCAAACGGCGCCCACTCGTGAACCTGGCCGGGAGGCACCGCCTGAACGGAACCTGCCAGCAGCTCAGCCGGGGAAAATTCTTCATGAGGCAGCTCATACGGCCCTTCGATGCTTTCGTGTTCGCCGGACTGTTCTGCAGCAAGCAGATCACGGTGCTGTTCCCGCATATTCAAAATACGGATATCCATCAATTCGCCGTATTGCAGAGCCAAGTTCAATACATCGCCCGGTTTGCGGGAGTGAACATGCACTTTGACCGTATCCTCGTCGGAAATGACGATAATCGAATCGCCGTCTTTTGCCAGCTCATTCCTGAAAGCGGATTCATTAAAAAAGGAAGCGGAACTTCCGCCAAGTGTGCGGTTAATAAAAAATTCCATATCGTAAAGAAACTCAATCGCTTCCGTTGACAAACGGGATTGCGCAGATGCCGGTGCTTGCTTGCGGATAACGGCAGCCGCAGGGGCAGATCCTTTCAGCACTGCTGCCGGCGCGGCAGCTTCCGCTCCTGCAGATGCTGAAACCGCAGAGCCAGCCAGCCAGTGCATAAACCCTTCATAGATAAGCAGCAAGCCTTGGCCGCCGGAGTCGACAACGCCAACCTGCTTCAGTACAGGCAGCATATCTGGCGTACGCTGAAGCGTCTCATGCGCTTTAGCGTATACTTCTTGCATCAAATCGTTCAGATCGGCTGCTCTCCTCGCGTATTGAACCGCATGTTTGGCCGCTTCGCGCGCAACGGTTAGAATCGTGCCCTCAATCGGTTTTACAACCGCTTTATAAGCCGTATCGACGCCGCTTTGCATCGCTGCAGCAAATTGTACCGGATCCGCCTGCTCCAGCGATTGGAGCGACTTGGAAAATCCGCGGAAAATTTGCGACAAAATGACGCCCGAATTGCCCCTGGCACCCATCAGGAGTCCTTTCGAAAGCGCTTCGGCGGCTTTACCCAAATGGGCGGATGGTTTAGCGTGCAGCTCGCGCATACCCGACTGGAGCGTCAAATTCATATTGGTTCCTGTATCACCGTCAGGTACCGGGAACACATTTAATGCATTCACCCGTTCCACGTTGCGCTGCAAGTAGTCCGCACCAAGAGCAGCCATAGCTGTAAAATCGTTTCCGTTTATGAAGCGCTTACTCAAATAATGATTCCCCTTCCTAAGTAGTAACCCTTACGTCTTGAACAAATATGTGAACCTGGTGAACTTCCAGGCCGATAACCTCATTCAGAACGTATTTCACTTTCGATTGAATATTATGCGCTACCTCGGAAATTTTGGTTCCGTAACTTACGATTATGTACAAGTCGATATGCAGAAGCCCGTCCTTTTCCCGGCGGACTTCAACACCACGGGACAGATTGTCTCGGCCAAGCAATTCGGCAATTCCATCCTTCAGTTGTTTACGCGATGCCATTCCGACAAGTCCATAACAATCCATGGCTGCAGAGCCTGCAATAACAGCTATGCTTTCGTCCGTTATATAGATGTGGCCCAATTCGTTGTTTAGTTGCAGAGGCATGGAAATCACTCCTTCTCTTTATGAGTATGGACTTATGTACTATTGTACTATAAATGATACTGTTATTGAAGTCTAATCGGCGTTTTATTCCTTGATAAAGCCCTATATACAGGTTGAACAGTTTTTGAATATGTGATACGATAAGTGGGTATGTTTCTAATTGGTAAGAAGTAATTTTATTATTGAAAATTGCTTACGAAGTTGGTTTTGCTTTATGCAATTCCTGAAGGAGGTGTAGTCATGTCCCGCAAATGCTTTATCACTGGTAAAGGACCTGGAACAGGAAACCATGTTTCCCACGCCAACAACAAAAACCGCCGCACTTGGGGCGCCAACGTTCAGAAAGTTCGCATTCTGGTTGACGGCAAACCAAAACGCGTATGGGTGAGCACCCGCGCACTGAAATCCGGCAAGGTTACACGCGTGTAAGAACATTACGTTCGACAACGATGCAAAAAGCACCTGATTACTCAGGTGCTTTTTTTCATAGACAAACCAATCGAAGGCGGCAGTATCAGCTTCAGCTTTTTTGGAAGGTATTCAATATGGCCTTTACAAATCCGCCCAGAAATTTTGGCAGCTTGATCGTGTAAAATTTCATGTTCATCCCTCCTCAGACTCGCTCACCTTGATGGTCCATTACACATCTATATACCCGGCCGCCAGACAGCTGCATCGGCATAAAAAAAAGGTTACACGAACCATCGTTCATGTAACCATCCTATGCGGCGATAAGCCGTACTATTCCAACCCGGAACACCCCGGAGCGGCAGCTGTTAAGGCGCCGCCGGAATTTCGCCCGAATTTACAAAGCGGACCATCGCTACGACAATCGCCGCCAGAAAATAAAAGAAAAGTGCCAAAACGATAAATACGGTCCGGCTTTTCCACGATTCAACCTTTCGAAAAAAACGTATAACCAAATAAAGTGCGAGTAGCGAAAACACAAATCGGATCATGTTTGGAATCATGGAGAAGATCGCCAGCAATACCCCCGCAGCAACGCTGTAGAGCAGTATCCCTGACGCCGTTCTCCATTTGCTCACCTTTATTTCCTCTAGTTCCGTTTCCATCCGAAAGCCCCCTCTTATCGAAGTGCAGCGATTGCCGCCTTCCGGTCCGCTTTATCAAACACCGCGCTGCCGGCAACCAGCACATTAGCGCCAGCTTCCTGAATAGCCCGGGTTGTTTCCGTATTGACACCCCCATCGACCTGCACCAGCATGTCTTGCAATCCGCGGCGCTGCAGCATAACACGAAGCTCGCGAAGCTTGTCCAGCGAATAAGGGATAAACGATTGCCCGCCAAAACCCGGGTTGACGGTCATAATCAGAATGAGATCCACATCATCCAGAACCGGCTCCAGTACGGACACCGGAGTAGCCGGATTAATGGCAACCCCTGCCGGCAAGCCAAATTCTTTAATTTGATGAAGCGTTCTGTGCAGATGAACCGTTGCTTCCGCATGAACCGTAATCCGGTCAGCTCCTGCTTTAACATAATCGGCAATCGAAAGTTCCGGGCGTTCAATCATCAAATGTACGTCAAACGGAAGTTTGGTTGCAGAGCGGATTGCTTTAATGACCGGCGGGCCAAATGTCAAGTTCGGAACAAAATGGCCATCCATGACGTCGATATGGATCCAATCTGCGCCGGCTTGTTCCGCTGCCGTCACTTCTGCGCCCAGACGGGCAAAATCGGCTGATAAAATGGAAGGAGCTATAATTGTCATATGTGTCAGTACCTCCGCTTTTTTTCCTTCATTTCTTCAAGGAACTGCAAATAATGGCTATGGCGGCTTTTCGCCACTGTGCCTTTCTCTATCCCTTCCAGCACAGCGCAGCCCGGCTCATGCACATGCGTGCAGCCCCTGAACTTGCATTTGGGAGCGAGCTCCCTCATTTCTATAAATCCATAACCAAGATCCTCGATGCCCAGCTCTTGAAAGTCCAGCTGGCTGAAGCCTGGCGTATCCGCAACGTATGCACCGCCTACGTCTATCAGCTCTACATGGCGGGTCGTATGCTTCCCGCGCCCGAGCTTGTTGCTGATTACATTGGTTTCAAGCGCAAGACCCGGCACAATGGCGTTTAACAGCGAGGATTTGCCGACGCCCGACTGGCCGGCAAATACAGCTACATGCCCTTGAAGCCTGCTCAGCAGCTGGTCAATGCCTTCGCTGTGCCGGGAGCTGGTGCCAAGCACTTCGTAGCCGATCGAGGTATACAGCTCTCTTACTTTGTCCGCTGCAGCTTTAGCTTCAATCGACTGCGATCCTTCGTGCTCCAGATCGCTTTTGCTTAAACATAAAACCGGGCGGATCTCGGCATGTTCAATATGGACGAGAAATTTGTCAAGCAGCTGCAAATTAAGCGCCGGTTCTGTCACCGAGAAGACGAGGACGGCCAAGTCCACATTCGCAACCGGCGGACGAACGAGCTCCGTTCTTCTCGGAAGCAGTTCGTCTACTACGCCTTCCCCGTTTTCGGTGAGGCTGTAGATTACATGATCGCCGACAAGCGGCGAGAGGCCGCGTTTTTTGAACACGCCTCTCGCCCGGCATTGAATATCGTGGCCAGCGCTCGTGATTTCATCCGGCCGCACATAATAGTATCCGCTTAACGCCTTTACAATCCGTCCTTTGAGCTGCTGTTCAGCCATGTCGATCCCCTTGTTAGTTATTTCCTTCATTGCCGCCGTGATTCTTGCCGTCGCCGTTTCCATTATTGCCGTTATGTCCGGCGTCCGTGCCGCTGCCATTATCCGGGCTTGCCGGATTATCCGGCGACTGGTCCGGGCTCGGCTGGCTGTCCGCCGGTTTATTATCGGCCGGCACCGCGACGACGGATGACGTTTCCCCATTCACAATATCGTCGTAGCTGATCGATACCGTATCGATAAACTGGTCATCCCTCATGACCATAAGCGTCGCTTCCGTGTTCGGCGACAAAATGACCGTTACCGGGAACACTTGGCGTTTCGTAATCGTATGCTTCTCTTCTACATTTTGGCCGCGGGCATCGCTGTAAATAAGCAGCACTTCGCTTTTTTTGCCTTCCTGGGCCGGCGAAATGTCCACGTTAAACTGATATTGCTTAGCATCTGCCGGTGCGCCCGAGCTTACGCGAAGCGAGATGCTTGCGCCTTTGGATACCGCTTCGCCCGCCGCGTACGGAGACTGGTCAATAACTTGGTCTTTGGCATACTCATAACTGCTTTCATATAAAATATCATCGTCGGAAAGCTTTAATCCGGCATCCGCGATCATCTTCTTCGCATCCGCAAGCGACTTGCCGACAAGTTTAGGCATGTTGAACGTTTCTTTGCCTTTGCTGACCACAAAAGTAAAAGTCGCTTCTTCCGGCACAAATTCCGACTGCGGCGCCGGCGTCTGCTCCAGGACAACTCCCGGATCCTGATCATCGCTGTATTGTTCGGTCACTTGGATGCTATTGGCATCAACGCCTAACGCGATTAGCGCATCTTTGACCGATTTGATCTGCTGTCCGCGATAATCGCTTAACAATTCAGGCTGCGGCCCGTCACTGACCTTTAGAGCAATGCTGGAACCTTGCTTGGTCGTCATATGCTGCTTATTCTGGTCAAAGACGATACCTTTAGCTATCTCATCGTTATATTCATGCTGGACAGGCTCCTCAACTTTCAAGCCTTTCTCTTCAATCATCTGCCTTGCCGCTTCTTCCGTCTGGCCAATGACATTTGGCACGTCCACTTCAGGCGTGTCAAGTTTGCCAAGCAGCCATATAAAGCCGCAAATGATTAAAGCCAATATAACGAGTGTCGAGATAACAATCGTTGTCGGCCGCTTCCAGCCTTTCGCTTTCGGAGAAGCGGTGTCTGCGCTGGCTTGTTTTCGTTCCAGTACAGGAGACGCAGAATGAGCGGGATTCGCATGCGCCGGGTGACGCTCAGGCGGCTTATCTGCAATGCTGGCTGCTGGCTTGAAATCGCCGGGACGAATCGCCGGCATGACCCTTGTTTCCTCCAGATCATGATCCGATTCAAAATCGGCTTTCGGTTCGTTCAGTCTTTCCGGCCGCAGGCAATTGTCCAGATCACTTAACATTTCACGAGCGGAAACGTACCGCTCAGAAGGATTTTTGCGCATTGCCCTTAAAATAATGTTTTCCACGCTTTGAGGAATATGCGGATTTACTTTGCGCGGCTCCTCAAACGGTTCCTGCAAATGCTTAAGCGCTACGCTGATCGGGCTTTCTCCCAGAAAAGGAAGGCGGCCCGTCACCATCTGATAGAGCACAATGCCAAGCGAATAAATATCCGACTTCTCGCCGGCGGTTACACCTTTGGCATGCTCCGGCGAAAAATAATGGACCGACCCGACAACCGAGCCGGTTTGCGTAATGGTAGACGAGGTGACGGCTCTTGCGATGCCGAAATCCGTTACTTTGACCCGGCCGTTTTTGCCGATCAGAATATTATGCGGTTTAATATCGCGATGAATAATATGATTAGAATGCGCATGGTCTAGAGCATCCGCGATTTGCACGGCAATACGCACCGCTTCCTCTGCCTGCAGCGGCGCGCGTTCTTGTATAATCTCATTCAAATTATGGCCTTCGATATATTCCATGACGATATAATGGGTATCATCCTCTTGTCCAACATCGTAGATGCTGACGACATTCGGATGGGATAACGCAGCTGCCGATTGCGCCTCGCGGCGAAAGCGGTGAATAAATTCCTCATCATGAACAAACTGCTGACGCAGCACTTTAACAGCGACATAACGGTTTAACAGCACGTCATGCGCCTTGTAGACAAGCGCCATGCCGCCCCCGCCGATCCGGGATATAATCTCATAGCGTCCGCCTAAATCATGTCCTATCACAATCTTTACACCTCCTGCTTCGTGCCTGCGGAATGCTGAAGAAGAGTGACTGTAACGTTGTCATCTCCTCCGGCTTGCAGAGCCAGCTGAATGAGGCGTTCCGCCTTGGCGGAGAGCTCCAGCTCTTTCGTTGTAATCGTTTCGAGCAGCTGCTCGTCACTCACCATTGTTGTCAAACCGTCGCTGCAAAGCAGCAGCACGGCATCTTGCTCCAGCTGTACCGTCAGCACGTCAGCTTCAACGTACTCATCCGTTCCAACCGCTCTCGTTACGACATTCCTTCTCGGATGATGAGCAGCCTCCTCAGGGCTGATCTGGCCGGAACGAACCAACTCGTTCACAAGCGAATGATCTTCCGTAATCTGCTTAATACCTGCAGAATCGATCAAATAGACACGGCTGTCCCCGATATGACCAATCGTCGCTTCGCTGCCCCGCACTAATGCGGCAATCAGCGTTGTGCCCATGTTGTAATACTGCTCATTCCCGGATGCCAATTCAAATACCGTTGCATTGGCGCCTTCCATCGCGCTTCGGATAAGCGCCCGCCCTTCTTCAGGCGTAAAAGCGCCGTCTCCAATCGCACGCGACACCGCTTCTTTCATAGCGTCAACGGCTACTCGGCTGGCCACATCGCCAGCCTGATGTCCTCCCATGCCATCCGCCACAATGGCGAGCGTTATTCCGTCAGCCAGCTGGCCGACCCATGAGTAATCTTCGTTTAATTGACGAATCTTGCCGACATCGCTTTGGTTCGCCGTTATCAACGCTATCACCTCGCCGTGGACTCCATATGTTTCGCTCTCAATTGGCCGCAAGCAGCCGCAATATCATGTCCTTGCTCTCTTCGGATCGTCACATTGATGTTGTTGCGCTCCAGCACGCGGGCAAATTCGAAAATTTCATCGCGCGACGTGCGCACATATTTCCGTTCCGGCACATGGTTGACCGGAATGAGGTTGACATGGCAGAGCAAGCCTTTGAGTACATCTGCAAGCTCCTGTGCATGTTCAGGCTGATCGTTTACGCCGCCGATAAGCGCGTATTCGAACGTAACCCGGCGTCCTGTTTTGGCAATATAGTGGCGAAGCGACTCCATCACGTCTTCAAACGGATAACGGCGGTTGACCGGCATCAGCTTGGAACGCAGTGCATCGTTAGGCGCATGGATCGAGATCGCCAGGTTAATTTGCGTGTTTTCTTCCGTAAACTTGTAAATGCTTGGCACAATTCCGCTGGTCGATACCGTTATATGCCGCTGTCCGATATTCAGACCTTTTTCATGAATCATTGTGCGAAGGAACGCCATTGTCGCATCGTAGTTCTCAAACGGCTCGCCCGAGCCCATAATGACGATGCTCGAGATGCGCTCGCCTGTCGCGTCCAGCATTTGCTGGGCGGTAACCACTTGCGCCACAATCTCGCCGGCAGTCAAATTCCGCTTCAGGCCGCCAAGCGTCGATGCGCAAAACGTGCAGCCGATCCGGCAGCCGACCTGCGTCGTTACGCATATACTGTTGCCGTAATTATGGCGCATGACAACCGTCTCAATCGCATGGTTATCATGCAGGCCAAACAAATATTTGACGGTGCCGTCTTTGGATTCGAGCTTAGTAATCTCGGTCAGCGTCACGAAAGCAAACTGGTCATCAAGCTTCTGCCTCAGTTCCTTCGGAAGGTTGGTCATCTCTTCAAACTGTTTGACCCGTTTGACATAAAGCCAGTCGAACAGCTGACCGGCGCGGAACGCAGGTTCGCCGTTCTCTTTCATCCAATCCTGAAGCTGGTCGAGCGTATAGTCATAAATGAACGGTTTCATTACTAAATATCACACCTGTACGTTTTAATAAGGCGCATGAAAAATTTTTCCCGCGCGCCGTTGTCGAATATTCTACCACAAACGCCTATGCGGAGCCACATTAGCTCTTATAGCCGTTTTTTCAGCCGGGCAATAAAAAAGCCGTCGCTTTGAAAATGGTGCGGGAGCAGCTGCAAACATCCTGTAAAAGAAGCGTCCACAACCCCTGCTTCACGAAGCGGCGCAAGTACGGCGTCATTCCATTCCGCGTCCAAGTCAAATTCCGGATGTTGTTCCAGAAACCGTTCCACTTGAAGCTCGTTTTCTTCCCGTTCAATCGTGCACGTGCTGTATACAAGCACGCCGCCGGGACGGACCAGGCTGCTTGCCGTCTCCAGCAGTTCCCCCTGCAGTGCGGCAATCGCTGCTACATCCCCGGCTGTCTTGGTCCATTTGATTTCCGGTTTGCGGCGTATAACGCCAAATCCGGAACAAGGCGCATCAAGCAATACAGCATCAAACGACTCCGGCGCGAACCGCTCGCCAAGTTTGGCGGCATCCTCCGTAATCGCCTCGACGTTGTCCAGGCCGAGACGCTGCGCATGGCTTTCAATCAGCTGTTTTTTATGCGGATGAATGTCGTTTGCCCATACTTTGCCTTTGCCCTGCATCAGCTCGGCCAGATGGGTTGTTTTGCCGCCCGGAGCGGCGCAGCAATCCAGCACCTTCATCCCCGGCTGCGGCGCTACGGCCACTGCAACCAGCATGGAGCTTTCGTCCTGCACCGTCCAGCGCCCTTCCCGGTAACCGTCGGTATCCGCCAAGTTGCCGCCCCGGTCAATTACGATACCGGCCGAAGGCAATGCGGCAGAAAGCTCGGCCGTATACCCCGCTTCCTTCAGCAATCCCAGCGCTTCGGCGGCCGATTGCTTCAGCACGTTCACGCGAACCGACGCATGCGGCGGTTCGTTGCCGGATTCGCATATCGTCTCCGCCAGTTCGAAACCGTACCGGTCAATCCAGCGCTTTACCAGCCACTCCGGATACGAATGTTTGACTGCAAGCAGCGCAGCTGGGCTGTCCGCTTGAATCGCTTCAGGCACTAGCTCCTCCCGGCGGCGGACCATATTGCGAAGCATGCCGTTTACCATTCCGGATATTCCTTGATGCCCCCGCCGCTTGGCGATTACAACCGCTTCATTAACAGCTGCGTGGGACGGGATCCGGTCCAAATAAAGCAGCTGATACGCGCTCAGCCGCAGCAACTCCAGCACCCAAGGCTCCAGCTTATGCAAGCCTTTGGCTGCAAATTGGCCCAGCCAGTAATCCAGTGAGGCTCTTCTTTGGATCGTTCCGTACACAAGCTCGGTCACGAGCGCTGCGTCGGCGCGCGCAAGCTGCGCTTCCTGCAGCGTACGGTTCAGCTGCAGGTTGCTGTAAGCGCCGGTTTCCATCACCTTGAGCAGCGTATCGAGAGCGAGCTCGCGTGCGGAGCGCGGCTTCGGCGCGCGCTTCGGCTGCGTTCCCTTACCGGGTGCGCCGGCTTCTGGAGCAGGCTTCCGGCCAGCGCGAGGACTGCGTTGATTACTCATTGCGGCTCACCGCCAAACACGACGCCAGCTTCAAGCCGTGCGCCTTTCAGCCATTCGGATGCAGCCATCGCGCGTTTGCCGGCCGGCTGAATTTCCTTCAGCAGCAGCACGCCGCTGCCCGTTTGCACTGCAATGCCTTCGCTGTCCGCTTGAAGCACTTCGCCGGCAGCAGCCGCTGCATTCGGCTTCACGGAGCTGTGAGGCGATGCCGCCCACACTTTAAACACTTCCCCGGCCAAATACGTGAAAGCTCCGGCCATTGGCGACAATCCGCGGATTTGATTGTAAATCTGAAGCGCTGTTTTGCTCCAGTCTATACGTTCGTCGTCGCGGGTCAAATTCGGGGCGTAGGTGGCATCTTCTTCCACCTGCGGTTCGGCTTTGGCCGTGCCGCCGATAATAGACGGCAGCGTCTCCTTCAGCAAAGCCGCGCCGGCTTCGCTCAGCTTCGCAAACAATGTGCCCGACGTGTCATCATCGGCAATCGGCACTTCGACGCGGCTGATCATATCGCCCGTATCCAGTCCGGCCGCCATATACATAATCGTAACGCCGGTCACCTTCTCGCCGTTAATAATCGAGCGCTGAATCGGCGCGCCGCCGCGGTATTTCGGCAGCAGTGAGCCGTGCACGTTAATACAGCCGAAGCGCGGCAGCTCCAGTACCGCTTTCGGCAAAATTTGCCCATATGCCGCCGTTACAATCAAATCCGGCTTCAGCTCAGCCAAAGCAGCAACCGCTTCTTCGCTCCGCATCCGCTCCGGCTGCAATACAGGAAGGCCGCGTTTCATGGCTTCTTCCTTGACCGGAGGAGGCGTAAGGGTGCGTTTGCGGCCTTTTGGACGATCAGGCTGCGTCACAACGCCAACAACGTCGTACCCTTGCTCCAGCAAAACATGTAAAGAAGGGACGGCGAAATCCGGCGTCCCCATGAATACAATACGCATAACGTTATTCGCCGCCTTTAGAAGAACGGCCGGACGATTCCGAACGCTCGGAAATGTCGTAAATGGATTCTGCGATGTCCGTAAATAAAATGCCGTTCAAATGATCAATCTCATGCTGGAATGCACGCGCCAAATAACCGGTTGCATCAACCGTGAACGTTTCGCCAGCGCTGTTCTGCCCGGTTACCACGACATGGTTGGCGCGGCGCACTTCGCCGTTCAGGTTCGGAATGCTGAGGCAGCCTTCCGGCCCGACCTGCTCGCCGTCGCTTTCGGTAATGACAGGGTTGACCATCTCGATCAGTCCGTTCTCATCTCCTACGTCAACCACAATGACCCGCTTCGAAATGCCGATTTGCGGCGCAGCAAGGCCAACGCCTTCCGCGTCATACATCGTTTCGGCCATATCTTTCAACAGCTTTTGCAGGTTGGAGTTAAATTTCGTAACTTCCTTTGCCGTTTCGCGCAGAACCGGATCCGGATCTTTTACAATAATACGAATTGCCATGTCAGTTCCCTTCCTTTTCACAAACAATCTATAATGTTGGATTTACAAAATAACTTGCGGATCCACATCAACGCTGAACAGCACCTGGCGCTGGGCCGGCCCTTCCATAAAAGGCATCATCGCCGCACGCAGCAAGGCCGAAACGTCAATGTTTCCACGATATTTTATCACACATTGAAAACGGTAGCGATCTTTCATTTTTGAAATCGATGATGCTGTCGGCCCCAGCACCTCCATCGACTTGGGAGCGCCGTTATCCAGCTGGCCGAGGTAACCGGCGCTTGCCGCCAGTCCCCGCAGCTGCTCCGCAAACTGCTCGGCAGCTGCCGACAGCAGCGGAAGCTGCTCATGCGACATCGTAATAAGCACGAGCCGGCAAAACGGCGGGTAGCCCATGACGCTGCGATGTTTCAACTCTTCCGCAACAAAAGCGCTGTAATCATGGTGCCGGGCGGTTTCAATCGCGTAATGTTCCGGCGAATACGTCTGGATAATAACTTCGCCCGGCAGCTCATGCCTGCCCGCGCGCCCCGCTACCTGCGTCAGCAATTGGAACGTCCGCTCCCCGAGCGGAAATCGGGCAAATTTAGCGAAGTATCGGCCGCAATGACGCCAACCAGCGTAACATACGGAAAATCCAGCCCTTTCGCAACCATTTGCGTGCCAAGCAGCACATCCGCCTCACGGTTCCCAAACCGTTTCAGCAGCTTTTCGTGCGCGTTTTTCTCCGAAGTGGTATCTACGTCCATCCGGATAACCCGAATGCCCGGGAACAGCTTGGCGAGCTCTTCTTCGACCCGCTGTGTGCCGGTCCCGAAGTAGCGGATATGTTCGCTTTCGCAGGAAGGGCAGGCGGCGGGCGACAGCTCCGCATGGCCGCAGTAATGGCAGCGCAGCGCCCGCGACTTCTGATGGAACGTCAGCGAGATGTCACAATGCGGACAAGTAGCTGTATATCCGCATGACCGGCACATGACAAACGTCGAATATCCTCTGCGGTTGAGCAGCAGCACCGACTGCTCGCCCCGCTCCAGCCGCTCCGCAAGCCCCTCATGGAGCGAGCGGCTGAACATGGAGCGGTTGCCGCTCATCAGCTCGCTGCGCATATCGACAACATGGACAGGCGGCATCGGCCTGCCTGCCACCCGGTCCGGCATCGGCAGCAGCATCGAGCCGCTGCCTGCCGACTGGCGCGAGGCTGCCGCATATGACTCCAGCGAAGGCGTAGCCGAGCCTAACACGACGGCTGCCCCATGCTGGCGCGCCCGCCGGACCGCTACGTCGCGGGCATGATATTTGGGCGTATCCTCTTGCTTATAAGACGATTCATGTTCTTCATCAATAATAATAAGGCCAATATGCTCAAAAGGCGCAAATACGGCGGAACGCGCGCCGATCGCAACCTGCGCGGCCCCGTTTCGGATTTTGCGCCATTCATCATAACGCTCTCCATGGGACAGCCGGCTGTGCATCACCGCTACCAGATCGCCGAAACGCCCTTTAAACCGTTCCACCATTTGCGGTGTCAGCGATATTTCCGGCACCAGTACGATGGCCTGCCGTCCTTTATCCAGACAATGCTGGATGGACTGCAGGTACACTTCCGTTTTGCCGCTGCCTGTCACGCCGTGCAGCAGCATGACACGAGGTTCCGAGCGGTCTATCGCATCTGCTATATGCCCAAAAGCCTGCTGCTGGCCCGGCATAAGCGCCATCGGTTTCGTCCGCTGAAATTCGCGGCCGGCATACGGATCGCGCTGCTGCTCTTCCTCTTGCAGCAGCAGCAGCCCTTTGTCCGCCAGCGCGCGTACGCTTGCCGCCGAACCTCCCGCCTCCGCAAGCAGCTGCTGCAAAGGCATCGGCTCCCCCCGCTCCAGCATAAAAGCAAACAGCTCGCGCTGCTTGCCCGCCCGCGGCGGCAGCTCCGACAGCGCCTGCCGGCCCCATGCCAAATCCTCCGGCGGGTACACCGTCAGCACTTTACGGATGCCGATACGGTCCTGAATGGAAGTCCGTTCGGCCAGCCGTCCGTCTTTGAGCGCAATCTTGACGATTGCCGCATGTTCCGGATATCGGGCAAGCAGCGCCTCCAGCTTAACGTAACCTTCTTTGGCGAGCCATGCCTCCAGCTCTGCCGGCAGCGGAAAGGCCAGTCCATTTGCGGCTGCCGGCACTCCGGCGCCGTTCATCACGACGTAGCGTTCAGCTTTTCCTTTTAATGCAGATGGGACCATCGCTTGCAGCGCCGCCGTCCATGTGCATACATATTTGTCGCTCATCCACTTGGCCAGCTCGATCAGATCCGGCAGCAGCGGCGGAGCCGGGTCAAGCAGCTCGGCAATCGGCTTCACCCGTTTCGGATCCAATTCCGTGCCGGCCGCCAGCGAAATAACAAAACCTTGCAGCACCCGGCCGCCAAACGGAACGCCTACGCGGCTGCCGGTCTCAATCCATGCCTCCATTTCCGGAGGCACCTTGTAATCAAACGGCCGGTCCGTCTGGCGGCTCGGCACGTCCACAATCACTTTGGCGATCATTCCGCCTCGCCTCCGGAATGACGCCGCTCCATCCGTGCGGCAATGATAGCCAGCAGCCGGACAGCGGTTTCCCGCTTGGACATCAGCGGCAGCGCCTCGACAAGACCTTCCGGGCCGTACACTTGCACAACGTTTGTATCCACGTTAAAGCCGGCGCCATCCGCGCTGACATCGTTTGCGACAATCAAATCGCAATGTTTGCGATTCAGCTTGTCCATCGCATATTGCTCGACCTGATCCGTCTCCGCTGCAAAACCGACAAGAAACTGCCCTTGCTTGGCTGCGCCGAGCGTTGCCAGTATATCGGCCGTTTTTTCCAGCTCCAGCACCAGCTTGTCATCCGACTTTTTCATTTTACGGCTATGCACATGGACAGGGCGGTAGTCGGCAACAGCGGCGGCTTTAATGACAATATCCGAATCCCCGTACCTTGCTTGAACCGCTTCAAGCATTTGCTGCGCCGATTCCACGCGGACTACCTTCACGCCGCCGGGCGGCTGAACAGAAGTCCTTCCCGCCACAATCGTTACGTCTGCCCCCATCAGCCTGGCTGCTTCAGCGATGGCAAATCCCATTTTGCCCGAAGAATCGTTCGTAATATAACGGACCGGATCAATCCGCTCCATGGTGCCTCCTGCCGTCACAAGCACTTTTTTGCCTGCCAGCTTCTGCTCCTGACGGAAAAAAGCTTCTACGGCCAGTACAATCTCTTCCGGCTCCGCAAGCCTTCCTTTGGCTACGTACCCGCAAGCCAGCTGCCCTGTGCCCGGCTCAACAAACATCGCTCCGCGTTCTGCAAGCAGCTCCATATTGCGAACAACTGCCGGATGCTCATACATATGGACATTCATGGCCGGCGCAATCAGGATCGGCGAGGTTACCGCCAGCAGTGTCGTTGTCAGCATATCGTCGCCAAAGCCGCCCGCCAGCTTCGCAATCGCGTTGGCCGTTGCCGGGGCGACAACAATCAGATCCGCTTTATCCGCCAGATGAATATGCGTCACGACAGATGGATTCCGCTCGTCAAATGTGTCGATATGGACCGGATGGCGCGACAACGTCTGGAGCGTTAACGGCGTTATGAATTTAGCCGCCGATTCGGTCATCATGACATGGACCTCAGCGCCGGCCTGCACAAGCTTGCTGCACAAAGCAGCCCCTTTATAAGCGGCAATGCCGCCCGTAATGCCGAGTATGATCGTTTTGCCTGTTAACATTGTTTCCCCCCGCAGCAAAGCTAAAACGGCTGAAAAGCCTATTCAAGCCGAATAATTGAACATTTATCCTATCATACCATACGGGCTCGCCAAATAAAGGGCGGCTTCGATCCGCCCGCTCCCGTTTAACGACGAGATCTGCCTGTTGAAAACGGTTTAAGGGCAAGCATGGAAATTTGAAGCCCGAGGTTATATACTTACGTATAGCATTAGAGGTAATTTAATATCAACAGAGGTGACTTCATGGACGAGCTGAAACAGTCATTCGAACGGCTTGGCTTGCCGGAAACGGCAACAAGAGAAGAAGTGGAGAAGCGTTATGACACACTGCTCCGAAGAGCTCGCGCGAAAGAGCGGAGCGGCGAAGGAAAAGACGAAAGCTTCGACGAAATAACGAAAGCTTACCGTTATATTCTGACTTACGAAGACCGCAAAGCAGCCGAAGCTTTCAACCAGAAAGCGTACGGCAAGTATAAAGGAATGGCCCGCTCAGCGGAAAAGCTGGACCATTTTTGGCGGTATTACAAGTTTCACGTTTTGGGCGGCATTGTCGTCCTGGCACTTATTATTTACGGCATTAGCGCATTTCACAACCATCAGGAGGAAAAAGCAAGGCTTGCCAAGCTCCCCCCGGTTGATGTATCCATTATGATGCTCGGCGGTTATTATATGAACGATTTCAGCAACGAGACCGGTCCGCTAGAGCAATCGCTCTTAAGCAAATTTCCGGACTGGAAGCGGTTTAAGGTGCTGCTGAACTACTTGCCGCTTGATGCGAGCAATGAAACCGACATGGCCGCGCAGCAAAAAGCAGTCGTCGTCCTGGCAACGGAACGGCCGGATATTTACATCATGGATAAAAAAGCATTTGACTGGATGGGTCCGCAGGACGCCTTCCTTCCTTTAGACGATCTTGCTTCCGGACAATGGAAGCCTTACCTGGATGCCGGCAGCGGTACCGCCGTAAAAATGGCTACAAAAGATAATCCGGATGAGCATGTATACGGTATCGATATCAGCGGCACGAAGCTCGCGCAAGGCTTGCCGATCGTGACGAAGACGCAGCCAGTCGAACTTATTGCAGCTATTCGCAGCAACTCCAAAAACATTGAGAAGTCCGAGCAATTTATCGAGCAGTTCCTGAAGTCCGGCAAATGATAAAAACAAACAGGCAGGCAGCCATTGCAGGACGATTACCGTTCGTCCTTAGCAAAGGCTGCCTGCCTGTTTGATTGCCGAAGCATTTCCAATTATTCTGCCGGTTCAGCCGCATTCGCTCCTTGCTGCCGGCGCGCCGCTAGTTTTAGTTCATCGACTTTGTTTAATATTTCTTCGGCTTTGGCAATAAGCAAACTGCCTTCCGGCGTGACGCTTGCGCCCGACTTCGTCCGCAAATAAAGTTTGACGCCAAGCTCTTCTTCCAAATTCATAACGGCCTGGCTGACCGCCGATTGGCTTAGAAACAATCGTTTGGAAGCGGCTGAAAACGATCTGGCCTTGGCTACCTCCACCGCATAACCCAATTGTTCCAGGTTCATAAGCCATCTCCTCGTTCCGTTTACTTTATATATATTAATATATACTAATTATGTTTTGATCAGTTTGTTTTGTCAATGCCCGCTGGAAGTTTTCAGCACTTTCTATACATCTATGTTGACAAAAAGACGCCATTTTTTTATAATGAGTGCATAATTTATGCACCTAACAAACGGTTAGCGGGAGAGAGGTTACCTTTCTGCCGCTTCACTTTATTTTCAGGAAGGAAGTTCAAACGAAATGAGTCATCAGCAGCCGTATCAAGTTTTGCTGTTTTATAAATATGTCCAGATCCCTGATGCGGAAGCCTTTACCGCCGAGCATTTAGCCTATTGCAAGGAACTTGGCCTGAAAGGCCGTATTCTTATCGCCGAAGAAGGCATTAACGGAACGCTCTCCGGTACGGTGGAGCAAACGGAAACCTATATGCGCGACCTTCGCGCCAACCCGCTTTTCTCCGATATCGTGTTTAAAGTGGACCCGGCTGACAGCCACGCGTTCAAAAAAATGTTCGTCCGCTTCAAGAAAGAGCTGGTTACCCTCCGCTACGAGCAGCCGCTTGATCCTAACACGCTGACGGGCACGCATCTTTCTCCTAAACAGTTCTACGAATATTTGCAGCGCGACGACGTTATTATCGTGGACGGCCGCAACGATTACGAATACGACCTCGGCCACTTCCGCGGCGCGATCCGCCCGACAGTGGAAACGTTCAAGGAGTTTCCGGAGTGGGTTCGCAACAACTTGGGCGAAGAACACAAAAACAAACCGATTTTGACATACTGCACGGGCGGAATCCGCTGCGAGAAGCTGACCGGCATTCTGATGAACGAAGGATTCACCGATGTATATCAGCTGGACGGCGGCATCGTTACCTATGGCAAGGACGAAGAGGTACAAGGCCGTTTGTTCGACGGCAAATGTTATGTATTTGACGAGCGGATTTCCGTTCCGATCAATCATACGGACGAAGATGTCGTAGTTGGCCGCTGCTATCATTGCGATACGCCTGCCGACCATTATATTAACTGCAAGGACGACACTTGCCATCGCCAGCATATCGTTTGCGAGGATTGTTTGGAGACCCGTCACGGTTTCTGCTCCACCGCATGTGAAGAGCACGAGCTCGCCAGAATTGCAAGCAAGTAAGCCATAAAATCAGGCGGTGATCAAAGATGAACGAACAAGCAGATTTGTCTACCCGCGAGAAAATTATGCATATGCTCAAAACGCAAGGCAGCCTTAGCGCCAAAGACTTGACGGAGCAGCTTGGCATTACGAGTATGGCCGTCCGCCGGCATATCGGCACGCTGGAGAAAGATCATCTGATCCAGTCCAGGACGCTGCGGCAGCCGATGGGGCGGCCAACAGCCGTATATAGCCTTTCGTCGCAAGCGGACTCTTTTTTTCCGAAAAACTATAATACCATTGCTCTTGATTTGCTTGGCGAGCTTGCAGCCGAATCCGGCGAGGTCATGGTGAACCGGCTGTTTGAACGCCGCAAGGAAACGCTGCAGCACAAATACGAAAGCCGGATGGAGAACATGCCGTTTCACGACAAAGTTTCCGTGCTGGCCGATATTCAAAACGAAAACGGCTATATGGCGGAGCTTGCCCAAACAAGCGACCATGAATATGTGTTAACGGAATACAACTGCCCGATTGCGCAAGTGGCGAATAACTATACGCATGCCTGTACTTGCGAGCGGCGACTGTTTGAATCGCTGCTGGACGCCGAAGTGAAACGGACGGAATGCCTGGCCAAAGGCGGCAGCAAATGTGTTTATCATATTAAGAAGCAAGACCGGCTATAATCCGATCCGATACATGGACTGCCGCCCCGGCACACAAATCCCGCCGGCGCCCGAACAACCGCAACCCCATTCATATGGCGGTTAACGTTCGTTTCGAGGTGCAGGCGGGATTTTTGCGTGGTTATTCGGCTGTTAGTCCGGCCGCTTACATATATTTGTGCAGAATCGATTCGATGTGCCCCAAATGGCGTTTCATCTCCGCTTCCGCCGCCTCGCTGTTTCCGCTTGCCACCGCCATAAAAATAGCGGAATGCTGCTCATACAGCTGGCTGGCAACAGCGGCGTTCGCGTATATTTCCACTCGGCGCACGTCGCGGATTGCCGCTTCGATTTCGTTCATCACCGACTCGTACAGCTGGAGGAGCACAGCGTTATGGGTTGCTTTGGCAATCGTCAGATGAAACTGGATATCGGTTCGTTCACCTTCCGCTTCATCTCCGATTGCATCCTTCATCTGCTCGACAATCCGCTTCAAGCTGTCAATGTCCTCTTTGGTCCGTTTACCGGCCGCTAATGCGGCATTGGACGATTCAAACGATTTGCGCGCTTCCAGCAGCTCCAGCAGCGTCGCTTTGTTCAGGCGCAGCTTCTCCAGCTCCGGCAGCTCCGCCGGGCCGGAAGGCGGCCCAATGACCGTACATCCTCCCCCTTGCCGAATATCGATCAGCCCCATCGCCTTGAGCGCGCTTAACGCTTCACGGGTCGTCGAGCGCCCGACGCCAAACTGCTCGGACATTTGCTTGGTGGACGGCAGCTTATCGCCCGGCTTCAGGCTGCCGGCTGTAATCAGCTGCTTGATCTGCTCCGCAATCGCTTCGTAATGATTTTGTTTGGTCAGCTTCGTTACTTCCAACAGGCGAATCCTCCGTTTCGTTTATCTAGCCAACCAGTATAGCATAAACGATTCCCGGGCCATGAACGCCAATCGTCAAATCATTCTCAATGTCCGAAGAACGGCTGGGACCCGAAATAAAATGAATGCCTGCCGGCAGGTGCTCGCGACCGCTTTCGTCAAGCGGCTTCAACACCTCGCCAAGTCTCGTGACGATTCGTTCAACCGGGACAATAATCAGCAGTACGGTCGGCAGCAGGCTGACCGATCTTCCTTTCTCCTTCGCTGACCGCACAACAACCGAGCCGGTATGCGCAACCGCATGGTCGGCCATTACAATGCCAAAGTCCGCTTCGGCGGCACGCGCTTTCCAATTCTCCTCCGTGCCGCTGTTCCAGACGGACAATTCCGCTTCAGGCAGCGCTTCTTCGAGAGCCAGCGCTTCCAGCGCCGGCTCCTGCTGACGCACCAGATAACGCGCGCCCGTCTCCTCGGCTTTGCTGACGATAAATGCTTTTGCTTCCTCCATATCGGCAGCGCGGACAACATGCCCGCCAACGCTATTGAAATGTTCGGAAAACGTATGCACACGCTCCTCTTCACCCAGCGTATACGATTGCCAAAACTCCGGGGCGCCGCGGAACGGCTGTTCCGGCTTCTCCAGCTGGCGCGGCCGCTTCAGCCTTGCGGCAATGCCGTCCATAAACTGCTGCTGCTTCGCTTTTGATTGCTGCTCCATATGGTTCAGCCAAGCTTGATGCTCATGAGCCATGATGTGCTGCGCCTCCTCCTTGACGATTCCGGATCGCTTCCATCCGCGCTTTCATCGCCGGATCCATCGCTTTCAGTTCGCCGCGGATTTCCTGCTCAATCGTATGCCAGCTGTCGCGGAACGACTGCTTCGGCAGGCTCGGGAATATCCGGTACGTGTTCCAGCCTTTAAGCGGGCCGACCTTGAGCGGAATGCCGCCATTGCGCACCACAAGCTTTTGCCCGAGCTGGCCGATTTTGACTGCGCCCTTGAACAGCTTCGAGCTGCCGGTCACTGCCGCGAACCCTTTCATGCCGACCGTCTCCAGCTTATCGTTGTACCCGCCCTCCTGCTTGCGCCGGCGCAAATAAACCAGCATTTCATGCAGCGGGATTTTGACCGGGCATGCTTCGTAGCAAGCGCCGCATAAGCTGGACGCGTTGGCGATATCGTCCCATTCCGCGACATTTTGCTTCAGCGCCGGCGTCAGCACCGCGCCAATCGGGCCGCTGTACGTGCCGCCGTACGAATGGCCGCCGATATGGCGGTATACCGGGCATGCATTCAAGCAAGCGCCGCAGCGGATGCAGTTCAGCAGCTCCTGGAATTCCGGATCGCCAAGCTGCAGCGAACGTCCGTTGTCCACGATAATAATATGCATTTCGTCCGGACCGTCCGCGTCCTCCGAACGGCGTGGCCCCGAGATGGCGGACATATACATCGTCAGCTTTTGTCCCGTAGCCGAACGCGGCAGCAATGTCGCAAGCACTTCAAGATCTTCAAACGATGGAATAATCCGTTCCATGCCCATCAGGGTGATTTGCGTTTTCGGTACCGTGGTGACCATACGGGCGTTCCCCTCATTCTCGAACAGCACCATCGAGCCGGTTTCGGCAATCGCAAAGTTGCAGCCCGTCATGCCGATATCCGCTTCGAGAAATTTCTCGCGCAGCTTGCGCCGCACGAAGCCGGCCAAAGCCGTCGTATCCGGCGGCAGCGTCTCTCCCGCTTCCTTGGACAGCAGTTCGGCAATCTGGTAGCGGTTTTTATGAATGGCCGGAATGACAATATGAGACGGCGTCTCGTCCGCCAGCTGAATAATATATTCGCCCAGATCGGTTTCGACCGCTTCTACGCCGATTTGCTCCAGCGCCTTGTTCAGATGCAGCTCCTCGGAAACCATCGACTTCGATTTAACAACGGACTTGGCGTTTTTCCGTTCCGCAATTTCCAGCGCGATGGCTACCGCATCTTCCCCTTTGTCGGCAAAATGGACATGGACGCCGTTCGCGCGCGCATTCTCGACAAATAAATTTAAATAATAGTCCAAATGGGCAATCGTATGCAGGCGGATTTGACGGCCGCGTTCGCGCCATTCCTCCCAATTGCCTTGATCGGCGGAAGCGGTTTTTTTGCCGTTGCGCAGCCGTTCCGTCGTGAAGCGGACCGCTTTGCGCAGGAAATCGTCGTTTAAAGCGAGACCCGCCCGCTCTTTAACAGTAGAACCAGCCGCTTTTTGGGAAGCTGCGCTCATCGGCTCGTCACCCCTTCGTACAAAAGTTCAGCCAAGTGCATCACCTTGACCGGTTTGTTCCGGTACCGCAAATTGCCGCCGATATTCATCAGGCAGCCCATATCCAGCCCAACCAGCACCTCTGCTTCCGACTCCAGCACATGGTCGGCTTTTTCCGTCACCATCGCACCGGATATATCGGACATTTTTACAGCAAACGTGCCACCGAAGCCGCAGCAGTCTTCCGCATAAGGAAGCGGTACCAATTCCAGCCCTTCCACATGCTTCATCAGCGTCATCGGTTCGTCTTTAATGCCCAAAATCCGTGAACCGTGGCAGGAAGGGTGATACGTTACCTTATGCGGAAAGCTGGCGCCGACATCTTCCACCCCAAGCACCTGCACAAGAAATTGCGTAAATTCGTACGCTTTCTCCTGCAGCCTCTGCGCTCTTGCCAGGTTGACGGGATCTTGTTCAAACAGCTTTGGATAATGGTGGATCATTCCCGTGCAAGAGCCCGATGGCGCAATAACAAAATCGCTGTCTTCAAACGCATCCAATATCGTTCTGGCCGATGTCCGCGCTTCGTCCCAATAACCGCTGTTGAATGCAGGCTGGCCGCAGCAGGTTTGTATCTTTGGAAAATGAAGCTCGACGCCGTATCTCGCCAGAAGCCGCGCCATCGCCTCCCCTACGCGGGGATAAATCGCGTCGCTTAAGCAGGTAATAAATAATGAAACCTTCATGGAGGGCACCTTCTTGTTTCAAGAGTGGCACTTCTATTTATATTCGCTTTATCAGGTTGTCAGACAAGTTGATCCGAAAAAAATCCCTCCCTTGCGGGAGGAACACGAAGCGTTATACCGTCGTGACCGGTATATTTTTTTCCTGCAGCCGGGCTAATGTCTCCTGTCCGATCATCCGGTCTGTAATGACGGTATGAACCTCGCCAAGCTCCGCTACGTGGGTAAACGCCTGCACGCCAAATTTGCTTGAATCCGCCAGCAAAATAACCTTCTCGGCGATACCGATCATCTTTTGCTTAATCCGTCCTTGCAGCTCGTTGGATTCGCTGATGCCGCGCTCCAGATGAACGCCTTTGCACGATAAAAACAGCTTCCCTACGTAATAAGCGTCCAGCGACCGCTCGGCAAGCGGCCCTACGTAAGATAGCGACCGCGAAGAAAGCAACCCGCCCGTCGAAATGACTTCGATTTTTTCCTTCGTGCTTAGCTCCACCGCTACTTTAATGGAGTTGGTCAGCACGGTAATCGGCATATCCGGCAAAATAGCGGCCATATACCATGCCGTAGAGCTTGCATCAAGCACGATGCGGTCATGGGGCTGAATCAGCTTCACCGCCTCTTCGGCGATCCGTTTCTTCTCCTCGGCATGTGCAATTTCCCTCTCTGCAAATGGAGTTTCCGGCTGCTGATCTTTTACGCTGACCGCACCGCCATGTGAACGTTTAAGCCTGCCGTCCTGTTCGAGACGGTCCAAATCCCGCCGTATCGTTTCCTCTGTCACCTGGCACAGCTCGCTTAATTCGGAAACCCGGATGCTTCCTCTTTCATTCACAAGCTGTACGATTTTTTCATACCGTTCTGCAACCAGCATAACCTTCTCTCCATTCTTCCTGCTTGAAATTATTCCGATTCCGTCAGGCGGAGGAACCGGCCGTAGGCCTCTTCCCAAGACGCCCGGTCTTCCGGCTCGTACACATCCACCGGAAAGGAATCCCGTATCACCCGGCGCGCTTCCCAAATATCCCGAAGCTCGCCGCTTGCGATCCATTGTACGGCCAGATTGCCGATGGCGCTGCCTTCCGTCGGGCCGGCCCATACCGGCTTGCCGATGGCATTAGCCGTCCATTGGCACAGCAGGCTGTTTTGAATGCCGCCGCCTACCATATGGAGCCCGCCAAACGTTTGCCCGGACAGCTGCTCCGTCATTTCGTATACGCGGCGGTATTGCAGCGCCAAACTTTCGAGAATGCAGCGCACTACAGCGCCAACCTCTTCCGGAGGCTTCTGCCCCGTCCGGAGACAATACTCGCGGATGCGCGGCGTCATATCGCCCGCGTGTAAAAACAAAGCATCGTCCGGCTCGATCAAGGCCGCAAAGGGATTCGCCTCTTCTGCCAGCCGGACAAGCTGCGGGAACGTATAGGACTGCCCTGCACGCTCCAGCTCACGCCTTGTTTCCTGTAAAATCCAGAGGCCCATTATATTTTTCAGCAGCCTGTACGTGTTGCCTGCGCCGCCTTCATTCGTAAAGTTAAGCTTCTGCGCCCGCTCATCAAGAACCGGCCGTTCGACTTCCGTTCCCATCAGCGACCAAGTGCCGCAGCTTAAATAAGCAAAAGAACGCTCCAGCGCCGGAACAGCCGCAACCGCCGAACCCGTATCATGCTCCGCAACGGCAATGACCGGCATTTCGCCGATTTGAAGCTCGGACCGGACCGAAGGTCTTACATAGCCTGCGGCCGAGCCCGGATGGACAATCGCGCCAAACAGATGCTCCGGCAAGCCAAGCTTCCCGATCAGCTCCTTATCCCAATCGCCGAGCCGCGGGTTAAACAGCTGAGTTGTAGTCGCATTCGAAAATTCGCTTAATATCTCTCCCGTTAAATAATACCGGAGAAGATCGGGAATCATCAACAGCTTATGTGCAATGCCAAGCAGCGGAGAACTGCTGCGTTTCATAGCCGTCAGTTGGTAGATCGTATTAAACGGCAAAAATTGAATCCCTGTCCGGCTAAAAATCTCGCTTTGCGGCACGCTCGCAAATACCCGCTCCATCTCGCCTTCCGTATGCCGGTCGCGATAATGATACGGATTGCCAAGCAGCTCGCCGTCCCGGCCGATTAAACCAAAGTCGACCGCCCACGTATCAATGCCAAGGCTGGCGGGGCGGCACCGGCTTGCTTCGCCTTCAGCAGCCCCTGCTTCAGCTCATGAAACAGCCGCAAAATATCCCAGTGCATGCGGCTGCCGGCCATAACGGGATCGTTCGGGAACCGGTGGATTTCTTCGGTTTGCATGGTGCTGTCCGTCAACCGGCCGATAATCGCCCTGCCGCTGCTCGCTCCGATATCGTAGGCCAGAACGGTCACCAGCTGGCACCGCCTTTGCCCCTTGCCAGTATGTCCGTACCGTAGCTGCTGTTCAAATACGCTTTCATCGGATCAAGCGGAAGCCCCTGCTCCTCGCGGACAGCATGCAGCAGCGGCGTAACATCGAATTCAAATGCTTTGCGCACCGCGTCTTCCGCGCCCAGCACGTCATTCCGGTTTTGCGCATCCAGCACTTCTTCGTGATTGACGAGCAGCGCTTTTGCGTATTGGGTCTGTACGTTCAGGACAGATCGGATCATGGCCGGAATTTTTTGCTCGATATTATGCGACTGGTCAATCATATACGCGATATGGTTGACGGTGCTGGCGATACCGGCGTCGGAATCGTTTGCCGCATTTAAAATTTGATAAAAAATAAGGAACAGTTCGTACGGATTAATTGTGCCGACGATGAGATCGTCATCCGCATATTTGCGGTTGTTGAAATGGAAGCCGCCGAGCCGCTGTTCGTCGATCAAATAAGCGACGATATGCTCAACGTTGATGCCCTGCGCATGATGGCCGGTATCGACCAGCACCTGCGCCTGCGGGCCAAGCTTTTGCGCCATCGTATACGCCATGCCCCAATCGGCGATATCGGTATGATAGAACGCCGGCTCAAACGTTTTGTATTCGATCAGCATTCTCATGTCTGGAGTCAGCGCTTTATACATTTCCGAAAGCGCCTCGTGCATCCATGCTTTGCGGCGGCGGATATCGCCTTGGCCCGGATAATTGGTCCCGTCTGCAAACCATAAGCTCAAATCGCGCGACCCGGTTTCTTTGGCAATGTCGACGCATTCCAGCAAATGCTGGATCGCTTTGCGGCGCACTGCCTCATCGGTGTTCGTCACGCTGCCCAGCATGTAATCGTCTTCCTGGAACAGGTTGGGGTTAACCGCGCCGATTTTCAGCCCGACGTTTTCTGCATGCGCTTTCAGTTTGCTGTAATCCTCCACTTTGTCCCAAGGAATATGAATCGCTACGGAAGGAGCGAGGCCGGTCAGTTTATGCACAACGGCGGCATCGTCAAATTTTTCAAACGGGTCGCGCGGAACGCCAACCTTTTGAAAATTTTTGAACCGTGTACCGGAATCCCCGTACCCCAGGACGGAGTTTCGATCCGGAGCGCTTTCAGCTTCTCCCGTACTTGCTCCAGCTTGATGCCGCGTGCTTGCTGCTGCTCTTCAAATAATGAATAGGCGCGGTCCGACATATCGCCAACATCCTCTCTGCTTGGAATTTAAGCTTACCCTTTGACCGGAAAAGCGAGCGTCGACATTAACGCATTTTCCGCTTGCGTAGAATCAAGCCTGCTGTACTGGACGACAACCGGAATATCGCTTTCGACCGCGATCGCATAGGGCACGCCGACCGGAATCGGCGCACCGTCCTTTTGCAGCAAGCTTGTTCGAATATGTTTGGTTCTTCGTCCGGGAACGGTAAAGGCAATATGCTCCATCGGCTCCCGGTCTTCGAAATAAATCGTAAAGGAAAGCGACGCATCGCGGTCCGACGTATTCAGCACGCAAACCGATTCGTGGCTCGTCAGCGAACCCGAGCTTGTTTCCGGAATGTAGCCGTCCGGTATAAACCAATGTCGTTCTCCCCATGCCTGCTTCTGCATCTGTCAACCTCTCCTTTTCCCTATAGCCGCTTATCGTGTAAAAGCTGCCGGCACGCCGCCGTCAATCGTCAGCATGCAGCCGGTCGTTTTAGCCGATTTCGAAGAAGCGAAGAAAGCGACGCCTTCTGCGATATCTTTCGGATAGATGTTCACGAGCAGCGTCGTCCGTTTCCGGTAATGCTCCTCCAGCTGGTCCGGCTCGATGCCGTAAGCCGCTGCGCGTTCGTTGCGCCAATTGCTGTTCCAGATCGCCGAGCCCTGCAAAATCGCATCCGGAAGAATCGTATTGACGCGGATGCCATGCTCGCCGCCTTCGGCCGCGATGCAGCGTGCAAGATGCGCTTCCAGCGCTTTTGCCGCGCTGTATGCGGTAACGCTTTTGCCTGCAAATATTGAATTTTTAGAGCCGATAAAGACCATATTGCCGCCGATGCCCTGCTCCAGCATTACCTTATAAGCTTCACGTGCGACCAGGAAATAGCCGGTTCCAAGGACATTCATGTTCAAGTTCCATTCCTTGAGGGAAGTGTCCTCGAACTTGCTGGAAGTTGCGAGACCGGCGTTATTGACAATAATGTCTATGCCGCCGTAAGTAAGCGCCGTTTCTTGGTATGCCGATTGAACAAGCTCTTCGTTTGTTACATCCATTTTAACGGCAATCGCCCGGTTCTCGCCATATTTGGCGTTCAATTCTTCTGCGACATGCTGCGCGCCCTCCAGGTTCAAGTCGGCAAGCACGACATGTGCGCCTTCGGACACGAGCCGGCGTGCCGTTTCGCTGCCGATGCCGCCGGCTCCGCCCGTAATAAGCGCCACTTGGCGGGAAAACTCGGCTTCGGCAGGCGCAAGCGACAATTTGTACAGCTCGAGCGGCCAATATTCCACGTTAAACGATTCGTTTTCGCTTAAGGATACAAACTCGCCCAGCGCCGTCGCGCCGCGCATAACCGCAATCGCGCGGTGGTAAAGCGCGCCGCTTACTTTCGAATTGGACCAGCTTTTGCCGGTATTGATCATGCCGACGCCAGGGATAAGGATAACGCGCG
Organism: Paenibacillus protaetiae; assembly: GCF_004135365.1. Taxonomy (NCBI): domain Bacteria; kingdom Bacillati; phylum Bacillota; class Bacilli; order Caryophanales; family Paenibacillaceae; genus Paenibacillus; species Paenibacillus protaetiae. The sequence continues at coordinate 722,234 of NZ_CP035492.1, read as the reverse complement.
GAGCCGATTCGAACATGACGTCGCCTTCGCTGCTGTTCCGGTTGAAATAAGCTTCATATTGCTGCTTGTAAGCGGTGATCGATTCCTTCAAAACCGCCTTCAGCCCTTCGATATCGTTTGCATCCGGTTTCCAGTTCACAAACAGCGGCACGACCTTCGTGTGCACCAGATGGTCCGGGCATGCTGCGCCAACTTGCGACAGCTGCGCAGAATGATGGCCGCCGACAAATGTCAGCACATCCGCTTCGTCGTCGAAGGTGAGGATCATTTTTTTCGAATCGCTTACCGCGCCGCGAATCGCCGGCATGACGGCCGCTGCAACCGCGCGGCGGACATCAGCGGGAAGAGGCTCATGCTTCGCGCCGCCGAACAGCTTGTCGTTATGGACACGGGCTTCAATAAACTGCTCGGCTTCATTAATGATTTGGATCGTTTTTGCATAACAAGCTTCGCTTGTTTCGCCCCATGTGACGAGGCCGTGTTTTTCCATCAGCACAAGCTCGGCTTTCGGGTTGTCGAGGACGCCCTGCGCAATCATCTTGGATAAAGCAAAGCCGGGACGCACATAAGGCACCCAAACGAAACGGTCGCCATATATTTCACGTGCCAGCTCTTTGCCGTTATGTGCGCAGCACAAGCTGATAATGGCATCCGGGTGAGTATGGTCCACATGTTTAAAAGGCAGAAAAGCATGAAGCAGCGTCTCGATCGAAGCGCGCGGATGCTTGGCGTCTATCATGCAGTTGGCCAAATAAGCGACCATCTCTTCATCGGTCATGGCATCCCGTTCAAACAGCGGGCGGATGTCTTCCATGCGCAAGCCGGTGAAATTGCCGGCTTTCATCGTTGCAAGGTCGGAACCGCTGCCTTTGACATACATCACCTCAACGTCGCGGCCGCGAAAATCTTGCACCACCGTTTTGCTTGATGTATTGCCGCCTCCCCAGTTGCATACGCGGCGGTCGGTGCCGATTAGATTGGAACGGTAAACAAGCTCATCCAGCCCGGCCTGCAGTTGTGACGCTTTCGATTGCTCCCATAAGCTTTGAACCATTGTGTTCTCCTCCGTTTGTGATTGTTCGTTTTTGTTTATCTGTATAATAGCAGATTCGTTTTCGTTTGAATACGCTTTTATAAAAAAATAAAAACAAAAATAAAAGGCATGGATTGTAAGGAATCCATACCTTCACGAAAGTGCGGCACGTTATAGCCGCCGCTTCTTATCTTCTATGTATAAGTCAAGCGCCTTAATGGCTCGCAGCACAAGCATAATGAGTAGAACGGCAAGTACAACGCCCATTACAATTAAAGCAAAATAAATAAGCACAAGGAAAACGGGAAATATAGAAACAGCCTCTACCATTAGGCGCCCCCTACCCTGTTATTTGTCTTGTAAACTGCTTAAACCTTGTACCTTGATAAGTGACGGTACCGTAATCGCCCTCCACCATTACGCCAAAATCCGGGCCGCTTACCGGCAGTTCTACCCGGGTGCCATTATATAACTCGAACGTAACGTAATAATTCGTATTCGCTCTGAAATTATCGTGGTCGCCGCGGACCTCTGTCCTTTTGGATACGACTTTACAGTTTTGCGTTTCGACGTTGGCCGCATTATTGGAAGCCCATGTGCCGATTCCGCGCACAAGAGCGAAAATAATAGTGCCAATAACCAACACAAAAATTAAAACAAAAAAGAAAATAAACACAGGCGGAATTCCCCCAAAAAAACCATTAGAAAATCCGTCATCTCCTATTACCATACCATTTCCTCCAATTCCCCCCAAGTCTATTCATTTTAACATAACTCTTATTCGAGCGGGGATACGATATTATATAATTATGATATCTATTTCACACATAAAAAAATAACCCTTGCTCAATTAAGCAAAGGGTTATCTTCTTTACACGGCTGTGTGTGCAGCGCATTCAGCCGCTTAGTCTTCCGGCTTCGTTTCCACTTGAATGTAATCGCCATAAATTTCTTCCAGCGCTACGCCAACGAACTTATGCGATCTTGGATTGCGAAGTTCAGATTTCGCACCATCGCGCAGCATACGCGCACGGCGGGAAGCAGCAACAACAAGCGAATATTTGCTGTCTACTTTTTTCACCATTTCATCAATAGACGGATATAACATAATTGTTCCACCTCACTCAGGCTTTCTCGATTGGTGCAGCCTCGGGACTGGAGAGCTCCTCCAAAAAACGTTCCTTGCGGCAATGCTCGGCAATAATAATGCTCTCGATCCGGCGGCATGTCAAGTCAATTTCATCATTCACAACCGCATAATCGTAATGGCGAAGCAAATTCATCTCTTCTACCGCAACGGACATCCGATGATTGATCGTATCCTGGGTTTCCGTTCCTCTTCCGGTAATGCGCTGCTTCAGCTCATCCAGCGAAGGGGCAGCAGGAAAATAAAAATGCCTTCAGGGAATTTCTCTTTCACCTTTAAGGCGCCCTGTACTTCAATTTCCAAAATAATATCTTTGCCTTCTTCAATTGTACGCTCCACAAAATCACGCGGCGTTCCATAGTAGTTGCCTACATACTCCGCATGCTCCAGCAAAGCATCACGCGAAATCATTTCTTCAAACTGCTCGCGCGTCTTAAAAAAATAATTAACTCCGTTCGTTTCGCCCTGTCTTGGCGAACGAGTCGTTGCCGATACCGAATAAACAAGATCCGGAAGCTTCTTGCGAAGCACGGAGCACACAGTTCCTTTGCCGACACCGGAAGGTCCGGATAACACAACTAACAATCCCTTATTCATATTACTCCCCGTACTATTCGTCATTATCGTCGTCTTTAGTGGACAAACGATGGGCAACCGTCTCCGGCTGCACGGCGGACAAAATTACATGATCGCTGTCCGTGATAATAACAGCGCGTGTCCGTCTGCCGTAAGTCGCATCAATCAGCATGTGGCGATCACGGGCTTCTTGAATAATCCGTTTGATCGGCGCCGATTCCGGACTTACGATCGAGATGATTCGGTTTGCGGAAACGATGTTCCCGAACCCGATATTGATAAGTTTAATGGCCAACTAAGGATCCCCCTCCGGTCTTCCTCGCGCAACTTCCCAAGCAGAAACCTGTACCGCCCGCCGAAACGGGAATGCTTGTTTCACGGAAATAAAATGCCCGTATCATGCATGTTTGCAGTTCGGATAAGCTTGATCTATTGAGATGATATGAACACAAAAAAACTGGAATAATACGGAACCATTACATTATTGTTGACGAAAAAAGTCCGGGGCATACGTTCATATCAACCGTTGCGCCGCTTTGCATCACAAATGCTTACAGCTGGAGGCTGAATAAAAACGATGCCAAATTTGCGGCCCTTCATCATTTCCTTTGAACTATTCTAAAGGATTTCTTGCAAACGAACAAGAGAAAATGCGAAAAGAAGCGAAAAATGGTTAAAAAGAAACAATATCCCGCCTATTTGAGCTTCTGGCCAAAACGCCAAAAGGGAACGCTATCCGTAAACGGCAGGTTCCCTTTTGCTTCATGCAGCTGTTGCGGCTTCGCTTGCACGAAGCCCGCTTCCGCTGCTGTTACACCGTGCCGCGGAACACTTCAGCCGCAGGGCCGGTCATATAAACGTGATTGTCGGCTTCGCTCCACTCGATTTGCAGATCGCCGCCTTTTAACGAGACCGTTGCCGTTCTTTCGGTTAAACCGTTCAGCACGGACGAGACAACCGTTGCGCAAGCGCCCGTTCCGCAAGCAAGCGTAGGGCCGGCTCCGCGTTCCCATACGCGCATATCCGTATGCGTGCGGGATTTGACGGTTACGAATTCCACATTGATTTTGCGCGGGAACATCGGATGGGTTTCCAGCTTTGGTCCCCAGGTTGCCAAATCAAAATTGACCGCGTCATCCACATAAATCACGCAATGCGGGTTACCCATCGAAACCGCTGTGAACTGGAACGTCTTGCCATCCACTTCGATCGGATGGGATACGACCTGCTCGGCGTCAACCGTGGTCGGCACTTTAAGCCCATTCAAAATCGGCTCGCCCATGTCAACGCGTACGGTTTGCACTTTGCCGTCTTCAACCTGCAGCACAACTTCCTGTGCGCCAGCGCCAAGTGTTTCAATCGTAATGGTGCGGCGGTCCGTCAAGCCGTTATCATATACGTACTTCGCCACGCAGCGGATCGCGTTGCCGCATTGTTCTGCTTCCGAGCCGTCGGAATTAATAATGCGCATCCGGAAGTCGGCAACCTCGGAAGGCAAAATATAGACCAGCCCGTCAGCTCCGATTCCAAAAAACCGGTTGCACAATTGAACCGCCAGTTCGGAAGCGTTGCTTGGCAATTCGCGTTCGCCCGCAACGACGATAAAGTCATTGCCAAGGCCATGCATTTTCGTAAAATTCATCGATCAAGGCACTCCTTCTATTGCAGCTAAGCTGAGTTTCCTATAAGCATACTGCAACAGAATCCGAAACGGTATTCATCAATCGCATCATTATTTGCACGAATTTCCGTTTCGGCTTGAACATTTCGGCTGTCAGCGTACGGAAGGCTTCGCCATACCCGTCATTTTTGTTATTTTTTTCTTCGGGCGGTTGGAGCTGAGCACGCTGCCGATGCCCATAAAGAACGTCGGAATGCCTGCGGCTACAAACACAAGGCACCATTCCCGGAAGCCAAGCGGCACCGTCTTGAATATCGGGCGGAGCGGTTCGATGTAAAGCACTGCCAGCATGAGCAGCAGCGAGGACAATACCGCAAACACCAAATATTTGTTTTGCAATATGTTGCGGTGGAAGATCGACCTTGAGCTTCTGCAATCAAATACATGGATGAGCTGGGCGAGCACCAGTGTGGCAAAAGCAACGGTTTGCGCTTTGACCAGCTGGTCCGCGCTGTTTGGCGCGATGCGCAGCGTAATCCAGAAGGCGGCCAGCGTACAAACGCCAATCAATATGCCGCGGCTAATAATTTTCCAGCCTAACCTTCTGGCAAATATGTTTTCTTTGGCGCCGCGCGGTTTTTGCTGCATCAAATCTTTTTCCGCCTGGTCGACGCCAAGCGCCATTGCCGGCAGGCCGTCCGTCACGAGGTTTACCCACAGGATTTGAATCGGGATAAGCGGCAGCGGCATGCCTGCCATCATCGCCAAAAACATGACCAATATTTCGCCGACGTTGGAAGCGAGCAAATAACGGATAAATTTGCGAATATTTTCGTAAATGCCGCGCCCTTCCTCAATTGCCGCTACAATCGAAGCAAAGTTGTCGTCGCTTAATACAAGCGAAGAAGCTTCTTTCGAAACATCTGTGCCGGAGATGCCCATGGCGATGCCGATATCCGCCGCTTTGATGGCAGGCGCATCGTTAACGCCGTCCCCTGTCATCGCAACAACATGCCCGTGGCGCTGGAGCGCCTTGACGATACGGAGCTTATGCTCCGGCGACACTCGCGCATATACATAAATATTGTCCGCCAGCCGGTCCAGCTGCTCGTCGCTCATCGCTTCCAGCTCCTTGCCGCTGATCGCGATTCCGCCGCGCGGCATAATGCCCAGCTGCGCCGCAATCGCTTCCGCCGTACGCTGATGGTCGCCGGTAATCATGACGGTTTTGATGCCGGCGCGTCTGCATACCGCAATCGCGTCGCGGACTTCTTTGCGCGGCGGGTCGATCATGCCGGTCAACCCGACGAACGTCAGCTGCGATTCCGCTTCCTGCTCGTTGTCGCATGTTTCCGCCGGGCGCAAATCGCGGTAAGCAAGGCCAAGCACCCGGAGCGCCGACTCGGCCATCCCTTCGGCCGCTTCGATGCATTTCCGTTTCAGCGTTGCGGTAAAAGGAACGACCTTGCCGTCCCACAGCACATAGGTGCACAAATCCATCAGCACGTCCGGCGCGCCTTTCGTGCAAATGATCCGCCCGCCCTGATGCGAAACAACAACGGACATCCGTTTCCGTTCCGAGTCAAACGGGAACTCCTTCTCGCGCTTGTACAGCCCTTCCAGCGATTTGGCGGAAACGCCCAGCTTGGCCGACAGCACAGCCAGTGCGCCTTCCGTCGGGTCGCCTCTCAGCTCCCATTCTTCCTGTTGTTTTTCTTTGCCGCGTTTCTTCTTCCCGTCCTGTTCCGTATGAATCAGCACCGCATTGTTGCACAGAGCCGAGATTTGCAGCAGCCGGCGAAGCGTGCTGTCATTTTTAATATCAACTTCTTTGCCGTCCTCCAGCGCCGATCCCGCCGGATTGTAGCCGTCCCCGGTCACTTCCAGGCTGCGGCCTCCATACCATACGTTCGTGACGGTCATTTTGTTTTGCGTCAGCGTCCCTGTTTTGTCCGAGCAGATAACCGATGCGCAGCCCAGCGTCTCCACCGACGGCAGCTTGCGGACGATTGCTTTCCGCTTGATCATCCGCTGCACGCCAAGCGCCAGCGCGATCGTAACGATTGCCGGCAGCCCCTCCGGTATAGCGGCAACCGCCAGGCTGACGCCGGCCAAAAACATGCCGTAAGCCGGCTGCCCGTGCAAAATACCGGCAATGACAACCAATACCGTTAAGGAGATGGCCACAATGATCAAAATTTTGCCCAGCTGCTCCAACCGGTGCTGCAGCGGCGTCTCCATTGCTTCCGTCTGCTCGATCAGCCCGGCGATTTTGCCCATCTCCGTATTCATGCCCGTCCGGATAACAACGCCTTTGGCGGTGCCTCTCGTCAGCATCGTGCCCATAAAACCGATGTTGCGCTGGTCGCCAAGCGGCAGCTCCGCATCGGCGATGGCGGCGGCATGTTTGTTAACCGGAACCGATTCGCCGGTCAAGGCGGATTCCTCGGCGTAACAGCTATTGGCATCAATCAGCCGGATATCCGCCGGAATCCGGTCCCCGCTTTCGATCAGCACGATATCGCCGACTGCAAGTTCTTTAGCCGGCACGGACATTTGCACGCCGCTGCGAATGACTTTGGCAATAGGCGCCGACAGCTCTTTTAAAGCCCGGAGCGAATTTTCCGCCCGAACCTCCTGGATGAAGCCCAGCACCGCATTTATAATTAAAATCGCAATAATCGTAATGGCATCCAAATATTCGCCCAGCAATCCGGAAATAAGCGTTGCCCCGATCAGTACCAGCACCATAAAATCTTTAAATTGATTCAGAAACAGCAGTATCGGCGAAACCCGCTTCCCTTCGGTAAGCTCGTTCCGGCCGTCCCGCTGCAGCCGCTCGGAAGCTTGCGCGTCCGTGAGCCCTTTCTCCAGCGAGGTGCCAAGCTGCTCCTGCAGCTCGCTTGTCCCAAGCTGATGCCATTTCAATCCATCCATCGCTTTATTCCCTCCCGTTATCCGTCGCCCGCATGCAGCCGCATGGCAGACAACCATCCTTCGTATGCCTAAATGTATTCGGACAACCCAAAAAATATCCCAAGGACTTAAGTTTTTGCGTTAACTATGGCATGATAGTAAATAGCTTATATTGAAGGAGAAACTATCGTTATGTCTTTAGACGGAATCGTTACATACAGCATCGTGAAAGAGCTTGAGCGCGCAGTTGGCGCGCGTATTCATAAAATTCATCAGCCGGCGGAGCATGATCTGGTGTTCAGCATTCGCGGCAACGGTATTAACGGCAAGCTGCTTCTATCCGCCAACCCGACTTATCCGCGTGTACACTGGACAACCAGCTCCTTTATCAATCCGATGGAAGCGCCGATGTTTTGCATGCTGATGCGCAAATATTGCGAAGGAGCGGTTATCGAGTCCGTTGAGCAGGTCGGGCGGGAGCGGATTATCCGCATCGGTGTCCGCCACCGCGACGAGCTAGGTGATTTGTCATCCAAAACGATCGTCATCGAGCTGATGGGTCGGCACAGCAACATCATCTTGATGGACCCGGCAACCGGAACGATCCATGACGGCATTCACCATGTGACGCCGGCCATCAGCACCTACCGGATCGTCATGCCGGGCAGCACCTATACGTCTCCGCCGGACCAGCACAAAACCGATCCTTTCGCCGTTCAGTCCGAAGCCGAGATGGAAGCGGCGCTTCGCCAAGCAGACGAAAGCGGCGAGCTGCGGCTCGACCGCAAGCTGGTCGCCGCCTTCAGCGGCTTCAGCCCGCTGCTGGGCAAGGAGCTGGCCTACCGGGCAAGCGCACCGGCATTTGAGGCGGCAAGCGGTTCGACAGCGGGCACGCACCCTCATGCCTCGCACGAGGAGGCGGCAAAAGCCGGCAGCGCGTTGTGGCACAGCTTCAGCGCCTTTACGGCGCAGATGAAGCAAGGGGATTTTTCCCCGGTGATCGTTACCGACGCGAACGGCAAAACTTCGTTTTACATTACGGCACTGCGGCATTTGGCCGAACAGCCGTCCGTGCAGGTTGAGCCGTTCCAGTCGCCAAGCGAATGCCTGGAAGCTTATTATGGCGATAAAGCCGAACGGGATACGGTCAAGCAGCGGGCAGGCGACCTGATCCGGTTCGTGCACAATGAGATCGGCAAAAACGAGAAAAAAGTGGAGAAGCTGAAGGAAACGCTGGAGGAAGCGCAAGACTCGGAGAAATACCGGGTGCTCGGCGAGCTGCTGACCGCTTATATGCATCAGATCAATCGGGGAGACAGCTCCATTACGCTCGTTAATTTTTACGATGAGGAGCAGGCGGAAGTGACGATTCCGCTTGATCCGCAGCTTGGCCCTTCCGATAACGCGCAGCGTTATTTCCGCAAATACGCCAAGCAAAAAAGCAGCATTGCTTATGTGAACGAACAGATGGAGATCGCCGCAGCCGAAATCGCTTATTTCGAGCAGGTGCTTCAGCAGTTGGAACATGCAGCGCTCGCCGATATTGAGGAAATACGCGAGGAGCTCGTTGCCCAAGGCTACTTGCGCGACCGAAGCAAGCGCGGACCGAAGCGAAAAAAACAAGACCGTCCGGCGCTGGCGTGCTATACGTCCTCGGAAGGCGTGCCGATTTACGTCGGCAAAAACAACACGCAAAACGAATATTTGACCAACCGCCTCGCCTCGCCGTCGGATACCTGGTTCCATACGAAGGATATTCCGGGTTCGCATGTCGTCATCCGTGGCGGCGACTTTGGCAATGCGACGTTAGAGGAAGCGGCCATGCTGGCTGCCCATTACAGCAAAGCGCGGGAATCGAGCCAGGTGCCTGTCGATTATACGTTCATCCGGCATGTACGCAAGCCAAGCGGCGCGAAGCCGGGGTTTGTCATTTATGACAACCAGAAGACGCTTTATATTACACCGGACGAAAGCAAGCTGAAATCGCTGCCGGTCAAAATCGTATAAGCGACCGGTATGCCTAAGGCCGCCCGATGACCGGGAAAGAGCTTGTCCGGGCCAGTAAATGGTTCCGGCGGGGCAAAGCAGCCGGAACCGCCGCCGGCCTACAAGCCGCAAGAAGCCCGCTGTTTCTGGTAAAAACAGCGGGCTTCTTGTTTTTAATGACATTGTTTTTTTGTATCTAGCAGTCCCGGCTACAGCACTTCAATTTCACGGCTCGCACCGCTTGCTGCATCCCTGAACGAAATAGCAACGCCTTCGCCCCGTTCCGTCATGCGATACGATACTTGCTTAGCCGTTCCTTTCCGGCTTGGCACAAGCAGCGTCACCAGGCGGTGGCGCGCCGCCGCTGCGGTTTGCGCATGCAGATGCCATTGATTATCCAGGCCGTCCAATTCAGCCGGATCTACGCCCGTAAACCGGTTATGCTGCGAAAGCGCCAATTCTCCGGATGAGCTGTACACAAAAGTGCCCGTCATATCCGCTTTTACCCCATTGACATGAAACGTCTGGCCGTCCAGCTCCATCGGATAAAGGGTATGCATCAGCCAGTCCAGCTTGGCCGGCTGCGACAAATCTACCGCATCCGCAATAACGATATATGAATCGCCGATGAAATAAAATTCTCTCGTATACCGCTGCAAATAAGGCACATGGCTCAGGTAGGCATTTGCTGCATCCATTCGGGCATACCCGCAGCCGCCGTTATCCGGCAAGTACCGGGCATCCTCCACAATTCCGGTTGCTTCCATGCACAACGCTTTATCTTTGCCAGCGTACTGGCCAAGACCGTCCACAATGATGTTATTGGTCGATAACGTTTGGCGGCGCCAGTTCATATGCATGGTGCTGCCGTATGACACATAATGTCCGCTTTCAATTGCAAGCGGTTCGCCGTACGCGTGGAGCAAAAAGCCGTTCTGATCCCCGTGGCTGTGGCTGATCGAGCCGTATCGGCTGCTTTTGGCCAGCAGCATAATATGCTTCTCCGGGTCGTCCATGCGGCTGTGCATCGCCACCCAGCCAATATCGCGGAACCATTTGACAGGCTCAATCGCCCCGTTTACAGGCGGCACCGCTGCAACATCCGGATAATCATGGCGGTACATCATTTCGTCAAAGCGGAAATCCCACCAGCCGTAATTATAAAATTTCGTATCGGCGTCTTTATCCGACTCCGCCGTTTGTTCGTAATACCATTGATAGAGCCCGTTGCCTGTCAGGCCGGCAAACTGCCGGATATTGAAGCCGGTCTTCAAACTTACAGGCTCGCCTAAATTCGACTGGTCGCCGAAGCTGGCGCGAACCGTGCCCGGCGCGGCGCAATACAGCGGGAAATCGCCTGTTTTTGTGAAAAACGGCCTTTCGAGCAGCTGAATTCCTGTATAACCCCGGATCAAATTCATCGCATCAAGCACAAACGCGAGGCCCGTCGTCCAATATTGCGGCCCTTCAGCCCAGCCTCCGTCCTCTCCGCCCCACGGCGAATACAAGCAGGCGTAATATTCCAGCGTATAATCCAGCCATTCCGCGGCCTGCGGATCTTCGTGCAGCAGCACGATGCCGGACGGGACCAGCACTGACGAAAGGGAACGGATGGGATGGCTGTCGTACGGCACATGATGGATTTTGACGCGGTTCATCGCGTAGTCCGCCACCTGGCCGGTACGCCGCAGCAGCACCGCCCTTACTTCAGCCCGCTCCTGTTCGGATAAATGCGGGTACAGCCAGTCGTACCCCCAGGCCAGCGCCCCCGCAACCCGAAACGCCGCTTCATCGTTATAATGGTGGGCGGTTGCGCCTTCCGTATCCCAGCCCGCGACATGAAGCAGCCATTCCTTGGCGCGGGCAATCATCGCAGCATTTTCTGTCATAATCCCCGCGACGCTTAAATGGCGAACGGCATACAGCGCTTCCTGGCAGTCCATATACATTTGGCGCCACAAGCGGGCAACCCGCTTATCGTTCGGATACCGCTCCGGTTCCGGTATAAGCGCTGCATCCATCCACCGTTTCACAGATTGCGCATAGAACCGGTCCCAGCCGCAGTATGCAGGGTCTTTGGCGAGCTCCGCCTGAAAATCGGCGATCTGCTGCGCGTTCAGCCATAGACGCGGATGTGCCGTGTTTGTGCCGAGGTACCGCTCCGCCCTGCCGGGTAAAGGCGTCTCCGGCAATCCTTCCGGCACCGTAAACGCCCGAACCTTGCTCCAGCCCGACTGCCCGCCGCCTTCCGCCGGATCCGCTGCTAGTGCATAACGCCAATAGTAACGCCCCGGCTCCAGCACCGTGGACGGCGTGTATAGATTATAAGGAATCCCTTGCACCGTAACCGTTTTCAATTGTTCAAACGATTCAGAGGTGCTGTACTGCAGCACGTAATAGCCCTTTTCCTGTACGGCCGGCATCCATGTAAAGCGCGGCGGATTTTCAAGCAGTGCCGTGTGTTCATCGGGGGCGTACGGTACGGACATCTTGCCGCTCTGCGGCTCGGACAATGCTATCATGGTCAGGCTCCTCTCCCTATTGCCTAAATAAGTTGCTGCCTTTGCCTTTCAATAATTCCACTACACCGGCTTCGATCCAGACGCTGCCCAGATCGCCATGATACGAAGAGTCCCCTTTGCTGCCATGGAAATCGGAGCCGCCTGTCATGATCAGGCCGCGTGCTTGCGCCAGCGTCTTGTATTTCCGCTCGTCTTCCGGTCCATGATCGGAATGGAACACTTCAATCCCGTCGATGCCGCAGGCGGCGATCTGTTCCACAACCGCATCGTTGCGGTATAGGCCGGGATGAGCAAGTACGCTGGTCCCGCCGGCTTCCCGAATCCACAGCACCGCCTCCTGCGGCGTAATGCGGGATAAATCCGCATAAGCAGGACAGCCTTCGCCCAAATAACGGTCGAACGCTTCGCGAACGGTACGAACTACACCTTTGCGAACCAGCAGCTCGGCAAAATGCGGCCTGCCCGTTGAAGCTTGGCCGTTCAAGGGGGCGTCTCTTTTCTCCGCCGCGATCCGCTCGGCTTCGGCTGCCTCAACCGCAATGCCCAGCGCCTTCAGCTTGCCGGCCATCTGCTCATTGCGCCGCTCCCGGACCCGGCGCAGGTCGTGCAGCCGGGATAGCCACCGCTCATTTTCCATATCGGGATAATAGCCAAGAATATGAATATCGCAGCCGTTCAGCGAAGTGCTGATTTCGACACCCGGTACGACCGTAATACCCTGCTTCTCGCCTTCCCGAACGGCCTCCGCCACGCCGGCCATTGTGTCATGATCCGTAATCGCAACAGCGGCGAGACCCGCTTGTTTTGCCAGCCTCACATTTTCCGCAGGAGACGCCGTGCCGTCCGAAGCCGTTGTATGCGTATGCAAATCTGCCCGTCTTACAGCCATTGCCGCAAATCCCTCTCTCTCAAAAAAGATAAAAAAGTAACGGCCGAAATCGGAAGCAGCGACGATTTCAAATAAATGGAATAAAAATGCCGTTTAAATACCATATCGGACAGCGGCACCACATGAATAAGTCCGAGCGCAACCTCATGCTTCACGGCGGAAGACGATATAACGGAAATGCCAAACCCGGCTTCTACAGCCGATTTGACCGCTCCTGTGCTGCCCAGCTCCATGACGATTTTCATTCGGGACGGATCGATATTTTGCATCCGGAGCTGCTCTTCCATAACGATTCTGGTGCCTGAACCCTGCTCCCGAAGCACAAACGGATAGTTAAGCGCTTCTTCCATCGAAACGTTGTCCCTTCCTGCTAGCGGATGCCCTTTTGGCACAACCAGCTTCAGTTCATCATTCATAACCGGCTCCATGTGCATATCCGGGTGATTAACAGGCGCTTCAATCAACCCGAAATTCAACTGGTGATTTAATATTTCCTCCATGATTTGTGTTGTATTGATCACCTTCATGCTAATGGTAATATGCGGATATTCCTGCCCGAAAGGACCAAGCAAACGCGGCAATATATATTCCCCGATAGTCAAGCTGGACCCGAGCAGCAATTTGCCTTTCAGCTGCTGCGTGAAAGTCGCCATCGCCTGATCCGTATTTTTAATCAGCTCGATGCTTTTTTGCGCATACGGCATTAGTACTTTGCCTGCCTCCGTCAGCTCAATCCGTTTGGTTGAACGAAGAAGCAGCTTGGTCCCGAAATAATCCTCCAGTGACTGCACCTGCATCGTAACGGCGGGCTGTGTCATATGCAAGGCTTGCGCTGCTGCGGAGAAGCTGCCTTTTTCCGCGACGGTATAAAATATATGCAGCTGATGAAAGTTAAGCGCCATATTTGTCCTACCTATCTCATTATGATGCAAATATTATACTACACTCTGCAGAAAAAATTGTTAACTTGCCTCAAAAGTGCAAATATAAATAAAAAAAACCGGCTGCATCACAACGATTAATTGTAATCAGCCGGTCATTATTATTTTATGATTATTTTACAAATTATTAAAAATATCATTTCCTTCTGCTGTTCTTCACCAAAGTCATACGCCGCGAATGACGCAGCCAGGAGTAATACGATTTCAGGTCTCTCAGCTCAATCGTTTCAGACATACGGCCAAGAAAAGTGACCACGATCATCTTATGAAGCGGATTGCCGATAATATCCGTCTCCGTGTGAGACTCGGCAAATTCGGCCACAAATACAAGATCTTCGTCGATCAGATAAACATCCTGCTCATTGCGGTAATACGACTTAATCCGGTCTTGCTTCAAGCATTCCCACATAAAAGCGGCGATGTCCTCATACCCGGTTCTTTCGCTTTCCACACGATCCAGCCACCGGCTTTTGGCATGGTTAGTGATGACGATATCGGCAACTTTTTTGTCATACAAGTCAACATAAAAGGATTCATATGTACTCCATCTGTCCGTCAATCGATCTTTCATACAACGACCGCCACCTCCAACTTAAGAACCAGGTCTTTCCTACTATTATAGGTGCAATACATCATGCTTTCAACAATAAAATAAACAGATGATAAATATGTAAATATAAGTAAAATCTAAATTATAATTCCTGACTGATAGCCGGCCTCTATAACAAAAAAATCCTCCCCGGCATGTATCCGGGAAGGATCGTTGTTCTTGCAGTATTATAAGCTGTACATACGTGTTTTATCTTCCGTATCTTTGCTGTATTCCGTCTTCAGCTCGTTCCGGTAAGACCGCTCCGTCTTCCGAACGAACGGAAGCTTGCTGATTTGCCGAATCGTATCATCGGCACGTTCAGCGTTAAAATACATAGCAACATAGTGCATTCTGCGGGACATATAATGAACGGTTCCGTATTTCTCCAGCGTTCTTGCCGCTTTCAAATCGCTAACCCAAATAATATAGCCTGTTCGTTCCGGGAGCATCTCACACCTCCATCCCCATTTAACCGCAACCGCCGCTTCCGCAGCTGCATGAGCCGCCGTTGCCGCAGCCGCTTGGCTTCTCCTGATTGCTTGGAACTTTAATCGTATCGGACACCGCTTCTGCAAGCATCGCAGCTACATCGTGCAGCAGCGTATCCACCGCGAGCTCCGCCGCCTTAAACTTGCTTACGCATTCGATCTCGGCAAGCTCTTGCTCGATTTTTTTGGCTTCTTTCCTGGCGGAATGAAAATCCGGATGATACCGCCCGAAGCGCTGGCATTCTTCAAACAGCTCTTTTGCCTTGAAAAACCGGCGCTGCACGGCGCGCACATGCTCGTCCTTCTCAACGATTTCTTTCCAATATAAATATTCGGCCACTTCCGCCGATTGATTGATGGAATCTCCCAGCTCATAAGCACTTAGCAGCAGTGATGCCATATCGATCGAATTGCCCGACCAAGGTTCCGCATTCACTGCCAAACGTTCAACTGCCGGCATCTATTGCCACCTTCTTTCCTATTCGCTTAACTCTACACTAACACAACATTTCCTTAAAGCCAATACAAATGATGTGAATAGAGCCGATTCATTCCGGTACAAGCAGCTTCAGTTCATCCCACGAATCCGGCGTTAACACTACCGGCTTGGATAATCCGTTATCGCGCAGACGGCCTTTCACGGCCCATCCTTTATCTGCATGCTCCAGCAGTTTCTCCGGCACAAAAGCCCGCAAGCCGTCTTTTAACTTCAGCTGCACCGGCATCTGCCATTCTACCGCCCGCTCCAGCAGCTCTTTGCAAGTGGAGTGGTGATACGCGCGCAGCTTGCCAAGCCACATCGCAGGAATATCGGCCATTTGCGGCAAAAGCGGCATACGCTGTTCCGGAGGCTGTACGAGCAATTCATACCGGCTAAGCTCCATCGCGCTTCCGAGCAGGCCGGCCGCACAAGGAACAAGCGGCTCATGCTGATGTGCCGGCCGGGAAGCTGACAGGACGCCAACAGGAATAGACGGCACTTTACGGGCATGCTCCGCATTAGCCGTTGATCCCGTCCGTGCCGGGTAACCGGCCTGCATGAGACTGGCATACAGCCGTTCGGCCATCCTTTCATCTACTACAAAATGACGTTCCCCAGCCGCTCCCCAAGGCAGGCCGCAATTGACGGGTTTGACGCCAAATCATCAGCGGTCTGCTTATCTTCGCATTGCAGCAGCATGGCTTGGTTCATAGTGACCAGTCCGGCCTGTTTTGCCGTTCTGGCAACCCAGTCCAGCAGCGGCTCATGAACCGGCGCATCGCCGGAAGCAGCACGGAGCATCTGCTGCAGCTCTTCCGCGGTTCTTCCGTTCATAACAGCCCGCTGGATGGAACGGTCCGTCAGCCGGTAGACGGCTACATAATCGTCTTCCACAAGTTCAGCTGCAGCAGCCAGCTCCCAGCGAAGCAAATACGAACATTCGGGAAAAGCAATGATTTCGCCATTCGGCTGTACAAGTGCCTGCGGCGCCACGCCTGTTCCGGGCTGTTCAGCCGCGCTAGCGATTGTTTGATGTTCCAGCGTCCATCTGCAGCAGATGCTGCCGTCAGAAGCAGTTGCCCGCTCCAGCCAGCCGCATTGCTGCATAAGCTCCAGCCAATAGCGGACGGACTCGGCCAGCCCGTCCAACGCGCGGGATGGATGAGCGTCCGTCATAACAGTGCGCTCCAGCCATTCGAGCAGCAGCCGCTCGCTCATCCACCTGTCGGCCGGCAGTCCGTTTAAAGCGGCTGCAAACAGATACAGTTCGGGACTTGCTGCCAGCAGCTCATCGGCGAGCCAATCGCGCAGCTCATGTTCCTTATTAGCTCCGGCCGCGCTCAGCCAATCCGTTAAGCCCGCCTTATCCCAGCGAAGCCGGCGGCTTTCCTTGGCAAACAAGCCAAACCTTAAACCGGTGTGGCACACAAAAGCAGCTGAAAGAGGATATTCCTCCTCCGCCCCCTTTGGCTGAAAAAAACGGCTTAATATTTCGTCCGCCAGCTTTAGCTTTTGCTGCAGCTTGGCGGTTATTTTTTTGGGCAGCAGCCCTTTGGCCGTCAGTTCTGTTCCCGCTTGCGAAAGCTCCGACCACGCGCCAAGCAGCTGCCGCCCGAGTGGGAGCGCTGCCTGTCCAAACGCCTGCAGCCCGCTGCCTAAGCCTGCTTCCTCCGCCTCTTCGGGTACAAGCGGGAAGAACAGGCGGATCAGCTTGCTGCTGCAATCCTGAGGCACAAAAAGAATCCTTTCTCCCCATATTTTGTTCACGGCAAATAACAAACCGCATGCAAGCAGCTCCCTTATTCCAGCCCGCAGTTCGATGCCGGCCATAACGCCTGCCGCCATCCCGGCCTTTAGCAGCTGCTCTTCCTCCAGCGGCGCGCCTCCGCTGTAACGAAGCTGAAACTTCAGCACGTAAGCACCATAGGGCGTCAAGGCGCTTATCGCCTTGCGGAGCGCCTGCTCGTCCCTGACCGCATCCGGCCAGGCTAACCCCTCTTGGCGTGCATGCTGCCATACCGGCGTCTCTTCCAGCAATTGCTGCAATTCATTTTGCGGCAGCTTTTGCACGATTTGCTGCACGTACATCCGCTGTTCCCCTTTCTAGGTATCCAGCCTCTGGGCTTTGTCCACGGAGACCGCACCTCTTACCGTTTCATATTGATAACCCTGTTCCACCATAAACAGCTGGCGTTTGCGCGCGAACTGCTCTTCTTTGGTGCCTTCGGTTACAATAGTGTAAAACCATGCCTCATTGCTGCCTGCCTTCGGGCGCAACAGCCTGCCGATCCGCTGCGCCTCCTCCTGCCTCGAACCAAAGCTTCCGGAAATTTGAATGGCTACAGCTGCGTCCGGCAAATCAACGGCAAAATTAGCAACCTTAGATACGGCCAGTACGGGCACTTCCCCTTTTTTAAACCTGTCGTACCACGCCTCTCGCTCCGGCTGGCTCAACTCGCCCGTAATCAGCGGGACGCCAAGCTTCTCCGACACTTCATGCAGCTGGTCCAAATATTGGCCGATGATCAGCGTTTGCTTGCCGCTATGCCGCTCCAGCAGCTTCCGAATGACCGGAAGCTTCGCGGGATTTTCCGCTGCTGTCCGCTGTTTGGCCCGTTCAGGGGCCGCGTGGTATTGCTGTGCGGCTTCGGGTAGAAGCGGAACCCGAATTTCCGAGCAGGAGACAGTGGCGATATGCCCCATCGACTCGGCATTTTTCCATACAAGTTCATAAAGTTTCGGCCCGATCAGCGAAAAGACATCTTCTTCGCACCCGTCTTCCCGCACCAGCGTTGCGGTCAAGCCAAGCCGCCTTGTCGCCTGGATCTCCGCCGTCATCCGGAAGACAGGGGCCGGCAGCAAATGGACCTCGTCATATACAATCAGCCCCCAGTCCCGCTCCGAAAACAGCCTCATATGCGGGTAACCCGACTCAGCCGACGGACGGTGCGTCATAATTTGATAAGTCGCAATGGTAATCGGACGGACCTGCTTCAACTGGCCGGTATATTCGCCGACCATCTCTTCGGCCAATGATGTCCGTTCCAGCAGCTCGCGTTTCCACTGTTTCACCGAAGTGGTATTGGAGGTTAAAATCAGCGCAGCGCTATTCGATCTGGCTAAAGCGGCCAAGCCTACAATCGTTTTGCCCGCCCCGCACGGCAGCACAACTACGCCGCTCCCTCCTTGCACAGAGCCTTCCCGGTAAAAGGCATCCACCGCTTGCTGCTGATAATCCCTCAGCGCAAACGGCTGGCCTGATCTGGTTACAGAAAGCATGGAGACAGCCAGCGCTTCCCCATCGTGGTAGCCGGCGGTGTCAATTACCGGATAGCCGGCTCTTGTCAGCTCCTGCTTCAGCCGTCCGCGGCAATCCGGAGACACACACCAGCTCCCGTCTGCCTCCCGCCCGCGCAAAAAAGCCGCAACAGCCGGTTTCCCGGCTGCCTCTGCAAGCAGTCCGCTGTCGCCGCGCAGCAACAAGCTGCCAGCCTGCCCAAGCTCCAGCCGAAGCTTGCCGTACCGCCCCATATACCGGGTAATCGCTGCTTCTGTCTGCATCGGCAATCCGTATCTGGCATTGCTGCTAAGCGCCGAAAGAACATCGCCAGCGCTCCAGCCGCCGGCCGCGGCGTTCCATAACGTCAGCGGCGTCATGCGGTACGTGTGCATCAAGCCGGGCCGTTTGGCAAGTTCCGCAAAACGGATCAGCTGCGTTCTGGCCGCTTCGGCATCCCGATGAACCGTATCCAGCAGCACCGTCATGTCTGATTGAATAATGAGCGGCTTATCCGCGTACATGGCCATTCTCCCCAGCCTTCATCATTTTCCTTTTTATTATTTTGCTAAAATGCCCCAATTATCCGTCAGGCCGGCATAAACAGCCCGCAAAAAAGCCGGTCCCGTTGTAAAAAAACGGAAACCGGCTTTTTTTGCAGTTATTGAGTATTAATGAACATGCGGCTGTTCGCGATGCTCATGCTCGGATATGCCGCTTAGCGCATGTCCGGCTTCCGCCAGAAGCGAATC
Organism: Paenibacillus protaetiae; assembly: GCF_004135365.1. NCBI lineage: Bacteria > Bacillati > Bacillota > Bacilli > Caryophanales > Paenibacillaceae > Paenibacillus > Paenibacillus protaetiae. The sequence goes on along the minus strand of NZ_CP035492.1, from coordinate 703,013 downwards.
ATGAACGGCCAAATCGCCTAGCGTAACGATTCCGACAAGCTCGCCGCCGTCCACCACCGGCAGCCGGCGGATTTGGCGCGCAGCCATCAGCTTGACAGCGTCATCCGCTGTTGCATCCGGCTCAATCGTCTCCACTTCAGCGGTCATGACCTGTTTGACCACCGCCGATCCGGGATGCTTTTCTGCGTAACCCCGGATGACCAGATCGCGGTCCGTGACGACCCCGATCAGTTTTTTCCCTTCTACGACAGGGATATAGCCGGTATCATGATTTTTCATCAAAACGGCTAACTCATATACATTATCCTGCAAAGTAGCTGTTACACAATCCGTCGACATTAACTCTTTAACCTTCTTGACCATCCCGGCACCTCCGCCCGAAAAAAATAAGCTTCCGCCGGGTCTACCTGCAGACCTGGCGGAAGCCCGCCTCTTCGTATAACGTAACCGTTCCGGCCATAACTTATCCTTTATTTGCACGGTTCATGAGCAAGATCCCGGTTACTTCTCAGCTTCGTCAGCGTAATTCTCCGCCATCGCAATCAGCAGCGAAGCGGCATCCTTCATCGCGCGCTCGTCGAAATTAAACATTGGATGATGGTGGGCGTATGACGCGCCAACTTCCTCATTGCCCGCGCCTACAAACATAAAGCAGCCGGGAACGCGCTGCAAATAATAAGAGAAATCTTCCGCAACCATAATGGCATCCGATACTTGCACGGCTTCCGCTCCGAAAAGCTGTTCGCCGACCTGCATAAAACGAGCCGCTTCGCGTTCATCGTTGACGACAGGCGGGTATCCGACCCGCAAATCAAACTGGTACTTTGCGCCATGCATTTCACAAGTATGGCGGACCATCTGCTCGATCCGTTTGCGGATACGCTCCCGTTCATATTCGTTAAATGTGCGGATAGTGCCTTTCAGCTCACATTTTTCCGCGATAACGTTGTTTGCGGTGCCGGCATGGAATGAACCGATTGTTACAACCGCCGAATCAAGCGGATTAACGCTGCGGCTGACAATCGTTTGCAAAGCTTGCACAAGCGCCGACCCGATAATGACGGTGTCGATTGTTTTGTGCGGCATGCCGCCGTGGCCGCCAAGCCCGGTGATTTCAATCGTAAATTCATCCGTCGCCGCCATAAACGCTCCCGGCTTCGAAGAAACCTGGCCGTAAGGCAGCGGTGTCCATAAATGAACGCCGTATACGGCATCTGCGCCTTCCAGAGCGCCGTCACGGATCATGCTGACCGCTCCGCCTGGCGTCGATTCCTCTGCCGGCTGGAATAACAGCCGGCGTTCGCCGGCCAGCCCTTCCCTATGCTTCTGGTAGTAGGAAGCAACCGCAAGCAGCGCCGCGGTGTGGCCGTCATGGCCGCATGCATGCATAACCCCTTTGACGGTAGACGCATATTCGCAATCTTTCTCATCCTGAATCGGGAGCGCGTCCATATCCGCACGCAGCGCGATGACCGGTCCCGGCAAATTTCCTTTTATCGCAGCGACAAGACCGTACCCGCCAACTTTCTCCCGCACCTCGCAGCCCATCTCAAGCAGTCGTTCCGCGATGAAACGTGATGTTTTCTCCTCCTGGAACGACAGCTCCGGATAACGGTGCAAATGCCGTCTCCACTTTACCATGTGTGGGAAAAGATCGTTCAGCTCGTAGGGCAACTCTTCTTTTGCCATGGCCATGCTAAACATCTCCTTTCGTTCACTGCTTCTTATTTTAATAGTTTACCAGAAGCGGCTAGGAAGAATAAAGCACAACTCTGGCTCCAGCCGTTCTTTTAGCTGGTAAAAAATAATGCTTGACGCCCATTCGGCTGTCTCGGAGTAAGTCTTGCGCTGGCTGGGGAAAAATACTATCATGGGAAATGAATATACACCTATGCCTGAGACATCACACCTCATAATCGTATAAGACATCGAACGAGACCGAAATCGAAGAAGCGAAGCGCTTCACAATGAATGGAGGAGGTTGCAACATGATCATTCAAAACAGCGGGCTTGAAGGCGTGCAAAGCGATTTGGCCCATCTGGATGAATCCACTGAGAAGCTTGGTTTTTTCCGTGGACAATGGGAATATTATCGCGCTACATATGACTGCAAGCTCGAAGATCAAAGCGGAGAAGTGTATTATCTTCGGATGAATACCCGCGCTGTTGAAGGAAGGCTGGAGTCGCCGCATGCTATTTTAGCCGTGGAAGCGGTTTATATTGGACGAGCTACTTTTCCGCACGGGCTTGAATATGAATCGCCGGTTCCGCAGCCGATCCTGAAAATAGCAAACGACCGGCTTGCTCAACTGAAGCAAATGCTTCAATAGCGACCAGCATAGCACATATGAAAACGACGCAGAACGCAAGTCGCGGAAGACCGGACTTTCTGCTCCTCATTATGACGCTTCTGCTTGTAGGTTTTGGGCTCGTGATGGTATTCAGCGCGAGCTCGAACCTGACCGTCGTCGATCCGAAGTTTCACAACGATGCGCTTTATTTTACGAAACGGCAAGTAGCTTGGGCAGCTATAGGCATATTCATGATGCTGTTTCTAATGAACATGCGCTACACGTTTTTCAAAAAAAGCTTTATTTTATTTTTTCTCCCTGTTGTCTTCATGCTTATGGTTGTACCGTTTATGGGCTCAGGTTCTATTAACGGTGCGCGAAGCTGGTTTGGCGTCGGGTCACTCGGCATTCAGCCGACAGAGCCGGCAAAGCTTGCCATCATATTATATTTGGGAGCATTAATTTCGAAAAAAGGCGAGAAATTCCGTGATTTTAAAAAAGGGCTGCTTCCTGTCATCATTATCGTCGGTTTTATTTGCGCCCTTATTTTATTGCAGCCGGACATGGGCTCCTGCTTCGTGCTGGCGGCATGCGCTTCGATTATGATTTTTGCAGGCGGGGCAAACCTGAGGCAGATTACGGTTGCAGGCGGAGCCGTGCTCGCTTTGGTGGTGGTTGTGTTTGCCATCTGGATGGCAGCCGACCCGAAAGGCTGGCAATACCGGATTAATCGGTTTACCTCTTATATGCATCCGCTTGACCCCGCCAATCAGCAGGACTCGGCGTTTCACCTGGTGTCCTCGCTGCAGGCGCTTGGCCATGGCGGTCTGTTTGGGGCAGGATTCGGCGAAAGTGTGCAAAAGCTGCATTACTTGCCTTATCCGTACAATGACTTTATTTTTTCGGTCATTGCCGAGGAGCTCGGTTTTATCGGCTCCGCCTTGTTTTTATTGTTTTATTTGCTGTTTTTATGGCGCGGCCTTATTGTGGCTCTCCGCTGCCCGGATATTTACGGAACGGTCGTGGGAGCCGGTATCGTGGGGCTGTTTACGATTCAGGCATTTATTAACATCGGCGGCGTAACGGGCACCATCCCGATTACCGGGGTTACCCTGCCGTTTATAAGCTACGGGGGTTCGTCTCTTCTTGTTTGTCTGATGAGCATGGGCGTGCTGCTAAGTATTTCGAGGGAATACAACCGCGGTACAGAAGAGAAGAAGCCAGCCTTAGGCGTCGTAGCTTAGCCGCTCCACTAAAAATAAAAGGTACTGTTCCGATGAACAGTACCTTTTATTATTTATTTTAATCTTGGCGTTTCTTCCGCCGCTTCTTCTTCCTTGAAAGCGACTCCTTCGACTTTTACATTAACCTCTACTACGTTCAAGCCGGTCATATTCTCAACTGCTTCCCGTACGTTCAGCTGAAGCTGACGGCAAACTTCTTGTATAGGAATGCCATAATGTACAATTACACGAAGGTCAATGGCTGCCTCCAGCTGACCGACTTCTACCGATACGCCTTTTTGTACGTTCCTGCCGCTCAGACGTTTGGCAAGACCCTCGGAAATGCCCCCGGACATCGCGGCGATTCCCGGTGTCTCCAGTGCGGCAAGACCAGCTATTGTCGAAACCACGTCGTCAGAAATACGAATAATGCCTGATTGAAGGTCCTCGGTCATTGTTCTCACTCCTCATATTACCATTTGTATTCATTGTAACGGATGGGTAAAACGGAAGCAAGATGCACCATATAACGGTTTTGTTACGGGCCGGATTTCTTAGCGGCAGAAACAAGTTAATTGGCAAAGTTTACTTCATCAAATTTTTCCTATATATTGTAATACATACGTTTTTGTTATTTTGAAAAAAGAGGTGTTACCTGCGTGAAAGGAAAATTGTTTTACCTCGGCTTGATCGTCATGTTTGTACTAAGTGCCGTAGGCCATTTTGCACATTGGGATATGACCGTGCAGTTTATTTTGTCGGCTATTGCCGTCATCTTCGTTGCCGGTTTCCTGGGCAAAGCGACGGAAAGCGTCGCCCATTATGCCGGAGACCGCGTCGGCGGCTTTTTGAATGCAACATTCGGCAACGCAGCCGAGCTGATCATCGCCTTTTTCCTGATCAAGGAAGGGCTATTTGAAACCGTCAAAGCGAGCATTACCGGTTCCATTATCGGCAACCTGCTGCTCGTGCTGGGGCTCAGCTTATTCAGCGGCGGTCTCAAGTTCAAGGAACAATCGTTTAACGCAAGGCTTGGCGAACATAACTCCACGCTGATGATTATGGCGGTCATCGCATTGTTTGTACCCGCTGTATTTGTAGGAGCCGAGCACTTCACCGTCAAGAAGGATCAAACTTTGAGCCTCATTGTTGCCGGTATTCTGATTGTCTCGTATTTGCTCTGGCTTGTTTTCTCCATGATTACGCATAAGGATATGCTGGCCGACAAGGAAATGAAGCCGGACCACGAAGAAGAGCCGTTATGGTCAAAGGGCAAATCGGTTTTATTCCTGGTTGTGGCGACTGTAATGGTCGCTTTCGTCAGCGAATGGCTGGTACATACGCTGGATACGTTTACGCATAAATTCGGGTTATCCGAGCTGTTTGTCGGGGCGTTTGTTGTAGCGATCGTCGGCAATGCGGCGGAACACAGCGCGGCAGTTTTGCTGGCGTTAAAAAACAAAATCGGCGGCGCAGTCGAAATTGCGATCGGAAGCAGCCTGCAAATCGCTTTGTTTGTTGCTCCGGTGCTTATATTCGTCAGCGCGTTTATGGGCAACACGATGGACATCGTCTTCACCCCTATCGAGCTTACGGCGCTTGGCGTATCCGTCTTTATCGCTTCATCCGTATCACGGGACGGCCGAACGAACTGGTATGAAGGTTTCCTGCTGCTGATGGTGTACCTTATCCTGGGCGTTGCCTTTTTCCTCGTATAGCCGTTGTAGGGCAAAAAAAAAGAGTAGTCTCTTCGGGAGACTACTCTTTTTGATTTAAGGCTTCATAAAGCGTAGCGAGATTGCGCTCCAGCCTGCTGATCATTTCTTTGCCGCTCTTCTCTTCCACGAGCCCGGCACGGACTGCAAAATCAACTTCCCGTGAGAAGCCGTATATTTGAGTGTCCAACACTTCTTCATACAACGGACATTGACGGGTGGTCAAATTTTGCATTTGAACCTCAATCAGTTTCTCTATTTTATTCGCGTCATCCGTAAGGATTCGAAGCGCCTTATCATGCAATTGTACCGTAATCTCCGGTGAAGACATCGTTTTCCCCCTGTGCGTCTATCCGCGGTCTTCTATAATTCTTATATTAGACGAAATGAACATAATACACAAGGACAAAACAAAAAGCGCCCGGTAATCACGGGCGCTTTCTGTTACCAATCGTTTTTGCAGCAATTACTCCGAAATAATCGTAACGTTCAAGTTATGTTTAGCGAATACTTCGCTCATCTTTGCTTTAGCTTCTTCAGCGTCCGGTCCATGTACATGAAGTTCGTATGCATGGCCTCCCACCAATGTCGTGAACAGTCCGAGAATGCTTTTAACATCGATATATTTATTGTCGGCTTGCAAAACGATGGAAGAGCGGAATTGGCTAGCCGCCTGAGAAATTTCTACAATAGCTGCATTGTTGGACATGGGAGATCCCTCCAAATAATTTAGTAAAGCTTACCTCTGACAACATCATAACCTGAATTACCCATTCGTTCAAGTAGCAAAACGCTTCTATTTCATAAACTTCAAATTATAGGAAATTTTTGCTAACTGGGCTGAACACAATCTGAAATTACAAGTAAATGTTGTCCATTAAGCATTCGTTTTATTTTATAAATTAGCATATAATAGGTGTGTATTACAATTTTGATTGATGAAGGGTGAAGTACATTGTTAGATCCACGTTTAAAAAGATTAGCCGAAGTACTCGTTAATTACTCTACGGAAGTTAAACCCGGCGAGAATGTCCTGATAGAAGCATTCGGCATCGACAATCCGCTCGTAAAGGCGCTTGTAGACGAAGTTCATAAAGCCGGCGGCCGGCCTTACGTTAACATTCGCGACCATCAAGTGATCCGCCAGCTTCTGATGGATGCAACGGAAGAGCAAATCCGCACATGGGCGGAAATCGACGCGCATCAAATGAAACAAATGCAGGCGTACATAGGCGTTCGCGGCGGCCAAAATATTTACGAGCTTTCGGATGTGCCAGATGACAAGTTGAAGCTGTACAATACGTTGTACAACCACCATGTCCATTCCGAAATCCGCGTGAAGAAAACCAAATGGGTCGTGCTCCGTTACCCAAGCCCTTCGATGGCACAGCTGGCTTCCACCAGCACGGATGCGTTCGAGCAATTTTATTTCGACGTTTGCACGATGGATTATGCCAAAATGGACAAAGCGATGGACGCGCTTGTCGACCTGATGAACAAAACGGACAAAGTCCGTCTCGTCAGCCCGGGAACCGACCTGACGTTCTCGATCAAAGACATTCCGGCTGTAAAATGCTCGGGCAAACGGAACATTCCGGACGGCGAGGTGTACACGGCTCCTGTACGCGACAGCGTAAACGGCACAATCAGCTACAACACGCCAAGCCCGTATAACGGTTTCGTATTCGAAAACGTGAAGCTGCGCTTCGAAAACGGCAAAATCGTCGAAGCCACATCCAACGATAACGAACGGATTACCAATGTGTTTAACACTGATGAAGGCGCACGTTATGTCGGCGAATTTGCTATTGGCGTCAACCCGTACGTCCAGCATCCGATGAAAGATATTTTGTTTGACGAGAAAATCGACGGTTCGATCCACTTCACGCCAGGCCAATGCTACGACGAAGCTTACAACGGCAACACCTCCGGCATTCACTGGGATATGGTGCTGATCCAGCGTCCGGAATACGGCGGCGGCGAAATCTGGTTTGACGACCGCCTGATCCGCAAGGACGGCAAGTTTGTAATTCCGGAGCTTGAAATTTTGAATCCGGATCATTTGAAATAATGTGTTTTACCCGGCGCAGAGCTGCCAGCTCTGCGTCCTTTTTATTTTGCACTGCGAATTAGCCGGGGCTTATGCGCTAAGGAATTGGCCGAGCTGAATGAGCTGAAAGTGATATCGGTATTGCGGTTTTCTTCGATGGTTTTCCCTTTTTTGGTATAAGCCGCTTTGGATGTTTCATGCAGCATAATCGGCAGCATCCGGTCGCGGTCGACGATAACCTCATATTCCGAGTTTACTTTCAGCGTGCTCAGCTGTTCATTCAGTGCCTTCTTCGAACGATTGAGCTCCTTGTCCCACGCCGCTTTATAAGGCGCATCCGCCGGAGGCTCATTCAGGCTGATTTGCTCCATCTGCTGGGTTAAATCGTTTTTCCAAATGTTCAAAGCGTCCTCCGGCGAAATTTTGACAATCAAGCTGACTTGAGACGGGTCTTTTGGCTGCTTGCCGAAGCTGACTTGCTTGTTCATATTTTGCATCGCATATAACAGATTGGTCGGTTTTGCATCCGATTCTTGCTCTCCGCTTTGCTTCGCCATACGATGATCAACAACTTGCCCCGAAAATTTGCGCGGACTATAGGAGATGCCGCTCGGAAGCGTCGTCACCGTCTGTCCTGAATACGCAAAAGCATCCATGCCCGCCAAACCGGAAATTGATAAGCTCAGCCATTCATCCGCGTTTCGATTTGCATCGCCGCAGCTCGCCAGACAGCAAACCGCCGCCAGCGCCACGACGGCACTCGCTACTTTTTGAAGTGTTCCCACTGCTCCCTGCCTCCTCCAGCATTCCATCATGGTTCTAATTTGCCCTGCCATGACGTTTCCTTATACAACTGAGGCTCTTCTCTTCTGCCGGGACCGGAGTTGCGGCTGCTAATATCTAATAAAAAAACGCTGCAGCAGCAGCGTTTGGGGCCGTAACGGGCATCGAAGCGACCTGCTCGCTTGATCATCCCGTACGAATGCAGATTTGGTTTTTCCCTTTATGTTTGGCTTCATATAAGGCCATGTCCGCCCGGTAAAACAAAGATTCGACGCTAATCTTCTCATGTTCGAACGTCCACTCCGATACGCCGCAAGATACCGATACTTCCGGCAGCGTCTCTTCTTGAACACGGGTCCGAATCCGTTCCGCAATGCGGTAAGCCTGATCCGACGGGATGCCCGGCAAGTAGATGGCCAGCTCTTCCCCGCCCATCTTGCCGCAATATCGCCTTGGCGAATACTCGCTTTTATAATTTCGCTGACCTGCACCAATATCCGGTCGCCCACTTGATGGCCGAACGTATCGTTCACCTGTTTGAAATAATCAATATCCACCAGGATAAGTGAACCTAATGTATCTTTCCGCTGGCGGCTTTGAATCTGCTCATTCAAATAATGGCGCGCATGAAGGCCGGTTAACGTATCCGTAATGACCATACGCCGCACTTCCGCATGCAGCGAAGCATTCGTCACCGCAAGACCGATATGTGTGGAAATAACCTGGAGCAGCTTATAATTGTCGTAAGAGAAATAGTTCGGATCGTTATGCATCGTCATGACAACGCCAGCTACTTCATTCTCGATCAAAATCGGCGATGCAATCAGCGATCGCGCACCCGTCTGATCCATCAGCGCAGAATCCACCACTCGCGTTTGCCAGTAGTCTGAAATAATGATCGGTTCCTTCGTTCGGCAGACGATGCCGCTAAAGCCGTAGTCCGGCAAAAAGTTGAATTCGCTCATAGCCGGGATGTTGCTGCTCATTACCGTAAAACGGCCCTGCCGTTTGTCGAGCTGGAGAACACAACAATAATCCGCATTAAAAATTCGAAGCAGCTCCGTTGTGACATAATTAAAAATTTTGCTCAGCTTCAACGACTGGTTGAGCTGCTTCGCCAGCTCGTTAATTAAACGGAGCTCGTCGATCATCACATTGGACTGCTCATACAGCCTTGCATTCTCGAAAGCCGTTCCGCCCGAATCCGCCAGCAGCATAAAGGAAGCCATATGGGCTTCATCCCATTCATCAGGAGCAAAAGCAGCGCACAAGACGCCATAATTGGCCTGCTTGCCCGACATTGGCAGAGCGATATCTACGGAGCCGTCCGGCCGGCGCTCCATTACGCGGCGTCCTTCGAGAAAAGCTTTGGCAACCAGATCATGGGTTGTATTTTTGAACATTAAAGGTTTGACACGCGGGTCTTCATGCCGGTAATCCTGGGATAAAAACAGCAGCACCTCGGCGCGGGGGTAAAAAGCTGCCAGGCTGGCAAGCAGCTCCGTCAAAACGGCCGATACTTCGAACTGATCGTACAGCCGCTTGGCAGCCAGGTGCAACGTTTCGTTGGCTGACGCTTTTTGAACGGTCTGCTGCAGCTCCGCTTCCAGTTCGCGAATATGCAGCCGGTCCAGCAGCCGGTAAAAGCAGCTGCGCCACCACTTAGCTCCAAGCTGAACAACCTGGCCGTCCGGCAGCCCGCCGGATTCGGTGGCTGCAATCCAATAGATGGACGCAGGTTCGGAGGCCGGCAGCTTGATTTCGATAACAGCCGCGTCCAATCCGTGCGCATTTATAAGATGAATCTGTCCCGGCTCATCGTGATTGAACTGGCCCCTCATTGTCCGGATAGACCGGGTTGCTATATCTGCCGCCGAAGAAGAGCCGTTCCATCCGCTCAGCTCGCCGGACGGGTCGAGAAGCATAATTGTAACATGCTGAAACAGCGGCAGTTCCGCCGCTTCATTTACCCATTCTTTATAACTTTCCGCGAGCAACGAGCGCGCCGCCGGCTTGTCCGTTTCCCATAGGCGCGCGAACTTCTCATCCTGCACCGGACCGGAGGCAGACGGTCCGTTTTCTCTTCTACCGCTCTTCATATGTAACACCCAGCCCTTCTCTCTTGTACCAAGGAGCCAGCCAATGATTAATGGAAACTTTTATAATATAAGTATCATACTGCATTCTTAAGAATTTTGCACTATATCTGATGAAGATTATAGGACTTTAGTTCCTGTTTTCGCAGGAAAAAGTCAGCTGCTTCTGGAAGCTTTCGCCGACCGCTTCTCCTTGACATTACACCTCAAATTCATATAATATCAATAGATGAATGCATGGGCAAATCGTTTTGTGTCACCCTCATGATTGCAATTCGCTGACGGGCCAGCGGCTGAACTGTCCTTCAGGCGGCATTTATGCTGCATAGAATGCAATCGGCGAAACCTAACCCCATTCTCAAAATACTTTTCTTTGATGAAGGAGTTAATACGACACATGGCACGTTATACCGGACCTAAATTTAAACTGAGCCGCCGCCTTGGCATTTCCCTGAGCGGTACTGGCAAAGAACTTGCAAAACGCCCATTCCCTCCAGGCCAACATGGCCCTAACCAACGCAGAAAGCTGAGCGGTTATGGCGTTCAATTGCAAGAAAAACAAAAACTTCGCCTGATGTACGGCTTGGGCGAAAAACAATTCCGCAACCTGTTTGACAAAGCTACGAAACTGAAAGGTATCTCCGGCGAAAACTTCATGATCTTGCTTGAAAGCCGTCTGGACAACCTTGTGTTCCGTCTTGGCCTTGCAAACTCCCGCGCCGGTGCTCGCCAATTGGTATCGCACGGTCACGTTACGGTAAACGGCAAAAAAGTAGACATCGCTTCTTACACGGTTTCCGTAGGCGACGTAATCGGCCTGCGTGAACGCAGCCGCGGTCTGAAATCGATCAAGGAAGCTCGTGAAGGCTTGCATCACCTTCCGAACTACCTCGAGTTCAACGACACGTCGATGGAAGGCAAATTCGTTCGCCTGCCAGAACGTGCTGAGCTGTCGCAAGAGATCGACGAAAAACAAATCGTCGAGTTCTACAGCCGTTAATGACAAAACCCCTGCTGATCCTAGGATCAGCAGGGGTTTTTCATTTTCGTACGCTGCTCATTTATCCTGCAGCGCACCTTGATTTGGATGCAATTCTTTATGCTTAAGCTTCCGGCGCAGGCGGTACTGCAGCAGCCGGCGACGGAGCAGCGCCAGCTGGCGCCGCCAGAACCGCGGATGACTTACGGGCAGGAGCAGAAACCGCCTTGCTGGTCAGCCCTTGAATCAAGGCGTTCACATCAAGCCCGGATACGCTCTTCAACATCTCCGGCGCTGTCGCCATAAGCGAAGTGACGTAATTGCTCACCCGCGCGGCTCCTTCACCGTTGCCGGTATCCACAACGGTCAGCTTATCAATGGCGGCGATTGGCTCAGCCACTTTGCCGGCAAGCTCCGGCAGCATCCGCACAACGATGTCGAGAACGGCCGCTTCGCCAAATTTGCCGAACGCTTCGGCGAGCTTTTCTTTCGCTTCCGCTTCCGCCAAGCCGCGCAGCCGGACAACCTCCGCTTCTGCGGTACCCTTCGCTCTCTCGGCTTCCGCAATTGCGAGGCCCTCCAGCTTTTTTTGCTCGGCGAGCGCTCTTGCTTCCGCTTCAATCCGGTACTGCAGCGCGTCAGCCTCGCGCAGACGTTTCTCCTTATCAGCCTCCGCTGCCTGTATAACGGCATAACGGTCGGCGTCGGCCTTCTTCTTCACTTCTGCATCATATTGCTTCTCGCGGCGTAAAATTTCTTTTTCCTCAATGTCGATTTCCCGTTCCTTGCGGACAATTTCGACGCGCATTTGTTCTTCGACCACGCTTTGCTTCGCCCGCGCTTCATGGATCGAATACGCCTGGTCCGCTTCCGCCCGCGCCATATCCTGCTCTTTCTTAAATGAAGCAACCTTCATTTCTTTTTCTTTCGACGCTTCCGCAATATTCGTGTCACGCAGCAGCTCGGCTTTTTGCCCTTCTTCCTCCGCGCGAGCCTTCTGGATCCGGGAATCCCGGATCGCTTCCGCTTCCGCGATATCGGCATCCCGTTTCACCGCTGCGATTCTCGGCTTGCCGAGCGCATCCAGATAGCCATGTTTGTCGCGCAAATCTTTGATTGTAAACGATACAATCTGCAGCCCCATCTTCTTCAAATCCTTTGCCGCAACGCCCTGCACCTCCTGTGCAAACTTGTCGCGGTTGCGGTATACTTCCTCAACGGTCATCGTGCCAAGAATGGCACGCAGATGGCCTTCCAGCACTTCCTGCGCTTCGCTTTTCAGCGCTTCAACCGGCTTGCCCATAAATTGCTCGGCTGCTGTCGCTACGTCTTCAACTACACCGCCGATTTTGATGATAGCAACGCCGTCCGCCATAACCGGAACACCTTGTTCCGTATAAACTTCAGGCGTAGAGACATCCAATTTATGGGATAATAACGATAAAAATTCCGATTTTTGGAAAATAGGAAGAATAAATGCGCCGCCGCCCCGCACAATTTTAATGCGTCGGCCTGTCTCATCAACTGCTACATTTTTGCTGCCTAAAAATGAACCCGTCACAATCATCGCCTCATCCGGGCTTACCGTCTTGTAACGCGCCCAGAATGCAAGCGCCAGTACAACCAACACCCCTATTACGATAACCGGTACAACCATATACTGCTCCATTTATCCAGCTCCTTTGCCGCTTATTGAATTTGTCCCAAGTCCAGCTCCGAAACATACAGCGTATCCTCTTTTACTTCAACTACGACAACCCGGGCACCGCCGGGAATAGGCTTCCCTTCGAAACTGGCCGCAATCTGGTTCGTATATCCCGCCCCAGCCTTAACCAGCACTTCGCCGTAGCCCTGTTCAGGTATGGGGGTTATGACTTCGGCCAAAGCGCCCGTGAACTCCCGAAGGGAATAAGCGATGGAGTTTTCGCTGTTTTTCATCGGCCGGACATATAGGAAAAACAGAGCGCCGCTTACAACTGCCGCAATGACAAGCGCCAGAACGATTACGGCTAATGCTCCAAGCGAAGAATATTGCCGCAGCAGCAGCCCTGCGCCGCCGAATACCGTAATGCCGCCTACAATGGTGGTAGGTTCCGCCCACGGATGGCCGTCCCATGATAAAAACTCAAACATGCCGTCAATTGCTTGGCTGATCCCGTCTCCAAATACGACGAACACAATCGCATATAACGCGCCGCCAATCAAACACCCCCATAATAACGCCTCCATTTCCTCCTCCTTTCTCATCTCCCATTAATTGTTATATCTTACTCTTTAATACGCCTATTTCCCCGTATAGTTTCACCTTGCAACAAATTCATTTGGGCGAACGTTTATTTGGAGAGAACTCCCGCTTAGAAGCTGGTTTTCGATTTCCGCTCCCGCTATTCCTAAGACCAATTTATTGCTATAATAGATCTGTTATTCAGAGGAGGAGTTATGCATATGCAGGAAGATCGCAAGCCATCGCCGCCTCGTAAAGGCAAATGGCGAACGTTCGGAATCGTTTCTCTCATTACAGTCAAGTGGCTGGTCTATTTCGCAATTTTTATCGCTTTATTAGTCGGAGGTGCTTTAACCGGATATGTAGCAGCCCTCGTCAAAGATGAACCGGTAAGACCAAGAGCCTTAATTGAAGAAAAAGTAAATGAAAACTCGATAACAGGCTTTGTGTATTTTAATGACGGCTCGCTTGTCGGCCAGCTTCGAACCGAAGAGGACAGGCTTCCGATCACCTATGAGGACTTGCCGCAAAATGTAATTAATGCCGTTGTTGCAACCGAAGACAACAATTTCTTCGAGCATCATGGCGTTGATATCAGCGGTCTTGGACGGGCTGTGAAACAAAAGCTCTTGAATGAAGATACGCAAACCGGCGGCAGCACCCTTACTCAGCAGCTGGCGCGCCGCGTATTTTTAAGTCTGGATAAAACCGATTCCCGCAAAGTAAAAGAAATTTTTCTCGCTTTGCGCATGGAGCGTTATTTGACGAAGCCGGAAATATTAACCGCTTATCTGAATAAAGTTCCGTTTGGCAACGGCTCTACAGGTTATAACCTTTACGGCATTAAAGCCGCAGCAAAGGGCATTTTTAATATCGACGACTTGAAGTCGTTAAATATTGCGCAAGCAGCTTATTTGGCGGGGCTGCCGCAGCGCCCTTCCGCTTACACCGCTTTTACAAGCAAAGGCGAATTTAACGAGGACGGATTTAAGCTTGCCGTTGAACGCCAAGGTACAGTTCTGACCCGCATGCTGGAGACCGGAAGAATTACGCAGGCCGAATATGATGAGGCCAAAGCGTTTGACCTCCGCTCGTCGCTGGCCAAGCCTGCGAAAAAAGCGTACACCACGTACCCTTACCTGATGCTGGAGTCCGAACGCGAAGCTGCTCAAATTTTGTTGCTTCAGCAAAACAAAACGCTTACGCAAGCTGATCTGAGCAAACCGGAGAACGCAACACTGCTGGAGGAATCCCGAGAGCAGCTGCTGCATGCCGGTTATCATATTTACACAACAATCGACCCGGCGGTATATCAAATTATGCAGGGCATCTCGTCCAACCCGGATAACTTCTCGCCCGACAGTAAAACCAAAGGGATGGAGCAAACGGCTGCCGTTATGATCGACCATAAAACCGGCGCTATTCTGGGCATGATTGAAGGACGAGACTTCTATGAAGAGCAAATGAACTTTGCGACTCAAATGACAAGGCAGCCGGGCTCGGCCATGAAAGTGCTCGCCGCTTATTTGCCTGCGATTGATAAAGGCATGATTCAGCCGGCCAGCATTTTGGACGACTCGCCGATGGTGCTGAAGGACGGGCAAAAAGGATTCCATATCCCGAAAAACTCGAACGATAACTACCGGGGCCTCGTAACAGCACGCGATGCGCTTAACCGGTCGCTGAACCTGCCGGCGCTAAAAATTTTCAACGATAAAGTAACCATCAAAAACGCATGGGATTTTGTCCGTAATCTGGGCATCACAACCTTGCAGCCTGAAGATGAATATGCTCAAACCGGCGTAATCGGGGGCTTGAGCAAAGGCGTTACCGTTGAAGAGATGACCAATGCCTACGGTTCCATTCCGAATAACGGCGTCTTTAACGATGCATATATGATTGACCATATTACGGATGCCGACGGCAATATCGTTTATCAGCATCAAGCGGCGCCGAAGAAAGTGTTCTCCGAGCAAACCGCATTCCTGATGACGGACATGCTTCGTACCGTTGTCTCCAGCTCGGCTGGCACGGCACATTCGCTTGTAAGCGACTTTAAAAATTATAAAAAGATTCCGATTGCCGGCAAAACAGGAACAACCCAAAGCTATGGCGACGTCTGGTTTATGGGCTTCACGCCGGACATTACGCTTGGCGTTTGGGCCGGCTACGAGAAACAAGCTTACTCGCTGTCCGACAGCGGCAAAAAACGCGCCCGTTCCATTTGGGCGGATATTATGAATGAAGTAACCAGCAAGAAACCGGATTTGTTCCCGACCAAGGAGTTCAGTCAGCCTTCCGGTATTGTGAAAGCGACTGTTTCGAGCGCCAGCGGGCTTCTTCCAAGCCAGCTTGCCAAAGATTCCGGCATGCTCGTAACGGATTGGTTCAACAAGCCATTTATACCGACCAAAACGGATGAATCGTTAGTTAACATGCAAATTGTAACGTATAACGGCGTGAACTATATTCCAAATCCGGCGACGCCTGCCGACATGACGCAGCAAAAGCTGCTCATTAAACGTGAGAAGCCGCTGGATGAGCTGATGGATGAAATTCAAGCCGCTCAAGACAAGCTGCCGGCAAGCAGCCGCCGCAACATGTCCTATTACTTGCCGATGGACGCAGACAAATCAGCGCCTTCCAAGCAGGACCCAAGAACGGACGACGGTCAGCCTCCTGCAGCGCCAACCAATGTAGCAATTAACGCCAGCGGCGGCAACGTGACCATTAGTTTTGCAGCCAGCACATCCGAGGATGTTGTAGGTTACCGGGTTTATGAAACGACGGACGGCGTAAGCTTCCAGCAGGCCGGCAATTCGATTCTTGCAGGCAATCCTTACGAGACCACGATCTCATTAAGCGGAATGCAAGCAGCCGCTTTCTATGTCAAAGCAGTGGATGTGGCTGGCCATGAATCGTCACCAAGCACGACCGTGCAATACGGCGGTATTTTAACTCCGCCAACGATGCCTCCTGCGGGAGACGGCAACGGTGAAGACAGCCCTGAGACTACTCCTGGCGGTAATAACCATTCCGGCACGGATATGACGGCGCCTGACGCCCCATCCGGGCTGCATGCAACAAACAGCGGATCCAGCTACCATGTGACCTGGAATGCGAATGCCGCCGGAGAATCGGTCATTGAATACAATGTTTATTTCAAAGGGAAAGACGGCGACTTTAAGCTGATCTCGTCCGTATCGGACCCTTCGGTGGATATCCAAGCTCCAATGGGCGGTTCCGTATATGTAACAGCCAAAAACTTATGGGGAGAGTCCTCCCCTTCCAAATCCATTAACCTTCAATAAGACGGATCGTCACCTACCGTAGTCTCGGGTGTGTGGCAGTCCATTCAAAACAAAGAAGCTTCTCCCTTTCTTAGGAAAAGGAAGAAGCTTCTTTGTTTTGAATTTTATCTATTTCCCTGACCTTGCTGCTGCTGCAATCGCGTTTCAGCAAAAAGCGCTGCAGGCGGAAATCCATCCGCTTGCAGCGCTGCTGCCTTTCGGCCCTATCAGTCGTCTTCGATTGTGGACAAATCGCCCGTAGGCAGGTTCAGCTCCCACGCTTTTAATACGCGGCGCATAATTTTTCCGCTTCTCGTTTTAGGAAGTTTATCTTTAAATTCGATCTCCCTTGGCGCAGCATGTGCGGACAAACCGATTTTGACAAACTTCGAAATATCTTGTTTAAGCTCTTCGGACGGTGAATAGCCTTCACGAAGCGCAATAAATGCTTTAATAATTTCACCGCGCATCGGATCCGGTTTGCCGATAACGCCTGCTTCGGCTACCGCCGGATGTTCAACCAGCTTGCTTTCTACTTCAAACGGCCCTATGCGCTCGCCTGACGTATTAATAACATCATCGATCCGGCCCTGGAACCAAAAATAGCCGTCTTCGTCCATATAAGCCGAGTCGCCGGAAATATACCAGCCTTGCAAGCGGAAATACTCTTCGTATTTGGCAGGGTTTTTCCAAATTTTGCGCATCATGGACGGCCATGGCGTCTTTACGGCCAGATTGCCCATCCGGTATGGAGGCACTTCATTGCCATTATCGTCGATAATAGCCGCTTGAATGCCCGGCAGCGGCTTGCCCATGGAGCCGGGTTTAATATCCATTGACGGATAATTGCAAATGAGCTGGCCGCCGGTCTCCGTCATCCACCACGTATCGTGGATGCGCTGGTTGTATACTTTAAGCCCCCAGCGGACGACTTCCGGATTAAGCGGCTCGCCTACGCTAAGCACATGGCGCAGCTTGCTCAGGTCAAATTGGGATACAACATCGTCTCCTGCTCCCATCAGCATGCGGAACGCCGTTGGCGCGCTGTACCATACGGTCACGCCGTATTTTTGCAATGTGCCGTACCAGTCTGCGGGGCTAAACCGTCCTCCGCGAATAACATTGGTAACACCGTTCAGCCATGGGGCAAAAATACCGTAGGAGGTACCGGTTACCCAGCCCGGGTCGGCCGTACACCAATAGATGTCGTCCTCCTTCAAATCTAGGACAACCTTGCCTGTATAATAATGTTGGATCATTGCATTTTGAACATGGTAAACGCCTTTCGGCTTGCCGGTAGACCCGGACGTATAATGCAGGATCAGCCCGTCCTCACGGTCCAGCCATTCGATGTCGCATTGATCGGAAACTTGCGCCATCTCCGCTTTAAAATCAACGATTCCTTCCCCTGCCGGTACCTCGTCGCCAACTACAATGATCTGTTTCAGATCAGGAAGCTCCTCGCGGCGGATACGTCCAAGCAGAGCCGGCGTCGTCACAATGGCAGCCGCTTCGCTGTCCAGCAAACGGTCCTTAACGGCCGTTTCCATAAACGCTTCAAACAGCGGACCGACAACTGCACCAATCTTGAAAGCGCCCAGCGCTGCAAAATAAAGCTCCGGCGTACGCGGCATAAATATAAAGACGCGGTCTCCTTTGGCAAGACCAAACTTGCGCAGCACGTTAGCAAACCGGTCGGATTGTTCTTTTAACTGTGCAAACGTATACGATTCATCGCGGGCAGAATCGCTATAATACAATGCGATTTTATTGCCGCGCCCTTCTTCAACATGGCGGTCAATTGCTTCATAGGCCATATTAACTTTGCCCGTCGTGTACCAGGAAAATTGTTTTTCTATTTCCTTCCAGTCAAAGGAAGCCGCTGTTTCTTCGTAGTTAAGCAAGTTGGAATGTTTCGCTACAGCAGGAATACGTTCTTGATGCAAGTTGATCATACACTATCACTCTCCCATTAAAATCATGCAATTTTAATTAAGGTATGCGCTTACAAACAAGTCATCACCCCATGCTGGCACATGGATTGATATCGATTATTGCCCATCTTGCTAAAAAATTCACTTAACCGCCACATGTCTCATTATACCATATCCGCTTTTAAAGGAGCTATGCTTTTCATTAGTACCATAGTTTGTTATAACCAAGATAGCCAGACCATGATAGGAAGCGTAATGGCTGGAAAGGAGGCCACCGACATTGGAACATCGGAAGCGCTTTAGACAGCTGCCGCTGCTGCTTCCGGACGGGCGGGAGCTTTTTTTGGAAGGGCCGGTGCCGTCTGAACGTTTGAAGCAAATGTCCATGCACGACGACCTTGACGCATTTCGCAGGCCTAAAGACCAGCATGAGGCTCTGATTGAAATTGCCGAGCTGGAAGAAGGGCGTATCATTATTGCGCGTGAAAATAGCCTTATCGTCGGTTATGTCACGTTCCATTATCCCGATGAACTGGAGCGCTGGTCCGAAGGCGGCATGGAAGATTTAATTGAATTAGGAGCCATCGAAGTTGCCGGCAGCTACCGCTCTTTCGGGCTGGGCAAGCGAATGATTCAGCTTGCGTTTGAGGACGGCCAGCTGGAGAACGCGATTGTCTACACAACGGAATATTATTGGCATTGGGACTTGGAGGGCACAAAACTAAGCGTATGGGACTATCGTAAAATGATGGAGCATTTGATGAAATCCGTAGGTATGGTTTGGTTTGCGACAGATGATCCCGAAATTTGCTCCCATCCCGCCAATTGTCTTATGGTGCGCATTGGCAAAGAGGTGCCTTTGCAATCGGTCGAACAATTTGACCGGGTCCGGTTCAGACAGCGATTTATGTATTAATCCGCAGAGAGGAAATGAAAGCGTTATGCCATACGATGCTGTTTTCGTTCATCATCCGGATTCTGCCCGCTATCAATTTGCGGTTCACCATCCATTTGACCCGCTTCGTTTAACGTTATCACAAGATCTGTTATCGAAAACAGGCGCGCTGCCGGCACAACTGATGATGCAGCCCTCCGCCTGTTCCGATGAAGAGACCGAACGCCTGCTGCGCCTCGTTCACCGAGACGATTACATCGGCATCGTACGCCAGCTCAGCTCGAAAGCGCCGCCGCAAAACGTTATCGCGCAAGCTGAGCAATATGGCCTTGGCACAGAGGATACGCCTTATTTTGAAGGCATGCATGACGCTGCGGCAGCGATTGTTGCCGGCTCCACTGCAGCAGCGGACGCGGTTATGAAAGGACATGCCGCTCATGCCTACCATATGGGCGGAGGGCTGCATCACGGCTTTCCGCATAAAGCAGCCGGATTTTGCGTCTATAACGATACGGCTATCACAATCAAACATTTGCAAGCCCGCTATGGCGCAAGGGTATTGTACATCGACACCGATGTCCATCATGGCGATGGCGTCCAGTGGGCCTTTTACGATGATCCGGATATATGTACATATTCCATTCATGAAACAGGCAAATATTTGTTTCCGGGAACCGGCTTCGTTTATGAAAAAGGCTCCGACCGCGGCTTCGGAGCAACGTTTAATATTCCGCTTGAGCCTTATACGGAAGACGATTCCTGGATTGAAAGCTTTCAGTCAACCATCGGCAAAGTAGCGAAAGCTTTCAAGCCGGACATTATCGTCAGCCAACATGGCTGCGACGCTCATGCGTTTGACCCTTTATCTCATATGTATTGCAGCACTCGTATCTATTACACAATCCCCAAATTGATTCATGAGCTTGCGCATCAATATGCTGGCGGACGCTGGGTCGCCCTTGGCGGCGGCGGTTATGACATATGGCGCGTAGTGCCCCGCGCCTGGGCGCTCGTATGGCTTGCGATGACAGATCACCCGCTTATTGCCGAGATCGGCGCAGACGAGTCTTCACGCCGCGGCGGGGCTGTGCCAACCGTCCGGCTGCCTTCCTCCTGGACGGAAGCGTGGGCTGCCCAAAGCCCGGTTCCATTGCCTCTGTATTGGATGGACGATTTAAGCGAGGTTCCGCCTATTCCGCGCCGGGCGGAAATCGAACGCAAAAACCGCGATATTTGCCAAATCGCGGTTCAGGACTTATAACGTAAAACAACCCGCCTATGCTTCACATAGGCGGGTTGTTTTACATATTTTTAACCATTTCTTCAATCATCGTATAAGAATGATTAGCTGCCTGAATCGTAAATTCGGCAAAATTAATATGTGCGGAACCATCCGCTTTATCCGACATGGAGCGAATCACAACAAACGGCGTATTGTTCATATCGCATACTTGGGCAACCGCCGCGCCTTCCATTTCGGCGCATGCTCCGTTCATCGACTCGTATAAATCGTGCACGATTTCACGGCTTGCAATAAACTGATCGCCGGACAGCACCTTGCCAACGAGCGTTCGTCCGGCAAAATGCTTGTCTCCCGCTTGCACAGCAAGCTCCACCAGCTTGGGGTCCGCCGCAAATTCCGAGCGTTCCTGATAAGGAATTACGCCACGCTTATAGCCAAGCGGCGTCACGTCCATATCATGCTGCATACAGGTTGATGAAACGACAATATCGCCGATATTGAGCGTAGGATCAAGCGCTCCGGCTACGCCGGTAAACAATACACAATCTGCTCCCAGATGAATAAGCAGCTGGGTGCAAACGGCTGCGTTTACTTTACCGACGCCCGACTTGCAAAAAATAACCGGTTTCCCATGCAAAGTGCCTTCGTAGTACGTAATCCCGGCACCGGCCGTTTCGCTTGATACTTGCACATGTTGATGCAGCAGTTCAATCTCTTCTGCCATGGCACCAATAATGCCGATTGTGCCGTAACCCATTATTTCGAAATTCCTCCAACCGATTGGCGTTCCACGATTTCATGCGGAAGCACAACCGTGCCGCGCTCCACATTCTCTTTCTTCATCAGCTTCGTCAGCAGACGCATCGAAACCGCGCCGATGTCATACATCGGCTGCGCTACAGCCGTAAGCTGCGGACGAACCATCGACGCCATACGGCTGTTGTCCACACTGATGACCGAAATATCTTCCGGTACATGAAGACCGGAATCTTGAATGCAATGAATCGCGCCGATTGCCATTTCGTCCGTTGCAGCAAAAACAGCCGTCGGACGATCAGCCAGCTCTACGAAATATTTCATCGCTTCAACGCCGGACTCGTAACGGTAGTTGCCTACGCGGACGATTTCGTCGTCATACGGCAAACCTGCATCCTGCAGAGCGCGTTTGTAGCCTTGGAAACGGGCATAGCCGTTTGCAGGATCCTGCAGCGTGCCGCTGATCATCGCAATCCGTGTATGACCGTTGCTGATCAGTTTGCCGACCGCATCGTATGCGGCAGCCTCGTGGTCAATATCAACGGAAGGGATTTGCCCCTTCTCGTCCGTTGTCGCACAAAGCACGATCGGCACATTAGCGGTGCGAAACGCTTGCTCATGCTCTTCGGTTACGGCGCCGCCCATAAAGAGGAGCCCGTCCACTTGTTTTTCAAGCAGCGTATTAATAACCCGGATTTCTTTTTCTTTTTTCTTATCCGCGTTACACAAGATAATATTATAATGGTACATATTCGCTATATCTTCGATTCCGCGAGCAACCTCGGCAAAAATCGAGTTGGAGATATCAGGAATAACGACGCCAACCGTCGTTGTTTTTTTGCTTGCCAATCCGCGTGCAACTGCGTTCGGCCGATAGCCGAGGCGTTCGATCGCTTCATATACTTTTTTGCGAGTAGCGGGCTTTACGTTCGGATTGTTGTTGACAACCCGGGATACCGTAGCCATTGATACTCCTGCTTCTCTTGCTACATCATAAATGGTTACCGTCACGGATCTTCTCTCCATTACCCTCAAATTTTTATTTTCGCACGCTGCATATTAGAATAATCATACGACAAAATATTACTTTAATCAATGTTGACGCATGTTTATCTGAAAGCGATGTAACGATTTGTCATTCGAGATTAGGATTCCGTGTTCCGTGACCGCTTTCATTATGTATGCAGCACTTTTCGGCTAAGCTGTCCAAGGCGTTTGTTCAAATCTTCCATCCATGCCTGATCGTTTAATGACTGGGCCAGCAAATACAGATCCAATAATTCATCCACTCTGGCCTGAGCAAGGTGCCGGACCACCGATTCATCCGGAAGCTTCCGGCGGCTTTCGCTTGCTTCTACTAGCAAATTTGCCCATTCATTGCATTCATTAAACAAAAAGGTTTGTTTCGCAGGTTCGGCGCCAAGCTGCGATATCAGCCCGGTCAAGTCCGGCTTGACCTCCGGGATGACTTCGCTTCGGGTGCAGGCCGAGCAAGAAAAAATCGGAACGTTGTCAATTTCCACTTTGCCTGAATAAATCACAGTGCGCAATTTCATTTTCATCGAATTGCCGCAAGAACAAGTCTTTTGCACATTTGTCCTCTCCTTCGTACAGAAGCTGCAAGAGCCGCCTCATACCGAGCATTTCTGAAACACACGGATAAATAATTCGACCTTTTTTGCAGAAACCCTGCTTGCGGCGGTTTGTAAATTTTTCAAAAAAAATACCCTTTACTGGCTTTAATCCAGCTGGTTACCGCGTGCGGTTTAGCCGCTTCAGCTTCCGCCACCATTGTTGCAGTGCCGGCACCATGATCAGCAGCACCATAATGGAAGCGCCGATCATATCGTTGCGGATATCATGCCAGTCCGACGAGCGGCCGTCGACAAACGATTGATGGTATTCATCCGTTACGCCGTACAAACCGCACAGCAGAATTATGCCGATTTTGAATCCGGCTTTCTGCGCCTTCGCTCCGAATCCGTAATCCAACGTTGCAGCAAGCACAAAATAAGAAATAAAATGGCCCCAGTTAAAATCCTGCATTTGCGGGAAAAAGTGATGGAAAAACGGCAGGAACGAATTGACGTCATCTCCTGTACGGGACGAAAGAAAAAAAATAACAGCCATCCAGACAACTGCCGGAAGCCACCGGACAATCCGCCATGACGATCCGCTGCTTTGATGATCCTCAACCTGTTTCATAAAAATGCTCCTTTTAAGCAAGAAATAAGGCCTCTGATTAGGAGGCCTTTCCTGTAGAATCATGATTTGCCATAAACCGCATCAGCTCGGCGACAATATCGGCGCTTGTGGCGCATTCCAGCAGCTGCGGCAGCAGCTGGCGGCTGTCGCTTTGCTTCGTGCGCAGCAGCCTTTCTTTTACCGGGAGAATCGAATGGGCGGACATGCTGATCTCATCCACATCCAATCCCAGCCATAACGGGAGGGCTTTAACGTCTCCTGCAAGCTCGCCGCATACGCCTACCGTCGTGCCATGCCGTTTGGCCGCATCCACCGTTGCTTTCAGCATGCGGATAATGGACGGATGATACGGTTCGTACAAGTGGGCGATACTTTCGTTCATCCGGTCGACCGCCAGCGTGAACTGTACCAGATCGTTAGTTCCGATGCTGAAAAAATCGACTTCCTGCGCCAGCAAATCGGCTATCATAACTGCCGCCGGCACTTCGATCATAACGCCGATTTTCAAGTTTTTGTCGAACGGCTTCCCTTCACGCTCCAGCTCGCGTTTGGCTTCGTTCATGACCGCATTGGCTGCCCGCACCTCGTCTACCGAGGATATTAGCGGATACATCACCTTAACGGTGCCGTAGTGGCTCGCACGCAAGATCGCACGAAGCTGCGTTTTGAACAAATCGGTTCTCTCCAGCGAAATGCGGATCGCCCGGAAGCCTAGAAACGGATTATCTTCCTCCGGCAGTTCAAAATAATCCAGCTGCTTATCGCCGCCGATATCAAGCGTACGAATCGTAAGCGGCGCGCCATCCAGACGAACGGCTACGTCGCGGTATACTTCGAACTGCTCTTCTTCCTTCGGAAAGCGGCTGCGGTCCATATACAGAAACTCGGTGCGAAATAATCCGACGCCTTGCGCGCCGCTGGACAAAGCGATCTCCAGCTCTTTATACGAGCTGATGTTAGCTCCAAGCTTTAACGTTTTGCCGTCAGGCGTTTCCGGCTTGTGCCCGGCAATCAGATGAAGGGCGTGTTTCTGCTCATTCTGCACACGCTGCAGCTCGCTGTACCGCTTGATCACTTCTTCGTCGGGATCGATGTACAGCTTGCCGTCGGTTCCATCCATTACAATAAGCTGTCCGGTCTGAAGCTGCTCTTCCAGCTTGCCCTCTACCCCAACGATGAGCGGAATGCCGAGCGCTCTCGCCATAATGGCGGAGTGGGATGTCAAGCTGCCGCCAAGCGTGACAATTCCAAGTACATGATTCGGATTTAAGTGGGCTGCCTGAGAAGGCGACAGTTCCTTCGCGATTAAAATAAACGGCTGTGTATCCGAAGGAAGCGTAATTTCCGGAGCGCCAAGCAGATGCTTCAGCAGCCGGTTGCCGACGTCTTTAATATCGAGCGCGCGTTCCTTCATATAATCGTCGTCGAGCAAATCAAACATGGTGACAAAATGGTCAATCGCTTCTTTGACCGCAACTTCCGCTGCTTTATACTGCCGCTGAATAATCCCTTCAATCTCATTCATAAACACCGGATCGTCCAATATCGCCAAATGGGCATCAAAAATAGTCGACTCGTCAGCTCCAACAACATCTTTCAGTTCGTCGCGGATCAATTCGATTTCCTGCTTCGATGTGCGGATCCCTTCATATACCCGTTCGAATTCGCGGGCGAAATCCGCTACGCCAATCCGCTGCTCAGGCAACTCCCATTCCCAATTGGGGAGCACAAAGCCTTTGCCGATCGCTACTCCAGCCGATGCTCCTACAGCTTGAATCATGGTTTAACCCCTCCACCGTTTCTCTCTTTAAGCACCACCGACATGACGGATGCCTGCCCTTTCTTGACTGCTTTGAACGGGCCGAACCGCCACGATTGAACCATATTGTCCGAGTTCGTAATGACCATCGGCGTTGCAATCGATTTGCTTTCCCTCCGGACCATCAGCAGATCAAAGCGGATAAGCAGCGTTCCGGGTTTTACCGTATCTCCTTTCTCCACATAAGCGTGGAAAGCGCCCTTGTTCCCGAGCTGGGAGGAATCGATGCCGATATGCAGCAGAACATCAAGCCCGTCCTTCGAGCGAATGCCGATCGCATGCATCGTCGGGTAAATATGCACTACCGTGCCGTGAATCGGAGAAACAAGCTCACCCTTTTCCGGTAAAAAAGCAACGCCACCGCCAACCATTTTGCCCGAGAAAATCGGGTCCGGCACTTCCTCCAGCGGAATCATCCGGCCTTGCACCGGCGCATGGAATGATACCTGCTCCTGGTCGCGGTGAATCGATTTCATAATGGCTTCCCGAATCAGTTCGGAATAAGTGCCAAAGACAACCTGCACATGCCCGCCGCCAAGGCGGATTACGCCGGCTGCGCCCAAATTGCGGAGCGCATTCGTATCGATTTGCTTCTCATTCGACACTTTCAGCCTGAGCCTTGTAATGCAGGCTTCCATATGAAGCACATTTTCTTTGCCGCCAATCGCCTGAAGCACAAGCGGAGCCCGGTACGGAATATCCTCCGCCCAATCGTCAAGCTGGGAGCCTTCTTCCCGTCCGGGCGTCGGAATGCGGAACCGGCGGATCGCCCAGCGGAACAGAAAATAATACAAGCCGCCAACCGCAATGCCGATAGGGATGATAAGCAGCCCCCGGGTTGCCAAATGTTCATTCAGCACATAATCAATGGCGCCGCCCGAGAACGAAAATCCATGCCGGATGCCAAGCTCGTAGGTGACCCACATAATAAAGCCGGACAAAAAAGCGTGGACGACGTACAAATAAGGCGCTACAAACAAAAAAGCAAATTCAACCGGTTCGGTTACGCCGGTCAAAAACGAGGATAACGCGGCGGTCAAAAACGTTTTCCGGATTTTGGGTTTCAAATCTTCGCGCGCTTCGTGAATGATGGCAAAAGCAATGGCCGGCAGCGCAAACATCATCGTCGGATAAAGGCCTGCCATATAAGCACCTGCCGACGGATCGCCGGCAAAAAAACGCGGCAGGTCGCCGTATACGGTTGTGCCGTCCGCCGTTTCATAAGCGCCGATCTGGAACCAGAATACGTTGCTGACCAGATGGTGCAGGCCAAAAACAACAAGGATACGCTGCACAAAACCAAACAAAAATACCCCGAAGCCGCCGCCCGAGTCCACCACACGCCCCAGCTCCTCCAGCAGCCATTGAATTTTGGGCGCGAGGCCGATCATCACAAGGGACATGACGAAGCTGATAAAGCTGACAAACAACGGGACAAAACGCGGGCCGCCAAAAAACTGGATCGATTCCGGCAGGCGCAAATTTTTAAACCGGCTGTAACTAAATCCCGAAATAATGCCGATAACCGAGCCGACGAATACCGTCGGTTCGATCGCCGGATTCGCCGCGCTCGTAATGCCGCTGTAAATGACCATCCCGACAAGAGCGGACATGCCTGCGGCAAGAGCGTTGCCCGTAAGGCCAAGCGAGACGCCTAAAGCAAATATGTAAGGCAAAAATGCAAAGATCGCCTTGCTTGCCGAGGACAAGTAACCCGCCATCGGGTCGAGCCCGACGTACCCCCACGGCAGTTGGCTTAAAAACAAAAAAATGGCTGCGGCCGGCAGCACAATCATCGGCAGCATAAACGCTCTCCCGAGATGCTGCAGGCTACCCATGAAATTCATTGCGCACCTCCAGTGCCTGTTACAAATAAGCCGCGGCATTAACTGCAATCACTGCTCTATTCGATCGTTTCTCTACTACAGATGGTAAGCGTTCACCTGATATTTGTCAAAATAAAACGGCGAGCCCGTAAAAGCCCGCCGAATGTTAATTGGTCCATGTTCGTGAAGCCCGCTTCTGGCCGTCCAAGGCTAACTTCTTGTTGAAGAAGGGGGTCTTTTTTTTGATCGCGGTCAGTTTCTCCCTTTGCCGTTCGGCAGCAGAATCGAATCCTCGACCTTAATGCAGCGGTCCATAATTACCGTGAGCCCGCCAGCGCGGGCAACACGCGCCGCCGTCTCGTTAACGACGCCAAGCTGAAGCCACAGCGCCTTGGCGCGGATTGCAACCGCCTGCCGCGCAATATCCGGCGTAAACTCGCTGCGCCGAAATACGTTGACAATATCGACTTTGAACGGAATTTCGGCCAGCGTTCCGTAGCAGCGTTCGCCCAGAATGGAGCTGGCGCCGGGATTAACCGGAATAATCCGGTACCCTTTTTGCTGCATGGCTTTGGCGATCATATGCGACGTCCGGTCCGGGTTATCGGACAACCCGACAACCGCAATTACGCTGCTGGCTTTCAGCAGCTCCCGGATTTGGTCTCTCGGCGGATTTTCAAATGCCATCGTTCATCCCCTCCTTCGCAACCATTATACGGCGGCAAATGGACAAAGGTTAGCGGCAATCGGCGGGTAACCTCCGATTAGGCTTCGACCCACTCCACCTTAGCGCCTAATGCCTTTAAGTGGTCAAAATAGATCGGATACGATTTCGCAACGTGATGCGCGTCCTTGATACGGATCGGCGCTTTCGCACGCAAGCCGACAACCGTCAGCGCCATAATGACGCGGTGGTCGTAATGCGCATTAATTTCCACGCCGCCTTCAACGCCTTCCGGTCGGCCGTGTACAATAATTTCGCTTTGGCGCTCTTCCACGTTCGCCCCTGCTTTGCGCAGTTCGTTCAAATAATCGGTAATGCGGTCGCACTCCTTGTACCGCAGATTTTCTACGTTGTAGAAACGGGAAGTTCCTTCCGCAAATACTGCTGCCGCCACCATAGCCAGCACGGCGTCGGTCGCCTGGTCGCCGTCGAATTCAACAGCTTTCAGCTTGCCGTTGCCTTGCACATGGACAATGCCGTTCTCATGCGTCAGCGGCGTCTCCATCATGCGCAGCACATCGACAACTGCCCGCTCGCCTTGTCTGCTGTTTTCCGCAAGGCGGTGCACCGTTACATCCGATTCGGTAACCGCCGCTGCAGCCAGTATCGCGGCAGATCCCGGATAGTCGCCTTGCACGGTATAGTTTTGCGCTTTGTAGCTTTGGCGGCCCGGAACACGGTAGAACATCAAGTCTTCGCTCGCTTCGATCTGAATTCCGGCTTGCTCCAGCACTTCAAGCGTTTGCCCTACAACCACTTTCGATTTCAAATCATGCAGCACTTCAATTTCGCTGTCTTCTTCCAGCAGCGGCGTCAGGAACAAGAGTGCGCTCAAATATTGCGAGCTGACATTGCCCGATACACGGATTTTGCCGCCGCGCGGGCTGCCGCCTTTAATCGTAATCGGCAGCTTGCCTTCGCGGTGCGTAACGGATACGCCCAGCTGGCCCAATGCATCAATCAGATCATCATGCGGGCGTTTGCCCAAGGAATCCGGGTAACGGTTAATGAAGGTTACGTCCGGGCAAAGGGATGCAATCGCCATCAAAAAGCGGAGCACCGCGCCGGCGTTGCCCACATCCAGCTCGCTGACCGGAAGCGGATGGCGGCCAAAGCCGGTAATGACGATTTTTTCGTCATCTTCTTCCACTTTGGCGCCCAAATCGCGAATGCAGCGCCGCATCGCATCGCTGTCCTCGCTGTGCGCCGGATAATAGATCGTGCTGGTCCCTTCGGCTAGTGCCGCTACAAGCAGGTAGCGCGTCGTGTAGTTTTTGGAGGAAAGCGCCTGAATTTCTCCGTTTAATCGCGGAGTCGGGGTAACAATAACGTCCATAAGTCTATTTCTCCTTTATAATGTCGTAAATGACAATCTCGCAAATTGCATAGTAAGGTTCATCGTAAGCGGGAACGAAACTGCAGCGCCGAAAATAACTGCACCCCACCGGTGCAACGCTTTCCACGCTTAAAGCAGACCGGTATACGTCGCCGCCTGCTTACGGATATGATTCAACGGGTTTCATTCCAGCCTTTCACAATAAGCGCCGCAACCTCTTCTGCCGTCAACTCCGTCGTATCGATCATATGGTGCGCAAAATCATAAAGCGTCTTGCGCTGCTCCAGCAGCAGCGGCACACGGCTTTCTGCGTCGCCGGCAAGCAGCGGCCTCGCCGTATCTGCCTTCACGCGGCTAATAATATGCGCCGCATCCGCTTTGAGCGCGACCACATAACCGCCTGCGAGCATCGCCTCACGGTTCGCCGCAGCAAGCGGCGCTCCGCCTCCGGTAGCGACAACGGCCGGCTCGGGCGCATTCATGATGGAAGCGATGACCTCGCTTTCAATTTGCCGGAAGCCGGCTTCCCCATGCTCTTCGAAGATGGAAGCAACCGTCCGGCCTTCCCTGCGGACAATTTCCTCATCGGAGTCAATGCGCTGCCAGCCCAGCTCGTCCGCAAGCAGCCGGCTGACGGTTGATTTGCCGGTTCCCATAAAACCGACCAGAACAATTTTGTTAGTCACTGCTGACACGTCAATGGCCACCTTTTTTATCGTTCTTGCGTTTTTCGTATTATCATATCATTTTTCATAGTGACCGGGTATAAAAAAGTTTAAACTGCCGTATGGATGATAGTGATACCTTTTATTTCGAAAAGGAGTGACGCGCATGATTCCCAAATCCGAGTTATGGGACGCGCATCCAACCGAAAAACGGATAAACACCATTATGAATCCCGATCATCCGCTTTGCCGGGAAGATGTCATCTGGATGCTCGAATATATTAAAAAAAAGGTGGCCGACGCAGCCCCTGAATTACTGGGACTTGCGCAGCCACGCCTCATTCAAAGCTTCCATTCCTTTGCCGAAGCCGCCATGTCTCTTGTGCACCGGCATCATTACTCCGACCAAGAGGCAGACCGGCTGCGCAGATGGCTGCGCGACGCCGTTGACGGCCTTTCGCCGGAAGGGCTCCGGGATTCTCTCCGGACAAGCTCCTCCAAAAACTATTAAGCTTCCATCCAGTTGTGATGGAATACGCCTTCCTTGTCTACACGTTTAAAAGTATGCGCTCCAAAATAGTCGCGCTGCGCTTGCAGCAGGTTGGCAGGCAGCCGCTCCGTGCGGTAGCTGTCGAAGTAAGCCAGCGCGCTGGCAAAAGCAGGAACGGGGACGCCGTTTACAACAGCGGTTGCCACGACTTCGCGCCATGCGCCTTGGTACGATTCCACGATATTTTTAAAATACGGATCAAGTAAAAGATTGCGCAAGTTCGAATCGCGGTCGTACGCGTCTTTAATGTTTTGCAGGAAGCCTGCACGGATAATGCAGCCGCCGCGGAAAATCATCGCGATATCGCCGTAGCGGAGATTCCAGCCGTATTCGTCGGAAGCCGCGCGCATTTGGGCGAAGCCTTGCGCGTACGAAGCGATTTTGCTCGCGAACAGCGCTTTGCGGACCGATTCGATAAACGCCGCCTTGTCGCCTTGGAACGGCGCTTGGTCCGGGCCTTTCAGCACCCGGCTTGCGGCCGTGCGTTCTTCTTTCATCGCAGACAGGAACCGGGTAAATACCGACTCCGTAATGATGGACAACGGCACGCCAAGATCAAGCGAGCTTTGGCTGGTCCACTTGCCCGTACCTTTCTGTCCGGCGGAATCCAAGATGACATCCACCATCGGCTTGCCCGTTTCGGCGTCGTATTTGGAGAAAATATCGGCCGTAATTTCAATCAGGTAGCTGTCCAGCTCGCCTTTGTTCCACTCGGCAAAAATGGACTGCAGCTCTTCCGTCGAGCAGCCGGCAACCGATTCGAGCAAATGATAAGCTTCGCAAATGAGCTGCATATCGCCGTATTCAATGCCGTTATGGACCATCTTAACGTAATGGCCGGCACCGTCCGGTCCGATATATGTACAGCACGGATCATCGCCGACTTTAGCGGAAATAGCGGTAAGGATCGGCTCTACAAGCTTATAAGCGGATTCCTGGCCGCCTGGCATAATGGCCGGGCCTTTCAGCGCGCCTTCTTCGCCGCCGGATACGCCGGTGCCGATAAAGCGGAAACCTTTCGCCTCCAGCTCCTTGCTGCGCCGCTGCGTATCAGGGAAATAAGCGTTGCCGCCGTCAATAATGATATCGCCTTCGTCCAGATAAGGAACAAGCGCATTGATCGTCGCGTCCGTACCGGCGCCTGCTTGTACCATAATGAGGATTTTGCGCGGTGTTTCCAGAGACTGGACGAACTCCTCCACGCTGTATGTCGGAAACAGATTTTTGCCGGCGGATTCTTGGATGAGATCATCGGTTTTCTCGCGGGAACGGTTATACACGGACACGGTAAACCCTCTGCTTTCAATATTGAGAGCCAGATTTTTACCCATAACTGCGAGGCCTACAACACCAACTTGCTGTTTTGACATCTGGTTATCCATCCTTCATCTGTAATTTTAAGTCAGTTTCATTCTACCGTTTTTTCTGACAATTGAAAACCGAATTCGCTGTAAAAAGATGATTTTCGCAATCAATAAATTTGACCCTGCTGAAAAGTTTATCTTATAAAGCGGCGCAAACCGCCATCCGGCTCCAAATTCCCGCTGCGGAATTCCAGAATGGAGACGGCCGTCTGCAGGAAGCTGCCCGGAGCCCGGGATGAAAATTTGGAAAACAGCTGCAGACACATAACCCCCGCCGGCTGCCGGCGGGGTTATGTGTGGTATTTAGTTGCCGTACAACTCATAAACCGCTCATAGCTCCAGCTGAAGCATTTCCGAACGTAATGCCGTCAGCTTCTCTTTGGATGCGGCAGCCGCCTCATCCTGTCCATTTTGAAGCGCCTCAAACAAGACGGACAGCTCATAATCCAGCTCATAGCGTAATACAGGCGCCCGCTCCTCCGCGCGTTTCGATTGATAAGCTTTGATCATTTCCTCTATTGTAACAAAGGGTTTCTTTTGATACACGATGCGATGTTCCATGCCGGACACCTCCACAAGTCTTATAATTTCGCCGAACATTATGTTTTCAATGACGATCTGACGATCCTTGATCCGCTTGACCACCGCATGTCCACGTGTATCATTGATCAGCTTTTCGATCAGCTCCGACAGCTTTTCGTCCTTAATAATATAATCGCCCACAATTTTGTAACGGTTTTTCATGCGTTGAAACCTGAGTTTGACCAGCTTCCGACCGGTTCGTATGGAGATGAGAAACTGATATTCCGTTTCGCTCCAATACAAGGAGTACCCTTCCTGAATAAGATCGCGGATGAGATTTTGGATTTGCCGGCGGTCAAATCGCAGCTCCAGATTACAATACTCGACTTCGTAGCTTTTGTTCACGGCAATCCCTCCCTTACTACGGAATAGTTAACTGAATTGTCTGACAATTTGTTCTTATCCATATCTTATACTCCATCTTATGTTCTGGCAACTTGGTTTATTGACTAATTTTCGCGGAAAGGGGCGGCAAACCGCCATGCCTAACAAAAAATCCGCGATCCGTCCGATGTCTCCACTTGCGGAAACAGCTGCAAAACGGCAAAATAAAAAAGATATCAATTCTGTATAGGCAGACGGAGGAATGGACAACTATGCCAACACCAACTCAAACGGCGACCGGATTTACCGGATTCAGCCAAATTGATTTCGATACGTTTCAAATTGAAGGGCTTGAGGACCGAATGAACGCGATTCAGCAGCGCATTCAGCCTAAATTCAAGCAAATCGGGGAAGAGCTGGCCGGCAAGCTGGCGCCTGCGGCCGGGCAGGAGCTGTTTCTGCACATCGCCAAACATGCGCGCCGGACCGTCAATCCGCCCAAAGATACGTGGCTGGCGTTATGTCATAACAAACGCGGCTACAAAGCTTACCCGCATTTTCAAATCGGCTTGTTCGACGACCATTTGTTTATGTGGCTCGCTTTCATTTATGAGGTGCCGAATAAAGCCGCCATCGCTTCCGCGCTGCTTGCCCAGGCGGACAATCTCGCAGCCGAAGTTCCGGACGGCTATATGCTTTCCATGGACCATATGAAAAAAGAAGCCGTTCCTACCTCTTCCTTCACGAAAGAGACTTGGGAACATACGCTCGTCCGTTTCCGCGACGTCAAAAAAGCCGAGCTGCTGATCGGGCGCCATATTCCGGCCGGCGACAAGCTGCTTCAAGACGGCCCCGGATTAATCCGGCTGGCGGAAGAAACATTCGAGACGCTTATGCCGATCTACCGGCGTTCGCTGCTGTAAACGGCTGGCGGCGCCCTGCCGAAACAGCTCCCTAAAAAAGACCTGCAAACGATGCAGGTCTTTTGGTTTCATCAGCCGCTCCGCCGCCGACGCCAACCGGCTTTTAGCCTGCTGCTGCAAAACCTGCTTTACAAGCGCCTCCGCTCTCCTGATAATCGAAGGTAGATGGATTTCTGTTCCAGAGAGGAGCGATTCCGGATGGAAGAAACGAAAGTATGCAGCGAAGATTTTATTGGACAAAAGGCGTCAGCGGTCATCGTTCAAAGTATTACCCGTACCTACGGGGACAAAACCGTCCTGGACCGTATTACTCTGTCGATACCGAAAGGAGAGCTGTTTGGCCTGCTTGGCCCGTCCGGCTCCGGGAAAACAACACTGATCCGCGCCATCACCGGGCTTGAGCAAACCGACAGCGGCACCGTCACCTTGCTGCATGAGCGGATGCCTCAGCGGTCGATGCTGCGGCGGTTCGGCTATATGGCGCAAGCCGATGCCCTGTACAACGAGCTGACCGGCAGGCAGAACATGGCTTTTTTCGGCGCATTGTACGGGCTTCAGGGAAAACAGCTGCAAGCCCGTATTGAGGACTGCGCACGTCTTGTTGACCTTTCCGGCGATCTGGCCCGGGCAGTGCGTACCTACTCCGGCGGTATGAAACGCCGGCTTTCGCTCGCAATCGCCCTGCTGCACGAACCGGAGCTGCTTGTTCTCGACGAGCCGACCGTCGGCATTGACCCGCTGCTGCGCCGGACGATCTGGCAGGAGCTGAGCGGGCTGCGGAGCTCCGGCACCACCATCATTGTGACCACCCACGTCATGGATGAAGCGGAAAAATGCGACCGGCTTGGCCTCATTCAGAGCGGCAAGCTTATTGCGCTTGGCACGCCGGATGAAATCAAATTCAGCGCCGGAGCCGCTTCGATAGAAGAAGCGTTTATCGCTTTGGGCAAAGGAGGACGCCCATGAGCATACGCGCGCTCGCTATCCGCATCTGGCAGCAATTTATCCGCGATAAGCGGACCATGGCGCTTCTATTTATAGCCCCGCTTCTTATATTAACGCTAATGAAGCTGGTATTTGACGGGCAATCGGTTTCCCCGCGGATCGGCGCCGTCGGATTGCCTGAACAAGCTATATCGCTCATGCAGACGCAAGGCGCTGCCATAACGGTTTACTCAAACGAGGAAGAAGCAAACGCTGCTCTGAAGGACGGAACGCTGGACGGTTACGCCGCATCCGGCCCGCCAGGGCTTCAAATTCATTTGGAAGGCAGTGATCCAAGCGAAAGCCGCAGCCTGCTGGCTTTTGTACAAAACGCCCTGCCGGGGGAAAGCGGCAGTTCTGCTGCGATGCCGGCTGTCACGTATTTGCACGGCGGACCGCAAATGGCTCCTTTTGATTATTACGGCCCGGTGCTGATCGGCTTTTTTTCCTTTTTCTTTGTTTTTTTACTGGCGGGCGTTTCGTTTTTGCGCGAGCGCACGACCGGAACGCTGGAACGGCTATTGGCCACGCCAATCCGCCGGTCGGAAGTGGTTGCCGGTTATTTGGCCGGCTTCGGCGTTTTTATGATTTTGCAGGCTTCGCTTATCGCCTGGTTCGCCGTTGATGTGCTGGGACTGTATATGAACGGCAGCATGGCCTATGTGCTGCTTGTGAATTTCTTGCTTGCGCTGGCCGCATTAACATTAGGGACACTGCTCTCCTCCTTTGCAAGCAGCGAGTTTCAAATCGTGCAGTTCATCCCTCTTGTCATTGTGCCGCAAGTGTTTTTCTCCGGCTTGTTCAACCTGGACGCCATGAATCCGTGGCTGCAAAAGCTCAGCTACATCATGCCGCTTTATTACGGCGCGGACGCCATGCGAAGCATTATGGTGCGCGGCGAAGGATGGGCGCGCATCCAGACGGACGCCTTCGTGTTGATCGGGTTGTCGCTTGCCTTTGTGCTGCTGAATATTTTGGCATTGCGCAAGCATCGCCGAATGTAGGCTGTGCAGAGATTGTAACTGTGCCGGAAGTTATGTGAACGCTGCCGCATGCAGCGGCAACAAAAGCTGCGAAATCGGCACCGCCGGACCGTTCCTTTGCCGCAAATTGCGCAAAGAGCGGTGAGGCGGCGTGCTTCGGCCTGCCGCATGCATGCCCGCAACAGCAAAAGCCCCTGGCTGCAGCGCTTGTTAAAGCGCTGCAGCCAGGGGCTTCTCTCTTATCGCCGCGCGCAAACTGCCGCGGCTGCCGTCTATTCCGGCTGCGCCGCAGCCAGCCTTTGGCTGTCCAGCCGCCTGAATTGAAGCAGCAGCAGCACGGCGGCAAAACATAATACGCCGCCCAGCAAATAAGGCAGCCGCATATCCACGGTAAACAAAGCCGTACCCATCAGCGGTCCGGCAATACGCCCCAGGCTGTCCATGGAAGAGCTTAAGCCGGAAGCAACCCCTTGGCTGACGGTCGTTTTTTGCGTAATAAGCGATGTTACACATGGGCGGATCAGCGAATTGCCGATACCGAAAACAGCAAGCGACAAAATCGCCCATCCCAGCGAATGCGCCTCCAGCAGCAGGAAAAAGCCGATGCCGGAAACAATGAGTCCGGCTCCGATGTAACGGGGCTCTTCCCCTCTTTTAATCCGTCTGCGGACAAAGCCGCCCTGCACCAGTGCCCGACAAGCCCGCATACAAAAAAGAGAATGCCAACCTGCATCGGAGTTACATCAAACCGGCGCATGCCAAAAAACTGCAGCGTAGCTTCCATGCCCGCCAGCGTAAAGGTCACAAAAAACGCCAGCACATACAAATATTTAAGCGGCCCGGCAAACGCCGTCCACCGCGACGGACGCTTCACCGACGCCTGCCGGCGCTTATCCGGAGCAAGCGATTCGTTCAGCTTCAGGAATGCGAGCACAAGCGTGACAAACGCAAGCGCCGATGCGGCATAAAACGGCGCCTCCAGCGAAATCAAGCTGAGCAGCCCGCCAAAGCCCGGCCCTACCGTGAACCCGAGGCCGATGGACATGCCGACAAGCGCCATCCCTTTGGTCCGGCGTTCAGGCGGCGTAATATCTGCTACATAAGCAACAATAACCGATGTGACCGCCCCGGAGAACAAGCCTCCCAGCACACGCGACAAATACATAAGGGGGAGGTTCCCCGATGCTAGCCCAAACAGCAAAAAGCTGACGGCAAAACCGGCGATGCCTATTAAAATAACCGGCCTTCTTCCTATCTTGTCCGACAAGCCTCCCCAAAGCGGCGACAGCACAAAGGAGATGGCCGAATAAAGCGCAAGCATATAACCCGTATGGCGTTCCGCTCCAGCCGGATCCGCTTCGCTTATAATTTGCGGCATAACCGGAATAATAATGCCAAATCCGATAAAGGTAATGGCCAGCACGCTCATTACAATTAATATCCGTTTATCCTTCATTTTTTTCCAGCCTCCTTTCGTTATCGTAACACAATTACTCCGCCATGCCGGTTTTACAATTGAACATTATGCGAAATCATAGCCGCCTGCAAAAAATGATTCTTGCATTCCGAACTGTTTTTGCTATACTCATCCTAGTTTGTTTGCGCATTGAATGATTGATTAGATATTTTGATTTCAGCAGAAAAGGCAGGGATGAAAGCGATGGATCACAACAAAACCCCGCTGTTCACAGCACTACGCAACCACGCGGCTAATAATCCGGTACAATTCCATATTCCCGGACATAAAAAAGGACAAGGCACAGACCCGGAATTCCGGGAATTTATCGGCGATAACGCACTGTCAATCGACCTGATCAATATTGCCCCGCTTGACGACCTGCACCAGCCGACGGGCGTTATCGAACAAGCTCAGAAGCTGGCAGCCGATGCTTTTGGGGCCGATTATACATATTTTTCGGTACAAGGCACGAGCGGCGCGATTATGACGATGATTTTGACGGTTTGCTCGCCAGGCGATAAAATCATCGTCCCGCGCAATATTCATAAATCCGTTATGTCCGCCATTATTTTCGCGGGCGCGCGCCCGGTATTTATATCGCCCGCCCGTGACGCAAACCTCGGGATCGACCACGGCATTACAACCCGTTCCGTTCGGCGGGCGCTGGAGCGCCATCCGGACGCCAAAGCCGTGCTCGTCATCAACCCGACCTATTACGGCATTTGCGCCAATCTGAAAGAAATCGTGGAGCTCGTCCATTCCTTCGACATTCCGGTGCTGGTTGACGAAGCGCATGGCGTATTGATCCACTTCCATGAGAAACTGCCGATGTCCGCGATGCAAGCCGGCGCCGATATGGCGGCAACAAGCGTCCATAAGCTTGGCGGCTCGATGACGCAAAGCTCCATTCTGAACGTACGCAAAGGCTTTATTAATCCTTATCGGGTACAAACGATTATAAGCATGCTGACGACAACGTCGACCTCTTATATTTTGCTTGGTTCGCTGGATACATCCCGCCGCAATCTGGCGATTAACGGCCATGACATGGCGGAAAAAGCGATCAGGCTGGCGACCTATGCACGCGAGCAAATCAACCAGATCCCGGGCTTGTATTGCTTCGGCGAGGAGCTGCTGGGCGGTGAAGCTACGTATGACTATGATCCGACGAAGGTAACGATCCATATCCGCCACCTCGGCCTAACGGGCTACGACACGGAAAACTGGCTCCGCGATAACCATAACCTGGAAATCGAAATGAGCGATATGTATAACATTCTTTGCCTGGTAACGCCTGGTGATACAGAAGAAACCATTGAAAAGCTGTTAACCGCGCTGCGGGATTTGTCCGCTGCATACCATGAAGGCGCTGAAGCTCGCGAGCTTGTGGTCAAAATCCCGGATATTCCGCAGCTTTCGCTGACGCCGCGCGACGCCTTTTACGCCGAGACGGAAACGATTCCATTCAAGGAATCGGCCGGACGCATTATTGCGGAATTTATTTACGTTTATCCGCCGGGCATTCCGATCCTGCTCCCGGGCGAAGTCATTTCGCAAAAAAATATTGATTACATCGTTGATCATGTTGAGGTTGGGCTGCCGGTGAAAGGCCCGGAAGACCGCAGCATCGAATTTGTTAAAGTCATTGTAGAAGAAACGGCTATTTTTTAAACGCCGGTTTGGCTGTTGCCTCCAACACAACAAGCTGCTTTCCTTGAAAAAAAGGAACGGCTCCCCGATAGCGTTAACCTGCCATCGGGGAGCCGTTCACAAGGAATTGCAGCTTTTTGTTTGGCTTTGGGCGCTTCGCCGCAGCCGCAGCCCATCATATGATTTTCAACAAAAAAGAGGCCGGTTGGCCCCTTTCCTTGCATTAGCTGTTTTTTTCGTTTTCGGTGCGGGCGATTTCTTCATAAATCGCTGCAACGCGATCCCATTCTTCGTCGTCTTCAATACCGACAAGGAACGCTTCGTCGTTCTCTTCCTCAATGCGGAAAATAACGCCGTCTGCTTCAATATCGTTACGATCCAGCAGAACTGCATACACTTGGTCCTCGGATTCGAATGTATATACCATTACCATCTCACGTTCTTCGCCTTCATCGTTCGTGACGACGAATACATGCTCTTCATGCTCATGATCGTGGTCATGGTTGCAATTCTCATCATGCACATGCTCGCTCATTGATTAACCCCATTTCAGTAATTGATGCTTTTCTTCCGTATCGTACCACGTGAACCATCTCCGGTCAAACATTAACCGTATGCCAAAAAAGGCGCCTTTGCTTCCTTGCAAGCAAAAAGCGCCTTCCATTACGTCTCCGAAGAGATCAAAATTTCCGATACAGAAGTCCATTCAGCGTCCGGACTTGTTTTCATAAAAAACCGGACCGC
Organism: Paenibacillus protaetiae; assembly: GCF_004135365.1. Classification (NCBI taxonomy): domain Bacteria; kingdom Bacillati; phylum Bacillota; class Bacilli; order Caryophanales; family Paenibacillaceae; genus Paenibacillus; species Paenibacillus protaetiae. Next base: position 663,396 of record NZ_CP035492.1, on the reverse strand, counting down.
GTATTTGCCTGTATAATCAAAGCTGTACTGAATATCCTGCGTCCGGTACCAGAAGTTATCTTTGTTCATATCAAGCGTCTGCGATTGAATCGTCTTCTCGTTGCCGTATGGATCAAATATGGATACTTTGACCGCAGATATGCTTGTTTTCAAATTATCCACCTGGGCAAATACGTTAAACGTATATTTATTGCCTTTGGACACTTTGCCGAATATCGCGTTGTCCTTAAACAATACCAAATGAACGTTCGGCTTAATAATCGTCGCTTTCTTATTCTGATTGTCCCAGTCGACAATGGCATTCAGTCCGCTCGCCACCTCGCGAAGCGGCAAATACGTCTTGCCGTCCATGACGAGGCCGCCATCGCCCGATTGTCCGTTAATAATGACCCGCACTTTCTGTACTGCCGCATCCGCAAATATAGCCGTTCCCCCGACAAGCATCAGCACGCACAGCCATACAACGACTTTCCTGTATTTCATTATGGCAAAACCCTCCATCCGCTGTATTGGATGTAAAGTTATACTCTGCCTATCAGGTAAAGTTGCGGCTGTCCCTATAAAATATTTGTCCTGCGCCTTGCTTCTGAGCGGATGTCAAATCATGCTGAAAGCTGCGGTTGCCCGGGAAATGACGCCCGCGAATGATCAGGAATACGTACGAGTCAGAATACACGGCACCCCTTTGCCGACGGCCCCTGGCTTTTTCATGCGCGCCAAATAGCTCATTCCGCGTTCACACGGCGTTTTGCATACGGCGCAAGTATCCGATAATACCAGCTTATAATGATATTGCTTCCGTTCAGTTGATTTTGTTTTTTTGACGACCTTGGCTTTGCTGTTCCCTTTTGCCATTATAAAATCCCGCCCTCCGGCTGCATGTATGATGATGCATCGTATGCAGGCGGAGGACGGTTTGCGCCCGTATTCGCATTGCCGCTGCTTAAAATTATTGTTACATTTAATGAAGAAGCTAAAGCGGAAAGGAAGGATCCGGGGTGAACATTGAAATGATTGGCACCGGAAGCGCATTTGCCAAAATGTACGACAATAATAACGCTTTATTGGAAGCGGGGGCTTTAAGCTGCTGCTGGACTGCGGCATTACACTGCCGCGCGCCCTGCATAACCGGGGAATTTCCTTCGGCGAGCTGGACGGCGTCCTGATCAGCCACATCCATGCCGACCATGTCGGCGGGCTCGAGGAATATGCGTTTCAAATGATGTTTGTGCATAAGCGCAAGCCTGTGCTTTACCTGGCATCGACGCTGGCGGAACCGCTGTGGGAGCATACGCTGCGCGGCGGGCTGACGCAAGGGGAGCTGAACAAGCTTGAGCATTTTTTTGACGTACGCCCGCTTGAAGCGGATCAGAATAACGAAATTGCACCCGGCATCGTCGTGAAGCCGATCCGTACCGACCATATCGACGGCAAAAACAGTTATTCTTTTTTATTTAACGGCCGCTTCTTTTACTCCGCCGATATGCGTTTTAACCCTGGGCTGCTGGAGAAGCTGGTGCAGGACGGTGTTCAAACGATTTATCACGACTGCCAGCTTGCCGGCCCCGGAGAAGTTCATGCAACGCTGGACGAGCTGCTCACGCTGCCGGATTCGATTCAAAGCCGGCTGTGGCTCATGCATTACGGAGATGCCATGGAGCAGTTTGAAGGCCGGACCGGCCGGATGCGCTTTATTCGCACCGGAGAGGTACAGCCGGTCTGACCGCAAAGCAAAGAGGCGCCGCATCGCTGGATGCTGGCGCCTCTTCCTATACGTTTCCGGTCAAAAGATCGGCAGATTATCTAAATTGTTAGTCGGGTCGCCGTCGGCATCCCCGCGAATATAGGTTTCGCCATCGCGTCCTTTAAACGCATTGACACCCGCGATATTCCCCGCCTGCACTTCGGTTAACGCCGTGCCGTAATCCAGCACTCTGCCTGCAGACGTCTGGAAGGCGGTTAAATCACCGTCCCCGTTTTTTTGTACCGCAACAAAATGTTCTCTTTCGTTGGATGCGCCTGTCTCGTTCATCGCTCTCGCTCCTTTTGTTATAGCGGTTCTACAACCGCTTCCTAGCTGGAACGGCAATTAGTATAAACCGGGGCAGGCTAAATTATGCATTCGTCAGGCCAGCTCGGCCGGCCGCAGCTATGATATTTACGATTGCGTTACTCTTTTTTCTTCCGCGAAGCTTTCCACAGCTTATACAGCCTGGACGGCTGTTCTGAATGTTCCGCTGCATCCTGGTCTTGAGCAACAACTTTGGCCACCTCGGCGATTACAATGCCTACTAGGCCAAATAAGCCGATAAGCCATACCGCCATATAGGCGTATTCCTCCAACCGCGTTCGCCTCCGCCGATCCGTCCTATAGTTATGTATATGCAGGGGCGCTGCAAATTAGGAAGTTTATTTCACGCTTTTCCGCACGGCCGCATAGGCTATTTCATCACTTTCATCTTTGCAAGGAGGCAATCTCAATGGCTATCGGCCCAGTTGGCGTTGGTGTTGGCCCGTATCCCCCTTATCCGCCTTATTATCCGCCGTATCCTTATCCGTACCCGTTTCCGCTTCCTATTCCTTTCCCGTTCGGCTTCGGCTTCGGCGGCTTCCACGGCCCTTTCTTCGGACCAGGCTTCCACGGCGGTCCCGGTTTCCACGGCGGCCCGGGTTTTGGCGGAGGTTTCCATGGCGGTCCCGGCTTCGGAGGCGGCTTCCACGGCGGCGGAGGTTTCCATGGCGGCGGCCATCGGCCGCTGTAACTTTATAGGGCAGCATAACAAACGGCCGCTGTAAGGCGCTTCCCTTTCCTTGGATCGGGAAACATCCGTCCAGCGGCTGTTTTTTTATTTGGCTCCTCTGTTCCTGTTTAAAGTGATGCCTTCCGTCGTCTGCTTCAAAATTTGGTTGCCGTAAACAGAGAACGCTCCGCATAATATGCCCTGGAGCACGCTTTGCACATGAAATCCAAGTATACATAGCGTAAATAAAATAGCAGCGATCGTAACCAAATAAACAATGGTCCAATCCGGTATTTTGGGCGTCTGCTTCAAAATGTAGCCGATTGCCCAGCAGGCGGCAACCACAATGAACAGGTTAGGGTCAATCAGGTCTTTCACTTCATCCCACATTAGCGACCACTCCTCCCGATTTCACTTCCGTTATGAAATCCTGCGCGCGGACCGGATGCGGACACGCCTTGCAAGCACGTCCTTGTGCATTCATTGTATGCGCCGCTCTTTCTGATATGCTTCACGCTTGCTTGAGCTTGTCCGCATTGTTTATGCAAAAAGCCCTTCAAGAAGCTACAGGCGCAGCCTCTTGCAGGACTATGATTTTTTTCGGGATGAACGGTCCCCTGCTTTGCTCCCCGCTGATGAGGACTCCAAATTTTCAGCCCGGGCGCGCCACACTGCCCACAAGGCAAGCGCATCGCCAATAATGACCACTACTGCTGCAATAACCGCCAAATCATCCGCGCTAATCGTGCCAATTTCCGTATCGGACGAAGCCATAGGAGAAGCCCCTTCCTGTTGTTCATTGATGATAGTAGCCTATGCCCGGATCAGCGGTTTTGATTGGGCGCTGTCATGCTGCCCGCACATTTAATCGGCCAGCGCCGCGCTTTCCACATCCTTTACCCGCACCCACACGCCATCCAAGCGTACACGCCCGCCCGGCACGTCAATCCGTTCCACCACCCCTTCGGCCGCTCGCGCCTCGTACGGGTCGTACAAGCGCAGCGTAATCGGCTTGCGCCGCTCCAGCGACTCCGCCATCATAGCGGAGATTCGCTCCCATTCGCTCTCATCCAGCTCAATCCGTTTCCTGCGCCGCAGTTCCCGCTCCCGTTCATTAATAGCTGCTTTGTGCTCGGGAAGCATCATCCGGCTGGATTCCCACATTCCGTTTCCTTCCAGTTTTTTTCTAGTCATTTGTAGTGCCCTCCGATCTTAGCGGAGCGGTCGATCGCTTGGCCGGCAGAAGTTTTGGAAACCGCCCGCATAATGCTTGCGTCGCCGTATTTCCGTTTAATCATGTCAGTAGCCCGTTCAAGCGCTTTGAACTTTTCCTTATCCAAATCAAACAACGAAAGCTGGTACTCCTCATCGGAGCTGAGCTGAGACACGCTGACGCCAACCTTGCGGACAGGCAAGCCGTCCCAATGCCGTTCCAGCAGCTTGCAGGCAGCCCGGTACGCCTGATTCGTAATATTGGTGGGCTCCTCCATCTTCATTTGGCGGCTGAATCCTGAAGGGCGTTCGAAGTCGGCGCCCATGCAGGCAACCGAGATCACATTCCCCATATAGCCGAGGCCCCGGCAGCGCTGGCATACAAGCTCGGTCAGCTCCAGGAGAACGACCTTAATATCCGCCAGCGTTGCATAATCGCGGGGCAAGGTCATCATATGCCCGACCGATTGGGGGTCCGTCCCATGCGTGCCCGGCGTAACCGGGCTGTTATCAATGCCGTTGGCAATACGCCAATATAACTCCGCCTGAATATCGGAGTTTTTGCCAAATTTGCGCCGCATCATCTGCTTCAGCTTGGACAGCGGCGTCTCTGCCACCTGGCCGATCGTCGAAAGCCCCATCGCGTGAAAATGCCGGGTCATCCGGCTGCCGGCCATAAACATGTTGTTGACCGGAAGCTTCCATAGCCCGGCCAAATTGCTCTTTGGCAATGTATAAATGCCCAAATCGCTTTTCTTGGCGTAATTGTCGCAAGCCATTTTGGCTAAAATTTTATTGCCCGAAATGCCGAAACGCGCATACACGCCCGTTTCCGATAAAATCCGGCGCTGAATGATCCGGGCCAACTCCTCCGCCGTACCGTACAGATGGAGTGAACCTGTCACATCCAGAAACTGCTCGTCGATGCTATAGGACTCTACCAGATCGGTGTAGCTGGTGTAAATATTCGTAATTTGCATTGATACATCAATGTAATTTTGCATATGCGGCTTTACAACGACTAACGAAGGGCATTTGGCAAGCGCCTCTCCGAGACGCTCGGCGGTCGTAACGCCATATGCCTTGGCAATCGGGCATGCAGCCAGCACAATCCCGGACCTTCGCTCGGGATCGCCGGCAACAACAAGCGGTTTGTCTGCATATTCGGGATGCTCAGCCTTTTCTACCGAAGCATAAAACGACTGGCAGTCCGCGAGCATAATGACTCGTTCCCCTTTATCCGGCATTGCGATGCCACCCTCCACTGTAAGAACTGGTGTTCGCTATTATTATATGACGAACACCAGTTCTTATTCCACAGGTTTTTTCTGGTTTTCCTTCCCTGCCGAAAAAGCGGGCTGCCGGAATTGGTCAAATGCCTCCCCGACAAACACCCAAGCTTTTGCAGAACCAGCTTCATAATGTAAAGAGTAGTCAATCCACAAGGAGGTGCACTCAATATGTCAGGATTTGTTGGCGGCGGTTTTGGCGGTGCTGGTTTCGTATTGGTACTTTTCATTCTGCTCGTAATCATTGCTTGCAGCTGCGGTATTTTCGGCTTTGGCGGCGGACTCGGTTACGGCGGTTACGGCGGCGGCTACGGCGAAGGCTATGGTAAAGGCTACTAATACCCGCCGAATGCTTAAACCTCCCTGTATTTAAAAACATTCCCGTGCATCATTCCGCTAAGAGGCCCGTTTAACGGGCCTCTTATTTTGGTGCGGAAACGGACAAGCCGAGAGCTGCAGCTGCACATGGATGCAGACTATAAGGCAAACGCCCAATTGCTGAACGGCTGGGCATTTGCTGCATATGATGGGTTCGAGTCTATATCTTCAGGGAGCTGATAACTTGTATCAACCAAATGAGGAACGCAGCGAGCTCGTATCCGTGCCGTTCAGCGCGGCACAAAGCTTATTGCCGCTTGGCGGCGCTGCGGCGCAAAAAATTCCGCAATTATTGCCCGGCCAGGTTCAAGCCCAAACGCTGCCGGCAACCGGCGCGACTTTGCTTGGACCGTCTCAAGCCAATCTGGGAGCGCCAGCGCCGATAAACCCGCTGCAGGCCGCTCCGGCGCAAGTTCTTCCTGCGCAAACGATGGAGCCGTTTGGCGGCGCGCACAAAACGAGCACCGCCCCGATATCGGCGAGCCCGTTTCCCGGAGGAACACAAACGGGACCGGCGCAGCTTGGTCCTTCGCCATGGGGGCCGGCCGCACAGCCCAATTCCATGCTGGGGCCGGCAGGAGCCAATCCATCGTCGCCATGGGGTCAAAACCCATGGAATCCGTGGAATCCGTGGAACCCGGAACAAGTAAGCCCGGCTCAGACAGGTCCCGCGCAAACCTTCCCGGAACCGGCCGGCCCGGTGCAGGCCGTTACGAACGTGGAGCCGTATACGGCGGAAGCCTTAAGCCGCTACCTTGGATGCTGCGTAGTGCTTATGACAACCCGTGGACCGCTGGAAGGCGTTCTGCTTGAAGTGACGCCAACCTATGTCGTCCTGCAGACCGGTTTCCGCCGCACGTACGTCCGCATTTCCGAAATCGTATGGTTTATGCCGCAGTAACTAAACAAGGCATGGGAGCTGCCCGCTCCCATGCCTTGTTTAGTTAAAAAACCTCCTGTGCGTGTACCAAATGCCGTTACCCGTCTGACGCCGGCCTTCTCCCAAGCGTAATGGCTGCTGATCAGCCATGACTTCTGGAAATGGTCAAATGCCTCCCCGGCAAACACCCATACATTCTGGAATCCCCTACATATTATATACAGTACTCCAACGCAAGGAGGTGCAATGAACAATGTCTTTTGGTTATGGTGGTGTAGGGTTTGGCGGCGCTGGTTTTGTACTGGTGCTTTTCATTCTGCTGGTGATCATCGCATGTAGCTGTGGCGTCGGCGGATTTGGCGGCGGCTACGGAAAAGGCTGCTAATCTGCAGATTAGCTATCGCATAGCATTACAATCCAAAAGGCCCTTCTCCGGGCCTTTTGGCATTGCGTCAGTTGCCAGCGGGAAACTTGCGGCGGCTTTAAACGCCTGTCATACTCCGCTGTTAAAATCATTTTTGGATGTTTTTTTTCTGATGAAAGATGCAAGCTCGCGGCGATGTTTATACGCCAATATCAGGAAGCTTCCGGCCCATACCCAAAGCACGGCGGCTGCGAACGGCCTTACCGCCAAATAAACCAGCAGCAGCAGCATGCCGCACACAATATGCAAGCCGTCCGTTTCGCTCGATATCGGTTTGCCCTTGTTGGCCACGCGGGTGACGGCAACCATCACGGCCAGAATGACCGCATATGCAAGGGAAGCCTCGAACCACGTTATGGCGCTCCAGACGCCGAAGGTGACCGCAATCGCCTTGCCCCCTTTCCCTTTCAGGAAAGGGCTGAACGCATGCCCGGCGATCGGAGCGACAGCTATCGGGATCATGCCGTAATGGCCGGCGTATCCACTTCCAAGCATCACGGCCGCAAGCGGCAGGTAGCCTTTTAGAAAATCAAGCATCAGTCCTGCAATCCCCCACTTATACCCGCTTGCTTTCCATAAATTGAGCGCGCCCGGATTGCCGTCGCCGACCGTTTTAATATTTTTTTTGGCCAGCAGCCCAAACCAATAGGAGAACATCAGAGAGCCGGAAATAAATGTACACGCCGTCAGCAATACGATCATCAGCTTTGCTTGCCCCCTACCTGAACATGCCTTCCCTTCCATCTTACATGGCCCAGAAAGACGACCTGGTAAGCCGAATACAGCATAACCGCAATAAAAAACAGCGCAGAGAAAAGATGAAGGACAGGCATCACAATGCCAAAAACGCCTACATACTTCACGAAATAAAACAGCTGGAGCATATACAGGACATAACCGATCAGCAGAGGAACAAGGAAAGAGGTGCCGATGAAAGCAAATACGGATTCCGATACGATCAGCCCGAGCACCCATAGCGCAACAAACACAATCGTCCACGGATTCAGCGTCGAGGTGCTTAATACCGCTCCTTTGCTGAAACCTTCGATTTCGTCTTTGATGCCGCCCGGGTACATCCGGAACGACACAAGCCCGTAGCCGATAAAATTAGTAACCGGGATGCCCGCTCCGATAAATTTGGCGCCAAGGAACAAGTCGTCCAGCACCTCGGATTTGATGCTTTCATGGCCGTTAATGTTCTCGTAATCGTCACGGGAAGCGACAATGCAGGAGCCGTACAGCCCTTTGCGCGGGTTGCGGCCTTCGAACACCGACGTAAAAGCAAACAACCCCAATACATTCATAACAAGAGCCAGCTTCTCATAAAACTTTTCCGTTTGGTGAAACGGAACGACCGAAATAACGCCGCCCGACTTCTCCTTCGCTTTCATCAAAGAAGCAAGCGCCCCCGGTGCCAGCCGGATATCGGCATCCAAAAAAACGAACATATCGCCGGAAGCATGCTGGTAGCCGTTCCAAACCGCCCAGCTTTTGCCGGTCCATCTGTCCGGCAGCTCGCTGTTGGCAATGACCTTCACGCCGTAACTTTCGGCAATTTCCCGGGTCCGGTCTTCCGAGAAATCGTCCACCACAATCACTTCATAAGGCTGCAGCGTCTGCGACTTAAGTGAATCCAGAAGAAACGGCAAATTGCGTTCTTCGTTCCGGGCGGGAATGATAATGGAGATGTTGCGGGGTTGCTGATCTGTCGCCTCGGATAGCACAAGAGTGCGTTTGCGGAACAGAAAAAAGCCGGAGAAACATCCGGCCAGTACTGGAATTAACAGCCATATCCCCATACTTTAGCCCCCTTCATATAAATATACATATGACAGGCTGACAAGATTTAGTTTCCTTTATAGAAAACGATAACCGTGTCGGAATGCGCTGGTTTAATATCAATGACGATGACATTGCTTTTTTTCAAAAATTTACGCAGTTCGTTTAACGACATCACTTCGAATTCAATTTCGCTTGCAAGCACGTTCCACATCCGAAGCTGCTTCCCTCCTATTCCTATCGTTACTCCGCTGTACGGGCATTGTCTTACAGGTGCTAGAAGTTACGCAGGATGTCATAAATTCACAATTTAACTCAATTATACTGGAGAATAGTTATTTTGTCCCATAAAATAAAAGAAAAGAACGCCTTGTCCAGGCGTTCCAGAAGCAGGAAAGCTTGCGCGGCTCCGATTGAGGCGCTTGTAAGCTTGCCTTGTTTGACATGCGGGGATTATCGTACAATGAAATACCTGTCCGTCAAGGATGCAGGTTCAGCTGCTTGGTCATAAACACGCTGTACGGATCTTCCTTATAATCTGCGAACGGCCCGCAGCAGTGAAAGCCAAACCCGGCATACAGCTTCCTGGCGGGCATAAAAGCATCCATTGAACCCGTCTCCAGGCTGATCCGGCTGTAGCCTCTCCGTTCCGCTTCCTGAATAATATGCGCCAGCATTTGCGTTGCCACGCCCCGTCTTAAATAATCGGCGCTCGTCCGCATCGACTTCACTTCGCCGTGGCCGCCGCCGAGATCCTTCAGCGCGCCCATCCCGGCCAGCCGGCCGCCGTCCCATGCGCTCCAAAATGTCAATTCCGGCGCCTTCAGCCCGTCCAAATGTAAAGCATGGATGCTTTCCGGCGGGGAATGAAGCGTCATCCCATGAAGATGCTCGGCAATTAGAGCGATCACCTGGTCTCCCGTCAAATCGTCTTCTTTTATATCCAGTTTCAAATCCATCGCCACAGTCCCTCGCTCCACTTATGGTTTCCTATACTCTGCAGCTCCTATTATGCGGCCGAAATGCAGCGAAAAAAAGGGCAAATCGCAAGAGCGGATTTCACCTTTTAAGCGTGCTCCGCCTGTTCATGCCCAGCCCGCCCCTCCTGCTCCGGCTATTCGGCATCGTATGCTTCGGGCTCAAACCACAACCGTTTAAAATCAACCCAGCCCCCGGCATTCAGGCTTGCGCCCTGAAGGGACGGATGCGTGTGGCTGCGGACGCTTTTGCGTACCAGGAACAGCAGCGCCGCTTCCTCCTTCAGCCGCTGCTCGATTCCGCGGAACAGGCGCTGCCGCTCCTCTTCGTCCGGGACGGACAAAAGCGATTCAACCGCCTCATCTATGGCGGCGGCCTGAGCTTCGCTCAAATGCGCGCGGATAAAATGCGATTTGAGGCTTTCGAGCAGCCGGATAATTCCTTCGCTGCTGGGCAGCTCAAACAAAATCATATCCGCCAGCGCCATGAGAGAAGGCTGCAGCAGCCTTTTCCAAGGAACAATTTCAACGTCCAAACAAATGCCGGCGATGGCTAATTCCCGCTTCAACCAGTACGCATCCGGCGCATGCCGCTCATAAGTGATCAGGCGCAGCGCTTCTCCGCCGTACGAGGACTGGGCCAGCAGCTGAACAGCCTGCTCCAGGCTCCAGTCTGCGTCCATGTACGCGGCCGAAGCGGCACGGCGGGCAGCCCCTGCTAGGGGGGCGGCGCTGGCAAGGTCAAGGCGGGCAACGCCGCCAAGATTGACCGCTTCGCCAGGGAGGGCAACTGCTTCAAGCTCCTCATCGGCACGGCTACGAACTTCCCCAGGACCGTTAGCGCCCGCTAGGTCACCAACTCCCCCAAGGCGCTCAGCTCCTTCCAAGCCGCCAACTTCTCCAAGGAGGCCAGCCCCCTCCTCTAGGCCAAAGCCGTCGGCAGGGCAAACTCTGGAGCGGCCAAGCTCCTCGGCCATCTTCCAGCGGTTTACCGCCATTCGAATGGCTTGCCGCACCATATAATCGGCCAGCGGCCCTTGTTTATTTTGGTTGAACGTAAGGAGCGTACAGCCGGTTAATTGCTCTTGCCGTCTCCAATCCGGAACAAGCGCCGGAACGCTGCCCGGAATATCATCCGTATCCACCAGCAGCGAAGCGGCGGGATGCAGGGCAAGTCCTTGGCCGGACGGCACAACCGTCAGCTCAATGCGGTCAATCATCGCCCTTCCCGCATAATGGCGGTCAAAAGCTTCCATTATATATTTTCCGCTGTCCTGCATCACATAACGATACGGTCCCGTACCGGGCGGAGCCGCAGTTGCGAACAGCTCAGTGAAGGGCAGATTCGAATTTGACACCGCCGTATCCGACAGGCTTGGAGTTGAATCCGGGGCATTATCCCCGAGGGAGCCGCAGCTGAACTTTGGACCGTACCTGACGGACTCCGGTCTGAAGCCGGCACAGTCTGCATCGGCAATACAGCGGGTCGGGCAGCCAGCTGCTGCGGGACGATCGACATCGGCGGGTAGCTCACATAAGCGAGAAACAGAAAATTCGGCCGCTTAAGCTTTACCTTGACCGCATAGCGGTTCAGCACATGCACCGATTCAATGTCCTCGGCCAGCCATCGCTGCTGCGATCCGTTATCCCTTAGCCGCAACAAGCTGAACCGTACATCTTCCGCTGTCAGTTCCCCGCCATGGTGAAAAAGCACCCCTTTGCGCAAATAAAACGTCCATTCGGCAGCCGAATCATCCCGCTTCCAATGATGGGCGAGCGCCCCTGCATACCGGCCGGCAGCAGCATCCCGCACCACAAGCGTATCGTACAGCTGCCGAATCAAATGCATATCGAGCGCATAAAACGATTGCGCAGGGTCCAGCGTGCTGCTCCCGTTCAGCTCCCGGAAAAGCGGCAGCTTTAACGTTTCCACATACTCACCGCGCCGGCTTTCGACCGAATAGCCAAAATAACCGGACAGCCACCGCATAAACGTCTCCTCCTGAAAAGAAGACAGCTCGCCGTACGCCTGTACCATTTTAAAGGCTTCTTCAACCTTCCCGTCCTTAACCAGACGTTTCGCTTCCTGCTCCAAAGTTGTCTCAAAAGGAAGCAGAAAACGAATCTCCGATACGTTTCCCCTGCCGCGGCCCGGCGTGTAGCGGGCCCAGCCCCGCGCTTCCATTTTGCGGATAATCAGCTTGGCGTTGCGGGCCGAACAGCCAAGCGCCAGCGCCAGCTGCTCCGACGTCGCCTGAACCGCTATGTCCACGCCGCTCCTAACGGCAAACGTTTTATAAAGCCGTAAATAATCATACGTTAAAGACATCCGTAATCCCTTTCGTCTATGGCCTATCAAAGCCAATTCCTTTACGTACAGCTTATCATAGGTTTGGCCGCAGCCGCGACATACGCTGGCAGCCGGTTGGCCAAGCTGAGTTCAACCTTATGCCGGCAGGAGATTAGACAACAAATGACAAATATAATATGTACAAACGTGCAGGTGCAAAATTGCATGATGAAGGAGGCGAAGATCATGATCCTATTATTTGTGCTTGGCAGTCTCTTTTTGGGATTAGGTATATTAGCCGTTAAACAGCCGGATTTATGGATATTTAAAAGAACAGGCCGGGAAGAAATCACCGACTCAGATATCGCCTTCACCAAGTTACGCGGGCTCGTTTGCCTGATTGCAGGGGCAATTTTCATCATAGCATGGCTGTTGAGGCTGATTTTATGAGGCGACAGAATGGGTTTACAAAGGGGAACTTGCAATGAATTTACGAACGGTCATTTTATTCAACCTGCTTTATCTAATCATTTATACAACGGCAATGCTCGTGCCGGACAGCCATACATGGCTGCGAAGCATCATCGTTGGCGCTTTTGTATCACTAGGTTGGCCCGCCGCCTATAAATTCAAAAAAATAGACAGGTCCATATCGGGCACAACAGGATTTCTTGCTATGACTCCGCTTCTTATTATCACCTATGTCATACAAGGATTGTGAGTTTGAAACAGAAAAAAACCCGAGAAATCAACGTTTCTCGGGTTTTTTAAGTATGATCTGTAGTGGGCTCGAACCACTGACCCCTACCCTGTCAAGATAGTGCTCTCCCAGCTGAGCTAACAGATCAGAAATGAAGTAGTGACAAGAAATAATATACCAATATTCCGGGCGGAAGTCAATATTAATAGTTTCAATTTTTTACCCCGATTTATCCGCTTCATACTTTTCCCCACCCAATCAAATAATGCTGCAACATTTTCCAGACCCTAAACGTTCATAAGACATGACCAACAAATTGATGATGAGGTGATACTGCATGAAACTCCGACGTTTATTTTCAGTTGTGCTGATTGGTCTTATGCTGACGATGGTTGGGCAGACCGTGTTTGCGTTTAGCGATACGAGCGCCGATCCTAACGATTCCAAAATCAGCGCACTTGAGAAGCAGGGCATTATTTCGGGCACGGGAGACGGGCTGTTTAACCCGCAGGGCACTCTGGATTATGCCTCCGGCATTTCACTTATTGTAAAAGGGCTCGATCTGAACATCGACAACATCCGTTTTATCCGCGAGCCGCAGGTTACGGACTATTTCGCCAACCTGAAGGACGGCGCCTGGTACGCCGATGCTTTTATCGTGGGGCAGCTGAACGGTCTCGACATTCCTAAAGATGTCAAAGCCGAAACCCCGATGACCAAAGAACAGTTCGCCTACCACCTGGTTCAAGGCTTGCTGCACAAGGGCACATTTCCTCTTATTGACTTGTACCGTATTGTAGCGGATGAAGCGGACATTAACCCGGCGTATTCCAGCAGCATTCAGGTCCTCCTGATTACGAACATTGCGCAAACGGACTCGGCGAACAAATTTTATCCGAAAAATCCGATTACCCGCAGTGAAGCGGCCGGCTGGCTGTACGATGTTAACGAAAAAATCAAGCTCACGCCAATTGACGGCAATGATCCGGGCAATCCGGCAGGCAAACCGCTGACCGACTTGTCTCTGCAGGTGGATGCGGTCAATGAGCAGGTCAACAAAGTAACGGTGTCGGCACAAGCGCCGCACCCGGGCTACGGGCTGCGGATCAGCTCCATTGCGTTTGAAGGCGATCTGGCTCTCATTACGGTTGAAACCGTATTGCCGCAGCCTGGGGTGATGTATCCGCAAGTTGTGACGACGGTAAAAGCAGAAACATACGTAGACGCGAAATTCAAACCAGTGCTGAAAACAGATTCAGCCCCTTCGGCCGGCTCAGGCTCCCAGCCTTCCGAACCGGTGAGCAGCAGTGATCAAGCGGCGGCGCAATAAGCATTAGCAATAAGCCACGCTTTATTTCAAAAAAAAAAGCTTCACCCGTTTCTTGCAGGCAAACCTATCCGTTTCCCGCAAGCGAAGCAGGTGAAGCTTTTTTACTTTGGGGCGAGTGTGCCGTGCGGGTGGGGCAAAACGTAACGACTCTATTGCAGCTCACTACCATCTGCTCCCAAGGCTCAGCCTCAGTCTGTTACGGTAAAGCCTGCTCAGTTCGTCCCGGCTCATCACAGCAGACCCCACACTCACTCCGCCGGCTTGTCCCGGCAAAAGCCCCCTCCTGAGTGCCCGGTTCCGTCACGGCAAAAGCCTCTCTCCGCTTGGGCCAAGCTCCATTACCGAAAAAAGCCCCTTTATTGCCCGTTACGGCAGAAAGCCCGCCTGTCCGAAATAAACAATGCTAGGAGGCGCTGCAGCGCTTAAGCGCTCGTAGAACTCGTCGGCATAAGCCGGACGGTAGAAATCGCCCATGCCCAGACTTTCGTACGTCTCCCGCACTGCCAGGCGGCCCGTGCGCTTGCCTCCGCTCCCGTCCCCGCGAAAATAATCGTCGACGACGATACGGGGCGCGGCTGCGAGCAGCTTGCCGGCGAACTGCTCCGAGCAGGGCAGCAGCGGCGACACCGCCGCCTGAACGGCGATGCCCGCCTCCTGCAGCTGTTCCATCGCTGCAAAACGTGCGGCAAGCGGAGGAGCCGAAGGCGTAAGTGCCTTCCGCATCGGCTCCAGATCCGTCTCTACCGTCATGCTGACGCGCACATGCGCTCCCAGCGCAAGCAGCAGATCGATATCCCGTGTCACCAGCGGGCTCCGCGTCTGCACGAGAAGAAAATCCGGCGGCTGCTCCGCCATTGTCTCCAGCAAGGAACGCGTAATTTTTTTCTCGTATTCCATCGGCTGGTACGGGTCCGTTGCCGAGGACATAAATACGGTGACCGGTCCTTTGCCCAGCTCCCGTAACCACTCTTTGCGGAAGTGGTCCGCGTCAAACCGTTTGACGTCCACCCAGCTGCCCCACGGCTCCCCGCGGAACAACCCGACCGGCATTTGCCTCACGTAGCAATAAGAACAGCCAAAGGAGCAGCCTGCATACGGATTTAGCGTATGGCTGTACCCTTCCAAATAACCGGATGCCTTGGTCAGCCATTTGGACGGCTCGCGTTCTCTAATTTCCATACCGGCTGCTCCTTCCTTTTTGGCTACTGCCCATTACAATCCCCAGTCTGCTGGCACTGCAGGCTTTACGCCCAAGTTCTTTTATCGTTGATCTCCATCTTCTGCCGGAATGCTTCCGCCAGATCAATATCCAGCTTATTAGCCAGGTCAAAAATATTCCATACGACGTCATACATCTCATATCCAAGATTTTCGCTCTTCTCCCGGTCCGGGTGAAAAGAAACGGATAACACTTCCTTTGCCAGCTCCCCAACCTCCGTCATCAAATACAACATCCGCTGCTCGATCGTGCTCGTATCAAAACCTTTATCCTCACTAAACTGTTTTACATACGATTGAAATTCCATTGCGTTCATCATGTTCTGCTCCGCTCCTATTCATCAATTAACCACTATCCTACCAAATTCTCAACGCCCTGCATATGTCGGCTAAACCATGAACCAATCCAAAAAAGCATAACGAAAAAGCCTGCATTACAGGCATCCGGCTTAGGATACTATAATGAAGGCTTTCCGTAAGTCTTGTACAAGACTTGGATTATGTAGATCAGGCAAAACCTCAAAAACTTTTGAAGTTTAAGTATGCCGGGAACGGGGGTCGAACCCGTACGGTGATCACTCACCGCAGGATTTTAAGTCCTGTGCGTCTGCCTATTCCGCCACCCCGGCGAATGGTGTTTCAAATGGTGGGCCCTGAGGGACTCGAACCCCCGACCAATCGGTTATGAGCCGACCGCTCTAACCAACTGAGCTAAGGGCCCTAACGAATGTGCATGATTTCGAAAGGTTGGTTGCGGGGGCAGGATTTGAACCTGCGGCCTTCGGGTTATGAGCCCGACGAGCTACCGGGCTGCTCCACCCCGCGTCATTTATACCCACCGTTTAGAAACGGCGACAAAAATAAATATACAGGAATGTGCTAGTGGAAGTCAAGCATTTTTTTATGGAAGTTTCGTTTAAACCGATTGATCAAGGCAAATAACGGACGCCATATCTTCCTTTGCGCGAACGAAACACTTCGATTTCTTTGGGGCAATCGTAGCCGTAAACCCACCAGTCGTTCTCCATCCGCCTGACCAGGCATCCCGCCTGAAATTTGGTATCATACAGCCGAACCCAATAAATCCACCTCATGTCTAAGCTCCCTCCTTTATTTGAAGTTATATTTCCCCAAACAAGGAAAGAACCATTCGAGATCGGCAGCTGCGGCTAACCTATTTCTGTTTTCGCGCCAAAAAAGCAAAGAAGCCGCATGTAGCGCGGCTTACAGCGCACAGCGGGCAGCTTCTTTGCTCCTATTCAGCTTTCCAGCTTATCATCGACTGGCGGCGGTTAAACGCCTGCCGAATTAATAACGGATACCCGGCTTTGCGATGCCTACGCCGCTGCCAGTCGGGTTGTTTTTAATATCGGTCAATATTTTATTGCCTTCCGTTTCCCATGCGGCCAGAGCTTCCGGCACAGTCTTCGTGCCCTGCAGCACTTCTTGGAACAGGTTATATGCCGGCTGCTCCGCTTCATACAGACGAGGGTTCTCCATATACTGTTTGTTCAGATCCACGGATTGCGGCGGAATCGGCTTCAGTGTCGTAAAGGCTTTAATGTTAAAGTTGAGGCCGTCGCGCGGTTTAATGAATTCTTGACGGGCCGACAGTTCTGTCATGCTGCGGGATTTCAGCTCCGCCCATTCCTTGCTGTTCGTGAACTTGATGAAATCCCAAGCGTCGTCGGCATTTTGCGCATTGGCATTAATGCCCATCAGATCGCTCAAGTACACGTTGCCGACACCAGGCGCTTCCGCATGGGTCGGAGGCGTTACGACATCCCATTCAAACGGCTTAAAGTCTTTAATTTTGCTGGCGTTGTCCATAGTAGTTTTGATCTCATTCGTATAGTTGTATTCCCCGATGGTCATCGCAACACGCCCGTTCAGGAATAAATCATTGCCAATCGGGTTGTAATAATAGCTGCCGTCGCCGTTAGGCTGGTTCAGCTTATTATAGAACGCCTGCATATCTTCCTGAGTCGGAGAAATATGGTCCTTGTAAATGCCGGCGATTTTCTCCCATACCGCCTGCCAGCCCGGCTCGTTAACCGTCATCTTTTCCAGCTTGTCGTCCCATTTCTTCAAGCCAAGCGGAGCGCTGTACGTCATCAGATCGGAATAAGCATCGGAACCCCAGCGGTTCATTGTCAAGCCGAATTGGCGCTCTTCTCCGTCCCCTTTGCTGACAAGGCGGGCCAGGTCAAACACTTGATCCCAGGTCATGCCGTCCGTTGGGAAATCTACGCCAGCTTCGGTAAACATCGATTTGTTGTAATAAAGCGCAGAGGAGCTGAACGACGGCGTCAGCGCATAAATGTTATTGTCTCCGGCCGTCTTGATGCCGTCGATTACCGTCGGCACATAATCGGCAATATCGAATTTATCTTGGGCGATCAGCGGATCAAGCTGCTTAAGCATATTATCCTGCGTTAACCGCTTCAAATAGTCGTAACCGAAAATAATAACGTCCACCGGATTGTCTCCGGTCAGCATTTTGGTCATTTCCTCATACGGATCCGGCTGCTTTACTACGCCGTTCGGATCGGGTGTTTCAAACCGCGTATCGTTGTAGTCAATGGCCGATACGATTTCGATGTCGATATTTTTATGCGTATATTCATACGTGTCGGTAT
Organism: Paenibacillus protaetiae; assembly: GCF_004135365.1. Classification (NCBI taxonomy): domain Bacteria; kingdom Bacillati; phylum Bacillota; class Bacilli; order Caryophanales; family Paenibacillaceae; genus Paenibacillus; species Paenibacillus protaetiae. The sequence goes on along the minus strand of NZ_CP035492.1, from coordinate 645,539 downwards.
ACTGCTGGCGCGTGTAGGACTCATTGTCTGCGCTGCCGTAAAGAACGCCGATGCGCAGCACCCGCTTCTCCGCCGAGCTGTCGTTGCCGCCGCTGCAAGCCGATAATACGCCTGCCAACAGCGTCACCGATACAAGCGCCGCCGCCCATTTGCCCAACTGTTTCCCCTTCTCCATCTTCAGCCCCCAATGATTTCGGCGGCGTAATAATAATCCGCTCACCGTCAAATTCCATCGATGCTTTGTCTTTAATTTGCAGTGCGGTTAAATATTCTTTTGGTACCTGCAGCCGGCCTACTCGGTCTACCACAACATAGGCTTCATGCACCGTGGACTGCAGCCCCTTCGACTTGTCGGCCAGCTGCACCGCTTCTTCACCGGACAGCATATTCGGATTGCGCTTAATAAACTCTGTGCTCGTCAAGCCGTCGCGGATCGCTACAACGCGGTCGACCTTTCCCGCCAGCGTCAAGTCGTGGGTAACAATGACGATTGTTACGCCAATCTCTTTGTTCAGCCGCCGGAAGATGCCCATAATCATATCGGATGTCGCCGTATCCACCGAGCCGGTAGGCTCATCAGCGAGAAGCAGCTTCGGCCGGTTCGCAAGCGAAATCGCAATCGCAACACGCTGCTGCTCTCCGCCGGACAGCTGATGGAGCTTGTTGTGCATCCGCTCTTTCAGGCCCACCCATTCCAGCAGCTGCTTGGCGTAAGCACGATCCGATTTGCCGGACAGCATCATCGGCATTTCGACGTTTTCCAGCGCCGATAAATAAGGAAGCAGGTTGCGCGCATTGTTTTGCCAGATGAAGCCTACCGTATCGCGCTTATACTGGACAAGCTGCTCTTCGGTAATTTTGAGCAAATCCCACGGTCCTACCTTCACTTGCCCGGCGGAGGGGCGGTCCAGGCCGCCTAATATATTCAGCAAAGTAGATTTGCCGCTGCCGCTGTTGCCGATAATGGCCATCAGCTCGCCGTCCTCCACCGTCAAGTTCAGTCCTTGCAGGGCAACGACCTCGAGATCGTCTGTTTTGTAAATTTTGACAAGCCCTTCGCATTCGATCAACGTTACCGCTCCTCTCCCATTTTGACCGCTTGATGGACACGCAGCCGGCGTATATGCACGAAGAGCAGAATCGCGCCGAACGCGATCATGAAGCCCACCACACCATACAGCTGCAGCATATCCTGCGAGTTAAAGACGACGCGGAACGGCGGCACCGTATCGGTGACGTTCTCGGCGGTTTGCAGGAACGGAAGGAACAGCAGGCTGGTTACCTTGCCGATAACAATGCCCAGCCCGATTGACAAGCCGGCCGTCAGCAGCTGCTCCAGCAGCAGCATGCCGGTCAGCTGGCCGCGTGAAAGCCCCATGGCCCGCAGCACCCCAAACTGCACAACCCGTCCCGACAAGTTGAAAAACCAATACAGCACATAACCAACGAGCGTGACGATAACAGAAACGAGGAACCCTAAGCTCAATATGCCGAATATGCCGCCTCTGGTCGGCAGCTTCGCCTGCGTAATGAGCTCGTTGCGCACATCCTTGACGGAGGCGACAGCAATGTGGCTGTCGCTCAGCTTCTCCAGGATCGGAGCGACCTTGGCGCCATCCTTCATCTTGAGCCATACCTCGTACGGCATAAGCGGGAGCTGGTCAAAAATATAATCGAGATTCGCGATAATAAACGGCGACTGCTCCGGATATTGGCTGGGCCAATACGGCAATATGCCCACGATGACAAAGTCGATTTTGCCGTCGGGGAATCCGGCCGATATCGTATCCCCCAGCTTCAGCTGATATTTCTCCGCTACGCTCGTCGGAATAAGCGCTGCTTCTTCATACAGCCCCATATTGCGCAAATAATAGTTTTGGTGGACCGGGAACAGGTCTTCCCGAAACCAGCCGACAGTGGCAAAATCAACGTTATCAATGCCCATGACGGTACCTTGGCCAATGGAACGGTTCGATACGACAATGCTTGCTTTTGCCTGAAGCACCCGGGCAGCGGCTTCAACGCCTTCCAGGCCGCGAAAAATTTCGAATGGCGGCTCATTGTACAAAATTTTGGTCGGTGCAGCCTGCTGACCGCCGCCGTTCCCGCCGCCACCTCCGCCTGCTCCACCGCCGGCTCCTCCGCTGTTGCCCGTAAACTCCGCCGTGCCTTCCCATACGGTCTGCACGATGACGTCCGATCCGTATTTGTACAGCGTGCGCTCCTCGGAGTTCAAATCGATCGTCCGGGCAGCGGAAGCATTATACACGCCAAGCCCCAGCGTCAAAATGAGCAAAATCATAAGCGGATAATATCCTTTGGACGAACGGGACAGCTGCGTCAGCGTTAAATAAAGCGGCACCGGCAAAAACTTGCGCCCGAGCCAGTTAAACAGCTTGAGCAGCCACGGGAACAACCGCAAGCAGAACAACCCGATCGCAAAAATGGATATCGCCGGTACAAAAAACAGAAACGGCTGCACGTTGAGCTGATCCGTTGTCATCCCGGTCTGGAACGTCAGCATTTGCCTTTCGTTAAACAAATACCACCCGTAACCCGCGATGCCCAGCAGCACGATGTCAAGAAACCAGCGCTGCCATAACGGTCCCCGGTCGGAACGGGCGAGGTCCCGCTTGTAGCTGACGATAGAGGAACGGGCATACAGCACGGCTGGAATTAATGTGGCCAGAATGGCCAGCAGCACGGCCGCTGCGCCGGCTATGATCGCTTCGGTTCCGAAGCCGATCGGAATCGACTTCCGGTTCACGAACGACAGGAAACCGTTCGCCGAACCGATGCTTTTCGCCATAAACCAGCCGAGAAACGGCCCGGTCAGCAGCGCGATAATGCCAAGCAGCAGCCCTTCCAGCAAATATATCCATATAATTTGCCGTGTGCCCGCTCCCCGGCTCCGCAGCACGGCAATGTCGCTTCGCTGCTTATCAAGCGCCTGCCGGGCGTTCATTGCGATAAAATAAAACACCATCGCCAGCATCGGCGCCGCCAGCATAAACAGCATCGTCTGCAGCTGCACGCTTTGCGAGCGGAATTCCTTCAATGTATTCGCAAACGATATTTCAATCCGGGTATCTTTCAGCCGCTGATACAGCTCGATATTAAGCCGCTCCAGCGTCCGGCCAAGCGGGGTAAGCTCGCTGGTATGAATGTCCGACAGATCAAAGACGTAATACCAGCCGGCGTTCTGGATCGGCACATGCTGCTGTTCCAGCAGCGTCTGGTTAAACGCCTTGTCGCCGATTTGAACGGCGCCCATCATCGACTCGAGCCCTTGATACCAATAAGGATCGGTATCGTTCAGCGGCTTATAGGCGCCTACGATTTTGACGCGCAGCGTCAAGTTTAAACCGCCGTATACGGGATATTCATAGACATCGCCGATATGGATGTCGTTGCGGTACATCGCCTCTTCAAGCAGCACCGCCTCCAGCGTGCCGTCGCTGCCGGCCGTCTCGGAATACCATTTGCCCTGCGTCAGCTCCACCTTATCCTGCAGACCGGTCATACTCGTAATCGTCAGCTGCCGGCTGCGGCTGGCATCCACCTTCGAGGAATCTTCCGGCACAACATCCGCGCTGCGGATGGAATAGTTGCGGACATAGGTTCCGCTTGGAAAACCAATGGCGGCGGGAACGCCTTCCCGAATATACTGGTCGACGCTATCCAGTGCTTTCAAATCGGTTTTGGCGCCGCCCGGCGCTTGATAGCGCATCAGGAGCGAACCTGCCGGCATGCCTTCGCTTTTTTCCTTCAGCGATTCCGTGACCACCCGCTTCAAGGCGCCGTCCGCATACATCGGGATGCTTGTCGCAAAAGCAACTGCAATAATAAGTCCCATAAGCGTGCTGATGGTCAGCCAGCGGGTATTCCACATTTTACGGAACAGAAATCGAAAGAGCGGGATCCCCATAGGCTAACGACCTACCACTTTCTGCCCCGGCGTCAGCCCCTGCAAAATTTCAATTTGCGTGGATGTCTGCTGGCCGACCTCTACGTCCACCTCGCGTTTACCGCTGTCATCGACGACTTGCACATATGTCCTCGACCCGATCGTCCGAAGCGTGGAAGGCGGGATAACGACGGCGTTTTCTTTCCGGTTAATGATAATGCTGATCGAAATCGGCATGCCGCGGGTCAGCCCTTTGGGCATATCTTTCAGTTCCACCTGCATGTAGTCTTCAGGCCGGTCCAAATTTTGTTCCCCGTTGTTGCCGGAATCGGAGCCGCTGGACAGCGGAAGCACCTTGACGGTGCCTTTCAGTTCGCCCACACTGTTGATATTTGCAACAACAGGCATGCCAACCGCCACTTTGGACAGCTGGTCCTTCGTCAGCTTCGCTGCCGGAATAAGTGCGGCTGTATCGGCCAGCACCCCGATTTGCTTATAGGCCGTAATCAAATCACCCTTTTGCACGTTCAAATCCATAATCGTTCCGGCAAAAGGCGCAACAAGCTGCGCTTTACCGATTTCTTCCTGCAGATCGGCGATCGCTTGCCGTTTCTCTTCAAATGCGATGGACAACTCCTCGAATTCAATCGGGTCCATCGTATCCTTATTGCGGAGCGTTTCCTTCATCGACAGCTCTTCCTTGCGGAAGTCCAGCTGCTGCGACTTCAGCTGCTTTTGCAAATCGTCTACATCCAGCTCGCCGATCGGCTGTCCGGCCGTTACCGTATCGCCGCTTTTGACATAAAGCGTCTTTAAATTTTTGTTGCCGATTGGAAAATAAAGCGGCTCTTCCTTCGTCGACAGCAGCTTGCCTACAACCTGCACTTTCGTCTCCAGCGTAGCCGTCGTTACCTCGTATTCGGGTTTTTTGGATATTTGAGGCGGTGCGATGGAAGGCAGCACCTCCTCTTCCGCTTCATCCGGGAGAAGCGAGCAGGCGCTCATGAACAGCAGCGAAGCGCAAAGAATGGCCGCTGCCGCCCCTTTATAAAAACTTCCCGTCCACCATTTCGTATACATGGTCGGCAACCTCCAAAATTGTAGGATCATGTGTAGTCATGCAAATGGTCACTTGTTCGGTTCGAATAATATTTTGAAAGACCGCCATAATTTGCGCTGACATTGCGGAATCCAGCTCAGCTGTAGGTTCATCCGCAAGCAGCATTTTGGGCCGGTGAGCAATGGCCTTCGCAATCGCCACGCGCTGCTGCTCGCCGCCGGAAAGCTCAAACGGACGGTGATGCATCCGCTTTTCCAGGCCGACAAGCGACAGGCAATACTCCACGCGCTCCTTCCAGAGCGATTTTTTGATACCTGCCATCCGCATCGACAGCTCGACATTCTCACGGGCGGACAGCAGCGGCATAAGTGCATAGGCCTGAAAAATAAAGCCGATTTCATTCCGCCGCACCAGCGTTCGCTCGTGATCGCTCATTCGGTGAAAAGGCAGTCCGTTAAACCAGATTTCGCCTTTGGACGGCGTATCCAGCCCGCCCAAGCAATTGAGAAGCGTTGTTTTGCCTGAGCCGGAACGCCCGCGCAGCATAACGAGCTGATTGGGCTGCAGCTCCATACGGATCGACTTCAGCACATGAAGCGGCGCGCCTCCGACCTGGAACGTCCGCTCCACGCCCCGAACTTCCAGCAGCGGCCGGTCAACGCTTTCATTACCCTCCTCCTTCAGAACTGCCTGTGACTTCACGCCTTGTCCCTCTCCTTTCGTCCCTAATCTCTCTGTTCCCCAATTATCGCAATTGTTCAACTGGATAAGAATTCGGAAGCATACGATGCACTTGCCGTGACAGCATCCATCTCATAATTCTCATCTACATCCCCTAGACGCGGTACGTTCCGGAAAAGTTACGTACAATTACAATATTTTTGAAAAAAAATAATTTGCCGTGAACCTCTTTCTTGGCATATAAAAAACCCCTGCCATCCGTAAAGATGGCAGGGGTTTACAATACCGTTTTATTTCAATTTAAATTGGTTAAGCTGTTCAGTCAGCTCTGCAACGACTTCGTTCAGACGGCTGCTTCCTTCCGAAATGCGTTCAAGCAGCTTAATCTGCTCGTCCGTTTCGTGCGTTACCTGTTCAGTCAATGCCAAATTGCTTACGCCGGCGGAAGCCGACTGCTCCATAGCTGCACTTACTTCCTCCGAGCTGGCCGACATTTGCTCGGTTATCGCCGAGTTCTCCTGCAGCTGTTCCGTCATAAGCTGCATGGATTGGACGATGGCGTCAAGCCTTGACCGCAAGTCCTGGACAAGCACGCTGCCTTGCTGGAATGCGGCCGATGTCCGGTCCATCGAACCCGACACCTGGCTGATCTCCTGTTTCGTTTCGCTTACAAGTTCCCCGATGCCGTCCACGGATTGAAGCGAACTGGAAGCCAGCTTCCGGATTTCTTCCGCTACTACAGCAAACCCTTTGCCATGCTCGCCGGCTCTGGCTGCTTCAATGGAAGCGTTAAGGGACAAAATATTCGTCTGGTTGGCAAATGCCGTAATACTTTCCGCAATGGCGGCAATTTGCTCGGAGCGAAGCTCCAGCGATTGAATAATTTGCGTCAGCTGATCGATTTCTTCCCGTACACGGCCCATCTGCACCGAAATATTCATAACCGCGGTATGGCTTTCTTCTACCTGCTCCGATGTAAGTGTCGAATGGTCTGCAATCGAAAGCGTGTTTTCGGCAATCCGCCCGATGCCAACCGTCATCTCTTCAATCGCTTTTGCGGTTTCGCCGGCTGCATTCGCCTGTACGCGCGAGCCTTGCGATACTTCTTTAGCGCTGGCCGCAATATGCTCCGCGCCTTCGGCAGACTTATGCGATGCGGTTTGCATCTGGGACGCGGATTGCGACACGACTTCCGCGGTTGCTGCAATGCCGCCAACAAGCCCGCGTATAGAGCTGATCATCCGGTCCAGCGCCTTGGCCATATCGCCAAGCTCGTTGCGGCGGTACTTGCTGTCCGCTTCAACAGTCAAATCTCCATCCGCCAACCGGACCGTCTTCATGACCACCTTACGAATCGTCCTTAATATCGGAACCAGCACAGCAATAGCCAATCCGATCAGTACCACCGATATCACTACGATTGAAACATAAATCGATTTTTCAGTCGTATCGACATTGCCCTGGATATCGTTAATTTGCGAATCTGCGTAATTGTCCGTCATATTGCCAAGCGCATCAAGCGATGCGCGGCCAGCTTCAAATTTTTGCTTCATGTCGGCGCTTATTTCGAAGCGGCCGGTTTGAACCGTTTTTTGAATCATATCGGACCACGCATTATACTGCTCGTTAAAATCGGCAAGCAGCTCGCTCACCTTTTTGCCGTTCTCCGCTTTCATATCCAGCAGCTGCTGCGTGTTTACAATTTGAGTGACCCCCATCATGCGGTCTTCCGTTTCCTTCAGGTTGTCGTTCAAATTTTTTAATTCCTGCTCTTTGGAGCTGCCGTTAAACTGCCCGGCTGCCAGGTTGGAATACGCAACAAGCGCCTGATACATATCACGGTCTGCGTTTAATACTAACGTATCGACCTGATAGGAGATGTCATATATACTGGTCTTCATTTTGTTCACATTGTCTGATTGCACGCTCAGCAAATAAAAGCTTGAAAATGCATACATTACAATCGGAATTCCTACCAGCAAACTCAGCCACCATCTCAAACTCATTCTAAACAAATATAGCCCGCCTCTCCTGCACATGGTTTTCACTTAGGTTGTACCCTATATATCGGTATACGAGCGGGTTCTCTACATGGATTTTCGACAAAATCCAATAAATTTTGCACAAAAAAGCGCACCATGCCAGAAGCTGCATGATGCGCTTATCGTTATTTGCGAGGCTCAGGTTATTTGCCGTACGATTGCGGGTCTTCTCTCCAGCTTTGCAAAGCGGCCACGTCTGCTTCCGCGACGGCGCCTGCTTTAACAGCCGCCTGGATCAGTTCCGTGTAGTTGGACAACGTCTCAAGCGGCATATCCGCTTCTGCAAACGCATTGACCGCTTGGGTAAACTGATACGAGAAAATCGCCAGGACGGCGCTTACTTCCGCACCGGCTTCGCGAACGGCCAAAGCGGCTTTCAGCGAGCTTCCGCCTGTCGAGATCAGGTCCTCGATCACAACGACCTTTTGGCCGGGTGCGATACGGCCTTCAATTTGGTTTTGCTTGCCGTGGCCTTTTGCTTTGTCGCGGATGTAAGCCATCGGCAAATTCAGCTTTTGCGCTACCCATGCCGCATGCGGAATGCCCGCCGTTGCCGTTCCGGCAATCACTTCGGCGTCCGGGTAACGCTCGCGGATAACCGCCGCGAACCCTTCGGCAATCGCATCGCGAATTTCTGGATAAGCCATCGTCAGGCGGTTATCGCAATAAATCGGCGATTTTAAACCGGAGGTCCAGGTAAACGGTTCGTTCGGGCGAAGCGCTACCGCTCCGATCTCAAGCAGCTTGGATGCAATCAGCTGCGGAAGTTCTTGTAATGTTACGTTACTCATGCGTAGTCATCTCCTCAATGATCTTTTCAAGCGCTTCTCTTGGCGACGGTGCTGCCGTAATCGGACGGCCAATTACCATATAGTCCGTACCTTGCGCCAGTGCATCGCTTGGCGTCATAATGCGCGACTGGTCATTAACGGCTGCCCAGCTTGGGCGAATGCCCGGCGTCACTGTCTGGAACGAAGCGCCGCACGCCGCTTTAATGGCTTCGACCTCAATTGGCGAAGCCACTACGCCATGAAGCCCGGCCTCTTGGGCAAGTTTGGCATAGCGGAGCACCGCTTGCTCCACCGTTCCTGCGATGCCGATCTCGCCGTTCAGCACTTCCTGGCTTGTGCTGGTCAGCTGGGTTACGGCGATAACCGCAGGGCGTTCGGCGCCGCCTGCAACAGCAGCCTCCACGCCTTCAAGCGCCGCCTTCATCATCGCCGACCCGCCTGCGGCATGAACGTTAAACATATCGACGCCCAGCTTTGTAATGCTGTTCGCGCCGCCTTTGACGGTATTCGGAATATCATGCATTTTCACATCGAGGAAAACCCGGTAGCCCTGCCGTTTCAAGCTGTCCACAAAAGAAGGGCCAGCGGCGTAAAACAGCTGCATGCCAACCTTCATATAACAAGGGATGCCTTCCAGCTCGCGCAGCAGCTTGTCCGCGGAACCCGCATCCGGATAATCCAAAGCGACCATAATCCGGCCGGCTGCCTGATCTTTGGTTAACATTGCTCCCGCTCCTCTCATAATAAACGGCCAACCGCCGTCCACCGGCAAGCGCCGCTAAGGCGCTGTACCGGGAACGAATCGTTTGACCGTGCTCAATCATTTATTTTTGCAAAACCGGCATCGGACGGGACGCGAAGTTAATCGTCTCAATCATCCGAAGCAGTGCGCGGACCGTATCCAGCGAGGTCATGCACACGACGCCGTTCTCAACCGCTTCGCGGCGAATACGGAAGCCGTCGCGCTCCGGCGTTTTGCCTTTGGTGAGCGTGTTCACTACAAAATGCGCTTTGCCTTCACGGATCATGTCCAGAATGTTAGGCGAACCTTCGCTCAGCTTGTTGACGCGTTCGACTTTAATGCCGGCCGCTTCAAGAGCTGTTGCCGTGCCGCCGGTTGCGAGAATTTTGTAGCCGAGCTGGTAGAATCCGCGGAGCAGTTCCGTCGCTTCTTCTTTATCCTTGTCAGCTACAGTCGCAATAATTGCGCCTTGCTGCGGAATTTTCATGCCTGCGCCTACAAGCCCTTTATACAGTGCTTTGGCATATTGCTGATCGCGGCCCATTACTTCGCCCGTCGATTTCATTTCCGGCGTCAGCGTCGGGTCAACGCGGCGCAGCTTCGCGAAGGAGAATACCGGCACTTTCACCGATACGAAGTCATCTTCCGGCCACAGGCCGTCTTCATAGCCAAGATCGGCAAGCTTCGTGCCCATAATCGCTTTGGTTGCCAGGTTCGCCATCGGCAGATTCGTTACTTTGCTCAGGAACGGAACTGTACGGGACGAACGCGGGTTCACTTCGATAACATATACGTTATCGTTATGAATAACGAACTGGATATTCACAAGGCCGATAACTTTCAGCTCTTTTGCGATTTTAACCGTGATGTCGACGATTTGCGCTTTGATGTCCTCCGACAGCGATTGCGGCGGATATACCGCGATCGAGTCGCCGGAGTGAACGCCTGCGCGTTCCACATGCTCCATGATGCCTGGGATAAGAACCGTTTCGCCGTCGCAAATCGCGTCAACTTCAGCTTCTTTGCCCAGCATGTAACGGTCGATCAGGACCGGATGCTCCGGATTGATTTTAACCGCTACTTCCATGTAGCTCAGCAGCTCTTGATCGGAGTATACAATTTCCATCGCGCGTCCGCCAAGGACGTACGAAGGACGCACCAGTACCGGATAGCCAAGGCTTTGCGCCGTTTCAACCGCTTCGTCAACGCTTGTTACCGTGCTGCCTTGCGGCTGAGCGATGTCAAGCTTGCGAAGCAGCGCTTCGAATTTTTTGCGGTCTTCCGCAGCGTCGATGCTTTCCAGGCTCGAACCGAGGATGCGAACGCCGGCTTTGACCAGCGGCGCAGCCAGGTTGATCGCCGTTTGGCCGCCGAACTGAACGATAACGCCGATTGGTTTCTCCTGCTCGATGACGTTCATTACATCTTCGAAGAAAAGCGGCTCGAAGTACAGGCGGTCGGACGTGCTGAAGTCCGTCGATACGGTTTCCGGGTTGTTGTTAATAATCACCGCTTCGTAACCCGCTTTTTGAATCGCCCAAACCGCATGCACAGTCGAATAGTCGAACTCGATGCCTTGGCCGATCCGAATCGGGCCGGAACCAAGCACAAGCACTTTTTGCTTGTTAGTTTCGGTTACTTCGTTTTCGACTTCATAAGTCGAGTAGTAGTAAGGCGTTGTTGCTTCAAACTCGGCAGCACATGTGTCAACCATTTTGTAAACCGGCTTGATGCCGAGTTCAAGACGCGTCGCGCGCACTTCATGCTCGTCCGTATTGCTGCCTTTCGGATTGCCTTCGCGGCGCAGTTCCGCAATGGAACGGTCCGAGAAGCCTTTCCGTTTTGCCGCATACAGCGTTTCTTTCGACAACGCCGTTTCTTTGCGGATTTTATCTTCAAACGCTACGATGCCTTCGATTTTATCCAGGAACCACCAGTCAACCTTTGTCAGGTCTTGAATCTCTTGCAGCGTGTAGCCGCGGCGGAACGCTTCTGCGATCAGGAACATACGCTCGTCGTCCGGCTTCACCAGGCGGGTGCGCAGCGTTTCGTCATCCAGCTTGTGCGCTTCTTTCAAATGCAGGCGGTGAACGCCGATTTCCAGCGAGCGAACTGCTTTATGGATCGATTCCTCGAACGTGCGGCCAATCGCCATAACTTCGCCGGTTGCTTTCATTTGCGTGCCCAGCTTGCGGTTGGCGTTCACGAACTTATCGAACGGCCAACGCGGGATTTTCGATACGATGTAGTCGAGCGTAGGCTCGAAGCATGCATACGTTTGGCCTGTAACCGGGTTAACGAGTTCGTCCAGCGTGTAGCCAACTGCGATTTTGGCCGCCATCTTCGCAATCGGATAACCGGTTGCTTTGGATGCAAGCGCAGAGGAGCGGCTTACGCGCGGATTTACTTCGATGACATAATATTGGAAGCTGAACGGATCAAGCGCATACTGCACGTTGCAGCCGCCTTCGATATTCAGCGCGCGGATAATTTTGAGCGATGCCGAGCGAAGCATTTGATATTCGCGGTCGGACAACGTTTGGCTTGGCGCTACGACGATACTGTCGCCGGTATGAACGCCAACCGGGTCGAAGTTTTCCATATTGCACACCACGATACAGTTATCGTTGGCGTCGCGCATTACTTCATATTCAACTTCCTTCATGCCGGCGATCGATTTCTCGATCAAGCATTGATTGATCGGGCTGTAGCGGATACCGGAAGCAACCGTCTCCAGCAGCTCTTCTTCGTTCGCGCAAATGCCGCCGCCAGTGCCGCCCAGCGTGTAAGCCGGACGAACGATGATCGGATAGCCGATTTCGTTAGCAAAAGCTACCGCTTCTTCCACCGTTGTTACAATGGTGCTTTCCGGCACCGGCTGATCCAGGCGGCGCATCAGGTCGCGGAACAGGTCGCGGTCTTCCGCCTGCTCGATGGACGACAGCTGCGTACCAAGCAGCTTCACGCCTTCGCGCTCCAGCACGCCCGCTTTCGCAAGCTCAACGGCCATGTTCAGGCCGGTTTGGCCGCCCAGTGTCGGCAGCAGGCCGTCAGGACGCTCCTGACGGATAATTTGCGTTACAAACTCAAGGGTAATCGGCTCGATATACACTTTGTCGGCCATGTTCGTGTCGGTCATAATCGTAGCCGGGTTGCTGTTAATCAGAACAACTTCATAACCTTCTTCTTTTAACGCTTGGCAAGCTTGTGTGCCGGCGTAGTCAAACTCGGCCGCTTGGCCGATAACGATCGGGCCGGAACCGATAACGAGAATTTTTTTCAGCTCTTTATTTTTGGGCATACAGAAGCTCTCCTTTCAACGTCTCCGCAAGTATAGCTTGACGAGGCTTTTGTGGGTTTTGGCTTTTATGTTCGCGGATCATATCCAGGAATTGATCGAATAGGTAGCTGGAATCAAACGGGCCAGGCGCCGCTTCCGGGTGATACTGCACCGAGAAAGCCGGATATTGCTTATGCTTCAAACCTTCGATGGTTTTATCGTTGTTATTGATATGCGTAACAATCAGGTCTGTGTTGGCCACGGATTCGTCAAGCACCGTGTAGCCATGGTTTTGCGATGTAATGTAGCAGCGGCCGCTTTCCAGTTCTTTGACCGGATGGTTTCCGCCCGATGGCCGAATTTCAGCTTGGACGTATCTGCGCCGCAAGCAAGGGCAAACAGCTGGTGGCCAAGGCAAATGCCGAAGATCGGGAATTCGCCGAGCAGCTCGGAAATCATTTTGACCGCGTAAGGAACGTCTTTCGGGTCGCCAGGGCCGTTGGACAATTGAATGCCGTCCGGAGCCAGGCGGCGGATTTCGTCCGCCGTTGTGTCATGAGGCACAACGACAACGTCGCAGCCACGTTTCGTCAGCTCGCGCAGAATGCCGCTTTTTGCGCCGAAGTCGACAAGCACGATACGCTCGCCTTCGCCTGGGCTCGAGAAAGCCGATTTGGTCGAGGTGCGGGCAACTTGATCGGTCATCAGCGTCGTCAGCGACAGGCGTTCCTGCAGCTCTTCGATCCGTTCTTTGCCCGTCGTCAGAATGCCTTTCATCGTGCCAAAATGGCGCAGCTTGCGAGTCAGCATGCGTGTGTCGATATCGCTGATGCCCGGAATGCCGTATTCCTTCAGCAGGCGGTCCAGCGTGTATTGGGCGCGCCAGTTGCTTGGCACCGGTTCGTGGCGGCGAACAACAAAACCGTGAATATAAGGACGAATCGATTCGAAATCGTCGCGCGCGATGCCGTAGTTGCCAACCAGCGGATAAGTCATCGTAACGATTTGCCCGCAGTAAGACGGGTCCGAAATTACTTCTTGATAACCGGTAATGCCTGTATTAAAAACGACTTCGCCCATCGTTTCGGTTTCCGCTCCAAACGAGAGACCCGTAAACAACGTGCCGTCCTCCAACAATAATCTTGCTTCCATCCGTATCACTCCTCAGGTGTGCATGTTCTGTTCTATTGCTTATTCTGCCCAAACAACGGCGCCGTTCACCACGGTCGCTACCGGCCAGCCGTACAGCTTCCAGCCGCCAAATGGCGTATTATTGCTTTTGGAAGCAAAGGTTGCCGGATCGACTGCACGCTCGTTGTCCAAATCAACGATCGTAATATCCGCCGGAGCGCCTGCTTCAAGACGGCCTTCCGCAAGACGGAACACCCTTGCAGGGTCGCTGGTCATGCGCTGCAGCAGGAAGCCGAGCGACCATTTGCCCGTGCGCACAAATTTTGTATACAACAGCGGAAACGCCGTTTCAAAACCAACGATGCCAAACGGCGCAAGCTGCATGCCTTTTGCTTTTTCTTCCGCAGCATGCGGCGCATGGTCGGTTACGATGATGTCAATCGTGCCGTCTTCCAGCCCTTCGATGACCGCCTGTACGTCACGAGGCGTACGGAGCGGCGGGTTCATCTTCCAGTTCGGATCCATGCCCGGAATGTCTTCATCGGACAATACCAGATGGTGCGGGCACACTTCTGCAGTTACTTGCACGCCGACGCTCTTAGCAAGGCGGATCAGGCGGACCGACTGCTCCGTGCTCACATGGCACACATGGTAATGCGCGCCTGTCGATTCCGCAAGCAGAACGTCGCGGCCGACATGAATGGCTTCCGATTCGTTCGGAATGCCTTTGATGCCGTTTTTGCGGGCAAATTCGCCTTCCGACACGTACAAGCCTTCAACCAGCGTGTTGTCTTCGCAATGCGCGATTACCGGCATGTCCAGCGATTTGGCAAGCGCCATCGCATCCTTCATCATTTGCGCGCTTTGGACGCCAACGCCGTCATCCGTAAAGCCGATAGCTCCGGCTGCTTTAAGCGCGGCGAAGTCGGTCAGCTCGCGGCCCAGCTCGTTTTTCGTAATGGCGGCGTAAGGCAGCACCTTCACGGAGCCCACCTCCGCCGTTTTGTTCAAAATATATTCGACCGTTTCCGGCGTGTCCGTCACCGGACGTGTATTCGGCATGCAAGCGATTGTCGTAAAGCCGCCTTTTGCCGCCGATTTCGTTCCTGTTTCGATATCTTCTTTATGTTCAAATCCCGGATCACGAAGATGCACGTGCATATCGATGAAACCAGCCGATACCAGCTTGCCGGCTGCGTCAATCACTTCAGCGGAGCCGGTGTCCGGTGTTACCGAACCGTCCATGATTTCTGCGATTGCCGTTCCTTCGATTCGGATATTTTTTTTCTCCAATTGGCCAGAGGCTTCGTTCCATACGTTGCCGCCTATAATCCATAATGACATTGTTTGTTCACCCTCCGGTTTTATTCGATTTGCTTAGATGTTCTAGCTTAAAGCCCGTTCGATAACCGCCATCCGAATCGGCACGCCGTTCGCCATTTGCGTAAAGATGCGGGATTGCGGATGCTCGACAAGCTCGCTGTCGATTTCGACGTTCCGGTTTACGGGAGCCGGGTGCATAATAATGGCATGGGAGCCGATTTTAGCCGCTCGTTCTACAGTCAGGCCGTATTGTGCACGGTATTGCTCAGCGGATTTCAGCTTGCCGCTTTCATGGCGTTCCAGCTGGACGCGAAGCATCATAACCACATCTGATTTCAGCGCCTCATCCATCGAAACTTCCCGTACGTCCAGTTCGGGCGCGCGCATATTATCCGGCGAGCAGAATTGAACGTTAGCGCCAAATTTGCGCAGCGCGTACACATTCGAACGAGCCACGCGGCTGTGCATCACATCGCCGACAATTGTAACAGTCAAACCTCTCAAATTGCCAAAATGGTTGCGCATCGTATACAAGTCAAGCAGCGCTTGTGTCGGGTGTTCATTGTTGCCGTCGCCGGCATTGATCAGCGGCACTTTAATTTTGTCGGCAAGCTCGGCCAGTACGCCGATTGGCTTCAGCCGGATGACGCCTGCGTCAATCCCCATCGACTCAAGCGTTTTGACTGTATCGTAGATCGATTCGCCTTTCTCTACGCTGGAAGCGGCCGCTGCGAAGTTCAGAACTTCTGCGCCAAGCCGTTTCTCCGCTACTTCGAAGGAAAAGCGGGTGCGCGTGCTGTTCTCGAAAAACATGTTGGCGATAAATTTGCCGTTCAGGACTTCATTTACTTTGTTGTCCTGCTGTTCCCAAAATGCCGCACGCTGCAAAATCGATTCGATTTCTTCTTTATCCAGTTCTTTCAGTCCGAGCAAACTACGCTGTTTAAGAGCTGTCAGTGTTGTCATACAGCTTGCCCCTTTGTTGAATAATCGTTACTTGATCGGTCGAGTCAATTTCAGACAAGGAAACTTGAATTTCTTCCTGCTTTGAGGTCGGCACGTTTTTGCCTACAAAATCCGGACGGATCGGCAGCTCGCGATGTCCTCTGTCCACCAGCACGGCCAGCTGAATGCTTTGCGGCCTGCCGCTGTCCATCAGCGCATCCATCGCAGCGCGAATCGTTCGTCCGGTGAACAGCACATCGTCAAACAGAATGACCCGTTTGTCTTGCACTGTGAACGTTCCGTTAATCAGGTCTTCCGGCAGACCGACCACTTCCGCGTCGGATACCTCCGGCCGGACCCGGTCATCGCGGTAATGCGTAATGTCAAGATCGTACACATTAACCGGTTTGCCTTCGATGTCGTTAATACGTTCAGCAATTCTTCTTGCCAAGTAGATGCCTCTTGTTCGAATGCCGACGAACACGCAATCGTCGATTCCTTTATTCCGTTCGACAATTTCATGGGCGATTCGAGTCAAAGCACGGCGGATTGCCGTCTCATCCATAAGCACTAAACGTTGTTCCTCCATCTGAAGCCTTCCTCCTTTTCCGCAGCTTGCCTTAGTTGTGGGTTGCTTTAACCGAAGGGCGCAGTAACTTTAGGCACAAAAAAACTCCTTGCTTAACGCAAGGAGTGTGTCATTGCACACAGGCGCACGGACAGCCAAGGGCATCCGCGCTCTGCCTCGAGAGACGGCTTACCCCGGCTGCACTATCCATTGCCCGGTACAAAAGTTATTCACGCTACCTTGCCAGCCTCACGGGACTGAGTTAAAGGTACTGCCATGTATCGTAGAAATTATGCCAGACATCATGACTCCTGTCAAGAGCTATAAAGGACCTTTTTAGTATGGCCGTTTATGCGGGCGATTGTACATGTCAAATAAAAACTGCCGCGCAGCCAATCGGCTTTGCGGCAGTTGGATAGAGCTTCTAATAAATGGATGTTACAGCGACAGGCCGCGGATTCTTTCCACTGCTTTTTCCGTGTTTTCACGGCTGCCGAAAGCGGTGAGGCGGAAGTAGCCTTGGCCGCTTTGGCCAAAACCGACGCCTGGCGTTCCGACAATGTTCGCTTCCGAAAGCAGCTTGTCAAAAAACGCCCAGGAATCAAGGCCGTTTGGCGTCTTCAGCCAGATATACGGTGCGTTAACGCCGCCATACACTTCCAGGCCGATCGAAGCAAGTCCTTCGCGGATAATTTTAGCATTGGTCATGTAATAATCAACAAGCGCTTTGATCTGCTCTTTGCCTTCCGGCGAATAAATGGCAGCCGCACCGCGCTGCGTCACATAGGACACACCGTTAAACTTCGTCGTGTGGCGGCGGTTCCACAGATCGTTCAGCAGCACTTGCTGGCCGTCAGGCGTAAAGCCTTTCAGCTCGCGCGGCACTACCGTGTACGCGCAGCGGATGCCCGTAAAGCCGGCTGTTTTGGAGAAGCTGCGGAATTCGATGGCCACTTCCTTAGCGCCTTCAATTTCATAAATGCTGTGCGGAACATCCTCTTCTTGAATAAACGCTTCATAAGCCGAGTCATACAAAATGATCGCATTGTTAGCTTTGGCATAATCGACCCATTTTTTCAGTTCGTCTTTCGAAAGCGTCATGCCCGTCGGATTGTTCGGGTAGCAGAGGTAGATCAAATCCGCTTTGCGGTCAGGCAAGCTTGGTTTAAAGTTATTGTCCGCCGTGCATTCCAGATACACGATGTTATCATAGCGGTTCGTCTCTTTATTGAATTTGCCCGAACGGCCAGCCATTACGTTCGTATCCACATATACCGGATAGACGGGGTCCTGCACGGCCACAATCGTATCGTTGCTGAAAATTTCCTGAATGTTGCCTACGTCGCATTTCGACCCGTCGCTAAGGAAGACTTCATTCGCTTGAATGTCGATGCCGCGGGCTTTATAGTCATTTTCAATAATAGCGTTAATCAAGAAATCGTACCCTTGCTCAGGGCCGTAACCACGGAAAGAGCCCGGTACAGCCATTTCGTCAACCGCGCTGTGCATCGCTTTAATAACCGCTTCCGGCAGGCCGCGCGTGACATCGCCAATGCCAAGGCTAATAATTTCCGCGTTTGGATTTTCTTGAGCAAATTTGGTGCGGCGTTTCGCCACTTCCGAAAACAAATAGCTGCCTTGCAGCTCCAGATAATTGCCGTTAATGAGAGTCATGAAATCACCAATCCTTATAGGTTGTACCTAAAAAAGTACGATTTAGCTCTAGGATAGCTTACTTGACCGATTCACATTAATGACTTAATTGGAGAAAAGTTTGCACTTTTCGCATCGGAACTGTGGTAGCTTATTTATTTTAGCCTGATTAACGTTGTCTTAATGCTTGCAGTACTTGCTCCATATCATCCGGAATCGGCGCTTCAAATTCCAAATATTGTCCGCTGCGCGGATGTCTGAAGCCGATAACCGCGGCATGCAGAGCCTGCCCGTTTAATGCAACCGTCTTGTTGCGGCCGTATACCGGATCGCCTGCCAGCGGGTAACCGATATATTTCATATGGAC
Source organism: Paenibacillus protaetiae (assembly GCF_004135365.1). Lineage (NCBI taxonomy): Bacteria > Bacillati > Bacillota > Bacilli > Caryophanales > Paenibacillaceae > Paenibacillus > Paenibacillus protaetiae. The sequence goes on along the minus strand of NZ_CP035492.1, from coordinate 627,049 downwards.
GCGGATTTGATGCGTTCTTCCTGTTTCGAGCTGAAGCTCGAGCAGCGTAAAATCGTCGCCGATCCGCTCTTTTACAAGAAAATGCGTCACGGCGCGCTTGCTGTTCTGGTCGGTAACCGTAAACAGTTTCCGGTCATGCGGGTCGCGGCCGATCGGCGCATCCACCGTTCCTTGATCATGCGGCATATTGCCATGAACAAGCGCAATGTATTTGCGGGTAACAGAGTGATCCTTCAGCTGCTCGGCCAGCGAAATATGCGCCAGGTCGTTTTTGGCGGCCATCAGCAAACCGGATGTATCTTTGTCGATACGGTGTACGATGCCGGGACGAAGCATGCCGTTAATGCCGGACAAATCTTTGCAGTGGTACATCAAAGCATTAACGACCGTGCCGGAGGAATGTCCGGCAGCCGGATGCACGACCATGCCTCTTGGCTTATTGATGACGATTACATCCGAATCCTCATAAACGATGTCCAGCGGAATAGGTTCCGGTTCAATCGAGGCGTCCTCCGGCTCCGGTACGACAACCAGCAGCTGGTCGCTTTCATTTAATTTATAGTTAGGTTTGACGGCCTTGCCGTTGACTTGCACTGCTCCCTGCTTAATCCAGTCCTGGATTTGCGTCCGGGAGACGCCGTCGATATCCAATTGTTCGTTAACAAATTTATCCAATCGTTCGCCTGCTTGCTGCTGCGAAACGACCCATTCAAACTGATCTTCCGTATTAAGAGATGGTACGTTGCTCATGCCCGTTGTTTTCCTTGTCCTCTCCGCCATTCAAGCTCTTATTCTCATCTTTTGAATGCAGTAACGTGTCAATAATAATAAGCACTACGCCGACGGTAATGGCCGAATCGGCGATGTTAAAGATCGGAAACGTGTAGCTGCCGAAATTGAATTGCAGAAAATCAACCACTTCGCCTGTCAGCGCGCGGTCCAAAAAATTGCCGGTAGCTCCGCCTAGCACAAAACCAAGCCCGGTCAACAAAATCGCGCGGTTTTTATCTTTTATGGACTGCATGTACCATATAATGCCGACAGCGATAATAACCGTTATGGCAATAAAGAAGAAACGCTGGTCTTGCAATATGGAAAATGCCGCCCCGCGATTGCGGTAAGACGTAATAAGGAAAAAATTCCCTATGACGCTGATTTGATCGCTAATTTCCAATTGGGCTTCAACGATTTTTTTCGTTACCAAATCAAGCACAAATACAAACAATGCAATTCCGTAATAGAACAAGCGCATGTAATTTGCCATCCCCCTTAATATGTCCGTCCATATTGTAGCATAATGGCAGACAGCGCCGCCACTTCATTTCCAATTGCAATTCCCAGCGATGTCCTCACAATAATTAAGGCTCTCCTGCAAATGCTATTGCCATGCAGGCCTCACTTCGATGTGAAAGGAAGCGGTAAAATATGGCTCTTCAACGCAGTCAGCTTGAGCAGCTTCGGCAGAGGCTGGAACAAGATAAAGCAGCCGTCGAACGCGAGCTGGAAGCAAACGGCCATTACGGCTTGACCGAGTCAATGCGCGATATGACCGGGGAGTTGTCGCCGATTGACAATCATCCGGCCGACTTGGGCTCCGAAATGTTTGAACGCGGCAAGGACATCGCCCTGCTGGAAAATAAGGAGCTGCATCTGTACCGGATCGACGCTGCGCTTCAAGCTATGGACGCCGGTACCTACGGCGTCTGCCGGACATGCGGCCGCGATATTCCGTTTGAGCGGCTTGAAGCGCTGCCCGATGCTTTATATTGCGCCGAGCATGCACCGAGGCAGCAAATGTCCAGTAATCGCCCGGTCGAGGAACAGTTCCTGAATCCGCCGTTTGGACGAACCAGTATGGACGAGCAGGATTCCTACAACGGCTTTGACGGCGAAGACGCCTGGCAAATCGTTGAAAGCTGGGGCGATTCCTCATCACCCGCCTATTCCGAAAACAATGAAGCAACCGATTATGACCATGTCGGTATTGAAGCAGATGAGCTGGACGGTTATGTCGAGCCGTTCGAAAGTTTTGTCGCTTCTGACATTACCGGGCGCCATACGTATATTGTACGCAACCGCCGGTACGACCATTATCTGGACGCGGATGAAGGCGACCACGGCTTGGAGCCGGATATTGCTCCTGAAGACGAAGAGAACCGTTAATTAACGGTTCTCTTCTTTCATTAATACGTTTTGCCTTCCAGCTGAATTTGCACGATGCGGACAATGTCCGCTATATAGTCGCCAATAATCGGCAAATTCAAAGCGCCTAATATTTGGAGGAAGTAAATAATCGTTGCCGCAAAAAAAGTAAACCCGACCGCGATGCCGACGCCTCTGGCCAGACCGGCAACGAGATTTCGCCAAATCAGCTTAAATGGCCGGTTCATCAAATCGACGTAATCGGCAATTTGCGTTTTCTCCATATCAGCGGCAATTTTTTGAAGCCGTTTATCGAGAAAGCTTAACGACTGAATGATTTCATCCCGATCATCCGTCCGCTCCTTATCCGGCTTGCGCTCCATCTCCGTCCCCCTTTGCAGGCGAAAACCATTCCGCCTCCATTCGGAGGGGCCGTTTCGCGAGTATTAAAGCCATACAGGCGGTGCGGCTCCGCGCAGGGAGCCTGGCCGAATGCCGCTGACAGCGGGACATTAGGCGCCGTTTGTATGGCTTATTCATTTATAGCCGGCGAAATGCCTGACTAATATATATTACCCGCGAATATGGATTCCTAACTCTTTTTCCCCAAGCTGTACGCGTTCCATTTGCGCATCCGTTCCATACGTTACACTGTTCAGCAGGACGCTTTCGCGCAGCACATCTTCAAATGCTTCAAGTGCAGCCTGCAGCTCGCGGTCAGCCTCAAGCACAAGATCAATGCGGCGTTCGATCGGCAGGTCCAGCTTTTTGCGCGTATCCTGAACGGCACGCACTACTTCGCGCACCCAGCCCTCCTGCTCAAGCGCAGGCGTAATTTCCGTATTGAGCGCAACAGTCACGCCATTAGCAGAAGCGGACGCGAAACCGGACTTCGCTTGTTTTTCGACAAGCAGCTCGTCGATGGCAATCGAGAGTGCTTCGCCTTCCGCTGTCGTAAAGGCAAGAGCGCCTTCTTGCATGGCAGCGCGTGTCTGATCCGGAGACAGACCTTTCAGCCAGGCTTGGATTGGGCCAACGTTTTTGCCGTATTTTTTGCCGGCAAGCTTCAAATTCAGCTTGAAAGCAAAATCAACAAACCCGCTGTCGCTATGTTGAACTGCAATAGCCTTCACATTGATTTCATCCTTGATAATGTCTTGATAGCCTTCTACATCAAAATCATCGCTAAGTGAAACGATCAGCTCCGACAACGGCTGGCGCGTCTTGATGCCGGTTTCGTTGCGGACGTTGCGCGCCAGCTCCACAATGAGCTTCGCGTTCTCCATGTCCCGCTCCAGCTGCTCGTCGATTGCCGCTTCGTCTGCAACCGGATAGTCGGCCAGATGCACGCTTTCGCCGCCCCCGAGGTTACCGTATACATCTTCCGCCACAAGCGGCGTGTACGGCGCGATCAGCTTGGAAAGCGTGAGCAGTACGCTGCGCAGCGTTTGGTAAGCGGCGATTTTATCTTCCGTCAGTCCGCTGCCCCAGAAACGGTCGCGCGAGCGGCGGATGTACCAGTTGCTCAGCTCATCCACAAACGTTTCAATCGCTTTGGCCGGGTTCAGGAAGTCGTTGCTGTCCAAACCTTTGACAACCGTCTTCGTCAAGCTGTTCAGGCGGGATACGATCCAGCGGTCCAGCTTGTTGGCGGACGGCTTCTCCGCATGCTCCTCAGCTACAAAACCGTCGATCGAAGCATACAGCGCGTAGAACGCATGGGTGTTGACAATTGTGTCTACCACTTTCGATTTGGCTTCGCCTACGATGCCGCGGGAGAACCGTTTGTTGTTCCAAGGCGCGCTGTCGGCAAGCAAAGCCCAGCGGAAAGCGTCCGTGCCATACTCGTCGATGATTTCCCACGGGTCGATGACATTGCCTTTTGATTTGGACATTTTTTGCCCGTTTTCATCCAGCACGTGACCGGTGGAAATAACGGATTTGTACGGCGCCTTGCCGTTATAAAGCGTCGATACGGCCAGCAGGCTGTAGAACCAGCCGCGTGTCTGGTCGATGCCTTCGCAGATGAAGTCGGCCGGATATTGTTCGGCGAAACGTTCCTGATTTTCGAACGGATAATGCTGCTGTGCAAACGGCATCGAACCGCTGTCGAACCATACGTCAATAACCTCGGAGGTGCGCGTCATGACCGCGCCTTCGGCAAACGGCGATTTCAGCTTGATTTCGTCCACATAAGGCTTGTGCAGCTCAATATCCTCGGGCACAAAATCAACCGCGCGCTCGCGAAGATCGGCGATGCTGCTTGGCGCATATTCCTTGCCGGTCGCTTCGCATACCCATACGTTAAGCGGCGTGCCCCAATAACGGTTGCGGCTGATGTTCCAGTCCACCAGATCCTCCAGGAACTTGCCGAAACGGCCTTCGCGGATATGGCCCGGGTACCAGTCGATCGAGTTGTTGTTCGCGATGAGCTGATCTTTGACCGCCGTTGTTTTGATGAACCAGCTTTCCGTCGCATAGTAGATCAAAGCAGTGTCGCAGCGCCAGCAGAACGGATAGCTGTGCTCGTAACGTTCTTTGGAGTAAAGCAGACCTTTTTCGCTCAGCGCTTTCACGATGTCGATATCCAGCTGCGGGTCTTTGACGAACCGGCCGGCAAAATCAGTGATCTCTTCGTTATATTTGCCTTCGCCGTTCACGACGCTGACAAAGCTGATATCGTTCTGGCGGGATACTTTATAGTCGTCTTCGCCGTGTGCAGGCGCAATGTGAACGATACCGGTACCGCTTGTATCGCTGACGAAATCGCCCGGGATAACGATATGGCCGCGTTCAGGCTTCACGTAACCAAACGGCGGCTCATAGCTGCGGTTCACAAGCTCCGCGCCTTTCAGCTCCGACAGCACCTCGTAGCCGTCCTTCAGCACGTCGCCCGCCAAAGCTTTGGCTACGATGTACACCTCGCCGTCTTTGGACGCGCGCACATAGTCCAGCTCCGGATGAACAGCAAGCGCAACGTTCGCCGGCAGTGTCCAAGGTGTTGTCGTCCAGGCGAGCACATAGTCGCCGCTGTCCTTCAGCTTGAACTTCGCCGTCGCGCTCAGGTCTTTCACATCTTTGTAGCCTTGTGCAACCTCATGCGAGCTAAGCGTCGTTTGGCAGCAAGGACAATATGGGCTGACGCGGTGGCCGCGGTACAGCAGCCCTTTGCTGTGAATGGTCGAAAGGATATGCCATACGCTTTCGATATACTCGTTTTTGAGCGTGATGTACGGATCGTCCAGATCGGTCCAGTATGCGATGCCTTCCGTCAGCTCGCGCCACTGCTTTTCATACTCAAATACGCTGTCTTTGCATTTCTTAATAAATGCTTCAACGCCGTACTTTTCGATTTCCTGCTTGCCGGAGATGCCCAGCTGCTTCTCCACGCCAAGCTCAACCGGCAGTCCATGTGTATCCCAGCCCGCTTTGCGGACGACGCGGTAACCGGACATCGTTTTGTAACGGCCAACGAAGTCTTTGATTACGCGGCCCAGCACATGGCCGATATGCGGCTTGCCGTTTGCGGTTGGCGGCCCTTCATAAAACACGTAGTTCGGTTTACCCGCACGATTTTCAATCGATTTTTTAAATGTGCCTTCTTTGTTCCATTTGTCCAGAACCCGCAGTTCACGGGCTCTTGCGCGCTCTTTGACGTCTACACGCTGCATGGTTCATACCCCTTCCAAATTCGTATTCCGAGCCAAGCGTCATTTATTGCTGGTGAAAATAAATAAAGCCCCGTCCCCTGTAAAAGGGACGAGGCATGCTCGCGTTACCACCCTTGTTCCGCACAAAATAATGTCTGGTCCTTGACCTTTTGCTCATATGGAGCAAAGCCAAAGCAAACATGCCGTGCGGCACCTTCGCTCGCGAATAGAACATTCGCGGTTCCCTGTAACGGGGGACTGCCGTCGGCGCTTAATAGGCTGCTTCGCCCGTAAAATTTTACGGACAAACATCGTTTCGGCTCCGCTTCTCGGAGATGATATTCGGCTCGCTGTCGAACGCCGGTTTTCAGCTGGTCCGGCTCTCTGGGGAACGACTCGGCGGAGCGTACTGGTTCTCGTCACAGAAGTTCATTGCACAAATTGTAGTCGAATTAGTATTAGTTATAGCTTATACGGCACCGCATTGTCAAATCATTCGTGCGAAAATAGGCGACGAACCGCCTGCATGCCTGTTAACGTGAGAAAGGCTCATACTCCGACGCGCTTGCCGCCGCTTCAAGCGACTCCCAGCCGTCTTGCGACAGCAGTTCCAGCTGAGCTTCCACCAGCGTACGGAAACGCGCACGGTAGATGGAGGCTTGTTTCTTCAGCTCTTCCACCTCAAGCGATACTTTACGCGACTTGGCGAGCGCTTCGTTAATAATCCGGTCAGCATTCTTCTCCGCTTCTTTCAGAATCAGCTGTCCTTCCTTCTTCGCATTGTTCCGCACTTCATCGGCCGCTTCCTGCGCAACGATAATCGTTTTGCTAAGCGTCTCTTCAATATTGGCAAAGTGATTCAGCTTCTCCTGCAGCGACAGAACCTGATTTTGCAGCTCTTTGTTTTCGCGAATGATGGACTCGTAGTCTTTAATGACCTGGTCCAAAAATTCATTTACTTCATCTTCGTCATAACCGCGCAATCGGCGTCCGAACTCTTTGTTATGTATGTCCAATGGCGTTAACGGCATTGGTCCACCTCCTTAAAGTTCTGATTCCCGGCTCTTACCGCCTTGGAAACATTTGTCGTGAAAAGATTCGACAACTGCCACCAAATTCCTGCAACGGCCTAAATAAATTTGCCAATTTTGACGCGGACTCTTCCTTTTTTTGTAACGCCTTCGGTTTCAAGCACCTTAAACCGGCCAAGCCCTTTAATGGATACGATGTCTCCGGCCTTAAGCGGCTCGGACGGATCCTCTTCCGTCTTGAAATTCACCCGGCACCGTCCCGCCCGGATCGGATCGACGATTTTCGTCCGGCTGACCCGGTAAACATCGCTGGCGATGCCGTCAAGCCTCATGGACGCAACGGACAAGCTCATCTCCTGCAGCTTCACTACAACGGGCTGCAACTGTTCCAGCGGCAAAATGTCCGTCAGCACCGACGCTCGATGTACCTGCCTCAAATGGACGTTCAAGTAGTCGGCAATTTCTTCTGCCACAATAATATGGCAAAAATCGCCATGGACATGGATATCGCCAATCCGGTCTCTTTTGATGCCAAGCCCTAACAATGCGCCTAAATAGTCGCCATGGTCAAGCTCAAGCTGCACTCCGCCTTGCGCATGAACGGCAAGCACAAGCAGCCCGGCAGGCTCGTCGTCCAAATTTCGATAGTCCGGGGCGATCAGCGCCCGCCGGCGCTCGGCTTCCGGATAACCGCCGACAAGCATAATCTGAACATCGGGTTCGCGATTAGCCAGCATTTGTACGATTTGCGCCTGTCTCGGATCCAAAAAATCGGTCCGCTTCAGCTCATGCTGCTGTGCGGACCGTTCAATCCATTCCCATGCCCGGTCGACAAACGATTTCTCCTCCGGGTGAAAATGCTCATATAAGGATGTCTTCATCTCTCTGTCCTTCCTTGCGCCTAATCTTGGCCTGTCCGTTACAGGCCGATAAACCCAAGCACGGCGATCAGCCCCGCGGCGATAAACCGCAAGCAGAACAAAGCCACGATTGGCGAAATATCAATCATACCGCCGATAGACGGAATAAATCTGCGGAAGATGCTCAAATACGGTTCAACGATTTTGGCGAGAAAATTGCCGATGAAGCTCTCCCGCGCATTCGGGAACCAGGACATCAGCACGTAGACGATAATTAATATCGAATAAATCTGCTCCAAACCGTAAATCAGTCCGTCAATACTCAATCCAAGGTCACCTCATTCTATTGTAATCGTTCTCCTCTGCCAGCATTTCCGTGATTGTCCCTTGAATTTCTACTGTATCCGGCGTACACAGAAAAATGTTAGGTCCGAGCTTCGAGATCGTACCGTTCAAAGCGTATACGGTGCCGCTCAGAAAATCGACAATGCGCATCGCAATATCGTAACGGACGCGCTGCAGGTTGACGACAACCGGCTTGCGCGAACGAAGATGGTCGGCTATTTCCTGAGCTTCATCGTAGGAACGCGGCTCGCTTAGCACGAAACGGACATTTTTCTGCGAATGGATGCTGACGATATTGCTGCTCTTCGTATGTTTACGTGTTTCGAAAGGAGTGGTTTCAATTTCATGCTCTTCCGTCGCATGCTGCTGATCAACGCGCTCCCGCTCGATAACCTCTTCTTCTTCCTGGAGTCCGATAAAGTTCAGAAACTTGTTCATAACGCTCATTGTTATTCCTCCTCTTTTCCCACGAGTATCGTTCCAAGTCTGACCCAGGTAGCTCCTTCTTCAATCGCCACTTCAAAATCTCCTGACATCCCCATGGAAAGCTCCGTAAGCGGAAAATCGAGTTCGCCCGATCTGTTCAGCTCATCCCTCAGCTGCCGCAAAGCCCGGAATACCGGCCTCGTTGCTTCCGCTTCCGCCTCGAGCGGCGCCATCGTCATAAGACCAACAGGCCTTACGGCGTTCAATTGTCGAAGGTCGCGCAGAAAAGGCAGTACCTGATCCGGCTGCAAGCCGTGTTTGCTTTCTTCGCCCGAAACGTTTACTTGAATAAAACACGGAACGACAAGCCCATGCTGCTCAGCTTGCTTCTGAATTTCTTTCGCAAGCGACAGCCTGTCCAGCGAATGAATATATGTAAATTTCCCGATGACTTCCTTCACCTTGTTCGACTGCAGCGATCCGATAAAATGCCATACGACCGGGTTGTCCGCTCCCTCCGGAACCGCCCCGCTGATCGCCTTCCATTTGTCCTGAGCGACCTGCCAGCGGTTCTCGCCCAGATGATGCAAGCCGAGCTCCACGGCCTTTAGAGCGGTATCCGCCGACACATATTTCGTGACCGCTATCACTTGTACCTCTTCACGGCTGCGGCCGCTTCTGCCGCAAGCTTCTTGAATCCGCTTCTCTACTGTTTCGATCCTATCTGATAATGACAATTTGGTTACCTCATTTCCGAATGCCGATCCAACTGGCCATCCGACCCGTTCGGCCGCCTTCCATCCGGTGCGAAAAAAACAAATCCCGGTTACAGCCGGTGCACCACTTGGACATTTCGATATGGATCGGCAAAATTCCTGCTTTTATCATAATCTGTCGGTTTATTTCTTTCAAGTTTACCATTGCTTTTCCATCCGGAACAGGCCTCAGCATCCGCTGAACCGCTTCATCCCCGGCTTCAAACGAGTCGATGACCGGCATAAGCCGGTCGATGACATAATTGTCCACCTCGTAGCAGCAGTCTCCGATGGAGGGGCCGATGGCCGCCTGCACCGCGTCCGGCCGCGTCCCGTACGCTTCATGCATCGCCTCCAGCGTGCGGGCCGCTATCTGCTGCACGGTACCTTTCCAGCCGGCGTGCGCCAACGCTATCGCCCGATGCTCCGCATCGTAAAAATATAGCGGCACACAGTCCGCGTAAAAGGATACAAGCAGCGTATCCGGCTCATTCGTCATCAGGGCATCCGTATCCGGGACCGCGTCCTCGCGTGACAGCCTGCCCTTGCCGCGGTCGGATGCTGTCACCTTATATACGGCGCACCCATGCACCTGCTCGCCGCAAGTAAACGCCTCGAACGGCCAGCCTATCGCTTCCGCGAGCAGCCGCCGGTTCCGTGCAACCGTCTCCTCGTCATCCCCGACATGCAGCCCCATATTGAGCGAAGTCCAGGGGCTGCCGCTTACACCGCCGCTTCTGCCGGTAAAGCCGGCCGTAAGCCCTGGCTCCTGTTCCATCCAAGAAGACAACAAAAAAAGCGAAGGTTCCTTCGCTGTAGCATGCTGCTGAAAACTTTCCATCTTCTGCTGATCACCTCTTCAGCCAGTTTACCGCGTTACGTCCGCACGTGCAAATCCTCTTCCTCCGGTTTATATCCTTTGGCATCGTCCATCCGGACAAGCACTACATCCGTTCCGATCTTGACAATGTTCCGCCATGGAATAACTACTTCGGCTCCGCCGCCGCCGCCAAACATCCCTCTGAACCGGGTCAGCTGCGGCACAACAATGGAATCGATCCGCCCCTGGCGCAAATCAAGCTCCAGATCGGTAATATGGCCCAGCTTCTTTCCGTCCACAATATTAATAACGTCCTTTGTTTGAAAATCCGATATTTTCATTATCGATCACCACGCTTCCGGCGAAGTAAACATCTACTAGTACTAACTATATGTGACTTTAGCCCAAAATGTACTGTTAACTTGAAAAATGCGCCGCCTGCGTGCACAAAGGGCCTGCAGGCAAAATAAAAGCCCATACAGGCAGCCTGCCGGCTCCGTATGGGCATCGTCGTTCATGAAGTGCAAAGGGAAAGGGATAAGCTGTTACGTTTTAACATGCTTCTGCATTTGAAGAATGGCCGATTTCTCCAGCCGGGATACTTGCGCCTGTGAAATACCGATTTCGTCCGCAACTTCCATTTGCGTCTTGCCTTCAAAAAAACGCATGGACAAAATCATTTTTTCTCTGTCGTTCAGCTTGTGCATCGCTTCCCGCAGCGCGATTTCTTCAATCCAGGAAACATCCTTGTTTTTGTCGTCGCTAATTTGATCCATCACATAGATCGGATCGCCGCCGTCGTGGTAGATCGGCTCAAAGAGGGATACGGGATCCTGGATCGCATCCAGCGCGAATACGATATCTTCTTTCGGCACATTCAGCTCTTCCGATATTTCAAATATCGTTGGTTCGCGGGAATTTTTGTTCGTCAGGCTGTCTCTGACCTGCAGTGCCTTGTATGCAATATCCCGCAGGCTGCGGGAAACGCGGATCGGGTTGTTATCTCGCAAGTAACGGCGGATTTCACCGATAATCATCGGAACGGCATAGGTCGAAAATTTAACGTTTTGGCCAAGATCGAAGTTATCGATCGCTTTCATCAGCCCGATGCAGCCGACCTGGAATAAGTCGTCCACATACTCTCCCCTGTTATTGAAACGCTGAATGACACTGAGTACCAGCCTCAGGTTGCCATTAACCAATTTCTCCCTTGCTGACCACTCATTTTTCGTTTGTAACGCCGTGAATAATTCCCGCATTTCGGCATTAGTCAGAACAGGCAGTTTCGCGGTATCTACTCCACAGATCTCAACTTTGTTTCGGGTCAACGTGATTACCTCCCAAGGAGAAACATTAATGTACATTATCTCCTTGAAGGCCTATTTTATTCCTTCAGCTGACACCGTTCGACATGTCCGTCAGCCGCCGGCAGCAGGCACAATCGTTGTGATTCGCGGATTCGGAGCGGTTACACCATCTTATTAAATTCTTTGCGGAGCCGTTTAATGATCCGCTTCTCCAGCCTTGAAATGTAGGACTGCGAAATGCCAAGCAAATCCGCAACATCCTTTTGTGTTTTTTCTTCGCCGTCCGCAAGCCCAAAGCGCAGCTCCATAATGATCCGCTCACGCTCCGTCAGCTTGTCGAGCGCTTTATGCAGCAGCTTGCGGTCAACCTGCTCTTCAATATTCCGGTAGATCGTATCATTTTCCGTACCTAATACGTCCGACAACAACAGCTCATTGCCGTCCCAGTCAATATTAAGCGGCTCGTCGAACGACACTTCGGTGCGCGTCTTGCTGTTCCGCCTCAAATACATCAAAATTTCATTTTCAATACATCTGGAAGCATACGTGGCGAGCTTGATTTTTTTCTCCGGATCAAACGTATTCACCGCTTTAATCAGTCCGATTGCCCCGATGGACACGAGATCTTCAATGTGGATCCCCGTGTTCTCAAACTTGCGCGCAATATAAACGACAAGGCGAAGGTTCCGTTCGATCAGCATCGCGCGGATCGCGCTGTCGCCCGACGGAAGCTTCTCCAGCAGAAACTCCTCCTCCTCGCGCGTAAGCGGAGGAGGCAGCGCTTCACTGCCGCCGATATAATATATTTCATCGCTTTTTAATCCGAATAAAAACAAAAGCCGATAATAATATAACTGAAGGATCAGTTTCCATTTGACTACCATTGTTTACCCCTCCCGAAAATGTGTGAATATAACCTAATGTTGCTGTCACTGGACCTGCTGCACAAGCGAAGGATGGATGATGGCTTGATAAGCCCCGTCCGCCGCAAGCTTCCCGCCGTCCAGGCCGACTAGCACTTTCCGGGATTCATACACTTGTCCTTCCCGTTCAACGATTACCGCATCGGGTCTAAGAGCGAGCATGAACTGTGTCCCGCGATTGATGCCCCGATAAGGAACAAGGCGAAGGCGATCGCGCCATTCGAACGTTTCCCCATCAAGATCTGCAATTAAACGATCCACCTGAGAATGCTTGATTCCTTCGAGCCAGGAAGCAGGCAGGGCATCGTTCCACAACGCCGCTTCCATGACCATAACGGGCGAACGGCTTAACGGATCATACAGCTGATTGCCGGTATCCACCAGCCCGATACAACTGCGTACGCTTTCACCAATCGTTACCTTCACGGATGCCGTATGGCTTTGCACCTGTGCCGCTTTTCGCTTTTGGCTCCAGACAGCCCGGTAAATATACAGGCCGATGGAGAGCGCCGCCAACATATACACCGCGCCCATTCTCATTTCGATATCGACGCCTCCGCTGCCGTTTAGCGTCATCGTTTTCCATACACTGGCAGAGCCTTTCATCAGCAAATAATGAAATCCAAGCACCGCTCCAAGCGCAACAAAATTTACCGTATAAAAGGCGGCAACGTTCCGGGAAAAAAATTGCAGCGACCCAAAACCAAATGCTACCCATAAAATAAGAAAAGATAATGCGACTTTCACAGCCAAAGTGTACATAAATGACAACGGAGGGAATAACATCAAAACAACGTAACATGCACCGATCGACGCTGCTGCCAGCACGCGCCATGGATTGGCCCGTACGTGGCGAACCCATGCGGTCGTTAACAATATGCCGCCGTCGATCAACAGTTCCTGCAAAAACACGACATCAATATAGACGGCCAAGGGCGATCCCCCTCCAGCCTCCGTATGCGGCTGAAGCAGTCTCTGCATCAAGCGCCGGAAGCTTGACATCAGTATATTAAAATCCTATTTCGATGTCTGTCTAATCATGACGCCGGGGACACTCTTTTTTTGTCGAGGGGAATCAGAACCAATTGAAGGGGATACAAAAAGGGCGGAGTTGGATTACGGGTGATCGTTCGAGTGAAACAACGCTTTATATCGAAAAAATAAAAAGCTTTCCTGTCGCCATACCGGCTTCAGGAAAGCTTTTTTGTCACAATATGTCTGGCTTAGCGGTCATTGTTGCGGCGATTGCGCAAAAACGCCGGAATTTCCAGCTGATCGCTTGTTGGCGCTGCGCCAAACGGTTTTACGCTTGGCGTACCGCTGCTTGGCGCCGGGTTGACCGGTGCGGAAGCTCCTTGGCGCGATTCCGGCTGCTCAGCTGGCGCACGGCGAACATTCGCCGCCGGCTTGTTCTCGAAGCCTGTCGCAATAACCGTTACTTTGATCTCATCTTTTAAATCTTCGTTAATGATAGCGCCAAAAATCATATTCACTTCCGGATCGGAAGCCGAGATAACAATTTCAGCCGCTTCGTTCACTTCATACAGCGAAAGGTTCGTTCCGCCGGTTATATTCATAATAACGCCGCGAGCGCCGTCGATCGAAGTTTCGAGCAGCGGGCTCATGATTGCTTTGCGTGCCGCTTCAGCCGCACGATTCTCGCCTGTTGCCACGCCGATACCCATCAAAGCGGAGCCGCGCTCCGTCATGATTGTTTTCACATCGGCAAAGTCAAGGTTGATCAAGCCAGGAACGGCAATCAGGTCGGAAATGCCTTGGACTGCCTGGCGAAGCACGTTGTCGGCTTCCAGGAACGCTTCCAGCATCGGCGTTTTCTTGTCTACAATTTCAAGCAGCCGGTCATTAGGAATGACAATCAGCGTGTCGACTTTCTCTTTCAGCGCTTCAATGCCAAGTTCGGCTTGCGTGGAACGCTTGCGGCCTTCGAATGTAAACGGGCGGGTGACAACCCCAACCGTCAATGCGCCGCATTCGCGTGCGATTTCAGCGATGACAGGAGCTGCGCCTGTACCGGTGCCGCCGCCCATGCCAGCTGTTACGAATACCATGTCCGCGCCTTTCAGCTGATTCATGATCGCTTCGCGGGATTCTTCAGCTGCTTTTTTGCCTACTTCCGGATTGGCCCCTGCGCCAAGTCCGCGCGTAAGTTTATCGCCGATTTGCAGCTTATGCTCGGATTTGGCAAGGTGAAGAGCTTGCGCATCCGTATTCACCGTAATAAATTCTACACCTTTAACACCGTTATCAATCATTCGGTTGACTGCATTGCTGCCGCCGCCGCCAACGCCGATTACTTTAATTTGAGCCAGCTGCTCCAGCTCGAAATCGAACTCCAACATTTTCACTTCCCCCGATCAAATAAATTCGTTAAACATATTTTTTAAGCGCTCGAACATACCGGGCTTCGTTGAAACGGTGGAACTCGCCTTTCGGTTTGCCGTCTTCTTTACAGTACTTATCCCGCGCGCTCCCATGTACTTCGAGACATACTGGATCATGCCGACGCCGCTGCTGAACGCAGGATCTCTGACGCCGATATAATCAGGAAGCGCGATACGAACGGATGATTCAAGTTCAGCTTGTCCAAGCTCGAGTGTGCCGGGCAGTGTTACCGCTCCGCCGGTCAGGACGTATCCGTTCACCTTGTCGCCGTATCCCAGGCGGTAAACTTCCTGTTTGACCAGATGGAAAATTTCCTGCATTCTCGGCTCGATAATGCTGGCCAGATCAACCTGGGAAAATTCCTTCTCCACATTGCTGCCCATTCGCATCACTTTAAATTTCACATCATCAGCCGCGTCATCTACTACCGCGCAGCCGTATTTCAATTTGATTTTTTCCGCATGGTCGCCTTGCGTGCGAAGGCCGTATGCAATATCATTCGTGACATGCTCGCCGCCAACCGGCAGCGTAGATATCGCAGCCAAACCGCCTTGCTGGAAGATCGTCACAGTCGTCGAGCCTGCTCCGATATCGGTTAATACCGTACCGGATACCTTCTCGTCCTTCGTCAGCGACATCACGCCCGAAGCAAGCGACATCAGAATGACGCCAGATATGCGGAGACCGGCTTTTTCCACGCAGCGCATCAAGTTATGTATCGCCGTCTTGCCGCCTGTTACAATCGTTGCTTCCACTTCAAGCCTTACGCCTATCATGCCGCGAGGGTCCGAGATCCCTTCCAGCCCGTCTACCAAATATTGCTTAGGTACGAGATTGATAATTTCCCTCTCCGGGGCAGCGCGACAACCTTGGCCGCTTGCAGCACTCTCTCAATATCTTCTTCGCCTATTTCACGGTCCTCGTTGGATACTGCCACGACGCCATGGTTAGTCTGCAGTGCAATGTGGTTGCCCTGAATGCCTACATAAACCTCGGATATTTGAATGCCAACCATACGTTCTGCATGCCCAACCGCATTACGGATCGACTGTACGGTCTGATCAATATCAACAATAGCTCCCTTGCGAATACCCTCCGAGTCGGCAGATCCAACTCCAATAATATTAATGGTTCCGTTATTCACTTCGCCAATAATAGCACGAACTTTGGATGTACCGATGTCCAAACTTACGATGATGTCGTTACTGCTCAACCCGCGGCACCTCCGTTCCAACTTCTTGAAATAATCGTTCTTCTTGAAATAATCGTTTTTTAAACATCCTTCTACTTATTCAACGCGCGTAAAATTATCCCTCTTTTTTCTACAAATTTTTCATTTTTCTTTTCTAAAAGTTCGTTTTTATCTCCTTGTTGCTCATGTTCTAGTAAAGTTCCATTCCATTTGGCAACGAAAAAAATAACATTTCATCCACCTAATTCCGTACCTAAAATTCTACCATTCTTTCTAACTATTGAGTAGAGTCTTTTTCCGATGAATTCTCGTTTTCTGCCGTTGCTACATCAAAGGGAACATACGTATCCGCTAGCAGCATCGTAATCTTGCCCGGCTCCTGCGTCTCGATAACCGCATTGATGGCTTTAATTTTTTCTTGCAGAACGGAAACCGCCGTCACGACCTCAAATTTGGTGCGCGTGTACATTTTTATGCGGTCCGGGTAAGCCTTGGAAGGAAATGGAACAATTTCCGATAAGTCATTCAAATCGCTTGGCGAGATGGCGCTAAGCTGCTTCGTCAGCTGGCTAAGAACCGGGTTGTCTTTGTCCCAGCCGGTTAAGACCGGGCGGTCTGCCAGGCTTTCGCCGGGAGCTGCTTTAACGCCTGCTCCATTCGACAAAATGGCAGTCATTTCACCCTGGTCCGACAACTCGAATGCAACCACCTTATGTTCTTCGACCGCAATATTCACTTTTCCGGGAAATTTTTTGCTGACGGTCACGCTTTCAATCGGGCTCAGCTTTTCGATCCGGTTCTCGATTGCGTGTGCCGAAGTGCCAAAAAATGAATCCCCAATTTTAATATTCGCCGCCTGCCCGATGTCTCCGGTAGAGGCGTAAACTGCGCCTGTAATCTTAATCTCTGATATTTTGCTAATCGAAGAATTGAAGAATAGAACCGACAAAATCACGATAAACAGCAAAAAAAGCACAGTAAGCAGCCGACGGCTGCTTTTGCGTTTTTTGACCGGCTCTTTCAACACAGGCATCGTCGTGCTCATGGCTTGTCCGTTCCTCCTCTGAAAAACAACCGGTCCCCCATCCGAGAGGAGGGAGCCGGAAGTATAATCGGCCGCCTATCCGGCATTTCATTGAATGGTATTGTTCGGCACCGGGGAATATCTCGTAATCCGCGCACCAAGGCGCGAAAGCATCGATTCAATCCGGTCATAGCCGCGGTCGATATGGTGAATCTGCTCGACGATCGTTTTGCCTTGGGCAGCAAGCCCGGCAATAACGAGAGCCGCTCCTGCCCGCAAGTCGGTTGCTTCTACCGTAGCGCCGTACAAACGGGGAACTCCCTTTATAAATGCAGCATTCATATCGACGCGAATATCGGCGCCCATTCGGGTCAGTTCATCCACATGCTTCAGGCGCCCTTCGAATACCGTCTCTTTCAAAATGCTGACACCGTCGGAAAGTGCAAGCAGCACCATAACCTGCGACTGCAAATCGGTTGGAAATGCGGGATATGGAGAAGTGACAAGCCTTTCAATGGCTTTAGGCCTGCTTGCATGACTGACTTTAATTATATCATCGCTGGCTGTTATTTGAACACCTGCTCTGCGGAGCACATAAATAAGCGAAGACAAATGTCCGGGATTGACGTTCTGCAAAGTAACATTGCCGCGTGTTGCCGCAGCCGCGACCATAATGGTCCCCGCCACAATTCGGTCGGGAATAACCGTATAGCGGCATGGCTGAAGCTTTTTAACACCGTCAATAGTGATCGTATCCGTTCCTGCTCCGATAATTTTGGCTCCCATTGTGTTCAAAAAACGCTGCAAATCTTGAATTTCCGGCTCTCTGGCAGCATTCGTAATCGTCGTCCGGCCTTCTGCAAGCACGGCTGCCATCATTATATTCTCGGTGGCTCCGACGCTTGGGAAGCTCAGATGGATATCCGCACCCCGAAGCTTAGCTGCCCGGCATACAATCCGGTTGCCTGTTTCTTCAATTTCTGCGCCAAGCGCCTTAAGTCCTTCTAAATGAAGATCAATCTTTCTTTCGCCGATCGCACAGCCCCCGGGCTGATAAACCGTCGTCTCTCCAAATCGGGCCAGCAGCGGCCCCATCAGGAAGATCGACGATCTCATCTTGTTCATCAACGACTCCGGGACATGAGAAGAAGTAGCCGAATCCGTATGCAATACGACGGTTTCGCCGATGTGCTCGGCGCGGCATCCCAGTTCGCGCAAAATGTTCAGCATAACCTCGATATCGAGCAGCTTGGGCACATGATCAATTGTCACGGTGCCATTAGCAAGCATGCTTGCAGCCAATATCGGCAAAGCGGCATTTTTCGCTCCTTGGATAACAATGGTTCCTGAGAGAGGTTTCCCGCCTTCAATCACCAATTTGTCCAATGTATCACCTCCGAATTACCGCTCACCCACCACCAATACTTCAGGCACAAGCTTAATTCCGAATCGTTCATATACGGTGCCTTGAATATGGGACATGAGAGCGAGAACATCTTCAGCTGTCGCTTGCCCGGTGTTTACAATGAAATTGGCATGCTGCACGGAAACTTCTGCGCCTCCGACACGAACCCCTTTCAACTCTGCCGATTCAATTAATCTAGCGGCATAATCGCCCGGCGGATTGCGGAACACGCTGCCGCAGGTCGCCGACTTGAGCGGCTGCGTACGCAGCCTTCTCTCTTTGAGCGCAGCCATAGCAGCGGATATTTCCTTACGGTCCCCATGCTGCAGCTCAAAGGTCGCTTCCACGACTATCCCTTTGTGCTCCTGCAGAATGGAATGACGATAGGAAAAATGCATATCCTCTCGTTCGTATCGAACCAATTCACCTGTTTCCAGCACAACTTCAGCTGATCTGAATATACGCGACACATCCGATCCGTGCGCGCCTGCGTTCATATAGACCGCTCCGCCGACATTACCCGGAATTCCCCCGCGAATTCAAGCCCGGTTAATCCTTCTCTACCGGCCATGACGGATAACTTGACGAAAGAGTACGATGCGCCAGCATGGACGACCGTGTCCTCAAAGCGAGCATAATCGAGCCCTCTCCAGGCTTGATGACAACGCCGCGAATCCCTTTGTCGCTCACCAGCATGTTAGACCCGCGGCCCAGACTAAACCACGGAATGCCATGCTTGTTCAGCAGCCGGACGGCCGACACGAGTTCATCTTTGGTGTCAGGGACGATCAGCAGATCAGCGGGTCCGCCTATCTTCCAGGTTGTATAGGTAGAAAGCGGTTCATTTGGCAGCACCTTGCCGATGCCTGCCTCCTGCAGCTCGCTTATTAGTTGTTCCATAATGTCGAACCTCCTTTGCTTATTGGTGCGATCCGGATACGGATTCGCTCCTGTTCGCCTGATGCGTAAAGCATGAAACAAACAGGGTTAGCATCTGCAACAACCGTCTGTAGGGTGACGGCCACGATTATGGGATATATTATGCCTTGCATGAATCGTGTGTGACAGCTGCCTAAGTGTTCCGCCGTTATGCTCTTCATCCGCATAAACAGCAGATTTTAACGGGTACGCCCGCCTGTCAGCCGCCGCAGCTCCGCAGCGATGGCTTCGGCCGAGTCCGGCATCCCCAGCCTCAATGCCGCTTCGCCCATCTGTTTTTTGCGGCTTTCATCGCCCATGATCGCGCCGATGCGTTCCAGCAGCAGCTCGCCGGACAACTCTTTCTCCAGAATAATTTCGGCTGCGCCGCCAGCCGCAAGACTGCGGGCATTCGCCTCCTGGTGGTTGTTGGTTACATTCGGAGAAGGAATAAGAATCGCCGGGAGCCCGATAGCCGTCACCTCTGCAAGCGAGGATGCGCCGGAGCGGCCGACAAGCAGCTCGCTGTCCACCAGCACTTCCGCCATATTGTGCAAATAGGGTACAAGCTTCAGCTGTTCCGACTCCAGTGCTCCGGATGGCCGAATCCGTTCTTTGGTCGCTTCATAGTAGGATTCGCCCGTAACAAACACAAAATGGACGTCAGGCAGCCTGCCGAGCTTCGGCGCCATGTCGACCATCGCATCGTTTATCGCTTTCGCCCCCGGCTTCCGCCGACAGCGAGCACTACTTTGCTTCCTTCCGGCAATCCCAGCGAAGCAAGGCCCTTCCCTTTACCAGACGCGGCGTTCATCACCGCTGTTGCAACCGGATTGCCGGTAAACACCGTCCGCTTCGCCTTCGGAAACAACGTTTCCGCCTCGCGGAAGCTTACCCCTACTGTATCGGCATAGCGGGCCAAAAATTGATTGGTTAATCCTGGAACCGCATTTTGCTCATGGATAAAAGTCGGAATGCCCAGCTTCGCTGCAGCGTAAACGACCGGGCCGCATACATAACCGCCGGTTCCTACAACGACATCCGGCTTAAACTTCTCCAGCAGCCGTTTGGAGCGCTGGACGCCCTTCAGAAAACGGGCGACTGTCTTGACATTCTCAAAGGAAAGCTTCCGCCGGAAGCCCGTAATATGAATCGATTCAAACGGAATGCCAAGCTGCGGCACGATACGGCTCTCCAGCCCTTTCTCCGTGCCGATATATAAAAGCTCGGTTCCAGGCTCGTCCTTCGCCATCTGTTTGCCGATGGCGACGGCGGGATAAATATGCCCGCCTGTGCCGCCGCCTGTTAATACGATACGCATGTAAAAAAGTCACCTCGAGTAGCGGGATATGTTCAATAAAATGCCAAGCGCAGTCAGCAGCAGCGTCAATGAAGAGCCGCCGTAGCTGACAAGCGGCAGCGTAATGCCCGTCACCGGCATCATGCCGATGACCACGCCTATATTAATCAGCACCTGTACGCCGATAATGCCGGTAATGCCTACGGCCAGCAGGCTGCCGAACGTATCGGGAGCTGCAATCGCCGTGCGGATGCCTCGCCATATTAAAATTAAAAATAATAGAATCAGCGCCGAAGCTCCGATAAAGCCAAGCTCTTCGGACACGATGGAAAAAATAAAGTCCGTTTGCGGCTCCGGCAAATAGCTGTACTTTTGCCGGCTCATGCCAAGTCCCAGACCGACAAGCCCGCCCGGCCCAATCGCGTACAGCGATTGAATGATCTGATAGCCGGAGCCAAGCGGATCGGACCACGGGTCCAGAAAGGCGGTAATCCGCTTCAGCCGGTAAGGAGCCGCTAATATCAGGCCAACCAGACCGGCAGCGCCTAGCAGCCCTAGTGAAGCCAGATGGCGTATCCGGGCGCCTGCCGTATAGATCAATATAAGCGAAGCGCCTACCATGACCGTGCCGGAGCCGAGGTCCGGCTGCATCATGATAAGGCCAAACGCCAGCAGCACAAGGCCAAGCGGCGGCAGCAGCCCGCGTGTGAACTGCGTAATGTTCTGCTGCTTCTCCGACAGCCATTTGGACAAAAAAAGCACCATGGCCAGCTTCATAAATTCGGACGGCTGAATTCCGAAGGAGCTGATCCCAAGCCAGCTCCGGGCGCCGCCCCGGACAACCCCGATGCCGGGGATCAGTACGATGATAAGCAAAACAAAGCAAATGATCAGGAACAGCTTTGACCACTTTTGCCAGACGGTATAGCTGATATTCATCGTAAAAAACAGCGCGCCTACGCCGAGTCCGGCGAACAGCAGCTGCCTTTTGACAAAATAAAACCGGTCGCCGTAATCATGAAAGGCAAGCACAGCGCTTGCGCTGTAAACCATAATAAGCCCGATCGCAAGTATTAATCCGATCGAAACCAGCATCCACACGTCCGGGCGGACCTGCCTTTGGCCATAGCAAACACACCTCTTTAAGCGTTGCAAAGTAGGGACAAGCCCCCTACTTACAAGGTATGCGCCGATTGCTTAAAAATGCTTCCCCGCTGTTCAAACGATTCAAACATATCCCAGCTTGCGCAAGCCGGTGACAGCAGTACCGCATCTCCCGGTTCCGCGAGACGCGCAGCCTGCAGTACCGCTTCCTTCAAGGTCGCTTCGGCGTCCTCTTTAGGTTCGACGATAACGACCTGCTGTAAACCTGCCAGAGCCGCAACCTTCGCCAGCTTCTCCCTGGTTTGGCCAAGCGCGACAAGCGCCTTGACCCGGCTTTGGAATACAGGCAGCAGCTCCATATAGTCGGAGCCGCGGTCCAGCCCGCCGGCGACAAGCACGATCGGGGCTTTCAGCGAGCCGACAGACATCGTTGTTGCCGTTGCGTTCGTCGCTTTCGAATCGTTGTAATACGATACGCCGCCCGTCTCCCTTACAAATTCAAGCCGGTGCTCTACGCCGCGGAATTCGCGAAGCGCATCCAGCATTTGCTGCGGCTGGGCTCCCGCCGCGTAACAGGCCGCAATCGCCGCAATCGCATTCGCTGCGTTGTGGCGGCCCGGAAGGCCAAGCTTATGAACCGGCAGCATAACGGTTTCTGAACCTCTGTCACGTACTACAATGCGGCGTTCCGCATCCGGATGCGAATCTTCCGTGCCCGGTGCCGGGAACGGCGGGTCGATGAAGACGCCCTGCTCCAGCCGTTCGTACAACGAGAACGGGAACAGCTTCGCCGCAAGGCTGCCTGCAAGCTGGCGGCATACGGCGTCGTCCCAGTTCAATACGGCGGTATCCTCCGCCGTCTGATTGGCAAACAGCTTCGCTTTGGACGCGATATAATCGTCCATGCCGCCGTGATAGTCGAGATGCGTTTCCGCCAAGTTCAAGAGCACGCTGACACGCGGGCGGAAGAAGGTTGTCCCTTTTAACTGGAAGCTGCTCAGCTCGGCGACAATCCAGTTCAACGCGTCTGCTTCCTGTGCGGCTTCGCAAAGCGGGCGGCCGATATTGCCGGCGACAATCGGGTTCAGCCCGGCCTCTTCCAATATTTTGCCGGTCCAGGTCGTGGTCGTTGTTTTACCGTTGGAGCCGGTAATGCCGATAATCGGCGCCGGTGACAGATGATAAGCAACCTCTACTTCCGTAACGATTTCCACCCCGTGGCGGAGCGCCTGCTGTACCGGCTCCGCCGTATACGGAATGCCGGGGTTTTTCACCAGCAGCGCCGTTTCCGCGGTAACCAGATCGTCCGGATGATAGCCGCATAGTACAGAAATGCCCAAAGCGACAAGTTCATCCGCTTCGGGACACTGTTCACGTTCTTTTTTATCATTGACGGTGACGTCTGCGCCCAAAGCGTGAAATACCTTTGCTACGCTGACACCGCTCCTTGCCAAACCCAATACTACAACGCGTTTATTCCGGTAGGAAGCCGGGTGATTCATGATGGACAACCCCTTCTAAGCATACTTGTTCGGTTCACAAGCGTACCGCTGTCACAGCGGATGAGGAGAACGCCTGCATTTATTTTCGTGACAGGAAAGGACATTTGGTTCAACAGGGGGGCGACAGCCCGTGCATGGGGCTTATGCCGCCGGTTCGTTGGCCGGCGCGAATGCCTGGAAAGCTGTCACATCCGGCCATACAGCTGTGCATAGCGGCAGGCATAGCGGAAGGGACAGGCTTGTGTGCCAAGCTGTCCCTTCCCCATGTTCTTACAAAAACTTGCCGAGGGCTAGGCCAACGACTGCAAATACGAGGCCGACCGACCAGAATGTCGTAACGACACGCCATTCGGACCAGCCGGAAATTTCGAAATGGTGATGAATCGGGCTCATTTTAAATATCCGCTTGCCTCTCAGCTTAAACGAACCGACCTGCAAAATAACAGATAACATCTCCAGAACGAATATCCCGCCGATTATAATGAGCAGCAGCTCCGTTTTCGTCAAAATCGCTACCGCCGCAATACCCCCGCCGATGCCAAGCGAACCGGTGTCGCCCATAAACACTTTGGCGGGATGGGCGTTGAACACGAGAAACCCTAACACCGCGCCGATCATTGCCGCCGAGAAAACGGCGGATTCGTTCGCCGACACATGCAGCGCAATAATGGCAAAGGCGCCAAACGCAATCGCGCTTGTACCGGACAACAGTCCGTCCACGCCATCCGTAAAATTGACGGCATTGCTTGTCGCAAACAAAATGATAACTACAAACGGATAATAGAGCCAGCCAAGGTCAAAACCGTAGCTTGTTCCGGGAACCGTAATTTCCGTGCTGTGGTGCATATTGTACAGAAGGCAGCATACCGCAATCGAAAATACGAGCTGTCCGATCAGCTTTTGGCGGGCTGTTAACCCAAGCGAACGTTTAAATACGATTTTAATATAATCGTCCAAAAATCCGATAAGGCCAAAACCAAGCGAAGCGATCAGCAGCACCCAGAAGTCGTCCGTCTTGTCGGAAAATTTCAGAAACGCCACAAGCATGGCCAGCATAATAATAATGCCGCCCATCGTTGGCGTCCCTTTTTTCTTCAAATGGCTTTGCGGGCCTTCCGTGCGAATTTGCTGACCAAACTTTAACCGCCTTAGAAGCGGGATGAACAATGGTCCGAGCAATACCGCTAGCAGGAAGGAAGCCCCGATTGAGAAAAAGATGACCATCATGTCCATTTTCATTACCTCGCTTCCAAAACGTGAACAATTTTCTCCATCCGCATGCCGCGGGAGCCTTTCACCAAAACCAGATCTTCCGCTTGAAGCTCACTGCGAAGAAAGCCTGCAAGCTCTTCCTGGTCTTCGAAATGGCGGATCAGGCTCTGATCCTTGCCCGCAAACAGCGGTTTTGCCGCATCGGCGGTATGCTTCGACAATGGGCCGAACGCCAGCAGCGCATCCGCTTTGTCAGGCGTAACGTATTCGCCGATTTCCCGGTGCAGCGCATCTTCGTCCGGGCCAAGCTCCAGCATATCGCCCAGCACAACCCACTTGCGGCGGAAACCGGACAGTTGTCCGACAAGATCAACCGCAGCCCTGACAGCCGTAGGGTTGGCGTTATAGGCATCATTCAGAATCATGGCGCCGTTGAAAGCGGCAACCGGCTGAATGCGCATACCGGTCAGCGTCAAGCCGGCTTGAAGCGCTTTGGCGATATCCGGCTCCGGGACGCCAAGGCTCCGGGCGACCGCTATCGCAGCCAGCGCATTCGATACATTATGCTTGCCGGGCACCGGAATGTGAACGGCAGGCGCATAATGCCAATTATCCGATTCGCGTACAGAGAACGATGAGGCTGCAGCTTCCACTTCAATTTGTGCGGGCGACCAGTCATTTTGCTCCGACAGACCGAAAGTGGCCGTCCGGACGCCTTGCGGCAGCACCGTCTTCTGCAAGCCGGCATGAAGCAGCGGCTCATCGCCGTTAAACAGCAGCAGGCCGTCTTCTCGCAGGCCGGCCGTTATTTCCAGCTTCGCTTGTGTGATGCCTTCGCGCGAACCAAGCTGGAGCAGATGCGCGTCGCCGATATTGGTAATGACCGCAATATCCGGCTGCGCAATCCGGGTCAGCAGCTCGATTTCGCCGAAGCCGCTCATGCCCATCTCAAGTACAGCCGCCTCCACCGTCTCGTCCAATTGAAGCACCGTAAGCGGCAGCCCGATATGGTTGTTCAGGTTGCCGGCTGTTTTATGAACGCGGAACTTCGCCGACAGCACCGCCGCGACCATATCTTTTGTTGTTGTTTTGCCGTTGCTGCCCGTGATGCCGATCACCTTGACCGGCAGCTCGTTCCGGTAAGCGGCAGCCAGCCGCTGAAGCGCGGCAAGCGGATCATCCACGAATACAAGAGGAGCTTCCTTCAGCTCCTCCGGCACCGCCTTGTCCTGCTGCCATAACGAAGCCGCCGCACCGTCAGCCAGCGCGCCTGCGGCATAATCATGCCCGTCAAAGCGCTCGCCTACAATCGGTACGTACAGCGATCCCGCCTCCACCTGGCGTGAATCTTTGCCTACGCCGGCAATTTCGATATCGGCAAAAGCCGCATCGCATTGTCCCCCGCACATGCGGGCAATTTGTCCCAATCGGCGTTTAATCAATGTAACAATCCCCTTATCGCTTCTTTCGCCACAAGCCTATCATCAAACGAATGCGTTACCGTTCCGATAATTTGATATGTTTCGTGACCTTTCCCCGCAATCAATACTACATCGCCCGGGCTTGCCATTTCAACCGCTTTTTCAATTGCGGCGCGGCGGTCCACAATAAGCTCGTAACGATTTTCCGAGACGCCGTCTTCGTCCAGACCCGCTTTAATATCTTGCAGGATAAGCTCCGGGTTTTCGGTGCGCGGATTATCGGATGTCACAAGCACGTAATCCGAATAGCGGGCAGCGATTTTGCCCATTAGCGGCCGTTTCGTCCGGTCGCGGTCTCCGCCGCAGCCAAAGACGCACAATATCCGGTTCGGAGACAACTCTTTCACCGCTTTAAGCACATTGTCGAGGCCGTCCGGCGTATGGGCGTAATCGACGATGACCGCAAACGGCTGGCCGGCGTTGACCGACTCCACCCGTCCCGGAACGCCCGGTACGGCTTCGAGGCTCGCTTTGATTTGTTCCAGCGGCAAGCCTTCAATCAGCGCAGCGCATATTGCAGCAAGCGCGTTATAAACGTTAAACTTGCCGACCATTTGCAGCGTCAGTTCCGTATCACCGCGGAACGTGCGCAGCGTAAACGAAGTGCCTTGCGCCGTAATGCGGATGTTGGCAGCACTTACGTCCGCTTCATGGTCAATGCCGTACGTAATGACTTCAGCCGCCGTTGCCCGGGCAAACTGAGCCGCCGCCGGATCATCCGCATTCAGCACCGCGTAAGAGCGTTCAGCCGGATCGGCTGCATAATCATTGCCAAGCCGCGAGAAAAATAGTTCCTTCGCCGCTGCATATTTTTCCATCGTACCGTGGTAATCCAGATGATCCTGCGTCAGGTTCGTAAAGATCGCGGTCCGGAAGCGGCAGCCTTTCACACGGCCTTGCTCCAGCGCATGAGAGGATACCTCCATCGCGCAATATGCCGTGCCCGCTTGCTGCATGAGCGACAAATACTGCTGCAGGCCAAGCGCTTCCGGCGTCGTGCCGGACATCGGCAGCACCTGACCCGCGTAACGGGCTTCAATCGTGCCGATTACGCCGGCCGGACGGCCGTTGTCGTTCAACATTTTTTCGATCAAATATGTAGTGGTCGTTTTACCGTTTGTTCCGGTAACGCCAATTAATTTTACATGCTGGCTTGGATGCCCGTAAAAGCGGTCCGCAACAACCGCCATGGCGAGCCTGGCGTTCTTAACGATCAATTGCGGCACGCTGACGCCAAGATCCCGCTCCGTCACAAGCGCGACAGCTCCGCCTGCGATCGCCTGCGGCGCATAATCATGCCCGTCTACCGTATGCCCGGGCAAGCAAATAAACAGATCACCCTGCTTCACTTTGCGGGAGTCGATTTCGACGCCGGTTACGGACACAGCTCCGTCGCCTTTTAATTTTGCCGTAATGAGCAGCTTTGCCAGTTCGTTCAGTTGCATAAACCTATTTCCTCCTTCAAATCAAACGGCACATTCCATTCCTTACCATTATAGTCAATGCGAATGCATTGTATCATCGCCGGCGCCTAAATAGATGCGTATCGTCGAACCCTTCGTCATACGCTCCCCGGCCGCCGGTGCTTGCCGAATAACCGTATCTCCGGAGCCTGCGCTTGTCAAGTTAAAATTCGTGTTCATATCCTCATAAATATCGGACACGGTTTTGCCTACCAGATTAGGCACAGTCACATACGGCGCTTCGCCCAGCTTATATTTTTTGTCGATCTGGTTCGCCTGTTTCGGCACGCCCAATACTTGCAGCGCATCGGTCATCATGCTTTTGACGATTGGGGCCGCCACAACGCCGCCGAACTGGATGCCTTGCGGATTGTCGACCGCAACGTAGATGACGACCTTCGGATCGTTGGCCGGCGCAAATCCAATAAACGATACGATGTGCTCGTTCGGCGAATATCTGCCGTTGATGACCTTTTGCGCGGTACCGGTTTTGCCGCCTACACGGTAGCCGTCGATAAAGGCATTGCCGCCGGTCCCGTTGGCGACGACGCTTTCCAGCGCTTCGCGGACCTGCTTGGACGTATCCGCCGAGATGACCTGCCGGACCTCCTCGGGCTCAATCGTCTTAACCGTCTCCCCAGTGTCGGGATTGATAAACGCTTTGGCAACGTGAGGCTTAAACAAGATCCCACCGTTGATTGCAGCGGACACGGCCGTGATTTGCTGAATAGGCGTTACCGATACGCCTTGGCCAAACGCCGTTGTGGCCAGCTCGACCGGACCTACCTGGCTAGGCTTGAACAAAATGCCGTTTTCTTCGCCGCCCAGATCAATGCCGGTTTTTTTGCCGAAGCCAAACGCATTAATGTACTGGAACAGCTTGTCTTTGCCCAGCCGCTGACCGAGCATGACGAAGCCGGGGTTGCAGGAGTTCTCGACCACCTGCAAAAACGTCTGGCTGCCGTGGCCCCCCTTTTTCCAGCAGCGGAGCTTGGCGCCGCCAACCTCAACCGAGCCGGGATCAAAAAACATTTCATGTTTCAGATCGACCTTTTTTTCCTCAAGTGCCGCGGCCAGCGTAATAATTTTGAACGTGGAACCGGGCTCGTACGTCATCCATATCGGCAAATCACGGTTGTAGACCTCGGGTGGAGAAGCCTGATAATTGGCCGGGTCAAACGTAGGCCGGCTGGCCATTCCCAATATTTCGCCGGTGTTCGGGTCCATCGCAATGGCGATCGCCCCGTCTGCCTGCAGCGCCGTCATCGCCTGATCGAGCTCGCGCTCCATTGAAGCCTGGATTTTCTCGTCCAGAGTAAGCTGCAGTGTCAAGCCGTCCTTGGGCGGCGTATACGTATCGGACGAATTCGGCATCGTCCCGCCGGAGGCATCCGACAGGAAGGAGACACTCCCGCGCACACCGGTTAATTCGCTGTTGTAAGAAGCTTCTACGCCGGTGAGCCCTTTGTCGATGCCGGTAAAGCCAAGCACCTGCGCAGCCAGATCGCCAAACGGATAATACCGTTTGCTGTCCTCCGCCACAACGATGCCGGGCAGATTAAGGTTCTTTACCTGCTGCGCTTTGGCGAGCGTCATTTTGCGGCCTCCGGGCTTGAGCTCGACAAGCATTTGTTTGGTCGTTATTTTTTTTAGAAGGGTTTCCGGAGTCATGTCCAAAATCGGAGCAAGCTCGGCCGCCGTTTTCTGGCGGTCCTTAATTTGCGCCGTCACCGCCCAAACGGTAGGCGAGCTGACGTTATAAGCAAGCTTGACGCCATTGCGGTCTTGAATTTCACCGCGCTTGGCCATATAAGGAATATCCCTGCGCCACGAATCCTCCGCTTTTGCCGATATTTCATCCCCTTGCCAAAGCTGAATATAGGCGAGCCGGACGATTAAGGCAAGAAACGCAACTATCGCGATGATTAATGCGGCAAATAACCGCCGTCTCACCGTCACACCTGAAACTTTCATTCTCCCCCTCCTCTGCCTTCTGCTGCAGTAGAGCGCGCGTGGACGCGCTTAATCTCAGCCTATTCGGGACAAGAGGGGGATAGAACAAGCATTAGTCTAGCGGCGCTGCTGTGTTGCCAGCCGTGCTGCCGGAGGACCCGGAATCGGCTGTACCGTCGGCATTGCTGGAGCTGCCGTTGTCAGCAGATCCTCCTGTACTGCCGGAATCGCCGTTATCGGCGGAAGCAGAACCGTCCGAGGCGCCTCCTTCTTCACCGGCGGCACTGCCGGATTCATCCGTGTCTGCGTCCTCTTCGTCGGGACCTCCCAGCGGCTGCAGCACCAGCTTTAACACCCGCTGGCCGTTCGGAGTGTCTTCCGATTGGCTGACGACATAACCTTCTCCTTGCGTTTCAAGCCGGATACCCAAAATGGAAGCCATTTCAACTGCGTCGCGCAAAGAAGCGCCCTTCAAATCCGGAATTTGCAGCTTATCCTGCTGCTCGGTAATCAAATAAATCGTTTGCGAAGCATGAACAGCTGAACCTGCAGCAGGTATTTGGCGCAGCACTTTATCGCCTTTGCCAACCGCTTCATACGTAAGCGATTTGTCCTTCAGCCTCGATTCCGCATTCGCAACAGTCAAATTCGATACATCCGGAACGGTAATATTGTCTTCCTTCGCATTGGCGTCATCTTTATTTGGAGTGACTGTTGGGGCTATCCCCATATAACGCAAGCTTTTATACATAATTTCCTGAAAAGCCGGAGCGGCCACCTTACCGCCGCCGGCCGTTGAATCGTTAGGCTCGTCGACGACGATATAAACGACGATTTTAGGATTTTCGACCGGCGCGTAGCCAATAAAGGAAACGACAAACTTATCGGCGGAATAGCCACCTCCGCCTTTAACCGCTTTTTGCGCCGTACCTGTTTTGCCAGCAATCCGGTAACCCTCAATATAAGCGCCATGGCCTGTGCCGATTTTTGCATCCGACACGACCTGCTCCAAATATTCGCCCACCTGCTTGGACGTTTCCGGCGAAATGACCTGCCGCACCAGCTTCGGTTCAAATTTCTGCGTTGTTTTGGTGTTCGGGTCATAAATTTCCTTCACAATTTGCGGCTGCAGCAGCTTGCCGCCGTTGGCGACCGCAGCCACTGCTGCGACCTGCTGAATAGGCGTAACCGATACGCCTTGGCCAAACGCAGCAGAGGCGCTGTCACGAGCGTTTTTGGCATTAAAATTTGCGTTACCTGCCAGTTCGCTGCCAAGCGCGATACCAGTCTTTTGTCCGAAACCAAAATTCATGACATAATCATGAAGCTTTTGCGCGCCAAGCGCCTGCTCCAGACGGACAAACGCCACATTACTGGACCGTTTGAGCCCTTCCAAGTACGTAATCGTTCCCCATCCGTTACGATTAATGTCCCGGATTGGCTTAGACCCGGGAATCTGAATGCTGCCAGAAGGATAGGTTGCATTCGGGTTAAACAAGCCTTCCTGTACCGAAGCGGCCAGCGTCACGATTTTAAACGTTGAACCTGGCTCGTACAACGATTTGGTCGCATGGTTATAATAGTTTTCAAATCCATAATTCCAATAATCATTAGGATTGTACGTTGGCATATTCGCCATCGCCAAAATTTCCATCGTATTGGGGTCAGCTGCAATCGCCGTTATGCTTTTGGGCTGGTATTTATCATAAACCTCCTTAATGGCTTCCTCCACGTAGTTCTGAATCATGCTGTCGATCGTAAGCTTAATATCTTGACCGTCCTTCGCCGGCGTATAATCCACCTCTCCTTTTGACAGCTGTACCTGCTTGCCGTCCTTCATATATTTGAACTCCCCGTTTTCGCCCTTGAGCTGGTCATTGAAATACGATTCAATGCCCGTCATCGGCTGGCCTTCCTTGCTCATGTAGCCAAGCAGCTGTGAAGCCATCGTTTGTTTCGGGTAATAACGTTTCTCATCGTTGATTAAAAGAATACCGTTGTCCTTTTGTCCGGTCTTTTCCTTAATCTGATCGTTTAGAGCAGTGATTTTGTCGGCTGTCGTTTTGTCGATCTTCCAGCCCTCCGGCCTCACTTCACGCTGCACATAATATTTGCCGTTCTCATCCTTGGCGGTTACAAGCGCTTCAATCTCGTTCTCAGGCTTATTTAATATATTGTGCAGCCCTTGAATGACTTCCTCTTGATCGCCCAGCTTGTTTATCCGGTCCGGCTCTACCGCCACGGTATAAGCCAGCGTATCCATCGCAAGAATATTGCCATCGCGGTCCGTAATATTGCCCCGTTTGGCCTTAAGCGTCTCCGATGCCGACCAGCGCGCTTCCGCTTTATGCAGCCAGAAGTCGCCGCGCACAACCTGCACCCAAAAAATACGGCCGATTAAAACAGCAAAAAGGAGGGTCATTATCCCTCCAAAAAGCAGCGTGCGCATTCTAATTCGTTTTCCCGTTCCCATGCCAATCACCTGCTGCCCGTCGCGGCTGCTGAAGCCCCGCCTTTATCCGGATCGACTGTAATCTCGCTGTCCATCGAGCTGATCATTCCTTGCGATTTCGCAATAGCAGTAATCCGGTCCGGATCGCTAAGCGACTCTACTTGCTTTTGCATTTCTTTAATATCTAAATTAACTGCATTATACTCATTTTTTAATTGCTTGATTTCGAGATTCGTATTATAGATTTGAGCGTAACGAAAAATAATAGTCCCCGCTACAACAACAAGCACGACAATCGTGAACAGCCAAAGCAGCTTCTCACGTGTCGGAAGCGGATTCTTTTTGACAACAATCTTTTTGGTTTCACGGTAGACCGGCTGCTGCTCCGGCTTCTTCTTCGGCTGCATCGCCAAATTCCCGTTTGTTGTATAAGCCATCGTTTAATAACCCTCCTTAAGGTTTTGTAAGTAATACCTAATCCGTTAAAGGATTAGGTACGAACAAAAGCCTGCTTCGTAAGCATTTCGCTTGGTTTTGTAAGTAATACCTAATCCGTTAAAGGATTAGGTACGAACAAAAGCCTGCTTCGTAAGCATTTTGCTTGGTTTTGTAAGTAATACCTAATCCGTTAAAGGATTAGGTACGAACAAAAGCCTGCTTCGTAAGCATTTCGCTTGGTTTTGTAAGTAATACCTAATCCGTTAAAGGATTAGGTACGGGGCAAAAGCCTGCTTCGCAAGCAATTTGCCCGCTCCGTTATAGTTTCTCCGCTACGCGCAGCTTGGCGGAACGCGCGCGCGGGTTCATTTCCAATTCCTGCTCGCTTGGCACAATCGGCTTGCGGTTTACCAGCTTAAGCGTTCCTTTGGCACCGCAGACGCACATCGGAAAATCAGGCGGGCATGTGCATTTTTCAATGTACTTGGCAAATGCCTGCTTGCAAATGCGGTCTTCCAGCGAATGAAATGTAATGACGGATGCTCTGCCGCCCGGGGCCAGGCATCTTACCGTCTGCTCCAGCGCATCTTCTTCTGCGCCAAGTTCATCGTTAACCGCGATACGGAGCGCTTGGAACGAACGTTTCGCCGGATGCGGGCCTGTCCGTCTTGCAGCTGCCGGTATCGCAGTTTTGATCAGCTCGACCAGTTCTCCTGTTGTTTCAATCGGCGCTTTAGCGCGCGCCTGCACGATGTTTCGGGCGATCTGCCGGGAAAACTTCTCTTCCCCGTATACCGATAAAATGCGGGAAATTTCCCGCTCTTCCCATTCGTTGACGATTTCTGCCGCTGTCAAATCGGTATCGCGGTCCATCCGCATATCCAGCGGCGCATCGTGGTTGTAGCTAAAGCCGCGATCGGCTTCATCCAGCTGCGGGCTGGATACGCCAAGGTCAAACAGTATGCCGTCGACTTGCGGCAAACCGTCTTTCATCGGAACGCCCAAACCTTTCAACTCATCTTCGAGATAACGAAAATTGCTTTTTACTAATGTGACTTTATCCATATAGGGAGCCAGCCGCACACGCGCATTGTCCAGCGCCAGATCGTCCTGATCGAAAGCAATGAGCCGTCCTCCATCGCCAAGCTTGGATGCGATCCTTTCACTATGTCCCGCTCCCCCAAGCGTACAATCGACGTAGATACCGTCCGGCTTTATTGCCAGACCTTCAACTGCTTCCTCCAGCAGCACTGTAATATGCTGAAACACGTTATATTGCCTCCCGTTCTTTCTGTCAGCCATTCGCTTAGAAGTTAAAATCGAAATCAACCAGTTTTTCTGCGATTTCGTTAAAGGCTTGCTCGGACTGTTCGTAGTAACTGCTCCATGTTTCTTTGCTCCAAATTTCCACACGGCCGGATACGCCCAGCACCATACAGTCCTTATCAAGCTTTGCATATTCTCTCAAATGTCCAGGTATATTTACCCTTCCCTGTTTATCGAGCTCGCATTCGGTTGCACCCGAGAAGAAAAAGCGGGTAAACGCGCGGGCATCCGATTTCATGAGCGGCAATGATTTCAGCTTTTGCTCCAGCACTGCCCATTCACTCGCCGGATAAACAAATAAACAGTTATCAAGACCTCTAGTGGCAATAAAAGAAGCGCCAAGCTCCTCGCGGAATTTGGACGGTATAATGATGCGGCCTTTATCATCAATGCTATGCTGATATTCGCCCATGAACATTAAACCGTTCCACCCTTCCCCCAAGTCTACCACTTTGCACCACTATTCCCCACTTGTTAAGACTAGTTCGCCACCTAAAATAAAAATCCTTCTCGATGAGAAGGATTTTTAGAATTTATTTCATGTGATTAAAAATTATTCACATCAACGGTTAAACAAAGAAGCAACCAGTCCGGCGGCCAGCCTCGCTGTTCTGCCGTCCGGCTGATCCAGCTGCGGATTCACTTCTACAACGTCCATCGAGGTCAGCTTGCCGGAACGCCTTAGAACGCCAAAAGCGGCCGCTATCTCGCCTGGCACGAGGCCGCCTTGCACCGGCGTACCCGTTCCCGGGACATATTGCGGATCCAGACTATCCACATCAAAACTCAAATGAATGCCATCCGTTCCGCGCTGTGCAATTTGAAGCGCTTCCAGCATCGTATTGGCCGCGCCGCGATGTTTTATTTCTTGAGGTGAAAAGCAGCGGATATGCAGATCCTCCATCAGCCTGCTTTCACCGGGATCAATATCTCTTGCTCCTACAAGCGCCAAATGGCGCGGATCAATCGATTGGGCGCGGGGCCAAATATCGGCTAGCTTCAGCTCGGCAACATGCATAGCAACCGCCAGCGGTATGCCGTGCATGTTGCCGGACGGGCTGGTAGCTTCCGTGTTCATATCCGCATGCGCATCCAGCCAAATCACGCCCAAACGGCGGTAATGCTCGCTTATGCCGGCCAGCATGCCCATTGCAAGGCTGTGATCTCCTCCTATGAGCAAAGGAAAACGTCCTCGCCGGACAGCAGCCGAAGCTTGCTGCGCCAGCAGCCGGTTCATGCCCCGTACAGATGAGCTATGCTTCATCGCCCCGATCTGTTCACCCGCGCAGACCTTCTCCAAGCTGACGCTGCTGCCAGCCGGCGGCACCACCCAGCTCCGGTTCACCTTGCAGCCTTGCGCTTCCAGCTTTTCCAGCAGCCCTGCTTTCACTAACGCCTCCGGTCCCCATTCACTGCCCGGTCTGCCCGCACCCTGTCCGAAAGGAACGAGCAACACTTCCATGTCCCGCTGCATTTGATGTCCTCCCCTTCCTGCATAAGCGGCCCTCTTTCCCTTATGCTACGCCGGACATCAACAGCTTGTTACTCCACAAAAAAAACCGCCTGTTGCGGCAGCATCATCGAGATAGCTGCTGTAACAGGCGGCGTGCCGCATAAATTATAATTTATTTCCAGCTGTCCAAATAAGCTTTCTGCTCATCGGATAAGGAATCGATTGTAACTCCAAGCGATTCCAGCTTAAACCGGGCGACTTGTTCGTCCAGTTCGTAAGGGACATTCACAACCTGCTTCGACAGGTTTTTGTAATTGTCATTGACGTATTTCAAGCCAAGCGCCTGCAAAGCAAACGTTGTATCCATAATTTCAGCGGGATGGCCGTCTGCAGCAGCCAGATTGACAAGGCGCCCTTCCGCAAGCAGATACAAGCTCCGGCCATCCTTCAAACGATATTCTTCAATGTTGCGGCGCACCGTACGGATGTCCGCCGCCAGCGCGGCAAGATCCGGCTTGTTTACCTCGACGTCAAAATGGCCCGCATTCGCAAGCAAAGCGCCGCTTTTCATGACGGCATAATGTTCGCCGTTGATGACGCTCTTATTGCCGGTAGCTGCTACGAAAATTTCACCGATTTTCGCAGCTTCCAGCATCGGCAGCACCTTAAATCCGTCCATATACGCTTCAACTGCGCGGATCGGATCCACTTCGGTAACCACTACGCTGGCGCCCAGCCCTTTGGCGCGCATCGCTATGCCTTTGCCGACCCAGCCGTAGCCGACGACAACAACCGTTTTGCCCGATACGACCAGATTGGTAGTACGGATAATGCCGTCCCAAGCGGACTGGCCGGTACCGTAACGGTTGTCGAACAAATATTTGCAGTACGCGTCATTGACGGCAACCATCGGGAATTTCAAGATGCCGTCTTTTTGCAGCGCCTTCAGGCGAATGATGCCGGTTGTCGTTTCTTCTGCGCCTCCGCGAATATTTTCAGCCAGCTCCGGGCGTTCGCCGTGCAAAATGGTCGCAAAATCCGAGCCGTCGTCAATGATGAGATCCGGTTTCGTTTCCAGCGCTTTGACAATCAGCTGTTTAAATTCGTCCATGCCCGGATTATGTTTGGCATATACCGTAATGCCGTCTTCTACAAGCGCCGCGCACACATCATCCTGCGTCGACAGCGGATTGCTGCCTGTAATGGTCACTTCCGCTCCGCCTGCTTGCACCACTTTGGCAAGATAAGCGGTTTTGGCCTCCAGGTGAAGGCAAATGGAAACCTTCAGCCCTTTAAACGGCTGTTCCTTCTCAAACTGCTCGCGAATCCGGTTTAATACCGGCATATGGGCGCTGGCCCAATCAATTTTCAGATGGCCTTCGCCCGCAAGCGACATGTCCCGGACAATGCTTTTGTCTATCGTGTTCAATATTATTCCTCCCGCGATAAATATACGATTCGATGGGTGCCGCTGCGGTCAAACGGCAGCTCCAGCAGCTTGCCAATGATATCTTGTCCGAACCGGTTCCAATATACCGTGCAGTTCACTACCCGTTCCTGAGGCTTGCCCTCCGGACACAAAGTCGAATAAATGCGGTCCAGCTGCCGGATGGACGCTTCGTATTGCTTGCTGAATGCATCTTTTGTTTTGGATTCCAAATATTCAATTTGCTCCACAATCTTTTGCCGGTTTGTCTCCCCAAGCTTGGCAAGCCCTTGTTGAACCGAAGCAGCAAGGCTTACAATCGGTTCGTACAGGTCGTTAAAAGCCTGCTTGGCTGCGGCAAACTTCTCTTCAATGGACAGCTGGTCCTGTTCTTTCAGCCAAGCTTCCTTCCGCTCGTCAAACCGTTTCACCACATCTTCGAAGCTCAGTTCGTATTTGGCCATATGTTTATCAATCGTGCCTTCCACAAGCGTAAACGACAGGCGCGGCAAAATAATCGGCATTTCCATGCCCAGCGTCCGGAACGCCTCGCCGGTTGTGCCCCAATAAGCAATTTCGCCCGGACCAAGCACCGTTGCCAGCACCGGGAACACATAATCCTGCATCAGAGGACGGGTCAGCACATTGTTGCTTAATTGCTCGGGACGGTCTGCCGCAAGCGCCAGCAGCTCCTCCTTCGTCCACGATACAACGCCTTTACGGTCTTGAAACAAGCCGTCGCGTTTATGAAGCAAGGTCCGCTCATTGCCGTTATCCTGTTGAAACACAAACAGATTGGCACTGCCTGCCACCACGTCCGCCTGCAGCGGATAACCAAGCTGCTTCATTTGCTCAGCAGTGCCGGCATAAGCCTGCTCCAGCTCATCGTTCCGTTCGATAAGCCGGGTAAACATCGGGCTCTCCAGCTTGCGCAATCCGGCATCATCCGCATCAATAAGTACAAGCCCTTGCTCGCCAAACAAATAACCGAGGATACGCGCAAAGCTATCCGAAAGCGTGTTCGCGCCTTCCGCCGCTTGCTTCAGCTGCTGCAGCATGCCTTCCTTGAATTCGGAATGGGGCAGCGACTGCTCCAGCTCTTCCAGCGCAGCCGCCCAGCTGCTCTCATCCAGCACCGTACGGCTCACTGCCGTTCTCGGGCCTTCCGGCCGCTGCACGGTCAGCTTGCGCAAACTTTGGTCAGCCGCCATCACGTAAGCGTGATTGGCTTCATCCCAGTCATGATCCTCACCCGCGATCCAGAAGACCGGAACAACGGCTGTCCCCAGCTTCTGAGAAGCGAAGCGGGCAGCCTGAATAATGGTGATTGCTTTATGGATAACCATGATCGGACCCGTCCACAAGCCGGCCTGCTGGCCGCCTACAATAACAGGGGCGCCTTCTGCAATCGATTTGATTGCAAGCATAGCATTGGGATGTGCGTGATGTTTTTCGTTATATGTCCGGAGAACCTTTGCTACATCGGAAGCATCGGCTCTGCTGCCTGGATGATCCTGCAGGCGCTTAAGCCTTCTGCTCCAATCCTCATCCCTTTCCGGATGGTATCCGTATAACGAATCCACATTCGAATCCGTTTGATGGATATACGCTTCCGTCAAAGGCTGAGCGCTTGGCATCATGTAAATTTCTGTTTTCATAGCGCTGCCTGCAACCTCCAATTTGAATAAACCCATTAGTCCTTGCCGCTCTATGAACAAGGCGTCAGATTTGATTGTACACAAAGGATAAGCCTTCCGTCAAAACTGAAATTAAAAAAGTTACAATTTTTACAGCAGCGGCAAGCAAGCCGAAAGCAGCAAAAAAACCTCCCCGAAAGGAAGGTTTTCGCACAAATGCGGCTAAGCTTGAAAAAAAATCGCCTTGCTCGCTGCAATGACCATCAGCAGCACATAAAGCACGCTCATCATAAAAAAACTAAGCCGCCAAATGGCGCGGAACACTTTTTTGACATCGACGGCGCCTTTTTTCCGAAACTGCACATTGCCGAGAAGACCGCCGCCAAGGAGCATAATCAGTAAAATGGTATAAATGCCAAAAGATCCGTCAAACAGCTTATTTAGCAGCATTGCCACGCAGCCGATGAGAAAAACGGTTGTCACATCCATCGCGAGACGAAACGCTTTTTTCCGGTCCTCGGTAATGAATTGGTAACCGAAATAAATAAGAAGGAATGGGATGACAGGTATGACGGCCAGATAGGCATACAGTGATTTCAGTCCATCCAACAACATTTGCACGCAAGATTCGCCCCTTTTTAAGGTTCGCATCGTTTGCCGGATTCATCAGGCAGCAGCTTCTTCACGATGGCCAAAAGCGCTTCATTCAGCGGGGCTTTCGAGCCAAGGCGCTCCGCCAGCCGTACAATCCCTCCGTTAATCCACTCGATTTCGGTTGGGCGGCCAGCTCTTACATCGCTCAGCATAGAGGACACATTCGCCGCGGTTGCGCGGCAAACGCCCATGATGTTCTGCCACCCATCCCCCTGCGGCTTCCAACCCGAAGCCATCAGCAAAGCTGCTGTCTCCTCGTACAAAGCCTCCATTAGCCGCAGACGGAGCGGATGCTCCGGCAATTCTCCGTTTCGTACATCATAAATCGCAGTTAAAGGATTAATAACCGCGTTAATGAGCAGCTTTTGGAAAATCCGATTATTCATATCATTCGACAGAAAGCTGCGGAATCCTGCTGCATTTAAAATGTCAAGGAACAAAATATGCCTATTGTCCGGACGCATTCCGACATTTTCTCCCTTGCCGGTTTCGTTCTCCGCTCCATGGGGGGCAGCCTTCCCGAACCACAGCTCGCCGCGGCCTGTATGCTGAACCGAGCAGCCGTTTATCCGGCGCGCTCCTTCTGTTGTGACGGCGGCAAGAACCTCCGCATGCGGGAGGGAAGCTTCCAGCTTCTCCAAGTGGCCAATGCCGTTCTGCAAGCAAATGATAACCGATCCCGGATGGCTGAGCAGCTCGCCCAAAAACAGGATCAGCTCTTCCGTAATCGCAGCTTGTTTCACCGTTAGCAGCGCCATTCGCGGCTCGCCGCTGGATACGCCGTCCCGGCCGGATATACGGACAGGATATGATGCAACCCGTATATTCGAGGCAGTCGGTCCAGACTCGCCGATCAGCGTTAAACCGCTGCTGTTGATTTCACCCGCCTGCCGCTCTGTTCGGGTCCATACATTTACTTTCTGGCCGCTAAGCGCCAGCTTGGCTGCAAAAAGCAAGCCGATCGAGCCTCCGCCAATGACATCCATCTCCATGTGAAATAACACCTCTGCTGTACGATTCATTTTATCTCCATTATGGCATAACCGCATTTGCAGCGGCTACCGCGAGCCCAGATTTGCAGGAACAGGCCATTAAAAAAAGCCCGCCGCCGGCGAGCCTTTTTTGTGCCTATTCAATTCGTTCCAAGTTGCCGTTCGCGTCCATTTTGAAGCGGGGTTTAGCCTCTTCATCCTGGTTCAGCACGGCAAGCCTGCGCGCGCGATCCATAATTTGAATCAGCGTTTTGTAATCATCGTTTACAGCACGGTAATCAGTCTGAACGTTGTTTACTTCTTTTGATAATCTCTCATTATCCGATTGCAAACGGTATAAATCCTCTTCTTTTTCTTTCAGTTCTTTTTCAAGAGTCTTGATTTGCCTGTTCAATTCCTGGTAGGTCGTCTTCCATTGACGCAAAAAGCGGATCACCGTATCAATGGACAATGCCTCCTCCGTCATAGACACGTCCGTCGTCTTAAATGGCCGTTCCTCCGTTTCAAACACGGATAAAGACGAGACATGCGGGGCAGCAACCGTCTGTTTTTTTAAATAATTTCTTTTTTGCCGTTGTTGCTTGGCAAGTTGTATTGCATCTTCATACCTTTTGCGGACACAGCTGTTCCATCGAAATCCGCAGGCCGCAGAAGTCCTTCCGATCCGTTCTCCTACTTCCTCAAACGCAGCGAGCTGCGTGCTTCCCTCGCGAATATGCCGCAAGGTGACCTCGGCGAGAATCAAATCGTCGTCGGGACTCCAGGCATCTTGTCTGACGGCTGTCATAAAGCCAAAACCTCCTAACGTAAAGGCACTTACTTATCTCTATGCCCTTGGTAGAGTTCATAGAATCTATTGGATACTAATTTGTATATCCATTTTTACATTCACTCATACATAATTTATCGCTTACATGCGCATACTTCTCATAGAACAAGCCGCTACATCCAAAAAATGATAAAATACAACTGTATTTTGTTTATTTTCAGGTTTACAGCAATTCGTGAAAACGCTATAATGATTTTTAGAAAAAAACGGCTCTTCTGGAAAGGAGGATGTTTGTATGGCACGCATGTACCGGGTACTCGGTTTCCTTTGCTTGCTTATCGCGCTGATGGCTTTTGCTGGCCATAAGATCGAATTTTCGATCCTGTTTTTCGCCCAAGCCGTCGCGTTCGTTTTTCTTGGTTATTTAAGGTTTACGGAAAGAACATACATTGTAATGTTTTGGGGATATATGATTATTGCTTTTGTCGGATTCAGCTATTGGTCCGTATTTGAATACAGTAATCCGTTCTAATGGTATACATAACGGATCACAGCGGCTCGGCCTTCTGGCCGGGCCGTTTTTTGTTGCGGGGGGAGCGAGTCCCGCCAACGAGAAATAATAGGCCATGCCCCGCATACAATGAATGCTGTAACAGTTATAGGGCTTATCCCTTTTAACGGCAAGGAAGCCCGCGAAAGGAGGCAAGAAGTGGCCATTCACCGTTTCATTCAAAAAACCTTGCCCTTATTTATGTTCATGCTGCTTATAAGCTATCAGCCGGCAGCTTTGGCTGCTGCGCCGGGCGCGGACAGCCCGGGAACAGCGCAGCAGCCGGACAGCAGCGGCGACGATGTGCATCAGCTGCTGGAGCAAAGCTTATCTATAACGGAAATCGATAAGGAGATTGACCGAATCCGGCAGCAGCAGCAAACATTAGCTGCCGATATGGAAACAACCTCGGCCGAATTAAAGAAACAAGAGCAGCTCATGAAACAAAAGCAGGAGCAGGCATCCAAAGTCATCCGCGCCTACTATATGGGTGAACGCGACATATTGTACACCGCGCTGCTCCGCGCCGGCTCCTTGCAGAAGCTGTTGAACATCTGGGATTATGTGCAGATGATTTTTACAAGCGACAAACATGCGTTAAACGCCTACAAAGAACAATATGCCAAGCTGCAGGAAGGTTACTTGAAGCAGGAGGAGAAGCAAACCGAACTCGACCGTATTCAAAGCAATTTGTCCAAACAGCGCGAACGCGTATTGGCGTTGCAGTCGCAGGTTGACGAGCAGTTGAGCAGCCGGCCCGATGCCGAGCAGCTGAAGATGATGATCGAGCAGCTGAATTCATTTTGGGAAACTGCCGGTTTGCATGAAG
Source organism: Paenibacillus protaetiae (assembly GCF_004135365.1). NCBI lineage: Bacteria > Bacillati > Bacillota > Bacilli > Caryophanales > Paenibacillaceae > Paenibacillus > Paenibacillus protaetiae. Next base: position 585,307 of record NZ_CP035492.1, on the reverse strand, counting down.
TGGAGCAATATTTTGACGCATTGGACAAAGCGATGCGGAAGCTGCCGGATTTCATTGAAGGCAACAAGAAGTATTTGGAGATGAACGGATTCAATTATACGCTCCGGCTGCCGGACACCGATTTAAATGCCTTCCTCAGGCAGCAGGACGACCGGTTTCAGCATTTTCAGTTCCAGTTCAAGGACGGAAAAATTATCGCCTCCGGCGAAAAAGACGATATTTCCGTAAGCATTACCGGTCATTATTCCATTATTAACGATCCCGATAACGAGCTGCTGTTCCATGTCGATGAACTGCTGTTTAACGGATTTGCATTGCCGGATACGACCCGCGCCGAGCTAGAAAACAAGTTCGATCTCGGCTTTTATCCGGGAAGCATTGCTTCGTTCATTAAAGCTACCGACGTGGAGACGGCAAATGGCGAGCTGATCGTAAAGCTCAGCTTACGTTTGTGACAATCCATCTCCAAAATAAAACCAAAAAAAGCGGCGTTTCCGCCGCTCCAATCGCATAAAAACCCGCCGTAGCCGGCGGGTTTGTTTATTGTATCCTGATCTTGGCATGACATTATGAGCTTGAATCCGGCTGTTCTGCCATTTCCGTTGTAAGCTTGATCCAATTATTGTCCCATTCATCGGTATGAAGAGCCAGTGACTCGTCTGCTTCCGGTTCCGGGGCACATATTGAAGCTGCTGCAGCAGCCAGTTCGGCGGATACTCCGTTATCGAACCGCCGCTGCTCGCGGTCATATACAGCGCTTTGACCGAAGGAAGCTTGCCGTACATCCTGTAAGCTTCCAGCTGGCTGTTCAGGCCGGTCATCTCTTCAATCCATTTTGCCGCTTCTTCCGGCACTTTGCTGTGCGATGAAATAACAAAACTTCTGGCGTCCAGCCATGGTTCGCGAACAGGCCCTTTATCAACGATCAGCTTGCTTCGCTCGGATGCGCTTAACTGCAAATAAACGGACCACGGCACAAAAGCGGACAGCAGCTTGTCCTGCAGCAAAGCGCCAAGACGCTGCACGCCGCTGTCCAGTCCCTGGGTCTGGACGCCGCTCCAATTCGCCTGCAGCCAGCTTAATGCCGCTTCTTCCTGCTGGCGGAGCTGTCCGCCGGCGGGGGAGGCTTGCCCTTGTGCGGCGTCTTGCGCAAATGCGCCAAGCCAAGCAGCAGATTGTCCGGCGTCACCGCCGCTTAAATAAATATAAGGCACGCCGTCATCCTGTTTAATCCATTCTTCCATTAAGAGCTTGTAACTCTCCCAATCGTCAGGCGGCTGTGCACTGCCCAATGAAGAAAGCAGCGAGGCGCTCCAGACCCATATATACGGGTCAGCATCCTTAGGCGTGCCCCATGTGTAGCCATTCCATTTCAACGGCTCCACCAGTGCTTCCGCCTGCTCAGAGCCAGCTTCGGACATGCCAGGCGTCTCGGCCGGCTTAAGCAGGCCGCGCCCCGCAAAACGCCCTACAGAGCTGCTGTTCAGCAGCATAACATCGGGGCCGCTGCCCAGTTCGGCTTCATCCATCCATTTAGCCTCGGAGGCTTCCGTATCATTGGACAGCGAGACGGTAATGTTGGGATATTGGGTCATAAAAGTATCTGTATATTGTTTAAGGCCTTCAAATTCCGCATAGGTCATGGAAACGGTTACAGAAACGTTAACCGGCTCTTCCATTCCTGGATCTTCTTCGGAATCTTCCGTTTGTAACTTGCCATTTACATGAAGCAAACTATCGTCCTCAGCCGACTGCAACGCTGTGACCGATAATAACAAAGGTATGAAAAGCACAACAGCTGCGGTAATCCATACCCGCCTTGTCAGAGTAATCCCTCCTGTTCAGCTTCATTCATCAGATATAATAGCAAGTTCTGCCTATTTTGTCCAAATATTATTAAGAGGAAAGGCTCACTCCTGTAACTATTGTACTAGTTTTCATGCTGTATAAATAAAAAAACTGCATGCACGGAAAGCTGGGAGCGCCCTATGTCTGTGAGACAAGGGGCAGCCCCAATTCCCGAAACCATGCAGTTTTTTATTACTTGTTTATACGTGGCAGTCGCCCGGACTAGAGCAGGTCTGCGGCCAGCTGGGCAAGCTTCGAACGCTCGCCTTTTTCCAGCGTCATATGGCCGCTGATTGACTCCCCTTTGAAACGCTCTACAATATGTGTCAAGCCATTGCTGATGGAGTCCAAATACGGATGATCGATTTGCTCGGGATCGCCCATCAGTACAATTTTACTTCCTTCACCAACCCGGGAAACGATTGTTTTCACTTCATGTTTCGTTAAATTTTGAGCTTCATCGATAATAATGAACTGGCCTGGAATGGAACGGCCCCGAATATAGGTCAATGCTTCCACCTGGATGCTGCCAAGGCCCATCAAAATTTTATCAATGTCTCCTGATTTTTTAGTATCGAACAAAAATTCCAGATTATCGTAAATCGGCTGCATCCACGGACGCAGCTTCTCGTCTTTTTCACCCGGCAAATAGCCGATATCTTTGCCCATCGGAACAACCGGTCTCGCAATTAAAAGCTTTTTGTATTTATGCTCATCCTCTACTTTCATTAAACCGGCAGCAAGCGCAAGCAGCGTTTTGCCGGTGCCGGCTTTGCCGTTTAGCGTCACGAGAGGAATGTCGTCGTTGAGGAGCAGCTCCAATGCCATCCGCTGCTGCGCGTTGCGGGCCGTAATGCCCCACACGGCGTCGTTGCTTAAATAAAGCGGCTCGAGTTTCCCTCCATCCATGCTTACCCGGAGCAAAGCGGACTTCGAGGAGCCCATTTCATCGCGTAATATAACAAATTCATTCGGATTCAGCTGTACAGGAAGCTGAAGCGCCTCAACCGCAAGATAACGATAAGTATAAAATTCGTCAATCACTGCCGGATGGACAAATAACGTCACATAACCCGAATAGATGTCCGAAGACATAATAATGCGATCGGATAAATAATCTTGCGCTTGAACGCCAAGTACGTCTGCTTTAATCCGGACCAGCACGTCTTTACTGACCAGGATAACTTCCCTTGCGGCGGTAACCGTGCCGCTTGCTGCCAGATCTTCCTGCTCCAGCCGGTAATTCAGCGCAACCGCCAGTATCCGGTTATCGTTGGTTACATCGCCAAACATCTCTTGCAGCCTAATGAAACTTTTATGATTCAGCTCGACCTTCAGTACGCCGCCTTTCGGAAGCGGGATGCCTTCATGCAGCTGCCCTTCTCCCCGCATTTTATCCAAAAGCCGCGATACGGACCGCGCATTCCTTCCCAGCTCGTCAGCCAGCCGCTTCTTCGAATCGATTTCTTCCAACACCACCGCAGGTATGATGACCTCATTGTCATCGAAGGCAAATATCGCTTGCGGATCATGGAGCAGCACATTGGTATCGAGCACGAATATTTTTTTCATGAAAAACCCTCCCGGCGACGGAATTTCATAGGCATACATAGCCGCATTGTATTGCGGATACACTACTGCTGGATAGATGAAAAAAGGCGAGGTGGCACAACATGTATAAGCTGATAGCTGCAGTTCTCGTCATGCTGCTTGCGGCAGGCTGCGGTACTGTAGCGCGGAATGAAACATCACCCTCTCCCCAAAATAATAAAAACGTTCGGGTGCAGCAGACCGATCCGAGGGCGCCGGCAAAAGCCAGTTCCGCAGATGTTGCAAACCATTTGGAGCAGCTGGCTCGCTCCGTACCCGGCGTCAAAAAGGCTCACGCAGTAGTGATGGGCAATACGGCGGTAGTGGGCATTGATGTTGACGGCAATCTGGACCGTTCCCGTGTCGGAACCATTAAATATTCGGTTGCGGAAGCTTTCCATAAAGACCCTTATGGCATTAACGCGCTTGTAACGGCCGACATGGATCTCTCGAAACGGATTGCCGAGCTTGGCGCGGACATTCGCCGGGGCAAGCCGGTAACCGGCTTTGCCGAGGAAATGGCCGATATTATGGGCCGCATTATCCCGCAGGTTCCGCGTGATGTCATGCCTAAAGACGACGACCACGTTCAGCAGCAGCAAGCTCCGGCCGCTCCTGCTCCTGTTCAGACCAACCAAATGCATCATCACCATCATTAATGCGGTACAAGCAAGAAAGCCTGGTGAACGAGTCACCAGGCTTTCTTGTCATGCGCCGCGCACACTTGTCCGCAAGGACGAGCAGCGGCGATTGCATATGGTTTGGAAGTCATATCCTCTTTGCTGATCAGAACGCATGGTGCCGCTTTTGTTGCATCAGGCCATAGTCCGATGAAATGGGTTTGGGTCATTCGCATGATCTCCTTCTGGAGGAAATGGGATGCTGCAGCGTCCATGGTTCCATTATAAACAGATTAGCCCCGCCAGTCTATGGTCATTCCGCCATTTTTGCCTGAAGCGCCGCACGGGCTTCATCGAGCTTGGATTCATCCAGATACACATAAGGACTTTTCCATGTTCCTTCAAGCTGAATAAGCGTAATGTCCGAGCTGGATATGCCAAAATACGTTTTCAGCATGTTTTGCATTTCGTTTGAAGGCATATCGATCGAGAAGTTTTTGCCTACCGCTTCAATCACATCGCCCAGCTTCGTTACGCCGTTTAACGATTTCATCTTGTCGGTAATGAGGCTAAGCACCTGGCTTTCCCGCTGGTTCCGGTCAAAATCGCTCGACATGTTGGAGCCGTCATTCGATTTCCGATATCGGACAAAATCCAGCGTCTGCTGGCCGTTCAGCGTCTGCACGCCTTTTTTCAAGTTAATGTTGGTGCCGTCAGCCGTATCTACATACCTCATGTTGATATCGACATCGGCTTTAATGCCGTGAAGCGCATCTACAACATCGACAAAACCTTGGAAATTAATGATGCCGGTATATTTAATGTCAATGCCGTAATATTTGCTCATCATGCGGCTCATCGCTTGGCGCGCGTCTTCTTTCGCCGCGTCCTTGCTTAAGCCTTTTTCTTCAATCGCCTGATTGTAAAAATTCGCATAATAGCTGTTTGCTTTCCGTTCCTTATAGCCGTCCAGTTCAATCAGCGTATCGCGCGGCATCGAAACAACGGTAGCCGTTTTGGTATTCGGGTTAAATACCGCAACCATCATCACGTCCGTATTCATTGTCCCGCCTTTGGGACGGGTGTCCATGCCTAGCAGTACAATGCCCACTGCTTTTTTCTTGACGGATTCGGCAGCAGGAACCGTAACATTATCAACCGTGCTGGACGTATCAAGCGCATCGCCGGCTTTTTTCACGATATTGCCCAAATAGAGCGCAACAACAACGAGGACAACCAGCATCAAGCTTAAAAGTACACGCAGCACAGGCCGCTTTTTCTTTTTCCCCTTGCCGGATTTTGGAGCGGTTTTGCCCGAAGCTCTTGGAGGCAACGCATTTTGTGACACAAGCAATCACCCTCACGTCAAAAAGATTAACGGAGCCGGCCTACCGGCCTGGCTCCGCTTCGTTCACGGCGCCGCGTTCCGCCTTTTTTTTCTTATACTTGTCGTACAGCTGGCGGCCGCGGAGCATCAGCATCATAATGACGGCAATTCCCATGCATTGAATAATGGGAAGCTTGTCAACTTGAAGAATCATAAGCACAAAGGCGCCGATTGCCATCAGGAGGTATACGAGAACTTCTTTCAAAATCGGCAGTCTTTGCTGCGCCCGAAAAACGGTATTGAAAATATAAATCGTAAATCCCAATATAAGCACATAGGAAACGAAATGATGTTCGCTTAACCAATGCTGCATTCGGCAGCCCCCTTTATGGCGTGCTTGCAGGTGCCGTGCGCGCCGTCATGGACAGCGCGCAACTAAGGCATCCTTTATGAACTTAAGCGGCCTTAAACGCCGGCTTGCGACGTTTTGCGGTGTTTCTCCGCACGTTCGCGTTCGCCTTTGTTCAAAATCTTTTTACGCAGACGGACCGATTTTGGCGTAATTTCGCAATATTCATCGTCATTCAAGTATTCCAGCGCCTGCTCCAGCGAGTGGGTGCGAGGCGTTTTCAGCTTGACCGTATCGTCTTTCGTAGCAGAGCGGACGTTTGTCAGCTGCTTCTCTTTACAAATGTTAACGATAATGTCGTTGTCGCGTGTATGTTCGCCAACGATCATGCCTTCATAAATTTCCGTACCTGGCTCTACGAACAGAATACCGCGGTCTTCAACGCCCAGCATGCCGTAGAACGTCGACGTTCCGGTCTCGCTCGATACGAGCACGCCTTGGTGACGGCCGCCAACACCGGTAGCAAGCGGTCCGTAGCTGTCGAACGCATGGTTCATAATGCCGTAGCCGCGAGTCAGTGTCAAAAATTGCGTACGGTAGCCGATCAAGCCGCGTGCCGGAATAATAAACTCCAAACGGACCTGGCCGGTGCCGTTGTTGATCATGTTGACCATTTCCGCTTTGCGCGTTCCAAGGCTTTCCATAACCGCGCCCATGCTTTCTTCCGGCACGTCGATCAGAAGGCGTTCGTACGGCTCTTGTTTTTTGCCGTCTTCTTCCTTGATGATAACTTCCGGCTTGGAAACTTGAAGCTCATAACCTTCGCGGCGCATATTTTCGATCAGGATGCCGAGGTGAAGCTCGCCGCGTCCGGATACGATAAATGCGTCCGGGCTGTCCGTTTCATCCACGCGCAGCGCAACGTCGGTTTCCAGCTCTTTGAACAAGCGCTCACGCAGCTTGCGGCTGGTAACCCATTTGCCTTCGCGTCCTGCGAACGGGCTGTTGTTGACGAGGAACGTCATTTGCAGCGTAGGCTCGTCAATTTTAAGCACCGGCAGTGCTTCCGGTTTAGAAGAATCGGCAATCGTTTCACCGATGTTGATTTCGCGAATGCCGGCAACAGCGATAATATCGCCCGCTCCCGCTTCGTCGATCTCAATCCGCTTCAAGCCCTGGAAGCCAAACAGCTTCTCGATGCGGGCCTGTTTAACCGCGCCTTCGCGCGTCATCACGGCAACCGGCTGGCCTTGGCGAATAACACCGCGGTTAACGCGGCCGACCGCGATACGGCCCAGGTATTCGTTGTAGTCGAGCAGCGTAACAAGGAATTGCAGCGGCTCATCCATCGTTTCGGTCGGATGCGGAATATGGCTGACGATCGTTTCGTAGAGCGCCTCCATGTTCTCATCCTGCTTCTCCGGATCGAGGCTGGACGTGCCCATCAATGCGGAAGCATAAACAACCGGGAATTCCAGCTGGTCGTCGTTCGCGCCAAGCTCAATGAACAGATCCAGCACTTCGTCGATCACTTCTGCCGGACGAGCGGCCGGACGGTCGATTTTATTCACGACAACGATTGGCGTCAGTTGATGCTCAAGCGCCTTGCGAAGCACGAATTTCGTTTGCGGCATGCAGCCTTCATAAGCGTCGACAACAAGCAATACGCCGTCAACCATTTTCATAATCCGTTCAACCTCGCCGCCAAAGTCGGCGTGTCCTGGCGTGTCCACGATGTTGATCAGATTTTCTTTATACGTGATCGCCGTATTTTTGGCCAGGATGGTAATCCCGCGTTCGCGTTCCAAATCATTGGAGTCCATCGCCCGCTCTTGAACGGCTTCATGCTCACGGAATGTACCAGATTGTTGAAGCAGCTTGTCGACCAATGTCGTTTTACCATGGTCAACGTGGGCGATAATCGCGATATTGCGGATGTTTTCTCTTGCATGCATAACTACTAATCCACTCCAATTTTCTTTTTTATATATTACAATAAGCGTCCTTCATTCACCAGCGCGAACGTTTGGCGAACGTCATCCATCCGCCTGCGGCGATAAGCACGATCGCAACAGCGTACATGCCCCAGCTCCATACAAGCGACAGGATGATCAAAATGATGGCGGCGCCGCCAAGTCCAAGCGACGTCGTCAAGATAGCACGAGTTCGGGAATTGCCAAGCAAGTAATATTCATATAGTCCTACGGCGATGCCAAGCAAAAATACCGGCCATAAATAATGGATGACTTTCCAGCCGAAAATGTTGCAGAAAATAAACAACACCGTATAAACAATTAGCATGCCCCCCGGAACCAGCACAGTAGCGGGAAGCATTCTGCCAAAATAAAGTACATGCAGCAGAATCCCTGGAATTAAAACCAGCAGCGGCCAAAACATGGCCCCTAAAAAAGAAAAGACCCCCCATTTGCCCAGAAGTATGACAATTCCAGCCAATAGCAAAATAATTCCAGCGGAATATTTGTTATTCGGCATCTCGCTTCCGCTCCTTACAACGTCCCACTCAAGAATTGACGAAAGACGACAATTTTTATCTATACTAGTTTAAAGGAAGTGAAGTGAAAATGCCAGTGCAAAGGTAACCTTCCTTACAAAAAAATACCGATAGCCAAGTTGCAGGCAATCGGTATCGGAACAAAACCCGTCCTTTCCGCCTATATCCCTTTGCGCCGGCGGATCATAATTCCCGCCGCAATGACCAGCGGCGCACAGAACAGCGGAACCGCTTCGGTCGCGGTTTTGGCCCAGCTGAATGAAAGAATGAGCTCGCGGACGCCGGTGTCATGCACAAGCATCCCGCCCGCTGTGTAGCCAAGCAGGCCTGCACCCAAATAAACGAGAACCGGGAACCGCTGAAGCATCGTGCCGATCAGCTGGCTGCCCCAAATAATCATAGGTATGCTTAACGCAATCCCGAGCAAAATAAGAACAGCTTTGCCATCTGCAACAGCGGCGATTGCCAGCACATTGTCCAGGCTCATCACGAAATCAGCCGCTACAATCGTGCGGATGGCCTGTCCGAGCGTCTTCGCTTTGGGGCCGGCATGCCCTCCGGCCGGTTCGCCGGCATCCGTCAGCAGCTTGATGGCAATATACAGCAGCAGAACGGCACCAACAGCCTGTATATAAGGCGTATCCAGCAGCGATAGCGCCGCGAATGTAAGCAGGCATCTTAAGCCGACAGCGGCCAGCGCTCCCCACCAAATCGCCCGCTTCCGCTGTACGGGAGGCAAATGCTGGCTCGCCATCGCGATCACAACGGCATTATCGCCGCTTAACAGCACGTTGACCAATACAATTTCAATAAAAATAATCAGGTTATCCACCGGTTCTCCGCCTCCTCTCTTACACCTGTATGTCCTGTCCAAAAAGAATATGTCCTAAAAAATGAACCCATCTTTAAAATCAAACGTATATAATGTAGACTTTTAAGGATGGAACAAGCCGCCAAAAAGGAGGGGACAAACGAATGGAATTGTTTACAGTTGACTTTTGGTCCGCTCTGCTCGTCATTGTATTTATCGATTTAATGCTGGCAGGCGATAACGCCATTGTCATTGGCATGGCAGCCCGCAACCTGCCAAAAAGCCAACAAAAAAAAGCGGTTATTTACGGCACAGCCGGCGCGGTTATTATCCGGATTGTCGCAACGCTTATTGTTGTCAAGCTGCTGGGCGTGCCATGGCTGCATTTGATCGGCGGGCTTCTGCTCGTCTGGATTGCTTATAAGCTTCTGACGGAAGAGGAAAATCACGACGATATAAAAGCCGGCAATACGTTAGGCCAGTCGATCCGCACCATTATTCTCGCGGATGCGGCAATGGGCATTGATAACGTTCTGGCAGTAGCCGGCGCTTCGCACGGAGACGATCTGCTTGTCATTATCGGGCTGTTAATCAGTATTCCGGTTGTCGTATGGGGCAGCACAATATTTATCCGCCTGATCGAGAAATTCAGCTGGATCGCTTATATCGGCGCCGCAGTATTAGGTTACACGTCAGCCAAAATGATTGCGCACGAAAAAGCGTTCGGCGATTTTTTCACCTCAAACGACTTGCTCTACTGGTCATTCGTTGCCGTCATTATCGTATTGATTTTATTGGCCGGCGTTTGGAAAAACAATCAAAACCGCAGCAAAATGCTGCAACAAAAAAGCAGAGAATCCCACTAGCGGGTTCCCTGCTTTTTTGTGTGTAGATGGCCTAACTCCTAAGAACGGCAAGGCCGGGTCAGAACCAGTCGTCCTCCGGGGAAGATTCCCCTGCCGGAGCGTTTAAAGGCTCGTCCGGCGTCAGCACAATCGTATCGGTAGAAGCAACAGCGTCTGCAAGAAGCTGATCGTAATTTTCGATGGAAGCTTCCACCTTCTCGACAACGCCCAAATTCGGATTCGTGCTGGGCGACTTTGGCAAAAACAGCGTACAGCAATCTTCATAAGGCAAAATCGACGTTTCAAATGTGCCGATCTGCTCTGCGATATGAATAATTTCATTTTTGTCCATCATAATGAGCGGCTTGATGAGCGGCAGCGTGCACGCTTTGCCGATCACATTCATGCTGCCCAGCGTCTGGCTGGCCACTTGGCCGAGGCTTTCGCCGGTTACAATGCCGCCCGCTTTATATTTGCCGGCCAGCTGCTCCGTAATCCGAAGCATCGCCCGGCGCATCATCGTAATGATCAGATTGTCCTGCTTTTGCTGCGCCAGCACCGTCTGCATTTCCGTAAACGACACCATATGCAGCTTAAACGGCGCGCCAGCATAATACGAAAGCCGCTTCGCCAGCTCGATCACTTTATCTTTCGCCTGCTGGCTTGTAAACGGATAGCTGTGAAAATGGACCGCTTCCAGCTCAAGGCCTTTTCGAAGGCCCATATAGCCCGCTACAGGACTGTCGATTCCACCCGACAGCAGCAAGAGCGCTTTGCCGTTCGTACCAAACGGAAAACCTCCTGCGCCCGGTACAGTGACATTGTACAAATAAGCAGCTTCCTGCTGAATGTCGATATTCAGCTGCACATCGGGGTTGCGCACATCCACCGTCAAATCCGGTATTGCCCGCAGCACATGGGAACCGACCAGATGATTCATTTCCTGCGAGCCGTGAGGAAACGGCTTCCATGTTCTTCTTGCCGATACTTTAAAGGTGGACGGCTGCTTCACCGCTTCCTGCATAAGCGCCAGCGCCTTCTCCCGGATCGCTTCCAGCTCCGGTTTCGCCGCAAGCACCGGGCTGAACGAAATAATGCCGAATACATCCTTCAGCCTTTCCGCTACAGGCTCGTAGGCCTGTTCGTGAAGGTGGATGTACAGCCGGCCGTAAATTTTCGTATAGGTCAGCGCTGTAAACGGCGCCAGCGCCCGCTTGATCTGCTGCTCCATCTGCCGTTCGAAACGGCCGCGGTTTCTTCCTTTTAACGTTAAATCGCCGTAACGGACAAGTATTCTTTCATAACGCATCTTCGCTTTCTTAACCCCTCTCCAGCGGCTTCAGCCGCCTCACGACGGCTCTTAGGCCGTCTTCCAGCTTCTTGATGTCTTGCGGTGTATGCTCGTCTCCAAAGCTGATCCGAATGCCGCCAGATGCCTGCGCCCGTTCTAAGCCCATGGCAAGCAGCACGCGGCTTGGCTTGTCATCCTTCGAGGAGCATGCGGACTTGGTGCTGGCAATAATGCCGGCCTCCTCCAGCATATGGACCATCACTTCCGGTTTCATCCCCGGGTAGGACACATTCACGATATGCGGAGCCATCGGCGCGCCGGCCGCCATCGCGTCGGCAGAGCCATTCAGCTTCAGCTCGGGAATAGACTCAATCGCCTTAATCAGCTGGCTGCGCAGCGCATACATTGCTTCCGCCCGCTCCTCTGCGGATGACATCGTCATCCGGAACGCTTTGGCCGCCGCAACGATGGCTGGCACATTTTGCGTGCCGGCCCGCAGCGCGTGCTCCTGTGAGCCGCCCGACTGCAGCGGCTGCAGCCGCAACCCTTCGCGCACATACAAGAAGCCGACCCCTTTCGGGCCGCGCAGCTTATGGGCCGAACCGGTCAGCAGATCGATTCCCCAGCCTTTTATATCTACAGGCAGCTTGCCGATGCTTTGCACCGCATCTACATGGAACAGCGTCTTCGGCCGGTCTTTCAGCAGCCTGCCGATTTCGGCAATCGGCTGTACCGAGCCGGTTTCGTTGTTCACATGCATTACGCTAACCAGAATCGTATCGTCGGACAACTGTTTCTGAAGCTCGCCCGGGTCGACATGGCCGGTCACATTGACCGGCAAATACGTAACCCGGAAGCCTTCCGCTTCCAGCTGCTTGTACGCATCATAGACCGAAGCATGCTCAATAGCGGTCGTAATAATATGATTGCCCCGGCTGCGGTAAAATTTTGCCGCTCCCTTCACAGCGAGGTTATTGCTTTCCGTTCCTCCCGAAGTGAACAGCCATTCTTCCGGCTTCGTTCCCGTTGCGCCAGCAAGAACGGTTCTTGACCGTTCCACCAGCTTATCAGCCTGCAAGCCGGCGCCATGAATGGACGACGGATTGGCGTAATGCGCCTTCATCACCTCTGCCAGTGTCTGAATCACTTCATCATACGGAGGTGTTGAAGCGCAATGGTCAAAATATAGCATGTTTATCAAAACACCTTCCCTAAAAAATGAAAAAACTCCATACCGGAGTCTTTTCATAACCTCATTTTATAATACGAAGACTGCCTTAACCAGTCTACCGCACATTTAATACCTTTGCCACATAGTTGCGTGTTTCTTCGGGCAAATGGCTTAGTTTTTGCTGCAGTTCCTCATTGGTCTGTATGCCGAGACGGTCAATGGTCCCGGGACCGGCATTATAAGCAGCTACCGCGACCTGGTCGTTGCCGTTATATTTGCGCAGCAAATAGGACAAATAACGAGTGCCGCCGTTAATGTTTTGGGCCGGGTCAAACGAGTTCGTAACGCCAAGCGTACGGGCAGTTGAATCCATCAGCTGCATCAGCCCTTTTGCGCCAACCGATGAAACTGCGTCCGGCCGAAAACCGGATTCCGTCTGGATCACTGATCGGATCAGCTGCGGATCTACGCCGTATTTGGCGGCGGCGTTCGTGATGAGGCTGTCGTAATCCGTTCCAGCCCCGGCTAAATCGCCTAATCCGCTCAAGTCACCCAAACCGCTTAAATCGCTCAGTCCCTGCAAGCCGGGCCAAGAACCGGCTGAACCGGCGCCGGCAGCAGAGTTATCCTCTCCGAAATCGAGCGCCCCGATACTCGACGGGCTTGCCCCAGCATTCATATATTGCGACAAAAGCATATCAAATATTGAAGTTCCGTTATCATCCGTTTCCGTACCCAGCGCACTGGCGGATGACGAAGAAGTCAAATTAAGGCCCGGCGTCAGCTGCAGCTTAAGCATATTGCTTATGATTCGAGGATCAATATTCATGATGCCCTCCCATGAGGTCTAATTGAAATCATTTCCTATTATTATCGGATTTTATTGTACCTGTTTTTAGACCCGGCGGCTATTTTTTTCGAATGACATCGGGTTTGAGCCTAACGACAACAGAGCTGCCCGGCTCCGGGCAGCTCCATCTCATTATTGTATAGATGCCAGCTGGCCAGCCAGCCGGTTAAGAAGCAGGGTTCAGCTCAAGCGGGTCTTCCTCGTTGCGGTCGAACGCCTCGCGGTCGAATTCTTTTTCCGATACGGCGACCAGCAGCGTGGAGACCGTCGTCCCGGTTGCGTTGACGGCCGTGCGGCCCATGTCGACGATTGCATCAATCGCCAGCACCAGCCCCAGTCCTTCAAGCGGCAAGCCCAGCGCGGTTAATACAACGGTTGTCGAGATCGACGCCGGCCCAGGAACGCCGGCTACGCCTATCGACGAGAACATGCTGACTACAACAATGAGCACATATTGCGAGAAGCTAAGGTCAATGCCGTATACGTTGGCTACAAAAATCGCCACGACCGCCGGCCATACCCCGCCGCAGCCGTTCATATTCATCGTTGCGCCGAGCGGCGCGACAAAACTTGCAATACGCGGCGATACGCGCAACCGTTTCGTCAGCACTTCCAGGTTAACCGGCAGCGTCGCGTAGCTGCTTCTGGTTGTAAACGCCACAGCAATCGTCGGATAAGCCTTACGCAAAAATTTCAGCGGGTTCACTTTCGCCCCGAAGGTGACAAGACCGCCAAACGTAAGCACAAAATGAAGAATCAACGCCACGTACGTACATATAATAAGGGCGATTAACGGCTTAAGCGTGTCAAAGCCGTAGCGGGACGCCATTGATCCGATCAGCGCATATACGCCGTAGGGCGTCAATCGGATAATATATTTTGTAACCTGATGCATGACCTGCGTCAAGGAGTCGATCAGCCGTTTGACCGGCTCCACCGCTTCCGGCTTTTTGCCGCCCAGATGAACAATCGCGACAGCCACAAAGATCGCAAAAATAAGTACGGGCACCACCTTGCCCCAGCCATATCGCCTATCGGGTTAGAGGGGACGAGGTCGAGGATGACTTGCGAGAAGGTTGGTATTTCACGAGCCTGAAAGCCGTCTGCAGCAGTCTGGCTGAAGTTATGTCCGGGATGGATAATAAGCGCAACAATCAGCCCGATTAACGCCGCAATGCCGGTCGTCACCAGAAATAAAGCAATTGTCTTGGAACCGACGGCGCGGAGCTGCCCGAGGCTGGAAATCGACGTAATGCTGGAGATGACCAATACGGCGACAAGCGGCATGACCAGCATTTTGATCAAATTAACATAAATCGTTCCAAGCGTTCCGATGCTTGTTGCATCCAGATCGGACTGATTCAGAATGACGCCCACTACAATGCCAAGGCCTAATGCAATAAGCACCCGGTAACCAAATCCGAGACGCCTTCTGCCCAAGTAAAACAAAACACCAATGACAACAATGGAGATGAGCAAGCTGACCCAGTTCGTTTCAATCGCGTGAATGAGGTTGTTTTCTTTCATTGTGCAGCAATCCTCCTTTTCCTTATTGTTGTTCCTGTCTCCCGGGCGTTAACATCACATCTACCTTCCCGGGGATGTCAGTCTTATTTGGCCTAGAGATACTTATGAGCTTGTGCGGCAAAATATACACAAAAAACCGGCCCAAGCTGTTGGAGCTTGGGCCGGTTGCAGGACCTGCTGTTAGGAGGAATCGGTTATTTTTGAGAAACCGGCTTCCGGGATGCCGATTACATTACGCTTTAATTTCCACGGTCACCGGGGAATACTCGGCGATAACCGTTTGTCCGTGCACAGATACGCTGCCTGACGGCGACAAATCTTTTTCCGTCATAATGCCTAGGCAGACGTAGAACTCATTAAACTTCATCGGGATATTTTTCTCGCGGCGCACTTCGCGGCCGTTCAAATAAAAGACGGCTTCGTCCTCCGCCTGGCTGTACGTAATTTTGTACGTATTAAATTCGCCCGCTTCAAAATCCGTTTCTTCTTTAAAGACACAAAAATATTTCGTTTTGCCCGTATCCGGCACTTGTACGCCCGGGAACGGCAGAATGGCATATACGCTGGCATATTTGTCATTGCTCACAAAAAAATCAAGCGCTGCGCCGGTCGTAAAATCAAGCAGGTTGAGCGAAACAAAACCGTCGTACAAATCTCCCGGAGCGGTACCTTGCGTCCGTGCCCTCATCTGCAGCTCAAAGCTGATTTCGCCGTTCTCCGGCACCTTCACCGGCTCATTGGAGAAATACATATGTTTGGCATTGTCCAAAATTTGCACGTGATTGTTTTGCTTGCTCAGCTTCGCGCGCACATACAAAATACCGTTGCGGACAATGACAACCGCTTCCGGCTCGCGGTATTCCCAGAACGATCCGTCCGGCAGCGGAAAGCCGCCTATCTTCCATACTTTTCCTTCTTCCAAAATCGAGTGGAAATCGCCCAGCACAAATTGTTGTTCGTTGTTATCCATGATGTCTGCTGCTCCTTTGTAAACGTAATTTGCAGTTAGTGTACAGCCATTCCATAAACGTTACAGCCATTCCGTTAAGCCTTGGACCAACAGCGCCGCAACCATCAGCAGCCCGCAGCGTGTAGAAGACTTGACCGCTGCCCCCATAAGCGGCAAATATTTAACCGATTCATTCGTAGCGCCAAGCTTGTTATAGACGGCATAGATCGGAATGATCATGAGCAAGCCAAGCAGCGCATAGAGCGGCAGCGCTCCGGCCAGCACACATACGATCAGGCAGATATAAGCGATAAGGAGCAGCAGCCGTGAAAACTGAAGCGCCCTGCGCTCACCCCATACTACGACAAGCGTCCGCTTGCCGGCAGCCCGGTCGGCTTTCCAATGGAGGAAATGATGGTTAAACAAGATAAGGGTTGTAAGCAGACCTATCGGCAATGACAACAATACGGCCCGGTAGTCGATCTCGGAAGTTTGCACATAATAGGAGCCTGCAACCGGTAAAAAACCGAAAGCTATCAAAATAGCGATCTCGCTGTAGCCTTTGCCTCTATACCCCAGCTTCAGCGGCGGAGCGACATAAAAATAAGCAATTAGCGCTCCAAGCCCGGCGAACAGCCACACAAGAGGACCGCTCATAAAAACAAGCGCAATGCCGCAGACGGCGGCTATGCCAAACAACGTCCACGTTACTGCGGCAAATTGGCGGTAGGACCAGACGCCGTTCGTCAAATAACCGGAATTGGTTGATATCGCGCCTTCCGTTTCTTTGGCCGCACCGTCGGCGCCATTTTTAAAATCCCATAAATCGTTGATCATATTGGAAAACAAATGGACAGCCCCGCCGCCAATTAAGGACAGCAGCAGCGGAATCCAGCGGATTTCCCCGGTCCACGCATATGCGCCTGCAGCACCAAGCGCGATCGGAATTAGTATGACCATAATGACGCTCATACGGGACGCCTTTTTAAATTGCTGAAAAATGTTCATGTACTCCCCAACCATCCTGTCTGCTAAGCAATCTGTCTGCTAATGATAATGAGAATCTCTTTAGTTATTGAAACATTTGTCGAAACCATTCGTCAACCGGAAGTGAAAGCGCAAGAGGGGAATGATTGCCAATTGATGAGCGAAAGTTCACTAACCTTTCAATTCTTCAGCTCTTCTTCCCCTTCCAATCGTCCTGCTCCGTCTAGTATGATAAAGATAAAGATATTCCCGCTGTATCATCAAGAACGGCTGAAGCGTGAACGTAAGGGAGGTTATGCAAATGGCAACGGCATCAATTATTTTGTTATCGGCTTGCTTTATCGGCGGCATGATCGTATTAGTCAAAGGCGGCATGAGCGCTATCAAACTGGAAGATAAAGAGCACTAATATTCCTTTCCTTTGCGAAATGGGCCATATAAGCTGACAATCAAGAAAGCCGCCTCCAGGGTCATCGAATGACCTCGGAGGCGGCCTTTTTAAGCTGCGGTTGCCGAACGGTTAAATTCGTCTTTAAAACTGAAAGTAAATAAAGCTGCTTGCTTTTCCATTCGTCAGCAGCAGCAGCAGCGCTGCAGCCACGGCCGCGTATACTGCGCCTCTGAGCCAGAAAGGGATCCCCGTCTGCCATGCAAGCGACAGCCGCTTGAACCAGGAGACTATTAGATGCTCTGCAAAATGAAGCAGATAAAAGCAGCCGGCAACGAGGACAAACTTCCACACTCTCGGCGATGGCTCCACGCCGGTAAAGAGCAGCATTTGCTTGATCATATGGAGCGCATCCGCCAAGCTGCCGGCACGGAAAAATACCCATCCGATTACCGTCATATGAAAAAACAGCGCCACTGCTGCAGCTCGATACAGCTTGGACGAATAAAGGCGGGTCCAGCCGAATTTTTTGACCAGCTTGGCATAATACCGGTGAACCGCTTGAAGCAGGCCGTGGTACAGCCCCCACAATATAAATGTCCAGGCTGCGCCATGCCATAACCCCGAGATCGTCATCGCCGCAATCAGATTGAAATAAATTCTCCATTCCTTCACGCGCGATCCGCCAAGCGGGATATAAATATAATCGCGGATCCATTGGGATAACGTAATATGCCATCTCCGCCAAAATTCCGTCGGATTTGCGCTTAAATACGGCGTTCTAAAGTTAAGGTCAAGCCGCAGCCCGAGCAAATAGCCGATGCCTACCGCCATCTCGCTGTACGCGGAAAAATCATAATAAATCTGAAACGCAAACAAATACGTCGCATACCACGCTTCCACCCCGTTTAGCGCACCTGCATGTTTGTAATATTCGTTGACGTGGGGCACAATCAGTTCCACAATGACCAGCTTTTTGGCCAGCCCCATCAGCAAATAAGCCAGGCCAAGCTTAAAACGGGCGCTGTTCCATGTTTTCCCGTTTATGCGCCGGAGCTGCGGCAAAAAATCGCCGCCCCGCAAAATCGGCCCTGCAGCCGAATGGGCAAAAAACGAAATAAACACCCAAAACTCCAGCCAGGATCGGCTCGACTGCAGCTTTCCTTTATATACGTCAACGAGATAAGCGATGAGCTGAAACGAATAAAAGGAAATGCCGATCGGCAGCACAAGCGAATGCTCGCCAAATCCGCCCGGCATGGAAAAGCCAAACGCGTCCTCCAGGCTGCTAACGGCAAACAGCGAATATTTGAAAAAAAATAAATTGCCGAGCACAACCGTCAAGCCTGCCGCCAAAGCCGGCTTGCGAAGACGTCCGCCTAGCGCCTTGGACAATATGTACACCACTGTTACAACCGATGCAAACAATACAAAATATCCGGTACCCGCATAAGCGTAAAACACGGCATTAGCGATGCCAATCCACACGATCCGGGCACGGGGAAGCAAATAATAGGCTGCAAATACAACCGTTAAAAAAACGAGAAACGTCAATGAATTAAACAGCATCCGCTATTACGCCCCCTTCCCGGTCCAGCTTGCATATAGAAGGTGTGCCAGCTGCCGGTTGCCGTCATTCGTCAAATGGACATGATCCGTAAACTGTCCGGGAGCAATACGGTCCTGCAAGTCGAAGTACAATCCGGGTTTGGCAGCAAAGTAACGGTCCAGCGCCTGCAGATTAGCCACATAACCGGGATTGGTTACTTCCGGTTTGGACATTTCACCATTGCCTCCGGCAACAAACACAAGCGTCCGCTTCCCTTCCTGCAGCTTATAAATCCGCTCCATAAAATAAACCGCCCAATTATGTACGCTTAAATCAAAAGGCTCCGGATTAAAAAAGCTTTTATATTGCGGATTTTCACGTTTTTGCTCCACATTGCCTTTTTCATACCACGGGCGCGGGTCGCCAAGCAGGTCGCTCTTGTCCTTATGCCGCGCCCACTCCGCCTTCAAAATCTCTTTATCTTTGACGATCGGAATCGCATGTACGCCGTCGCTGACCCGCTCATCCAGCCACTTGTTTAGCGGCATTATGCCGGCACTGCCGTTATACCCGCTTGTTCTCATTTGCGGCAGCAAATCCCGGTATGCCTGCTTGTCCACGCGGCGCAGATCGTCCATCAGCCAAAACACAGGCTTGGAGCCGTAAACCGATTTAGTAAAGGCGGAATAGGTTACCCCAAGCATGACATTGTCCGTCCGGATGCCTTTGTTTCGCATCATAAGCAGCAATGTATACGCATCGCCGGGCTGGATGGACGGCAAAGACAAATTAAAAACAACCTCCCCGTCATGCGCAAATTCATCATTCAAATAACGTCCCAGTGAATGATCGGACGTTTCATTCGTTCCCCAGGCAACGGAGTTGCCGATTAGAAGGATGTACCGGTCCAGCTTGTCCTGTTTAATGCGTTTCTTCATATTATCCAGCACGACGTTTATGGAATCCGGGTCGTTTAAAAATAGCTGATAGTTGATCCGGTAATGGTACACCGTGCTGGGATGAATGATCCAGCCGGGAACCAGCTGAAGCAGCAGGAACAGAATCGCTGCAGCACACAGGCTTTTCAAGCTTTTTCGGCTTCGCTTCACTTTGGAAAACGGGTGTTTCCCGGCCCATTTGTTTCGGGCCGGCATAGACAGTTGAGCAGGGTTTGGCATATTTCGCTCCTTCGGGGTCGTTTCATATTCCGATACCATAACTTGGTATACTCCCATTCGCCATAAATCCTCAAAATTCCTGCTCTTCCATTATTTTTTCGCCAATATTTGATTATAGAAACTCCATTCAGACTCCGCTGTCCCGACACAAAAAAACGCCTCTCCGCAAGGAGAAGCGCTTCGTACAGCATGTATGGTAAGTATGGATGTGCTGGAATTAACGCAATGTTTTCAGCGCGCCGCTCCAAGCAAGCACTTGATCGAGCATGCCGTTTACGTTCGTCAAATGCAGGTCAGCCGGCTTAAATACCGAGCCGTTCTCAAAATCGGTAAACAGCGAGAGAGCTGCATGAATGCGAACGTCCGCTACGGACAATTCGCCCAAAATGCCGCGAAGATGTTCAGCAGCGCGTGCGCCGCCTACAGAACCGTAGCTGACGATGCCGGCAGCTTTGTTGTTCCATGCATCACGAGCAAAATCAAGCGCGTTTTTGAGCGATGCGGTAATGCTGTGGTTGTACTCTTGGACAATAAAAACAAATCCGTCAAGCGTGGAGAGCTTTTCGTTCCAAGCGGCCGCTTGTTCCGACGCGTCCACTTCGCCAAACAGCGGGAGCTTATAGTCTGCAATATCTACAATTTCGTAGTTCGCGTCGCCGCGTTGATCTGCAACGCTTTTAACCCATTGACCTACTTGCGGGCTTACGCGTCCTTGACGGGTACTGCCCAGAATAATGCCGATATTCAACTTAGACATTCCTATTTCCTCCTTTTAATTGGCGCTGCTTTCCTTACTTCGTATTGCCCTCGCATCTCCGCATCAAGCACCGGATAGCCATTGGCTGATTTACCCTTTATTGTAAATCGAAGTCGTTAGTATCATAACCGAACGTAATTCTCTATGTCAAGTTACTAACTAAAAGTTTGTTGAAATTTAAGATTTGACAAGATCGGTCGGATTCATGCCGCTGTACTTTTTGAATAACGTGCTGAAGTATGGCACATTCTGGTACCCCACCTTCTCCGCCACTTCATAAACAAGCATTTTCCGCTCCATAAGCAGCTCTTTCGCTTTCTCCATCCGGACGCGGGTCAAATACGTATTAAATGAGTCACCCGTTATGCTCTTGAATATGTGGGACAAATAGTTGCGCGAAATAAACACCTTGTCGGCCAAATCCGCCAGCGTAATATCTTTCGGGTAATGGTCATGAATATATTGGATCATAAAGTCAACAGCTTGCCGGTGCTTGCCGTTGCCTTTCCATTGCCGGCTGCTGCAAATGGATGTAATTTTGTCTTTCAGCCAAGAGGTCAGCTGCTGGACAGTGGCAATGCTGGCCCATTCCTGGTCATGAACCTCGCTTGGGCATATTTCATCCAGCACAGTGCCAACCTCATACATGCTGTACGCCATAATTGCGCTGATTTCACGCGCCAGCAGCTGCAAATATTCGCTGTCCGGTTCGTCCGGTCCAGACAGCTGACCGGCAAAATCATCAGCCAGCTGGCAGGCAAGTGTCTCTTGGCCGGCCTTAATAGCTGCGCCAAGCTCTTGATAAAACTTGACCGGGCGAATGAGCTGGGTTTGTTTCTTCTCAGCGGTATTGCCGATGCCGTATATATCTGCACCAGGCTCAAGCGGATGGCTCTTCCAGTCTATCGCGCGAAAAGCTTCTTCCGTAGAGTCCGGAATTTCTTTCCAGCAAGATTTAATGCCGCCGATCCCGATTTTCAGCTTCAGCTTCAAGTAACTTTCAACGGCATCCTTAATTTGTTTGCCCAACTGAAGCAATTGGACTTCAGCAGCTTTCACATCCGTATGCTGATCCGGGTGCACAAGCAGCGCGGAATGCGTGCCGTGCAGCTCCGTATATTCAAAATGCGCAAAAAAACCTGCCGCCACTTCGCAGGCAATGTTCCGCACGGCAAACCGGAACAAATTGAGGTCCGATAAGGATACGGACCCTACGCGTTCATTGCGCACGATATCAATGCCGATGACGGCATGCTGCGTGCTTGTCCAATAGCGATATGGCACCGCCACATCTTCATCCTGTTTATATAATTCTCCAAGCGTGCCGGAAATCGCGCCTTTAATCCATTCTTTTTCCATAATCGGCGCAAGCCGCTTAATCCGTTCTTCCCATTCATCCTGCCTTAATTTCCGTTCCTCATCTTCCATAAGCCCATTGATCGTTTGTCCAAGCACTTCTTTTAATGTCGGAAGGCTGATCGGTTTCGACAAGTAATCGCTAACGTTTAACCGGAGCGCCTGTCTCGCATATTCAAAATCGGAATATCCGCTAAGAATGATAATCCGCCCTTCAAAGCAGTCCGAACGAAGCTGCTCGATCATATCCAGGCCGTTCATGACCGGCATATATATATCGGTAATGACAATGTCCGGCTTCTCTGCACGGATCATCTCAAGACCGTCCTGGCCGTTTAACGCTTCGCCGGCCCATTCTGCATGAAGCTCTTCCCACGGAATAGCGTTTTTCATTCCTTGCAGAACTTGGCGGTCGTCGTCAATGATAGCAATTTTCCACATGTCGTAAGGATCTCCTTCCAAGCCATTCTTCTTTGAATACTACAATATGCCCGTCATTATCGCGGGAAGCGAATGCCGGGCATAACGTTACAGCTTAGTTTTCGTATTCTTGTGCCGTGCTTTTCAGTTCGTCAAATGCGCCTTGCGGATCTACTTTGCCGAAGCTCAGCTCGTCGCGTACAAGCGCCCAGTCTTTATCTACCCAGTTGCTCCAGCCGCTTGCGCCTGCTGTCCATTGTTGGCCGTCAACCGCAGTTGCATTGTACATATCAATGCCGACTTTGTCCGCATCGGAGAAGCTGGATGCAATCTCTGCCGCTACTTTGTCGTTAACCGGGTTGCCGCGGGTTGTACCCAAAATTTTAACCGCTTCCGGATCATTTGTGAACCAGTCAAGGAATTTTTGAGCTTCTTCTTTCTGTGCGGAGTTCTCCGATACGCCGAAGAACAACGCCGGTTTCAGCCAGCCGCCTGCTTCTACATTACGAGGCATTGTAATCATGGCATATGCGCCAGGCTTCAGGCTGTTCCAAGATGTAAAGTTGTTCGAGAAGCCAAGGCGGAACAAGATCGTGCCTTTCACCATCAGGTCGCCTGTCGGGTCAAACTCTTTATCCGAAGCGTTCACGTCAGCCGGAGGCACGATGCCTTGCTCACGCAGCTCCTGGAACTGGGTTGTCCATTTCAGGAACGTTTCTTCGTCGATATGGAATTTGCCGTCTTCCGTTACAAGCAAACCTTTGCCGGCAGCGTACTGGTATGCGCTGTATGCGAAGTAGTCGCCTGCATAATCTTTTGTAAAGTATTGACCTTGCGCCAGTTTCGGTTTTGATGCTTTGGCAAGCGCAAAGAAATCATCCCAAGTCCAGCCGTTTTGCGGAGCGGTCAGCCCCATTTTTTCCAGTGCCGCTTTGTCGTAAATCATGCCTTCCGCAGCGGAGCCGAGCGGAACCGCAATTTGCTTGTCTTCGTATTTGCCAGCGTTAACAAGCTTAGCATCTACGTTAGACAGATCTACATTAGGCAGCTCTGCCAATTGACCACGGGAAGCCCAGTCGGACACCCAGCTTGGGTCAATTTGGAAAATATCCGGCGCGTTTTTCGCAGCCGCTTGTGTGGACAATTTGTCCAGGTATCCGTCCATACCCGAATATTCAGGCTCGAAGGTCACGTTTGGATGTTCTTTCGTGTACAGGTCCAACGCGTTCAGCGTCGCTTGATGACGCGCTTCCGCGCCCCACCACATAATGCGAAGCTTTACTTTTTGGCCGGATGCCGCGCCGCTGTCGTTAGCTGCTGGCGCATCTGACGCTTGACTGTTGTTGCCCGAGTTGTTGCTCCCGCAAGCCGCAAGGGATGCCGCCAATACAATGGTAGTCGAAACTCCGGCGAAGCGCTTCCAAAATGCCATTTTACTTCATCTCCCCTAGTTTAATTGCAAAAAATCTGTTTCTGTATCTATATTAACAACACCCATTTTTCTTTTATAGCAGAGAGATGCACAATGTTTTATAAAATAATCCGAACCTTTATTCCAAAAAGGTGCCGGGCCGTTTATGCAATACGGGTATAACAATCTCTACAATAGTGCCGCCTTCCGGCCGGGCCAGCAGCTCTACATCGTACGGCTCGCCGAAATGCGTCCGGATGCGCTCCCGCACATTGCGTACGCCGTATCCTCCGGTTTTGCTCATTTTCCGGGGCTTCGGTTCCGGATTCAGCCCGATGCCGTCATCCTCAACCGTAATGACAAGACGTCCGTCCCGGATACGCATCTTGATCCATATTTTACCCTTCCCGCTTGCATGAAACCCGTGCATGACGGAATTTTCGACAAAAGGCTGCAGCAGCATTTTCGGCGTAAACAGCCTGCGCACCGTCTCATCCGCTTCAATCTCGTATTCCAGGCCTTGGCCCAGCCGAATCCGCTGAATTTCCAGATAACATCCGATATGCTCCAGCTCATCCGCGATCGTTATAAAGCTTTCGCCGTTCGAAAGCCCGATACGGAACATGCGGCCCATCAGCTCTAGTATGCGGCTCATTTCGTGCTGACCGCTGCCGATCGCCATCCAGTTCAATTGATCCAGCGTGTTATACAGAAAATGGGGATTAATATTCGCCTGCAGCGATTCAAGTTCCGCTTTGCGCAGCTGCTCGTGGCGGATCTCCAGCGATTTGTACAGCTCCTCGATCCGCTCCATCTGTTTCCGGTAACCCGTAAACAGAAATCCAAATTCATTGCGGTAATCTTCCGGCAGTTCTTCCTTTTTGCCCGACAGCGTATACCGCTTCATGACTGAAACTAGCTTATAGATCGGTGAAGTGAATTGCCGGCTTACCCAAAGCGCAAGGATTAGCGCCAGTACGATGGCGGCAACACCGATCAGCCCGATCGCAAATGCGAGCCGGAGACTGCCTTTCGTAATCGTAGACCATGGGGTCACTTCTACCATGGTCCAGTTGGACTGCTTCGTCTTGGAGTAAACCAGCAGCACTTCTCCCCGGTGCTCTCCTTTTAAATGAAGCAGGCCGGAGCTGTCGTTCAGCTTGTTTTTCCACGAAGCCCATTCCTTTGCATCCGGTACGCTGCCGATCGAAATAATCGGCTGGCCGGATTCATCCAGCATCATCCGGTTGGCGTCCTGTGAAGTGCCGGCCAGCATTTCCTCAATCGTCTGCGCTTTGGCATGCAATACCAAATAACCAAGCAGATGATTGTTATATTCAATGGACCGGACAAAGCTGATCACATTCACATTGCCCTGAAACGTGGAGATCGTTTGCTTTACCGCCCAATAGGAATCGTTTTTTTGCATTGCGGCATACCAGTTTTGCGAAGAGGCTTTCTTTAAATCACGGAACTGGATATAGCTGTTTTGTTCCGATTGAAACGGATTGTCCATATACAAGTCAATGCCTTGAATCAGCGGAATCGAATAAGTCAAATTCGCTAGCGACTGCTGAACTTCTTTATATTTTTGCAGCCTGGTGAACTGGTCCATCGCCTCGCTTCGGTTCAAAAAGCTGAGCAGCGCCGTATCCCGGGAGGTGGACAACGAGATTTGCTCCAAGGTCACCAGCCGCAGCGCAATTTCACTGTTCAGCTGGTCCAGCAGCTTCTGCTGGTTGTCGGAGGTCGCTTTGACCATTTCGTTCGAGGTCAATACATAGCTGGCCCAAATGGTGCAGCCCAATATCGCAACAATTAATGCGGCAATGCTTCCAAAAAACAAGTAGTCAATGCGATAACGTTTAAATGGATTGACCATGAGCAGCTTCCTTCTCCTTTTTTACCGCCTCGATATAAATAGAAAAGCGACGTTGCCGTCGCTTTTCAGATAGGTATAACGGACTTCGGTCCGTTTCATATTAGCCTTTAATACCGGTTGTTGCAACGCCTTCCACCAGCTGTTTCTGAGCGAAAGCGAATACGATCGTTGCCGGAACGATGGATACAAGCGACATTGCTAGCACTTGTCCCCACTGCGTACCGGATTGCGAGTCATTAATCATTTTCAGAGCAAGCCCTACCGTATATTTGTCGACCGAATTAATATACAGCAAATGGCCAAGAAAGTCATCCCAGTTCCACAGGAAGCAGAAAATGCTTACGGTTACGATGGCTGGTTTGGTAAGCGGCATGACGATTCTCCAGTAAATCCCGAACCAGGAGCAGCCGTCGATTTTGGCCGATTCGTCCAGCTCGCGCGGCACGCCGCGAATGAATTGAATGAGCAGGAAGACGAAGAACGTGCCGCCCGCGCCGGAAGCAAGCAAATGCGGAACGATAAACGGCAAATACGTGTTAACCCATCCGAACTGGTGGAACATCGCATATTGCGGAATAATCAGCACTTGTGCCGGCAGCATCAGGGTCAGCATCAGAATGCTGAACCAGAAGTTTTTGAGCGGGAAGTCCAGCCTTGCAAACCCGAAAGCAACAAGCGTACAAGATACAAACGTCGTAATCAATACGGCAATTTCAAGTCCAAAGGTGTTGACATAAAAATCCGTAAACGAATGTCCCGGCACGGAATTCCAACCGTTCTTGAAGTTGCTCCAAAGCGGATGATCCGGCCACAGGCTGGCGGAGGTCAGCTCTTCATTCGATTTTAAGGAAGCGCCAATCCACCAGAACACCGGATACACCATCAGCAGGCAAAACAAAATCATTAAAATGTGGCGGATGCCGCCTCTTACATTTTTCGCCGAAAAGCTCATTTGCGTTTCCCCCTTCCAGTGTCGGTTTCATAAAACACCCAATACTTGGAGCTGAGGGCGATAAGTCCGGCAACCACTGCGATCATAATAAGCATAATCCATGCCAGCGCCGAAGCGTATCCTAATTGATAGCGGCTGAAAGCGCGTTCGTACAAGTACACCGCATATACAAGCGTAGAGTTCATCGGGCCGCCGTTTGTAATGACATAAGCGGAGGTAAACATTTGGAAGGCGCCGATAACACCCATAATGAAGTTAAAATAAATGGTCGGCGAAAGCATCGGCAGCGTAATGCGGAAAAACTGGACAATCCGGTTTGCCCCGTCAACGCTGGAAGCTTCGTACAAATCTTTTGGAATTTGCTTGAGGCCAGCCAGGAAAATAACCATCGAAGAACCAAACTGCCAAATCGTCAGCACAATTAGCGACCAAAGCGCTGTGCTCGGATTGCTGATCCAGCCTGTCCCTTGAACTCCAAACAAGCCAAGGAAATCGTTAAACGATCCGTCTACGCCAAAAATATTGCGCCACAGCATCGACACCGCGATACTGCCGCCAATAAGCGAAGGGAAATAAATCGCAATGCGGTATGCGGAGATGCCTTTAACCGCCTTGTTTAAAATAATCGCAACAAGCAATGCGGCAATCAGCTTAAGCGGAACCGATCCAAGCACATACCAGAACGTCACTTTCAGCGATTGGATAAATTTGTCGTCTGCTGTGAAGATACGGTGATAATTGTCCAAGCCCACCCATTTCTTCGGTTTCATCAGCGTGTAGTTCGTAAATGAATAATACAAGGACAACAGCATCGGATAAAGCGTTAACAGAAAAAAGCCAATTAGCCATGGCGAGATGAACAAATAGCCGATACCCGGCGTTTCCCACCGGCTCCAGAAACTGCTGCGCTTCTTGCCGATCGCGTGCTCGATCTTGCTGTCGTTAACCGTTACGGTACGGTTCATGCGGAACTCACCTCTTGTTGTTTACTTTCTTTATGTATTTATTATAAAAAAAAGCGGTGTACAGCCTGTAGAAGAGAGATGTACGATTTCTTATAAAAAAATCCGAAAAGCGAAAGCGGACGAATCACAGGGACGCGGCTGTGCCGGACGGGCTTGTCGTTAATGCGCTGGCTTGCGGGGGGATGAGCCGGTCCGCAGGAACAGGCGCGCACAGCTGCACGGTCGGACGCGTGGCTGCGTAAAATGCATTCATGCAGCGGGGAATCCGTTGTCAGCGAGATGAGCCGCGTAATTCATGCCGCCTTGCCCGCCTATGACATGGATTGCCCGCCCCCTAAAAAAGAGCAGCTCCGAAAGTCATCTATGACGACTTTCGGAGCTGCTCTCTCGTTATTGAAACTTAATAGATGGTGCGGCCTAATGCGTCAGGCAGCCCGCTTTTGCGGAAGAAATACGTATTCAGCACGTCGCGCCAATGCTGGGCATGCTCCTCTTGAATGAGGAAGCGCTGCTTGCCTTCCTCAAAGATGGACGGCTCAATAAGCCCTTCCAGCGAATTCCATTTCGCCGTCAGTCCGGCAGCACGCTCCGCGCCTTCAAAACGAGTGTCGTAAATATGTTGAATGACCGTTTTGCCGGATTTCAGCACATGCGTGTACGGCACATGATGGAAGAACAGCAGCAATTCGTCCGGCGTACGCTCCAGCGACTCGTAGACTTCCGCGTTCGAGCCTTGGTATTGCGCCGTATAACCGGTACCCGACTTCACGGTACGGTCTACGCCAATGCCGTGCAGGTCGGCAAAATGGTACGTTCCCCACTTCGAATATTCATAACCGTCCACATCCGGACCGTAATGATAATGAGGCGTTACCATCCAGCCTACGCCAAGCGGTGCCGTATAGGATTCATAGATGCTCCACGATTCCATCAGCATGCCGCTGACGGTTTCAAGCACCTGTTCATTAGAGCCAAACGTTTGTGTAATCCATTCCGCTGCGATGCCCTCCGAAGTCAAGTCCGGGTTCCAGGCGAGGCGGCCGTAGCCGTACAAATTCGCCTGCGCAAGCGGATGACCGGTCCAGTTGGCGTCGTCGCCAATGTTGGACACCGCTGCAAATCCGCCGTAGGAACGCCCAAACAGGGTTCCATCAGCTACACGCTTCACGGTCGAGCCTTCGCCGCGCGCATACGTTTCAAACTCAAGCGCTTCCTTCCACTGCGGCACCAGGTAGCATAGATGGCGCTGCTGGCCCGTATATTCCTGCGTAATCTGGAATTCGATCGTCATATTCGTATTTGGCATCGCGCCAAACAGCGGAGACAACGGTTCGCGCACCTGGAAGTCCATCGGGCCGTTTTTCACCTGCAGGATGACGTTGTCCTTAAACCGTCCGTCCAGCGGCGTAAAATGATCGTACGCAGCGCGGGCGCGGTCCGTCTTGCGGTCACGCCAATCCTGCTTGCAGTTGTACACGAAGCAGCGCCAGATGACAACGCCGCCGAACGGGCGGAGCGCATCCGCCAGCATGTTGGCACCGTCGGCATGGTCGCGGTCATACGTAAACGGGCCTGGGCGGTTCTCCGAATCGGCTTTTACAAGGAAGCCGCCAAAATCCGGAATGTAGCGGTAAATTTCAGCCGCGCGTTCTTTCCACCATTCCTGAACCGACGCTTCCAGCGGATCGGCTGTTTCCAGCCCGCCGACTTCGATCGGCGCCGCAAAGTTAATGCTTAGGAATGTTTTGATGCCGTATTTGCGGAACGTCTCCGCTACGCGTGCCACCTTCGGCAGAAAGCGTTCCGTAATAAACATTGTTTCGTAACGGTGAGCATTCACATTATTGATGGAAATCGCGTTTAAGCCTACCGATGCCAACATTCTGGCGTAATCGCGCACTCTCGTCAAATCGTCC
Organism: Paenibacillus protaetiae; assembly: GCF_004135365.1. Classification (NCBI taxonomy): domain Bacteria; kingdom Bacillati; phylum Bacillota; class Bacilli; order Caryophanales; family Paenibacillaceae; genus Paenibacillus; species Paenibacillus protaetiae. Next base: position 555,856 of record NZ_CP035492.1, on the reverse strand, counting down.
ACGATATCATCGTTGGCATAAAAAATCGAGTTGCCGGCATAACCGCGTTCAATGCTGCCGTCGATGTTGTCCCATTGGTTGATCATCCGGATGCCGTTAACCGGATTTTCGAGCAGATTAAGCTCATCCAGCGATGCGCCGCTGCTGATCAGGCGCAGCAAATGAAACGCGCCGTACAGAACCCCTTGCGCGGAAGCGCCCGCAATGACAATGGAGCGGCCGCTCGTGCGGATGCGGAAGCCTTCCGCCGCTACTTCAGCCTGCTCTTCGCGGCTGAACGTTTCTTTAGCGGCAGCGCTGCCGGCGAATGTGCCGATGGCAATGTAGCGGCTGCCGTTTTGCGGGATATCTTTCTCCGGGCGTTTGCCCGTCAGCTTGGCAATACCGTCCTCGAGTTCGGACAAAGCCGTCAATACGCACAGCTCCGTTCCTTCCGCCACTACCGCTTTCGTCCAGGAAGCGGCGTGTTCCCGATATGCTCCTTCAGCCAGGGGCAGGTGATTCAGCCAGGCGCCATAGCCGGCTTGCGATTGAATTGATGCTTTCTCCATTATGCAAAATCCTCCTTCAATGCTTCCAAACAATTGAGTGATTGTCCGAGTTGTGTATTAAATGCCGAAGTAAGCTTCAGCATTGCGGTAACAAATATCGCGTATCATTTCACCTGCGTATTCCATATCCATCGGCAGCTCGCCTTCTTCCATCCATGTGCCGAACATGCTGCACAGCAGACGGCGGAAATATTCGTGGCGAGGGAACGACATAAAGCTGCGCGAATCGGTCAGCATACCGACGAACGTACTGATGAGGCCGATGCTCGACAACGCCTTCATCTGCTGCAGCATGCCTTCCTTCTGGTCGTGAAACCACCATGCCGCGCCAAGCTGGAGCTTGCCGCTTACGCCGCCGCCCTGGAAGTTGCCGATGGCCGTCGCAATCGCTTCGTATTGGTACGGGTACAAGGAGTATACAATCGTTTTTGGCAGCTGGTCTGTTTTGTCCATCTCATTCAGCAGCCCGTTCAGCGAACGCGCCAAGTGATAATCGAGAATGGAATCGTATCCGCTGTCCTTGCCCAGCAAAGCGGACATGCGCGTATTGTTGTTGCGGATCGCTCCGATATGCAGCTGCATCGTCCAGCCGTGTTTGCTGTACAGCTCGCCAAGGCGAAGCATGATAAACGTCTGGTACGCCTCCGCTTCGGCTTTGCTCACCGCCTCGCCTGCAAGCGCCAGCTTCAGGATGCGGGACGCTTCCTGCTCCGTTGCCGGTGCAAACGGCAGCTCGCCCATGCCGTGGTCGGATAAGCGGCAGCCATGTTCATGGAAATATTGTACCCGCACAGCCACGGCCTGAAGCAAATCGGTCAACCCGTTAATTTCCGTCCGCGAAGCTTCTGCAAGCTGGCGCATATAGTCGCGGAAATCGGCGCGCTGAATATCGAGAATGCGGTCAGGACGGAATGTCGGAGCCACTTTCGTGGACAACTTGCCTTGATCACGTATAGCACGGTGATCGTTCAGCGAATCGACCGGATCATCCGTCGTGCACACGACTTTGACATTGAACTTATCTAAAATACCGGATGCGCTTAACGATTTATGCTGCAGCTGCTCGTTGCAGCGGTTCCAGATATCCTCGGCATTGTGCTCGGACAGGCGGTCGGTAATGCCAAAATACCGGTCAAGCTCCAGATGCGTCCAATGGTACAGCGGATTGCCGGCCATTTTGGGAACCGCTTTCGCCCAAGCCAGAAATTTGTCCTTGTCAGAAGCCGCACCGGTTATGTACGCTTCATCCACACCCAGCCAGCGCAGCGCTCTCCATTTATAATGATCGCCGTTCAGCCACAGCTCGGTGATGTTGCTGAACTGATAGCCCGCAGCGATTTTGCTTTGGTCCAGATGGCTGTGATAATCGTAAATCGGCATTTGCGATGCATATTCATGGAACAAGGTTTTGGCCGTATTGTTCGTCAATAGCAGCTTATCGGTATGAAAAGCAATCATTCCAATGTCCCTCCGCATGATTGATAATTTTGATAAAACGCTCTCATGACCATACTACCATACTTGTATGGTAGTATGGTAGAACAAAATCATCCGATTATGATTGAAAAATACGAAAAAAATAAAAAGCTTGATCGCTCAAGCTTTTTATCCTGACACCGGTTTGCTTATGTCCGTTATATATTTCTGAGCTTGTAAAACTCGCCGCGGTTTGCCATCAGCTCGTCATAGCTTCCCATCTCGGCAATGCGCCCTTTCTTCATGACGACAATGCGGTCAACATTGCGGATCGTTGACAGCCGGTGCGCGACAATAAACGTCGTGCGCCCTTCCATCAGCTGCTCCATCGCCTCCTGAACATGCTTTTCGCTGACATTGTCCAAAGCGGATGTCGCTTCATCCAATATAATGATGCGCGGGTCGCGGACAAGCGCCCGGGCAATGGCAATGCGCTGCCGCTGCCCGCCGGACAGACGGCCGCCGTGCTCGCCGACTTTCGTATCCAGCCCCTCCGGCAGGCTGTCGATCACATCCTGCAGATTGGCCATCCAGATCGCCTTCTGCAGCCGTTCTTCCGGAATTTCCGGCAAGCCGTACGTAATGTTTTCCCGGATCGTGCCGGAGAATAAAATGTTGTTTTGCAGCACGATTGCAAGCGACTGGCGATAACGTTTCATCCGGAGGTCATCCATCGGAATGCCGTCGATGCGGATCATCCCTTTTTGCGGGCGGTAAAATCCGATAATAAGGTTCAGAATCGTCGATTTGCCGGAGCCCGACTCCCCTACAAAAGCCACCTTCTCACCCGGCCGCACATGCAGCGTCAAATCTTCCAGCACATGCCGGTCGCCGTTATGGTATTTGAACCCAACGCCGCTAAACTCGAATTCCCCGCGAATGTCATCCGGCCTCACCCGGCCGCGGTATTCCTCTGTTTGTGAAGACATCAGCACCTCGGATACCGAATGAAGCGATTCCGTTCCTTTCAACAGGTTAGGGTAGACGTTCAGAATGGAGTTGACCGAGCCGACCATCATGCCGAAAAAGCCTTGATACATGACAATATCGCCAATCTCCATATAACCGGCATGCGCAAGGTATCCCGTAAAAAACAAGCAAGCAACCTGGAACAACTGGAACGCCACCCAGCTCGTCGAGCCAAAATACGCTTCCAGCACGTCCAGCCGGTGCCCCCGCTCACGGATATGATGCAGCGCGCCGTCTACCTTGCGGATTTCCACATCCTCCAGGCCATGCGCCCGCGTGACCGGAATCATCTCGACCGTCTCCGACACTTTGCCGGACATCTCCTCAATGGTCTGCCTCACTTCCCGGTTGCGCTTCGACATCCAGCGCTGAAATACGCGGACAAGCACGATGGCCGCAGGTCCCATCAGCACAAAAAACAAAGCGACCATCCAGCTGTGATAAAGCGTAATGCCAACGACAATAACCAGATTGATAAAAGCCGGAATAATCGTCATCATCATTTGACGCGACAAGAAATCAATCGCTTCGACGTCCCGCAGCACCTTCGCCTGCAGCTTGCCGCCGCTCAAATCGCCGTGATAGCTGAGCGACAGCTGCTGCAGCTTGCGGACGAGCGTGCTCCGCAGTCCCGCTTCCACATGGCGGACCGCTTTGCTGATATAACTGACATGAAGCGTATGGGTCCCGATATTTTGGACAATAACCGCTACGATGACGGCCAGATTGATCCAAAATTCGTTCATCGAATGCCGGTCGGGATATGTAATCATGTTTATGACATTCGCCGTTACAATCGGCAGGACAAAAACCGGCGACGATTTGATCGTATAAAACAAGGCCGACAGCAGCACTTTGTCCCAGTGGCCCCGGTACAGCTGCATCAGAAGCCGAAGCGGCTTCTGACCGCGGCCGCGCGCGTTCTCAAACGGCTTCGAATAATCGAGCGACAGCCCGGCATCCGAAGCAATAGACATTTTTCCCATCTTCTCTCCACCCGCTTTTGCCTTTACAATAAAGGCATTCTCTCTTTTGGTCTTTTTCTCCGTTCCAAGTATACGGCTGCCGAAACGAGACATCTATAACATATTCGGTCTTATGTGCCGAAATGATTTAACATAATGAGACATCAAGCCTAGACTGGAAGGATACATTATGGCCATTAGCACATCCGGTTTGACCTACAACCATCTCACGCCTTACATCCGGTCCGAAGCGTGCCTGTACGGCTCCCATTCGGCGGTCGCCCGCAAAGGCTGGGTATGCGGGAAGCATCTTCATCATATGATGACGGAGTTCAATCTCGTCTTCAAAGGAAAAACGACGGTTACCGTCGGCAGCGCCGAGTTCGTGCAGCAGGAAGGCGATCTGCTTATTGTTTCTCCGATGCAAATGCATGATTTTCGCGTGGACGAGTCGGACGAAATGCATTATTTTACGATGCATGTGCAGCTGCCCGACCCTTATTTCATCGAATTGCTTGAACGCGAAAATATAAATTTGTATCCGGGAGGCCATCCGGTGAATGAAGCGCTGACGCCATACATCCGGCAAATCGCCTCGGCTTTGTCCGGCGAGGTCAACTCCCGCATCGGGCTGTTCGCCAATCTGTACGCCATATGCTACGAGCTGGAAAAACAGCTGAGCACAAACCGGAGACCAGATGGCGGCTGGCAGCCTTCCACTCCGTACCGGATTGCCAAAGAAATCGAACGTCTTGTTGTTGCCGACGGACAAGAGCAGCAGGCGGCGAATACAACCAATGACAATTGGCTGGAGCAAATCTCGCAGCAGATGGGTGTCAGCAGGCGCCACGCGCATCGTGTATTCAGGCAAGCCTACGGCATGTCGCCGCGCCAATATTTAATGGTGCTGAAACGCCAGGAAGCGATGCAAATGCTGGCCGGCAGCCGGGATACGATTGAGACGGTCGCGCATCGTGTCGGATATGAGAATGTGCAAAGCTTCAGCCGCCAGTTCACCGAATGGACGGGTTATACGCCCAGCGAATTCCGGAAGCTGGAATCGAGCGGCGTCCATCATTTGACGCCGCTGGAGCTGTAAGCAGCCGGGGAATAAACAAACGAGCCTCTGGAATAAATCCAGAGGCTCGTTTGTTTATTGGTTTTGCATGTTACCGCACATGGCCAATTGAATTGCTTATTGCTGGCCAAGCAAGCGAAGCAGCGCTGCTGCAGCTTCGGCGCGGGTCGCTGTGCCGTTCGGCGCAAACTGGTTGCCGTCGCGTCCTTCAAGCAACCCTTGCTCCTCAAGCGCATGAATCGCGTCTTTGGCCCATTGCGGAATCTGGTTCTCATCTTCAAATGGAGATGCCGATGCCGATGAAGCTGTCAGTTTAAGCGCACGTGCAATCATGACCGCCATCTCGGCACGGTTAATGGTCGCATTCGGACGGAACGTTCCGTCTTCGTAACCGCCGATAATGCCGGCTTGAACTGCGATAGATACAGCGTCTTTCGCCCAGGTGCCGATATCGGATGCATCGTTAAACGAAAGCTGTTCGCCTGAGCCCTGCAGTTGAAGTGCATTCACGAGCATAACGACAAACTCGGCGCGCGTTACCGTATTATCGGGTTTAAACGTGCCATCCGTATAGCCGTTTACAATATGCAGCGCAGCTGCTTGCCGGATATACGACTCCGCCCAATGTCCGGCGATATCCGTAAATACAGGAATTTCCGGTTGTTCGTTATCGGTACGGGTAATCGTCAGCGTATATGATTTCGTGTTGCCGTTCTCTGCTGTAACTTTCCATACGAGCACGTTGTCGCCGATTTTCAGATCAGCTGCAGTGAGTGATGTTTGCGATTTACCATTAACGGTCAAGCTGATTTGGGCAGCGGAGCTGGCTGCCTCTGCGCTCAGCCCAACTTGCGCCTGATCCGTTCGTGCGGTATACGAAGTCGTAGACGAGCTAAACGCCGGCGTCAGGCTAACTGATTCTCCGCTCGCCTTCACGCTGAGCGACTTCAGATTCGCGTTGCTGGATAACGGAGGCGAAGGGTTAACGCCCGATACAACACGCACCGTGCGGGTCACCTGATCTGCCGCATTGCCGGCTTCGTCGCTCACGTTGTAATAAAGCGAATAAGTGCCTGTTTTGCTTTGATCAACCGAACCGGTTACGACGATCGCGTCGGTCAAGCCTCTGTCCCGATTATCCGAAGCCGTTGCTCCCGGATCCGTGAACGCGGAGGAGCTTTTCTCTACGATAATGGAGCTGTTGCCATTAAGCGTGATTACCGGCTTCACCGTATCAATTGTCCAGGTGTACGAAGCAGGCGTTTCATCGACATTGCCGTCTTCATCAACAGCCCGGACATACAGCGTATATTCACCGTCCGATAAATCCGAAAGCGTGATGGCGCCGGATTCAGCTGCCGAGTAGCTGTCGCCGTCCAGACTGTATTCGAACGATGCCTGCTCATTATTGCTGCTAAACGTAAATGCCGCGCTTGTTGCATTGGTTACAGAAGCAGGCTTGCTGGCAATCGTCGTGTCCAGCGCCTCCGGCTCTTCAGCGCTTTGGACAATAACGGTGCGGGTAACTTGATCCGCCGCATTGCCGGCCGCATCGCTTACATTATAATCCAGCGTGTAAGTGCCTGGTTCCGTCACATCTGCTGTTCCCGATACAACAATGGCATCGGTAAGGTCACCATCGTAATTGTCCGATGCTGCTGCCCCCGGATCTGTAAAGGCTGTACCTTGCACCAGTGTGATTGTGCTGTTGCCATTCAAGGTAATAACGGGCTTCACCGTGTCGATTGTCCAGCTGTAGGACGCCGGCGTTTCATCGGCATCCCCTGCCGCGTTAACAGCACGGACATACAGCGTATATTCGCCGTCCGGCAAATCTGAAAGCGTAACGGCGTTGGATTCGTTCGGCAAATAGGTTTCTCCGTCCAAGCTGTATTCATAGGTTACCTCTTCTTGATCGCTGCCAAATGTAAATGCCGGGCTGCTATTGTTAGACACCGATGGAGGAGCGCTTATAATGGAAGTGTCCGGTGCTTGCGGTTGTTCGCCTGTATCTCCGCTGTTCACCTGGATCGTACGAACCGCTTGATCCGCCGCATTGCCGGCCGTATCGCTGACATTGTAATACAAGGTGTAAACGCCTGGTACGCTCACATCCACCGTTCCCGTTACCACAATCGCTTCGGTCAAATTACCAGCGAGATCATCCGAAGCTGTTGCTCCCGGATCGTTAAATGCCGTTCCTTGCTCCAGCGTAATTGCGCTGTCGCCATTCAAGGTAATAACCGGCTTCACCGTGTCGATTGTCCAGGCGTAAGCTGCAGGCGTTACATCGACATCCCCCGCTGCATTTACAGCACGGACATATAAGGTATGTTCGCCGTCTTTCAAGCCTTGCAGTGTAATAGCACTGAAGCTAGGCACATAAAACTCCCCGCCATTATCAAGGCTGTATTCAAAGCTTACGCCGGTTTCGCTGGCGAAGCTGAAGGAAGGCGAAGAATCATTCGATATAAGGGCAGGTTTATCTGTAATTTCCGTCTCCGGCGGCGTTACGCTGCCTTCATCCTCATAGGTTCCGTACACATTAAACTCATGGATGGACCACCAGTTGCTCAAAGTTCCTGTCTGCACAACTTTAATGTATCTGACATGGCTTGCTTCTGCGTTAATTGCCAGAAGCGAAGAGGTGCCGGTACCGCTTGCAACGGCGTCGCCCCATGTTTCTCCGTCTGCCGAAACATACACTTCATAACCCCGTGCATAGTCCCCGCTTCCGTTAGAATCCATCACGACTTGCTGGATATTGGCAAAACGCTTCATATCTACAATAATATACTGCCCGTTTTGCATGGCTGCACCGCTCGACCAGCGCGAAGTATTCACTCCGTCGAACATATTGGATGGGACATCCCCGGCGCTTGTCGGATTAGCCGTTGCCGTCCATCCCGTACGGACAAGCTTCCCGTCTCCTCCCGCAGTTGTTGCGCTTGCCGTATTGCTCGCCGGAGATGTATTGCCGACGCTGTCCTTGGCAACGACTTTATACGAATAAGTCGTATTTGCTTTTAATCCGGTATTGCTAAAAGTTGTGCCATAAGTAGATGCAATGTAGGTACTGTTACGGTAAATATCGTAAGAATCTACACCCGCATTATCCGTAGCAGCATCCCATGCCAATCGGATCTCACTGCCGCCGCTTGCCGTTGCGGTAAGATTCGTTGGCGCGGTTGGCGCTTCCGTATCATTGCCCACAAATTCGGTATACGTCTTGCGCATATCCGCGCTTGATGTGACACTGCCGCCAAGATTGTTTACGATATGCGTAATTTCGCTGCCAGCCGTACCGTTCAGCCAAATAGTCGTTAAGTGATGAAGCTTGATGCCCGGATTATCCGGCACTTCAATGGCGCTGTTCAGCTTCACGGCAGCATCCCGGAAGTACGAATAAATGCCCAGTCCCCATGCTTCATGATCCGTTACGTTATCGCCTACTTTGTAAGAGGCATACCCGTTTGTATCCCCGCCGTTGCTCATCCAGGATTGCTGGTCCGGCACATCATACGGGATTTCCGACTGGTAGAAATACAATCGTCCTCCATTGCCGTTCCATACGGTCTGGTATTCGTTGTGATGCTCGTTGAACAAGCCGTAGATGGTTACATCTTCACCGTTAACGATAAGGCCGTTCCTCGATACATTATCCGTCCAGCCTGCTCCTTCGCCATGGTCAGCGCGCCAAATCCAGAAGTGATCGCCAATGACGTTATTGCTGTTAATTTCAAGGCCAGTGTCGTTGCTTCCCGCTGTCGCTCCGCCTGTACGGAAATAAATATCGGACAACAAGGTTGGATTTGCAGAGTGGTCCGAGTTGCTGCCATCTTCACCTATCTTCAGTAGTGTGGAAGAATGGTTTGCCCCCGCATCAAACACAAGACCCGCGAGCGTAACGCCATCCACATCGTCAACGAGCATCGTGTCCTGTCCGTTATCCGGAATCAGCGTCGGAAGGCCGATGCCGAGTATAACCGTATTCGGGTTGGTCACATGGATTGTATCCTCGAGATGATAATTGCCCGGCGTAAACAGCACATTTTTGCCGGCATCAAGCGCCGCATTAATATCGGCCGAAGTCGCCTGTCCTTCTATGGCAATGTAGAAATCATCAATCGAGATCGAAGTGCCCGGCGTCGAACCGTCCGCCCAGCTTACACCCTTTGTATTCGTTTCCAGTGAAGGTACAAATACTTGGTAGTTGCCATCGCCGTCCACATATAAATAAGGTTTCTCGCGGACAACCGGCGTCGTGTCTACCTTCGTATAGGGATCTTGCGGGAACACCCCGCTTGGCACATTCTCGTCACCGACAAACACCATATTCCACACGCCATTGGACCAGTTGTTCCAAGAACTGTTGCGGGCGAACCATTGCTGCTGCGAAGCCGGTGTAATTTGACCGTCTACCAGTGTATCAGCCATATAGCCGCCGCTGGCCCAGCCAGCATTCCATGTCGTGTGATCCAAGTCAAATAGCCACAAGTCGTTTTTCACATGGACACGGCGCATCGGGGCAGCTTGCGAAACGGCAAACTGTGACGGATTGGACTTATCCGTAGGCGCAATCGTCAAGTTCTCAATCGAACGCCAGAAGTTGCGGGTTGCGTTGCCATTATCCCACTGGGCATCTGTATTGACCCCGCCCGTAATCGTGACATCACCAGGATTTTGCCCGATCCCTGCAACGGATGTGTAGAAACCAACTTTAACATTGGCATCATAAGTGCCGGGCTTGAACAGAAGCGCATACCGCTCCGGCCCAAACTCATTGCTTTCCTGCTGGTTAAAGACCGCGCCGGTAACGCTTTCAATATCGCTTTTGGACATGGAGTCGTCAAACACGTAAACGTTGGGGCCAAATATGGTGGAGTTCGCCGGTGATGCCGGAATTGCCGCGTGTGAAACGGACGGAGAGAATGAAACGAGACCAACCGCAAGTGTCAGCGCCGATAATGCAGCCGTCACCTTTTTTTTCTTTTTCATGTAGCCGTATAACCTCCCGTAATTTAATGTTGGAAGTCTAGCTGGCATGTCTACTCAAATAATAGCGCTTACATTATCAAATTCAAACAGGTGAAATTAAGATAATAGGGTTGTAAAATCAAGTTTTTGATACATTTAGTTTCATGTTACAAGGGGGTAAATGCTTGTATTTGCGAGGTTTTGAGTAGGCTTTTTGTTTGTTCGATAAATTTCGATACAATTAGTAACTACAAAAAGAGAGAAAAGAAAGGACTGTCATTACTGAAAGATACTCAACGTGCATTCTAGACTGGGGTGAAGGGCTGTTGGAGTCTGTAAAATAAAATGTGTAAACTCCCAAAAACCGATTACAATGAAAGCAGAAGAAAGGTTGGGGAGCACACATGGGATTATGGACGAAAGAACAGCTGCGCGCGTTTATTAAGGAAAACCAATTGGTGACGGCACAGGATGCCCAGAACGCGCTGAAGGATCTGTTTGCCGAGACGCTGCAGGAAATGCTGGAAGCCGAAATGGACACGCATCTGGGCTACGAAAAGCATGACGCAAAAAGCAAACAGACGACGAACAGCCGCAACGGCAAAAGCCGAAAAACGGTCACCAGCGAATATGGCGAGCAGGAGATCGCTGTTCCTCGGGACCGCGAAGGCCCCTTTGAGCCGCTGGTTGTGAAAAAGCATCAATCGAACGTCACGGGCATCGAAGATCAGATCGTCGCCCTCTATGCCAAAGGCGTCAGCACACGCGAGATTCAGGATCATCTGCAGCAGTTGTACGGCATTGAGGTGTCGCCAACGCTCATCTCCAATGTCACGAACAAGATCGTGCCGCTCATCAAAGAGTGGCAGAATCGCCCGCTGCAGAGCATATACGCCGTCGTGTTCCTGGATGCCATCCATTTTAAAGTGAAGCAAGACGGCGCCATTGTGAATAAAGCGGCTTACATGGTCATCGGCATTGATCTGGACGGGAACAAGGATGTGCTGGGCATGTGGATCGGCGAGAACGAGTCCGCGAAGTTCTGGCTCAGCGTCTTAAATGAGTTGAAGAACCGCGGCGTTCAGGATATCCTGATCACCTGTGTGGACAACCTGACCGGCTTCACCCAAGCGATTACGGCCTGTTACCCTCAGACGGAAATCCAGAAGTGCATCATTCATCAAATCCGGAATTCCACGCGCTACGTATCCTACAAGGATCTCAAGAAAGTCACGGCGGATCTGAAGCCGATCTACAAGGCCGCCACAGAGGAAGCTGCGTTAGTGGAACTCGATCGCTTTGAGGAAATCTGGGGCACGAAGTACCCGCTCATCGTGCGTTCCTGGCGCACGAACTGGTCGGAACTCGCCACCTTTTTCAAGTACCCGCCGGAAATCCGCAAACTGATCTACACCACGAACATCATCGAGAGCTACCATCGACAGTTGCGCAAGGTGACCAAAGGTAAGAGCATTTTTCCCTCCGATGAGGCGCTGCTCAAAATGCTTTATCTCTCAACAATGGACGTGATCCGTAAATGGACCGGCCGCGTTCAGAACTGGGGGCAGATGCTCCTCCAGCTCTCCGTCTTTTTTCCGGACCGGGTCGGGCAGCATCTTCGCTAGGCGGCCGCTCCCCCCTCGGGGGAGGATTCTTACAAAAGAGTTTACACGAAATTATTGACAGACCCAAAAGCGCTGTTCTCCTGCGATATAGCCATACTTAATATCCATTTCCCAGAGCTCGTTCGAAGCTTTAATCTCACGGTTATTCGCCAGTTTGCGCGGATGCTTTAATCGTTTACGCCGCTGTGGCTGAAGCATCTCCATCTCATCGAGCAGCCGGTATACTTTTTTCTTGTTAATCACAAGCTCGTACTCACGTCGCAAACAAATCGTCAGCTTACGGTAACCATAGACGTCTGTTTCTCCGTTCAACAGTTCACAGAGCCATTCCTGGATCTGGCCGTCACTAATCGGTATTCCTGTCTTGGTCATCGAGAAACCAGGCACAGGACGACCACCTCTACGCTTTACAGAGACTTGGTTGCCTGGCTGTTTTTTACGGTTGTAATAAGTCTGTTCGCTTACACCGACGATCCGCAGAATGCGGCTCACTGCATGCCCCAGCTCAATCCATTTGTCGGCTATTTCAATCTTGTCCGATAAGCTGGGTTCTGCTTTTTTAACAAGTCACGAAGGACTGCGATCTCCAAATCCTTCTCGCCCAAGAGCTCCTTCAGTTGTTTGTTTTCACCTTCAAGTGTTCGAAACTCCTGTGGCGAAGGTACATAGGCGCTGACCGCTTTCGCAGAGGAATTGGTTGCTTTCCAATCCGTGTGCTCTGCTTGTTCCATCCAACGGTACAATATCTTCGGATTTATGTTATGGCGGCGCGCTACTTGTGCAGCATTCCCGACTTCTTTGGCTTCATGAATTACTTGCTGTTTGAACTCGATCGTAAATCGTCTCCGTTGCATAAAAAATCCCCTCCATTGATTCTTCATCTAGCCTACTACGTTAAGTAACCTAGACTCAAATCCAATTTTGGGGCTTAAGAGAAACCACATGGAGTTGTTACACTCGCATGTGGCTGAGATTATTCATACATTTATTGTGACTAGGGCTTTGCTAATATCAGGCATTCGGACTATAGGAGAAGAGTCCGCCTTAAATACTTCTAATTCCTTAATATAGCCATCAACAACATGTAAGTAAAATACAATTGGAATACCATCATCTGTCTGCACAAGCATTTCAACTGGTACTCTAGTTTCAAAAAAATGCTTAGGGGCTGACTCTTCTACTTTTAGATCGATTGTACGACATCCACACCCACAGCGTCCAACTACTGAGCACTTCTTCACTTGTTCTTTAAGTCCATCTCTACCTTCAAAGCTTTCAGATAAAAGTTTTGAAAACCATTGATGCTCTTCTAGTGATAAGCCTCTTTCCGATTCAATAAGGTTCATTCCATGGGTTCCTTGCATCTATAACTCCCTTTCTATTTCTTAACATAATATGTTCCTACATTAACCTTATTATCGGTTAAACCGAATGAAGTATGTTCAATCGTAGTAGTACCTATTTTAACCTGTCCCTTGTAGAATTGTCCTTTGGTTCCCTTCCGGCTTCATCGGCTCCTTAGCGCTTCATCCTCCCACGTTCGCAAAACAAGCCGTTCGATTCTATCACCGAGCGTTTCATTACCGATAAAGTGACATTTCACGATATACAAGCTTTTCCCCAACTGCATCTCGTGTATCAGATCGCGGTCGCGGTCTGCCGGAGTCGATGACAAAGGAAGCTTCTCTACATTCATCCGCGTCTCTCCCTTCCGTAAATCTCCCAAACGCGGCTCACCGCGTGCGTTCGGCATGAGGCTTGATGACGGGTGTCAGTTGGCGAACATATTCCGGATATCGCAGTCGTATTGCTTCAAAAAAGTAGGGAGCTGCTTCGCAATCAAACAGCTCATACGGAGTTGAATATCGTTCCTCGCCCGCTTTGCTCCAGCCGTTCCAGAGATTAAACGCCAAACGTCAGATGCGGAGGGAGCCTCCGGTTTGCCAGTAAGCAGACAGACCTTCCAGTTTGATGTCACCATCGGAAAAGTCGAACAAGTCCTGAATATGGGCACGGGTATCCTTCGACAGTCCCAGCGTGTAAAACAAGGCTCGATGGTAGCTGTCGGTACAACGACGTTCGGCTAACATCCGGTAATAAAAAGCTTCATGCTGGTCGTCACGAAAGACGGGAGACTTCATGTTCTCGCTCTCCTCTCCAAAATAAAACGGTTAGTCGGAGGGCTTCTTCAAATACAGCCCTCTACTAACCGTTTCATTTTCGCGCTTAAATCGGACACCTCTGTGCCGATTACCTTAAAAAAAGCAGGGGTGTCAGCCTTGCGTGAGCCGCGCTCCCGTCTTGACCGCTTGATACACATTCAACAGACGATCGAGTTCCCTGGATTTTTCAAGCATCGTCGAGCTTGGAAGACTGTCATGCAGGGCTTGCTCATTCAGTTCCCGGCGAACGCTTTCGATACGTGCCAGCAGTTCTTCGACTCCTTTCACCATGATGTCCCCCTTCGCCGACCACATCGTTCCGGCTCGCCCCGGCATGAGTAAAGGCGTGTATAGAAAATTCTAGTGTATAACACACTGAAAGTAAATAGCGGATTATCCACTGAACTATACTCATCCTGAGGTGAATGCTTGTGGTCTATGAACGAATACGAAACATACGTGAAGATAAGGATCTATCACAGGAGCAGTTATGCGCGCATCTGAATTGCAAACAGCGAACGTACAGCGATTACGAACGGGGAAAGCTCGATATTCCGACAGCGCTCTTAATCTCATTAGCCGACTTCCATCAAACGAGTGTCGATTATTTACTTGGCCGCACCGATCAAAAAACGCCTTATCCGCCCCGCGCGAAGAAACGTTCTTGACTCCGGCAGCCCTTCCTATTGTTCCCGGAAGGTGCTTTTTGGCGCCATGTAACGGTGCAGCAAGCACTGAATTTGGTCTCCCAAATTCGCTTGTTGAGGGCTGCGCCCCCAAGCCCCGGCAATGTACGATGTGACGCTATCGAAATTTACTGTATTTGGAGGAAAGTGTGAATGGATGGTTTCGAACTGATTCAAAAGCGACGGGGGAATGAATGGATGAATCTCGACTGTCGAAAGGGGTATTAGGGGCTTCGCCCCTAACAAGCGAATTTGGATATCCAAATTCAGTGCTTGCTGCAACTTCGGACATCGTCCGAGGTTGCCTTCCGGGCATCTGCCGGGAAAAAGAATGAAGGAAGCGTCAAGCGACGATGCTTTCGATTGTCATCCGTCCTTTTGACTGGTTGACTTGAAAGCTTCCTCCGCCTTTGACGCTTCCCTCAATGAAACTTAGCGTTAATCGCCGCGCATCATGATTTCTCTCGCAATCGCCTGCGCATAGGCCTTATCTTGATAGTGAGCTTCAAGTTGCTCGGCCAGTTCATTCTGCTGCTTCAGGTATTCCCGGCTGTATTCCTCTGCATAGCGCTTCAAATTGTTGTTGAGAACCAACTCGGCATAAGCAAACGGGTCATTTTCTTTAAGCCAGATCAAACGAGAACACGCTGATGCATGCATATCATACGTTGCTTCGATCTCGGAGCAGTTAAGGCGACGTGTTGTTCCATCCTCAAATACAACCGTCATGATGTAGCTGCATTCATTATAATGACACGCCCGCAGCTTCATTCGGTACCAACTCCTCACGCTTATCCATGATTTCTATGATCATGTTGGCGCCGAGCTTGAATCCATGAACAAAGGCAGCTTCAACATGCAGGCTGTTCACGCTCACACATAGATCAGAATACTTCTCAAGCTCACGAAACATCTCGTCGCTGAGTTCCTTTCTCCATTTTTCAGTCATAGTGCCAAGTTGTCGGCTTAACGGCCGATATTCAGGATGAGTCGGTACAATGATCTCCTCGGGATGAAGCTGTCCGCGGTATAAGGCTTCCAGAATCGATTTCATGGTCATCCTCCCATCATTGTCATCGCATCGCTTGAATGAGATTCCTGCACATGGTAGGATATTTATGCAGTCTGCTCATGTAGCGATTGCGGGTAGGAAGTAGCGGTGTTCTTCTCGGGACTCACGCTGCTTCCTTCTTTATTTTTGGAGCTCATCATACACCTTTTCAATCCCTTTGCGAATAACATCGGAACGGGTTGTTTTGAGCTTTTCGGTGCAAGCATTAAGCTTGCTCAAAATCTCTTGATCGGCCCGTACTCGAATCAATTCGCTTTTGGGCTTGTCAGATGGAGGACGCCCCATCTTCTTGGACGGCATCTCTTCACCTCGCTTTTTGTGTCCACAATAAATATATATTTGTAGCAACAAAAAGTCAATCCAAACAGGCACAAGCAATATCTCTTGTGACCTACTACTGGATTGCCGTAGAAAATTCCTTACAGGAACATCAAACTTTGTTCACTGCAACGTTGCACGTAACTCAAATGTTATGGTCAAATGGAGGATATTGGGGTTATTTGACGAATTTAATTTTTTAATGATACATGGAGACAAAGCATCTATTGAATGTCAATTATTAATATTCTCTCAATCAGATAACGTCCCAAAGCGGAGGTATCTAGTATGCCAAATGAATTAGGTGGAAGAGCAGATAAAAGTGGCAATAGATTTGAAATTAGATGGACAATATATCAGATTCTTGATGTATTGGACGAAAGGCTGGATTATATTACGCTTGAAGCTCTTGGAGATGACGAGCGGGGCGTTGATATTTGGGCTGGCCAAAAGAATGGCATCAGAGAAGCTCAGCAATGTAAAGGACGAAATTCGAGTAAGGAGTATTGGGATTACGGCACAGCTAATGCAAAAGGCATTTTTGCAAATTGGAAGTTTCAATTAGAAAGGAACGAGTCAAACACAGTTTCATTAGTGTCCCCATTAGCCTTCACACTATTAGAAGATTTAATTACAAGAGCAAAGAATACAAGTACCTTACCTCAAGATTTTTATAATAATCAAGTACTCAGCGCTAGTAAAGAACTAAAAGATTTCTTTAGCAATTTTTGTAAAGCAATGGATTTAAAACCCGAAGAAGATGCTGATTTAATAAAATGTATTTCTCTTTTGAAGAAGATATCATATCGCCAAATTCCAGATAGCGAATTAAAAAAATTGATCTTATCAAAAATCAACTATCTGTTGCTTGGGAATGAAGAAGACATATATGAGACATTGGTGACTTGGGTTATAGACGGGGATATCTTAGGGAAACAAATTACTCAATCCGTCATCTATCATTTATTTAGTGAGAAAGAGATTAAACTAAAGAATCTTGCATCGGATCAACGAATTATTCCTAGATTGGAGGAGTTGAATCGAGAATATAGATCTGTATTTAAACCAGTAAATAATGAACTGATTAATAGAAATGAATTCTCCGAAAGTAGACAGGTAATAAGTTCAGGAGAGTCACTGATAATACACGGAAAGGCCGGAAGAGGAAAAAGTGGTTGTACAGAGGATATTATTAACTATTGTCGAGAAAATGCTATACCGTATATAGCTATAAAATTAGATAAACGTATTCCAAGTGGAAATGCCCAGAAATGGGGTGAAGATTTAGGGCTGCCCTCTTCTCTAGTTCATTGTATCCACAGTGTGTCTAAGACCGAAAATGCTGTAATTATATTGGATCAATTAGATGCATTACGCTGGACTCAAGCACACTCAAGGGAAGCTTTATTGGTATGTACTCAAATAATAGATCAAGTAGAACGAGTGAATTTAGAAAGAGAAAATAAGATTTCAGTGGTTTTTGTATGTAGAACGTACGACTTAGAAAATGATAATAATATTAAATCCTTGTTTAAAAATGATGATAAACAAAGATCAGTTTTGAAGTGGAATAATGTTCAAATCAATGAGTTGTATGATGAGACAGTTAGAAATGTTATTGGAAACCGATATGAAAGCTTGACAGGAAAATTAAAGGAAATATTGAGAATTCCGAGTAATCTATATATATGGAAGCATTTAGACAGCAATAGAGAGTACAATGAATGTTCGACTGCCAATCATCTAGTTTCGGAATGGTGGAGGCAATTAGAAAGAAAATGTTTTGAATTCGGACTAAGTGAGGGAGATCTGAATGGAACTAAGGAGAAAATTATAAGTTATTTTGATAAGTTAGGTCGGATATCTATTCCATTAAATTTATTAAGTGTCAATAGATCAAGTCTAGATTTTTTATCTTCAAATGGTTTCCTTGTAATACAGGGAAATAGGATCTCATTTGCTCATCAATCGATATTAGACTGCTTTCTGGCCGAAATGATGCTGAAACAGTACTATGAGACCGAGAATATCCTAGAAGTTATTGGGATTAAGGAAAAGCAAACACCTGGAAGAAGATACCAAGTCCAAATGCTGTTACAGAACTTAATTGAATTCGACAGCTCGGATTTTCTTAACGCAGGTCAAAAGATGTTGACATCTGAGCAGATCCGATATTGTGTAAAGTTTGTGTTTTTTGAATTATTAAATCAGTTGGAAGATTTGGACGAGAATATTCAGAACTATATTATTAATAGTTGTGAAGACGAAGCTCATGGTCCTCATATCATTAATAATGTAATATATTCCAAACCACAGTACATTAAATTACTTAGGAAACGTGGTATTCTAGATAAATGGTTTGAAAGTAGTGAGAAGAAAGATCTCGTATTTAATTTAATTATTAGCAATTCATCTAATTATGATATAGAAGATGTTTATTTTATAGAAAAGTATGCATTTCAATCTCAAGAAGATGATACTCGTTTTTCTCAATGTTTTTTACATGATATCAATCAGGATATCGATGAGATGTTTGAATTACGAATGAAATTTTATCGTCAATATCCAAAAATGGCGGAAAATTATCTAGATTTTAAGGCAATGCTAAAAAAATGTGAAATGCGAACAATACGAGTGTTTGCATTTCTTTTGGAAAACAAACTGAACCGACATACCCAATCTTTATATAGATA
Source organism: Paenibacillus protaetiae (assembly GCF_004135365.1). Classification (NCBI taxonomy): domain Bacteria; kingdom Bacillati; phylum Bacillota; class Bacilli; order Caryophanales; family Paenibacillaceae; genus Paenibacillus; species Paenibacillus protaetiae. The sequence continues at coordinate 537,284 of NZ_CP035492.1, read as the reverse complement.
TGAAGAAGAATTTTTGGTAGAAGATTCGGAATTTTTAATTGAAAAAGGTATAGAAGTCATAGACTTATTATTACCTTATATTCCGATTTTAGATGATGAAAATTCATTTTTTAGTGATTGGTCTGGAAGATACTCTCACAGAAGAGGTCTTGAAAGGACATGCATTCAAATCTTAAAAAAAGCCAGTGCAGCAGTAATTTCTTCAAACCCAGAAGCATTTTGGGATCGGTATAAAGAATACATGGGAATAGGAAATGATTTGTACAACGAGATTATATTAGATGCAATGTCTAAGTTGCCAACTTCCTTTAGTAACGCTATTGTCGAATATTTATGTAATGATTTTGACAAAAACATATTTGAAAGAACAAGTGGTAATGGCGATGAATTGTTACTTGCCAAACAAGTTTTAGCAAGACACTCCGAACACTGTGACTCAGCTATTTTTAATGTGCTAGAAAAAACGGTTATTGGTTACGTATCGCCACGAGCTAAAGAACGATATCGACGTAGAATTGAATTTAACCGTGAAGATAATGGTTACATAGTTTATTGGAGCTTTTGGGGGGATTTACAAAACGAAGTCCTAGAAGTGTTGCCATATAATCGACTTAGTGAAAAAGCCAAAGGTTTAGTTCATGTGTTAAGGCGTAAATTCTCAAACGAAACTACTTTATATAAGTATTCTCATGGACACAGTGGATTTGTAAGTTCCCCTGTTGCAGGGAAAAAGCTCAGTAATAAAAAATGGATAGATATATTGACTAATGATAAACTTAGAAAAAAACATGCTTCCCGTTGGAAAGAAGTCTCTGGGGGATTTGTAGAGAGTTCGATTGAATCTTTTTCAAGCTCTTTTAGTAATGCCGTATCCGAAGAACCTGAAAGAATGATACAGCTGATGCTTTCATGTAATAATACGATCTTGGATATCTACATTGATTCGTTATTTAGCGGAGTAGCTTATAGTAAAACATTAAAGAATGTTCCATTGAATATGCTGGAAGAAATGATTTTGAAGTTCTCATTCGATTTCGCTTCTTATAGGGCAAGTTCTATATGTACGATTATTGAAAATAGCGGTAGGTCGGAGTGGTCACAGGAGATATTGGATTTTCTTAAGGACATTGCGATTTACCACATAAATCCTGAAATTGGAAAACCGAATGTGACCAATAATGAAGATAAAGAAATGCGCAGTTTTGATATGTTACAAAGCAATGCGTTGAATTGCGTAAGAGGCAGGGCGTCCCGAGCAATAGCTCAATTATTATGGAAAGAAAGTGAACTTTTTATAGAATTTAAAAAAACAATTGAACAGTTAGTAATGGATGAAAATCCTGCGGTAAGACTGGCAAGTTTATTTGCATTATGGCCTTCATATAATATTGATAGAGATTGGGCATCTGAAAAGATTCTTTATCTCTATGAACAAGATTTTCGACTAGCCGGATTTCATGATACAAAAAATATGTTTTTTTTATTGTACCCTCAGTATCGTCAACGCATATTAAAAATTATTATGCAATGCTACAATTCTGAAGATGAAGAATTGATAAAATGTGGAGCACATTGCTTGTCAGAAATGTTCTTTCTTAAAAATGAATTTGTAAATGAAATGACAAATGTAGATACTATGAGCAAATTACAAGCTGAACAGGTTGTATATATGGTCATGTTGTACTTTAACAAAGAAGAGTACAACGCATTAGCTAAAAATATCATACTTCAATTTAAAACAAGCACACTGGATTTAGAAATGCCGGTTTCAAGATTATTTTATGATAATCGAATTAATTTAGAGCGAGATAAGGATTTTTTGATAGAAATAATGAGTTCGAATTTAAGTCGTAGAACACTGCATGCATTTGTGCATTACCTAGAAGAAGAAGCAAAGTCGGTAGTTGAATACAAAGATATAATACTATCAATGAGCCGTCATTTAATCCAGAATGACACTAAGAACTACGAGGGTGCGTGGGGGATACATGACGAAATATCTAAACTGGTGATTGGACTATACGATGAGACTTCTGGAGATACTAGGCCGGAGTTAAAGCACATAGCACAAGAATGCCTGGACATTTGGGATTTAATGTTTGAAAAGCAGATCGGACCAGTTAGAAGACTAAGCCATGAAATGATGAAAAGATAGCAATAGATTTTCTATTTTAAGCGACATATGGCGTCGATAATAGGTGGCGCGGCAACGACGCCACCTCTCCAAGGATATATGAAAAGGCCACCTCCTTATTGTTCGGAAGATGGTCTTTCATGCCGATTTATTGCCGATTCCCATGTTTCAAATCCACCTCGTAAAAAACAGAACACCGGATTGTTATTTACATACGTATAAAGATTTAAACTCAGCGGATTATCAATCTGCCCCTCATACGTATCCTTATTAATAAACCGACACTCGGACTGTACTATCTGGCTCGCAAATATTGCAGGTGAGTAGTGCTATCCCATAATTCGCCGGAATAACGGAATGGTTTGTATACTTGCTCCTCCTCTGTTGTTGGATTACCCCATACATCGTAAGTGTAGGTATTCAACAGCGTCCCGTTCTGATTTCTAAGTTCCACAATATCTCCATGACCATTATAAGATACATAAGCCTTACTTACATCAGCATATTGGTTTGCTTCCAACTGAATTCCCCCGTATATAATGCACTTTGAATTGCGGGGTCCCGTTTACAGCAGTTGCTTCATAATCTGATCTCCGTCATAGTAGTTGCGTGTGGTCTCCTTATTCTGCGTACGTTCAACCAGAAGTCCATCTCCGTTATTCCGATAATCGACGGTTGTCCCATTCGTGGTTACTTGCTTAGCTGGTCTTCTTTGTTGAATACATTGGTCCTGTCTTAAATATCAGGAAATTGTTGTAATAGTTACACGAAATTAGGTCCAATACACTCTTCAAGCACAAAAAAGAAGCTCACCTGTAAATGGTCGCTTGTGCTTCCATCCATTAGAGATGAGCTTCTTGGATGATCTCCTCTACCTTCGACCCTTTTACTCCCTTCCCTCTCTCTTACCCCTTCATCCCGCCCTGCATGCTGAAGCCTTTGGACATAAAGCGCTGGGACAATATGTACAGCACGATCGAAGGAATGGCGTACATCACGGAAAAAGCCGCCAGCTTGCCGTAGTCAGCCATCCCGTATTGCCCGAAGAACTGGTAAATTTTGAGCGAAGCCGGGAACCGTTCCGGCGATTGCAGCAGAATGTACGGGACAAAAAAGTTTCCCCAGCTGCCGGAAAAGGTGAAGATCGCGACTGTGCATATACCGGGAACCATAAGCGGCGCAATCACTTTACGGATGCCGGTGAACACCGACGCTCCGTCGATCCATGCCGCTTCCTCCAACTCGATGGATACGGAGTCCATAAAGTTTTTGAGCATCCATATGCCGTAAGGCATCGCCGAAGCGATAAAAAACAAGATGACGCCAAAAATGTTGTTATACAGCTTGAGGATTAAAAAAAGCTGATAGACCGGTACCATAACGGCCGTGATCGGCAGTGAGGTCATGAACAAAATTGTCAGCATAAACGGCTTTTTGAATTTCAGCTGATATCTGGACAGCGGATACGCCGCCAGCAGGCCTAATAAGACTACCATCAAAGCTTGGCCGCCGGACATCAGCAGCCCGATCAGGAATGCGCGCTGATTATCCGGGTTTTTGAGCACATCGACATAGTTGTTGCCGGTCAGCCGGTCAGGCATTTTAAGCGACTGCATCGCATGGGGGTCCACAGACGCGACCAGCACCCATAACAAGGGAAGTAAAAAACAGATGCCCACAATAGCTAGAATGGTATAAGGCAAAATGTTATAAATCCATTTGCGCTGTTTCGAATTCATAAGGTTGTTCTCCTTATTTTCATGTACTTTTTCTAGTCTCGCATCGAACGGATATAGAACAAACTCAATATAATACCGATAAAAAGCAGCAGCAGCGAAATAGCGGTGCCGTATCCAAGCTGGTAATTAACAAACGCCTGATTGTACATAAAGATCGGCAAAGTTGTCGTGGAAGTGCCCGGTCCGCCGCCGGTCATCGCATAGATCAAGCCGAAAACGCCAAGCGTCTGCAGCGTAACCAGCATCATGTTCGTCGTAATCGTTTCTTTAATATAAGGGATCGTTACCCGGGTCAAAATCTGCCATTTTGTTGCGCCGTCCACAACGGCCGCTTCTTCGATCTCGCTTGGCACATCGTCTAAAGCCGCTTGGAACACCAGCATAGAGAATGCCGTCCCGTGCCAAATATTGGCAAGGATAATTGTAATCATCGGGACAGTGTACAGCCATGTCACCTCCGGTATGCCTACCGATTGCAACATCGCATTAAGCGTCCCTTCATCGCTAAAAAAGCTGTACAAGCATAACGCGCACACAATTTCCGGCGTGACCCAGCCGGCCAGTACGATCGTCCCGACCACTCTTCGGAACCATTTGTTTTTATGCTTCATAAACAATGCAATCAGAAATCCGAGCACCTGCTGGCCAACAACTGCCGAGCCGATCAGAAATACAAGCGTGTTCCAGATGCTGGTCCGTACTGTAGGGTCTTCAAACATATGCGTGTAGTTATCGAACCCGATAAACTTCAAATTTTTGGCCGCTTCACCGGTTAGCGCCAAGTTCGTAAACGAATAAAACACCGTTAATATAATGGGGTAAATAAAGAAGACAAGCATGATGGCGAGTGAGGGCAGCAAAAAGTAGAGCCACGTCCATGTTTTTCTTCGTCTTCCCGCGCTTGCAACTGCCAAGCTGCTCATGCCGCAATTCCCTCCTTGTACAAAGAAAGCTTGCTCAAGCGGCATTCGGATGAAGCGCTTGAGCAAGCCTGCTTATTCAGTTATTTCTCGATTGTATTGCCGTCCCCTACGATACGCGTCACATCCTGCGCGTATTTATTGGCGGCGTCCGCAGGCGAAGTGCCTGTCGCAACGGATTCCACCATCGTTTGAATTTGCGTCGATACTTCCGGATATTTGTCCTGCGCCGGACGGAATTCGGCGTTAGCCAGATAAGCCGTTGCCAAGTCGTTAAACGGCATCGCCGTATATTCCGGATCTTGCGCGACGTCGGCGCGTACCGTGATGTTGCCCGATGCGATGACAAGCTTCTTCGAGTTTTCTTTGTTGAGCGCATACTTGATGACTTCCCATGCCGCATCCTTATGCTGCGAATTGCTTGGAATCGACAGCGCCCAGCCGCCGGCCAGCGTAATCGATCCCGGTGCTTGGCCTTTGCTTGTCGGCATCGGCGCAAAGCCAAGAACGTCTTTGTATTCCGGCCAAGGAGCTGCTCCATTCGGCAGGTAGTTGCCTGGAATCCACGAGCCGTCAAGCGATATCGCCAATTTGCCCTGCGGCAAATATTCGCGTGCTGACGTATTGCCCGCCTGGCCGTTTAATACTTTGGAAAGCGGAGGGCCAAGCTTTTCTTTGTTGATCGTTTGAATGAATTGCAGCGCGTCGAGAATGCCTTGGCTTTTCGTAATCCATTTGCTGGTAGCGTTATCATACAACCGTTCGCCCGTGCCATACAGCAGCATTTCGTACGTTTGCATGGACGTTGCTTCGCCTGTTGCCTTGCCCATGTTCATCCAGAACGGCACGACATCCGGAAGCTTCTGCTTGATCGTTCTGGCGGCGTCCAGCACTTCATCCCACGTTTTTGGCGCCCAGTCTTCCGGAAGCCCCGCTTGTTTAAAGAGCGTCTTGTTATACCAGAGACCGCGGGAATCGGTGTTGTAAGGTACGCCGTACACTTTGCCGTCGCTGGCGGTAACGCCTTTTTTCAGCGCTTCGATAAACGAGCCGTTACTCCAGTCTTCCCAGCCGGTCAGCTTGTCATCAAGCGGCTCCAAATAACCGGCGCTTGCATCCGAGTTCAGAATGAACGTATCTTCCGTCACGATATCCGGCGCCGTATCCTTCGATTTCAGCGCCAATGCGATTTTGGCAAAATAATCGCCTTCGGACGCCTGGATTGGCGTTGGCTTAATTTCAATGCTTTTATCCGGGAAGCTTGCCGCAATATCCTGAATCCATTTGTACATGACGCCCTGTTCGCCGATGCCGTCATCGCGGTACGTGATCGAGACGACTGTTTTTTGCCCGTCGGTTTTCGTCCCCCGCCATTATCCGTTGCCGTATCAGCCGATGCCGAAGCAGATGGCTGCGGGGTGCTGCTTGGATTACTCGAGCTGCCAGCATTGTTCGTGCCGGAATTGTTCGAGCAGGCAAACAATAATGCTGAACACAATACGAGCGAGGCGGTTACTGACCACATTTTTTTACCGGTCTTCAAATATGAACCCTCCCTATTGAACTGTTTTCTATAAAGCGCTTTCATTGTGCTATATTCAATAGATATTAAAGTTCTTTTCGCAATATGCGATGAATATCAAGAGATTTGACTATAAGATTGCGACATGATACTCAAAATAGATGACTTCGCCTGCATGTAACCTTCGGTATAGCGATTAGACCGGCAGCTGGTTGCATACAAAAAAGCGGCAATAGACGCCGCCCCCTAAATCTCCCAATTCCTATGCTGCTACTTTCTTTGCTTCCGGCCAATAGCGGCCAAATGCCGATCTTCCAGAAATTTGACACATATTCGTAATACATTGCCCGTTGGGCATAATTGCCTATTGGGCAACAATATCACTATAATTAGTTTAGAATAAGGATTTTACAGGAAAGGAGGCACGCGCTGCAGCGATAATCTATGAACAAACAAAATCTGCGAGATATAAAAAAAGAAGCGACGGCCAACGCGCTGGCCGATGCAGCATTCGAGCTTGTACTGGAGCGCGGCATGGACGGTTTTACCGTCGATGACATCGTTCAGAAAGCCGGCTATGCCCGAAGAACGTTCGCCAACCATTTTTCATGCAAGGAAGAAGCGGTCGTATCCGGAGCCGTTACGTTCAAGAGCAAATCGGAAGCGGAAGATCTGATTGCCCAGCTGCCGCATGACGCATCCCCGCTTGATATTTTGCACCGGCTGATGAGAATGCAGCTTACCGCGGACTTGCTCCGCAAGCTGCGCCAGATTGTATCGCTGTCCAAAGATACCCCGTCGCTGGAACCTTACATCTTCAGCACGTTTCACGACCTGCAAACAACGGCACAGCAAACATTGGATGAGCTGTCCCATGGCCAATATCCGGCGGGTTACAGCCATTTGCTTGCCGGCGCCGTCTATGGGGCTGCCATGCCATTGCTTGACGGCAGCCTGGATGTACTGCTGCCCGGTGAACCGGAAGAACGAAGCCCGGAAGCTATACCGCTCGATCAATATTTAGATTCCATATTCAGCTATTTGCGCAGCGGTTTTTAAACCTGCTCCCACAAACCGTTTCCTAAAGGAGAACTTACGTATATGTCGACATTCCTGTATAAAATAGGAAAAACCGCTTACAGCAAGCCGTGGCCGTTTATCGTCAGCTGGATTGCCATTCTTGCCGCTGCGCTTGTGTTGCTTGGCATTAACGGCATTCATGCCGGCTCCGAGATGAAGATTGAAGGCACAGAATCGCAGAAGGTGCTCGATCAGCTGGCTCATGAGCTGCCGGAAGCTTCCGGCGGGCAAGCCAGCATCGTCTTTACCGCTCCGGAAGGCGAACGGCTGGACACGCCGGCACGCCTCGAAGCTATTACCAAAGCCGTTCAAAACGTGTATCACAATCCCTATGTGAACAATCCGGCCGAAATGGCCGCAGCTTCCGGCGCTGCCGCCGGTTCGGAGGCGTCTGCAGGAACGGACAGCCAGGCCGGCGCTGGCGCGGATGCTGCCGGCACGGGCAGCGGAGCCGGCCAGGACGGTTCTTCCGCCGGCGCTGCACAGCAGGCTGCTACCGGCGGCGCGCCGTCCTATGGGCCGCTAATCGTAAACGGCGCCCCTGTTCCGGGTGTTATGCTTTCAGGTGACGGGAGTGTCGCGCTGTTCCAATTTCAATTCACCGTCCAGCAAATGTCGCTGCCGGCAGAAGTGCCGGATCAAGTGATCGCTGCGGCGCAGCCGGTTAAGGAGGCGGGCATTACTCCGCTGCCTAGCGATTCGCTGTCGAGCAAGCCGGCCATCGGCTCAACGGAAGCTATCGGGCTTGTGGTGGCGGCCATTGTACTGTTTATGACGCTAGGTTCGGTTGTCGCTGCCGGTTTGCCGTTGATTACAGCCTTGCTTGGCGTAGGGATCAGCGTCGGAGGCGCTTTCGCATTCTCGAAGTTTATCCAGATGACTGATATTACGCCGGTTCTGGCGCTGATGGTCGGACTCGCCGTCGGGATCGATTATTCGCTGTTTATCGTAAACCGTCAGCGGCGCATGATTCTGGACCAGGGCTTAAGCGCCCGGGAAGCGGCAAGCCGCGCAGTTGGCACTGCGGGAAGCGCGGTATTTTTTGCCGGCCTGACCGTCATTATCGCGCTTTGCGGCATGCTCGTTATCGGCATTCCGTTTTTGTCCGCCATGGCGCTTGTTGCCGCAGTAGCGGTGTTCGTCAACGTATTAATTGCATTAACCATCCTGCCGGCGCTGCTTGGCCTTGTCGGGGAACGCATCTGCTCCCGAAAAGCACGCCTCAAAACGAATGCTTCTGCGGGCCAAAGCCGCCTTGGATTTGCACAGCGCTGGGTTTCGGGCGTTCTGAAGTTCCGCGTGCTTATTGTGATCGCTGTTATTGCCTTGCTTGGCATTGTTGCGATTCCCGTCGCCAAGATGGAAATGGGCATCCCTTCCGGAGGCACGGCAAACCTGGATACGCCTTCGAGGCAAAGTTATGACGCCATTGCGAAGGGGTTCGGCGAAGGCTATAACAGCCCGCTCCTGATCGTGGCCGAACCTGGCCAGCCCTCGGAGCTACTGTCCGCCAAAACGCTCGCCGGCATTACGCAGGAGCTGCAGCAATACGAAGATGTATCCGTCGTATCGCCGATGGGCTTGAACGAAGCTGGAAATATCGCCATCATCAGCCTCATTCCGAAATCCGGCCCGACGGATCAAGCAACCAAACAGCTGGTAAACGACTTGCGTGATCCTGACTCGCCAATCGCGCAAACGTATGGCGTAAAAATTGGCGTTACCGGCTTCACCGCTATCAATATTGATATGTCTTCGAAGCTGGCGGGCGCTTTTCCGGTTTATGTCGGTGTCATCGTTCTTTTATCGCTCATCATTTTGCTGCTTGTGTTCCGTTCCATTATTGTGCCGATTAAAGCTACCGTCGGTTTCCTGCTCAGCATTTTAGCAACGTTTGGCATTACGACCGCCGTTTATCAATGGGGCTGGCTCCACTCGCTGTTTGGCTTCGACACCGGCGGACCGCTGCTCAGCTTTATGCCGATTCTGGTTACCGGCATTTTGTACGGCCTGGCCATGGACTATCAGGTGTTCCTTGTCAGCTCCATGCGCGAGTCGTATGTGCACGGCCGCCGCGGAACCGCGAGCGTCATCCATGGCTACGGCCAGGCGAGCCGCGTCGTTGTCGCAGCAGCCGTCATCATGGTATCCGTATTTGCCGGCTTTATTTTTGCAGCCGACATTATGATTAAGCAGATTGGCTTCGCGCTTGCGGCCGGCATTCTGATCGATGCTTTTATCGTTCGCATGCTGCTTGTTCCTGCCGTGATGGCGCTGTTCGGCGACAAAGCCTGGTGGCTGCCAAAATGGATGGACCGCCTGCTTCCAAACTTGGATGTTGAAGGAGACAAGCTGCTTGCCCAGCTGAAGGAGAGCGAGAGCAGCGCGCCCAAAGCGGCGGGCATCCCTTCCCGTGCCCATTAAAGAGCGGCGGCAGCCCCTTTAGCAATAGCATTGGCAACATGAAGAAGCGGCTCCCGCAAACAGCGGGCAGCCGCTTCTTCATATAAACGATTATGACGGTTGCCCTGCGCCCTCGGCAAAACGCCTCGTTCCGGCAGCGGAATGAGGCGTTTTGTTCATGAAGGCCAAGTAAATTCGTAAGAACCCGATCCGGCGGTAAGCTGAACGCCGTCCGCGGTCTGCTGGCAGCGGCTGACGCCTTCGGCATCCTCCAGCCGATTGCCGCTCTCGCGCACCTGTTCCAGCCATGTCCCGCGAAGCAGCACATCAGCGATTGTATTGGCCGGTATTTGCAAAGAAAGCGTCGTTTCTCCCGCTTCGCTGCGCCAGCTCGATTCAGCTTGCCCGTACGGCGTGGCAAGCGATGCCCGGGCGCTTGTTAATTCGCCGGCTCCGAACTGCGGAGCGATACGAAGGCGTTTATAACCCGGAGCCGACTCATCCAGATCAAGCCCCGCAACCGAACGGTACAGCCACTCCCCTATTGCGCCGTATGCATAATGATTGTAAGAGTTCATATCGTCGCTCCAGAAGGAACCGTCCGGCTTAATGCCGTCCCAATGCTCCCAAATCGTCGTCGCGCCTTTCGTAATCGGATAAAGCCAAGATGGATACGACTGCTGAAGCAGAAGCTTGACCGCTGTATGATGATAACCGTTATCCGACAAAACGCGGCATAAATATGGCGTTCCGACAAAACCGGTCGTCAAATGATAATCGTTTTGGACAACCATTTCATTTAACTCGCGCGCCGCTCTCTCCTTTGCCGTCCCTTCCACGAGGCCGAACTTAAGCGCCAGCGCATATGCGGTTTGGGTTGGCGCGGCAATGCGGCCGGCCGGCGTAATAAATTCATGGCGGAATGCCTGCTCGACCCGATCGAGCAGCTCGCCGTATATCTGCGCCTCACCGGTATAGCCGAGCACGGCCGCAGCGTCCTTCACAAGCCGTGTGGAATACGCATAAAAAGCGGATGCAATCAGATCTTTGGGCGTAGCCCCGATATAACTATTCTCCTTCGCGTCCAGACCAAGCCAGTCCCCGTAATGGAAGCCCGTGTTCCACAAATATTCGTCTTCGCCCTGACTCCGGATATAGTCCACCCATGCCTTCATGCTGTCAAATTGCTCCGCAAGCAGCCTTGTATCTCCGTACACCAAATACATCGTCCAAGGGCAAATGGCCGCAGCGTCTCCCCAGGCCGCAGAAGAATGTGCGGTTTCTTCCAGCATATGAGGAATAACATACGGCACGCCGCCATTCGGCAATTGATCGGCTTTCATATCGCGCATCCATTTGGTGAAAAAAGGCGCCACATTGTAATTAAAAGCAGCCGTACGGACGAAAACTTGCGCATCCCCTGTCCAGCCTAACCTCTCGTCCCGCTGCGGGCAGTCTGTCGGCACATCGAGAAAGTTGCCGCGTTGTCCCCACACGATGTTGCGCTGCAGCTGGTTGACCATGCTGTTCGAACATTCGAACTCGCCGGTTGGTTCCATGTCCGAGTGAATGACCTCGCCGGCAAAACGATCCAGCGGCGGCCCGTTCTCCTGCCCCGGATAGCCCTCGATCTTTACATACCGAAACCCTTGAAACGAAAAATGCGGTGCATACGTCTCAAGCCCGCCGCCTTTTGCAATATAATTAACGGTCTGCTTGGCGGATCGCAAATTGCCTGTATAGAAGTTGCCGTTCTGATCCAGCACTTCCGCATGCTGCAGCCGTATTTCCGTTCCGGCGGGGGCTTCCGCGGACAACCGGATCCGACCAACCATATTTTGCCCCATATCCAGCACCGCTTCACCGGCAGGCGTACGGATATAAGAAACCGGCTTCACAATTTCCGTTACACGCGACGGCCAGTTCTCCTGGGCGACCAGCGTGAACATCGGCAGATCAATTGTCTCTACAGCCGCCCAAGCGCAATCGTTGAAGCCGGCTTCGCTCCAGCCTTGCTGCTCCAGCTGTGCATCGTACGTTTCGCCATGATAAATTTCGGAATAACGAATCGGACCGGTGGAAGCTTTCCAGGATGGATCGGTTGCCACGATCTGCTCTGTTCCGTCTGTATAGACAATATGAAGCTGCAGCAAAGCGGCTCTCCGTTCGCCGTAAACATTTCTTCGGCCGCCAAAACCGATATTGCCTTTATACCAACCGTCAGCAAGCATAATGCCAATTCCGTTATCCCCTGCTCGCAGGGCGCCTGTCACATCATAGGTCTGATACTGGATCCGTTTGTGGTAACTTGTCCATCCGGGAGCCATAAACGGATCCGACACGCGGCAGCCGTTTAATTCGATTTCGTATACGCCTGCCGCGCTGGCATATATTCGCGCCGAACGAATTGGGCTATCCGCCTTAAACGTTGTACGCAGCATAAAAACCGGCTCGGAAGCCGGATCAATCGCTTCCGCTGAAGGCGTAATCCATCTCGCCTGCCATTCGCCGGCATCCAGCAGCGCCGTCTCCAGCCATTCCTCATCGCTCCAGGCGGATTCGCGCCCGAACCCGTCCCATACCTTAACACGATAGACGTAGCGGGTCCGGGACTGAAGCGGACGGCCGCCATATTCCACATGAAGCGATCCGGCATGCTCCACCCTGCCCGAATCCCACTGTAAATCGGTAAATCCGGTATCTGCGACAGCCACCTGCAGCCGGTAAGCGGCTTGCATTGTCCCGCGCCTGCCGGATTTCACCTGCCAGCTGAAGCGGGGCTTGCGTACATCCGTCCCCAGCCAGTTCCGGCGATATTCAGCCGTTATTTGGGCAACCTGCAATTCGGTCATGACAATCCCTCCTGCTTGAACTCGTATCGATATCATCATAAGATGAAGAAGAACGCTTACATGCAGGTATTTGCGACTTTTATAGTAGCCATTTCCGACATCGAATCCCAATAGGAGGTCTACATCCGTGACGATTCAGCGTCCAATCGAATTATTGAAAGGCGAAACCTTTTTCCGTCCGGAGATACCGGTTTTCGTCAACCGGGCTGCGGAAGCTTTTGACCTCATTGAACATAAACATGACTTTGTAGAAATTTGCTGTGTAGGGGAAGGCTCCGGCACGCATTATATCGGGGATCAGACGGTGCAGGTGCATCAGGGGATATGTTTCTTATTCCGGTTGGCGTCTCTCATGTATTCCGGCCGGCTGTGAGCAGCCGCCCGCTTATCGTTTACAATTGTGTTGTGGCGGCGGATCGGTTCCGGCCGATCCTGCTCAGCTTCCCTGGCGGAAAGCTGCTTGAACCGCTGCTTGACGAGCCGGACTGGCAGCATTATCATGACGGCCGCGGGGAATGCCGGATGCTGTTTCATAAGCTTCATGACGAATACAGCTCCAAGCGGCCGGGGTGGGAGGCCGGACTTTTTGCAGCGGTGCTGGAGCTGCTGCTGTATCTCCACCGCTGCCCGGCGGAAGAGGGTAAGCAGGCGCACCCAACATCGTCACCGGGCATGGAGGCGGCGCTGCGTGTAATCCACACCCGGTTTGATGCTGCCATTACAGTAAAGGAAATCGCCGAACTTGCAGCCCTTGGCGAACGCCAGTTTTTGCGGAAATTGAAGGCGCGTACAGGAATGACCTTTATCGAATATGTCCAGTCTGTGCGAATGGATAAGGCATGCCTGCTGCTCCGCACGACAGACCGCAAAATGGCCGACATCGCGGCGGCGGCCGGCTACCAGGATATCGGCTACTTTAACCGGTTATTTCGCCGAGTAACCGGTTTGTCTCCCAGCGAATACCGGAAAGAAGCGGCCGCCCGCAGCCGCCATCTGTAAGCCGAAGCATACCCGCGGCATTTCCGCAGCGAAAGCTGGCTGCCCCGATGCTCGTTCCTGCGCCGGGAGCGTCCGATATCAATTCGCCGCTCCTTCCCGCAGCAAGCTTATGCCGGCAGGGACTACAGGCAGCTGTATACAATATTGCGAAGCTTGCGGGTAACGGGCAGCGTTCCGGCGTCTTTCTTTTGCGTCAAAAACAGAACCGTCAGCTTGTCCTGCGGGCTGTTGCTGAAATAAGCGCCTAGCCAGCCGTCCCAGCCATATTCGCCGGTTGTGCCTATAATCCCCGCTCTTCTGCTGTCGGTCATAACTCGCATTTGATTGCCATAGCTGTGCCCGGTCAACATATGCCAGTTCTCGAAACCTTTTTGCTGTTTTTCGTTCAGAACAGCCGAAGTGAGGTAACGCACTGTTGTCGGCCGCAGTATTTGCACTCCCTTATAAGTGCCCTCATTCAGCAGCATAGAAGCAAATTGGGCGTAATCGTCAATCGTTGAAACAAGGCCGGCGCCTCCCGCTTCGTAAGCCGGTTGGCGGTCCATCCGGTGGTTAATGCCAAGATGGCTGCCCGCAAACAGCGCCAGTCCGCCTTCGCTGTTATTTTGGTACGTATTCACAAGCCTCTCTCTTTTGGATGGTTCCACCCAAAAGCCGGTATCGTGCATATCCAGCGGTTCGAATATTTCCTGCTTCAAAAACTCCCCGAAACGCATACCCGAAGCCACTTCAACGACCGCGCCAAGCACATCTGCAGACGTGCCGTACGCCCAATACGAGCCCGGCTGGAAAGCAAGCGGCCCTTGGCCAAGCCGGTTGGCGATTTCCTGCGTCGTCATCGGTGAATCGCCGGTTAAACGGCGGTCGACTTCCTCGAATAGCGCTTCGGTTGCTCTCCCGGTCCGGTTTGTCCCCCCGTACAACAATCCGGATGTCATCGACAGCAGGTCGTGAATGGTAACCTCCCGATGAACAGGCACCAGTTCCCCGTTTACTTCTGCAGTCTGATTTTTAAACCCCGGAAGGTAACGGCTTACAGGATCAAACAAATCAATCATGCCCCGCTCCAGCAATATCATAACGGAAGCAGCGGTAACCGGCTTCGTCATCGAATATAAGCGGAATATAGAATCTCTTGTTATGGACTTCTCCGTCTCGCGGTCCGCCAATCCGTCTTCATGGTAAAAAAGCTCGCTGCCTTCTTTCAGCACAAGCAAATTCGCACCGGCAATTTCGTTCGATTCAATGCCGTTCCTTAATGTGTTCTTCAGCTGCTTGACTGCAAATTGATCTAGCATACTTGTCCTCTCCTCCTTCAATTTAAGTCTCGTTGTAAATTTTAAACCGTTTTCAAGCTGAGGTAAACGCTTTCGAGAAACTAATCGGTCCGAAGCCGCATCCGCTGTTTATTTTTTATGCAGCGGCTGCGTGTCCTCCATGACCGGCATAGACCTGCTTGCCGATGGCGGCACGACAGCCAGCATGTGCCGGCTTGCTTGCGAGAAGCAATAAGCGAAATTGCATAACAAAAACGGAGCCAGTCCATTGGCTCCGTTTTCTCTAGCATTTACTTGCGGCTTATAATGTTTGTTCCTGCTGGTAAAGCACCGTCGACAAATAGCGTTCCCCGTTGCTGGGAATGACCGCTACAATTCGTTTGCCCGGTCCAAGCTTCTCGCCCAGCTGAAGCGCGGCGTATACAGCCGCTCCCGAGGATATGCCGCCAAGAATCCCTTCCTCCTTTGCAAGCCGCCTCGCAATCTCGAAAGCCGATTCATTTTTGACTTGTATAATTTCATCATAAATGCTTGTGTTTAGGATCGAAGGCACAAATCCTGCTCCGATGCCTTGAATTTTATGCGGAGCGGCGGTACCTCCCGATAATACGGGCGATGCCGCCGGCTCGACAGCTGCGATACGGATGCCCGGATAATGCTGGCGCAGCACTTCGCCCGCTCCGGTAATCGTGCCACCGGTTCCGACTCCGGCTACGAAACCGTCCAGCATTCCGCCAATGGATTCGATAGCTTTCACAATTTCTGGCCCTGTCGTTTCCCGGTGGATTTTGACATTGGCCGGATTGTCGAACTGGGCTGCCGGGAAGTAATCGGGGTGCTGCGCCGCCAGCTCTTGTGCAACACGAATTGCGCCCTTCATTCCTTCCAGTCCGGGGTAAGCACGAGCTCCGCTCCGTAAGCCCGCAGCAAGTTGCGCCTCTCCAGGCTCATCGTCTCCGGCATAACCAATATTGCCTTATATCCTCTCGCAGCAGCAACAAGCGCGATACCGATGCCGGTGTTGCCGCTTGTGGCCTCGATAATGGTGTCGCCTTTCTTCAACCGTCCGGCTTGCTCCGCTTCTTCAATAATGCTGATAGCGATCCGGTCCTTCACACTGCTCCCGGGATTAAAATATTCCAGCTTCAAATAAATATCCGCGCTTGTAGCCGGCACCAGGCTGTTCAAGCGGACAAGCGGTGTTCTGCCGATCAGCTCCGTAATATTGTTGACGACCAGACTCATGATCGTTCCTCCTCATTGGACGCTGCCGGACAACAGCAGCGCCATTTCTTTTATTTGGAATTTTCATACAGCTGCGAATAATGGCCGCCGGCTTCTATTAATTGCTCATGCGTGCCTTCTTCGGCGATTTCGCCTTTGCTCATAACGAGGATGCGGTCTGCTTGCTGAATCGTTGACAGCCGATGGGCAATCACAATCGTCGTCCGGTTCCGGGAGACGGCATGCAGTGCGTTCTGGATCAGCTGCTCCGTCTGGGAATCCAAATTGGCGCTGGCCTCGTCCAAAATAAGCACTTTAGGCTTAAACACAATAATTCTTGCAAAGGAGATCAGCTGCCGCTCGCCGGACGATAGTCCGCTTCCTCTCTCCGACAGCTTCGTATCATAACCGTTTGCAAGCTTCTGGATAACCGTGCTTGCCCCTACAAATTCACAAGCAGCGATAACCTCTTCCCGGCTGACCGAATCGTCGAACAGGCGGACGTTGTCAATTATGCTGCCGGAATACAGGTAAGGATCTTGCTGCACCAAACCGATGATCCGATGGAGTGATGCTTGCGGAATATGTCTGACATCGACGCCGTCAATCCGGACGGCCCCTTCCTGAACGTCGTAGAATCGGCACAGCAGGCTGATGAGCGAGCTTTTCCCCGCACCGGTAGTTCCGACGACACCAATCATTTCGCCTGGCTCGATCGTCAGCTGCAAATGACGAATGACCGGCACATCCGGCTCATAGGCGAATGAAATGCGATCAAATTCGATCCGGCCGCGAATGTTTTCTTCGTCCCAGCCCGAAGGGGCTTTCTTTGGATCTCGCACATCCGGTTCGCTGTCAAATACAGTCCATATCCGGGATATGGCGACCGTAGCGGATTGCAGCGTATTCCACTGCTGCGTAATCGTATTAATCGGCTGAAAAAACTGGCGGATATACGTAATGAAGGCATACAGCACCCCAAACTCCAAATTCTCGTTCAGGACAGCCTTTCCGCCGGCCCAGGTGACGAATGCAATGGATAAATTGCTGAGTACGTCAAACGTCCGGCCGAACAGGACGTTTGTCCGGATTTCCCTAATATTCGCTTGAAAATACAACCCGTTCCGTTCGTTGAAATGCTGCTCCTGCTGCCTTTGCTGATGGAATGCCTGCACAAGGTTCATGCCTGCCAAATTTTCCGCTACGAATGCAACCATCCGCGACAGCCGCGTCCTTGCAAGCTGATAAGTAGTGCGCATGAACGACCGGAATGCAATCGCGATTATCATAATGATTGGCAGCAGTACGAGACAATACAATGCAAGCTGTACATTGAGATGAAACATCAATACAACAATGAGGATCAGCGTCAAGCCGTCCCGGAACAGGCTAAGCAGCACTTGATTAAAAAATTGATTCAAAGCTTCCGTATCGCTTGAAATATGCGTAATAAGGCTGCCTGACGACATCCGGTCGAAATAACGCATCGACTGCCTTAAAATATGGCTGAACAGCTGCTTCCGGATTAATCCGACGATGCTTTGCCCCACCCGCTGCAGCAGATTATTCTGTAAATACGTAAACAGAAAACTGGTCGCCGATAAGGCGAAATAAGCAGCGCATATGAGCAGCAAACCCCGGTAGTCGTTATGGCCGACGATCAGATTATCGTCGATGGCGATTTTCATCAAATACGGCTGCAGCAAATCCGACAAAATGGCAATGACCGTAAACAGGAAGACCAGCCCGAATGAAACAAGATGCGGCCTAATATAACGCAGCAGCGTACGGAATGCGGATACATATTGCGGTTTTTGTTCCGGCATGTTCGGTTCGGTTTTCTGATCCATCTGCCAGTTATGAATAGCTTGTGCCGGTCGCATGGTGAAGGCCCTCCTCTTGTATGGCATAAAGCTCCGCATATAATCCAGGCTCGCGCAGCAGCTGCTCATGTGTGCCCTTCTGGACGATTGCGCCTTCATCCAGCACCAGGATGACATCGGCGTGTTTAAGCGCGCTTATCCGATGCGCGATAATAATGGTGGTCTTATCCGCTCTTTCTCTGCGTATCGACGCGATAATTTCTTTTTCCGTTACGGTATCGACGGCGCTGACGCTGTCGTCAAGTATTAACAGCGGCGCATTCTTTATGAGCCCTCTTGCCAGGCTGGTTCGCTGGCGCTGTCCGCCGGAAAGCGTCAGGCCGCGCTCCCCGAGCCTCGTGTTGAAACTGCCGGGAAGCTCCGCGATATTGTCGTAAATTTGCGCTTGCTTGGCCGCTGTCTTCACTTTGCATAGCTTAGCTTCCCGGTTATGAAACGCAATGTTCTCGCGGATGGTCGTACTGAACAGGAAGCCGTCCTGCGGCACATAAGCAATCTGGCTGCGCAAGCTTTCAAGGGTCAAGTCCCGGATGTCGGTATTGCCAAACTTGATGCAACCGGCCGGCGGATCGTACATGCGAAGCAGCAGCTTCATCAGCGTAGTTTTGCCGCTGCCGGTGCGCCCGACGATGCCAAGCGTCTGCCCCGGTTTTAATGTCAGCCGGATATGCTGAAGCACAGGCTGTGACCCGGGATTGTAAGCAAACGTCAAGTCGCGGATGCGAAGCTCCGCTGCCGCCAAGTTCACCGTTTGGGCATCATCCGCCTCCACGATTTCGGATTGCTGCCCGAGCAAGCCGTTCAGCCGCTCCAATGATGCGCGGGAACGCTGAATCGAATTTATGACGTTGCCAATCTGCTGGAGCGGATTCATCAGCATCCGAACGTATAATGTAAGGGCGACGAAATTGCCAAGCGTAATAGGACCGTGAATCAGCAAGTAGCCGCCAAACGCAAGCGCCGTAATAAGCGCAATCGTCCCAAGATACGGAATGAGCGCCTGAAAAAGCGAAGATACCCGTACAAGCCGGAGCTGGTTACGGCTAATTTCGTCAACCGATGCATTAAAACGCCGCTCCATAATATCTTCGGCAGCGAACTTCTTCGTCACGCGTACGCCGCCGAACTGCTCCTCCGCCAGCTCCGTCATCCGGCCAAGCGATTCCTGCACGGCGAGCGATCTTCTTCGAATGACCGGACCGAGGTATACGACGATAAATGGAATCAGCAGCAGAGGAAATACGGAGGCGGCAATGAGATACAGCGGAATGCCGCTTGTGATCATCATGGTTACGGCAGCCGTAAGCAGCATGGCCGCATTGGCTGTAGCGTTAAATCCCATCGAGATCGACTCGCGGACTGCCGTCACATCATTCATAAAATAGCTGAGCAGCCGGCCTACCCCGTTGTTGGAATAAAAACGCTCGCTCATTTGCGTAAAATGGCTGAACAACCGCTGCCGCAAGTGATATTCGAATTTTCTGCCGATATACATGACCAAATAGGTAGCGCCGCCGTTAAATAACACCTGGCCGATGCCGATTGCAAGCAGCAGCAGACTGTACGAAATGACGCTGTCATGCGTCAGGCTGCCCTGCTGCAGCTGATCGGTGAATTTCCCCAACACTTTCGGGACATTGACGTTAATCCAGTTCGATACAAAATGAAAGAAAAGCGATAAAGCATAAATCGGCCACGTCTTCAAAAAAAAGCTTCTAATCAGTTTCGGATTTGCCGGTTTCAATAAAATAATCACTTCCCGCTTGTTTTAAAGTAAACGTATCGGCATCTAGGGGAAAAAAGGCCATAACAAATTCCAGTAAATAAACATTTACTGGAATTTGGCAGTCTGGCCCGGTTACCGTTTAGCCCCGTACGTTTGCCGGTTCGTTATTCAATACGTTTGAGATGCGGGCAATCGTTTCTTCATCCAGCAGGATGCCGGACGCTTGGGCATTCTCTTCTACTTGCTCGGGACGGCTTGCTCCAACAAGAGCGCTTGCAACGTTTGGCTGCCGGAGAATCCAGGCAAGCGACAGCTGGCTGACCGTAATCCCCTGTTCGCGGGCAATATCTTGCAGCAACGCTACCTTTGCAAGCTTCTCTTCCGTCAGCTTGTTTTTGAAATTGTCCTGTTTCTCGGCGCGCGAATCGGCTGGGATAGACCCCGCTGTATATTTGCCCGTCAATATGCCTTGCGCCAAAGGCGAAAACACGACTTGCCCGAATCCTTTTTTCTCGCCAAGCGGAATAATTTCTTTTTCGATATAACGCTCGAACAAGTTGTAGATCGGCTGGTTAACGACGATTTTATCGAGCAAATATTTATCCGCTATCGCAAAGGCTTCCGTAATTTGCGCAGCCGTCCACTCGCTGACCCCGATATACAGCACTTTGCCCTGGCGAACCAGATCGTCGAAGGCGCGGAGCGTTTCTTCTAACGGCGTGTTCACGTCGAAACGGTGACTGTACAAAATATCAATGTAATCATGTCCAAGCCGTTTCAAGCTTGCATTCACCGATTCGATAACATGCTTGCGGGAAAGTCCGCGGTCGTTTGGACCGTCCCCGATTTTGCCGTATACTTTGGTGGCAAGCACATAAGACGAACGTTCATAATCTTGCAATGTCTCGCCAACGACACGCTCCGCTTCGCCTTTTGCATAAACGTTCGCCGTATCAAAAAAATTAATGCCAAGCTCATATGCTTTGCGGATCGAAAGCACCGCATTTTCCCTTTCTACGTAACCGCCGTATGTGAGCCAACTGCCCAGGCTGATCTCGCTTACCTTTAACCCGCTTGCACCTAATGAACGATATTGAACTGACATCTTCATTCCTCCCTTTATGGTTCGTACGATTTAAGCTTGGCTGCTATTAGCCAGCTGTTTCTGCGCTTCTTTGGCTGCTGCCCATACTTCCCGGTTCCGGTTAACCGGACGCTCCAGTCCCAAGTTGTCGCGAAGCGTTTTTCCTTCATACGCCGTGCGGAACAGCCCCCGGTTTTGCAGTTCCGGCACCACCTTATCGACAAACGTTTCGAAACCGCTGAAATAAAGATGAGGCAAAATATTAAACCCGTCTGCGCCATTCTCAAGCAGCCATTTCTCAATAAAATCAGCCGTCTGCAGCACCGAACCCGTAAACGACACATGGCCGTGGCCGGCTGCGCTTCGGGCGATAAATTGCCGGAGCGTCATCTTATCCCGGACCGCAGCGTCAACGACTACCTCTTGCCTGCTCGTGATGCCGGATGTGATGGAGCCATAAGGTTTGGCTTTGTCGACCGGAACCAGATCATCCAGCGAATATTCGGTCAGATCGACGGTGAAGTAATTGGAAAGCCTGCGAAGCGCTTGTTTCGGGTTAAGCAAAGCGTTAAATTCGTCTTCGATATCCCGGGCTTCCGCTTCGGTATCGGCCACGATCGGGCAAAGTCCCGGCATGATAAGCAGCTGTTCCGGCTTGCGGCCGTATTTGGCGAGGCGAGCCTTCACATCTCCGTAAAACTGCTGAGCGGCGCCGAGTGTTTGCTGAGCTGTGAAAATTACTTCAGCCGTCTTCGCTGCAAGCTCCTTGCCGCCTTCCGATGAGCCGGCCTGTACAAGCACCGGATAACCTTGCGGCGGCCTTGGGATGTTTAAAGGCCCTTTGACTTGGTAATGTTTTCCTTTGAAGTTAATCTCATGCACTTTGCTCCGGTCAATCGCCACGTCGTTATCCCGATCGTAGATGAGGGCGTCCTCTTCCCAGCTGTCCCACAGCTGCTTCGTAATTTCAACGAACTCCTCCCCGATCTCGTACCGGGTAGATACATCGGGATGCTCCGGCCTGGAAAGATTGTCGGCATCCTCCCGGGAATGACCGGTTACAATATTCCAAGCCGCTCTGCCTTTGCTGATGTGATCCAGCGAAGCGAATTTTCTCGCCACGTGGTACGGGTCATTGTACGTAGTGCTTACCGTCGCAATGAACCCGACATGCTTCGTGAGGGCTGCCAGCGCAGAAAGCAGCGTGAACGGCTCCAGCCTTCGGCCGAGTCCCGAATAGTTATCCGCCATAAACAGCGAGTCGAACAGCCCTCTCTCCGCGATTCTTGCAATCTCTGCATAATATTCGAGACTAAGATCGTCCTGCGGATTGGAATCGGGATGCTTCCAGGCAGCCGAATGATGCCCCGCTCCCCGCATAAAGACGTTAAAATGGGCCTGCTTACGTTGATTAAATCCGCTCATCTTATGCACCTCTTTAATAGAATCGCACGGTTGCGCTAGTTCAAATCGAAACCGCGGTCTTGCAGAAAACTTCGCATATGTCCGCGCAGCCGGCCGCCGTCGAAACGCCGCACCATCTCGCGCGACCAGCTTGTTTCCGTCTCGCCGCCTTTGCCCCCGCCTTTACGGGTGGCATAATACGTACGGGTTGTAGCGTCATACTCCTCGATCGCGCCGGCAACCCGGCCATTCTGGTACATCTCCTCATGCAAAAATGCGCCAATCGGCAGCCGCGGCCGGATATCCGGCTCTTGGTCCGGCACCCCTACGCATAATCCGAATACAGGATATACAAGCGGAGGCAGCTCTAGAAGCTCGCTTACAGCCCCCGGATTGTTGCGGATGCCGCCGATGTAGACCGTTCCGTAACCAAGCGACTCCGCCGCAATAACGGCATTTTGCGCCGCAAGCGTCGCGTCGATCGTTGCGAGCAGGAACAATTCCGTGTTCTGATGCAGCTTGGAATCCTCATGCAGCCTTACGGCCGTCTGAATTTTATTCAGATCGGCAAGCCACACAAGGAACAGCGGGCTTTCTTCGATCTGCTTCTGGTTTCCGGCCAGGCCTGCAAGCACTTGCTTGCGGTTCGTGTCCCTTACGGCAACAACGCTGTACGCTTGAATATTAGAAGACGTTGGCGCCGCCTGTGCGGCTAGTGCAATTTGCTGCAAATGCCCGTCTGTGACGGGATCATTCTTATACTTGCGTATGGAGCGGTGTGCCCGCAGCAAGCGAATGGTATCGTTCATGTTCTCCTCCTGGTCGCGTTCAATTATTGTCCGATTGTCTGGCGAAGTGATTCGACATCTTTGTTGATCGCATCCGTTGCTTTGCGTATCGCTGAATTCACATCCAGGCCATGGATCGCCAAATCTTCAGCCGCTTCAGTCAGACGAACCGAAATATCGTTTTCGTACGGATGGAAATAATGCTCCTGCAGCGGCTCGCCGACAAATACGTTCTGAACGGTTTTGCCTTGCAGCACCGGAATATCCAGCCCGTATTCCTTCTCAAGATCCGGATTGGTAATGGCCGGCACCCTGCCGTTACGCGACAAAATCCGTTGTCCGTCGTCCGACAAAATTTCTGCAATAACTTGGAAAGCTTCTTCTTTATGTTTGCTTTGGGAATTGATCGACAACGATTGGATTTGCGCTTCTCTTGTTTTGCCCAGCTGATCTTCAAAGTTCGGAGCCGGAGCAATATCCCAGTTAAACTCGACGCCTTGCTGGCGCAATTCCTCCAGCGGGCCAACCATGTTCGCAAGCCAAGTGACACGCATCGCTACAGTCTGATCCTTCATGAATTGATCACGCCCGTAATCCCATACGCCATCTGGCGAAACATAACCCGGAATATCGAATATTTGTTTTTCCAAATCGAATATCCGGTGCCATTCCGGCGTATCAATTGCGGCGTTGCCCGTTTCGCGGTCCAAATAAGGCAGCCCGAGGCCTTTGGCCAAGCCCGTTAAATTGTCGACCGACAAACCGACGTAATGGACGCCGTTGTCCGTTCGGGTCAGTTTTTTCGCGATTTCCAGCACTTGATCCCATGTCAGCTGCTCATTAGGCGGATATTCGACGCCGAATTTATCAAAGATGTCTTTGTTGTAATAAAGCACATGCTGGTTCGAGTTAAACGGAATCGCATAGATTTCCCCGTTTTTGCCAAGGTCTTTGATATAATTCCACAGAATAGGCTTAATGCGGCTTGTATCGAACTGGTATTTGTCGATCAAATCCCGCAGGTCTTCATATGCGCCTGTGCGGATAATTTGCTGGTGCGTTGTTGAAGTCGAATAGATGATGTCGGGTTCATGCGTTGTAAGCACTTCTTCCGCTGTCGTTGTCGCAGCCGGCGTAATTCGCTCTATGGTCACGTTCGGATATTTGGCATGAATCGGATCCGCAATCAGCGTCTTGAACTCAGTATCCGGAAGCGTCCCGCTCGTGCTGTAAAACGTCAGCTTCAGCGGTTTGCTGCCCAGCACATGCTCGCCGGATGCCGGCTGTCCTTCCCCTGCCGAGGCATTCCCCGGCTTCGTTGCGGCGCTAACGCCGTTATTGTCCTCTTCATTGCTGCCGCATGCGGTTAGAACCGATAGCAGCAAAATCGTCACGATTCCATAAATGACTTTCTTCATTACCGTACTCTCTCCCTTAGATGTTCGTATTGGTTGACCCTATTATTGCAAGGCTTTCGCCCAGCGGCGGGCGTTCTCCGGACGCTTCAAGCCAAGCCTGTCGCGGAGCGTATTTCCTTCATAAGCGGTTCGGAACAGTCCCCGGTTCTGCAGCTCCGGCACAACACGATTGACGAAGATGTCAAGGCCGCTTGGATATACTTGGGGCATGACGTTAAATCCGTCTGCAGCGCCATGCGTAAACCATTCTTCAATCTTATCCGCCAGTTGAATCGGCGTTCCCGTGAATGTAAAATGCCCGCGCGCGCCGCCCAAGCGATTGATAAGCTGCTTCAAAGAAAGCTGCTCGTCGCGGATAAGATCAAGAATGAGCTGATGGCGGCTTTTGTTGCCGTTCACTTCATCCGTGGACCGTAATCCTTCCAGCGTCAGCGGCGCGTCAAGGGAACGGGCGGACAAATCCACGCCGAGGCGTTCCGACAGCCGCCGGACCGCTTCGTCTTTATCAATGAATTCAAACAGCTGATCTTCGATTTCCTTGGCTTCCGCTTCCGTCTCAGCCAATATCGGGCTAATTCCCGGCAATATTTTCAGCTCATCATGCGTTCTCCCGTATTTGGCAAGGCGGGATTTAACATCATGGTAGAACAGCTGGGCGCTTTCGATGCTTTGGTGAGCGGTGAATATGACTTCCGCCACTTTCGCTGCAAACTCCTTGCCGCTTTCGGAGGAACCCGCCTGTACGAGAACCGGATAACCTTGCGGCGGCCGGGCGATGTTAAGCGGCCCTTGCACTTTGTAGTACTGGCCTTCGTAATCAATTTTGTGAATTTTGTCCTGATCGTACAGCTTGCCGGATGCCTTATCATTCAGGACAGCATCATCCTCCCAGCTGTCCCACAGCTGCTTCGTCACTTCGACGAACTCGTCGGCATCTTCATACCGCAAGGAATGCTCGGGGTGCTCCTCTAATCCGAAGTTATGAGCGGCGGAACCGGCGCCTGTCACGATATTCCATCCTGCGCGGCCTTTGCTGATATGATCCAGCGATGCAAATTTGCGTGCGACGTGAAACGGTTCGTTGTAGGTCGTGCCTACGGTGGCGATCAAACCGATATGCTTCGTGCGGCTTGCCAGCGCGGAAAGCTCTGTGAACGGCTCTAGTTTGTTAGAACGTCCGACATATCCGTCTGCCAGAAAAACGGAATCGAGCAGCCCTCGCTCGGCCGTTTGTACAATACGAAGCAGATGGTTAAAATCCAGGTTTTTCTCCGGCTGGGCATCGGGAAGGCGCCAGGAGGCTTCATGATGCCCCGTGCCGAACAAAAACGCGTTTAAATGCAGTTGACGTTTTGCTTCACTCATCGCATTTCCTCCTTTTATTAGCCATTATTGGCCGATCGTCGTTTTTAACGTTTCAACATCCTTATTGATCGCTTCCGTCGCCTGGCGGATTGCAGAGTTTACATCAAGTCCATGAATCGCCATGCCCTCGGCCGCTTCGGTCAGCCGAACCGAAATATCGGCTTCGTACGGATGCTGGTAATGCTCCTGCATCGGGTTGCCGATAAATACGTTTTGTACGTTTTTGCCTTGCAGTACCGGGATATCCGCCCCAAACTCCTTTTCAAGATCCGGATTAATAATGGCTGGTACACGCCCGTTTCTGGCGATTGTCCGCTGGCCTTCATCCGACAGCAAATATTCCAGCACCTGGAATGCTTCATCCTTATGTTTGCTTTGGCTGTTGATCGAGATCGAGTGGATTTGCGCCTCCCTGGTCGTGCCCAGCTTATCGTCAAAGTTCGGAACAGGCGCAATGTCCCAGTTGAACTCGACGCCTTGCTGCCGCAGCTCCTCAAGCGGACCAACCATATTTGCAAGCCATGAAGCGCGCATCGCAATGTTCTGGTCTTTCATAAAGTTGTCGCGCGTCCAGTTCCAAGTGCCGTCAGGAGCGACATAACCCGGAGTATCGAATATTTTCTTTTGCAATTCGAACACGCGGTGCCACTCCGGCGTATCAATCGCCGCCTGCCCGGTCTCGCGGTCTACATAGGCCAGACCAAGCGACTTGGCGAGGCCTTGCAAGTTATCTACTACAAGACCGACATAATTGACGCCGTTGTCCGTACGCGTCAGCTGTTTGCCAAGCTCAACCGCTTCATCCCAGGTCATTTGTTTGTCGGTTGGGTACGGAACGCCAAATTTATCGAAAATGTCCTTGTTATAGTACAAAATGTGCTGATTCACATTGAACGGAAGCGCATAGATCTGATCGCCATGGCCTTTGGTCGCATCTTTGATGTAGTTATAGGCGATAGGCTTCAGCCGGCTTTCGTCAAAGTTAAACTTCTTGATCAAGCCGCGTAAATCTTCGAAGGCTCCCGTACGGATAAGCCGCTGCGATACGCTCGTGAACAAAATGTCCGGCGTTTGCGTGGACAGCACTTCCTCCGGCGTTGTGGTTGCAGCCGGCGAAATACGCTGGATCGTAACATTCGGATATTTCTTATGAATCGGATCGGCAATCATCGTTTTGAATTCGACATCCGTAAATGTCGGACCGCTGGAATAAAACGTCAGCGTCAACGGTTCATCGCCAAGTTTCTTAATCGCTCCGCTTGCCCCGTCATCCGTTCCGGCCGCACCGGCGTCCGCAGACTGCTGCTGCGTACCGCCGTTTGCGGCGCCGCCGGCGCAAGCAGCCAAAAGAGCGGCCGTCATAACGATCATGCTCATCGTTCCAGCAAGTTTTTTTATCATATAGGCACTCCACCTCACTGTTTTATTGCCGCTGCAAATGTCTTACATTCGCCGGCCTTTTCAACCCTAAGTTTTCACGCAGCGTTGTGCCTTCGTATTCCGTCCGGAACAAGCCGCGGTTCTGAAGTTCCGGAATCACCTTGTCAATGAATGTTTCAAGCCCTGTCGGAACGAGTTGCGGGAGGATGTTGAAACCGTCCGCCGCATGGTTGTTGAACCACTTCTCAATAAAATCGGCTGTTTGCAGCACCGATCCGGTGAAAGTAACATGCCCGTGCCCGCCGTTGCTGCGATACAGCAGCTGGCGGATCGTAAAGCCTTCCCGTCTTGCCGCATCGAGCACAACTTCCTGCCGGCTGCGAATGCCGTTAAATTCCTCGGACGGCTTCGCTTTATCGAGAGGAACCAGATCATCAAGATCGTAGTCGGCCAGGTTGACCGTGAAGCGCTCGGACAGGTTACGCAGCGCGCGGCTCGTATCGACATAAGCATGAAGCTCTGCTTCGATCTCCTTCGCTTCGGCTTCCGTATCGGCAACGATTGGCGCAAGTCCCGGCAGGATAACTAACTCATCGGCCGTCCGCCCGTATTTGGCAAGCCTTGATTTGACGTCCGCATAAAACTCGCGGCCGGCGTCAAACGTTTGCTGGGCTGTGAAGATCACTTCCGCAGTTTTGGCTGCCAGTTCCTTGCCCCGTTCGGAGGAGCCGGCTTGAACGAGCACCGGATAGCCTTGCGGCGGACGCGGAATATTAAGCGGCCCTTTCACCGAATAGGTGTGGCCTTTGAAGTTAATCTCATGGACCTTGCCTGGAGCCGTCAGCCGTCCATTCACTTTATCGTAGATAAGCGCATCGTCTTCCCAGCTGTCCCACAACTGCTTAACGACCTCAACGAACTCTTCGCCCGTGTCGTATCGTTCGGAATGTTCGGGATGTTCGTCTCTGCCGAAGTTGTGTGCTGCCGAGCCCGCTCCGGTTACAATGTTCCAGCCTGCGCGCCCGCCGCTAATGTGATCCAGCGACGCAAACTGCCTCGCGACGTGAAAAGGCTCGTTATAAACCGTTCCAACCGTTGCAATCAGACCGATATGGCTTGTGACGGAAGCGAGTGCGGATAACATCGTAAACGGCTCCAGCTTGCTGCCGCCTCCTGCATAACCGTCTGCAAGGAACACCGAGTCGAGCTTGCCACGCTCTGCGAGCTGCGCCAGCTGAGCCACATAGTCAATGTCCAGCTCCAATTCAGGTTTTGAATCCGGGTGGCGCCAAGCGCCGGCGTGGTGTCCGGTCGGTCTCAGAAATACGTTCAAATGAACTTTTCGTCCGTTTTCGCTCATTGTCGATCACACCTCTATCTGGATTATTTTTATAATCTGAAACACAAATAACCGGAAGCCGCTTGTCAGCAACCTCCGGTTATCCGGTAGATTAACAATATACGTGTTATACCTATGAAATTAGTTGGAATTGAAGCAAAACGACACCCTGTTCCGCTGCAGATTATTCCACAAGCCCGGAACGTTCCACGCCTTCGATGAACCAGCGCTGCATAAAGAGATAAACAACCAGCAGCGGCATGATGATCAGGAACGAAGCCGCCATCTTGATCGATTCCGCATACACGGTTATTTCACCCGCACCGGCAGCTTGCTCCATCTCCCCGGCCATACGCGCAAGCGTAATGGAGAGCGGCACATTCTCAGCTGTGAACATAAACAGCGACGGGAAGTAGAAGTCGTTCCAGTTCCAAACGAAAGCGAACAGCAGCACTACAACCGTCGCAGACCGCGAGATCGGAAACATGACGCGGAAAAACATCCGCAGCATCCCGGCACCGTCGATTCGGGCCGCTTCATCAAGCTCCTTCGGCAGCGTGGAATAAAATGACCGGTAAATAATGACGAACATCGCACCTTTTAGCCCGTGTCCGAATAACGCCGGCACTACCATCGGCAGGAAGGTATTCATCCAGCCGAACTGCTTGAACAGCATAATCGTCGGCAGAATCGTAACCTGCGGCGGCATAATAAATGTGAACAGCAGCAGCGCGCCCCACAGCTTTTTCAGCGGAAAATCCAGCCTGGCGAATGCATATCCCGCAATAGCGCACGAGAACATTTGCAGCACGGAGACGGATGTGGCAAGCGACACGCTGATAAGAAAGCTTTTTCCGTAATTGAGCATATGGCTTGCTTCTTGCAGATGCCCCAAATATATGGACTTCGGCACCCAGATTACCGACGGATCGAGTATGTTCTTGGCGTCTTTCACCATCGTCGTAACCATATACAAAATCGGCTTCAGATAGATGAATGCAACATTAATGAGCACAAAATAGACAACCAGCTTGAACAAAATGCCCTTGTCGATCTCCGTTCCCAGCACGCGGTAGCGAAGCAGCTCCAGGCGGCTTCTCAGCTTGGCATTCGGCCGCCAATCGGTCAGGAACCCCGGCCGGCCTCTCTCGATCTTCACTTCCTATCACCTCGAATTGTTAGTTATCTGCCCGATAATGCCTTATCTACTTTTCGATAAAGCAGGAGCGTCAGCAAAACAAACGCCATAATGATGACGAAATAGATCCACGCGAGTGCGCTCGAACTGCCGTAATTCGTCGTATTGACCTTGCTGATGATAGGATTGGAAGGGAACGTAAACAGATCGACAACCGTATACATCAGGTTCAGAAATATATAAGGCACGAGACCCGGCAGCGTAATTTGCCAAAACGTGTTCCACGGATTGGAGCCGTCGATCCGAGAAGCCTCATAAACCGATGCCGAAAGCGTCTGCCTGCCGGCGAGAAAAATCAAAATTTGCACGCCGGAATACCACAACACGAGCACAAAGGAGCTCAACACGCTTTCGATCGGCGACGCCCAGGCCGCAGGCATATATTCCTTCAAATAATAATCGATCCGCAGCGACTGCATCATGCTAAGCGAACCTTCGCCTTGTGTAATAAACTCCTGCACGATTTGCCCCGATGAGAAGATGACCGGCAGGAAAAATATGACTCTAAACAACGTCCGGCCCGGAAATTTCAAGTTCAGCAGTATAGCCACAAACAAGGAAAAGACGAGTATGATCGGGATCATCATAAGCGACTGCTTCAAGAACGGAATCAATTCCTCATACAGCAGGCTGCCGTTAGCAACCAGAATTTCCCTGTAATGTTTGAAACCGATATACGTGTACTCGGTTCGGTTCACTTCGATTTTAACTTGATGAAAGCTCATGAAGAGCGAGTAGCCAAGCGGGAATGCCACGAATGTCAGAAAGCCGAACACCCACGGCGCAATGAACATTGATCCTTCCAGCTTGCGGAGCGTTTTGGCCTCCAGCCTTTTCATTGCGCCTCTCCGCCTTTCTTCACCGTGTAGCCGAGCGCCGGAACGGAAAGTCCGCCGCTCTCATAGGGTTGTTCGTTGTAGTTCACCAGCACGCGGTAACCGCCTTCGTATACCGTTTCCTTCACGCCCGGCGCTATAGTCCGGTGTTCGGTAATGGCACGGTCCTTCACTTCGGCAAGCACCGCATTCATTTGTTCATATTCATCCGATATCCGGCTGATCCAATCTTTGTAATCCAGGCTGTAATACCATAACGAATACGACTCGCGCATATCTTCCGATTGATCTCCGCTCAGAATATAGGCGGGGGAAGCGCCGTATTCGATGCTCCGGAGAAACCCGCTTTGCCATTCATCCCGCACATTGGACCACTCCAGCGTATATGGCCGCAAGCCGTGCAGCACAATCGCCGAGAATGGAATCGGTTCAGTGACGAACACATCATACGAATAATCGCTGGCGAGCTGGTGGACTTGATCCACCTCTCCCAAAGCATAAAAATTGACATTGCTCGCTGCAGCAGAACCAAGCGTTTCTTTGGTTTGCTTCAGCAAATCGGCCTGAATGCCGGCAGAATCGCTTCGGCTGGCCTTATACTGGTTATTGAAGTCGGTATTAAGCTGCGATCCGATGCCATTTTCGAAGTAGATGCCGTCCGCACCCAGTTTTTTATATTGGTTCAGATCGGAACGTACGACTTTCGCGTAAAACCCGGGACTGACGTACGTTGCATCGTCCTGATCGTCCTGCTGCTCCTTCGTCTCTTCCTTCAGCACCGTACCCGCCATATTGCGCAGCCCGTCTCTTCTCCACCAGAATCCGTCGTCCCCATTCGTATTCAGCGTATAATTCGCAGTCAGATAAACCGGGATGCCAAGCGAATGGGCAAAATCAATAAACCGTTTCATGCCGCTGTTTCCGCCAATTCGTTTATCAACCGGAAAATAGCCGCCTTGCGAGCTGTACCCGTTCTGCTGCCAGCCTTCGTAATGCACCTGTACATTATGAATGCCCAGGCCGTACACATCTTTCAGCAGCGATGCAGCTTCGTCTGTAGTCGTTGCCTTCAAGTACGAATCGGAAAACAGCCCTTTTTTAATATCTGCCCCGACGATATCCAAATACAGCGGAATGTCCGGCTTTGCCGACTGCACCGGCTTCACCCCTTGCTCCGTCATCAAATAGTTGCGGTAGACCGCGGCCATGCCCGCGTAATCGCTTTTGTCGCCCGTGAGCGGATAATAACGGGTTGCCCTGCCTTGTGACGTGAATCTTTCACTGCTGTACGTGTAGAAACCTTCTCCCGTATTTTTGCTGACCGTCTGGTAAAATTTTTTCCGGTATTGCCATTCCGTCGTTACCCAATTGGATCTTCCGACCGCACCTCCTGGCGCTGCATATACGTTTGCGTAGGCATCGCCTTCGGTTATGATCGACAAGAACGACTGGCTGCCTGATTTTAAGCCGTACACCGGCATCGTAATCCGCTGTCTGCCCGTCTCCTCGTTGTAAAACGACAAATCCGACCCGTACACGCTTTCGTTGTACGTCAGCTGCGGCATAATCCGCTTGTCGCCGAACCGGATCAGCGATCCTGAACCGTCGGGGATCATAATGTAGCCGTCCTGCCCGACATAAGGCTCCGCGCCGAACAGCGGATACAGCTTCACATTCAGCAGGCTTAAATCGCCTTCAACAATCCCCGAGTCGATAATTCGCGTCTCCACATAATCCGGGTGCAACGATACTTCCACCGGAATTTTGATTTGCGCCTTTGGAAAAGCGAACGTAACTGCAAATCCCCCCTCCATCAGCCGGAACTGCTCCAAATATCCGCCGGTGTCCACAAGCCCAGCCGTAAAGGAAGAGGACTTATAGTTTTTGGCATTGACATATTCGATCAGAATCGGCGACAGCAAATGATTTTTCCATGTGCCCGTCGCTGTTTCTTTCGGCCATTCCTGCGGATCGGGGTATGAACGCCAGATGGTGCCGGTCGCTTTATCCACAACTTGAAAATGCGACGTCGAACGGTCGACAAGCAGCTTCAGCTTATCGTTTTCCGCAGCGGTTTCGAAGCCCGAATCCTGCGGGACAACCGCCTTGTACAACTCGCCTTTGTTATCGAACTGGGCGGTTGCCTGAGCAATATTCGTTTTTTGTCCGCCCCACGGGCTCCATATTTGCAGCGCGATCCAGCCGATCAAGAGCAGCAGAACGGCCGTCGTTGCGGCCTTGGCGATGGCAGTAATCGGAAGTTTGCGGCTCTTCACCGGATGATCACCTCTTGATAAATCGATTTAATAAAGTTAACCAGCTCATAGCTGAGGCTGACGAATAGGAAGATCAGAATGACGATAATCAGAAGCGTAAAGATCGACAGCAAAATGATAAATACCGATTCGATAAACGTGTAGTTATGAACGCCCTGTACCATCCAAACAGCCAGCAATACAACCCAGATAACCGCAGCCAGCTTTAAAAAATGATAGATGGCGGATTCATCGAGCGTCAGCGCATTGGACAAATATGTAACAGGTATGCCTATCAGAATAATCGGAAATAGAGCATAGCAACTGCCGTAAAAAACATCGCGGAAACGGCCTTCTCCCCGAAGCAGCGAGCTGACCAAATAATTGGATACAACCCATCCGAACCACAATCCAAAAAACTGGACCATTTGCGGCAGCAAGTCGATTCCGACATGCACCTTCGGATTAAACACAAAGTTCGTGCCGGCTTGCATATAACCAAATGCCGCAGCAGCCGCAATAAGGATGATCAGACTGCTTAGCAGATTCGCTTTCTGCTCATGGCGGATTCCGTAAAAACCGTCTACCGGATGGCGTGCAATCGTAAAGACGTGGCCAAGTTTCTTGGCGAACGGGATATCCATGCGCAGTTTGCCGCCCAGCCCGCCTGCCGGCAGCAGCTTCCTCGACCATTTCCCCCAAGCAAGGAACAAAATGCCCGCAGCAAGCACGAAATTCATGGCAAGGCCAAAGTTGTTCTGGAACCAGATAAGCCGGTTCTGCCAGAACGAGTCGGAATAGCCGCCAACAACGCCGGCCTGGCTGTAAAGCTGCGCCGCCCGTTCATAATCCTGCCGCTTGTATGCCGCTTTCGCTAAACCGATTAAAGCAGGTGTATATTGCGTATTGAGACGATGTACTTCTTCCCAGATCGGTTCGCTCTCTTCGTATTTGCCTTCCTGCGTTAATGCATTGGCCTGATGAACCAGCTTGCCGAACTCGGATGGACGGAGCACTTGGATCAGATTGTTTGTATTGTCAAGCACGTACAGATTGCCTTTGGAATCATTCGCGATCGCAGCCGGCGTCTTGACAACCCCCGTCTTCGAAGTCGCCGTGATGGCGTCTCCTCCCCAGAAAAACAATAAATTGCCGTTCTGGTCATATTGGCTAATCATGTTCCACACCGTATCCACAACCGTCATATTGCCGGATTCATCGACCGTAATGTCGTTAAGCTGGGGATTCATATCCCCCGCCCGGTGTTTCAGCACTTCGCCGTACGATCTGACAGGTTCAACCGAGCTGAAGTCGCCTTTCCCGGGCAGCTGGTCAAGCCCTGCGATGTTCAGCTTTTTGATCTGATCGCTTGCCACTTCTTTTGTCACCGTATAAATAAAACCTTGATTATCAATCGCTGCATTTGCAATAGCGCCGGGAAGCTTCTTCAGCTCGCGCTGATACATTTCCCGTGTATAAACAAGACGCTTGAACGCATCAAACACGGAGAACGACACTCTGTTCGGGCCGAAGAAAGAAACGAATTGCCCGTCAGGATCAAGCTCTATCAGCCCTTGAAAAGCGCCCAGCGAAGTAACATATAGAAATCCCCGCTTGTCGACAACCAGATTGACAGGATCGTATTTAAACGATGCCGGGATATAGTCCGTGTCCGGCCGGCCATATTCTTTCAGCAGCTTGCCGCCTGCATTAAGCCTGACGATCCGGTTATTCCCGGTATCCGCGATATAAATATCGCCGTTCGGATGGACGAATACGCCGCTTGGTTTATTAAGCGGACTTTCATCCACTGTAATTTGGCGGATAAAAGCTCCTTGGGCGTCCAGTTCCACAATCCGGTTATTCCCGGTATCGGCAATAAATACATGATCCTTCTGATCGATAAACAAATCTTTTGGCTGATTGAGCTGCAGCTTTCCAGTGCTGTCCGCCGAACCGGAGCCCTGTCCGGCAATGGCTGTATTGTAGCCGATGATGCCGGCCGGAATGTAGGCAGCCTGCGTATGTACAAGCTGTCCGAAGCCGTCCTTATAATACGTTTCGTAAGGCAGCTCTGAAGCAGCTGCCCGATGAAGCGGAAGCACGGCGGAAATCGCAGCAGCGACGGCAAGCCATAGGGATACTATCCGCAGTGTCCTGCTTTTCAAACGGCCTCCCTCCTTGTTCTGTTATTTAATGCCGGAATGAGCCATCGTAGAGATGACCTTGCTCTGCAAGATGACAAAAAAGATTAAGTTCGGCACGAGCAGGATGAGCGCTGCCACCGCGGCCGCTCCCTGTCTCGCCACGTTGTTCGCCAGATTGCTCGTCAGCGTTGACAGGAAAAACGGGAATGTCTTCATTTCGTCATCCTGCATAAACAGCGACGACGTGTCGATGTTGCCCCAAGCATTCTGAAACGCGAGTATGGCAACTGTGGCGATAGCCGGCATGCTCATTGGCACAACGATGCGCGCCAGAACAACGATTTCATTCGCCCCGTCAATCCGGGACGCTTCCATCAGCGAGTCGGGAATCTGGTCGATGAACTGCTTAAGCAGGAAGACCCCAACGGGCAGCGCAAGCGCCGGAAGCAGATGACCCCAATACGTGTTCAGAATGCCGAGACTGCTGACAACGAGATAACGCGGAATTTGGATAACCTCCGGCGTAAACATCAGCATCAATATAATGGTGGAGAAGATAAATTTCTTCCCCGGAAAATTATGCTTCGACAGCGGATAGGCGCACAACACGCTGACAACCGTAACGCTGATGACGCTCAGCAGCGCAACAAACACGCTGTTGAACAAATATCGCGAGATCGGAACAATGGAATTCGAAGTTACGAGCATCAGCTCAACAAAGTTTTGCAGGCTTGGCTCCCTCACGAAGAAGGTCGGCGGATATACAAACAGCTCGTGATAAGGCTTGAACGCATTGTTGAATATATAGACGATCGGCAATATCATCAGCACCGAGATCGCGAGCATAAACAGATTAAAGCTGATTCTGGCGGCTAGACCCGATGTTTTCAGATGTTATTCCTCCTTCGAGCCAAACAATTTCCAGCTAAGCTTGTTTGCAAAATACATAAAGATAAGCAGAAAAACAGAAATCGTCGATGCGTAGCCCATCTCGAAACGAATAAAACCGTAGTCATTAATATGATTGACGATGAGATGGCCGGCATATTGCGGTGTAGGATTTTGCCCGGACAGCTCAACGCCAATTGCGCCGGTCTTGAACGTCGTTACGATCGCCATGACGGCGCCGAACAGCATCTGCGGCTTCATGGACGGGATCGTAATAAACCACAGTTCCTGCAGATGGTTGCGGATGCCGTCGATCCGTCCTGCTTCGTAGAGCGTTTTATCCACGTTCAGAATTCCGGCAAGCATGGCGAGAAACCCGACTCCCATGCTCGACCAGA
Source organism: Paenibacillus protaetiae (assembly GCF_004135365.1). Lineage (NCBI taxonomy): Bacteria > Bacillati > Bacillota > Bacilli > Caryophanales > Paenibacillaceae > Paenibacillus > Paenibacillus protaetiae. The sequence goes on along the minus strand of NZ_CP035492.1, from coordinate 501,025 downwards.
GTGTAACGGCGATCATTGAATTCATGAGCAGCTGCGGCTGTGTCACCCACAGCTTCGGCACGTCGATGAATCCGATTTTCAGCAGGAAGCTGTTCAAGTAGCCGATCCGGTCGCCCGATAACAGCGGCAGCCATATTATCGTCATCGCTGTACCGATCGTAAGCGAAGGCGTATACATGGCCAGCGCCACCCATTTGCGGTAGCTGCCCCGAAGACGGGAGATAAGCCATGCAAGCAGGAAGGCGGCGGCATATCCCCCGGGTCCGACGATAACGGCAAATTTGAACGTGTTAGGCAATGCGTATTTCAGAAATATCATGTCTTGTGCAATTAAATATTGATAATTGCTCCAGCCGATAAACCGGGGCCGTTCAATGCCGTTGTAATACGTAAAGCTCAAGCAGACGGACGCGATGATCGGCACGACGATGAACAATGTAAAACAGATGAGAAACGGCGCGATAAACAAATACGACGTCCGGTATGACCATATTTTACTTAACATTCCGGCTGTCTCCCTCCCAAGGCTGATTGACGACCGGAATATCGAGCTGCTTGAGCGAATTGCCGTTCTTATCGGCAAAACCAAACTCCTGCTGCTTGCGAAGCAGCTCCCGATCGATGTCCCGGGCGGCTTCCTCTAACGAGGACATGTAGTTATCCGTCTGCACAACGGACCGCTGCCATGCATTGTTTAATTCACGCTCCAAGTAGTAGCCTCCCGGTACGTTCGGAATATCTTTATACCATTTCCACTGCTCGAGAATGACAGCCGCATCCTCCCGTTTCCATGGAAGATTGGTGAATGCTTTAATATTAGAAGTATTCCAGCGGAATGCGACACCGTTCATGGCTTCCAAATCCGATCCGTATTGCGTCTGAACGTCGGTAGACAGCCACCACTGCAAAAACTTCCACGCTTCATCCTGTTTCTCCGATTTGTTGAAAATAACGCCGGTGCGCTGGCCGCCGCCCGCCCAACGGGCGATTGTGCCGTCCGGCTGTTTGACTCCGGGCAGCAAGGCGATTCCCCACCGGCCGTTCAGCTCCGGCGCCGCCGCCGATAACTGGACATACATGTTGTAATCGGAAATGCCGATCGGCATGGAACCGTCACGGAAATGCTGGTAAAAGCTCGGCACCTCCCGCTCAAGCGCATAGGTGTTGAACAGATTGGTCCACTGCTTAAACGCCTCATAAGCATTAGGAGAATCCAGCCCCGTCTTTTTCCCGCCCGGCTCGTAAAATTCGACGCCGTGCTGATAGAAGTACGTTGCATATTCTTTCGGATTGACATAAAAATTCATATCGTTCTGCTGCAATGTCGGCAGCAGATCGTATACATCATCCCAGGTCTGCGGCACTTTCAAATTCAGCCGTTGTAAAATATCTTTCCGGTAATAGAGCACCTGGAACGACTGTGTCTCCGGTACGCCATAATAACCGCCGTTGTAATAAAGCGGCAGCCACGAACCCGGGCTGTAATTCGGATACAGTTTATCGAAGCCGTCCAGCTTGGATAAGTCGACCAGCGTTCCGCGGATCGCGTAATCGACCGGCAAATCCTGCGTCAAGCCTAGCGCGACGTCGGGCTGCACGCCGGCTGCATTCGACATCAGCAGAAGCTCGGGGGTCGGAAGCAAATTGACTTTTACTTCAATTCCGGTCTCCGGCGTAAAGGATTCGTCTGCCAGCTGCTGCAGCTGATCGACGTAGTCGCGTCCGCGCTGCACCCAAATGTTAAGCTTCCGGTCGTCCATGTCCTTCAGACTGTCTCTCGTGTCGAATGAATAGCCGAAGTTTTGCACAGTCCCCCACACCCGGTCGAATACGCCGGCCACCATAGGAGGAAGCGGCGCTTTCTCCGGAACGACATAAACTTCGTCCAATTGCAGCGCTTGCTTGGACAAGGAATCCATAAAGTTCGCCAGCTTCTCCCTCATAGACGATATCTGGTCGACATTATATGGAATTTCTTCAGGTTTGCTTAGCAGCGAACGCAAATCCTTGCCTGAAGAATGCAGCCCTTGGCTAATTGAATCCTTATTGCCATTCGCCTCTTCGACGCGGTCAGCGAGTGACTCCATCGCTTCAGCCGCAAGCGCTATTTTATCCGTAATGCCCGGAAAGTCCTGCTCCATATTCCAAGTGCGGTTGCGGTCCAGCGTACGTACGCTGTTTGCTTTATTGCCCGTAACCATCCGTAAATCCCAGTCAATGGAATCCAAATGCGCCAGCAGCTTTTCCAGATCGATAATAATAGGCTTGACCGGCGATTGCGTCACTGCAAGCGAAAGCGTGTGCCGGCCCTTATCCAGCTTTACAAGGTAAGGATCGCCCGCTTCATCCTTCAGTTCAATGCCCTGCCAGGAAGCGGAATATGGAAATCCGTAAGCCTGAAACGGCTCGAACGGAACCTTGCCGTCAATTTTAATAGTACGGAACGATGTTTTTTGCGCGATTGTGTTTTGCAAAGCACGGAATCCAAACTTGTACAAGCCGTCTTCCGGTACGTCGAATGTCCATGTAATCTCTTGATTTTGCTCCAGCCAGCGCTGGCCGCCAATCGTGTTATAGACGATACGCCCCGTATAACGCGGCACCGTGCGGTCATCCTTATCGGAGAACAGCTTGATGGCCGTATCATTCTTGGACGTAAATTGCTCGGCTTGAATCGTAATCGGATCTCCGCCGATTGAAGGCGTATTGGCGTACGTCGCTTTGACATCCTCATAAGAAGGTACGGTCTGCGGCGCAGTCAGCAGCAAGCTGTCAATCGCGACGGGATCAAATCCTTCGAGGCGAATCGTATGCTTGCCCGGAGACAAATGCCATAATAACGGGCTGTCATATGCGCCGCCCGAATCCACCAGCGGTTTCTCGCTCCAAGTCGACACGTCAATCGAGCGCGGTCTAATTTGATCGCCGTCGGAGTTTTTTACAATCGGACTGACGTCCTCCCAAGCACGGTACAACGATGCCGTAGAAGCTTCCTGGAACGGCCGCTTCCCGTCGATCGAAACATCCCATTGAACCGGGCGCTTGCTGTCCGTTTCCTTGAGCGGATCATACACAGCGTGAATCTCGTATAAGGCGTCTTCCGCGACGTCGACTTCGTATTCAACCCATCCTTCATCCGGCGTCTGCCAGAGGAGAACGTTGTCCCTGTTTTCATATGTACCGGTTTTAATCGCCGAAGCATCTGAAACCTTCGAAGGTTTTGCTCCCTGTACCTTAACCGTTGTTCCGGCTGCCGGTATGCCTTGCTGCTTCCAGTCTGCAAGCACGGCGCTGTAATAAGGGTCCGTTTCGAACTCGAATGAATGGTCCAGCTTGTTGAACAGCCCTTCATCATCTGCGGATATTGCGCTCGCCTGTTTCACGGAATCCTGTCCGCAGGACGTCAGCAGCGCGACTGCTGCAATGCCCAGGGTAAACCATATTGCTTGCCGTTTCTTGCTCCTCATGAACCGACGCCCCTCCCTTGCTGCGCACAACCGGTCAGTCGGTTAACCGGACGCCCGTTTCCTTATGGAAAAAGTGAGCTTTAGACAAGTCCAGCTCTACTTTCAGTTTCTCATTCTCCTCGAATTGATTTTCCGGCTCGACCCGGACGATCAACGGCTTCTCTTGCCCGATGTTCAAATAAATAAACCGGTCGGCTCCCATCAGCTCATTATCCGTATAGATGCCGGTTATTACCGTCTCGGAATACAGCCCTTCCAGTTTGATATGTTCCGGCCTAATTCCCAATATTACATATTTGTTTACTTGGTTATTAAGCCGCAAAACAGCCTCCGTCGCTTCGTGAATCTTGAGCTGAAGACGATTCGTTTTGAACTCCAGCCGCCCAAATGCATTCTCTTCGATCTTTCCCTCGATGAAATTGATTTGCGGCGATCCGATAAAGCCGGCTACAAACGTATTGGCCGGTTTGGAATACACTTTCTCCGGCGTATCGCATTGCTGAATAACGCCGTTTTTCATAACGACGATCCGATCCGCCATCGTCATGGCCTCTATCTGATCGTGGGTGACGAAGATGAACGTCGTACCCAGTTTTTTATGAAGCTTCGTAATCTCCATCCGCATCGTTGAACGAAGCTTGGCATCCAGATTCGACAGCGGTTCATCCATAAGAAACAGCTTCGGATTGCGGACGATCGCCCTTCCGAGCGCAACGCGCTGCCGTTGTCCGCCGGACAGATCCTTTGGCTTACGGCTTAAATACGGCTCGATTTCCAGCACCCGGCTAGCCTGCTTCACCGCGAGGTCAATTTCGTGCTTCGGCAGCTTGCGCATGCGCAGGCCGAAGGCGATGTTCTCATAGACGGATAAGTTCGGATACAGCGCATAGTTTTGAAAAACCATCGAGATGTCGCGGTCTTTCGGCGGCAGCTTGTTCACCAGCTGGTCACCGATATAAATCTCGCCCTCCGTAATGTCTTCCAGCCCCGCAATCATGCGCAGCGTTGTCGATTTGCCGCAGCCGGATGGCCCGACGAATACGATAAACTCTTTATCCTTGATTTCAAGATCGAAATCTTGCACAACCGCATGTTTTTCTTTGCCGTATTTTTTATACAAATGTTTGATGCTGACGCTGGCCATGCTGCACCCCCGGTTCGAGTAATAAAAAAAGAAGGATATCGCAAGTAAACTTCGATATCCTCCTTGGCAGGGTAGAAATCATAATTTTTTATTATTTGATCAGTGCTTTTTCTTTCGTTCGGACTTGCTCCGTCGCTTCGTCCGCTTGTTTTAAATCCGCTTCGCTCAGCCTTGTATCCCAAGCTTTGGCTGCGTCGGTGATATGTTCGAGCTTGGAAGCGCCAAGAATAGCTGATGTAATGCCCGACCGGCTGAGCACCCATGACAGCGCATATTGCGCCGGCGTCAGGCCATGCTGCTGGGCAAGCGGCTTAATAGCGTCGGCGACTGCCAGCGCGTTCTTTTTCAACAGCTGCTCCAGCCTTTGCTCTCCCGCCGCCAGCCTGGACCCTGCAGGAGGAGCTTCGCCTTCCTTATATTTGCCTGACAGCACCCCTCTGCCGAGCGGGCTGTAGACGATAACGCCAACCTGTTCCGATTGAACGAACGGGATGATTTCTTGTTCGATTTCCCGGGAGATAAGGCTGTATTCCGGCTGCAGGCTCTCAAAACGCTCCAAGCCGTGCTGATTGCTGATACCATGGGCTTTCGCCAGTTGCCAAGCGGCAAAATTGGAAGCGCCGATATAACGGACCTTGCCTTGACGTACCAGATCGTCGAGCGCACGTAATGTTTCTTCGAGCGGTGTGGCCGGATCGAACCGGTGCACTTGATATAGATCTATGTAATCCGTTTGCAGTCTCCGCAGGCTGTCTTCTACCGCTTTAAAAATATGATAACGGCTTTGCCCTCCGTCATTTGGCCCCGGGCCGACCTTGCCATGCACTTTCGTTGCGAGCACGATGTCGCGCCGGCGTGCTTTAAGCAAATTTCCTAAAATCTCTTCTGAAGCCCCTTCTCCATATACGTTGGCCGTGTCAACCAGATTGATGCCGTGATCCAGCGCCGCATCCAGTATGGAGGCTGACGCCTCCTCGTCGATCCAGCGGCCAAAAGCCATCGTGCCGAGACTCACCGCGGATACTTTCAAGCCTGTTCGGCCCAATTTACGATATTCCATTCCTGTTTCCTCCTCATGACTTGCAGATAATATGAAAAAAATAACCGGAGACAATTGCCGCAATAAGATGCAGCAAGTTTGTCTCCGGTTATCCGGTAGATTATTTTATTTCCGATCAATCCGATAAGCTATAACGATATTAGCATGGTGTATATGCATCGTCAATATAAATTTGGAATATATTTGTTCGCAATGCCTAATCCTTGAAGTTCGGATTAAAGGATATCCGTCATCAATACACGATTTTGCTTGCAACTTTCCCATTCATCGCCTCGTCATAAACGTAACATTCACAAAGAGGAAGAAGATCCCATCATTATTTATAAAGAGCCCGTCCATTCCCTATCATCGGTTCCGGCACGCAGACAATCCAAACTTCGCAGGAGGATCTATGTTGAATAACAAAATAAAGCGAGCAACGTTTTATATAGGGTTAGCAGTAGCGCTGGCTGACTTAGCGCTTTGGGCATTGAATATAAATGGGTACAAAATAAACTTTTTAAAATCAAGCGGGCTTATTTATCCCTTAAGCTTCAATATCCTCTTGTTGGTGGTGTTATGCGTCTTATGGATTAAATCGAGACTTTATTTTTTGAGTACAATGGCAATGGGGCTATCCCTGTTTCTATCTATTTGTCTGGCTGGAGCCCTATTCATTCACTTAGCAGCGGATGCTGCAATAAGCACGGTCACTTCGCCCGGCCATACTACGATATACGTCGAACATAGGACGACAACTTTAGGAGAAACGAATTATCTTTACACCATTTATTTGAAGGAACCGTATTTATGGGGGGCATTCATCAAGGAAATTAAAGCATTCAGCTTTTTCCTCCCCTATCAAGATGATCTCCCATCGTCCGAAGAAGCGCTTGGGCTTCATAACCCTGTATGGCCTAACGATACAAGTGTACGATTTCACACCATACAGGGAGACGTATCCATTGATTTAAAATAATTGAATCGGCCTGTACGGAAGGCATAACGATGTATAATCCAACAGGCTTTATTGCCATCCCCCGCTGTCGGCGCAAAAAAGAAATCGCCCCGCGCATCCATGCGCCAGGGCGATTTCTTTTTTATGCTTCTGTAGAAGCCTGTGAAGTTTCATCCGGTTTGCGGCTCATCAGCAAGTTAAGCACGATGGCAGTCAACGAGCCGGTTACGATGCCGCTTTGGGTCAACATCTTTGCAAAATCAGGCAGCTTCTCAAACACTGCGGGAACAGCTGCCGAACCAAGACCAACGGCGATGCTGCAAGCGACGATCAGCAAGTTTCGCTCTTCGCGCAGGTTGACCTCGGACAAAATGGAGATGCCGGAAGCAGCCACCGAACCGAACATGACAATCATAGCCCCACCCAGCACAGCATTCGGAATGATAGTCGTAATGGCGGCCAGCTTCGGCAGCAAGCCCAGCACGACCATGATGCCGCCTGCCGCAAAAATAACATTGCGCGTTTTCACCTTGGTCAATGTAATAAGGCCGACATTTTGCGAAAAAGCCGTATACGGGAAGGCGTTAAATATGCCGCCTAACATAATCGCGGCGCCTTCCGAACGCAAGCCGTTAACAATCTGCCGCTGCTCGACCTTCTGGTTCGTCGCTTTGCCAACTGCCAAATAAACGCCTGTCGATTCCACCATGCTGACAATATTGACGATAATCATCGTAACGATCGCGGTTATGCTGAACTGCGGCGTACCGAAATAGAAAGGTTTCACGATGCTGAACCAAGATGCATCCCCAACCGAAGCGAAGTTAACCATCCCCATTGCCCAGCCTGCCAGCGTACCGGCGACAAGGCCGACCAGTACGGAAATCGACCGCAGGAATCCCTTCCCAAACCGGTTCACAAGCAAAATGACGATCAGCGTAAACAATGCGAGCAGCAAATTGCGCGGAGCGCCAAAATCGGCACTGCCGTCGCCGCCCGCCACATTATTCAAGGCTGCGGGAATAAGAGACAAGCCGATGACCGTAACGACCGATCCGGTTACGACCGTCGGGAAAAACTTCAGCAGCTTCCCGTACAACGGCGCAGCCAGCACAACAAATAAACCGGCTATAATAATCGCCCCGTACACCGTCGCCAGATTAGAACCGGATGCCACGGCAATAATCGGTCCAACTGCCGTAAACGTACAGCCTAGAACTACCGGCAGGCGGCTGCCGAAATATTTAGTCCCCATAGCTTGCAGCAGCGTTGCGAGGCCGCATGTAAACAAGTCAGCGGCGATCAGATACGCCATCTGTGCAGCGTTAAAACCAAGTTGCCCTCCCACGATCAGCGGCACGACGACCGCGCCGGCATACATGGCGAGCACGTGTTGCAATCCGAGAGCAAAAACCTTTTTCTTGCTAAGCATGCTTATACCTTCTCCTTTATACGAATCGGATCGTTATGATCCACAAATTGGACTTCGCCCGGCGCCATCGAGGAAATCCGGGCCAGCGAATGGACGCGGACGCCCATCTCTTCCAGCAGCCCTCGGCCTTCCTGGAATCCTTTTTCAATGACACAACCGACGCCGGCAAGCTGAGCGCCAGCTTCACGAACGATGGTGACCAAGCCGACAAGCGCGGCTCCCGTAGCCAGAAAATCATCGACGATCAGCACCTTATCATCCGGCCCCAAATAATGGCGGGAGATGCTGACTTGATACGTCTCACCGCGTGTAAAAGAAGTGACCGGAGCCGTATACATCTGCTCGGCTTGCGTGACCGCTTTCTTCTTTTTGGCGTACACGAACGGCACCTTCAGTGCGATTCCCGCCGCCATGGCAAACTGAATGCCGCTGGCTTCGATCGTCAGCACCTTCGTAATGCCTTGGCCCGCGAACAAGCGGCCGAACTCCCGGCCAATCTCGAGCGCTAGCTCGGTGTCGACCTGATGGTTTAAGAAAGAGTCCACCTTCAGCACCGTCTCGGATAAAATGAGTCCCTCTTGGCGTATGCGATCTTCCAGTACTTTCACTTCTCGTTCACAGCTCCTTAATTGATTTCATGCAGCGTCTGCTGCTTGCTTCCCTGACAACCAGGCAATGGCAGCTTTGTCATTCGCCGATACGGAATTAAAAAAGGACAAACCTCTTAAGCCTGCGCTTAAGCGAAGTTTGTCCCTACGGATTTTAAAACCATGACCGGAGCACCGCGCCGCATCAAAGGTCTGACGGCCCTGCCAAAGCCGGAAGCAGACGTTCTTTCTGCGGATTGCGGTCTCGCTCATAGTCGGATAATTGCAATGGTCATCCGGTAGAAACTAATGGGCCTTATTCCCATAATTATATGAGCAGTTATATGCCCGCCTTTGCTTCATGCACAAGCGGGATGTTAACGCAAGCGGCCAAAGCCGCCCTCTTCAAATATAAAGCTTATAGTACACTATAGGCCGGAACCGCGGCAAGTGGGAAATAATATTTTTCGACAAATTTCTTATTTGAGCTAAACAAAAAAAGCGCTCGGGCGCTTATGCAAAATCATCTTTATTTCATCTACTGCACCTCAGTGAGGTGCGACCTTGGCTTACCTGACTGCGTACTGGCATCACGTACGATTTCAATCCACGCACCTCAGCGAGGTGCGACTACATGGCGCTGGGCAGGACGGCTGATTCAGGTGCAATTTCAATCCACGCACCTCAGCGAGGTGCGACCGCCTTTGCTTTTCCAGCTACAAAAATCAAGCGCCGGATTTCAATCCACGCACCTCAGCGAGGTGCGACGGCATATGCCTGTTTCTCCGCGCGTCCGGTAAGAAGGATTTCAATCCACGCACCTCAGCGAGGTGCGACGGTTCAGTTGGATTGGAGATGCATTTTTCCCACAAATTTCAATCCACGCACCTCAGCGAGGTGCGACTCTGATATCACGGTAACAAATCCAGAAGACTGAATGACGAATTTCAATCCACGCACCTCAGCGAGGTGCGACGATATTAATCCCCTCGCCGCCATCTTGTGGCGGCTTCTGATTTCAATCCACGCACCTCAGCGAGGTGCGACGGAATACATGGAAAACGTGGCGCAGGCCGTATCAGAAATTTCAATCCACGCACCTCAGCGAGGTGCGACTCTGTACCGATCTATGCCCGTATCACGGTACAAGATTTCAATCCACGCACCTCAGCGAGGTGCGACAATCGACCTTGAAACGTACAGCAGCATTGACTTATTTCAATCCACGCACCTCAGCGAGGTGCGACATTTTTCTTTCGTTCACTCTTTCATCCAAGATGCTATTTCAATCCACGCACCTCAGCGAGGTGCGACCTCTTTCGTCAGCAATTTGTTCCAATTCACTCATAAAATTTCAATCCACGCACCTCAGCGAGGTGCGACAGCGTGGCGTTTTTTTGAAGCGGTATTCGATTAATTTCAATCCACGCACCTCAGCGAGGTGCGACTCAGATTTGAGGGAGCATACAGTTCTTTTTGCAATTTCAATCCACGCACCTCAGCGAGGTGCGACCCTAAAGGCTTGGCCAACAAATTCAAGCCAGTAAATTTCAATCCACGCACCTCAGCGAGGTGCGACGCCAAATCGTCCGTTTCGTCTGGATCGTCCAGGTTATTTCAATCCACGCACCTCAGCGAGGTGCGACCATACGGCTTTCGGGATCCGGCGCTTATGGACATAATTTCAATCCACGCACCTCAGCGAGGTGCGACTCACTGGCCAAGTAGCCGGCATCAGAGAAGAGGGAAGAATTTCAATCCACGCACCTCAGCGAGGTGCGACTCATGGTTAATGTTGAGTTCAGGCACTTCGATATATTTCAATCCACGCACCTCAGCGAGGTGCGACGTTGTCGCCGGGATCGGTGGCGCGGTGGATTTGAATATTTCAATCCACGCACCTCAGCGAGGTGCGACTGGTATAAAATTTTATAATGTAGATGATGTACCCGGATTTCAATCCACGCACCTCAGCGAGGTGCGACTGAAAGAAATTGTCGATCAGCTTAACGACAAAATAATTTCAATCCACGCACCTCAGCGAGGTGCGACTTAAACAAACCGCCGAACAGATTGGAAATAAAGGTATTTCAATCCACGCACCTCAGCGAGGTGCGACGTTTATGCCGGCGCTATTGGATGCTGCTCCGGACATTTCAATCCACGCACCTCAGCGAGGTGCGACGGGTTTCGGTATCATACATGGTATCAAAACCAGAAATTTCAATCCACGCACCTCAGCGAGGTGCGACCGTCCTCGTCGATCACGACAAGGCGGTCACGATCCGATTTCAATCCACGCACCTCAGCGAGGTGCGACTGCGATTTTACGCAAAAAGAGAATAAATATATTTTTTAAAGTCAAAATTATGAAATAAATTTTCAAATAATGATATTAACGATCATTCTATCACATTGTAGAAGCTTGATAGGAGGATTCTCAAAAAAAATGTGGTGCGAATCCCCTAGGAAAACGATGTTCGCTTCTCATTCGCACCACTAATTCGCACCCCCAACGACTCGCTTTCCATCACATAATTAGCGGCCCTTCCAAGTCTAATGATGGCTTTACACCAATATGTTCAACCTTGTTCTTGTAATGGTTGCCAAGCTGATAGATACGTAAACTGTCTTCGTCCGGGTTAATAATTTCACCTAGCTTAATTTTTAATAAAGTAAGCTGGGCTGCATCCACTACGCATTCGAATACAGAGTTCTGAACACGTTGACCGTAACTTTGGCACAGTTTCGATGCCAGTCTTAGTCTGCGTTGACCTGCGCTGCTTAGTGTACTTACATCATAGGTGACTAACACCAGCATCCATGTCACTCTCCTATTTCCACAGGAATGGCGGATACTCATCCATATCACTTCGCAGAAATCGTGCAAGGAGCAGCGCCTGCGCGTGCGGAACAAGTCCCCAAGGTATCTTCTCATTAAGAAAAGGATGCGTGATGATCTCCTGCTCTTTGCTTTGCCACGCTGACAAAAAAGTTCGCCTCGCATCTTCTGTCAACAAAATAGCCCCGTTTTCTTTCCTGACAAAATCGTTTTTACTTACAACCTTCTTGTTGATAAGAGAAAGGACGAATTTGTCCGCGTAGACGCCGCGTAACTCCTCCATGACATCTAACGCCAATGATACCCGTCCCGGCCGATCACGGTGCAAGAACCCGACATAAGCATCAAGTCCAACACCTTCTAAGGCAGCTGCCATATCATTCGCAAGCAAGGAATAGGCAAACGATAACATAGCATTCACGTTGTCGAGCGGAGGCCTTCGGGAACGCGAATGAAAATAGAAATCCTCACGTTGCTGCAAAATCATTGCGTCAAACAGCTTGTTATAACTGTAGGCTGCCTGACCTTCGAGTCCCCGCAAACGCGCCAAATTATTACATGCTCTAATCTCCAGAAGCAGCTCCGACAGATGTTGCGAGACTTCTTTGAATTGCGCGACATTAATCCTCATCGGATGATCCCGTGTCATACGTTCAAGAATCCATTTATGATTATACAGCTTGCCAATAATAAAATTTCGAGCGATCCCGACAGACCGATGTTCATCCTCAGATATCGCATATTGCTTCTTCCTTAGAAGTACATTCCCGTTGCTTTCCCCGATCACTTTTGCCAGAAAACGGCCGCTTGCCGTATAGAAAAGAAGTGCAATATGGCGTTCCGCGCAGTAGCCCATTAAAGCAGGGCTTGCGCCATGATAGCCAAAGGAAACGATAGACTCGAGATTATGCAGCGGAACTCTACCGATTCGTTCCTGTTCCTTCAGTACGACGATATTGTCTCCGTCCAATGATAAATAAGCATCCGGCTGGGTGATATACAGTGTATTCAGCAGCTTCTTCATTCCTTCAACTTCCCTTCAATATAGCTGCGAACCGAACGCTTGCTCATCAGTTCAGGCAAGCATATGGACTGAAGAGAACAGCTCTTGCAGAAAGCTCCTGTCTTTACCTTTGGCGTATGCTGACGTTTGTACAAGTCCTGCATCTCGGCAACGATTGCCCTCACCTTCCGCTTGATTTCTTCGGTGAGCGGCACTTCAACACGATGTTTGATTTCGTTGTAATACAGATAACCGGTGTCCACTTCGCACACTAACATCTCTTCCAAACAGATGGCTTGAGCAGCTAATTGCAGAATATCCTCGTTTCCCCGCTTCGGCTTCCCGCGCTTATACTCTACCGGATAAACAGCGTATTTTTCTTCTCCGCCGCTAATATTCACGCCTCGCTCGTCCCGAATAAACTCGACAACATCACATACGCCAGAAATTCGAAGGCTCACAGACTTCACCGGCATCGCTCTCACGATCAGTTTATCCCCGCGTTTCTCACGTGTAAAAGGCTGGTCGGCTTTCCGATGCAAGTGAGAACCTTCGATCGTCTTTACATTTTCAACCCATTGCTGTTCCAGATGTATAAATGCCCATTGGCGCTTGCAAAATTGAAAGTGCTGTATACCAGACAGCATTAAATATTCATCTTCGTTATCTTCCATCAAGTTCTTGAACCTGTAAGCCTTCCAACGGCTGTACTTCACATTCGTAGTCCTCGAAACTACGTGGCTCCTCTACAAGCTTACGGATCTTTAACGAACGATGTACCTTCGCTGATGAATATTGACCTAGTTTGGAGGAATGCTCCCACCAGTAAACCTTATGAACCTCCATGCTGCCTTCCGGTCTGGCGGAGGAAACATCGTTTTCAAACAACGACACCAGCGCTTCTTTGAATTTTGCAGCATCTTCATAGGTAAATCCGGTTTTTTCTGCCAGTTGCGTGTTTATGCTGCCATAGAACACATAGACACCAGAATCAACACGATGCTTGAGTCCCATCGTATCCGATCCCCGGCTTGCTCCAGGTTCTGAATTGACGCTTTTGGTAATTTGCATGCTGGTAATATCAATCGGCTCCAGGCTCGTTGCCGTGTGAATCGACACAGGCCCCGAACGCCTACGGATACGCCTGATCCGGCCTTATCGGATTTGAAGGCAAATACTTGTCCAAAGCTTCTGACATCGATCCACTCCCGACAAGCAACGGCCGCAAATTCATCGCTTGAACCGTTTTTCGCCTTAAAGATTCGCTCGAGCTCGGCATTCGCCTCCGCACGCTCGCGCAAGCTGCCATAATCATCTGTCTTACGATCATTGGATTGCACAAAGATTGCTTCTCCCATATCTTGCAGGCGATTGCGGATTTTACGTTTGAGAGCCACATCCGAAATTTCACCGTGTCCGTCAAAATTTTGCCGAGGACGATTACCGTTCAACGGATCACCATTCGGGTTCGCCTTCGTTACTGACAACACAACTGCGAAATCAATCTTATTTCCTAATACAGCCATAAATCTCTCCTCCTTAATTTGCTTTGTTAGATTCGTTCTGCAGCTAGCTTTTTATTGAATAGGCGATTCTTCAGAGTCATCCTCGACATTTTTCTTCTTATAAAGCTCGTTCCGCTGACTATAAAAACCAAGCAAATATACACCGGAGAGAGGCTTGTCGTTGAAGTCATTCACTAGAATTTTATCGCCAATTTCATCAATGACCCGTGACAAATACGAAGCCTTTGCTCCCATTTTTTCCTGATAAGGCTGTAATCTGGACTGTATGGTTGCCCACGTTCTCGCCGGGTGACTGGCGAATGCGTTCATATAACGAATTGCATTTGTAGCTCGATTCTCCTCTGGACCTAGCGCACGCCGCTCCAGCACATCTGCTACTGCTAACAATCGCCCAAATAAATAATCCCGATGTTCGTTTGTTTGATCAAGCGCCACGTCGTACTCCTCCTTCAGGTTTTTCTTAATTAGAGCGCAAGCAATGCTAAGCGTCTTCTCCCATTCCCACTTGTCCATGCTAACTGGATTGGAAGCACGACGAAATACACTGTTTGTAATATCTGAAGGAATAGGACGCTCGTCCACAATGCAAGGCAGCATCCGTTCCATCAATCCTTTAACAACCTTATCGCTCGCCCGGGGACCGTATGCAGCAAACGCGATGTCTTTAGTAGCCGGAGCTCCGTAGAAGGCTATGAACTCTCCATCGCTGCTCTTGCGGTATCGGTGTTCCCAGACGCAGGTAGTATGCCAGTTCTTCAGTCTATCCAAATAAAATTCCTTATTCAAATTGCGATAATATAACACAGCCATCCGACCCGTTGTCGCCGAATCCAGAATCATAATATTGACTTTCGCCTCGTTATAACTGGCAAGCCGGTTGCGATAACCGTCAATTGCTTTAATCACTTCGCGGGCAAATTCTTTGTTTGTAAACGATACTTGAGACGGCATCTCTTCGCTTGCGGATGGAGAAAGCACAAGTGTGAAGCTGTCTTCTTCAATACCAGGAAGGTTCAGATCGTCATTACCCCAGATAAGAAATACCCGGTCATCAATGATCTTCCCCTGCCGGATAATAAGCCATTTCAGTGCATTATGTGCCTTCTGGGATACTTCGTAGCTGATGCTTGCTGCTTCCTGACTGGCATTAAATCTCCCCCGGAAAGTAAATCCGCTTGTGTCGTTTGCCGAAATTAATTTTGCCTTATCTGCTGCGTTACGAATTTTATTTGCATGCTTCTCCGTCTGAGGCAGATTTTGTCCGGTCACATAACATAAATCTTCTTTACCCAGCTGACCGCTGTAGAACTGGATAAATGATTGATACATCTCCGGATCTCTCCATACTTTTACCGGCGGCTTGTCCGGTGAGTACACATCAAAACGGATAAAGGCAGCCGCAATATCGCCCGGGAGCAAAGAATAAATCGCCGGCTTCTCGCCGTAGAGTGCTTTGGCCGCGTCGTCCCACCGGTCAATCAGCTTGTTGGACGAATCCACAAACAGCACTCGCTCACTGATCAAATCCTGTATAAGCGTTTGTTTGCTAAGATACCGATGGATGCTTTTCACCTTTGCAACCGCATGCGGTGATTCAGCCCATTCGCCAAGCTGCTTGATGTATGCCGCATAAGGATCTTCTTTCTTGATTTCACCGCCATAAGCGGTAAAATCCCCGGCAACATAGCTGAGCTTATCATGCAGCGGGTATGGAGCGACCTTGGAGCCAGCCCGGTTGGCCGAGTCCTCGGTACAAGGAATCAGCGTACTCACATCGCTTTTATCAATGACGGATGCGGTTAGAAATTCTCCATCTTCCGTTACAATCACTTCGATATGGGCATTTTGAGTCGTATGCGATACAGGCAGCAGCGTATATTCCTGTTCCGTTTGATTTTTCTTGTTAATCTTCTTTTCCATTTTCCCAGCCTGCTCGATATTGGCTTCGTAGGTCTCGTATAAACTCAATAGCCAGCTCATAGATTCACCTCTCTATCCAACTGTGCGTCCAGCTCGATTGCCGACTCTACATTCGTTTCGTCGAAACGCTTCGGAAGCATCTCGGAAATAACCCTCACTTGAGTGCACTCCTCCGGCCGAATAAAACATATGACGCCGTCCTTCATAACCGGCTGCCATAGGCGAACCTCCAGCTGATTTCGTCCCGTCTCATCCGGGTAATTCAAGCCATGAACCATCGTACCGAAATGAATATCGCCGTAATGGTCATAGAATCCCTTGCCAGCCTCGAATTCACATGGCTCGACATAAGCCTGGCATTCACGCGTTCCAAGAAAAATATCTCTGCGACCGCCTGCTTTCAAGGAGCGCTTAAGGATGTTATGATGTTTATTTTCATTACGATCAAATGCCATATCCGGGCGGTTAAGATTAAACTCAAAATGAGCCTTAACCCGGTAGCACACGTCACGCAAGTATGTATAATTCGCTAAAGTGTTGCCGCCACTATAATCTAAAGGACGAACCCCCTTGGATTCCATGCGAATCGGATTCATAATCCGAACTTCATCAATGTAATACAGAAGTGTCGGCTTCCAATATATGGATTCAATAATCCCCTTCAACGCCTGATAGGTTGGAATAGGGTAGGACAACTTTTCCCCGCCGAGTTTAGTCAGAGGATCAGTAAATAGAGCATAAGGTCCCGATACCTCAAATTCGATCGAATTTCGCATCGCATCACCTCCTTTCATTTCACTCAACACTCTACTTCCATTTTATTGTATTAAATTCCATTTGTAAATATCTCTTGAAACAATATATGAAATATTTATTTTCCTCAGCAGCATATGTTAGAATAGGACGTCGCTGCAAAGCGCGGATTGAAAAATATATTGTTTGAAGAGAGAAACCTATCTGGTCTAATATAGATAGGTTTCATTCCATTTCTTGAAGTCAGTTCAAATAAAACCCAGCTCAAACTCGCTGTCATTGTCTAAATTTAAACCAAATTCATCACTATAAGCGCTCTCTCGCAGGGCAAATACTTTTCCATCGAGCAGCGGGACAAGGCCGCCATTTCGGGATAAAATATCCCGTTCATAAGGAAGCAACCCAATGGAATAGTGCTGTGCCCGTTTTAACTCCCGGGACAACTCAGCTATTGTTTCTCCTCCGTTCAGCGTTGCAATCAACTCCTTACCGTAACCGTATGGCACAATAACAGACACAGCATTATCCTCAATGACGTTAAAATGTTCAGCGGCCGTCCTATAGCTTTGCGCAATAAAAAGCGGCAGTTTGGCTTGCTTATTTGCGGTATAGGATCTTACTAATTCGCTGTTCTGCTTCTCAACAGTTAGAAGTTCCGTCATGCTTATGTCTAACCCCGAAACTGCATAATTCAAGCTCGTCTCAAAGTCAGCATAAAAGGCTTGAAAATATCGTTTAATTGCTGAAGCCGACAACAAATTACCGCCAAACGATTCCGGATCGCGCTTCATATAGCTTAATATATTCCGAGACTCCGCTTTCCCCACTTCAATCTCTTTAAGTTTGTCCAGCTTCTCTTCAATATGATCAATAACAAACACCTGTTGAACCCCATTCTTGCCATGACGATTGCAGCGTCCGGCAGCTTGTGCAATAGAATCCAAGCCAGCCAATGAACGTATGACACCATCAAAGCTGATATCTACACCTGCTTCAATTAATTGTGTGCTAATACAGAGCACCGGCTCCTCCTTATCCAGATGCCCTCGAACAGCATCAAGAATAGAGGTGCGATGGGCAGCACACATGGATGTACTTAGATGATAAATCGGAATACTGCCGCCTTTGCCCTTCAGATATCGATACAACCGTTTAACAACCGATCTGGTATTTAAAATAACTAGCAAACTCCGAACATCATGTATTTTCTCTTCAACAAAATCTGCCAGCATCGCCGTGTCCCACTTCTCGTCCGTGGCTCGGTCTACGATCTCTACACGCTTGAATGCTCTAGCAACCTCGTCCAAGTCAGATACCATTTCCATATCCGGCTCCACATGCAGGTTGTGTTCAACAATACCCAGCTCCGGCTGCGTTGCCGTGCACAATACGATACTTGACTGACCGTGCGTCTTTAGAAAGTTAAGCGCATGGTTAAAAAGCGATACACAAGAGACCGGTACTTTTTGCACTTCATCAAATATGATGACAGATTCACACAGATTATGTAGTTTACGAATATTACGGCTCCCTTTGGCATAAAACACGTTCAAGAATTGCACGAGCGTTGTGAAAATAATTGGTGAGTCCCAATTGTCCTTAGCGAGCTTCAGCTTTTGACGAGTGTTGATGATGCCATCCTCAAGCTCATCATCATCATGGTCATCGTCAATTACATTCGAATGATGTTCAAGAATATGAACATCGTCCTGCAGGATTTGGCGAATCTCTTCCGCATTTTGCTCAATAATAGTCGTAAAAGGGACCACATAGATGATTCGTTTCTTCGGGTGTGATGGAGAAAGCGCATGTTTTAGCGCGTATCTCAAACTAGCCAGCGTCTTTCCGCCTCCCGTTGGAATCGACAAGGAATAAATGCCGGATGGCCGTTCGGCGAATTTGTCACATTGTTCTGACATTTCTCTCCGCAGTAGGTTTATAGGTGAAATTGCATCAGCCCGCTCCGAATAGCTCTCAATCCTTCTCATTAGCCGATCGTAATATACGGTGAACAGGCGAGCACTGTCCAGTTCCGGCTCGGCAGCCGCTTTTTCCTCGAAGATCCTGGTGTTCGTCCGGTCAGCATCAATTAATGTGCTGAAAATATATTTACTTAGAAACATTAATCTCGTACCAGTGCTTTCCTTTGAAGGTTTTCTCAAGTAAGCTTCCAGCTCGTTAGCAGCTGCACCCGCATAGGACAAAAATTCTGATTCCGGCATAACATGTTCGAAAAACAATTGTTTCGACATCTCATATTGCGGCAGCTCCGGTTCCGTTTTACGCATACGGTTCAAATAGGGGGTTTCCAGATCAGTACTGAGGAAATCATGCAAATAAGAGTGATGGGATATGATGGCATTGCCTACGATCTCGGCAAGAACCCCATGGAACTGCGTAAACTTCCCCTGATGAAACTTCTCATAGAGTAATTTTCCGCCGGCAGTCGAATGATCAACACTCCCCCGTTTGGGAGGATTATTCGGATTCTTCACCGCTTCCAGAATATATGTCCTGAAAGTATTCGTATATTTCCCCATGTCGTGCAACATACCAGCCAGTCCGGCTATATGCTTAACACCCAGCTTCTCCCCATACGATTCGGCTAATTGTTTCACTCCCAGTAGATGCTCTTCAACTGTTTGAATCTCGCCGTCACTTGAACGAATATGCGCAATATAGTCCTTCATCCTCACCTGTCTCCTTTGATATAGGAAGTCTATTAGAATTACACTATATTTTTTGGCAGATTTCAATTCACGCACCTCATGAGGTGAGACTGCCCTGCCATTCGTTTATGCGCCTACGACAGTCGCATTTCAATCCACGCACCTCAGCGAGGTGCGACTCCACAACGAGCGCGCTGCCCGGGAGCAGCTGGAGATTTCAATCCACGCACCTCAGCGAGGTGCGACGCCGCCATATTCGCGCAGGGGTATAATGCTCCTGCAATTTCAATCCACGCACCTCAGCGAGGTGCGACGATATATAGGCGCTATATGCTTGTAAAATAAAAACCGGATTTCAATCCACGCACCTCAGCGAGGTGCGACGTTAAGACGTCGGAGAGCTGGGGCGTTTTAAAGGATTTCAATCCACGCACCTCAGCGAGGTGCGACTGAACTACGTGGGCACGCCTCGCGTTCAAGCCTTATTTCAATCCACGCACCTCAGCGAGGTGCGACTCAAGCGTTGTATGCGTAGATGAGCGCCCCTACGAAATTTCAATCCACGCACCTCAGCGAGGTGCG
Source organism: Paenibacillus protaetiae (assembly GCF_004135365.1). NCBI lineage: Bacteria > Bacillati > Bacillota > Bacilli > Caryophanales > Paenibacillaceae > Paenibacillus > Paenibacillus protaetiae. The sequence goes on along the minus strand of NZ_CP035492.1, from coordinate 481,103 downwards.
ACACCGATTTCATGCTAAAAACCGTTCGAAATTGATAAAAAAGATCAGAACTTTGACAGAAATTTTCACAAAACGAAAAATAGTGTATTTCCGCGATTCGTTTCAAGGAAAATCATACCACAAAAATGGTGCGAATGTCCCAAGAAAAACATGTGCACTTCTTACTCGCACCCCGACTCGCACTTTGCTCAAGTTCACCAAGGTTTATCCAAAAATAAAAACTGCGAGTTTTGCTGTATCATGAAAATGCCGTCAAATTAGTAAGGTTAAATCTCTTTTGTGCAGCAACTGATTTCAAGAAGAGAAAAAGCCGGATGCACAGAGAACACGCTAGCATAACATCAATCGGCAGTCGCTGCATGCAGCCTCAAATATTATAGCTTTAACTGATATAAATTATGGAAGGATTTTACTGTGAAAGCGCCGAATACTACAAATATTTGGTAAATGAATCTTTTTGAGGAGAGAGAACAGTTGTCCACCAGTACGTCTCGCATATTTATTCAAGCGCCTGCAGAACGAGTGTGGGATACGGTGTTAGAGTTTTCACCCTGTTGGTCTCTCAGTTGCTCTCTCTTCGCCCCGCGTCCCGGCATAAAGAACAAGCCCGAGAATGACTTCAAGATGAGTTATATCTTAAGCAAAAAAAGAAGGTACCTTGCTTACGATTAAACAGCACGACAATCGGCCGGGCTCTGACATTAGCAGTCATGATAACCCGGAAGACGAGGGCGACAGCCAATCTGTGCTTTCAATGCTTAAGCAATTAGCAGAATCTACGACTTAATGGAGGTAATCTGTGAACTATAAAGCTATTCTCTTTGATTTAGACAATACTCTGTTGAACTACTCTGTAAGTGAAATAAAATCAATGCAAAAAACCGTGGAAAAGCATGGACTAATTCATAAAGAGACTTTCTCTTGGAATATGTTTTGGAACCTTTTCAGCAGAGTAAACCTCCATTATTGGAGCAACCGCCAGACATCCGGCTACAATATTTATCAAATTTTAGAGCACTCCTTTCAAGACACGCTCAAAGATCTTGGATTAGATCCTTCCGAATCAGGCATACTTGCCAAATTATACTGGAATACTTTTTGTCGCGCTTGTGATTTTGAAGACTATGCAAAGGAAGTTTTATTCCATTTACATGGCAAGTATAAGTTGGCAATTATTTCTAATGGAATTGGTGAAGCTCAACGAAATAGACTTGCGGCGGGAGGCATTAATCATTTTTTTGATGCATTGATTATTTCTGATGAGGTAGGTTACTGGAAGCCTGATAAGAAGATATTTGATGAGACGCTTACGCGGCTAGACATAAAACGTACAGAGGCATTGTTTATAGGCGATTCCTTGCACGATGATTACAACGGAGCAATAAATGCCGGGATAGATTTTTGTTATTACAATCGAAACGGCAGCCCTGTTGATAATAATGTTCGCCCAAAGTATGTTATTGACAGTTTGAGAACTATCACCGCCTTTTTAGGAGATTAGGCAATTATGGGGAGCTCTATTTAGTGAATATCAATTGGATTGGCAGGGATGGACGCACGGGATAGCATCCGTCAATTAAAAAGGCTCGGTTTAAAAACCGAGCCTGCCTTCGGTAAACACTTTCATATTGATGGGAATCCTTATACTGAACTACTGGTTGTTGGAGAACTTTGTAATGCTGAGCTCAAGAAGAAATTTAATTTATAAAGAATACACTCCTTCATCCTCACCACAACCTCAAGTCTCCGCTACACGCCAGCGCATTAACTTCATTACATTCAAGCCAAGCTCCGAAGCCTCTGCTCCTCCGACGCCTTGGCTCGTTTCAGTAAGCGAATAGCCGTCGCTGCAGCCCCAAACTCTTGTGCTGTTTCCAAGCGGATCAGCCGACCGTGTTTCAAAAGCCCGCACCCAAGCATCCTAACCAGCAAGCCCGGGCTTGAAATCGGTTAACCCATTCTCTGAATGTCGCCCATGGGCCAAAGCCATCGAGAGCGCTCGGTTTCAAGAGTCCACATAGTCGAAATCCTTCTCCTTGACAATTGTAAGTGTCATAACATGCCCGCGAGAGAGCCTCTCGTAATGAACTGTTCCTTCGTGGCTGGTGGGTGCATCAGTACACTTGATCAGTTTAATACGTTAAAATTGCTGAGCTATCGGAGATGATAGTGCCAATTAACTGGCCGTTTTTCACAAAGTCGGTATTCTTTTGGACAAAATTCTCAACTTTAGCATTTATAACATAGCCTAAAATAAAAAGGAGCGCTCGCGCGCTCCTTAACTGCACTTGCTGTAACCGCAATTGCTGCATTGCTTGCAGCCTTCCGTATTGATCAGCGCCGCAGCGCCGCAGGAAGGGCACAGATCCAGCGATGTTAAGCTCCCGCTGCCGTGATGATGCTGATAACTTAGCTCATCGCCTTCCTTCAAATGCACGGCAGCTGCCGCTTCGGCGGTAGCCGCTACAACTTTTGCCGCGGATGCGTCGAAGGCGGCTGCTTCCGGAGAAGGCCCGGCTTCCATATGCATCTCCAGTGCTTTGGCTACTGCATCGGCAATCGATTCGACGCGATTTGCACCGAAACCAATTGCGCCGGTTCCGCCTATGCCCTTCAAATGTTTCACCAGCAGCTTAACTTTGCTGCCGTGATTGCCGTATCGCAGAAACAGCGAGCATACCCGGCCCAGTGCTTCCGCCATAGCGAATACGTCCGATCCGGCTTTGCCTACGTTAAGGAATATTTCTCCCGGCGTCCCGTCAATATCGTTGATCGTAATGTATGCCATTCCGAACGGGGTGTTCAGCTTATAGGTCGCTCCCCGCAGCACCTGCGGCCGGCGTCTATATTCCTTGTCCAGCACCTGGCCGCTAGCGCCAATGCCCGCATAAGCCAAGGCTGCACCGCTGCCCGCTCCTGCTGCAGTATTTGCAGCTGCGGTTTCGATGACCGCGCTAGCTCCCGTTCCGCCGCTTCCCGGTACTGTGCCATCTACGCCCGCGCCCGCGCTGCGCGCCCCTGCAGCCCCAGCTTCGTCACGCCTGCTGCTCGCACCGGCTCTGGATATCGCAACCGCAGCTCCGGCTTCGCCGCCTCCGCTCGTGACGGCATCGGCCGATTGCGCTTCCTCCTTCGCGGTCGAAAGCACCTGCACATCCCGGCTGCCGTCGCGGTAGATCGTGACGCCTTTGCAGCCCAGATCAAAAGCAAGCTCATACAGCTCCTTCGTTTCCTCTACAGTGAAATCATGCGGCGCGTTAGCCGTCTTCGAGATCGAACTGTCCACCCAGCGCTGGATTGCCGCCTGCACGCGGATATGGTCCTTCGCCGACAGCTCCATTGCCGACACAAAATAATCCGGCAGCTCTTCGCCAGGATGGGCATCCTGCCATTGCTGCGCAATCGGCACCAGCTGCTTGTCGAAGCCAAGCCGGCTCTGGCGGTAATATTCAAACGCAAAATACGGCTCGATGCCTGTCGATGTGCCGACCATCGTACCCGTGCTTCCGGTCGGCGCTTGTGTCAGCACCGTCACGTTCCGCATACCGCTGCGGCCGATCGCTTCCCCTACTTCCGGGAACTGTCCGATCATCTGCTTCATAAAGCCGCTTTGCACAAACTTTGCTTCGTCGAACGCGAGAAAAGAACCTTTCTCCGCCGCAATATCCGCCGAAGCCAGATAGGCCTCACGCGCAATAAAGCGGTACAGCCGGTCCAGAAAATCAAGCGATTCCGGGCTGCCGTACCGGATGCCCAGCTTGATCATCAGCTCCGCAAGGCCCATCGAACCAAGCCCGATCCGCCGCTCGCGCTTCTGGTTTTGTTCATTTTGCTCAAAATGGTACGGCGTCGCGTCAATCACATTGTCGAGGAAACGCACGGCATAACGCGTAATCGTCGCCAGCTCGCTCCAGTCCACATCATGTGCAGCCTCATCGTAAAACCGCGATAAATTGATTGCGGACAAATTGCACACCCCCCACGCCGGCAGTCCTTGCTCGCCGCACGGGTTCGTGCTGATAATCGGGTTAAAATACCAGCTGTTCGACAGCTCATTGTAGCGCTCCATAAATACGACGCCCGGCTCGGCCGATTTCCATGCCGATTCGATAATCTGATGCCAAATGTCTCGTGCCTTCAGCTTTTTGTACGGGATAACCGGCTTCCCTCTGCTCCGCCAGTCTTGCAAATCGCCTCGCCACAGCTCGTCATACTCCGGATCGGTTGTATCCGGGAACACCAGCTCCCAATCCAGATCACCCTTCACCGCTTGCATAAAACCGTTGCTGACACAAATCGACAGATTCGCATTGGTCACCTGACCCATCGTTTGCTTCACTGTAATAAACTCCAGCACATCCGGATGCCAATCGTTCAGCATAAGCATTAAAGCGCCGCGGCGGCTGCCCCCCTGCTCGATCAGACCGGTCGCATAACTGAACAAGCCGCCCCATGACACCGCTCCGCTGGATTTGCCGTTGACGCCTACGACGTTCGCCCGGCGCGGGCGCAAGCTGGACAAGTTAATGCCCACGCCGCCGCCGCGCGACATAATTTCCGTCATTTCGCTTAACGTCTGCATAATGCCGCCGCGGCTGTCTAGCGGCGAAGGAATAACGTAACAGTTGAACAGTGTCAGTTCCTCGCCAGCGCCTGCACCTGCTGCAATACGTCCGCCTGGTACCAGCTTCCAGTCTTCCAGCGCATAACGGAACTTCTCCCGCCATAGCGCCTTCTTCTCCGCGTCCGGCTCCACTTCCGCCATCGTCGCCGCCAGCCGGTCCCACATCTGCTCGGGCGACTGCTCGGCCGTTACGCTAAGCCGCTCCACTTCCGCCTGGACCGTTTCGCCGCTTCGCAGCCGCACCTCTGCCGTCCGCCCGTTTATTGCCGCAATTTCGCCAACCTCTTTGGCCGGGAATTTCGAATCCTCTTTGGTCGTTACAAGCACGACGTCGCCCGGAGCCACCTGTTTCGCACCTTGCTGCTTTAAGGCATACCGGTCCAAAAATATTTTTTCACTTAAACCTGCCAGTTTCGTTCTGCCTGCACTCGTCCGTTTCTCCATCCCATGCTACCTCCCGAACTTCGACTTGGCCATCCATTTTAATCAATATATTGTGTCTTCATCTTATTATATTATACTGCATATTGATTTTCATCCTTCTTTTTCCGCTTTTATCCATTTAAATCTGCGCCAGGCGGAACGAGCTGTTCGGGTTCGCGGACAGCCGGGATGCCACAGCAGGTTTATTTCATCTCTTTCTTAGTAAAACTGGGAAAAGACGCACATACTAGACCAATTGAAATTCGAGTCATTTTACAGCATTGAAAGGAGCGCTCATCCATGACTAACTCAGCAACGCCTCCGCAAGGCACATCTTTTGTCCAGAAAAAGCTCCATCCGCTCGTGGATTTGCAATGCGACCGTGGCTGGTTCGAAGAGCTGCAAAACCGTGTTGCCAAAAATGGCCCGTGGGACGATTGGAGCTTGTACCAGCTGTCGGTAGAAGCGGAACAAGCCAAGCTGATTGAAAGCTTTGACCAGCTGCAATCCCTTCGCCTGCTTCCTGCCATCGAACCGATGCCGCATCAAATCAATACCGCTCGCAAAGTGGTTCACGAAATGGGCGGCAGGGCGATACTCGCGGACGAGGTCGGCCTGGGCAAAACGATTGAAGCCGGACTCGTGCTGAAAGAATATATGGTCCGCGGCCTCGTTCGCCGCGCGCTCATTTTGGTTCCGGCATCGCTTGTGCTGCAATGGGTGCGCGAGCTGAACCAGAAGTTCGGCATACCCGCCATCGCCCAGAAAAAAGAATATACCTGGCAAAATGACATCGTTGTTGCGTCCATCGACACGGCCAAACGGGATCCTCATCGCGATATCGTGTTAGGCACCGATTATGATCTCATTATTATTGATGAAGCGCATAAGCTGAAAAACAAAAAAACGACCAACTACCAGTTTGCCTGTCAGCTGCGCAAAAAATATTGTTTGCTGCTGACCGCGACGCCGATGCAAAACGATCTGGACGAGCTGTACAACCTTATTACGCTGCTGAAGCCGGGACAACTGGGCGGACAAAGCGATTTTGCCGCCAATTTCGTCGTTGACAAACGGCTGCCCAAAAACGAAGACCAGCTGCAGGAAGCTTTGTCCGGCATTATGATCCGCAACCGACGGGGTGATGGGGATATTCATTTTACAAGGCGCTTTGTCAAAAACATCCCGCTTACCCTGTCGCCTGAGGAGCAGGCGTTATATAACGCGGTGACCGGGTTTGTCCGGGAGCGGTTCGACGAAAGCGGCGGCGATCTGACGAGCATGCTGTCGCTGGTAACGCTGCAGCGGGAGGTGTGCAGCAGCAGGGATGCCGTATTCCTGACGCTGGTCAATCTGTTCAAAAAGACCGCCGAAGACTCTCCGCTCCGTCCGCGTATATGGGAGCTGGTCGAGTTTATCCGCCAAATACAAGCGAATACGAAAGCGGAAAAAACGATGGAGCTTATTCAGCAGATGGACGAGAAGGTGATCATATTTACGGAATACCGGGCGACACAGGAATATTTGCTTAACTTTTTCCGGGAGAAAGGCATGATCGCCGTGCCTTACCGGGGGGGCATGAACCGAGGCAAAAAGGACTGGATGATGGATCTGTTCCGCGGCCGCGCCCAGGTGCTGATCGCAACGGAAGCCGGCGGCGAAGGCATTAACCTGCAATTTTGCCACCATATGATCAACTTCGATCTGCCATGGAATCCGATGCGGGTAGAGCAGCGGATCGGACGCGTACACCGGCTGGGCCAGACGGAAGACGTCAAAATTTACAACCTGTGCACGCTCGGCACGATCGAGGAGCATATCGTCCATTTGCTGCATGAGAAAATTAATCTGTTTGAGCTGGTGATCGGCGAGCTGGATCATATTCTGGAGAAGCTGGAGCACGGAGACGAATCCATTGAGCAGCGGCTTGCCAGAGCGATGCTGGAAGCCGGCGACAACAATGAATTGCGCGAGAAAATCAGTCAGCTTGGCTCATCAATCTCCTCCCGGCTCCGGGAAGAAGAAAGCCACAGCGGCGTGCTTAATCCATCCACGTTCCGCGCTTTCGACGGTTTGGGACAAACGGTGGAGGTGCAGCCGTGAACGAGAAGCAGGTACACAAATTCGTGCAGCGTTATTTAGATGCAACTGGCTGCCAAGTGCTTGAGAAATCCCCGCATCACTTGGTGGCGAAGCTGTCGCCGCAAGCGGACCGCGAGCTGACCAACCGGCCGTATTATTGGGGTTTTGTCGACCGGACCGGCGCCGAACCGGAAACGATGACTTTTTTGTTCGTGACGGATAAAGCTAAATATGATGCGGTTCAGGAGCAGCAAGGGCAGCAAAAGCAAGCGGAATCCGGCACTGCTGACGCCGCTGCCGAATCGGCATTATCCCGATCGTTTGGTTTCTTGAACCCGTCGGCTCTCCAGCATTCGCGGGTTCCGCGTGAGGACGTTTATTTCGGCTCGCGCAAGTTGGAGCAGCTGTTTGGCGCGGCCAGATCCCAAGGCAGCTACGTCTATTTGTTTCAGGAACCGGATAGACGGCAGCAGTTCCCGCTGCAATCAACGCCTTATACGGCATGGCTTGGCGTTAATATACGCGTCGAATTCGCTTGCGACCGCAAACGCGAGGAGATTCACTCGTTTGGCGTATCACTGGCGACAGGCCGGCTGATGGAGCGGTTTCATGACCGGCTGCTGGAACTGAAGCTTACCCCCGCTTGCCCGCCAATATTTATGTGACGAAAAACGGCTTATCCTTCGGCAAAGCGTTAAGCATAATTGAACAGACATTGGAGCGCAAGCTGAGGGATTACGATTACAGCTGGGCGGAAAGCGCATCGGCAAGGCTCGCCGAAGAGCTGTCGCAGGTTGACTCTTATTACGAACCGCTGCTGAAGCATGCCGAAGGCGAGCGAAAAGACGCCATTCAAGAGCAATATGATCAGCGCGTGGCGGAAATCCGCTGGCAATACGAGCCGCGCGTGACGGCATCCGCCATTAATTGCGGCATCTTTCATTTGGAAGGCATCGAATAAAGAGGCGATCAGACGGAATGAGACGCGATTCGCACCGATACGGCAAAAATAGAACCCGAAGCTTCGCTTCGTGCCTGACAGGTTGCAACAGTATTCTTTCTGACGAATTGCTACAATGAGACAACAGCGGAGAAGCGGACAAGCGCTGCTTCCCGTTTTTTAGACCGGATATGCCCATTACAGCGATTTATAGAGACAGGAGGTTAAGTCGAATGAGCCTTTCGAAGCGATACCGGTTTACGGTAATGTTGTTGTTGCTGCTGCTCGGAACGGTAAGCGCTCCCTTCAATTGGACAACTTACGCCGCGCCGGACAATACAGGCAGCATCCCTACCGAGGTGGAGCAATCGGCCAAAGAATGGATCGCCGCCATCGCCAAGCAGCCTGAATTTGCAAGCTGGAAGAACGCGTCTTATTCCATTAATCCGCTCGGGCCAGGCACGCATGGCTGGCTGGTTATTGTCCGGAAGGACAACGGCAGCGTCGGTTACCTGGTCGTCAATGCGGTTGCCAACAATAATGTACAGCAATACCAATTAGGCGAATATGGGCTTGGCCGTCCCCCATTTGATGCTTCAATGCTTGAGCTGGCGCTAAAGCGCCTTGAACTTATTCCTTCATCTGCGGCTGTTCAGGATCAAATCTATGTTCATCCTTTAATGGCGGCTTGGAAGCTGGACGGGAAATATGCGGATGCTTTTAGCGGAGAAGGGCTGCCGGTAGACAGCCAAACCTGGGCGGCAGCACAAAGCGAAGAACAGCAGCGCTGGAGCGAATTGTTATTTCAACTCCCGGCTATCGGGCTGGCCGATATAACCGATTCAGCGGCGAATTCTTCTTTTAACCCTTATTACACACTGCCCTGGCTGCTCGGCCAACCATTGCCCGATACCGGGGAAGACAAGCTGAAGATGTTGTTAAAGGAGCATAAACAGCTTATTTATACATCCGAAAGCTTCGATCAGGCATACCGCTATGTGTGGGCGGTTACAGGATATCAGCAGTGGGCCAATCAAACGGTGTATGCCGCTCTTGAAGCAGCGGAAGCAGACGGCAGCAAGCGTTATATTCCGCTTCAGCTGCTCCATGAACTAGGCGGCTTCTACCTTTGACGGTGAACTTGCCTTCTCCACCATAACACGACGCCGTATGCCCCGACGCCAAACCATCTTGTCACCCAATGCTCGCGTTCGGCTTTCTCCTGCACTTTCGTTTGCTTGCGCTCCACGCGCGGCGTGTCCATATAGGTGACGAACCGTTGGGTCAAATATTTGATATATTCGTTTTCGCCTGCCATTATTTTCACCGCCTTTTTTCTCTGCCGGCAGAGGCGCCCGCGCTCGAGGCGCGGAATCTCTGACGGCAGCTTTTTGTTTATTTAGAGCATTCCCCGAAGCCGCTTGCCGTAAACATGTATGAGTTTGCCTCCGAAAAGCCACGCTACAACCATTGACTTCATCATGGCGGAGGAACCAAAATGCGATATCAACCAATGGCAAACGCCTTGATGGCGTTATGCCTGCTGTTTACCTTTGGCACCGCGCCAAGCAAGGCTGCAGCCGCTACTCCGGAAAGCGGAACAGCGGGCAGCAGCGAGGTGCAGGGAAGCGGACACAATAATGGAGCTGACAGCAGAGAAAGACTGCAGCTTCATTTGCCTTCTGCGGTTGTGCTTATTGACGCCGGCCATGGAGGAATTGACAGCGGAACATTAACAGGCACGATTTTAGAAAAAGACATAAACCTCGTCATTGCCAAAAAACTGTATCTGTTATTACGCAGCCAAGGTATCATTACCGTCCTGAACCGGACGGGCGATTATGCGTTAAGCGACGATAACCGCTGGCATGCCTCTTCATCGCGTCACCGTAAAGATCTGTCCCAGCGGCGTCAGCTGACGGAGGAAATTCCGACCGAGCTGCTCGTCAGCCTTCATGTGAACTGGACTAAAGACCGCTCGGAACGCGGGCCGCTGGTCTTGCACCAAAGCAGCGGCGAAAGCGCCCTGCTCGCATTTTGCATTCAGGATGCGCTGAACCGCCAGCAGCAATCCCGCACACTGCCGCGGGAGGGCAAACCTTTCTACCTGCTGCGGCGCGTTCAGCAGCCAGCCGTTATTGTGGAAATGGGTTTTCTCAGCAATGAAGCGGATCGCCATATGCTGACCGATCCGCTTCAGCAGAATCGTATTGCCGCTGCCATTGCTTCAGGCATCCGGCAATACAAATGGCTGACCCGGTGAAGCCGGCAGCATGCTGGATGCTTTGACAAAGTTAACATAATTCATCATGCCGGGGATCGACTGTTTCAGTACCCCGGCTGTTTTTTTGCCGGGAACGCCGACATGCCCGATTATAATGCAGCTGGAATGGGATTCCAGATGTTTCTTCAGCAGGCCGACTTGTTTAAAAATATGCTGCTCCGAATAAATATCATCCAGAAACAGCTCATTGGATACGAGCGGTACGCCTATCTCCCCGGCTACTTTCGGAATGACCGTTTTCCAAGTGGTGCGGCTGTCCAAAAAATACAGCCCTCTTTCCTTGCATACGGTCAGTATGATGCGCATAATCCGCTCATCGGCGGTGATTTTGGAGCCCATGTGGTTGTTCATCCCAATCGCATGCGGCACGTTATCGATCGCATTTTCCACCCGGCTGCGAATTTCGGCATCGCTCAGATCGGCTGTAATCGCACCGGGGCCAAGCCAGGATTTAAGCCCTTTGTTAGGCTCCATCGGCATATGAACAATGACATCGTGGCCAAGCCGGTAGGCCAGCTCCGCATCCTCTTTCGTCGTGGGCATAAAAGGCATAATGGCCGCCGTAATTTTGACCGGGAGCTTCAGCATTTCTTCCGTTCCGTCCATCCGGTTGCCGAAGTCATCGATTACGATCGCCACCTGCCGTTTGGCCTGCGGTTCGTTTGGTTGTGCTGCATAGGCTTGTCCGCCGCAGCCCAGCATCAACACAGCCGCCGCAGCCGCGATCAGGCGAGCCGCTTGCTTGAACCCTTCTCGCTTCTGCCCTTTATGGCGTAATGTACCCTGCTTCATATATGGCACCTTCCTCTTTCCGTATCGCGGCAAAGCCGCCTTTACAGTGTTTGTGCATCCGCCTAAAATTATGCCATTATTTTCTTGAGCGCTCGCAGCAAGTCGCAAAATGAAAGCTTGACTGCTTGTCCACCCCGGTGCTATATTAATAAATGTCAGTTTATTGTTTATGCGGTCGTGGCGGAATTGGCAGACGCGCACGGTTCAGGTCCGTGTGGGCTAACCCCCCGTGGAGGTTCGAGTCCTCTCGACCGCATCCTAAACCAAAAGAGCCGTCCTCAACGCAGGTTTTCAGCTGCTTAGAGGGCGGCTCTTTTTGGGCTTTGCGATAGAGAAGCGGCAAGCGGAAGCGCACAGGTCGTTTGTCGGAACAAAACCCGGAGCTTCCGCTATTGGCTGCTTGGTTTATTGACCGGCCGGAACGTAGCGGTAGCCCCTGCTCAGCTTGACGACACGCCGGCTTGGCTTCCGGATGACAACGGACTCCTCATCCCAAGCCACGATAATGCCGTATACATCATTGACTTCCATCTCATCACGGATAACACGGACCGTTTCGCCGCTTTGACGATAGCCGTCCAGCTCTTCCTCTGTAATCATTGCGATTCCTCCTTAGGCTTAGCCCCAATGCATATTGAAGCGGGTTATGTAAAAGAAAAACCCCTGCTTTAGCCAGGGCGGCTAAACGGGGTCTTATATAGAATGCGAGTTAACCAACATGTTCTTTGGAATCGTTGGTTTCGGTTTCGTACCATTCATCCAGCACGCGCGATGACATAACGCGTTTGTCAATGTATTCCGCCTGACGTTCGGTAAATTCGGAACGCCATTCCATATCCAATTCATTGCATAGCTTCACAATCGTAAGAAGCTCCGACCAGGCCACATAACGTTTATACCAGAAAAATTGCGGATGTTCAATCATGTACGGATACAGATCGTCAAATTCCGTATGCTTACAGTCGAGCGCGCGTTCAAAGTGAACTTTGGCGTCGGACAGTTTCGTATTCATAAAATCGTTTGACATGTTCTCCATCATTTTTTCTGCCTCCCCTCGTCACTTCTACATTATAAGCGAAAACGGCATACGGGAAAAGGAATTTCTAATTGGTACTTGTTACTCAAATGTAATTTCGCCGTTGCTCAAGGAAGAAATCCGAACGAGCGGCTCCAGCCGAACGCCTTGCTCACGCAGCGATTTCCCTCCGGATTGGAATGTTTTCTCTACCACAACGCCAAGCCCGACCAGATGCGCGCCCGAACGCTCGATAATTTTCACCAGCCCCCGCGCAGCATCTCCATTGGCAATAATGTCATCAATAAATAACAGCCGGTCATTCGGGGACAGATACTCTTTGGACACCATAATATCGGTTACGATGCCTTTCGTGAAGGAAGGCACACGCTCGCAATAAGCATCCGGATCGGCAATGAGCGTTTTTTTGCGGCGGGCGAACACCATCGGCACCTCCAGCTGCAAAGCCGTTGCGAAAGCAGCAGGGATACCGGACGATTCAATCGTAATAACTTTTGTAATCTGTTCTCCGGCAAATATGCGCGCAAACTCCTTGCCCATCTCCATCACCAGCTTTGGATCAACCTGATGGTTGATTAAAGCATCCAGACGCAATACGTCGTTTGACAATACATCGCCATGTTCGATAATTTTTTGTTTTAAAATGTCCATCGTTATCCAATTCCCTTCGACTACAAATTCCTTTTCGATAACGTACCACAATTCGTGCGATATAAGCAACCGGAATCATAGAACCCGCTTTACAGCAGCTTAACCTTTTCAAATCGCTTCAAAAAAAGAAACTTTTTCCATCTTTGGACGTTTAATGAGAAACGGCATTAACTGATGATTAAGGAGGCAGGAAGAGATGAAACGTATCGCCTTGCAGCATCTGCTCATAGGTTCTTCTGCGGTCCTGCTGCTGGCGGCAGCCGGCTGTCAGAGCAGTCCGCGCTATCTTCCTGAAAGCTCCGTTATGATAGGCGATCATGAGGTATACCCGGTGACCGACAGCCCGCAAAAATCGTATTTGGCCAATGTTCACAACGAGGAGAAGGGCGTCCATGCAACAGGTCCGGGCCAGACGCCCAAAAGCGGCGAGCAGGAACCCGTCAGCGGCGCTGCCGCTGAACAGCTTCATCCCGGTGCAAGCGACGCCTCTGCTTGGAATAAGGACAAGCCCGCCCTTATGAATATAGCCATCGGGGAATTCTTCGGCAGCTTGAAGGAGCGTTTCGGGAACCCTTCGGACAGCTACGACCTCCCGGACGGCGACAAAACGGTTACCGTTTACGAATATGAGGGATATTCTGTTGGCGTCAGCAGCGAGCAGCACGTTCAATTTATTGAAATTCATAGCAGCCTCATTCCGAGCGGCATCGGCGAACTTCAAATCGGTTCAACGCCGGAAGCCGCCATTCAAACGCTGGGCAAGCCTTCTTCCCAGACTGCTTACCGTTTAACCTACGAAGCTAAAGGCGCAAGTCTGCTGCTTGATCTGGATCCGGAAGCCGGCGCCGTCGTCTCGTTGAAACTGCTTTCCGATTAATGGCATGTTCCTGCTTCAACAACCTGTCATGCCCGTCCAACTGCTTTCATATGCTTAAATGAAAGCTTGAAGGAAGGACGGGCTCGCTATGCTGGGACGAACAGGTAAGGTGCTTCAAATTGCAGCCACCTATATTGGTACGGTGGTTGGCGCCGGTTTTGCTACGGGCCAGGAAATTATTCAGTTTTTTACCCGGTTTGGCTACTGGGGGACGGCGATGATTGCAGTCGCCACCGTGATGTTTGTTTGGCTGGGCATGAAGATGATGCTGCTCTCCAGTGAAATTAAAGCCAAATCATATGAGGATTTGAACAAAGTGCTGTTTGGCGAACGTTACGGACGATGGATCAGTCACTTTATGCTCTTTATTTTGCTTGGCGTAACTGCTGTTATGCTGGCCGGAGCCGGTACAATTTTTTATGAAAACTGGAATATATCTTACCAATCCGGGCTGCTTATTACGATGGTCGGCTGCTTCTTCCTGCTGCGTAAAGGGATGAAGGCCATATTGGCCGTTAATGCGGTTATTGTCCCGCTTATGCTGCTGTTCACCTTTCTTGTCATGACAAATACGTTTCATATGCCGGAATCGGACCGGTTCCTGACGCTGCCGACCGACCAGCCGTTCTGGTCCGCGCTTGCCGCTCCTTTCTTATACACCGCGTTTAACTTGTCCATGTCGCAGGCGGTGCTCGTCCCGCTTGGCGCAGAAGTAAACGACCGCAAGGCGATCATAATCGGCTCCTGGGTCGGAGGAGCGGGCATCGGGTTTCTGCTGCTGGCAGGCCACATTGCTTTATCGGCGCATATGCCCGGCGTCACGCAATACGAAATCCCCATGGGCGGCATTGCCAAACAGCTTGGCTACGGTGTGCAGCTTGTATATACGTTTCTTATTTTCGCCGAAATTTTCACAACGCTAATTGCAGATATATACGGCCTTGCCCTTCAGCTGCAGCAGCGGACGGGAGGCTCGCGCAGCCTGATTACATTCAGCATTCTGATGATCTGTTATTTGGCCAGCCAAATTGGCTTCGGCCCGCTTCTCTCGACGCTTTACCCTGTATTCGGCTTTATCAGCATGGGCTGGCTGTACCTAATGATCCGCAAACGAATGGCAAGACGCGTTTAACCTATAAGAGATAAATGCAGCTGCCGCACACAACTAAAAAAAAACGTCTGCAAGCGCTCCGAGTCAACAGCGGAGGCTAGCAGACGTTTTTATGCTTTATGCTTCATGTTAATCAGGTTTCCGGATCTTCCGCAGCAGAAATCTCCGCTTGGTTCAATGACAAGTAAACCTTCTTCAGCTGTGAAATGACTCTTGTAAGCGAGTAGGCTTTTTTGGCCCGGTCCCATCCGGAGCGCGCCAGTTCGTAGCGGAATGAAGGATCCACTACCATTTTCTCCATAGCATCGGCCAGCGCTTCCGGATCTTCCGGCGGCACAAGCAAGCCGTTTACGCTGTCTTCGATTTGCTCCGCAATACCGCCGACGTTGGTGCCGATCAGCGCGAGAAAACAAAGCGCCGCTTCCGCAAACACCGAACCAAATGCTTCCGCACGAGAAGGCAGCACAAACACGTCGAAAAACGGCATAAATTCCTCCGGATGAAGCATATAGCCGTAAAAAATAATATCGTCGTACAGATCGAGTTCAACCGCCATTTTTTCAAGTTCCGGACGGATCGGCCCGTCGCCGATAATATGGAGGACAAACGGATGACCTTTGCGCTTCAGCTCCGCGCAAGCTTTCAGCAAAACATCAATCCCTTTTGCGGGAACGAGCCGGCACACCGTAATAAACTGCGTAACAGCATTCTCATGCGGACTTGGCTTAAACCGCTTCTCATCAAATCCGTTAGGGATCACTTTGATTTTATCCGGCTCGTTAATATAAGGCGCGACGTAACTCCGGAACGATTCGGAGACGGTTAAAATTTTATCCATTTTCGCTTCCAGCTCGCCATATATCGCGGTTAAAAATTGATGCTCCACGCCGTGTTCTTTAATCCGGCCGTTCAGAATCAGCTCTCTTTCAAAGCTGGAATGGATGGTCATCATCACCGGCGTATCCGGATAAAGCTGCTTCATAACGAGCGCCGCGATCGGATGATGGGCATGAATGATATCGTACGATTTTTTGAGGCGCAGCTTGGTCCACCATACGTAATCCCGATACGTCTGCAAATACTTATCAATTATCGGACTGCTGCCGATAAAGGGAGTATGGTCGAACGTTTCAAATTTGACTTCTTCTTGTCCTTTGCCGCGCACTCGTTTCGGCAAGGAGAACAGTTCCATCTCCCAGCCCAGCTTGTTAAAGCGTTCTTGAATGTAAGGGACCATGGAGGACACGCCGCCCGGCTGCTCCGGGGGAAAAAACAAAGCTTGTAAAATATTCAACGTTCCTACCTCCTTGATCAGGCGAATAATCGCAGCCTATAGTGGCTGTTCAAATATAACTATGATATAGTAGAACATATGTTTCTATTATTGCAACATTATCAAATGAAGTAATGGTGGTTGCTCATGACAATTATAACATGGCTGGCAGGTCCAAATGGGCAAATTTTTTGCTCCGCTTCTGCTATCACGATTTTAGTGCTTATGCTTTTTATGTCCATCCGGCTTTACGCCAGCTATCGCAACAAAAAAAATTACAGGCTGCTTATTTTATCCATACCGGTATTCATGATCCAGCGCATTCTGGTTACGGCTGCTCCTTACAGCGGCCATGATGCGCATCCATGGCTGCAGCTGTCGGCTTCGCTGCTGCAGACCGCCGCTTTCATCAATATCAACTATGTATTGTTGAGGCTTTACGCCCAGCGGTCCGCCCGCTTGAAGGCAACGCCTTTTATTGTGATGACCGCCGCTGCGTTCCTGATTGCAGCCGCACAGCTGTTTTTCGCCCTCCGGGCGGCCGCCCGTTAAGCGAAGCAAGCGATCTTCATTTTTTGGCGCTTAATTTCTATGGGCTGATCGTAACGTTTATGATCTTGCTGGATACTAGAGGCGTAGAGCTAAACCTTAAATTTTCGGCTTCTTTAATTGTGTATTTCATTTATGAGCTTGCGAAGCTTGCAAACGATTATGTATTTCACGGCGAAGCGGACGGCTTGATCATACTGGACGGCGTGCTGCCTGTCGTTTATTTCTCGCTGCTGTTCCTGCTTCTATTCGAATGGGTGATCGAGCGGCTGCGCACGACGTATCAGTCGTCGATCACGGACGGGTTAACCGGCTTGTACAACCGCAGGCATTTTCAGTCCAAAGCAGATCAACTGCTGAAGCGATCCAAGGGCGTTGCCGTTATTTTTTGCGATATTGACAATTTCAAAAAATTAAACGACACACAAGGCCACCATAAAGCGGATGGTGTACTGAAGCAGGTATCGGAAATTATTAAAGAAGAATCAAGCGGAATCGGCACAGCCGGCCGGTACGGCGGCGAAGAGCTGCTTGCCTGCATTACACATGATCGTGTGAAGCCGGAGGCAGTAGCGGAAGCGATCCGCAAGCGGGTCGAGATGGAAACCATCGTTACAGTAAGCGTGGGCGTCGGTACGTCGAAGGATGCAAAAACCGTGCAGGAGATGGTCAAGCTCGCCGATCAGGCGATGTATCATTCGAAAACAACCGGCAAAAATAAAGTAACGTTATACAGCAAAATGCCAGGTGTCAGAACGCGTTCATCTTCCGCGTCGGTTTCCGGATAAGCAAAGAAAACAAGGCGTCCCTCGCTCAGCGGAACGCCTTGTTTTTTCGTTTTGCCATCCTGTATGCGTTGTGTTAGCCGCCAAACAAAATATCGAGTATCGTGCTGGCCCTTCCTCTTCCGTCCCCTGCCAGAATATCCGGGTTGTACACTTCTACATAGCCGCAGCTTAAGCAGGATACAAACAAATAATGGCGATGCTGAATATCCAGCCATTTGCTGATGCCGGCGCCTGTCATCGCCACTTCATTAACCGAACAAGTAGCCCCCTGCATTTGGAGCAGCGGAATTTCTGTTCAATAAGCTGTTCCAAATTTTCAGCTGGGGTGACCTCTTCAGCGTGCGCATGAACCGAATCCATATTTGCCGGTACGTCATTTTTACAAGCGGGGCAAGTCCTGTCGTTCCGAAGCTCCACTTCTTCATGACACCAAGGACAACGCATCTTAAGATGCTCCCTTCCGCATGCCGGCTGGCATGACATATTTGGTTTCATTATATTCGCAGCATCGCTGCAACTGAACGAAAGAATAGAAAGGAAACTGGTTTTGGAACAAGCCTTGCGGCGCATAGGTATGAGAGGACAATAATAAAGGAGGCCCGTAATGGTACAAGAAACAAGGACCGCAAAGCCGGTATTCGTCGCCATCCATCTCCCGCGAGTGATCGAAGGGACCCTTATCGATTATGCTGCCGGCTCTGCCTGCTTTTGGGCGATCCGGAAGGCGCTGCTGCCTTTTCCCGTCGCTTTCCTCGGCAGTATTGCAGGTCCGATGGCTATACGGCTCGCTATCCACCATATCCGCGAAAGGAACAAATCCCGCGCAGCGGCATCCAGGCGTAAGCTTATCTCCCCGCAATACCCTTAAGTCTTTGCTCCAAGCCCCCATGTCAAACCTAATCAATCTGCAAAAAAAAGAGCCTTCCCGGCTCGTTATGACCAGGAACAGCTCCTTGCATGTTTATTCATACTCGGATTTAGGCTTGCGGGGCTGTGCTTTCACCTTATTTTGAACCGCAGGCAAATGCCGCATACTCCTTCCCATCGGCCCTTTGCACATCGGGCACAATGGATCTGTGCTAATGAATTCATCTCTAATCCATGCTTTACAGTCTTGGTTTTTACATCTCCAAATTTTCGTAGGAATCAATTTTACCGGTGCGTCTTCCTTTGTTGCCACTGTTATTAACAACCCTTTCATCGCTCAAAACTAATACCGAAAAAATATATCATTTTGAGCACGGGCAAGTCAATGTCAACCAATATCCAAGGAATTTATGGATAAGTAAGGAAACAACCCGGTTAAATCGGATAATGGCAAGCGGCCAAATGGCCGGCGCCTACCGCAGCCAGCGGCGGCTCTGTCTCCCGGCACTTGTTCGTTGCCAACGGGCACCGCGTATGAAATCTGCAGCCGGATGGCGGGTTAGCCGGCGAAGGGATCTCGCCTTGAATCGCTGTATGCTGGCGTTTGCGTTTCGGATCCGGATCCGGTATCGAGGCAATAAGCGCCCGGGTATACGGGTGAGCCGGGTGAAGAAACAATTCCTCGCTAGGCGCGATTTCAACCAGTTTGCCAAGATACATAACGCCAATACGATCCGAGATATGACGCACAACTTGCAGCCCGTGAGCGATAAACAAGTAGGTCAAGCCCATCTGCTGCTGCAAATCCTGCAGCAAATTAACGATTTGAGCTTGGACCGACACATCTAAAGCCGACACCGCCTCATCCGCCAAAATAAACTTTGGATTTAATGCAATTGCCCTAGCAATGCCAATACGCTGGCGCTGCCCGCCGGAAAACTCATGCGGATGGCGAGCGGCCACGGCAGGGTCCAGCCCAACAGCCTGCAACAGCTGTTCGACACGCTGCTTTATTTCCCGTTTGCTTATGGACTCGTGCACAGCGAGCGGCTCCCCGACAATATCTCCAACCGTCCAGCGTGGATCCAGGGAACCGTACGGGTCCTGAAATATCATTTGCATATCCCGCCGCATGCCATGCAAACCTTTGCGGCCAAGCTCCGTCAACGGCTTATCTTGAAATCTCACTTCGCCTGCGGTCGCCTTCTCCAGCTGCAGCAGCACGCGGCCAAGCGTCGATTTGCCGCTCCCGGATTCGCCTACCAGGCCAAATGTTTCACCTTTGCGTATCGTAAAACTGACATCATCGACTGCATGAATATGCCCTTTGTTCCGGCCGGGAATCGACCCTTTAATCGGGTAATATTTGCGCAGCCCCTTAATATGAAACAGCTCCGTATCCGTCTGTTCCTCTCCCTGCTCACCTCCGGATACCGGCCAGTAATCCGTCTCTGCAGCAGCCGCCAAATACGGCGTACTGCCTTGCGCCGCCAGCCCGCTTACTTGAACAAGCGGCTGTTCATGTACACGCGCTGCTTCTTTACGGCTGTCCGGCGTTTCCGGCTTCCTCTGCCATCCTTCGCTTGCAATCAGTTCATTTGAATGCCAGCATGCGGCTTCTCTGCCGTTGTCTGAAACAAGAGGCGGCGCTTCCGAACCGCATTTGTCCGTCGCATAAGGGCAGCGGGGGTGAAACAAGCAGCCTTCCGGCAAAGCCGACAAGCTGGGGATGGAGCCGGGGATGGAATGAAGCCTGGAGCCGCGCTGCGTATCCAGCGTTGCCACAGAATGAAGAAGGCCGCGTGTATAAGGGTGGCGGGGCTGCTCAAACAGCTCGCCGGTCGCCCCTTGCTCCACGACACTCCCGGCATACATGACGACAACCCGGTCCGCAATTTCAGCGGCGATGCCAAGATCATGCGTAATAAGCAAAATCGACATGCCCAGCTCCTGCTTCAAACTTTGCAGCAAATGCAAAATTTGCGCCTGAATCGTAACATCCAGCGCCGTCGTCGGTTCATCCGCAATAAGCAGTTCCGGTCCGCAGCATAACGCCATAGCGATCATAGCGCGCTGCAGCATGCCCCCGGAAAGCTCGCCGGGATATTGCTTCATGCGAATTTCCGGCTCCGGAATCCCTACCCTCTCCAGCAGCCGGACGGAATGCTCCCACGCTTCCGCCTTGTTTTTCCGGTCATGCACCATAATTGTTTCCGTCATTTGATGGCCAATCGTATAAACCGGATCAAAAGCCGCCATCGGCTCCTGGAACACCATCGCCATTTTTTTGCCCCGAAGCGCGCGAAGCTCCTTTTGCGGCAACGAGCCGATATCAATGCCGTCCAGCACAATGCGGCCGTCTGTAATGCGCCCATTTTCGTAATCAATAAGACGCATTACCGCTTTAGAAGTTATCGTTTTGCCGCTGCCCGACTCTCCTACCAGGCACACTGTTTCTCCTTGCCGGATGGACAGCGATACTTCGCGCAGCGCCTGCAGCGGCCCGTTTTTAGTATGAAATTGCACCGAAAGGCGCTCAATTTCCAGCAATTGCTTCATCATTCCGCCCCCCATCTGTCCGCTCGCGCAGACCGGCCCCGGGTTCACATCCGGTTCCGGCTTTCGTTAAATGCGGCTTTTTTTCGGGTCCCAATGGTCCCTCAGCTTGTCGCCCAGCAAATTGACGGCAAGCACAAACAGCGTAATTGCCAGCCCGGGAAAGGTACATATCCACCAGGCTACCGTCAAATAACTTCTCCCTTGTGCGAGCAGCGTGCCCCAGTCCGGGATTTCCCGCAACACGCCAAGGCCCAGAAAACTTAGTCCCGACCCGGCCAATATCGCGCTTCCGATGCCAAGCGTCGCCATAACGAGCATTGGAGACAATGAGTTAGGCAGCACATGCTTCCAAAAAATGCCGAACTGCGATACGCCAATGGAACGGGAAGCGGTAATATAAGGACGGTTTTTAATGCTGAGCATCTGGCCCCGCATGACCCTCGCATAACCAGGAATCGACGAGACCGCTACCGCCAGTACAATATTAAACAAGCTCGGCCCAAGGGCAGCAGCAATCGCGAGCGCAAGCAATATGCCGGGTATCGTCATCAAAATGTCAATAATCCGCATAAATACCGTGTCAATAATGCCGCCGATATAGCCGGATACTGCGCCGATGGCTCCGCCAACGATGCCGCCGACGAGTACCGACATTACGCCGATAAACAACGAATCACGGCTGCCGTATACAACCAGGCTGAAGACGTCCCGGCCAAAGTAATCAATGCCAAACGGATGAGCCAGACTTGGCCCCTGTAAAATTTGATCCGTCTTCATCTCCGTTGGCGAATATGGGGCAATCCACCCCGGGACAATCGCACACAACACGATAAATAGCAAAACAAGCCCGGCTCCGTAAACGAACAGCCGGGAAGCAGTCAACGCCGCTAACGGGCGGGAAGACGTATCAGCTTTATTACCAAAGCGCCAAGAAGGGCTTGCGGCAGCTGAAGGCTTCATATGCGTCTCCTCCTTTCAATCAGGCCGATCTTCTGACCCGCGGGTCAATAAAGGAATACGATAAGTCAACGATCAGGTTGACGGCAACATAGATGATAGCCGTAAAGAAGATAACGCCCTGTACAACGGGAAAATCTTTCGCCATCAGCGCGTCCGATATAATCCGGCCAATGCCCTGCCGTGCAAACACCGTTTCGATGACGACAGTGCCGGCCAGCATCTCGCCTACAAGCGTTCCCATCAGCGTTACCGCCGGGATCAGAGCGTTGCGGAGCGCGTGGCGGTACATAACAGCACGCTCTGTCAATCCTTTGGAGCGCAGCGTTACGATAAAGCTTTCGTTAATTACTTCCAGCATGCTGTTGCGAACCATCCTTACAATAAAACCTGCTCCGATAAGGCCCAATGTAATGGAAGGCAGCACGAGCGTCCGCCAGCCGTCCGAGCCCATTGCAGGAAACCAGCCCCAATGGATGGAAAAAACGAGCAGCAGCAGAATGCCTGACCAGAAAGTCGGCATCGAAATGCCAAACAAACCGACGATTCTCGCGATAATATCAATTGGCTTATTGCGATGGATAGCCGACAGCACGCCAAGCAGCACGCCTACAACAACCGATACTGCCGCACTGGTAAGTGTCAGCGACAACGTTGCAGGGAAGTTGTCGAGTATTTTGGGCAATACCGGTTCGGAGGTGAGAAGCGACTCGCCAAAGTCGCCTCTCGCCATATGCCCGAAATAATGGAACAACTGCACGTAATAGGGCTGATCGGTTCCAAGCTGCGCCCGCAAATTGGCAATCATTTCAGGCGTCGCTTGCGTCGGATCCAGAATGGAATCTACCGGATCGCCCGGAAGCAAGTACAGGATTGTAAATACAAGAAGCAAGGAGCCTGCAACAACAAGCAACGAGGTAAACAGCTTTACAGCAATCGCTTTTATCATGGCCGCCAGCCCTCCTTCCGCATTACTTTTGAATGGATGTATCGTTAAACCAAGGGTATCCGGTCAAATCAAACTTCAGGCCTTGAACCGATTTGGCAGCTGCCACTGTATAAGGGAATACATAGATCGGAATGATGACCGCATCAGCCGAAATTTTTTGCTGGATTTGCTTATAGAGATCCGCCCGTTTGGCATCGTCCTTCTCCACCGCGGCTTGTTCCAGCAGCGCATCCGTTTCCGGATTAGAATAGTTCGCAATGGTAGGCCGCGCGCCTTGAGCCGGCGTATGGTAAAACTGGTACAGCGCGTTCGGATCCACATTGACCTGGCTGTTGCCGTAAATGTCGTAATCGCCGTTTGTATATACAACCGTTGTCGTATCTTTTGTAATGTTCACATTGACTTTAATGCCGATCGCTTTCAGCTGCTGCTGGATCATGACGGCGATATCGTTCCGTTTTTCCCGGTTCGGGCTGCCGTCAACATAATTTAACGTCAGCTGTTTGCCGTCTTTTTCGCGTATGCCGTCCGCGCCTTTGACCCAGCCCAGCTCGTCAAGCAATTGGCCGGCTTTGGCAGGGTCCGGCTTCAGCGCGTTTTCAAGCGATGCGTCATAGCCGGTCATTCCAGGCGCCAGCGCCGACCAGGCCTGATCATAAGTGCCGAGATACAGCGTTTTGACGATCGTAGCGACATCAATGCCGTATTGAAGCGCCTGCCGTGCCTTCAGATCGTTCCAAGGCTCTTTTTTCTCATTAATAAACAGCGTATAAGGCAATCCGCTTGTATTCACTTGAATCAGCTGGGTTTTGCTGTCGTTTTTGAGGGCCAGCACATTTTGCGGCGGGACGGTTTCAGCCGCCAGCACTTGGCCGCTTTGTACGCTGCCGATCCGCGTAGCTTCTTCGGTTACAATTTTAAATGTAAGGGTATCCAGATAAGGAGCGCCTTTATTTTCGATCGTTTCAGGCGCCCACTTGTAGTCCGGGTTACGCTTCAGCACGATTTGCTGGTTCTGATCCCATTTGACGAAAATAAACGGTCCGGTCCCTACCGGATTTTGGCCAAATTGATCGCCGTATTTGGCGACTGCAGCCGGCGAGACGATGCTGAGCGACGCCGAGCTCAAATTGGTTAAAAAGGCGCGGGAAGGTTTGCTCAAATGCAGCTTCACCGTATAATCGTCAATGACGTCTACCGATTCCAGCGGCGTCAGCAGCGCCAGCGCGTTGCCCGACTTCGTAGCAGGATCCAAAATACGCTCGAAGCTGAATTTGACTGCATCCGCATTAAACGGCGTCCCGTCATGGAATTTGACATCCTGACGCAGCTTAAACGTATAATCCAAGCCGTCATCCGAAATGGTCCATTCCGTTGCCAGCCATGGTTTAATTGAGCTATCCGGCAGCTGGACGACCAGATTATCGAACAATGCGCGGTATACCCGGATTGCAACGGCAAGGCCGCTGCGCGCCGGATCAAGCGTATCAGGGGAAGTCGCGAGCGCAAAGCTTAAATCTCCGCCCTGCGCAGCTGCTTGCGTAGCAGCCGGGCTTTGTCCGCTATCCGGCTTGCTGCCGGTGTTAGTCCCGCCGGAACCGCTGTTGCCGGAGCATGCCGTTAATACCAATACTAGTGCTGTAATCCATGCCGTATGTTTGAATATCGCTGATAATGGTTTCATATCTGTATACACGCCCCATCTCCAAAGTTCTTATCCATTCAAGTCATTAAATCAGGCTGTTCTCATGCTGCTTCGTATAGCGGTTCACCGGAACAGCCAGCCCCAAATTGCCGCGAAGCGTATCTGATTCATATTCGGTGCGGTACAACCCGCGTGCTTGCAAAATTGGAACTACTTGCTCCACAAAATCTTCCAGCGCATTCGGAACGCCGCCGCCTATAATAAAACCGTCCGCCGCCCCTTCTTCAAACCATTGTTGAACTTGATCGGCAATTTGCTCAGGCGTGCCGATAAACCGGCTGCGCGGCGTTGCGGCTTCACGTGCCACCTGCCGCAGCGTAAGCCCCTTTTCCTTCGCTTTTTGCTTAATCCGGTCCGTCGTGCTGCGGAAGCTGTTTTTACCTGCTTCGCCCAAATCCGGGAACGGTTCATCCAGCGGGAACTGGGAGAAATCCAAATGATCGAAGTAACGGCCCAAATATTGCAGGGCATCCTCGATGCTGACCAGATCGGCAACTTCCTGGTATTTGCGTTCCGCTTCTTCGGCGGTTTGCCCGATAATCGGACCAATTCCAGGGAAGATCAGAATTTCGTCTGCGGAGCGGCCAAATTCAGCTGCCCGTTTCTTAACATCGCTGTAAAAAGCTTTAGCTTCTTCAATCGTTTCATGGCCGGTGAACACCGCATCCGCCGTTTTGGCAGCCAGCCTGCGGCCGCTGTCCGAAGAACCGGCTTGGAATACGACCGGGTGTCCTTGCTTTGAGCGCGCAATATTAAGCGGACCTTGCACCGAGAAAAACTCGCCTTCATGGTTTAAGCGGTGCATTTTGCTTGGATCGAAGAAAACGCCGGTTTCCTTATTCCGTACAAATGCGTCATCTTCCCACGAATCCCACAGCCCTTTGGCTACTTCCAAATACTCTTCTGCAATCCGGTAGCGCTGATCATGTGTCGGATGTTCTTTTTTGCTGAAATTAAGAGCCGAGCCTTCCAGCGGAGACGTTACGACGTTCCAGCCGGCGCGGCCGCCGCTAATATGGTCAATCGAAGCGAACTGGCGGGCCACCGTAAACGGTTCGCTGTAGGAAGTGGACAATGTCCCGACAAGGCCGATATTTGTCGTAATCGAAGCGAGAGCCGAGAGGATCGTAATGGGCTCAAACCGGTTCAAAAAATGCGGAATCGATTTTTCATTGATATATAAGCCGTCCGCGATAAACAGAAGATCAAACTTGCCTTCTTCCGCTTTCAGCGCTTGTTTTTTATAGAAATCAATATTAATGCTGGCATCCGCCTGAATGTCCGGATGGCGCCACAGCGATGTGCTGCTTCCGACTCCATGAATAATAGCTCCCAGCTTGATTTGTCTCTTTGTACTCATCGTATCCACACCCTTTTTCCCTTTTTAATTTATTCCTATAGGTTTTGTCAGAATTAACTTAAACCCACTTTACCACCCGCATACCATTCGCACAATCGAACATAAAGCATTTCTATAAACAAATAGGATTGTTCTATATCCAAACACAAAGCCGGCCCTGTTGGGCCGGCTTTTGTGTTTCATTCATTTCGATTTGATGAAGAGCAGGTTAAGGGCTGCGCTGCAGCCATCCGTTCAGCTTCGGGCATAACGGGCTGTGCGAAGCTCTCTTACATACGGCTCCAAATGAGGCATTCCGGATGCTTCCGCCTGCGACACCGCCTCTTCAATATTATAAGCAACACGTACAAACTGGAGATCAATAGGCGCATCCTGCCCGCTTCCGTATTGGCCTTCCAGGATGACATAAGAAGCTTTAGGAACATCCAGCGGATTGCCGACACTTCCGGCATTAAACAGCAGCTTGCCTTCCATGTATTGCATATAGGCATTATGAATGTCTCCGTAACCGGCGACATCAGCCGCACACCACTCCTGGCACCGCTCGGATGCTTCAAACAGCGACAGCCGTTTAGCCGCCTCATCCCATGGCTGGATCCGCTCATACAGGCTGCGCGGAGAAGCGTGAAACAGCCTTACATATTTGCCGCTTAATACAAATTCGGCCGAGAAAGGGAGGGAAGCCAAATAAGCGAGACGCTCTTCGCCAAGCAAAGAACGGTGCCAGACTGCAACGTCAATATCGCTTGGCGTCGCTATGAAATCGTCCCAGTTGCCCATAACAACCGTATCGCAATGGCTCCGGACAAGATCCACGCACACATCTGAACCCGGACCTTTGCCAATCAAATCTCCAAGACAAATCAGCCGGTCAACCCGGCGCAGGTCGACATCGCGAAGAACGGCTTCCAGCGCAGGCACATTCCCGTGAATATCCGAAATAATCGCTATTTTTTGCACAAAAAGCGCCTCCTTCCGCTTCTGCTTGTTGCCAAGCTTATGTACTGTCTTCGACGCAGTTATTTTATCGTTCGTTCAAATGATCCGTGCAGTTGTACAAATCGCACTGCCAGCCTTCCGCTGTTTTACGTATGCGTGTAACGGCAGTATTGCCAAGCAGCTCATCCACATTCAAATCCGGGAGCAGCTTCATCAGCGCGTGACGGATAATGGCGCCATGGCTGACAACAAGGATGCGGCCGTCCGGATGTTTGGCCGCAATCTCTTCCAGCACTTCTCCGCCGCGATCCATTCCTGACGTTTTGGTCTCGATCCCCAGCTTCTTCTCCCGCCAGTCGTGGCCAAATCGTTCGATCCGCTCCGCCATCGTCGTGCCCTCAATGAGCCCGCCGCCCATTTCGCGCAGCCGCTGATCCAAATATAAGGGCGGATTCCCCGCTCGCGCCGCAATCGTTTCCGCAGTCTGCCGGGCGCGCAGCAGATCGCTGGAGTAGACGGCATCCCAATGCTCGGCGCCAAGCCTTGCAGCAACTGCTTCCGCCTGCCGGAAACCTTCTTCATCCAGCGGATTGTTCGTATGCCCTTGCGCCCGGCCTTCTTTATTCCAAGCGGTTATGCCATGGCGGACAAGCGTGATATGAGTCACTGTCTTCCCAGCTCCCTTCGCTAATGCAGCCACCTTTTCATTTTCATCTCGATTATTATTTACGTTTGCTCCCGGAAGAGCTTTTCTCCAGCGCATACAGTTCATCTTCCATCGCCTGCATACGTTCCATCACCGTTTGTCTGGCATCCGTTATAGCTTGATTATAAATAAAAGGGCCAAGCTCCTGCAGCATATGATCCAGCAGCTGTTCGGCAGCTACGGAGCCGATGCTTTCGGAACGCTCCATTTCAAAAAAACGCTGCAAGCTGCTGATCAGCTGCTCCTTTTGCTCGCGGGGCAGTTTAAACGCATTCATCTTGATTATACCTCCAATGATCCTTTCATAACGGTTACCGCTTCCCCGGTCAGCCGGACGCGGTCCCCTGCAAGCTGCACCGCCACGTACCCGCCCCTCGCCGAAGCTTGATACCCGACCAGCGAATCGCGCCGAAGCCGTTTGCCCCAATATGGAGCTAACGCGCAATGGGCCGAGCCGGTAACCGGATCTTCCGAAATACCGTCCATTGGCGCAAAAAAACGAGAAACAAAATCATAGCCGCTGCCGGCTGCCCGGCTTGTTACAATAACGCCGCGGCAGTCCAACTTGGCCAGCAGCGCCATGTCCGGGCGCAGCTGGCGCACAGTCTGCTCGCTGTCGACTTCCACAAGCAAATCAAGCCGGTTCCGCCCGGTATATCGCGGAATAAGACCTAATGCTTCGATTAGCGCCTGTTCAGTCTCCACGGGCTGTACCGGCTCTGACGGAAAATCGAGCGTAATGCCGCCGGCTCCATTCTGCTGAGCGGTCAGCTGCCCGCTCAGCGTCATAAAACGGGCCGTCTCGCCCGGCTGCAGCCGTCCCGACTGCCATAAAATATGAGCGGCTGCCAATGTCGCATGGCCGCAAAGCCGCTCCTCGACAACTGGCGTAAACCATCTCAGCCGCCATAATCCCGCTTCCGGATATACAAACGCCGTTTCCGACACGTTCATTTCCGCCGCAACCTGCTGCATCCATTGCCCGTCCTCTGCTTTATCCAGCAAACATACGGCCGCGGGATTGCCGCGGAACGGCTCTGACGTGAAACTGTCAACCATATAGATTGGCTTTATCTCTTTCAGATCCTTCCACCTGTTCGTCTATTCAGCGAAAAAAAAGAGGACTTTCAAAGTCCTTTTTGTCATATCTCATTTATTTGATCGGAATGAGCAGCTCAACCGGAATTTCTTCCAAATGAGGTTCATCCACATAAAAAATTTCGAGCGCTACGGCATGTTCGTTTTTCTCCAGCTCATTTTCCTGCATCCATGCAAACAGCTGCTCATAACCTTCGCCAATCCGTTTATTCGAGCAATCAACCGTTGCGTATCGATGCTCCGGGATCGTGAACTGTACCATTCCTTCCGGTACTTCACTCATATGCTGTACTTCGTAGCAGGCCCAGTAGGCGGCGAATACTTCATTGCCAAAATACGGGCTGTACAAGACAGTCGATCGAATATGGTCACCCAGCAAATATTTTTTTGCCAGCATTTCGGTTTGCAGGCGAATCGCCTCATCCGGCAGCGTGGAATAGGGACCGCAATAGCTGATGCCTACCAAATTAAGTGAAGGTCTTGTAATAATTGAACAATTGTCCATGCGTATTCCTCCTTCGATAGGTCGGGGCTAAACCGCCTGGATAGAAACCTATTGTCCACAGTAGTGTACCATGAATGAATGGCTGTGAATAGTCGTAATACCGGCCGCCATTAACCGTTTTTTAATCGTAACCGCCTCTGGCTGTCGGCAATTGCTTGTACGCTTCTTTTTTCTGCACCATAGCAGCTATGTAGTCCCGCAGCTCCTGCAGCGACTTGGCGTCCTGCGTCAGCTCGCAATACTTCCCTGTCCAAGCCAAATAATATTGCTTGCCGCCTAGCCGAATGGTCCAGCTGTCGTCCGTGTACGGAATTTGCTGGCAGCTTGGATGCTCTACGTTTAAATTCGCCAGCCCGGTAACGTTCATTTCCCGCATCTTCGCATAAATGGACTCCAGCTCTTCCCGGCTTAACTGAAGTTCGGCGTCAGCCGTGCCGTCCGACACCAGATCTTTCGTGACGCGATGCTCAAACGTATCGATCCGGTTTTTGCTTGTCACTCCGTACTGAACGGCAAAAGCAAAATCATCCGGCATCTCGGCCGGCATAGGTGAATTCGCTTGACCTTCCGGCCGCTTGGCAGACTGTTCCTCTGTCTCCTTAGCCGCATGCTCCTCTGTCTCCTTCATGGGGGTGCCTGCCATCTCCTCTACAGTCCGGCAGCTTGCCAGCAGCAGCGCCATAATAAGCAGCAGCATGGCCAGCTGAATCCCTTTGGCCTGGAGTCTCGCACGTTGGCGCAGTCTATTCCGCTTGCTCTGCATCCCATCACCTCCTCCATTATGGACGGCAGCCGCCGGATTTATGTTTCTCCGCAATAAAAAACCTCAGGACTGCAACTGTGCTTGCAGTCCTGAGGTTCCCAGCCTCTTATTGTAGCTTAAAACACAAAATCATCGTCGGATAACGGCTCAATGTTGATCGCCCGAACGTAGCCGTTGCCTTTTTTCGAGAAAAAGTCATGCTGCTTCGTATGCGTGCTGATCCCGTTAAATACAATCGGATTAACCGGCTCGTCCGGGAAAAACGGATCAAAGCCAAGGTTCATCAATGCTTTGTTAGCGTTGTAACGCACATACGTTTTCACTTCGTCCTGGAGGCCGATAGCCGAATACAGCTGATCGGTGTACACCTCTTCGTTCGCGTACAACGTTTGCAGCAGCTCCAGCAGCTCACCTTTCAGCTTCTCCTGCACGTCCGGCGCAAATTCCTGGTACAGCTCCTGCGCCAGCGTACCGACGTACAAGCCGTGGATGCTTTCGTCGCGAAGAATGAGGTCGATAATTTCGCCGCTGCTCGTCATCTTGCCTTGTCCGGCCAAATAAAGCGGGTAGAAAAAGCCGCTGTAGAACAAGTAGCTTTCGAGGAAGACCGAAGCCGCCATTGCTTTGAACAAGTCTTGCTTCGAACTGATGCTGGTGTACCACGATTCAATCAGCTTCGCTTTAAACTGCAGCTGTTCGTTGCGCTCCACCCAGTTGAAAATCTCGTCGATTTCTTCTGTAGAAGCCAGCGTCGTAAAAATGCTGCTGTACGACTTGGCGTGGATCTGCTCCATCATCGACATAAAGCCAAGCACCGCTTTGCGCTGCAAGCCTTCCACATGCTCCAGCACCTTCGGCATGCCGACGCCGCCTTGCAGCGTGTCCAGCAGCGTCAAGCCGCCCAGTACATGCTTGTAGACGGTGCGCTCGTCATCCGTCATCGCCATCCAGTCCATCTTGTCGTCGGAGAGCGGAATCTCATCGTCCGTCCAAAACTGCATAATATTTTGCTGCCAGAACGTTAATGTAAAATCGTCGTCTGGCCGGTTCCAGTTCACTGCTTTCATCAGGCAATGGCTCCTTTATATAAGAAGACAACGGGCGAGCAAGCGCCCGCCTCTCATTGTCTTATCATCCTCTATTTTTGGAATAAACCGCGTTTAACCGAAATCGAATTAAACCGCACAGCTTGTGCATTCTTCGATCGACAGTTTTTTCGTACGCGTGTAATAAAGCGACTTCAGCCCTTTTTGCGCCGCGTAAATGTAGAAGCGGGCAAGTTCGCGCGTCGATACTGTGCTGTTGACGTGAAGCACCGTCGAAATGCCTTGGTCAACGTGCTGTTGAATTTCCGCAATCATGTCAATCAGGCGGAACTGGTCGATGTTGTACGCCGATTTGTAGTACCATTGCGTTTCCGCGCTCAGGAACGGCATCGGGTAATATGTCGTCGAGTTCGCATATGTCCGCGTTTCGATATGTTCTACGATCGGCATCACGCTGGACGTCGAATTCTGAATGTACGAAATGCTTTGCGTTGGCGCGATTGCAAGGCGGTACGCATGGTACAAGCCATGCTTCTTCACTTGCTCGGCCAGCTGCGCCCAATCTTCCGGCGAAGGAACGTGGATGCCTTCGAACAGCGCTTTGACGCGGTCCGATTGCGGACGGAAATCTTTGTCCACATAACGCGTGAAGAATGTGCCTTTGGCATATTCGGATTTGTCAAAATCTTTAAACGTCTCGCCGCGGTCGCGGGCAATTTCCATGCTTTGCTCGATCGAATAGAAATTCATCATCATGAAGAACGTGCTTGCGAATTCGCGTGCTTCGGCGCTTTCATAAGCGATTTTGTTTTTCGCCAGGAAGCCGTTCAGGTTCATGGCGCCAAGGCCAACCGCATGCAGCTCGCTGTTAGCGCGGCGTACGCCCGGCGCGTTGTCGATTTGCGACAGGTCGCTTACCGTCGTGAGCGCTTCGATGCCGACGCGGATCGAATCTCTGATTTTGCCCGTTTCCATCACGTTCACAATATTCAAGGAAGCGAGGTTGCAGCTGATATCTCTGCGGATGACATCGTCAATCCCGTAATCGTTAATCGTAGATGTCTCTTGCAGCTGGAATATTTCCGTGCACAAGTTGGACATTTTAATTTGGCCGATATCTTTTAACGCATGGACGCGGTTCGCGTTGGACTTGTTTACGATGTACGGGTAACCCGATTCCAGCTGAATCGAAGCGATCTTCGTCATCATGTCGCGTGCGCTCATAACGGTTTTTTTCGTCACTTGGTCGTTCGCCAGCAGCTCGTCGTACATTTCGTCCATGTCGAGATCGTCCAGATGTTTGCCGTAGGCTTTATATACGGAATAAGGGCCGAATACAACAAGCGGTTTGTTCTGAGCGGCAAGCTCGTAAAATTTGTTTGGTATGATCAGGCCGATCGACAGCGTTTTGATGCGCAGCTTTTCGTCGGCGTTAATTTTTTTGGAGTCCAGAAACTCGATAACGTCCCAGCCAAAAATATTGTAGTACCCTGCGCCCGAGCCTTTGCGCTGACCCATCTGGTCGGCATAGGAGAACGCATCCTCCATCAGCTTCAGCACCGGCATAATGCCTTTGGCTGCACCGGCTACGCCTTTGATCGGCTCGCCGCGTCCGCGCAGCTTCGACAAGTTGACGGCTACGCCGCCGCCGATTTTGGACAGCTGCATGCAAGTGCCGATCACATAATTGATCGAGTTGAGCGAGTCATCCATCTCCAGCAGGAAGCACGATACAAGCTCGCCGCGGCGGCTTTTGCCCGCGTTCAGGAACGTTGGCGTCGCCGGCTGCAGGCGCTGCTCGATCATCGCTTCCGCGATGCGGGTCGCTTTGGCGATATCGCCTTCGCCGAGATGCAGCGCTACAATCGCGACGCGATCCGGGTATTGCTCCAAATATTTGCTTTTATCATTCGTTTTCATTGCATAGTCTTTGTAAAATTTGGAAATCGCCATGTACGACTCAAAACGGAAACCGCTGCTTGCTGTCAGGTTGAATACCGATTCCACCTGCTCGTACGTATAGCTCTCAAACACATTATCGTAATAATCGTTGTCGATCAAATAATCAAGCTTTTCGCGCAAGGATCCGAACTTCAGCGTTTTTTCTTCCACTTCTTCCATAAAGGCCGCAACCGCTTCTTTATCTTTGTCAAGCTGATAGAAGCCATCGGCTCCACGCTGCATCAATTCGTTGTTTAATTCAATATGCTTCAATGATCCGCACCCTTTCGACAAATTGTTCCATATCTTGAGCCGTTCCTGAAAGCTCGAATTTATTAATTACCGGAACCCCATACATTTCGGATATCGTGTCTGCGCTTTTGGCAAAGCCGGTGCCCCAGTTGCGGTTCCCGCTGGCCGATACCCCTTTCAATAACTTGTTATTGCGTGAGAGAAACGATTTGACCTTCTCCGGAACTTGTCCGAAGCCGGTTG
Source organism: Paenibacillus protaetiae (assembly GCF_004135365.1). NCBI lineage: Bacteria > Bacillati > Bacillota > Bacilli > Caryophanales > Paenibacillaceae > Paenibacillus > Paenibacillus protaetiae. Next base: position 447,783 of record NZ_CP035492.1, on the reverse strand, counting down.
TATACGTGACAAGCACGTAAGGCTCGTCCACCTTCTGGTGCTCCTCAATTGGAATTGCCCGCATATTCAGTTTGTTAATAAATCGCTTGACATTTCCAGTTTTGGAATCGTAAACAATCAGCATCTCTCTATCACTCCTATTGAATTACAGCAATCAAAAAGCGCTCCGGTTCATCTAAATTAACCAGATGCGCTAGCAGTTTAAATGTTCAGTATGTAGGCCATTTTGCCGCAATTCATCAATATGTAGTTGATGTGATTGATTTTACATCAATATATAGGAGTCGTCAACGAAAAATTAGGATCCCAGGCGTGGCGCGGGATTTGGCGCACTCGACTATTTTAACAGATAGAGATATGATGAGATAGTAGCATTTTATAGATTTTATGGAGGTCAAAATGGAAAATCAAATGACGCTGGAGAGCGCAAAAAAAGCGCTTGAGAAACTATATATAGATGCCGGCTACACCGTTCCGGAATTGCTTGAGTACATAGAAGGGCTGGTTAAGGAGAACCTGGAATTGACGCAAGAGCTCCGTTCCCGCCGGACTGCGGCGGCACGGGCGCAAGGCCGCGAAAGCCTTATGAGCAGCAAATTGTACGATGCGCTGCGGGAATAGCAGCTGTTTTGGAGCGGTTTGGCGCACGAATGAACAAGGCAGCAGCCGCATCCATTCCGTCAAGACTGCTTCGCCACAAAACGACAAACAAAACTATTATACGACATATTTGAAATAAGCGGAAGACAATACCTTGTAAAGGAGCCAGGTTCGGCGATGGAAAGAGGCATCATTACAGTAATCACCGGGCCAATGTTCTCGGAAAAATCAGGCGAGTTAATCAAACGGTGCCAGAAGCTGCAGCAATTCGGGCGCAAAACGGTTCAAGCCTACAAGCCGGCAGAGGATAACCGGTTTGGGACGGAGCAAATTGTAAGCCGGATCGGCTACAGCCTGCCGGCTGCCAGTATTCCAAGGGAGCTGACAACCGCTTGGATGGAGCGCATCACAGCGGATTCGGAGCAAGTGGATGTGGTCGCTTTTGACGAAGCGCAGTTTTTTTCCGGGCAGATCGTCCAGCTCGTACAAGAGCTGGCTTACCGCGGGAAGCAAATCATTTGCGACGGCCTGAATATGGACTACCGCGGCCAGCCGTTTGGCAGCATGGGCAGCCTGATGGCGATAGCGGACGAGATCGTCCGGCTGACTGCCTATTGTGCGGTTTGCGGCGATTCCCACGCATCCTTCACGCAGCGGATCGTGAACGGCAAGCCCGCTGAGCTTGGACCGGTTTTTCTAATCGGCGATACGGAGAGCTACGAGCCGCGCTGCCGGCGCTGCTTTGTGCCCCCGCACAAGGCAGCGGAGACGCAGGCGGCCGCAGGGAAGGCGGCAGAGTGACAGGCTCTCCTGTGAGCGCCGGTTAACTGTACAGGAACCGTTATAAGGTTCTGCAAATCGAATTGGTAATGACACTCGAGCGGCGACCGAGTGTCATTTTTTTATATGGAGAAGTTTTCAACATTGGAGCGGGAATGTTTGTTTATGGATTATTTTGGAATGTCTATGCCGGGCAGTGTATAATAGAAATAATATCTGAAATTATTAACCTAGTTCTAATTGGGAGGGAGTTTATGAATGGAAATCGAAAGAAAGTAAAGAGAGCCGGTATAATCCTGCTAACCGCGATCTGCATTATTGCAACGGTTGCAGCTGTAATAGATATAAAATTTATGAATCTTGAAACATACATAATCGAATCAAATGGAGATGTTATTTCCAGCAACGGTGTTATATACAAATTTAACAGTAAACTTACAAGCGATTATATGGGCGGGGATTTAAAAGCAGCCAAAGCGATTGGCAAAGTGAAGGGGGATGGCATTTGGGGAAGGAGAGTTTATAAGCTAAAAGGAATTGACGATAAAAATTCGATTGCCATTCGAGGCTTAATGCTTCAAGAAGTACACACAAACGAACAATATCTGCAATCAGGAAAGTGACAGGCTCATCGCTGTTCGAATTTGATCGTCAAATTTATCCAGGTTCTCAAATTGGATTCCATTTGCTGCGCCATTTGAGTTTTCTACTTTAAAACAAAAGCCCTTGCGCTCATACGCAAGGGCTTTTGTTGGCGCTGGTCAAACCGGCTTTACAGCACCAGCGCTTATTTTACTGCGGCAAAAAACAGCCGTTCGGATTGTTCCGCCGGCTGGCGAAGCTGAAAATCGGCATACCGGTCCACTTGTGTAAAGCCTGCCCTCCGGAGTGCCTGCTCAATCCAATCCGCGTCATAGGCGCGTTGTACATGCGTTTCCTCAAACCGGATGAAACGGCCGTCTTTTTCGCGCGAAAAAATCGTCAGGTTATGCTCGATCTCGCAGCGCTCCTCGTCCAAATCGCTTGTCCATATGTAAGCAACGTCCTGCTCGTCCAAATAAAAGGGCTGCTCTTCTGCATAACGAACCAGCGTGCTTGGCGGATGTACGTCAAACAAAAACAACCCGCCGGGGCGCAGCCCGTTAAAGGTGGCGCGAAATGCCGCCTCCACCTCTTCTTCTTCGATCAAATAATTGACGCAGTCGCAAAACGAAATAACCGAATCTGCCGGCTCCAGCAGCTCCCATTCGCACATGTCCTGATGCAGCCACTGAACGGAACCAGTTCCTGGCCGCATGGCATTTTGCGGTGATTCCTCCCACTTGCTGCGGGCAACCGTCAGCATATCGGACGACAAGTCGATGCCATACACGTGGTAGCCCTTCAGCGCGAGCGGAATGGACAAGCTGCCTGTGCCGCAGCCTAAGTCAACAACCGTCTCCGGTTTGCCGTAGCGTTCCCAGCACAACTCGGCAAAACGAAGCCATTCCGGGTAAGGCATATCTGCCATCAGCCGGTCGTATACAAGTGCAAACTGCCCGTAGGAGCTCATCGGCGGTCGCCCCGCTCCGGCCCTTCGCCTTCGCGGCGGCCAGCTCCTGCTCCTGCGCCGCGGCTGCCATACCGGCTGCCGCCTTCGCCTTCGCGGCGGCCAGCTCCCGCTCCTGCGCCGCGGCTGCCATACCGGCTGCCGCCGCTTTCGCCTTCGCGGCGGCCAGCTCCCGCTCCTGCGCCGCGGCTGCCATACCGGCTGCCGCCGCTTTCGCCTTCGCGGCGGCCAGCTCCCGCTCCTGCGCCGCGGCTGCCATACCGGCTGCCGCCGCTTTCGCCTTCGCGGCGGCCAGCTCCCGCTCCTGCGCCGCGGCTGCCATACCGGCTGCCGCCGCTTTCGCCTTCGCGGCGGCCAGCTCCCGCTCCTGCGCCGCGGCTGCCATACCGGCTGCCGCCGCTTTCGCCTTCGCGGCGGCTCGCTCCTGCTCCTGCGCCGCGGCTGCCGTACCGGCCGCCGGGCTGGTTGTCGCGGCGGCGGCCGGCGCCGTCATGGCGCTGCAGCCACGCTCCCTCGGCAGCGGCTGTACCGCCTGCACCTGCGCCAAAGCCCGCCGGATCGGCCGCCAGCTCGCTTGCCTCTGCAGACACTTCCTTCGCTTCGCCTTGTTCCGTCAACGTTGTCCAGCTGCCTTTTTGCTCTACAAGGCCGTCCTTCATCAGCTTGCCTAGCGCACGTTTAAAGGCCGATTTGCTGATGCCGAACTTTTGCTTGACGACCTCAGCCGGCGTCTCATCCGAATAAGGCATGCTGCCGTTCGGGCGCGCCTTCAGGAAAGCAAATATCGCGTCCGAATCTTCTACGCGGCCAACTTCCTTCCGCTTCGACATCGACAGGTTGATCCTTCCGTCTTCCTCGCGGATAAACGTCACTCTCGCTTTCACCCGTTCGCCGAGGCGCAGCGGATGCGAGCGTTCTGCACTCGGAATAAAGCCGTACGCGCCAAACCCGATCACGCCGCCGTCCACCAGCACAAACGAGCCCATCTGCAGCGACTTCGTCACCCAGCCTTCGACCCACTGGTTGTTCCAGGTGGAAGGCGCACGAAATACAAGGCCCGCAAGATCGTCCTCGCGCGCCAGCTTGGCAATCATGCGGCCTGCTTTGTCATGGGCCAAAATAACAAACACTTCGTCGCCGACAAGCGGGCGGTATTCAATCCGCTCCGGCAGCTCCGATACAGGCAGCAGCAGCTGACGCCCCAGCCCCATCTCCAGAAAGCAGCCAAGGCGCGGATGAATATCCGCTACTTTCAGCCGGGCAAGCTCGCCCAGCATCAAATACGGGCGTTTCATCGTGGAAGCGATACGGTCCTCCGTATCGTGAAAAATAAACACTTCCACCATATCGCCCGGCTTAGGCCGTTCGCCAACGATTTCGCTGTAGTGCAGCAGCACGTCGGACTCCCCGTCCGTCAAAAAATAGCCGTTAGGCGGCACCTCGCGGGCCACCTGCAGCTTGTGCACCATTCCTGCGGTCAAACTCATGCGAATTCCACAACTTTCGCATCCGACCACAAGCGCTCGATGCCATAATATTCTCTTTCATCCCGGTGGAATACATGTACAATGACATCGCCCAGGTCAATCAGAACCCAGCGGGCCGTATCCATTCCTTCTATGCCGCGGATGCGCACGCCAAGCTCATCGGCTTGCTTGCGGATTGCCGTCGCAATCGCCTGCACCTGCGTATCGGAATTACCGTGGCAAATGACGAAATAATCCGCCACCAGTGAAATTTCTTTCAAATTTAAAGCTACAAGCTCATGTGCCTTTTTATCTTCTGCCGCAGCAACCGTCAATTCAAGCAATTTTTCCGAATTTACCGTCATCGCTCAGCCTCCTTCATTGATCTCTTCAATTAATCCGTTGCGCGCTTCTACCGTCAGCGGAAATATCCTTCTTCCTTTTTCTAGCAAAAACCCGATCGTTGAATCAAACCCGGCAAGCAGCGCCTTATCCAGACTTTGTTCGCTTAGCTCACGAATACGGTCCACCCCCGGAAACTCGCGGCCGGGCTCCATATAGTCCGCCAGGCAGACAATTTTGTCCAGCTTCGTCATCTGCCTCCGGCCCGACGTATGATACCGGATCGCATCCAGCACTTCGGCATCGGTTACGCCGTAGTCGTGCTCCGCAGCCCAAGCGCCAACCGGCGCATGCCAAAGCTCCTTGTCGTACAAAAGCAGCTCCTTCGGCATGTGCTGCTCCACTATAATCTGCTCCATACGGCTTGTTGGCCAATATTTGGCCACATCATGCAAAATAGCGGCCAGCTCCGCCTTCGCCGGATCTTCGCCATAACGTTCAGCAAGCGTTACAGCTGTCGCCATTACGCCCTCTGTATGGCGCCATCTTTTTTCCGGCATTTGCGAACGGACCGATTCGATCATTTGCTCACGATTCATACCAGCCATTCCTCCTTATCAGCTCATGCACGTTATCCGGGACGAGATACCGGATCGACTGCCCCGCCTTCAAGCGCTCGCGGATGTCTGTAGATGAAATGCCGATCGGCGGCATATTCGCCAGCCTTAGCCTGTGGTTCAAATAACCGGGCAGCCCTTCAAGCCGGATCGGCGTATCCGGCCGCTCCAGCCCGATAAAGCCGACCAAAGCGGACAGTTCCTCGATCCGGTGCCACTTCGGCAAATCATTAATCCGGTCGGAACCGATAATATAATAGAAGTCATGCTCCGGATACTGCTCGGTCAACTGCCGCGCCGTATCGTAAGAATAGCTCGTGCCGCCGCGCACGAGCTCGATATCCAGAGCCTGATACAAAGGATTGGTTTTGACGGCTTCCTGGACCATTTCATACCGGATCAGACTTTCCACGCCTGGTTCATTGTCCTTTAGCGGAGGCAAATAGGACGGAATAAACCATATTTCGTCCAGACCGCATGTATCGCGGGCCGTCTCTGCTGCAATCAAATGCCCGATATGAATAGGATCAAAGGTTCCGCCCATGATGCCAATGGCAGCCACTTGCGCAGCGCCTCCTGTCGTTTATCTTCCTTCGTTACGCCTTTGCAGGCAGCTCGATTTTTTTGTTGTCTTTGGATTCTTTATATAACACAATCGTTTTGCCGATCACTTGAACGAGCTCGGAACGGGATTCTTGTGCCAGTTCCTGGCCAATTTCCTTCGGATCATCCAGACAGTTGTTCAGTACCGATACTTTAATAAGCTCGCGCACTTCAATGGCATCCTCAATATGCTTGATGAGATGCCCGTTAGTGCCGCCTTTGCCTACTTGAAAAATAGGCGTCAGGTGATGCGCCAGCGAGCGCAAATACCTTTTTTGTTTGCCAGTTAACATGCTATTCATTTCCTTCTTTCTTTCCCTAATATACTTATGCCCCGAATTATACTAACTCTTGAGCGAAGCCATTACCGTCTCGCGCATCGCATGAACGGGAGCAGGCCTGCCTGTCCAATATTCAAAAGCGATGGCTCCCTGATGCACAAACATGCCGAGACCGCCGTGAATCCGGCATCCGCTTTCCTCCGCTTCCTTCAAAAAACGGGTAACTAACGGATTATAAATCAAATCGCTGACAACGGCTCCTTCACGTATCCAGCCTTTGCCGACCGGCGTATCCTGAACGTTCGGATACATGCCTACCGATGTGGTATTAATAACGAGGTCCGCTTCGCCGCATGCTTCCTGCAGGCGGTCATTTGCTATCGCCTGCAGCTCGGCGCGGCTGCTGAAGGAACGAGCCAGCTCTTCCGCTTTGTCAATCGTGCGGTTCGCAATTGTAATGCGCTCCGGCCGCTCGCCGGCGAGCGCGTAGACAATTCCGCGCGCGGCTCCGCCTGCGCCGATGACCAAGACCCGTTTGCCGGAGATGTCCGGCATCGCTTCTTCCTTCAAGGAGCGGACATAACCGACGCCATCCGTGTTGTAGCCGGTCAGCCGGCCGTTATCGTTAACGATCGTATTAACTGCCCCGATCGCCAGCGCGCCCGGGTCAATCTCGTCCAGATGCTTCATAATATTCAGCTTATGAGGAATCGTCACGTTGACCCCGCGTATCCCCATCGCTTTCACCCCGGCGATAAAATCAGCCAGCTTGTCTTCCGTAATATGAAACGCGGTATAAACGCCATTTATTCCGGTTTCCCGAAACGCCCGGTTCAGCATAATCGGCGATTTCGAATGGCGGATCGGATCGCCGATGACGCCATACAGCACGGTATGGCTGTCAATTCCCTCGCCTGCTTCGGCCGCCAGTGCAGCTCCAGCTGCGCTTTCTGTTGCCATCGTCCTCTTCTCCCCTTCGTCCGCGGAATCCGGCTTCCTTTTATATAATGGAATTGCGGAGCAGCACTTTAACGCCTTTTGGCGCGTATACATCCAGCAATGCGCCGGCTGTGCTGTTCACTTGAATCCAGCCGAGACCGGAAATAAAGACATCCTTTTGCTCCCCGCGCCTTACGCGCAGCGAATGACGCGTCCAGTCCGGCATTTCCGCCAGCTGCTCGACCGATGGTCCGCCAAGCAGCCCGCCGCGATGCTCCGCATAAAGTACTTCAGCCCGCTCCAGCTTCGTGCGGTGCAAATTAAGCGCGTTCGATACGTAAAACGTAAACGACTGGCGTTCGCCTTCCACAAAATCAAACCGGGCCAAGCTGCCGATAAACAGCGTCTGGCCGTCGTTCAGCTGATACACATGCGGCTTGATCGGCTTATCCGGCAGCAGCGACTGCAGAAAGCCGCGCGGCACAATTTCGGTCATCCGGGAGCTGTAGACGATCCCCGGCGTATCAATAATCGACTTGCCGTCATCAAGCGGAATATGGATCGCATCGAGCGTTGTGCCCGGATAACGGGAAGTGGTGAGCTCCTCTTCCATATCGCTGTAATCGCGGATCAGCCTGTTAATGAGCGTAGACTTGCCGACGTTGGTCGCGCCAACCACATAGACATCGCGATCGCCGCGGTATCGGTCCAATGCTTCGATCACATGGTCGAAGCCGATGTTTTTCTTGGCGCTGCACAGCACAACGTCAACGGTTCGCAGCCCTTCCGCTTTGGCCTGCTGCTGCACCCAGTTGCGGATCCGGTTCAAATTCATCGCTTTAGGCAGCAAATCCACTTTATTGACGACCAGCAGCACCGGATTGCTGCCTACAAAACGCTGCAGCCCGGAAATGAGGCTGCCTTCAAAGTCAAACAGGTCGACAATATGGACGACCAGACTGTTGGTAGCCGCGATGCCGCCCAGCAGCCGCAAAAACTCGTCCTGGTCAACGGCTATAGATGCCGCTTCATTATAATTGCGAATCCGGAAGCACCGTTGGCAAATAACCGGTTCGCGTTCCAGTGCAGACTGGGGCACATAACCCAGCTTGTCCGGATGTTCGGTTTGCAAGCGCACGCCGCAGCCGGCGCATGACTCCTCTTGCAATTTCAGTCGTTCCGTCACTTCATTTCCCCCTCAACCCATAACCCTTTTTTCCGCAGGCGGGCGAGCACGATACGCTCCAGCTTGCGGTTAACGCGGGTTCCTATTCCTTCATCAGCAGGCGATATAGGGAGGACGAGTATGGTGAACAAGCCGGTCCGCTTGCCGCCGAATACGTCCGTCATCATCTGATCCCCGATGACGACCGTCTGCTCCGGCTTTAAGCCCAGCTCGTCCAATGCGCGTTTGAATGCAACCGTTCTCGGCTTTCTAGCCGCATGTATATACGGAATTTGCAGCGGAACCGCAAATTTGGACACTCTCGTTTCATTATTGTTCGATACGATTACAACGCTGAAGCCAAGCTCCCTGACCTCATCGAGCCACAAAGTCAGCTCCGGTGTAGCGAGCGCTTGCTTCGCTCCGACAAGCGTATTATCCAAATCCGTTATAATGCCCCGGATGCCTTGCTCCTTCAGCTCTTGCAACGGAATTTCGTATATCGAATTCACTCGCATATTAGGTATAAATCTCTCGAACATTCCCACTGACCCCTCTACTTTTACCTGCTACCTTACGATAGCTTACCATATAAACGGAATTTGTTGCAAAAACCATTAGCTGTCCGGAATTTATACCAGAATAAGCCGGAACACGGCTTTTAGGCAAGCCCCGGCTTCTTGATCGTATCCGGATCAATTCCTTTGGTTTCGCGGCCAAAAAAGAGCACCGCCAGCGCGCCGATCACAATGGCTGCAAAAAACACGGTAAATACGGAAGAGACAGCAGTATGCCGGTCAATCAAATAGCCGACCAGGTACGGGCCAATCACTCCGCCAACCCGGCCAAAGGCGGTGGCAAACCCGACGCCGGTCGCCCGCACCTGCGTTGGGTACAGCTCCGGCGTATAGGCGTACATGCCGCCCCACGCCCCCAAATTAAAAAACGACAAGCAGGCGCCGGCCGTGAGCAGCATCCCTTCGGTGCTGGCGTTTCCAAACCATAAGGCGCTGGCCGCCGTAAGCAGCAGATACAGCACAAGCACAAACTTGCGGCCCAGCTTCTCAATCAAATAAGCGGCTGTGAAATAGCCGGGAAGCTGGGCAAGCGTAATGATGAGCACGTATTGAAAGCTTTTAACAAGGCTGAAGCCTTTGATTACCATGACGCTGGGCAGCCAAAGAAACATGCCGTAATAGGAAAACACGACGGTAAACCATAGAATCCATAACACGATCGTTTCGCGCCGGTATTGTTTCGCCCAGACGGTTGATATCCGTTCACCAAACGTCAGCCGCCGACCGGCTTGTGCCTTATAACGGGGCGAATCCTCAATCGAGCGCCTCAAATAGACCGCGTAAAAAACCGGCAGCGCCCCGATGATAAATGCCACCCGCCAGCCGTAATCCGGAATAATAAAATAGGAAATAACAGCGGAGACAAGCCAGCCAAGCGCCCAGAAGCTTTCCAGCAGCACAATAATCCGCCCTCTTTCCTTCACCGGAACGGATTCCGAAACGAGCGTGGATGCGACGGGCAGCTCTCCGCCAAGCCCAAAGCCGGCAATAAAGCGCAGCACGCAAAGCATCACAAATCCGGTTGCCCATGCGGATAAGCCGCTCGCGATTGAAAAAATAACAAGCGTCCATAATAAAACGGAACGCCTGCCCATCCGATCCGCCAGCGATCCGGCCGCAGCCGCACCAACAGCCATGCCGATGGAGTTGATGGCCGATATGGAACCGATCTGGCTGGCGGACAAACTCCAGGCAGCGCCAAGCGCTGCGACAATAAAAGAAAGCATGCCGACATCCATTGCGTCAAACATCCAGCTGAAGCCGGCATTTACAAGCAGCCTGCGCTGCTTTTTATCCTGAAACCACGAAGTTTCACTCATAAGGAATCCCCTTTATCCGCAGAAATCGTCTTTATTTGGTAATATGGGCGAAACCTGCCGTTTTTATGAAATCTAAAGGAGGTAATGCAAAGCAAAAACAAGCCCGGCGGATAGGCCGGGCTTGTTGCAGATTCCGTTATTTGACTTCCGCAATTATCGTTTTAATCTTCACCGTAAACAATTCAGCTTCTTCCGCCGTCGCGGCAAACGGACTGTATTTGGCCAGTTCAAACCGGTCCAGCACCTCGTTCAGCTCGCCGTTAAGCCGGATTCTTGACCCGCTCCAGCGGCCGATAGCTTCACGAAGCGTTTCATGCTCCGCCCGAATAAGCCCTTTGCGCTCGCATTTGCGCAGCAATCGGCCTGTCTCCCATACAATCCGGTCATTGGCGCTAAACGTACGGAATCGGTACCTTTCCCATGCATCCGCAATAGCTTGGCGGCGAACCCATCCTACTACTCCAGCAGCAGCAAGCAGCAATAAGCCGGCTATGCCGCCGATCAAGCGGAACGGGAATGAGACTGACTGCTCCTTCTCGCCGGGCTGCTCAGTCTGGTCGTCGGAAAGGTCCGGCTGGACTGGCACATCTGGCGTATCTTTGCTCTCGGCAACCGAATAAGGGAACGAGAAACCGGATGTCGGCTCAAACGGAATCCAGCCGAAGCCGTCAAAATAAATTTCCACCCAAGAATGGGCGTCCGAGTTCCGAACCGTATACGTGCCGGTACCGTCCGGATTAAGCATCGGCACCGGTTCTTCGCCAGGCACCCCGCTGTAACCGGGACTAGCCGGCAAAGCGCCGGGCGCAAATCCTTTCACCCAGCGAGACGGCAGACCAACCGACCTCGCCATAACCGCCATGGCCGTAGAGAAATAGTCGCAATAACCTTCCTTCAGCTCAAACAGGAACTGGTCAACAAAGTCATGGCTGGAGCCTGATGCCACCTTGCTTAAATCCGGATGGTTGGTGTACGGATAAGCCGTTTGCAAATAATGCTCCAGCAGCCTGGCTTTGTCGTAATCGTTGGCGGCAGGATCCGTAATCTGCTTCGCCAGCTCGGCTACGCGGGACGGAAGCTTGCCCGGCAGTTGCAAATATACCGCATTCCGGGCATTATCGGACTGGCTGCCCCATCCGGCATGTGTTTGCCGGATGGCGTCTTCGTCCAACACAATCACATCCGATTCAATGGAGTACGTTAACGGATATTCCGAGTTTTTGTCGAGGCGAAGCTCGGATTGGTCCGGATACCAGTCCATCGGAAGTTTGGAGATGGATTCGCTGTTATTGACCCAATTCACTTTAGCTATTGTGGCAGCGCCAAACAGCACCGGATACTGGTCCGCCCTTATCATTCTGACTGTCTGTTCAACGGGCGCAGTGGCAGCAAGGCTTCTGTTCTCATTGGACGAAAACGGTTGATGCGGAGTAACCGCAATCCCTTTTTTGTCATCAGATTCATCCCAGCCGGTTCCGGTGTAAACATCTTTGGTTTCTCCCCGCCAGTAACTGCGCTGAGAGGATGTCACTTCCATGACCGGCGAGTAGTCAAAATTAAAACCTCCGCCAAGCTTGCTGTCGCTCCGCGAATACCCGGAGCTTGTATCGGCCGTCGTAACGGGCTGGACGCTGCTGATCGCTTTATTCCCGATAAACGTTTGCACCGTCTCCCCTTTGGATTCCCTCCAAATCGTATACGGATCTTGAAGAATAGGCGATATCGTTGGCATCAGCAATCCGCCGATCATCAGCACCGCCAAAATAACCGACATCGGGGCAAACAGCTGGAACGGATATTCCAGCAGCTCTTTCCAGCTTGACGGATGATGCCGCTGAAAACGGGCCAAATGGCTGGCGACGAGCCAAATTAAGCCGACCAGCACAACCCACGCCACGTTATCCCAAAGCCATACCGGGGTAAACGAGTCGGTAACGGTTAACGTCGTCAGTGATGCCGCTATAATGCCGAATTTGCTGGAAGGATACGACACCCAATAAACAAACAGCGTATAAATGATAATTAAGGAAGCGCAAATCCAGATAAAGCTGCTCAGCTGGGACAAATGGATATGCAGCCATTCTCCCCGCCCGCCAAGCTCATCGGCCGAAAGCCAGGTAATATCGTGATAAGCATCTGCAATCAGAACGATAATAAGAAGAGAGATGAGAACCTGCAAAATTAATTTCCATACTCGCCGTCCGCCAGGGACCGCGATCTCAATAACAGCGCTGCTTAGTATGGAAAGGCTGGCGATCAGCATCGTTTCTTTCCACCAGTAGCCATCAAATACGGATAACGACTGCCATAATATAATGGCTACAAGTAGTTTGGAGAGCTTGTCGTACCATACAATCCGTTTGCCTTTGGCTAATGCCGTTCCCGCTGCCTGCTGCGCTGATGACGCCATCACCGTACTCATGCCGCTCCGCCTCCTTCGAGCAGCTTCGGCAAATCCTGCAGCTGGCTGATTGAAAACACCGGCCAGCCTCTGCCTCTCATTTTTTCGTACTGCGTTCTTTCAGCCGTCCCCCATCCGCTGCAATATGCAGCAAACATGGCGACATGCCTTGGCGGTTCAGCCATTCCATGCAAGGCAGTACATTTTTCATCTCGTCAGCTGTTATCAATACCGTGAAGGTGCCGGCATCGAGCAGCGATTCGGACGCCTGGAGCGCAGCGTACAGCCTGCGGCTGGCATCAGCGTCAACGTTAGTCAAATGCTTCATGACCATGCTGCGCTGGTCCACTCCCGGCTTAGGCTGCACGATGACGGGCTTGTCGCCCGCGGACAGCAGCCCCATAACGGTGTCCCCTTTCAGCCCGCTGTCCGCAAGCGATGCGGCAATGGACACCGCGAGTTCGAACAGCTCCGGCTTGCTGGCCGGATACGCCCCTGCGTACCGGTCCAATATGATCATCGTACGGGGTAGCGACTCCCGCTCGAATTCTTTGGATTTCCAGTCGCCGGTCTTGGCCGTTGCATTCCAGTGGACGCGGGATAACCGGTCGCCATATAAGTATTCGCGCACACCGTTAATTTGTGTCGTCTCCTTGGAGGAACGCGGGGCGATCGCATGCGAGAACGGCCCGCGCGCGCCGCGCTGTATGCCTTGCCATCGTCGGAGCGGCACCACTTGCGGTAAAATCGTAACGTTGCCTGCGGATTCGAAAATGCCTTCATGCTTAAACAAACCAAAAATATCATACGTCGAGCAAACCGTTTGTTCAAACCGGTATTCGCCCCTTGGAAGCGGAGGCGTCTCATATGCAAGCTCGCCGGTCCGCCGCCAGTCCAATATAAAGGAACCGTCAAATTCTAAATGCTGCCCGTTATGGCGGACGAGCCGGTCACGGACAATTACATACGGGATAGGATAAATGCCGGGAACTTTAATCTGCAGCTTGACATGCAATCTGTGGCCTGCAAATAACGAACGTTCGCCAGCGGCGGATTCTTCGCTTTTGACAGAGCGGCTGCCTTGTACGCCTGCAATGCCGCTCCATCTGCCAAGCAGCAAATAGAAGAGCAGCAGGTTTAAAATCATAAACAGCATCAGCGAAGTTCTGCCGCCCTGGAACAATACGTACAACAAGCTGACTGCATAAATAGCCGCAACAAGACGCCAGCGCATATGAACCGGATTTACTTTCCTCATCGCTTATCGCTCCAGCCGAACCGGCACCTTTGTCCGCTCCAGAACGGAGGACACAATATCGGATGCCTTTACGCTGTTCATGCGCGCTTCCGTGTGCAGCAACAGCCGGTGGCTCAGCACGTATGGGGCAAGCTTCTTTACATCATCCGGCGTCACGAAGGAACGGTAATGCAAATAAGCGGAAGCTTTGGCCGCTTTAGACAACGCAATAGCCGCCCGCGGGCTGGCTCCGATGAGTACGCTTCCATGTTCACGCGTTCCGCGTACGATCTGCACCAAATAATTAGCCACCGCATCGTCGATATGAACGTTTAATACTTCTTCCCGGATCGCCCGGATATCCTCAATAGAGGCGATCGTCTTCACGAAATCCGACGGCTGGCCTTGCCCGCCGTTCATAATCATGCGGAATTCATCCAGTTCGCTCGGGTAGCCAAGCGACAGCTTCATCATAAACCGGTCGAGCTGGGCTTCAGGAAGCAAATACGTGCCTTCGAATTCAATCGGGTTTTGAGTAGCAAGCAAAATAAAAGGATCAGGAAGATCGTACGTTTCCCCGTCGACCGTTACTTTGCCTTCCTCCATCGCTTCCAGCAAGGCGGATTGCGTTTTGGTCGTGGCGCGGTTAATTTCGTCAGCTAACAATATATTGGCCATTACCGGACCCGGACGGAAAATAAACGTTTCTTGTTTCGGATGATAAATCGACACGCCGGTAATATCGGTAGGTAATAAGTCCGGGTTGCATTGAATACGCCTGAACTGTCCGCCGATCGTTCGAGACAGCGCTTTAACAAGCTGCGTTTTGCCCGTGCCCGGGACGTCTTCAAGCAGGACATGGCCTCCGGCCAGAATGGAGATCAGGAGGCGTTCGATCTCTTCTTGCTTGCCTAATATGCAAGATTCCAGATTTTGCAGGATAGAAGAACATAATTGCATCAGACGGGTATCCATTGTAGTAACCTCCTGAAAATAAAGTAATAAAGATAGGCGATTACTACTATTTTACAGTAGCTGTGTAGGATTAACAAATGTTTGGCCGCCAAAAAAAATTGGAGAATCCCACAGGACTCTCCACCTTTTGCCGGTATGCAATTAACCTTTTGGCCGAACGACCAGCGCAGCTAAAAACGAGAAAATGATCGCTGCCGAGACGCCGGCGCTTGTGACCTTAAATATGCCTGAAATGACGCCGATCCAGCCGCTGTCGTGCAGTTCGGTCAGCGCGCCGTGCACAAGCGAATTGCCGAAACTTGTAATCGGCACGGTTGCCCCTGCTCCTGCAAAAGCGACAAGCGGCTCGTACCAGCCCAAGCCGTCCACAATCGCTCCGATTACAACAAGAGTAGCCATCGTATGCGCCGGCGTCAGCTTGAGCACGTCAAACATAAGCTGGCCGACTACGCATATCGCACCGCCAATAACAAAAGCCCATAAAAATTGCATCGTTTCATTACCCCTTTCCGCTTATCGCAACCGCATGCGCGATACATGGAATGCTTTCGCCCTGCTGGAAAGAAAGCGGCGACAGCAGCGCTCCGGTTGCCGCAACAAGAATCCGGTTCAACTCGCCGCTGCGAAGCTTCTTCAGCAAGTGCCCGTACGTGACAACCGCCGAGCAGGCGCAGCCGCTGCCGCCGGCTTGTACCTTCTGTTTATTGATGTCATAGACCATCAAGCCGCAATCTTTAAAGATGGTATCTTCCATCTTGACGCCATCCCGCTGCAGCAGCTCCTTTGCAATCGGATGGCCGACGCTGGCCAAGTCGCCCGTTACAATTAAGTCATAATCTTTGGGCGAACGGCCCGTATCATTAAAATGGGCAGTAATCGTGTCTACCGCGGCCGGTGCCATCGCTGCTCCCATATTAAACGGATCTTTAATGCCAAGGTCGATTACTTTGCCGATGGTAGCGCATTCCACAACGGGGCCGTTCCCGGACGCCGCAACGATTGCCGCTCCCGCTCCCGTTACGGTATATTGCGCAGTAGGCGGCTTCTGCGAGCCGTATTCCGTCGGATATCGAAACTGCTTCTCCGCCGTGCAGTTGTGGCTGCACACACCGGCCATCACATAATTGGCCGACCCGGAATCAACCAGCATGGAGGCTGCCGCCAGCGTCTCCATTGATGTCGAGCAAGCGCCAAACATGCCGAGGTACGGAACGCCCAGCGAACGGGCGGCAAAGCTGCTGCTTATGATTTGGTTCAACAAATCGCCGCCGAAATAAAATTCGAGCTGGCTTTTTTGAATGCCCGCATTTTGAATAGCAAACTCCGCAGCCTGCTCCATCAGCAGCCGTTCCGCCTTCTCCCAGCTTTTTTGCTGCATATCCAGCTGCGGATGAACCAGGTCAAAGTCGTCTGCAAGCGGTCCGTCGCCTTCGTCCGGCCCTACGACCGTTGCAGCGCCGATAATGACCGGTTTATTGTTGAACCACCAAGTCTGCTTGCCCTTCAGCATGTCAATGCGTCCCTCCCGTGCCGAAAATGAGATGCGCAATGCCAACAAAAAACGCCGCTACGGTGCCGTAAACGATAACGGAACCGGCCAGCTTGAACATATTGCCGCCTACGCCAAGCACAAGTCCTTCGCTGCGGTGCTCCAATGCGGCGGAGCACATGGAGTTGGCAAAGCCCGTTACCGGCACGGCCGTACCGGCGCCCGCCCATTGGGCAAATTTATCGTAAACGCCCAAGCTGGTTAAAATAACGGAAATAAAGATGAGTACAGCGACCGTAGGGTTGCTTGCCTCTTCTTTCGTCATGCCCATCAAGTGCACAAACAGCTGGGAAATCGCTTGGCCTAATACGCAGATGGCTCCGCCGACAATGAAAGCGCGAATGCAATTGCCGAATACCGACCTGGCAGGCTCGCGTTTTTTGGCGAACGCCTGATATTCTTTAGATGACATCGTCATCTTTTTATACTTGCTGCCGCCGGCGCTGCTCGTTGCCGCCATCCGAACCCCTCCTTTATTCACTGGGAATGATCAAATGCCTTTGTTCATTATTCGTCATATCCGGTTCGATTATGCCATGAACACGCTCCTTGCTGCTGCAGGCGGAACAGCTTGCGTTCCGGACATACACGGACATGCATTCGTTCCACTGGCCCCGCAGCCATCACAAACACAAAAAAAGCTTGGCTGCCGGTGCAGCAATCAAGCTTTTTTCGGGATTTGCTTATTCGGATTTCGCAGCAGCTGCGCAAAACTCAGCCCAAGGTAAGCAAAATGACAACAAGCAAAATGTACAGCACCAATATAAAAATCGTCATACCGCTTGACGCCGTTGGCGCGCCTTGATAGCACATTCGATATACCTCCTGTACATGGCTTCTTCATGCAGTATATGCGCCTATCCGCAAAAGCGGAGATTGTCCCTGGAAAAAGCGCTAAAGCTGCACCTTGCTGTATAAGATACAGCAAGGTGCAGCAATCCCATCATCTTTCCATCATGGAGTTCACTACGAATTTCTCTGCCCTGCAAATTCCTGAAGTGCATTAATGCCAAGCGCCACGGCGCCGGACAGGCCTGCATTATCGCCAAGGCCCGGGGGCACGATATAGGAATCGATTCCGCCGGCAAGCTGCGGCACATTGACATACCCGTTTAAGGTGCGCTGTACTTCTTGGCGGATAAGCGGGAACAACTGCTCCTGATGCATCACGCCGCCGCCCAAAATGATTTTTTTCGGCGCAAGCAGCAAAATCGCCTGCGACAGCGCTTGTCCGATATAATAAGCTTCCATTGCCCATGCCGGATGATCAGCTCCCAGCTCGGCTCCTTTTACTCCCCAGCGCTTCTCAAGCGCCGGACCAGCAGCAAGCCCTTCGAGGCAATCGTTATGATAAGGGCAAAATCCTTCATAATGGTCTTCGGCATGGCGACGCACAAGCACATGGCCGCCTTCCGGATGCATAAAGCCGTGGATGAGGCGCTGCTCGGCATAAACGCCAACGCCGATCCCTGTTCCAACCGTATAATAAAGGCAGCTGTCCAGCCCTTTGGCTGCTCCCCATTTGGCTTCGCCAAGAGCTGCGGCATTGACGTCCGTATCCCAGCCGAACGGCAGGTCAAACGCTTTTTTCAGCTCGCCCAGAAAAGGATAGTTCGACCAGCCCGGCTTAGGCGTCGTTGTGACGTAACCGTATTCAGGACTGCTTTTATCAATATTAATAGGGCCAAATGTTCCTACCCCAATCGATTTCAATTCCTTGCCGCGAAAGTATTCAACGATGCGGGGCAGCGTCTCGCTAGGCTGAAGAGTCGGGAAACTAACCCGGTCGATAATTTCACCTTGCTCATTGCCAATTCCACAAACTATTTTAGTACCGCCTGCTTCAATTGCGCCAATATACATAAATCAAGCACCTCTCCTGTCAAGTAATCGATTTCAATCTTTTTTGAGTGTACCATAATCAACCTGCGCATTGGGCTTTTTTTCATGAAACAGACCGTTCGTCCTGCCCAAAAAGGCTGCCCTGGCAAAGCCTTATCCATTGGCTTTGAGGGCAGCCCTGCGGCTGTACTATGAAAGTTTTAAATATTGCTTGATACCGGCCACAATCTCTGCGGCGATCCGGTTCTGAACCTTGTCGTCAAACACGGTATTGACATCCGTCTGATTCGTCAGAAATCCCGTTTCCAGCAAGATCGCCGGCATTGTAGTTTCTCTGGTGACATGCAGGCTCTCCTGTTTCACGCCGCGGTCTTTAAGGCCTGTCCCTTTCACAAGATGGGAATGGATAACATCCGCAAGAGATTTGCTTGATTCCCTTGTGTAATAGGTTTCCGTACCGGTTGCCGTCCCTTTCGGATCACTGTTCGCGTGGATCGATATAAAAATATCCGCTTTGTTTTGTTCGGCTATAGTAACGCGGTCGGCAAGCCCAACGTACTTATCTTCCGGCCTGCTCAGCACAACTTTAATCTGCTTCTCTTGATCCAGCAGCGCTTTAAGCTTCAGCGAGATTTGCAGATTCAAATCTTTTTCCCATCTGCCGTCTACACTTCTGGCGCCGGGGTCCGTTCCGCCGTGGCCCGCATCAATGACGACCGTATACACTTTGCCGCCAGACGTCTGGCCGTCCCCTGCCGGTACACCCGGAACGGAAGGATCTGTCTGCTGCCCGGTGCTGCCGTTATTGCCGGAAGGTTCTCCAAGCTGAATACGCAGCTTACCGGGATCGCTGTCATCCAGAACCACATCAGCATCCTCCGCCAAATCCAGCACCAGCCTGGCCGTATCCGGATCTTTGGCAAACAGCGAGTAGCGGACGCCAAGCAAATACGGGTTATCTGTTACCGGGAGCTTAACCTCGGCGCCGGCAAACAAGGCAGATGGGCCATATCCCGTATTAGGCAGATCAATAACGATACGTTTGGGGTTGTCCAGTTTAAAAGGGACGTTCGGATGCAGCTCACCTTCGTATTGGACAACAAGACCTTCCATGCTATCGTAAGATACGGAAGAGATTAACGCGCCCGGATCGGCAGACGGATCGTCTCCTTCTTCCTCGTCAACCGGGTCCGTCTCTTCTTCACGCGTAAGATAAACGGATTTCGTAGCTTGATCCCAGTTGACGGCAAGGCCCATCTGCTCTCCGACGAACCGTAAAGGAATCAGCGTTGTTCCCTGGTCGATCATGGCCGGAACGTCGAGCTGCACCGGCACATGGTTAACCAGCGCGCTGTCATCGTTAATTTGCAATACAATTTCATTTTGGCCGTTATGTATGGTGACGGTTTTGGTATCCTGCTGCCAGCCAACCTGGTAGCCTAAGTTTTCAGATACGATACGGACCGGCACAACCGTATATTTGCCTTGCACAATCTGGGGCGGTACGCTCGCTTGCAGCGGCTGGCCGTTTAAAAACAGCTTTGGCACAACAGCAGCAGACTCGGCTGCTTGTCCCATTCCGGAAAAAAGAGGAAAAAACATCGACATAAACAACAGCATTAGCGCAATTTTTTTCATCTTCCACCCCAATGATGATGAATTTATCCGCAACCGAATGAGTCCATTCGACTTTTGTAGACGAATAAGTAGACGCATTTTAGCAGAAAAAGTTGCGCCAAATGTAAAATTCATACACCGGTTTATTTGGCAGCCGCCCCGATCGCAAAAAAAGGCGAAAGTTGCCGCCAAACGGCATCTTTCGCCCCGATTCCGTCAATTACGATTGAAGCAGCGAGCCTGTATTATACAAAGTTTCGCGTGTCATTATTGCGTCCGAATTTGTATACGGCCAGCAGGAAAAATACGGCTGCAAAAGCTAGCAATATAACAAAATTCATTCCAATGCCGGAGAGGCTGGCGCCGGACTGGAGCTGCTCAATCGACTGCAGCACCCACCGCTGCGGCAGGAAGTCGGCAATGCGCTGCACATAATCCGGCATAATTGAAACGGAGAAGAAACAGCCGGAAATGAGGCAGGTCGGCGTAATGACCAGGTTTTGAATAGCTCCTGCTGCAGCGGAGTTTTTAGAGAACGATACAATGACAAGCGAGATGCTGACCGATACCAGCGCAAATATACCGAGCAGCAGAGCCAGTATCCCCATAGGCACGCCGGGGTCAAGATTAAACACGTAGCGCATGCAAACGAGCACAACAACAATTTGCGCAAGCATTACGATTACATTAACGATAATATTGGAAAGCACATAAACTTTGGCCGATACCGGCGAAGACAACACGCGGAAATACGTCCGGTTTTCGCGATTTTTTAATATAAGCTCCGATAGCCCTACTGCCGACATCATCATAAACAAAATGAGAAACCCGACAGATTGATACGACATTTCTTTTTTACTGGACGCATCATTAACCGATTGTGCGGTAACGGCAAAGGAGTTTTGCCTGTAGCTGTCGTACAGCCGTTCGAATTTGCCCGAATCGCCGCCCGACAGCTGGACCATGCCGGATACATTATTGATATAGCTGGCGAGCATCGACTTCATATAAGATGTTGCCGATGCCCCTTTGACCGATTCAACCGCAATATGGTCCGGGCTGCCGGACAGCACGCTTGCCGAGAAACCCGGCTGTAAAATCAGGCCGCTGTCCAGCTTGCCGTCAAACAGCTGCTGCTTCAGCTCCGGTTCTGTAACGTCAACCAGCTTTACATTTTGCAGCGATTTTAAAAACGCTACCGTATCCGAAGCAATCTTCTCGCTGCCGTCCCCGTTCACGACCCCGATCCGCATTTCGGCCGGCGTTCCCGAACCATACAGCAGTAAAGAAAGCAGCACGCCGGCAAGCGGAAGCCCGAAAAACAGGAGCAAATTTATCTTTTTGCGGAACGTCATCCGCAAGGTCGAACCTACCAGAAACGATAATTCATTCCACATCTTATATCCCCTCCTTACGGCGCATCGTTATTACCGTCATCGCCAGAAATAAAACCGAAAATCCGCCGTATAAGCCAATTGCCGGCCAGGCCGCCGATGTGTTGCCGTCGTAAATGATATTCATCAGCGCGCTGCTGCCCCAGCGGATCGGCGACAGCGACGCTGCCGTGCCAAGCATGCCGATATTTTGAACCGGAAAATAAGCGCCTCCGAACAAAGTGGCCAGCTGGATAATGATCATTACAAGCCCGCGTGCTCCGGCCCCCTTTACCAGTTCGCTTGCGGCGAAACCAAACAGCGTGGCCATAACCGCTTCGGCGAGCAATACGGCAATTACCCACACCAAATGTTCGCCCCAGTACGCGTTAAACACCCATTTGCTGAAAAAGATAATAATCAATAAACAAAGCAAGTTGACGAATATACTGCCGATGACTTTGCCGATCACCATCTCGCTGCGCCGGACCGGGGCAGCCATCAGCCTTGTTGATGTTCCTCGAGTCACCTCGGCGCGAACAAGATTAACGGCGGAGATCGCTCCCCACAACCCGATCATTACCGCCATGGATACGGCGTAATAGTCCATCGCTCCCGGACTTCTGCCCGGCGCTACCGACTGCTCCTGAATATAATCCGACCCGGTGCCGGTGTTCTGCAAATAGAGCTGTACTTCCTGGTCTCCGCCTTCCTTCGCTACAGCGGCAGCCGCATTATATTTGTCTGAAAAAGCGTTCAGCATCCCCTGAACAATATTGGCCTCCATCATCTGGCGGCTGCTGCTGTACTGCATAATGCCCGAGTCGGACAGCTCCACATAAACGGCATAATGGTTATCTTCCACTTCTTTGCGCCCGTTGTCTCCGTCCTTCAGCGGTTCGAATGTGATGCCGGTTGACGCCAGTTCATGCTCGAAAGATGTAAACGCGGATGCCAGCCCGCCGCTGCTCTCATCATTCACCAGCACTTTAATGCCGTCCATCTTCACATTGCTGTCGAACGCATCGGATAAAGCAAAGCCAAGCACGAGCATAAATATAAGCGGAAACGCAAGCATAAATATGAATGTTCCGGTGTTGCGCAAATAATGCTTCATTTCCTTCAGAGCAAATAACCAAATCATGCGCCAATTCCCCCTTTCCCGCGATAAATTAATCCCGAAGATTACGTCCGGTTAACGTTAAAAATACGGCTTCCAAATTCGGTTCGCGTTCCTCAACCGTTCGAATTTCCGCCCCTTCGCCCATCAGCGCTTTTAGAATCAGGTTCAAATTGTCGACGGATAAATCGCTGTAAGCGTGGATTACATTTTCTTCCTGAAGCGCCTTTGTTACACCCGGCAGACCATGAAGCCGCTCCGCTTCATTGCCGCGCGCATTTTTCAGCTCTATTACAATTTCTTTCATTTCAGTAATAATCGCTTTCAGCTGCTCTTTCGTACCTTCCGCAATAACTTTGCCGTGATCCATAATGGCGATGCGCGAGCAGATTTCTTCGACTTCCTCCATGTAGTGGCTCGTGTAAATAATAGTGCAGCCCGATTCGTTCAGCTTCCTCACCGATGACAAAATATAATTGCGGGACTGCGGATCAATGCCGACGGTTGGCTCATCCATAATGATCAGTTTTGGTTTATGCGCGATGGCACAGGCGATGTTCAGCCTCCGCTTCATCCCGCCGGAGAAGTTTTTCGGGTAGTTTTTGGCCTTGTCGGACAGCCCGACAAAATCAAGCGCTTCTTCCGTTCTCTCTCGCAGCTTGGCGCCGCGAAGGCCGTACAGTCCGGCAAAAAAACTGACGTTCTCATAAGCGGTCATATCTTCGTATATCGCCAAATCCTGCGGCACAATGCCAAGGCTTTGCTTGGCGAACCGGCTTTGCGACTTAATATCGCGGCCCAATATTTGAATTTCGCCGCTGGACGGCTGGAGAAGCGAGCATACCATATGGATGGTCGTGCTTTTGCCTGCACCGTTAGCGCCCAGCAAGCCGAAAATTTCCCCTTCCCCTACGCGCAAAGACAAATGGTCAACCGCAATAAAATCGCCAAATTTTTTCGTTAAGCCGCGCAGTTCCAATACGTTCATAAGATTCACTCGCTTCCTTCGTTTGTTTGATTGAGTTTATTATAGAAAAAAGGGATGCCCTTACGTCAGTGCATAAGTTCATCCCTTTACTATGGGAAATCTCATATATTTACGGCGCGAGGGATGAGAGTCGTCACGGTAAAGCCATGATTGCCGTCAGCCACTACCGTTCCGTTTACGGCTGCCGCCCGCTCCTCCATGCCGATCAGCCCAAGCCCTTTCACGATTTTGGCCGCTCCTTCTCCGTCATCGGACACAACCGCTTTAATATACTGGTTCAGGACGCTGACCTCGATATGAACGGCGGTTGCGCCGGCATACTTGGCCGAATTGGTTAACGCCTCCATCACATTCTCATAGATGACCTTCCATTGCAGCGGCGTAATGACCGCGATATCACCTTGCTGTATAACGGTCGTCTGCAAACCCGTCTTTGCCCCAAACCGCTCCACCGCCGTCCGCAGCCGCCCAAAGCCAAGCTGCTCCAGCTGGGGTTTCGTTTCCTTTAACGTTTGGCGGATTTGCTCAATGCCGTCCTTGGAAATCGCAATCGCGTTGTTCAGCAGCCCTTCCGCAGCTGCTTGATCCCGGCTCAACATGATTTTGGCCGCTTCCATTTGGATCAAGGCTCCCGTCATGGCATGTCCAAGCCCGTCGTGAATCGCCTGGGCAAGCCGGTTGCGCTCTTCCAGCTTCACCAAATATTCGCTTGCTTCCGCAAACTCAGCATTATCGTTCAGCCGCCGGGACAGCTGCTGCATCCGGATGCGCAGATCATCCAGCTTGCCCTCCCGTACATGCAGCCCTTTCACATATAAACGGACAACGGCGTTATTAAAGAAAACAAGCAGCGCGATAAACCCATACGACACATACAGCTCGTCAGGCAAAAAAAACAGAGGCGCCAGCACGAGAATCAGCGCCTGCCACTGCCTGCGTACATAGAAGCCGGCCAGCTCCAGCAGGCTGAGCGGGATCAGCAGCCAAAAATACGGGGTTTCAAACTTCCCCGCCAATATCAATAACAAAAGCACTGCGGCGGCCAGCGCCTTTTTCGCTTGCTCCGCCTTGGCGATATGTACAATTAAATTCAGCCCCACATAAAGCAAAAAATAAAGGACATGCGATTGCGGAGCTTTGTCGCCTGCAAAATAAGCGATCGCCACAACATAAAACCATACTATCAATTTATTGCCGACAGTCCATAATTCCATCTCGTTACGGCGCTCCTTTGATGATGGCCACTTAGCTTATTTTGCCCGTCAAATAATAGATGGCGATTTGCGTGCGATGCTCCAGCGCTGTTTTATTTAATATAGAAGTAATATAATTGGCCGTTGTCCCTTCGGAAATAAACAGTTCCTTTGATATTTCTTTATTGGAGCGGCCTTTCGCAATAAGCGACATAATTTCAGCTTCCCGCTCCGTAAAAGGCGACAAGTCGATGGCGCACTGCGGCTCGGCGTCTGAAGATACAGCCGGCTGGGAGCCAAGCGAGCTTCTCAGCTTTTCTGCAATGACATCCTGGAGCACATTATTGCCGTAATAGACGCTGCGAATGGCATCCCGGATTCGTTCCGGATCGTTGTTTTTCAGCAAATATCCTTTGGCGCCGAACCGGACCGCTTCCACAATAAACTCATCATCATCAAACGTCGTTAAAATAAGCGGTTTGGTTGCCGTCTGCTCCACAATAAGCCGGGTTGCTTCCACTCCGTTCATAACAGGCATCCTGACATCAAGAATCGCCACATCCACTTCGTTTGCTTGGCAATAGTCCACCGCTTCCTTGCCGTTTTCCACAGCGCCCAGCACTTCGAACTCGTCAAACGTATTTAAAATTATCCGCATGCCCTCGCGGATAAACGAATTATCGTCAGCGATAAGGACTTTGATCTTCACGGGCTGCGTCTCCCCTTTCTAGTATTCCGTATCCAGTGTACCTCATTGGGAATGCGCTGGAAATGGCGTCTGCAAACATTTGTTATCCATAACCATAAAACAGAGGCGGAGAATGAAATTCTCCGCCTCTGGATACCGCAAACCGGCAGCAGCATCAGACGATGCTTTAAGCCCCCGCCGCTTCTGCAAGCGCTGCGGTTCTTCTGCCATAAACAATCCGGGATAATAAAACACTAATCTCATACAACACGACAAGCGGAACAAACACCATCAAGTGAGAAATAAGCTCCGGCGGCGAAATCAGGCTTGCTACGATCACGAGGATCAAATAGGCGTACCGCCGCATCTTGAACAGCAGCTTTGGCGTCAAGACGCCGATTTTGGTCAAAAACATGACGATGACCGGCAGCTCAAAGGCGATTGCAAGCGGAATAACGATGTTGAACATGAATCCGAAATATTGCGCAACGCCGTATGTCTCCACCAGCTCCAAGCTTTTGGTCATCCGCGACGTAAATGCGAAGCTCATCGGGAACACGACAAAATAACCAAATGCCAGCCCGGCCAGGAAGCAAACCGCACTGTACGGCACATACCGGAGCGCCGCCGAACGCTCAACGGGATGAAGCCCTTTTTTCACAAATCCCCATAGCTGATACAAAATATACGGCAGCGACACTGTCAAGGCGATAACAAGCGCAATGCTCATATACATCCGAATGCCGTCCCAAGGCGAAAAGACGTTCCACGTCATTTCCGAGCCGGGCGGCACGCTTTTTAAATAAGCAAGCACTTTCGGCGCCAAATATAATCCGACTCCAAGCGAAAGCAGCACCACGATCAGTATTCTCCAAATACGGGTCCGCAGCTCGCTTATATGCGCCAGAAGCGTCATGGTCTCCTCTACGCCTCTCATTTGCAGCACAACCTTCCGGATTTTTTTAAATCAAACGTGTGAAAGCCATCCCGCAGTTTCTCATTAATTTCCTTCAGCCGTTCCACATCTTCAAACGAAAACTTCCTTGCACCGCCTTTGGTTCTTACCGGAAAAACGAGCTGCTTTTCTTCATAATAACGAATTTGCCTTTCCGTCAAACCAGTCAAGTCGCAAACGATTCCGATGCTCATTACTTTGTCCTTCATCGTCCAACGCCTCCCCCAGTGCTTTTCAATTTTAATTCAATCTTTTACACAAATGTTAGAAAAACTAACACCAAACCTTCTTGCTCGAGATAATAGCAAAATGTTTAAACTTTTGTCTATGGGACTGTTCACCCTCTCCTGCTTATCCATCTAGTAATCCGCCTCGTTCGGCCGAAGGTGCCCACCCGTGAAAAACAATGGAAAAAATCAGGATTTTCCCTATAAAATCGCCGCTATTTCAGCTTTTTGGATCATGGTTAATTATTCCTAGTTTTCAATTTTGATTCATTATACTTATCACCCTTATAAATTTTATTTATGTTAGTTTTTCTAACAAAACATTGGCGTCCAACAAAAAAATCATGTTAAGTTTCTTTCCGAGAAGGCTAATCGGCCAATACAAAGGAGCTGAAGCATGATGGAGACGAAAGAAACACCGGGGGAATATTCGCGCAGGCAATTTCTAACGACAGTCGGAAAAATCGGCGGGGCCGCTGCTGTCTTCAGCGTAATGGGGACAATGGGACTGTTCACGCCGGAGACGCTCAAAGCTGCGGAGTATACGCCTCCTTCCAGCTGGGATTTGAAAGGAACAGGCCGCTCGGGCAAAAAGATCGTCATCCTCGGCGCAGGCGTCGCCGGCCTCACCGCCGCCTACGAGCTTGGCAAAGCCGGATACGACTGTACCATTCTGGAGGCTCGCGCCCGCTCCGGCGGACGCAACTGGTCGGTACGACGAGGCACCACCGTGACCGAGATCGGCGGACAAAAGCAGGTGGCGCGTTTTGATGAAGGCTTGTATTTAAATGCCGGTCCGATGCGTATTCCGCAATTCCACGTCACAATGGATTATTGCCGCGAATTCGGCATTGCATTGGAGCCGTTCAACAACGTCAACGAAAGCGCCTATTATTACAATGAAAATGTCGGCCCGTTGTCCGGCATACCCGTACGCAAACGGGCGGCTAAAGCCGATGTAAGAGGTTACGTCAACGAGCTGCTTGCGAAAGCCATCAATCAGCCGGGACTCGATTTGCCGGTTACGCCGGAGGAAAAAGAGAAAGTTGTCGCCTACCTTCGTTCGGAAGGCAATCTGGATGCCGATTTATTTTATAAAGGCTCCGAACGGGGCGGCTACAAGGACGAACCGGGCTCGCGTCTGGATGCCGGCGTAATCCGTGACCCGTTTGATATGAAAGCCATTATCAATTCCGGCTTCGGAAGCTTTTTTGCAAGTGAATACACGTACGATCAGCAAATGATGATGTTCCACCCGGTCGGCGGCATTGACGCCATTCCGAAGGCATTCGAGAAACGCCTTGGCAACCGGATCAAATTCCACGCTGAAGTAAGTGAGTTCAAGCATGTCGGCGATAAAGTCCGGGTTACATACACGGATATGCTGAGCGGCGATGTGAAGCAGATTGAAGGCGATTATTGCATATGCACGATCCCGCTGTCCGTTCTGAAGACGATCAAAAATGACCTTTCTCCGGAAATGACCAAAGCGATTAACAATACGAAGTATGCCAATGCCGGCAAAATCGGGCTGCAATTCAAACGCCGCTTCTGGGAGGAAGACGAACAAATCTACGGCGGCAATACGCTGACGAATATGGACATTTCGTCCATTTATTATCCGCCAACCAACTATTTTGCGAAAAAAGGCGTGCTGCTCGGGTACTACGCCCAAGGCTCCAATGCCGACAAAATCGGCGCTTTATCCTTTAAAGAGCGCGAAGCGCATGCCCTTGCGCAAGGCGCCAAAATTCATCCGCAATATTACAAGGAGTTCGAATCGTCATTTTCCGTCAACTGGAAAACAACAAAATACAACCTTGGCAGCTGGGTGTCGTATTCGGCGGATGACCGGAAAACGAATTATCCGGTATTGTGCAAACCGGACCGCCGGGTCTACCTCGCAGGTGAGCATATCAGCTATATTACGGCATGGATGGCAGGCGGCATCGAGTCCGCACGGGCGGTCGTCACCGATATTCATGCGCGTGTCATGAAGGAATAGATAAAGAGCCAAACAAGACATTGGGGAGGAAATTGCTATGCCTACTACAAAAAAATGGAAAATCGTTGCCGGTGCCATCGTCATTTCCTGCGTTGCCGCCACGGCAAGCGTCTATGCAGCCGTTACGCCTAACAAATATCCGCTTACGCCGATATATGAGCCGGAATTTTATGGAAGCCCGTCTTCATCCATATCGAACGCCGTCGCCATGCCGGCCGGTGCGGCTACGTATGAGACGAGCGGCACAACGCCTTCCCTCATTAATAAAGACGGCAAAACCGTTTATGAGCGTTATGGCAACACCGAAACGCAAGGGCTCAGCATTCTGAAAAACATTGAAGCACAGCTGAAGGAGCAAGGGCTGTCGATGAAGGATGTCACCTACTTGCGCGTCTACATTGCTCCGGATGCAGCGAAAGGCGGGAAATTCGACTTTGACGGCTGGTTTAACGCATATGCCAAATACTTTAATACGAAGGATAATCCGGTGAAGACAGCCCGCTCGACCGTTGGCGTTGCCGGACTCGTCAATTCCGACTGGCTGATCGAGATCGAAGCGGTAGCCACTTATCCAAGCAACCATAATCAGGATTAATCCGCCTGCCGAAGACTACCGGTACGGGGGCTCAAAAGAACCATATCCGATATGAATGGAGATGACTGTTATGCTGCAAAACATAGGGTTTCCCGGTCTAATGATGATTCTTGTTGTCGTGTTAATTATTTTCGGCCCATCCAAGCTGCCGGAGCTGGGCCGTGCGGTTGGCCGTACCCTTCACGAGTTTAAAACTTCGGCGAAAGAACTTGTCTCGGATGCCAAAGAAGAGGTTACCGATAAACAATCGTAACGCCTCCTCTCTCAGGTTCCCGACACAAAAAGGCTCCCCTTACCTCCGGCACTGCTGGAGATAAGGGGAGCCTTTAATTTCGATAGCCTGATTCAGCGCACAGACCGCAGCGTAAGCCTTACAGCTTTACTTGCTCGCGCCAATTGTATTTCGGCTGCCAGCCAAGCAGCCTTTTCGCTTTCTCATTGCTAAGCAGCGACTCAAAGCCTTCAAGCGGCGCGCGGAAATCCGTTACTTCCGGATAACGCTCCGCCATCAGCTTGCGGCTTTCGATGTCCATGCTCGTAATGTCCGCGGCAAGGTTAAGCGCTACTGCGCCAAGGCCGTCCGTCTCAATCGCAAGGCGGCAAGCTTCCGCAGCATCGCGGGTATCAATGTAGCTCCACAAAATACGTTCCCGCTCGGCCGGATTATGGATAAACGACGGGAACCGTTCATACCATTCCGGCGGGATAACATTGCCGAGGCGGAACGACACCACCTGCATGCCGGTGCGGCGGTTGAACATTTCTGCCGTCTGCTCGTTGACGATTTTGCTCAGGCCGTAGCTGTCCTGCGGGAGCTGCGGATGCGCCTCGTCCATCGGCACATATTGCGGGCCAAACGGATGCTCGGCAAAGCAGATGCCGTACGATGATTCGCTGGATGCGATAACCGCTTTTCGAATACCGAGACCTGCTGCCGCTTCTAAAATATTGTACGTCGACATGACGTTATTGCGGAACGTCACTTCAGGCGTACGAAGATGCGCAGCGGGAATCGCAGCCAAATGGACAACGGCATCCGCACCGGCCAGCACGCCGTACGTTTCCCCGAGATCTTCCAGATTGGCAATAATACTGCGGCCAACCGGCTCGTCCGGACGGCGCACATCCACGTTCAGCACGTCATAGCCATGTTCGGCAAAATGGCGTACAACCCAGCGGCCCAACATGCCACTGCCGCCGGTAATTACAACTTTAGCCATTACGATTAACCCCTTTTTATTTCAAAATTTCTTCGATGCGGTTCAATACATCTTCGCTCAGCTCGATACCGGACGCTTTCGCATTCTCCGTCACTTGCTCCGGACGGCTTGCGCCTACAAGCGCGCTTGCGACGTTGTCATTGCGCAAAATCCAGGCAAGCGCGAGATTGCCGACCGAAATTTCCAGCTCAGCCGCAACTTTCTCAAGCTGCTGTACTTTGGCGATTTTTTCTTCCGTAATGCCTTTGCGCATCCAGTCCAGCTTCGCTGCGCGGCTGTCCTGCGGAATATCGTTCACCGACGAATATTTGCCGGTCAAGAGACCTTGCGCCAGCGGCGAGAATACAACCTGTCCAATCCCGTTGCGTTCGCTGAGCGGCATCACTTCTTTTTCAATATAACGCTCGAACATATTGTAGATCGGCTGATTCACCACGATGCGGTCAAGCAAATAACGGTCGGCTACGCCAAGCCCTTCGGCAATTTGCGATGCCTGCCATTCGCTTACGCCGACGTACAGCACTTTGCCTTGGCGCACAAGATCGTCAATCGCGCGCAGCGTTTCTTCGAGGCGGGTTTCTTTGTCATAACGGTGGCAGTAGAAAATGTCCACATAGTCATGGCCAAGCCGTTTCAAGCTGGCGTTCGCCTGCTCTATAATATGTTTGCGGGACAAGCCGCGGTCGTTCGGGCCGTCGCCCATTGGCCAGAAAGCCTTGGTAGCGAGCACGTACGATTCGCGAGGATACGCTTTCAGCGTTTTGCCGACCAGCTCCTCTGCAGCCCCTTTTTCATAAACGTTAGCCGTATCAAAAAAGTTAATGCCCAAGTCGTAAGCTGTTTTGATTGCGTTTACAGCATTTTCACGTTCAACATATCCGCCATATGTAAGCCAGCTGCCCAAGCTGATTTCACTAACCTTAATTCCGCTTGCTCCAAGTCTCCGGTATTTCATCGTAAATTCCTCCCTGGTTCATTATTCTTGTTCCTTTTTCATAGTATAGAAATTCGTATAAGTTTTAAAGAAGTGAAAAGTTTTTCACTTTAGTATAATGGCGAAAGCTACTATACTATAATATAGTAAGATATATAGAAGGAGGAGAGCCGATTGAAATCATCCAAAGCAAGCAGCTACATTCCCAAATCGCCCGTACATATTGAATGCAATATCGAAAAAACGCTGGACGTGCTTGGCGGCAAATGGGCATTCCTCGTCATCCGCGAGCTGTTTAACGGCACCTTGCGTTTTGGCGAGCTGCAGCGCCGGATTCCGAATGTCAGCCCGCGCGCGTTAACGAGTACGCTGCGCCATTTGGAAGAGCAAGGCGTGCTGGAACGGAAAGTGTTCCCGACCGTACCGGTAACCGTTGAATACACATTGACGCCGAAAGGTCAGGATTTACACGTCATTTGCCATGAAATGAAGCTGTGGGCGGCCCGCTGGACGTAAACCGGCGTATAAAAAAACAGACATTTTACTATAAAAGCATTCCGCCGGGCTATGTCCCTTCCGATTGGATTCAGTTACAATAAAATTGGAAATATGAATCCAACAAAAGGAGAAATGCCGTGTTGCGAAAATCAGCATTGATTACGGGAGCGGATCGCGGATTGGGACTTGCTCTGGCGGAAGCGCTGCTGGAGCAAAATTACGATGTGTTTGCCGGACGGTTTAACGCCTCCGATCAAGGTTTGGAGAAGTTGGGCAAGCAATATCCGGGCAGTCTGCAGCTGGTAGAGCTGGACGTATCTTCGGATGAAAGCGCTGCCGAAGCTGCTCGTTTTTTGAAAGCGCAATCAGACAAGCTGGATTTGCTTATCAACAATGCGGCAATATTAGGCGATATTCACGCCAAAATAACAGACGAGCTCAATTATGAAGAAATGAAGCAAGTATTCAACGTCAATTCATTAGGGTCACTCCGGGTCACCAACGCCGTTATGCCGATGTTATTGAAAAGCGAGCAAAAGCTTGTCGTCAATATTTCATCCGAAGCCGGCAGCATTGAGAATTGCTGGCGCGAAAGCTGGTTTGCCTACTGCATGTCCAAAGCGGCGGTCAATATGCATTCCGCTATCGTCCATAACGAGCTGAGAAGCCGCGGCGGCCAAGTTATGGTCGTTCATCCGGGGCATGTGCAAACCTACATGCAAGGCAAGCTGGACACCAGCGGCACGCTGACGCCTGAACAAGCGGCAGCGTATATAACCGCCCTTATTGCTACCCATCATGTTTACGCCGGGGACCGCCCCGCTTTTATCGACTATTCGGGCCGCCGGCTCGCCTGGTAATCCAGCTGCTTGCAGAGCTTTAATCCAATAGACAAAACAAAAGGCGCCAAAGGGGCAGAACCCTATGGCGCCTTTTGTTGCTGGATTGGAAAGCTTTGGCGTTAAACCAAACCCCTAAGCCAATTTGACGAGGCTGTAGCTCTTTTTCCCTTTGCGCACAATGATAAACCGGCCGCCGATCGCGAGCTCCGCTGCCACCTCAAACGCTACGTCGCTGACGCGTTCGCCGTTCAGCGAAATCGCGCCGTTCGTAATATCTTCACGTGCCTGCCGCTTGGACGGCTCAATGCCCAGCTCCACAAGCCAATCCACGATGTTTTTCGTTTCGCTGGACGATTCGTAAGTCGGCATTTCCTTGAAGCCCTGCTCGATTTCATCCGCCGTAAGCGAACGGATATCCCCGCTGAACAAAGCCGCTGTAATCCGCTTCGCCTGCTCCAGCATCTCTTCGCCATGCACGAACCGGGTCATTTCTTCGGCGAGCGCCTTTTGCGCTTCGCGTTTATGCGGCTCGGTCTGCACCTTCTCCGCCAGCGCTTCGATTTCTTCCTTCGTCAGGAATGTGAAATATTTCAAATATTTCACCACATCGCGGTCGTCGGTGTTCGCCCAGAACTGGTAAAACTCGTACGGCGTTGTTTTGGCCGGATCGAGCCATACGGCGCCGCCGGCGCTTTTGCCGAATTTCGTACCGTCGGCTTTCAGCATAAGCGGAATGGTCAAGCCAAACGCTTTGGCGTCGGCTCCCTCTTTTTTGCGGATCAGGTCAAGACCGCTTGTAATATTGCCCCATTGGTCGGAGCCGCCGATTTGCAGCTGTACGTCTTCATGCCGGTACAGATGAAGGAAATCAAGCGACTGCAAAATTTGGTACGAAAACTCCGTAAACGAAATGCCGCTGTCCAGCCGGCTGGATACTACATCTTTGGCCAGCATCGTATTGATGCTGAAGTTTTTGCCGTAATCGCGCAAAAACTCGATGACATTAATTTTATGCGTCCAATCGTAGTTGTTCACCAGGCGAATCTGGTTGTCGCCTTCGGTCACAAACAGCTTTTTCATTTGCGCCGTCAGCGCCTCCACGTTCTGCTGAATTTGCTCCAGCGTTTGCAGCGAACGTTCCGTCTGGCGTCCGCTCGGATCGCCGATCGTGCCGGTTGCACCGCCGATCAGAATAACAGGGCGATGGCCGGCCAGCTGGAACCGTTTCAGCATAATAAACGGAATCAAATGGCCGATATGCATGCTGTCCCCGGTTGGGTCAACGCCGCAGTACAACGAAACCGCCTTTGAATTCGTCAGCTCGCGCAAACCCTCCGCATCCGTCTGCTGATTGATGGCGTCGCGCCATTCCAATTCGTCAATAATGTTCACGTGATACAACCCCTTCTTATCGCTAAAATAAAAAAATCGCCCCTTGTCATTGTCGACATAGGGACGATTGAATAACCGTGTTACCACCCAGCTTGCGCTAACCGGCCTGCCTATCGCCGTTTAACGCCACTTTCGGCGGAATATCGACCGCCGTGACCGCTTGGCATTACCCAAGATACTCCGGAGTGTAATTCGCAGTCCTTTGTGTGTGCCGGGTTTCATCAACCCCCGGCTTTCTGGAACAGGGACAAAGCTGCTACTGGGCTCTTTCAACGTATATCGTCTATAAGGTTACAGACAGTATAGCGACTGGCCCATCCATTGTCAATAAGCGAAGCGCCCGCTGTACAGCAGCACGGCAATGAACATGCCTAGCCGCTTCAGGACGAGATTTTGTTGCGGTATTCCTGAGGCGTTATGCCAAAATGCTTTTTGAACAGCTGAATGAAATAACTTGGCTTCTGGTAGCCGAGCATAACCGAGATTTCGTATATTTTTTCATCGGTCCGCGCAAGCAGCTCCGCCGATTTCTCCATCCTGGCCCGAAGCAAATATTCGCTTATCCCTTCGCCCGTCTCCGTCTTGTAAATTTTCGACAAGTAGGACGGGTTCAAGTAGACATGAGACGAGATCGAATGAAGCGATGCCTGTTCCAAATGGTTATGGATATATTCCTGCACTTTCCGGATAATGCCCGAGCGGGAGTCCTGATCTTCGATATGAATGGAGTTCCGGTAGCTGGCAATCGTCCGGGCGGTCCATTCCCGCAGCTGCTCGGCCGATGTAATCGGCCTTTCATTCGCGAAGGCATGGAAATCGCCGCCCAGCATTTCGAACAGCCATTTTTTATTTTTATGCGCAAGGGCAGCGAGGGAAGCGGCGATCGAAAAATACACTTCCAGCACATGCTCCTGGGAGCCGCGCCACTGCTCCTCAATTTCGCGAAAAATTGTCTCCAGCTTCTCGTTCAGCGCATCCCACTGGCCAAGCTCCATCAGCTGCAGCACGGACGGCTGACGGTACAGTTCGCCGAGCACTTGAGGCGTTCCGTGAGTCCGCTCTTTCGCAAGCGATACGAACAATTCCTTCTCCGCACCAATAAATTGGCGGAAGTTCGTAATCGACGCATGGTACAGCGGTCCTGCATCCGCCGGAAAAATGCCCTGCTTGCTCGTTAAGATAGAGATGCCTGCTTTCAAATATGTTTTGACCGCATGCTGCAAATGAAAGGCGTTCCGTTCAATCCATTGATCCAGCTCGTCCATAGGTTCGGCCGATGCACGCGCCTTCAGCAAACAGACAACAAAACCATGCGGGTCCTTGCAATGCCATATATCCGCACGGTCGCCAAACACTTCCTCCGCCATATTGGCGATCGCGTAATCGATTAACGCCTCGCTTTCGCCGTCTTCGTATATTTTCTCCATATCGTCCAGGCGCAGCAGCATGACGTGGAACGGGTCGCCTTCCTTGAACGGAACGGCGTACGTGTCCAGCTTTTTCG
The DNA here is from genome assembly GCF_004135365.1 of Paenibacillus protaetiae. NCBI lineage: Bacteria > Bacillati > Bacillota > Bacilli > Caryophanales > Paenibacillaceae > Paenibacillus > Paenibacillus protaetiae. The sequence continues at coordinate 412,389 of NZ_CP035492.1, read as the reverse complement.
CCAAGCTTGGGGAAGTAAGCGGCTGTTTGCCGCTTAGCAAGTCGAGCAGCAAATACTCCCGCAGCTTCGGCAGCTGCTCCCGCAGCGAATACATCGCCCGCTGCAGCGAGCTGATGTCCTGCCATTCCCGTTCAAGCTCAACAATAGCCCGGCGGACAGCGGTCAGCAGTTCTTCATCCGAGGCCGGCTTCAGCAAATAATCGCTGGATCTGAGCTGCAGCGCCTGCTTCGTATATTCAAAATCCGAATAACCGGATAATAATATACATTTGGTATATTTCCAGTTTCGTTTAATTTCCTGAATAAGCTCAAGCCCTGTCATGCCGGGCATCCGAATATCCGTAATGACCACATCAATCGTATGCTCGTTCATCAGCTCAATTGCTTCTTTGCCGGAATGGGCTTTATGCACGACATCAATACCGGCTTCCTCCCAAGGCAGCATATCCGCCAAATCGTCTACCAAAACCGACTGGTCGTCCACAATCAGAAGCTGGCGCATTCGCAATCCTCCTCATCCTAACGTTGATGTAAATGGTTCATTCCCTTCATTCCCCGCTGCTTTCATTCGGCCAATACAGCTCGGCCGCCAGTCCGCCTTCCTCCATCCGGTACAGCCTCAGTCCTGCTTCCTGGCCATACTGCAGCAGCATGCGCTTGCGCGTATTCCAAAGCGCGCACCCTTTGTCCTCCGTAGGCGGCATCGACATTTGCAGCTCCAGCTGGGCCAGCTGCTCCTCCGTCACGCCAATGCCATTATCGCGGACTGTAATGATGTTGTAGCGGTCATTTTGCGTGCCGACAATATGAACTTCCCCCCCGCCAAGCGGCTCCAAGCCGTGCAGCACCGCATTTTCAACGATCGGCTGCAAAATAAGCCTCGGGATTTCAAGCTCCTGCATCGCTTCCGGAATCGAAACGGTGTAACTCATATCCTGTACGTTCATGGCTTGTATCGCCAAATAGCTTTGGACCAGGTCCACTTCTTCCTTCACATAGGCAAGCTGCCGCTCCGAACGGGTTGTATAGCGGTAATAGCGGCTTAGATGAAGAGCGAGATCCATCACGGACTCCTTCTCGCCAAGCCTGGTCAAGCTGCGGATCAGCGAAAAGCAGTTATACAAAAAATGCGGGTTGATTTGCGACTGCAGCTGCTTCAAGTTGGCGTCCCTTGAACGGATTTGTTCCAAATATACATTTTGGATCAGCTGTTCAATCTGCTCCGCCATATCGTTAAAGCTGACAAGCAGAAAGTGGAATTCGTTATTGGGATGGAACACTTTCAGTTTGGAATACTCGCCTTTTTTCAGCTTTTTAACGCCGCGAATCAGCTCCCGTATCGGCACCTGCACATTGGTGTACAGCACATAGGCCGCAATCATGCTGCCAAACAACAAAAACACAATCGAGCTGTAAAATAAATTGCTGTTCGAAGTAATCGGCTTGACGACATCCTGAATCGGCAAATAATCAAACAAATACCAGCCAAGCTCCGGCATATACACGCTGCTCGCCGTATACTCGACGCCGTTCAGCTTGATGCGGGTATATTCCTGTTGCGATAACGCATGCAAGTCCACCTTTGCAAGAAGCGCTCCCTGCAAGCTTTCATCCGAACCATGGACAGCCAGCCGCTGGCCGCCAGGCGAAACAAAAAAAGCATCGCCTTTGCCGCCTTGTTTGAACCTCCCAAGCGCTTTCACCAGCTCATCGGCGGCAAAGCTTACTTCCACTACAAGGCCGGCGTTGCTCGAGCCGCTATCGTACGGTTCGCTTATGTATCGGACAAATCGGGGATGGTTCTGGTAGTAGGAGGGTACATATTCGGTATACTTCCAAACTTTCGAATAGTTTTTCGCTACCAGATCCGGATCATATTCCAGGGACGGATTCGTAGAAACAAACGTATCGGTGGCAGGCGCGTAAACGCTAAAAGCCGGGTCCCATTCCGAGGAAGCGTTGATCAGCCTCAGCTTGTCGCTGATTCGAAGCTTCTCTTCCGTCTGCTCATAGAGTGTGGCAATTTCAATGAACTCCAGGTTCCGCACATTAATATCTTCCGTTATCGTCAGTCCGCTTCTGGCCAGCTGCACTGCGGTTTCATCCGTTTTGGCCGCGAAGTAGGACAAATCTTTATGCATCGATATTTCAACCTCGTTCATGACAACATCCATACTCGTCTTGTTGGAATACCAGTAGAGCATAATGATCGGAATGAGCAGCAAAACGATAATGCCTACAATCTTTGTAAACGTATTCATTCGCAGCGACATAACCGTCCGGTTCTCCTATCAACTTGATGATGAAAACAAATAATCGGGTATCGTTCTAAAATGATTGGTGCAGACGCCCTAATTCCCCTATTGATATACTAAATATACATCATGATGCAAGACTGTCAATCGACAAAAAGAATAGGCGGAAAGGACAATGGGGATGGCGACAACAACAAAGGCAATGCCTAGCAACGACGCCTTAGGGCAAACCAGCTTGGAACACAAGACGAAAGCAAAAGGCATGAAGAGGACATGGCCGCTTCATCTGATGCTGCTCCCGGCAGTGCTTATACAATTTGTATTTGTATACTTGCCGCTCGGCGGGCTCGTTATTGCGTTCCAGGACTACAAACCGTACGACGGGCTATTTCATTCCAAATGGGTCGGACTGGAACATTTCAAGTACATGTTCCAATACCCGGACATTAAACAGGTCATTTTCAACACTGCTTTTATAGCCGCTTTGAAAATTATATTTAACATTATCGTGCCGTTTGCGTTCGCGTTGCTGCTGAACGAGGTGCGGGTTAACCCGTTTAAACGGACGGTTCAAACATTGGTCTATCTTCCTTACTTTATTTCATGGGTATTTTTGGGCGGCATTCTGAACGATATGCTTGCTTCCGATGGGATTATTAACACACTCCTGCATAATTGGTTTGGGCTTAACGAACCGATCCTGTTCCTCGGGGACGGCAACTGGTTCCGGTTTACGGTTATTTTATCCGACATTTGGCAGCAGTTCGGCTACGGCACCATCGTATACCTCGCCGCTCTGGCCGGCATCAATCCTGCTTTGTATGAGGCTGCCGAAGTGGACGGCGCTTCCCGCTGGAAGCAAACCAAACATGTTACGATCCCGTCGCTGATGCCGATAGTCGTCGTTGTAGGCACACTCGCACTGGGCAATATTTTGAACGCAGGTTTCGATCAAATCTTCAACCTGTACAATCCGCTGGTTTACGATAAAGGCGATATTATCGATACGTTCGTTTACCGGACCGGTATTTTGAACGGCCAGTACAGCCTCGCGACGGCGGTAGGCATATTCAAATCCATTATCGGCTTTGTGCTTATCGTTGTAGGTTATCGGATTGCTTATAAAGTAGCGGACTACAAAATCTTTTAGAAAGGGGTACCTGCGAACATGTACCATAAAACAACCGGCTACCGCATCTTTACAGCCTTCAATTATTTGATTCTGCTTGCCGCAGGGCTTCTGTGCATTATTCCTATCATTCATATATTGGCGATCAGCTTCAGCGCCAGCGCTCCCGCCAACGCCCATCTGGTCGGCTTATGGCCCGTTGACTGGAACACGGATTCCTATACGAAGACGATGAACAATCCAAACTTCCTGCGGGCGTTTTGGATTTCGATCGGCCGGACCGCGCTTGGCGCTTCCATCACGCTTGCGGTTATCGTATTAGGCGGATATGCTTTGTCGAAGGATCAGCGCGTCTTTAAGAGCCGGAACTTTTACGCCTGGTATTTCGTATTCACGATGTGGTTCAGCGGCGGCATCATTCCGCTTTATATCGTCATCCGCAATCTGCATTTGATGAATACGATCTGGTCGCTTGTACTGCCTGGCGCGGTCGCCGTATTTAATATGATTTTGCTGATGAACTTTTTCCGCGCCACGCCTAAAGAGCTGGAGGAAGCCGCTTTTATAGACGGGGCCGGCCATTTCTCGATTCTGTTCCGCGTCTATTTGCCGCTTGCCATGCCTGCGCTTGCCACCATGACGCTGTTCACCATCGTCGGCAACTGGAATGCCTGGTTTGACGCCTTGCTGTATATTAACGACTATCGCAACTATCCGCTTGCGACATTCCTGCAAACGGTTATCGTACAGCAGGACTTCAGCAAGCTGAATCCGGATGTCAATGAGCTGAAAAACATTTCGCAGCGTACCGTCAAGGCTGCGCAAATTTTTATCGGCATGCTGCCGGTACTGCTTGTTTATCCGTTTCTCCAGCGCTTTTTCGTCAAAGGGATCGTGCTTGGCGCTGTGAAAGAGTAATAGAATAAAAGGATAATAAAATGGCATTACACACAAAAATATGGTATTTATAAGCGTTATAACCACATTTATAGTAATACTTGAGAGTAATTAAAGCGCTCTCATTCCATAATTAATTTTTACGGGGGGAAAAAAATGCGTAAATCCATGAAACAGGTTGGGCTTGTTTCCATGACAGCAGTGCTGGCGCTTTCGCTTGCAGCCTGTTCGTCCAATAACAACAACAAGCCGGCTAACTCGAGCGAGAAGCCTTCAAATTCCGGTAATGCGGCAACAGCGACACCCGCTCCGTCGAATGCGGCAAGCGGCGTTGACGAAACAGGCTGGGACGGCAAAAAATATGTTGAGCCGATCACGCTGACGACGGTAAAAGGCATCGGTACGAACTACTTCTTCAAAGAAGGCGAAACGATGGAAAACAACGTTTTGCAAAAGTACATGAAGGATAACCTTGGCATTGATGTGAAATATGACTGGGTTGTAACGGATACCAACGATGCTTACAAAACAAAGCTGCGCCTGATGCTCTCCTCCGGCGAAAAAATGCCGGACGTCGTCACTTACCGCGGCGATATGGAAACGGTTAACATGCTGATCGATTCCGGCCAGTTTATGTCGGTTAACGATTTGTTCGACAAATATGCCGACGATGAGTACAAACAAGCCGTTGGCCTGAACCCGGACACATGGCTGCCGGTTACCCGCGACGGCCAAAAGATGGCGCTTCCTGTCATGGACTATGCGTATAACGACGATATGGTATTGTGGCTGCGCCAAGACTGGATGGATAAGCTTGGCCTGCAAGCTCCAAAAACAGTAGACGATTTCGAGAAAATTATGGATGCCTTCACGAACCAGGATCCGGACGGTGACGGCAAAAAGGATACGTTTGGTCTTGCGCTCGGTTTCAAAACAACCTTCCTGAACTGGATGTCCGACGTCAGCTGGCTGTTTGGCGCTTACGGCACGATGCCGGCTCAATGGAATAAAGCCGCTGACGGCACCCTTGCTTACGGTTCGATCGATCCAGGCGCGAAGCAAGCGCTTGCGAAGCTGAAAGACTGGATGGATAAAGGCTACATCTCGAAAGACTCCGCTCTGAAAGACGATACGACCGGCGCTGAGTTCTTCACGAAAGGCCAAGCAGGCGCTATCGTAGGCCGCAACTGGCTGCCGGACTGGCCGTTCGGCGACCTGATCAACAACGTGCCAACTGCAAAATATAAAGCGTATCCGATTCCTTCCGGTCCGGACGGCAAAATTGGCGCACAAAGCGGCAACCCTTCCGTTAACGGCTGGATGCTGATTAACAAAAACGCCAAACATCCGGAAGCATTGCTTCGTTACTACAACTTCTTCTACGAAAACTGGGCGAACCCGCAAAAAGGCAGCGAGTTCGAGAACGGCTTCGCAGAAGGCTACGACTGGGCGAAATTGCCTGACGGCACCATCACGAAGGATCCGCAAAAATATCCGGACCTGTTCCCTGGTTACGCAGACCGTACGCATCTTGTAGAGCCGATCTACTACTCGCTGACGTTTGAAGGCGCCCGTATCCCAACGCTGTATGCAGATACGATGATCAAGCTGTACAACGGCGAAGCGCCTACAACGCCATACGAAGAGCAAACCAAAGCGATCCGCAAACCGGAAAACCTGGAAGCGATGAAAATCGTCATGGATCAAAAAGACATCCGGATGAAAAACTACTTCCAAGGACCTCTGACCGATACGATGAAGTCCAAAAACGAATTGCTGAACAAACTCGTTAACGAAACGTACTCCAAAATCATTTACGGTCAAGCACCACTTGATTCGTTTGATACGATGGTCTCGAACTGGAAGAAATCCGGCGGCGACCAAATTACAAAAGAAGTAAACGATTGGTACGCTTCGGCATCGAAGTAACCGAAAAAAAAGGGAAATCCCAAAGTCATGTGCGATGACTTTGGGATTTCCCTTTTTCCTGGTTTACATCAAGCGAAAGCTTATATCTTTTTAGGCAGCCATTTCTGGTACCGCCTTCTTATCTCATGCAGCTGATCGCCGTTCTCAATCGCTTCCGTGTCGCGCTGCTTGCCGACCGCTACAATTAATGACTCAATCATGGCGATGGGCGCAACCATCGAATGGAATTCCCACAACTCGCCGCGTGCTGTATAAAGCGGCACATCCGCTTTTTCCAGCATGCCGCTTACGAGCAAGTCAGTGATCAATAGCGTCTTGCAGCCCCGCTCCTTCGCAAAATCAAACAAAACGGCCATTTCAGGCGACTCCGACACAAAACCAAATATAACGATAACATCCTGTTTTTTAATATGAATCAGGCTGTCAAACAGTTCATGCCCACCCTTCGTTAACCGGTGTACCGGAACGCCAAACCGGGTCAGCCGAAAATCCATCAATGCAGCCAAACTTTCCGCCGAACCGGGACCATATATATGAACGACTCTTGCTTCTCCGAGCAGCGATACAGCAGCATCAAACTGTTCCTGCTTTAAACGCTCGATGGTGCCGCGCAAATAACCGGCCGTTGCCATAATATTCGTCTCCGCCCTGCTCCCTTCATCTGCTTTGGCAAATGCGGACTGCAGCTTTCTGGACGGCGACAGCAATATTTCGTCTTTGACATGCTGCTTAAATTCTTTCAAGTTTTTGAATTCAATTTCCGACCAGAAACGCGACACCGTTGAGACGCTTACCTGGCAGGCAGCCGCCAAGTCCTCTTCGACCATAAACGGAATATCTTCAATTTTTTTACTGATATAATCGGCTATTCGCTGATGGCCGCGTGTAAATCTCCGATTGGCAAATAGATGGTCCATATGAACTTCCTCCTGCCGCACAAGTGCAGATGAACTTAAATAACCTCTGTTTTGTTTTTCAGCAGCTTCTTCACCAATCCGGCCGCACGCACTTGCAGATTCAAATGAGGCGAAATTACACGCCGATGCGCGCCTGCCCGTATCGCCGCTTTAATATCGGCTATCGTTTCGTAATGGCCGCCCGGCAGCTCATTATATACGCAGCCGACCTGGAACATTTGATGAGCGTCGCTTCCTGCAACAACCGGAACTTCAAGCTTCTCGCCCAGCGTCAGCACTTTGGCGATATTTTCCTGAATGCCGATCTCATGCAGATCCTTGCCGTTTAAATCAAAAGCGTCAAACCGGCGCAGCAGCCTTTCGTCTACATGATACAGATGGTTCGATTCGCGGAACGGATGCCCGCCGATGACCATCATGCCTCTTGGCTCGCATAGGTCAAACAGTTGCTCCAGTCCGATAAACCGGCCGGGGCTTGTATGCCCGTTAAGCGCTTCGCGGATTTCCAGCAGCTTGTCCTTAGGGCCGGACACAAGAATGTGGCCCCTTCGGCAACGTCTACTTCCATCCCCGTAAAAATTTTAAAGCCGTCCGCATCGTAATAATGGTTGTTGCATGGATAGAGCTGGTCCAGCGTCCCGTATACATCTTCAAACCGGTGCGTGTTAAAATGCTCGGTAAGCGTAATGGCATGGAGGCCGTTATTTTGCGCTTCATGAATCATGCTGTTGAAATGCTCAATCTCAAAGTTTGTTTTTTTGGACAGTTTGACATGGATATGAAAATCGATTCTCATCTTAAAACTCCTCTGCTTGTCACTAGGTTAACTTCATCTATCCGGATACCCGTCGTCTGATCATAAATATTCATTTGTTCGTGGCGCAATTCGGCAAACAGGCGGCTGCCCGGCTCGTAATCCTCATCGCCCATTACCCTGGCCGTCAGCGAGACGCCTGACGCGGACAGCTGTACCAGCGTTTCCGCTCCGGAAGGGAATACCGCTTCCACCGTTGCGGCAATCGCTCCTTCCGGCGGATCGTAGCGATAGAGGCGGATATGCTCCGGTTTGATGGCCATCACAACTTGCTGGCCTTCTTCAAGCCTGCCGCCAGCAGCCGGATAAGCGGCAACAGCTGTCCTCACCGTAAATCCGGAGCTGTCGGCCGCAGCTGTTCCTTCTATAAAATTCATTTGCAGCCCTGCGTTTCCGATAAATTCGGCGGTCTGCAGCGTACGGGGATGGTTATATAATTCACGCGGTTTATCAACCTGGACGATCTGCCCGTTGAAAAAAACCGCAATCTTTGTAGACATCGTCATCGCTTCATGCTGGTCATGCGTCACATAAACAACCGTTGTTTTTAATTGCTGGTGCAGCCGCTTCAGCTCTGCCCGCATCTCGACGCGCAGCTTGGCGTCCAGGTTGGACAACGGCTCGTCCAGCAGCAATAAACCCGGCTCCGTCACAATGGCACGCGCAATGGCCACCCGCTGCTGCTGTCCGCCGGACAACTCGCCGGGATAACGGCTTGCCAGCTCCGGAATGCGCATTTTGTCCAGCGCTTCATACACTTTCCGCTTGATGTCCGGTTTGGCCAGCCTTCTCACCTGCAGCCCAAACGCGACATTATCAAATACGGTCATATGCGGCCACAACGCATAGCTTTGAAACACAAGGCTCAAATCCCGTTTGGACGGCTCCATATGGAAGCCGGTCTCGCCGCATGCCACTTGCCGCCCGCCGATCGCAATGGTGCCTCCAGCCGCTTGCTGAAGGCCGGCAATCGTGCGGAGCAGCGTTGTTTTCCCGCAGCCGGAAGGGCCAAGAAATGTCATGAAATCCCCTTGTTCAATTGTCAGGTCAATGCCGTTTAATACTTGTTTGTCGTGCAGCGTCACACGGATACCGCGCAATTCGATCTGTTTCATGTTACGAGCCTCCAATCCCTTGCGTCAGGTCCGCTTTGCCCCATTTGACGGCAATCAAATAAACCGCAATAACGATCGCAATAATGATCATCAAAATGACGTTGGTCAGCTGTTCATAACCTTTTTCGGCATAATAAAACGTCAAGGTCGTCAACGTCTCCGTCCGCGGCGTCACCAGCATAATAATCAGTTCCATTTCCTTCATGGCTCCGATAAACACAAGCAGAAACGCCGACATTAAGCTTTTGCGGTTCAGCGGCAGCAAAATTCGCCGGAACCGGGCAAACCAAGATGCTCCGCCCACTTGAGCAGCTTCCTCCAGCTCTTTGCCGATCTGCATCATCGAGGCGCTGCCGGCTTTTACCGTAAACGGCAGTTCCTTCACAACGGTAATCAGAATAAGCAGCGTAATGGTGCCATACAGTGCCGGAATCAATAAGGCAGGCTTAGCGAACATCGAGATGTAAATCGCCGCCAGCGATACGCCCGGAATCAAGTAAGGCAGAAACGAAGCCTGATCAACTACCCGCCCGATCCAGGAATGTTTGCCGCGGGAGACGACGTAACCGAGAATTAACCCGATAACTGCGGATAATACAGCTGAAGCCGCTGCGATAAACAGCGAGTTTTTGATCGCCAGCATAAATGTATCATTGCGCAATACGCCTTTCTCCCCGGTGTTAATGTCCGGATCGGAGCCTCCCCACCAATAATGCATCGTCAAATTGCTGATATGATATTGGCCTTCCTTCAGCATAAAAGACTGAAGCAGCAGCACCAGAAGGGGAACTACCGCAATCATCGCCATCAGCACGGCCGCCGCTCCCGCAGCCGGGTATTTCCACCGGCCAAGCTCCGTCAGCGTTCTTGCGCTGTCTTTGCCGGTCACCGTCACATAGCTGCGGCGGCTCCCCGCTACCCGCTGGTTCAGATAGATCGTCGCAACGGAAATCAGAATTAACGCCAGGCTAAGCACATTTGCTTCCGTCGTAAGGCGGGAACGCATGCTTGAATACAGCATCGTTGAGATCATATAGAAATTTACGGGCGAACCAAGCAGCGCCGGCACCCCGTAAGAGCTGATTGCTTTCGTAAAAATAAGAATAAACCCGGACAGCATCGACGGCATGACAAGCGGAAAAACAATTTTGCGCAAAACCGTCAGCCGCCGTGCTCCGGCTACGCTTGCCGCTTCCTCCAGCTGGCTGTTCATCGAGCTTAATGCAGCGCCAACGATCAGAAAGAAAAAGACGCTGTCATGCATCGACAATGAAAATACGATCGGTACAAAGCCGTAAGAAATCCAATCAGGAGGCGCAACATGGAGCAGCGATTGTAAAATGCCTGGCGTTCCGCCGATTTTGCCGTTTTTAAAAAACGTAAGCCATGCTTGCGACAATATCCACGCCGGCAGCAAATACGGAATAACAGCCAGAAACGTGATCGTTTTTTTGAGCGGGATATTGGTCCGCGTAACCAGCCATGCAAGCCCGCAGCCCAGCACCATGGAAAGCGCCGATACGGCAGCGCCTACGGCAAGCGAGTTCATAATCGGCTTATAGAACAACGATACGCTCATATCGCTGCCAAGCACGCGGGTCCAATGGTACAACGTGAAATGTCCCGGATTCGCTTCGCCGGTCAGGCGAACGTCCTGCTGCTGCCATACAAACGTCGTATAAGCTATTTTCAGAACAGGCCAAGCGATCATGTACGCTAAAAAAAGGATGGCTGCAATCCCGATCAAATGGACGGGATTGCGCAGCCAGTTCATGGATAGGTTATAGAGTCGTGTCCGCCGGAGGGCCAGCGTTTGCTTTTTGGACAATGCCTTCTCCACCCTTGCCTTCAATTACTTTTGCTTAATCCAGAAATCGCGTACTTTTGGCGCCGTATTGTACAAAGCATCCCCGTCGAACAGCCACAGGTTCAAATCTTCATACGGAATGTCGTTTTTCGTTTGCACATCGGAACGCGGCACCCACGAGCCGACCTCATTGAATGGAGCAAGCCCTTCGCCCTTGCCGTCCGTCTCTCCCATCATCCAGCGGATAAACAGCTTGGCTGCCGCTTCATGCGGCGCTTTCTCCGCAATAAACAAATACCCGGAATCCGGTACGGACGTTTTAGGCTTGATGTCGTAAATCGGCTGAATCGACCAGCCTTTTTCTTCGTTTTTCGAAACGTCGCCGGATACGGCAAGGCCCAGTGCGTCGCTGTCTGCTTTGCCGATTGCATCCAGTACGTCGTCGCTGCCTTTTAGTACGATAAGGCCGTTGTCAAACAGTTCCTTAATAAATTCGTAGCCGGCGTTTTCCGTACCGTGAAGCTCGATATCCTTGCCGAATTTTTCTTTATAAGCCGCAGCCATGTCATCGCTGTTAATGACCATCGTCGTAAACAAATCCATAAATGCAGGCGAGCTGAGCGGATCGGCCGTGTACACTTTTCCTTTAAACTCAGGTGTCGTCAAATCCCACCAGTTCGTAATCGGAACTTGAGCGTAATGTTTGGCATTATAAAAAATGGTGCGGAACTCCACGTAGTTGGCATACGCTTCCGCTTCAGTCCGGTAAGGCTCGTCCACTTTCGGGGCAATGTCCTCCGGCAAATATTTCGTATAACGCCCTTGATCCACCATCTCCGCTTCAACAGCGCCGCTTACTTCCTTCGTGACGATGACATCCGGGTTAAATTGTCCCGCATCCTGCTCCTTCATGACCTTGTCCAAAATCTGATCGGATTTCAGCTTGCTGACTTCCACCTTAATGCCCGGGTATTGCTTCATAAAAGTTTCCGCTGCATCATTGGCCCGGCCGGAAGTGGAATAGACCACCACTTTGCCTTCTTCTTTCGCTTTGGCGTACAGCTCGTCCACTGACTCCGCCGGAGCGGACGCCGGGCTTGCAGAAGGCTGGACCGAAGCCTCTTGGCCGGCCGGTACGGTTGCTGCCGATACATTCGTATTGCTGCCCCCGCCGCCCTCTCCGCATGCCGTTGTCAGCATCATGGCAGCCGCCAATATAACGGCAGCCCTTGCCGGTTTATACTTGCGAAGCTTGATTTTCATTCCTCTTCTCCTCCTAGCGGTATAACCTCTCGGTTTTCTCTTCCTCTATGACTATAAAGGCGAAATGTAAACCTGGCGTCATCGCCATTTTAGGATATTGTAAAAAACTATTATTTTAATATTTTTGATAGTTTTATTTCATAAATAAAAAAAGAACGCCGAAACGGCGTTCTTGGGAACAAATGAAATGATGGCTGGCTTGACTTGCAGGTTTATCGGTATAACGGGATGCTCGTCCCGCTTTTTAACGCTCGTACCAGTAGCCCGGAACGCCTTTCTCCAGTCGCATTAATGCCTCCAGGAAAAAATAATCGCCCCATATAACATAATCATCGGGTGAAGCTCCGCTTCTTACCGAATAGGAGCCATGCTTCAGGAAACCTTCTTCCGAAGCATCCCCTTTTGTAAAATAGTTGTCCGCCAGGCTGGCCATGGATTGCTCCGCCGCTTTGGCAAACAGCGCCTGATCCGGGTCGCCTTCCGGCAAATGCCGGGCGATCTCCAGCAGCCCGCAGGCACTGATGGCCGAAGCCGAACTGTCTCGCGGCGTTCCTTCCCGCTGAGGCGCGTCAAAATCCCAATAAGCTACATGATCCTCCGGCAGATGGCGGATAAAATAATGCGCCATCCGTTTGGCCGTCTCCAGCAGCTCCGGCTCCTTGAAGTAACGGTACGCCAGCGCAAAACCGTAAATGCCCCAAGCTTGGCCGCGCGTCCAGGTCGAGCCGTCCTTAAACCCTTGATGCGTGCCGCCGCGATACGAATCGCCGGTCAGCTGATCGAAATAAAACGTATGGTAGGAGGAGTCATCTCCCTTACCAGAAAACGCCGGCTTTGCTCCACCTGAATCCGTGCCGCATCCGCATAAGACGAATCGCCCGTTTGCTGCGTTGCCCAGTACAGCAGCGGCATATTCATCAGACAGTCGATAATAATGCGGCCGCCGTTGTCGTTGTCGCCTTCTTTGCCCCATGCCTGAAACAGCTGCATGCCGTTTCTCCACCGCTTCATAAGCACATCCGCCGCCTGCAAGGCGAGCCGGCGAGCTTCTTCATCGCGGTCCACAATCCATCCGGCCTTGGCGGACAGCGAATACAGAAATCCGATATCATGATGATCCAAATTCCGGTTATCCTTCAGGCGCTCCCGGAATGAAGCTACACTTGCAAGCGCCGCTTCATGCAAAGCGCTGTCGCCGCTGTATTCATAGCTGAGCCATAAGATCCCGGCCCAGAATCCTTCCGTCCAGTCGGTATTGGACACAAGCTGATAGCTACCGTCTCCATTGCTCACATGCGGGAACTTGCCGTTAAAGCGCTGCACATTGGCGGATGTAGTCGCTAAGGTTTGCTCGATAATGGTTGCCCAGCTCATCGTTCTATTGCCTCCTATTATTCTCATTTTGTGATGATGAACTTATTATAGGCGCAATATTCCGTAGGTTTGTTGTGTTATGATATAGGTATATTGCTATTTTAGAGAGGCAGACTTATGCATAAAATCGACCGGCTGCAGTTTGAACTTGGATTGTATTCGTATTCCCATAAGCTCAAATCGGACGCATCGCGCTGGTATCATGCCCATCAGGGCATCGAAATGCTGTACGTCTTTGAAGGCGAAGGCCATATCATGCTCGAGGGCAAACCATATCCGCTGCAAAACGGAACGCTTATCTGGGTGCAGCCTTACCAGCTGCATCTGGTCGATGTGCCGGCCCGTCCGGGAAACGCTTATATCCGGACGAACCTCACCTTTGACCCTTATTCGCTGGCCGGTTGCTTGGCTGCTTTTCCGGAACTGCACCGGTTTTACAACCGGATCTGGAAAGACAACTTGCCGGTGCAAATCTTTTGGCTGCGGGAGGATCATTCTGAATTGCTGGCCATATTGGAGGAGTTTGATAAACTTCGAAGCGAGCCGTCTGCCCAGCGGGACGAAAGCTTCGGGCTGCTTATGTTAAGGCTGCTCCGCTTTTTGCAGCGCCAGCCGTTCCGCGGACATGAAGCGGACATGAACGCCAGTCCCCGTATGCTGAAGCATATGGAAAGCATGACGGACTGGCTGGAACAGCATTACCGCGAGCCGTTCCGGCTGGAAGAGATGGCCCGCGACTTGTTTCTGTCGCCCTACCATCTGTCGCATCTATGCAAGGAAGCAACGGGCATAACGCTGTCCGAGCAAATTACGCTGCGGCGGATGAAGGAAGCATGTGCGCTGCTTGCCGGCACATCCAAGACGATACAGGAAATCGCCAAAGAAGTCGGCGGATTAAGCCCGTCTTACTTTTGCCAAATGTTCAAAAAAAACAAAGGTGTAACGCCCGAACAATACCGGCGGACGATCCGGAGCGGCTTGCAGCGTTAAGCCGGCGCAGCTTGCAGGTAAGCCCGAAGCGGCTTGCAGCGTTAACGCCCTTCTCGCGGAATATTCGCTATAAGCTCTATCAGCTTTTGCGCGGCTTTGTTTAAATAGCGGCCTTTCAGCCAAATGACGGCCGAGCTGGACGTATGCTGGGGCCCGCTGATCGGATAAGCGGGCTGCTTATATCTGCGCACTGATGTTCTCGGCAAAATTGAAACGCCAAAACCAGCCGCTACCAGCTCGGCCAGCATGCCGATATCGGAGCATTCGCCGACAATGACAGGCGACAATCCTCTCGTATGGAACTGCTCCAATATAAAATCGTAAAGTCCGAGCCCTTCCGTACTCGGCAAAATAAGCGGGTACCGCGCTATCGCTTCGAAGGATACGGCGCCTTCGCCGTCCAAGTCGCCGTCATGGATCGCCGTTTCCCCGCCTGTAACAAAATAAAGCGGTTCCGCGCCAAGTTCAACGTAATTCAAATCATCCAGTGCGATCGGCAGACGGACAATCGCAAGATCAAGCGATTTATCTTTAATCAGCTTGGCCAGCATATTCGTTTCGTTCTGCTGAATCTTGAACGTAACATTCGGATACATGCCCCGGAATACGTTCAAAGCTTCCGGAAGCCGCTCATCCGATAACGTGTTGACGCCTATTGCCAGCTTCCCGCGTATGCCAAGCCCTGACTCCGCCACCTCCGCTTTCGCTTCCTCCATCATTCGTGTGATCGCAACCGCATGCTCGTATAACGTTTTGCCCGGCGCAGTCAGCTCCAGATGGCGCCCGCTGCGGATAAACAGCGGCACGCCAAGCTCATCCTCCATCAGCTTCAGCTGCTGGCTGAGCGGCGGCTGCGACATATGCAGCCTTTGCGCCGCCGAAGTAACCTGCCGCTCCTCGGCTAACGCGATAAAATAACGCAGCTGTTTTATATCCAACCCTATAACCTCTCCCATTTGTATATGAATTTCATATCGTTTTTCAATTTTATAAATATTATTAATATAGTTATGCCCATGTTACCATAAAACCTGCGGCGCGAAACAATGTGTGCGCAATGGACTTGAAAGAAAGGAAAGCAGGGGTAGACATGAAAGCTTGGCTGAAACAACATGACGCCGCAAGCATGCTGATTGCCGGCGTGCAGTGGCTGTTCTTTTTATTTACGAATACGGTCCTGGTACCGCTTACGGTCGGGCATGCGCTGGGGCTTGCTCCGGATGATATCGCCTCGTCGATGCAGCGCTCCTTCGTATTGACCGGCGTATTATGTATCGCGCAGCTTATTTGGGGCACCGCTATGCGCTCATGGACGGCCCGGCAGGCATTTGGTGGGGAGTGGCGCTTAGCATTTGCGCCTCCGCTCCTGCTATGGGCATGGACACCGCTTCCGTTGCCGCCAGTTTGGCAGGGGGCTTTATATTATCGAGCGCGCTTGCCATCGTGCTCGCATTGTGCGGATTTTTAAACGTATTGAAGCGTATATTTACGCCGATTGTCATGGGCGTCTATTTGCTGCTGCTCACCTTCCAGCTGGCCAATACGTTTTTCAAAGAAATGATTGGCTATGAGCAGGGCGGCACATGGCATTTAAAGTTTGCCGGGCTGTCAGCGGCAATTATAATGCTTGTTGCGGTGATCCATTTAAAAGGAAGAGGAAAATGGGGACAATTCTCGCTGCTCATTGGCATTATATGCGGCTGGGCCGCGTATGCATTGCTGTTTGGCGCCGGCTCAGGCGGGCAGGCGGCAGCGGCGGAGCCGGCCGGCTCGGGAGGAATATGGCGCTGGCTGCCGTGGGGAACGCCTGAATGGCATGGCGGCATCCTAATGGTAGGCATGCTCGCCGGGCTGGTCAATATGACCAATACGTTAACCAGTCTGACGGCCGCCGGCAAGCTGTATAACGATAAGCCAACCGGCAAACAATATATGGGGCTTTTTTACTGACGAACGGCTTTTCGATTATAGCGGGATGTGTTGGCTTAATTCCATTCGGCACCTTTGCATCCTCCATCGGTTTTCTGGAAAACACAAAAGTATTACGGCGTGCAGCATTATTGGCAGGGTCGTCCATGCTGATTATAGCCGGTATATTCCCGGTTATGAGCGGCAGTCTGGCGCAGCTACCGCTGCCGGTAGGCGGGGCGGTATTATTTGCCGCTTATTTGCAAATGTTCGGCACTGCCTTCCGTACGCTGCAAGGGACGACCTTTCAATCCAAAACGATCTACCGGATGGCGCTCCCGGCACTGACGGGCATCAGCATCATGAACATTCCCGCTTCGGCGTTTGGCCAAATTCCGCCGCTGCTTGTTCCGATTTTATCGAACGGCCTAATCATTGGCGTAATTCTCGTTATTTTGCTCGAAAATCTTATCCGCTGGGACCGGTTTGATCCGGCAGTGCCGGCGAGTTCCGCTGCACCCTCGGCGATACCGTCGCCAGCCCCGGCTATGCCGGCTCCGGCTGCCGCACCCGCTTCACCGGCGGCGTATCGCCAGCCGAATAACGAAACCGCATTATCATCAAGCAAATGCAGATGATGAATAACGCTCCAAATCAAAAAGCCCGGCAAATGGCAGCCGGGCTTTCCATATAGTTCTGAACGTCTATACGCGCCTCTTATTGCAGCACGACCATCGCGCCTTTTACTGCTTCGCCGGCTACGCATACCGCCGCTGTGCCGCCTGGTGTAAATTCCGCTTCGATCGAAGCCCTTCCGTTCGCCAGCTGAACATACCGGCTGCCGCCCGCCGTTCCCAGATTATCGAGCAGACGCCCTTCACCCGCCAGCGAGAAACGGACAAACAAAGCCGCATCCGGACAAAACCGGTGTTTACCGTCCAGCGCTTCCACTTCAAGCGACACCCTTCCGTCCGATGCCGATACAGCCGTCAGCCGCAAATAAGCCGGCTCGGACCATGGCTCCGTCTGATAGCGGAACCGGACTTCATCCGACACCGTTACGCCGTCCTTTTGCGCGATAACCTTGACCGTATTAGCTCCTTCCCGGAACGGCACCTCCCAGTAAAGCCCTGCGCAAGGGAAACATTGCGAATCGCGCTGCTTGACCCCGCAGCTTTCACCATTAACAAACAGTTCGGCACTCTCGCAGTTGGAATATACGCGAACCGGTCTTCTCTCGCCGGGAGCGCCCCATCTCGTCGTCCAGGAATGGCCGTATATCCGCACCATCGGCTGCTTGCTCCAATAGGACTGGAAAACGTAATACGGCTCTTTTTTCGTCAAATCGCGTTCGACAACGCCTTTCTGGTTCACATACGGCACCGGATTGTCCGGTCGCAGCGGCGTGGAGAAGTCTTTAAACACCCACTGCGCCGTGCCGGTCAGCCAGTCCATCCGCTCCTGCGCCTTCAAATGCCAATCAATCAAATCGCAAAAATAAGTCTCTGACCAGTCGCCGTTTACCGATACGCGCGGATCGCCGCCGCTCATCAGAAAGTCGCCGTTGCGCTCATCCGCCGTCGCCTCGCAGCGGATATCCTGGAAGCCGGTATACGGCTGCTCGGCATGCCTGCCCGCCATGGCATCCGCCCCCATTCCATATGGATAAAGCGGCTTGTATGCTCGAATCCGTGCCTGCTGTATTCCTCATATTTCGGATAAATCCCCCTGTACCAGCCGGCCCAAATCGAAGGCGAATACACATCTACGATGTCTTTGCAAAATTCGCAGCGCCGGATGCCCGTTACCCGGTACGGGTCGCGTTCATGCGCGGTCTGATGAAGCTCCTTCATAAACCCGCGGATTTCCTCTTCCTCAAACGTCTCAAAATCGCCTTCCCAGTCGTTTTCGTTGCCCAGCCCCATAGGATCACGGACGGATGATTATAATGCTGTTCGATCATCGCCTTCAGCATGTCGCGGCATTGCTGTTTATACGCGTCATTGCCAAGCCCGCCGCGGCACCACGGAATTTCCTCCCATACCATAATGCCCAGCTCGTCGCATAAATCAAGCACCAGCTTGGACTGCTGGTAATGACCCAGCCGAAGGAAGTTCGCACCCATCTCTTTGATCAGCGCCAGCTCTTCCCGAATCATCTCGTCCGTCATCGCCGGGCCGACGCCGGCATGGTCGTCATGACGGTGCGTGCCGCGAATAAGCAGCCGGCTGCCGTTCAGCATAAACGGCCCCTTCCGGACAAATTCATAATACCGCACGCCAAACCGCTCGGTAATGCGGCTTGCGCCGTACTGGCTCGCAAGCGCAACTTCGCATTCATACAAAGCCGGGTCATCGGGACTCCACAGCTCCGGCGCAGGAAGCTCCTGCGTAGCCAGTTCCCGCATCCCTTCCCAGCCGTCAACATCCGCCTCATGCTGCCATACAGCTTCTCCTGCCGGATTGCGGACGGTTACGGCAAGCCGGACCGGCGTTTGTTTCCGCAACGGATTATACAGCCGGGCATCGATCCGGAGAGCCGCTTTGTCCGAAGAAGCTTCAAACACGGTAACGTGCACCCGCTCCAGCGATACGGCCGGCACATACTCCAGATGGACATGGCGGTATAAGCCGCCGTATAGGTTAAAGTCGCTTATATCCGACGGAACCGTCTGCAGATCGCGGCTGTTATCCGCCATGACGGCAACCGGAACCTGCCCGCCGTAATAGGGAATCGCCCGTACACGTTCCGCAGCTTCTGTAATATCTACCGTAAATTCGTCATAGCCGCCGTTATGGCTGCCGGCCAGCTCTGTTCCGATATAGACGAACGAGCGTTGGCCGGCGCCTTCAAACCGGAGCAGCGTCCGGCCTTCCGGATACGGATTGCTGACGTCCAGCTTTAGGCGATACCAGCCTTGTCCTTGATAATACTGGACGTCGGGGTCCACCGCGTCAAACGCGTTAAACGAATGGGGCAGCGTCACCGCTTCCCATGGCAGATGATACAGCGTTTGCTGCAGCTTCAGCTCCCGCCATACTTCCCACACGCCGCCTAAGCTTCCTTTATAATGTTCCCAGCCTTCTGTTAATCTCATTGCAGCTGCTCTCCTTCCACTCCAGCACGGATAACGCTTCGTGAAGCCTTCTAGAATATGCGGTTATGCCAGCCAATCAGCTTGGCAACCGCTTCTACAAAAAAGTAATCGCCGTAAATCAGCGAAACGTTAATATTGGAGCCGGCCGGCTTATTGCCTGTCCCTTCCAGCAAAATCGCTTCGTGCGTTTCGTTATCCCATGCGGCATAGTTCGCCGCCAAGGAGCTTACGATCCGCTCAGCCGCATCCCGGTAGACGCGGCCCTGAACAGCAGGCAGCGCTTCCGCCAGCTCAATCAGCCCCGATGCCGCACATGCGGCAGCCGATGTATCTCGCGGTTCGCCATCCAGCTGCCCGGAAGCGCGGAAATCCCAATGCGGCACATCGTCTGCCGGCAGCATCGACAAAAAGTAATGCGCCGCACGCTGCGAAGCATGCAAGTAGCGGGCGTCACCAGTATAGCGGTAAACATTCGCCAAGCCATGAATTGCCCACGCGGCTCCCCTGCTCCAGGCCGAATCAGGCGCTGCGCCTTGTCCGCCTAACGCTTCCACAAAGTCGCCGGTATCCGGATCAAAATGAACAATATGGCGGACGGAGCCGTCTTCGCGTATAAAATGTTCAATAATCGTGTCGGCATGCGCTTTGGCTATATGGGCAAAACGCGGATCGCCGCTTTCTTCGGACGCCCAGAACAATATGGACAGATTCATCGCCGAGTCGATAATGGACCATCCGGTCTTATCCTGGTTCCATGCCCGCAAGAAGCGGCCCGCCAGATTAAATCGCCCGGCCAGGAAGTTAGCGGCCGCAAGCCCGCGGCGGCGTCCGTCTTCATCACCGGTCAGTTTATATTTCATCACGGCCGTCGGCGAAAACTGAAAACCGACATCATGGTGGAAATTGTTGTCCTGCAGCATCTTCTGTTCGATCCGGGCATCCCACTCCCAGGCAGCCTTCTTGTATAACTCTTGCCCGGTCATATCATACATAATCCAGAGCAATCCCGGCCAAAAGCCGGATGTCCACCAATCGAGCCGCATATCGTCATAAATGCCGGTATCCGCGGCAGCGACATGCGGCGACTTGCTGCCGATCCGTTCGATCATCCGCCCGGTCTTATGCTGCAGCCGATCCCATAACTGTTGCCATTGCCCGCCTTGCAGGCTGCCATTTGGCGACGCTGCTTGAACCATGCAAACTCCCCCTCAGCTTCAATTTCGGTAAATGCCTGTATAACCAGCGTAACAAAAACAAGGGATCCTTTGTTTTGCGCTCTTATGATAAAATGTTGCTAGGTTATGATTTTGCGGAGGCTTGGTCCATGCGAATATTAAATTACATGAATTTGTACAGCCATCCTGTCCAGCTTTCGTACCTGAAGGACCGGACCGATGAGTTTGCGGAAATTTATCATGCGCATCAAGGGATGGAATGGCTGTACGTCCATCAAGGGCACGGCCAGGTCATCGTCAATCAGGAAATTGTGGCGCTGGAGCCGGGCTGCTTGTTTGTATTCCGCCCGTTCCAGCTTCACCGCATTCAAATCCGGCTTGCGCCGGAGGAGCGGTACATTCGTTCTCTCTTTGTGTTCGAACCTTCCGTGCTTGACGGCTATTTGGCCCCATTCACCGCTTTGCTTGCGTTCTTCCGCCGCTTATGGAAAGAACCGCTGGAGCAGACGTTTAAGTTCGCCGGGCTGCCGCAGCAGACGATTCACATTCTGTTCGGCAGCTGGCATAACCGGGTGCTTCAAGCGGGAGAGGACGGGCTGCCGCTTGAAGAGCAGATGCTGTTTCTCATGACGCTGCTTCACATGCTGCAAACGGCGGGAGCTCCGCAGCGGCAGGATGCGCAGCCGGTCCGCAGCTTTTCCATTGCGGAACGGGTCATGCAGTGGGCGGAGCGGCATTACGCGGACGAGTTCGATTTGGACCGTCTTGCCGGCAGGCTTCATCTGACGCCAACTTATGTATCAGGGGCATTCCGGCAGCAGACGGGCACGAGCATCACCGAATATTTGACCGCCCGCCGCATCCGCGAGGCATGCCTGCTGCTGAAGACAACCGGCTTGTCCGTTCAGGAGGTCGGGCAGGCGGTTGGCCTGACCAACAGCTCTTATTTCTGCAACCTGTTCAAAAAACAGGTTGGCTTAAGCCCGCACCGGTACCGGCGTGCCGGGCGGCAAGCCGAATAAAGCCAATAACCCGCTGCCTGTATGCAACAGGCAGCGGGTTATTGGCAGTGCAGGCGATGAGCATTGCGGCGTTTTGCGGCGGACGTCTGGCTATCGCTTCTTTAGCAGGCGTCCCCTGTCTCTCTTTTCAAACAGCTGTTCTTTTTCATTTGACATCCCCGCATCCTTGTCTGCCCCGGACAAAAAAAAGCACGGCATCTGGACGGCAGCACGGGCAATTTCTATCAATCTATCATAAGCTGGACTTTAGAGGGGGGCGAACGATGAAAACGTACGACAGCACTTCCGTGAAAAGCAAATGGACGAAAACAAACTGGCTGCTGGGCAGCGCTGCGACAAGGGAGCATATGCCTTCCACCATGCCCTTTAACCGGCGTAACCTGATTCATCTATTAGACAAGTACACAACCGTTTTTTTCAAGCCAACCAACGGCTCCGGCGGTTTCCGCATCATCCGGATTACAAAGCTGGATAACGGGTACCGTACGCAGCATAACACTAGCAAAATAACCCATGCCGGCATCAAGGAGCTGTACCGCCATTTAAACGCCAAAGCGAAACGCCGCGATTATTTGCTGCAGAAAGGAATCAAGCTGGATAAAGCCAACGGCAGGCCGTACGATATCCGGGTCATGGTTCAAAAAGCAAATGACGGGCGCTGGAAAACTACGGCGCTGTTCACCAAAATCGGACAGCCGGGCAAAGTGGCGACCAACTACAATCAAGGCGGCAAAATCGGCTATTTCCGGCAAACATTAGCGGATGCGGGATGCAGCGAGCAGGTCATCACACATAAAAAGGAACAGCTGGAACGGCTGGGAGAAGCTACAGGGAAGTTGTTTGACCAGCATGCCTCCGGCTTTCGGGAGCTTGGCCTTGACGTGGCGCTCGACGAGAGAGGGCGGATATGGATATTGGAGGTTAATACGAAACCGCAATTTTATCCATTAAAGCAGCTAAAGCATAAAAGCATGTACCACACCATTATGTCCTATGCGAAGCAATACGGCAGAAAAAAATAAAGGCTGCCCTGACAGGCAGCCTTTCGTTTGCCCCCGTTCCTTCGCTCTCTATACATAAGCATACGCTGTATCTTTTCCTCTTCAACGCCAATTCGATTTTTCATAGGATAGCATACGATTTGTGAATGTTTAACATTTCTAGTTTATTGCGTAACGGATTGAAACACATGCCGGATGACGTCTCCGCGGCTGATGATGCCTGCCAAGACGCCGTTTCGTTCGATCGGCACCTTTTTAATTTGCCTTTTGCCCAGAATCGCGGCAATCTGGTCCACATCCTCGTCCCAAGCTGCGGTAACCACTTTCTTTTTTGCAATAGCGAGCACGTTCAGGTTCAAAATTTGATTCACTTTATACTCCATATCGAGCTGGTCGGTGACTACCATATAATAGAAGGCTCCAATGACGCGGTCGCTTTTTTTGCCGATAAACCTCATAATGTCGCCGTCGCTAATATAACCAACAATCCGGTTCGCTTCATTAACGATCGGAAGGCCGCTTATCCGATGGTCAATAAATCTTTCGATAACGGCTCGAACGGTATCTGTTTCCTTGACCTTATACACATGATGATTCATAATTTCGAACGCCTTCATTAGGATGCCTCCTTACAGCTCTGTCTCCTAACATTATTTTACATAAGATTCGCTGCATTTGGCACAAAAAAAAGAGCAGCCATACGGCTGCCTATGACCAATTGAGTATAAACCCCCACTCCGGCCGCCGTTATCCGGCATAAACTATCGGATAAGCTATTTTTCAAAGGAGAGGAGCGCTTCTGCTATGTTTTGCTGCGTTGGCAAAGTGATTATCGTCAACAATAACGGCATTATCAATTTTGGTTTCCGAAAAGAAATCTCCCCGGAAAATATTCAGGTCGGATCGGACAATGGCGCTGCAGCCAATACGAATGCGCACAATAAAGCAAAGGTTAAAGCAAAAGGGCCTGCAGTGGTGCCAAGCCGTAAAAGCGCCGTCCCTTCTCCCAAAAAAAGAATCTGTTCATAGGAGCCTCGCCGCCGCTGCCATGGCAGAACCATTCCCTTTTCCTTACCGGTATGCTGGCGTAACGAGTCCAATATCCAGAACGGTCACGAAGCTGCCGCCCTCGAGCCTTTGGGTCTCGTTGCCTTTTATCCTAAGCGGGTATTCTCGCCCGCTCCATTGGACGCTGCCTTCCACATCGCTCGCCAGCATACCGGTTATTCCAATCAATTCGCCTCTGCGGTTTAGGATAGCCCTTGTCCCGTAGGGGAAACGGAGCAGCAGCTCCCCGTCGCGCCACAAGGCGCAGCCGTGCCTCGTATTGACAAGCTCCAGGAGCGCTCCATCAACCATGCGCGAATACCCGGTTTCCTCTGCCACCTCTTCGCCATGATCCATCGGATAAGGCACCAGCCCTGTGCACCACAGCAAACCTTCCGGAGTCGGCATAATGCCGCTCATCCTTTCCACAAAGTCAAGCACGCATAATATCGCAGGGGAATACGTATCCGTATATCCTTCCTCCCCGGTCCAAGCGTTTAACGTCTGCGGAAACCGGGTCATCCTTGCCATTGCACTCATGATCGGGTACATAAGCCATGTCAGCTCCACCACTCTGCCATGATGTTCAAACGCATGCGCAGTGCGCAGCAGCGTCAGGAAATTAACCGGCCCCGCCCAGCTGTTATGGGAAGAGGACGGGTCAAAGCGGGGATCATCCATTGCGATGGACGTTAACGGATATTTGGAGAAAAACTTGCTCGTATTCAACAAATACCGTTTTAACGCCGCATCAAAAAACGCCCGGTCCCCTACCTCGCAAGCCAGCACCCGGAGCAGCACGTCGGACTGGATACGTACCATGCACCCGCTCCGGTCCAAATCGTAAAACATGCCGTCGGCTTCGTCATAGCAATAGCTGAACAAGCTTTGCCGGCTTTGGCTGGCCTTCTCCAGCCAGTCGGATGCGGAGCTATGCCCCAGCTCTTCGGCGATTCGCGCCAAATAGATGCGCTGGGCGTAGGCGTTAGCCGTCAAATCCGGCGCCAGAAACGGCAGTACCGGCGACTCCGGGCTAAAGAGGCGCGCGTCGCTGAGATGAGGCGTATCCGGCACATGCCAAAACCGCGGCGACAAATCGTGGCCCGTATCAAATGCGCAAAATGCTTCCACGCAGCCGGTTCCTCTCGTATTCCGGTAACGCGCCAGCCATTCGTCGAACCGGGACATCGCCCCGTACATCTCTTCCAAAAAAGAAACGCCGGCGTTATGGAACCGGTAATGGTTCCACACGCTTCTGGCCAGCGGCGTAACCAATTGAATTTGCCGGTACGCCGGTCCCGCACCCGTCACCTTATAAGGCATTAAGCCGTCTGCCCGCTGAAACCGGGCAAACAGGCGGAAGGTCGACTCCGACACGCTTGGCAAAAACCGCGACAGCACTTCCGCATTAATCGTTCCGGTGCTCTCCAGCCAGCAGCCCGCATAAGCGCCGCCTTCTTGCAAAACAAGCTCGTCCCCGTAAGGGACAATGCAGTGCAGCAGCTTCGAGAAAGCGGCGTAATAGACGTTCTCGAGCCGAGCCGAGGAAGCGGCAAACTTCACGCCCGATTGCCGCCATTCCGCCAGCAGCTGCGCGTCCTGCGCATTACGCACCGGCTTGCCGCCAATATCCATCGTTTGGAGACGCTTCAACAGATCCATCCCAACAACCGCCTCTTCTCTTCATCATTTCTGTTCCTGCTGGAGCCGGTATTCAGCCTTTGACACTGCCCATAACCAGCCCTTTCATAAAATATTTTTGCAGGAACGGATAAACAAGCAGAACCGGGAACGCCGCCAAAAATACTTGTGCCGCTTTGTAAGTCCGGTCGTTTACTTCCGCCGTATTCAGCAGTTCATTGGTCGACATCAGGCTTGGATCTGTTGTAATAACTATGGTTTGCAAGTAACTTTGCAGCGGATAATGAATCGGCTGATTCATGTAGATCAAGCCGTCGAACCAGGAATTCCAGTGCGTCACAATCGTAAATAACGAGACGGTTGCAATCGCCGGCATAGAAAGCGGGCAATAAATCCGCCACAACACCCGCCAATGCCCGCGCCGTCCATATAGGCGGCTTCTTCAATTTCTTTCGGCAAGCTGCGGAAAAAGTTCATCAGCAAAATGACATTAAACACCGGCACCGCTCCCGGCAGCACCAAAGCCCAGATCGTATCCAGCATGTGGACCGATTTGATGGTCATATAGGTCGGAATTAATCCGCCGTTAAACAACATCGTAATGATAAAAAACCATGCGTACCGGTTGCGCCAGTGCAGCGATTTTTTCTCTTTGGACAGCGGGTACGCAATAAGAATGGTGAGCAGCATATTAATCGCGTAGCCGAGCACGACACGTTTGACGGAAACCCAAAACCCGTCAATAAATTCATGTTTCGTCAGCGCGTATTTATAAGAAGCGATGGTGAAATCGACCGGGAGCAGCTTTACCGATCCCGCCGCAGCCGCGGTGCTGGAGCTGAACGAAACGGACAATACGTTAATTAACGGCAAAATGCAAATAAAAGCAGTAAAAGCAAGCAGCAAGTAGTTAAACGTCAGAAACAGTTTGCGGCTTGGCGTCAGCATATGCATGCGCATGTCCCCCTTAGAAGATCCGGTAGCCGGCATACCGGCTTGCAAGCTTGTTGGAGATGGCGATCAGGACGAAAGCGACCACCGATTTGAACAGCCCTACTGCCGTTGCAACGCCGTATTGCGCATCCAGCAGGCCGATCCGGTATACAAGCGTATCAATTATATCGCCGGTGCTGTATACCATCGGGCTATACAAATTGAATACCTGTTCAAATCCCGCATTCAGCACATTGCCCAAGCTGAGCACCGTCATTAACGTCACAATCGGCAATATACCGGGAAGCGTTACGTGAAGCACCTGCTTCCAGCGGCTGGCGCCGTCCATCGTAGCCGCTTCATACAAGCTTTGGTCAATGCCGGCCAGCGCCGCCAAATAAACGATTGTCCCGTAGCCAAAATGCTTCCATGTATCGGTAAGCACAAGCGTATACGGAAACCAGTTTTCATTGCCGAGAAAAAAAATCGGCTTGATGCCGAATAGACCTAAAATGTCGTTCACAATCCCGCCGGAGGGCGACAAAATATCAACCAAAATACCGCCGAGAATGACCCATGATAAAAAATAAGGGAAATAAATAATCGTTTGGATCGTCCGCTTGAAGAAAGCGCCTGCAATTTCGTTCAGCAGCAAGGCAAACAAGATCGGCACGATCAGGCTTGCGACAATTTTGAGCACCGCAATGTATACGGTGTTCCAGATTACGCTTGTGAAATTAGGCATTTCCAGCATATAGCGGAAGTTATCAAGCCCAATCCATTTGGAATGAAAAATGCCCTTTGCCGGTGAAAATTTTTGAAAAGCAATGACAATCCCCATAATGGGCACATAGCTGAACAGCAGTGTTATTAATATACCGGGAAGCAGCATCACGTGCAGAGGCCATTCCAGCAGCCTTTTTTTCCATTGCATAGGGACACCTCCGTTCCGTTTGTCGTTTGTGATTGAAAGAGAAAAGGAGGCGGTTAGCGGATGCTCTCCTCTTTCCACCTCCCTGTCGCCGGTTATTTGCTTTTTTCAGCCCATTCATTGGCTTCTTTTGTAATTTGATCGCCGCCAAGCTTTTTCCAATCCTGTACAAACTTATCGAACGTATCGATCGATTGGCCCATAATGATTTTGGTAATGACTTCTTCCTCCATCTTTTGCAGGGAAGACAGCTTATCGACCATCGTTGGCGTCAAGGAGCCGTAGAAGGCGTCAAATATATAGTTGTTGTCGTTTACATATTGATTGATTACGTCGAAGCTGCTTGGCGAACCAAACACCCGCTCCGTTCCCCAGTTGGCGCGGTCGCCGCCGCGGAAGTCAACCACTTTGTCGTAATACCCTTTCTCTTCTGTTGAAAGCTTGGAAGGATCGTTAGCTTGCAGCGCGCTCATCACGTTAAGATGGGCGTTCAAGTTTTTCTTGGCCGGTTCCGCGCTGATCAAGCTGTACAAGTAAACCGGAATATTGTTTTTGCTGTAGCCGAAACCGTTGTCGACCGCGTCCGGCTTAAAGCCTTCCATGCTGAAGTTAAGCAGCTTAATAATCGCTTCCGGGTGTTTGCTGTTTTTGCTGACGGCAAAATAGCGGGAAACCGGCATTTTACCGATTGGCGTTGCTGGCTGTGCATCCGCCGATACAAGCGGGAATGCTTTCCATTCCGCATTTGGATCTTTGTTGACATTTTCCTGAATGACCGACAGCGGCGCGGACATTGTGCCATAAAACATGCCAAGCTTGCCGCCGACAACCGATTCGGTTACTTTGGCACGGTCTTTAACGCCAAACTCTTTATCCAGCATCCCTTTTTTGTACATATCCTGCAGCTCCAGCAGCGCCGCTTTCATCTCCGGCTGAATGCTGCCGTACACCAGCTGGCCGGAAGCATCCTTCACCCATTTTTCCGGGTAGGCATGATAACCGGAGAAGAAGCCGGAGCCGCCGAACTGGCCGTCTGTCATAAACGTTTTCGTAAGGCCGATGCCAAAAGAGTCCGGTTTGCCGTTGCCGTCCGGGTCTTGCGTTGTAAACGCTTCCGCAATTTTGATCACATCATCCATCGTTTTTGGTTCAGGAAGGCCCAGCTTGTTCAGCCAGTCGGTGCGCACATATAGAATGGGCAAGCCGTCAACCGCCGAAGCCGTACTTGGAATCGCCATCAGCTTGCCGCCGATTTTGGCCGTGTTAAAGCTTGCTTCGTCCTGCAGCAAAATCTCCTTCGTAATCGGCGAAGCATATTTGTCGAACAGATCGGTCAAATCATACAGCATGTCATTGTCGGCGAGGTCGGTCAGCTGTTTGTTTTTCAGCCACATAATATCCGGCAGGTCGCCTGAAGCAATCGACACATTCAGCTTCTGGTCGAACTGCTCGACCGGCACTGTCCATTGGTATTTCAGCTTGATGCCCAGATCGCTTTCATACGCTTTCGTATAAATGTTGTTTTCAATCGTATCGCCGTTCTCATATTGGTAAGTCGACTCGGTGTAACGCCAGGCGGTTATGTCGACAGGCGGGTCGTATTTCGCCATCAAATCAGGTTCGGCGGAGCTTGGAGCGGCCGAAGCCTCGCTATTGCCAGACGGGCTGGCGGACGGATCGGCTTTATCTGTAGGATCAGCTCCGTTGTCCGAATTGCCGGAACTGCAGGCAGAAAGCATCATCATCGCAGCAAAGACGCCAATCGCCGCAGATTTCATTTTATTGGTTTGCTTCATATGAACCACCTCACTACGATTGATTTTTGCAGGGCCCCTATATATCTAATGGTAGTTGCCGGACAAAGGCGATTCAATATTCATGTGTTGACATTTGAATCAGCTGTTTACTTGTTAAGCGCCGATGTCCGGTATTCCTGCGGCGTCATATGCAGCAGCTTCCGGAACGAACGGGTAAAATTGGTCGCAGTGCCGTAACCGACCCTCTCCGCCACATCCTGAATTTTAATATCGGGCTGCTCGAGCAGCCTTTTAGCTTTTTGCATGCGGCATGAGGTGATATATTCGGACAGATTGACCCCTGTCATCTGCTTAAACAACCGGGATAAATAAGATGGATTGAAATAAACAAGCTCGGCCAGACGGACTAGCGACAGCTCATCGGGGTTATGCAAATGATCCTGGATATGCTTCTGAATAATGGTGATCACCGCATTAGCCCTGCGCTCCTCCTCCTGGTTTTGCATGTTGAACAATACTTCCCCGACATGCTCAAGGTATTCAAAAGCGGAATTCCAGCTGCCGTGCTCGCCGGGCTGCATCAGCTTATGCATGCTGATTTGGGCCGCCAGCGGCTCTACAAGCTGCCACCGGTTCATATAAGAGAAATAAATTAAGCCTACCGAATAATAAAATTGTTGCGCTTGCATATCATGCATGCCGGTAATGCGCTGAAGCGATTGGGCGCTCTCATGCAAATTCCGGTAAAATGCCTCGCGCTGCCCGTGCTCGAGCTGATCCGCAAGCATCGCCAGCCTGGATTGCCGAAGCATGTGCGGCGGTTGTTCTTTCGCTGTCCCGGACGGCTGCAAGCCGCTGTCCATCAGCTGCTTGTCCAGCAGCAGCATGCCGCAGCCGTGTCCGATGCGGTAATTCATCAGCATATTTAACGTCGCGAACCGCTCCGCAATATGCGGCCAGGCGGCAGGGCTGTCGTCCAGCACGAAGGAGACCGTCTCCCCGGCCGATTCCCGGCAGGCGGCCTGCACCAGCTCTACGCTTCCTTTTACAAAGGTTAACGCTCGCTCGAAGCTTTCCGCCTCTTCCTCCGCGCGGGGCTGGATCAGCCAGACGATATCCCTGTTCTCGTTCACTGCCGCAGTCATGCTCACATGCGAAGCCAAATACTGCTCGGCAATAAGCCGGATTGTATACAGCTGCTTCGACTTCTCCGAATACGGCTTGCTGCTGGCGGCAGTTCGGCCAAGCATGATGAGGACAGGTTTGTCTGCCCGCAGCGGAATTGAAAGCTCATTCAGCTGAGCCTGGTTGATCTCTTCTCTGTCCAGCTGTTCCTTCAGGACACGCAGCACATAATCATTTTGCAGCAGCCCCTGCATAGCAGCGAGCTGCTCCTGCGCCTTCTGCAGCAGCGACTCCGCCTTCAGCCCGGTTTCAATTTCCGCAACCGCCGCTTCCACCTTGCTTATAATTTTATCGTACCCTTCGGTTTTCAGCAGATAGCTGACCCCTTCATATTGAATCGCGGAATAGACGTATGAAAACTCGTTGAATCCGGTCAAAAAAATCACTTTGCATTCCGGCCATCTTTTGCGGATTTGCTCCAGCAGCTGCAGGCCGTCCATCTCCGGCATCCGGATATCGGTCAGCACAATATCAAACCTTGTCCGGTCAAACAGCTTGACCGCTTCCAGCCCGGAATACGCTTTGTACACATCAAGCTCCAAAGCGGCGGTATTTTGCAATATTTCACTTAGACCGTCGGCAATTATTGTTTCATCGTCTACAACAAGCAGCCTGAACATCGTTATTCGCCTCCTTCTCCGATATCAATCGTAATCGTGGCCCTTAATCCTCCCCATTCATTTTGTTCCACATCCAGTCCGCTGGTTCGTCCGTATTTGAGCCGGATGCGCTGGTGGATATTAAGCAGTCCGGTCATCTCCGCCCCTTCCGGATTCCTTAAGCTCCGCCGCAGCATATCCATGCTTCCGGCATCGAGCCGCTCCCCGTTATCCTCCATAGTAATGCGGATGAGGTTGTCCTCTTTATGGAACCGGATTTGCAACAAGCCGTTAGACGCTTTATGTTCCAGGCCATGCTCGAAAGCGTTTTCGATGACAGGCTGCAAAATAAGCCTCGGCACCATCACATGCCCCATTTGGGCGGGAAGCTCGCCGAAATCAATCCTCACCCGGTTGGAGAAACGCATCGCCTGAATATCGGCGTATACTTTGGCATGATGAGCTTCCCTTTCAAGCGGAACCTCATCGGCGCTGTTGCGGGTCACAAACTGGAAGTATTCGCCCAGCTGGCTGGAGAACAGCTCCAGATTGTCGTAATCGCCCAGCCTGGACATCGTGTTTAATATAAAAAAGCTGTTGTATAAAAAATGCGGATTGATTTGTGATTGCAGCTGTTTCAGTTCGGCTTTTTGCGCTAAAATTTGCTGCTTGTACACTTGGTCAATTAATGATTTCAAATTTTCCGCCATGGCGTTAAACCGGGTATACATATATTGGAATTCATCGTTATGCCTATGGCCGATCCGCACGTTAAAATCGCCGAACTCGACTTTGCGGAACGCCTTGACGAGCTTGTCCAGCGGCTTGTGGATATATTTGTACACATAAAGCGAATAAACGACGATAATGATGAAAGAAACTGCAGCCAGCATAATGAACCAGTTCCGGTATTTGTGCAGCGGTTCGAACACCGCGCTTTCCGGCACATATTTGCATAATACGGCGCCAAAATACGGCGAGGAAGTATAGACGGCCAAATACCGTTTGCCGCCGATAGACACCGATTGGACGTTATTTTTGCCCGTAATGCCGTTCATCCGGGCGGTCATTTTATTGTTCAAAGCTTTATCGCCGCTTGTCGCCACGACGAACTGCGGGCTTTTATAAATAATGCCTTCATCCGTTGTGTTCACCATCGT
This sequence comes from Paenibacillus protaetiae, assembly GCF_004135365.1. Lineage (NCBI taxonomy): Bacteria > Bacillati > Bacillota > Bacilli > Caryophanales > Paenibacillaceae > Paenibacillus > Paenibacillus protaetiae. The sequence continues at coordinate 380,443 of NZ_CP035492.1, read as the reverse complement.
CCGCAGTTTATCGGACAGCTTGTCCTCCGCAATTTCGATTGCAATAATAAAGATGGGAACCCGGTGGCTGTTTGGCGTCGTAAACGGATAAACCGCGCTTAAGTACATGCTTCCGTCGACGTTCATTAACGGAGAATCCTCGTTAAACGGGAATTTCGACAGCACCTCGTATTGCTTCTGGTCGAAGGCTGAAATCGTAAGCGCCGATATCACTTTCTGAACAGCGGGAATATACGCGTACACATCTTTAATGTAGTTGCTGCTGTTGCGGATGGCGTTAAGCCGCTGCTGGAGCCGCAAAATGCTTTGCATTTTTTCAATGTCGGTTAATGAATCGGGAATCGCGCCAAGCCGGTTCAAATTGTCATCGCTTAACGCATCGTATTGCAAAATTTGAATCCGTTTAAAATCATCCTCCATCCCTGCAAAATATTGCGACACCTGTGAAGCCATCGACGCCGATATTTCATCATGCAGCGTACGGACACCCCAGTTGTAAATAATCATGCTCAGCAAATAAAGCGGCAAAAGGATGCAAATAAAAGAAAAAATAAGCCGGCGCAACGCGCTTTTTTTCCATGGATATTTTTTGAAAAACATAATGCCCCCTTTCCCGAAAGCCGCAGCCCCCGCCTGATTGACAGCGTTTACATGAATGACGTTATTATAATATGAGCCGTTTTCTTTTTTCCAGCAAAAAAAAGCCAGCCCTAAAGGCTGACCGCAACGCAGAACGCCCCCTGCCGCTTGCCGTCTGTGTATGGACGGGTCAATCAACAGGGGGATTTCCTATTCTTTTTACTAGTTTGATTCGGCAGCAAACGCCGCCGCCTTCATCTCCCAAATTTCCAATTTGGCGATCGTCATTTCGCTGTCCGCATGAAGCGCAATGCCGCTGCTGTCAGGCAAAGATGGATAGACTCTCGCTGTAAGGCAAGTTTCGTCATCGACGAATACTTCAATGATTGACTGATCCGCGAATATCCGCACCTTGATGGGGTCATCGTTTGCGCCAGCCGGTAATTTTCCTTGTACCGGAGATATATGCACGCCGGGAAACAGGCTCGAACGGGAACGGTCAATCGTAATCGTATTATCCGCCGGACACAAGCGGACATCCGTGCTTTCCCGCCCGCATTCCGAAACAAATAAAGAGATAATCCATTCGCCCCCGGCACGCCGGCCAGCTTCCGCCACGCATTCAAAAGCCGTCAAGCGCACGCCTGTATGCACTGGCGCCTGTCCGATCGCCAAATCTGTAAAGCGGCAGCATTCTCCTCTAAGCGCCTCTATTTCCGGGATGGGCGCCATTGACAGAACGCCGCTTGGCTTCAGGTCCACAATCCGCGGCAGCGCAAGCGCTCCAGCCCAATCCATTGCTTCAGGGAAGCGGCTGCCCCTGCTTCCTTCCGGAACCCAGCCGAGCAGTATACGCCGGTCTGCCTCATCGACAAAGCCGGTCGAGGCGTAATAGCCCTCCCACCCGCCGTAGTCGGCCGTGCCGCGATGAACAATGTCCGTTAACCGGTCATTGCGGATCGTACCGGAGATGTAACGGACCGGACCGCTTGGCGAGTAGAACAAGACGGCTTGATCGCCGAACCGGAACAGATGCGGGCATTCCCAGATGGACTCTTCACCGCGGTACAATATGCCCCTGAAAGTCCAATGCTCCAAATCATCAGATTGGTAAATCATGCCGCATCCACTGCCGCCTTCAGTGCCGCCAAGCAGCATGCGCCAGCCATCCTGCTCTTTCCAGACATACGGATCTCTCCACTCCGTAACGTTCATGTCCCCGTGCAGATCGCTGGTCAGCACGGGATTGTGCTCCGCCTTGCGCCAATTGCGCAAATCTTTGCCCCGAGCCATCCATTGCTGCGCGCCGGCGACCGGATTCCGGTCGCCTTCGCCGATGCTCGTGTAAAAGAGCGTCACCTCGCCGCCGCTTACAACGGAGCATCCGGAGAAGCAATGATGTTCGCCCAGCTCGCGTGAAGGAGACAGCGCTGCCGGCAGATGCGTCCAATTCACCAGATCAGCGCTTTTGGCATGCCCCCAGTGGATGTCGCCCCATTCAGGGGCGGCCGGATTATGCTGGTAGAACAAATGGTATTCGCCTTTCCATTGAAACGGCCCATTCGGGTCGTTCATCCAGTTGCTTGGCGCTGTAAAGTGATATATTGGTCTGTAACGGTCCATCTCATCACTCCCGCTTTACCTTATTTCAAGATGCGAATCTGCACGCCTTCGGCATGATGGCTATAACGAACAAGCAGCGTATTCGACCTTGCATCCCACACATACGGAATATCCGATTCCTGATTCAACACGCGCAGCTTGACGCCCGCCGGCTCGGCCGTACAACGGATTCGCATCGCAGCCCTCACGCCGCCCGGACCAAAAGCTGTAAAACGGACATGATCCTGCTCCTCCGCAAAACCTTCGATTCTGGAGGAAGCCGCTATTATTTCGCAGCGGCCTGAGGGACGGTAATCCAAATCATACAAGAATGCCTGCTCTTCCGGATGGACGTCGAATTCGGACCGAACAGCCAGCTCCGGATGCAGAAGGTCCACATACCGGCCGGAGAGCTTAAGCGGCCCGGAATGAACCGACTCCTTCAGAACCGCGGCCACCACGTACGGCCCTCTGCGGATCATGAAATAATTCGAAGCGTCCCAGTGCAATTGAGGGTCGTTCAAGCTGTCCATCGCCTGCCGGACCGCGCTTCGAAGCTGATCGGCGCCTTCTTTGCTTTCAGCCAACTGCTCGGGATGAACGGCCAAATAAACGACTGCGCCTTGGCCCGCGCGAGCCATGCCTTCCGGCATCCGGGGATCCAGTCCCATACTTTCGAACAAATGCTCACGCGGCGTGCGGTAATGCCTTTTCCCTTGATTCCACCATTCTCTGACTTCATGGTACGGGTCGCTGTCATCACCGACATACACCAAAGCTCCGCCGGCTCTGACCCATTGCGCAAGCGCATGATGAATATCCGGATATTCCGGTTTCATAAATTCATAACTCAATAGCAGGACCGAGTAGTCGTCCAAATAACCCGGGAATCGCCGGATATTATCCAGCTGCACCGGACGGACGGCCAGCCCATGCTTAACTAACGGCAGCGTCAAGCCGTAAAAGGAAGAGAATTGAAGCAGCTTGATCGCCGCTTCGTCCGACAGTTCCACCTCATTGGTGCCGTCGTATTTCATCATAAATCCGGCAGTTTGAGCGCCGGGCGATTTGCGCTGAAACATAGCGGAGTCTGCCAGCAGCACACCGACCTTGGCGCTGTTTCCCATAATTTCCACATCCGGCTGGTCCATATTGGACAAGGTGTGCATAACCGTAAGCAGGACAGTGGCATAGTCTGCCGGAATCCCTTCCTTGCCGTTTCCGTCCTCTGCAGGGTATTCGCCTTCGAACACCCGCCGCGGCCAAGGCGAAACTTCATAACGCGCTACGCCCGGATGCAGCAGCGACGCGGCCAGCGTCTTGATGTAATTCGAGCGGTAATCGCTCCACGTATGTTTCGGATCGTCTTCAATCGGATCATGCAAAAACCACATGCGGCGCTCCGTGCCGCGGACCAGCTCCTGCATAATGCCGTATTCGAGAAAAGCCGTCTCGAATGTCCGCTCCGCGCGGACGCCTTCATACACATTTGCGGTGCGGGACGTTCCCGTCCATATTTGAGCGATATAGCCATTAATAGCCGGAATATCTAACAGCCGCGACTCAGGGCTGATAATCCGCCATTGCGTGTAATTGATCAAGCTGTGGGTCGGCACATAAAAGCGCAGCGGCCGTCCGTACTGGACCAGCGAATATTCCTTCAGCGCAGAACAGAGATGATCCAGGCATCGGGTGTATAAATACGCCTTCAGCTTGGAAGCGCGGTACTGGGCGTCAGCCGACCCGTCCGGGTCCTGCCACGGTTCGTTATAATAATTTTGCCACTCCCGCTTAAACGCTTCGGAATATCCGGCTTCCACCCAAAATTCCGGTTCCTCCAAATGGATAGCGTCCACACCTGCATCAACTGCCGGCCGGATCTTCCGGGTTAAATAATTGGCGTAAGCAATTGTCGGCACCATGTAAGGAACATCTTGCGAGGTGCCGTGAATAACCGTCTCGCCGCTCTGGTAGGTTTGCGCCTCGTCCCAATGCTCGCGCCCGTCGAATTGCCCGTTCAAATAATCCTGATAACCGCCCCAGGATACGCCCGTCATCAAATGAACCCGGTACCCCCGCTCCGCCCATTGCCGGATCCGCTCCGGCATGGACGGGCCGATTCCGTATACCATTACAAAGTCGGTCTGGAGATCATATTTCTCCCCATATCCGCTTCCTTCCTGAAATCCGGTCCGCTCCTGCTCCCGATTCGAATTCACCGCCTGCAGCTCCTTTCCGTCTGTCGCTCTACTTGGCGAATGCCACGCTGAACGTTTTGATCTCAAATGGCGTAAAGGCCACTTCTACTTCCGAAGCTTGCGGCTGAAGCCGCTGGAGCGGCTCTTCCATCAGATTCGTCTCTTCTATAAAGGCGCATGGAAGGCCAAATGTCAGTTTAGTCCGGGCATAAGTGCCCCCCGTTTCATACAGCCGGAATAAGAGACGATCGCTGTCCTCCGCTTTTTTTACCGTTTCGAGAATAACAAGCGGATGATCGACCGTTATCAGCTGAACCGGACGATGGCGGCGATTTTCGTCCGCTCGTCCTTTCACTACAGTAAGCGGAACGTTCAGCTCATACCCTTTCCGCGACACTCCGGCGTCAATAGGATTGCCTTTATGCGGAAAAAGCGCGTAAGTAAAGCTGTGAAGCGCGCGGTCGGCCTCTGGATCGGGATAATGCGGGCTCCGCAGCAAATTCAGATCGATCACATGCCCTTGAACGCTATGCCCGTATTTGCTGTCATTCAGCAAAGCAACGCCATAATCATGCTGGGATAAATCAATGTAATGATGAGAGCAAATTTCATCCTTCGCGAACTCCAGTCCGGTATTTCGGGTCGTCGGCCGTTTAATGAAGCCGAATTGAATATCGCAATACGCTTCGTCGGCAAAGACGTTGACCGGGAAAGCTGCCCGCAGCATTTTGCCGGATTCTTTCCAGTCGGCAACAGTTTCAAACCGGACCATGTTTTCTCCGGCGGACAACATTACTTTTTGGCTCAGCGACGACTCGCCGAACTGGAACGTCTGCTCCAGAACCGCATGCGGGCCTTCCATGTAAAACTTACAATCGGCCAGCTTCATCGTACCGGCCAGCCGCTCCCGGTAATCGTGCGGGAAATCCCAGGCATCGCCGTCATCGTAATAGATGGAGAACACATTTGCAGCTTCTCCGGGATAGACGGCTTCTCTTTCCAGTATTTTGTCATACATTGAGACGAGATGGCCATCTTCATTAAATCGCAGAAGAAGCCTATCGTTCTCCAGCTGCCGCTCGCTGGCCGACAATCCTTCCGCCGGCAACGGCCGGACCGCTTCCCGAAGGGAAACACTTCCCATCGCCGGAACGACAACGCGGTACCAGTCTTCGTCCTGCTTGATCCACTCTTCCCGCTCCCAGGACAAGGAATTGAATACAGCCGTTTCTCCCGCCCAGCCCATTAAACCTGCAAGCCGCTCATAAGCATCCTTGGTCATGGCAGTGACTTCTTCATATAAAGCGGAATAACGCTGTAAAGATTCGTCGTATACTCTTGCAATCGAAGAGCCCGGCAAAATATCGTGGAATTGATAGAGCAATACTTCTTTCCATATCTGCTCCAGCTTCTCGGCCGGATAAGGAACGTTATCCAGCTCCCATAGCAAGGATGATACGTATTCCAGCTCCCGCAGCCCTTTTTCCATTTTTCGGTTATACCATTTATTCCGCCCTTGCGTAGTCAGCGTGCCTTGGTGCTTCTCCAGATAAAGCTCGCCTTTAAATGTTTTGAATCGTCCTGCTTCCCGTTCCAGCTTGCGGAAAAATGCGATCGAACTTTCCTGGACGACCGGAGGAAGCCCGGACAAGTTTTTCTCCCGCTCCAGCCGCTCCAGATGCTCTTCGCCCGGGCCGCCGCCTCCGTCGCCGATCCCAAACAGCATAAGCGCATGGCTGGATACGTTCCGGTCCAAATATTGGTTTTCGATTTTGACCAGCGAACGGGGCGATGCAGGACTGTTATACGTATCTTCCGGCGGAAGATGGGTCAGCACCCGCGTCCCGTCAATCCCTTCCCAGAAGAAACTGTGATGGGGATGCGTGTTGTAGACGCTCCAGGACAACTTCTGTGTCATCATATAATCGACGCCGGATTTTTTCAGCAGCTGCGGAAGGCTTCCGCTGTAGCCAAATACATCCGGCAGCCAAAGCACCTTCATCTCCTTGCCGAACTCTTCCTGAAAAAACCGCTTCCCGTACAAAATTTGCCGGATAAGCGCTTCGCCTCCGGATATGTTCGTATCCGGCTCTACCCACATTGCGCCTTGCGCTTCCCAGCGGCCTTCTTGGACCCGTTCCTTAATTTGTCCGTACAGCTCCGGGTACCGCTCCTTTATCCATTGATACAGCTGAGGCTGGCTTGCGCCAAATACGTAATCCGGATAGTTCTCCATATTGCGCAGCGCCGTAGCGAAAGTGCGCGCTCCTTTGCGGACCGTCTCGCGGATCGGCCACAGCCAGGCCAGATCGATATGGGCATGGCCGACCGCACTCACTTCCAGCACCGGATCGCCGCCTTTACGCGCCAGCTCCCGCTGCAGCATTACCGATGCTTTGCTCACCGACTCCGGATTCAAATCCGCCAGAACAAGCGAAGCCTCGTACAGCGTTTGCATAACCTGCGCCTTGCGCGCGCCTGTATCCGGCAGCTGCTCCGCCAGCTCGGACAATACTTCCCAATCATAATACAAACGTCTGCAGCTTTCGTCACAGACCGCTATATTCGCTTCCTTAATGGTGCCGCCCTGGAAATTGCCGAATAAATCGTTGCAAGCTCCGTCAGCCCATAGATCGATGATTTCTCCGCCATCCGCACAGCCGGTAACTTCTACAACCCTTTTGCCCGGCATGCCCAGCGTATAATCAAACGTTGAATTTTTTGTCGTAAGCCCCCGGCAAGGAACACCTTGACCGTCAACGACACAGATTTCCCCATGAATGTCCAATAACAGGACGACCTTCTTTCCCGCGGCTGTCGCAGGCACTTTTCCTTCAAAATGGAACCATGCGCATTCCCATAATTCCGCCCATTTGTCCCCGGCCCGCAAGCTGCCGAGCGGACGGCCGTTCATTCTGTCTGCAAAAGATACCGGCTCCTTCGTTACCCAGGCATGAACCGTCAGCTCTCCGACCGGCTCGTATATTGCGCCGCGCAAGCGGGAAAGAACAGCTTTTACCTTATCCAGCTTGATTGTATTAGCCTCGTATGGCATCCAAACTCCCCCATCTGCTTCGGAAAGAAGAGAGAGCGGATTGCTCTGCTCCCTCTTTCCGGTTCTATCGTTATTTTGTAATCGCTTCCGCTTTCTTCTGCGCATCATCCATAATGGCTTGAATATCGCCTTTGGTCATCAGTGATTTGACGACAGCGTCTCCGAATACTTGCCAAGCTTTCGTGTTGTCCTTCGCAAAGGTAGGAAGCCCTTGCACGTTGCCGGACATTGCCAAGTAATGGGTGTACAGGTCAGGATGTTTTGTTTTATAATCATCCGATTCGGCGATTTTCTTCAGAACAGGCGAACGAACGTTAGAGTCAGCGATCAGCTGCTGAATGTCGTCGCTGAACATGGCGCGGATATATTCGAAAGCCGCTTCCTTGTTTTTGGAATCCTTTGGTACCGAAGTGAACGCGGCGCCGATCGTAATATCCCCCGGTTTTCCGTTTGGAGACAGCGGAATCGAAGCCATGCCGACATCAATGTTTTTATCCTTGGACTGCTGAGCCATCCACGGGCCGTCGATGATGTAGCCAAGCTGCCCTTTATACCATGCGTCGAAATAAGCGCCTTCGCTTGTGTTCACCATCAGTCCGGCCGGATGCTCGGCGTTCAGCTGGCGAAGGTATGATATCGTTTCCACGTTTTGCGGGCTGTTGAAGGCCGGCTGGCCGTCAACGGCGAAATTGCCCCCGTTAATCATCATAAGAGCGCCAAAACGAAGGTATCCGCCAAAGTTGGCTCCTGCATATACGCCGCCGCCATAAAACTTCCCTTTGCCCGCAGCGGTTACTTTTTGAATATGATCCAGCAGTTCAGCCCAAGTCGTTGGCGCTTTGTCGGGGTCAAGGCCAGCCTGTTTAACCAGGTCCTTATTCCAGAACAAGCTGCTTACGCCTGGCTGAGCGGCAAAGCCGTAAATTTTGCCGTCGATTTCCATTGGTTTCCATGCCGCATCCGCTACGTTCTGGCGAATTTCATTGGCCAGATCGTCCGGGAACGGTTCCAGCAATCCTTGCTGGGCAAAACCCGGCATCTGGGTTTCCCCGACGATAATGTCCGGGATATTTTTGGCGAGAAATCCTGCCGTTTGTTTCTGAACAAGCGGTTCGCCCCATCCCCAGTCCTGCATCTCGACATTGATGTTTTTTTCTTTCAGCTTGTTGTACATGATATTTTGGTACAAGTATGGAAAAGATTCTACGTCAAATGCATTGCCGGGCGTATAAGACATATCCACGCTCTTGCCTGCCAATTCTTTCTTTTTAGCTTCAAGCAATTCGTCCAGCTTGCCTGCCCCTACCGAAGTTGCGCCTTCCGTCAGCACCGTAATCGACACTGGCTGCCCGGACGTATCCGAAGGTGCCGGCGTTGCCGAGCTTGTTGTGTCTGCGGATGCCGAAGGCGTCGGGCTGGAACTTTCATTGGAATTGGAAGCCGAATTGGAATTTCCGCCGCTGCAAGCTGCCAGACTCGATGCGATCAGAGCCATTGCCATGCAAACAGCCATCGTACGCTTCTTCATGATAACCCCTCCATCAGATTGGTTAATGCGCTTTCATAACAAAACATATCACACATAATATTTGTATTCAATATGGTTTATATATGTCATTTAAACTTTTTAACCTTTAATGCCTGTATTCGCCAACCCTTGAACGATATATTTCTGCAGGAAAAAGAAAATAAGGAGTGCAGGAATCGTTGTGCCAAGGCCAAGGGTAATGATCAGCGGATAGTTAGGCGTGCCTGTAGCGCCTGTAGCTGCCGAAGAAAGCCGCGCAATAGCGGAAGGCAGCGTCTGTAGATGATCGCTGTTCGTATAGAAGAAAGGAGTTGCAAAGTCGTTCCATGTTCCAAGCGCCGTCGTAATGCCGATGTACGCCATGATGGGCAGCTGCAGCGGAAATAAAATGCCGAAAATAATGCGAAGCGTACCGGCTCCATCCACTTTGGCGGCTTCGTCCAGCTCGATTGGAACCTTCTCGATAGATTGTTTGACAAGAAAGGTCCCCATAATATTGATGGCGGGCCCGCCCAGAAAGTACACCCACCACGTATCCAGAAGTCCGGAACCGCCGGTAAAAATATGGTTGCCTCCCGCAAACGGCCAGCGCGCCAGCTGCAGGTAAGTTGGAATGAGCGCAATTGTGCCCGGGATCATCTGGGTGGCAAGCAGCGCAAGAAACAAAACGTCGCGGCCTTTAAACCGCAGCCGTGCAAAGGCGTATCCGCCAAGAAAAGACGTCAGTATGGCAAAAAAAGTGCTAAAAATGGTACGGATTACGGAGTTGCGGAAGTACATCTGGATTGAGGAGTCGGCCGATCCGAACAGAAGCATTTTGTAGTTATTCAGCGTTGCTTCCTCAGGAATGGGAAAGAAGCCGATAATTCTGCTGGAGAACTCATCTCTCGTAAAGAAACCGCTCATAACCATAAAGACTAGCGGGTAAAGCAGCAAAAATCCGAAACCTGCCAGCACAAGATGCGCAAGCAGATGATTGGCGTTCCGTTTACGGGGACGTTTGGCGGAAGCGGATACAGAAGTCACGTTTCATTCCCCACTTTCTTTGACTTAATCGGAATCGTTGTACGCCGGTCGTCCTGTATTGATCTGCGGTAAAACAAAGTGGTAGCGGCAAATACAATAACCGCCATAATAAGCGATGAAGCGCCCGCCATGCCCAGATTAAAATCCCAGAAGGCGTCTTTATAAATCCGATACACAAGCACTTCCGTTTTGCCGTAAGGGCCGCCGCCTGTAATAAACATAACCTGCTCATAGATTTGAATGGCTGCGATGAGGCTCGTAATGACAATATAGGTTGCGATCGGCTTCAAGCCCGGGATCGTCACATATTTCAGCTTCCCCCACCGGCCGGCGCCGTCGATTTCCGCCGCTTCATACAACGTAACATCAATGGACTGCAAGCCGGCCAGCCAGATGAGCGCTGCTCCGCCAACCCCTTTCCAGATGGAATAGATGACAATCCAGAACACGCTCCATCCGATGGAAAACTGCCACAATATCGGTTCCATATTCAGCGATTTAAGAAAATTGTTAATAACCCCGTTGGTCGGGTCGAGGAAAAAATTAAAAATTTGGGTGGTTGCAACTGTTGACGTTACCGCCGGAATATACCAGATCGAACGGTATACCCCTTTGCCGAACAGCGGCAAATTCATGAGGAGAGCCGCGCCGAATCCAGCCAGAAGCGTCGTAACTGCAACAAGCGCTCCCATCCAGACCGACCGCCACAACGCGTCATAATACATCGGATCATGAAAAAAACGGATAAAGTTATCAAACCAGATGAATTTCGGATGGGCTTGAATGCCTACCCAGTCCAAAAAGCCTAGCCCGAAACCAAATAAAGTCGGAAACCCGCTGACCACAAGCCACCAGAAAATCATCGGGCCTAAAATTACAATGGCAGTCAACGTATCCCGCTTGCGCACAAGAAAGCGCTTAACTTTTGTTTGTTTTGGAACGATTTGTTCCATCGTCTCCTCCTCCTATCGTTTTCAAGTCCTTATTGCATTATAGTGTATATTTAATATATATAATATTGGTTGAGTAGTCAATGTGTCTTTTTTCCCCATAAAAAAAGACACTCTTGAACCGATCAAAAGTGTCTTCCAACCCTCAAAACATATCCTTAAACAAACTTATACCTGCATGTACGGCACTCCGGTTGATGAACGGACTACAATTTCCGGCTGAAGCACGACTTTGCTGTACTTGGCCGGTTTCTCGCCGTTTTTGAGCAGATTCACCAATATATTAGCCGCTTCCATCCCCATGCGGTGTTCCGATTGGGATATATGCGTGTAAGTTCCAAACTCGTCATAACCGGAAGAGGGATCATCGAAGGTCAGAATGGAGATGTCTTCCGGAACCTTAAGCCCGATTTGCTTAGCTATATTGGAAATATAGACGCCCAGCCGGGCATTGAGGGTAATGTACGCGGTCGCCATCCGGTTCCATATGAACCGGTACAGGGGATGGCTTTCATTAATGGCGGAATAATCAACTTGGAAATCCGTCAATATCATAGCGGAATTAATCATGGCTCCGTGTTCCTTTAACGCCTCCAAGTAGCCGTTGATCCTGTCGCTGACCGTAATGGTCGGCAGAGGCGAATCCGAGCAGATGGCGATATCCCTATGCCCCAGATCCCATAAGTAATTGAGCGCCAGCCTAGCGCCGTGCAAGCCGTCGGTATATACAAAGTTGGTATCGACCCCTGCCAAATAACGGTCGATGAGCACAAAAGGGTAATTGGACATTTTCAGCGATAAAATTTCCTCATTGTACGTCTCGGCGTCGCAAGGGAAAATAATCAGTCCTGATGTCCCGCTGGCCAAGCATTCCCGAATCAAATCTTTTTCCGTTTCAATGGAGTTGTTGCTTACTGCGATATATAGATAATAACCCGCTTTTTTTAAAACTTCATTGATGCCGGAAATAAGGCGCAACGCAAAAAAATCTCCGATCGTCGGTATGATGAGGCAAATCGTCCGGCTGTTTCTTCCCTCGCCCCGCTGCTGCAGCCCGGCAGGCAGGTCATTCGATAAATGCGGATATTCGGCGTGCATCCGTTCATCCGGCTGATTTGATAACGCCGCATCCGCCCTCGCAGCTCTTGCGCTTGCATTCTCGCTTACGAAGCTGCCCCTGCCGGGAATCCGGTAGATCCATCCTTCCTTGGCAAGCTGCACAAGCGCATTGGCTACTGTTATCCGGCTGACGCCAAACTGCTCCATCAGTTCCTTCTCGGAAGGGATTTTATCGTTCGCTTTCAGCTCCTGCGCGGCGATCTGTTCTTTGAAATAATCCTGTATCTGCATATACAGCGGCTGCCTGTCGTGGTTCATCATTATTTCCACCTCTTATCCAGTTGATTGCTATAAAGATAATATAGCATTTATATCTTTTAGTCAAATCCGTTACTGAAAACGCATAAATCGCCAAAATCCCGTGTCAAAAGGACCACGGGACGTTTGGACGATCGCTGCCCTGCTTTTCTTACTCCTTTATGGTTCGGGATGGACGGGCAAATGTTTGGATTCGCGCATTAATTCAAAATAAACATCCGGCCGGACGATAGCAATATCCTTGTTGTCTTTAAAATAGTCGTACGCTTGCTCAAAATCCTGGTAGGATACAGACCATGGCTGCGCCTGAATGCCAACAAATAGAGGAGTGTTGTGATCCCACGTCTTCATGGCATCCTCTACATAGGTTGTCAGATCCGGCTCGGAGGAACCGTACCCCTTCTGAAGCTCTTGGCCGGGCATGGAATCATTATAGACCGATATAACGCCCGTATTCCCTTGGGAAGTAAAGCCGAGCAGCGATGGGGCATGCTCCGCAATGCTTTGGCCCACATTCGGATTCGTCGGTCCCACTACCGTATTCCAGACGGTAAGCACGTTCATCCCGGCACGTGACATATACGTATTCGTCCGCGCAAAAAACTGATCAAGCCCTTTCTGATCGGTCCACAGGTTAGGATACGTATACCCCATGCCAGACGGCCCCGAAATAAGCACATCGTTATCCGTAGCCGTTCTGTTGAGATAATCCAGAACGCCCGGCATCGCGTCTGCCATAAGCGGCGAAACGGTCCAGCCAAGCGGAATTTTCCCGCGGTCCGGGTTATCCCAAAGCTTCGGAAGCGTCCCTTCGATATATTGAAGATTGTCGCCGTCGCTTACGATGTAGGTTAAATAGACTTTATTCTCGAGCGGCGGTTTAACGGGAGGTTTCGGGAGCGTTATGTTCCGTGAAGTTCCGCTTAATACGGACAGGTTGGAGGAATAATCGGCAGCTACCGTAGCAAGCCCGAACTCGGACGTTTTGGTCACGCCCTGTTGTTCATCCGGCCACCAGCCGAGGTAAAGGCCGGTTCCGTACGGCATATCTTTCATAAACTTGTTTAACAGCGCTTCTTCTTCGGGTACAGCCGGATTCAGCCATACGACGGCCGCCTTTATCCCCATCGCATATTCCCGCAAATTCGTTTTCAAATCCGGGCTGAGTCCGACGAGAACCTTGTGGGTCGTTTGGGACCAATAGCGGCTGTACAGATCGTCATATACCTCGATGTTCGATTTGTATTTCCCCCTCAAATCTTCAACAATCGGCAGTTTGTACGGCTCGCCCGTCAGCTTCTCCAGCAAAGAAGGAGCGGCGACGACGGCTTTTTTTAACCCGGCGATTGTTGTTGCCAAATTGTACGTATCGGGAACATCCGGATCATACACGACAATGCCTTTCACTTCCTTGCGGTATTTATCCATCAGCTGCCAGTTGTCCTTAACCCGCGTGTAAGATAACCCGAGGGCATCCAGCCAGTAGGTTCCCGACTTATCCTCATCATAGATGCGGGGTTCAGCCGAATTGACGACCCCTCGCAGCGTTTCAAACATCGCCGCTTCATCCGCTTTCCTGGGCGACTGGAACGTTACGCTGTACAGCCTCAGCGAAGATTTGCCCGTCCACATAACCCGAAGCTCCAGCGGATGCGGAGAATCCGGCGCTGTGAGCGGCACCTCAAATGTTTGAGAGGCGTTCTCCTGCTGGAAATCCCAGTTGGATACCTCCAGCGAGCCTAACGTCTTGCCCGTTTGCTGGTCAATGACCTCCAGTTTGGCGACAACCCCGTTCTCATCGGCAAATTGATCCACACTCAGCTGAAAGTCGGCTTTGGTTTCACCCGCCGGCACTTCCGTAATCCCTTTGACATCCATAATCAGCTCGCCGGCTTTGTCGGTGCCGGCAACGGCATGCCAGCTGCCGCCGTCAGCCTTGCCGGTCGTCTGCCCGTAACCGCTTCCTTCCCCTTCATACACTAAAGCGGTGTTCAGGCTGATGAGATCAAGACGGTCGGCCGGCTTCGGAAAAGAAGGCAGCGCCTGATTTTGAGGCCAGCGAATCCCTTCCTTCTTCGCTGCCCCATGCCAATAAGCAACGGCTGCGACGGCAGCGGCCACGATAACCAGCCCTAGGCCGGCCGCAATTCTGCTTTTTTTCATAATGCGCACCCCCTTTAAGAAAAAAGCACCGGATTCCCGTTGCCAAGAACCGGTGCTTTGCATAAATGCACTAGCCCGAAAGGAAGAACCGCTTTAGCTTTCCGTCCATCTCTTCTTCAAGATTTGAATAAAAAACCCGCCCACTACGCTGCGGTGCTGAAAGTTCATCCAGCGGGCATCCACCGTGCCGTACCAGTCCGTCATCGGTACCCGGTCCGGCGTTTCATGGGCGAAATTCCATAACGGTTCAATAAGCGACTCGAAATCTTCCCTCCGCTCCGCAAGCGCCGCAGACCAAATGAGCCAATCGGCTTTGGTGTAATGCTTCCGGTTGTCCAGCGGGATTCCGTAACGATCCTGCGTCTTCAAATACCAAGCTACTTCTTTGCTCGCCACTTCTTCCGGAAAAATCCCGGTGGAGAACAAAATATCCCATATGAGATTGTACTTCAAGCTCCAAGTGCCGTCTGAGCCAAACGCAAGCCGGTAATGGTCTCCTTCGTCGGCCAGCTTGATCCATTCCCCAGCCATCTCTTTCGCCAGCGCCCGGTAACGGAGCTCCTGCTCCACTTTGCCGAGCATGCCGCACAGAAGACTGTAGCTTGCGATGCCCATAATCGCTTTGATGGACAGATTGGCGTTGCGTGCCAAATGGCCGGCGAAATCATCCGTGCATAATTGGTTTTCGGGATCAAGGCCATGCTGCACCAAGTAATCAGCCCACTTCGTGAGCAGTTCCCAGTGCTCCCCGGCAAATGCGGCCGAGCTTTTCGCTTTGCTCACGGCAGCCATCATGACGAGCATATTGCCGCATTCTTCGACCGGCATTTGGTACTCCAGCTTGTTCTCTCCATACACCTGGCCATTCCCAAGCGGATAAGTGCCGATGTCATGCGGGGCAAATTCGAAAGGCCATTCCCCGCTGCCGGCGTAGGCCAAAATCGGCCGGAGCATCCCTTCTACCAGATCAGGATTGTACAAAAGGAACAGCGGAACCGAAGGATAGCTAACATCTACCGTCGCCATGCAGCCGTTGCTGTAGCATTCTTTGGAAATAAACAGCAGCTCGCCTTTCGGTCCGCTTACCAGTTTATGAGCGGCTATGGCTTGCCGGTAAGCCAGCGATAAAATGTCGGCATACTGCCTGCCGCCGGCTTGTATTCCTTCTTCAAGCAGCCGGCTGTCGAAATCATCGCATCTATCCTGCAGCTCCCCGAATTGCTCGAATGCGGAAGCGATCATCTGCACGGCCGTTTGCCCATTCCGCTTCCAGTACCCTTGCACCTTCTCCCCGAAATACTCCAGGGCATAAACATCGTCATAGGCAAGCACGACCAAACGGCTGACCGGCTCTTCTCCGATATCGCCGCATTCGAACACCGATGCCATAACCGGATGCCTATCCGATACCGCGCGAGGCATCGGGAGAGGATGCCTCGAATTCAGTTCTTCATTCCGTACAAACGACTTGCGTATATCGGCACCATCGGCATAAAGCTCCGCCGAATCGGAATTCCGGACACTGAAGTACAAATAGCCCCAATCAATCCGGACATCGTCGCCGATTTGGCCGAGATACGCCTGCTTCTCGCTGCCCATGCGGAACCACGACAAACCGGAAGCCGCTCCCTGCTCCCATACAACGGACTGTTCCGGCTTGTCTACGCACCACTCGCCTGTTACATCGAAGTATAGCTGCACATTATGTTTCCGGCCGTCCAAGGAACGGGTTTCAAACAGCACATAAGAAGCGGGGCGGGACAGCAGCTCCGGATCATCCAGCAGCAGCGGCGTCATGAACCGCACCTTCAGCTCTACGCCGGATGCTTCAAATTGATAGACCGTTGATAATGGCGTTACGGTCAGCCCGCACTGGCGCATAGCCGGCGGTTCGGTATAATATCTTGTTGCATCAGGTTCAACCTTGCCGGCAAACCGCCAAGTCTCGCCATCAATACGAATCAACCCCGTCATGGCATGGCGCTGCCCTGTCCAATGCCGGGTGAAATCTTCTGTTAACTGGTCAGCCGTCGACCAGACGCTGAAATAAGGATCAACCGTTACTAATGGAACTGCTGGTGGACGAATAGATTTTCTCATATCGAAGACATCCTCTCCTTATTAAGCCTTATCAAGATATGAATAATATATGTTATATATCATTCATCATACATAATATAACATGAGTGTCCCGAATAAGGGAATTTTTTTCTGACCCGCGGATAAAAAAAGAAATAAGCGCTCCGTATGGAGCGCCCTTTCCTACACATATCTAGCCGTTATTTATCCATATCCTTCTTATAAATATGAGCCCAAATTTCAAGGATACTGTTCCAGGTATTCAAGCTGTTGCCGTAACCAACATATTTGATATATTTGGCCTTCACCGGCTTCGGAAAAGCAAACGATTGAATCGCATTTGGAGACGTTTTGCTGCTTACCGCTTGGCTCAATACTTTCTCATAATGACCCCCGTCCTCGGACACCTCGATATCAAAGGTTGAAGTCCGCTGGTCGCCGCTATAAAACAAGATGTCTACTTGATCGATCTTTTTCGCTTTAGCCAGCTCCACGATCAAATACTGGCCTTTCCCGTCGGCCGACCATCTCGAATCCGGATCACGGTCCATCACATTGACCGGCAAGTTGCCGTCATTGGCGCTGGCTGTCACCTGCGCCACTTTGGCGAGCTTGCCTTCCGGCTCCTGCATCGGCTCGAGCACCGCTATTGATTTTGAAGCCGATACTTGAACGCCGTTCAGCTTGGCAGCTGCTGTTATCGTTACCGTTCCCGGCTTTTTCGCCTTAAACGTATCGCCTCTCATATTGCCCAGCTGCTGATCGTCCGCCGTATACTTCACCTTAATGCCGGCTTGCTCCGGATCAACCATATCGCCATTATTGAGCGTAATAAGCGCCTTCAGCTTGCCTTTATTCCCCGCGCTGATCGCATCGCTCGCCGATCTCCAGCCAAGCTCCGAACGGTCTGGACCAAACGAGATGCTTTTCGGCAGCGCAGGGTTAGCCGCCACCTGGAACTTGACCTGGTACTCCAGCGTCTTGCCGTCTTGGGCTGCGGTAATCATCCCGCTGCCGTTAGGCCCGGACGGCTGCTGAATATGGATGGATGCCTCCGGCGACAGGGCCGCAGCTTCAAGCTTTGGCGTTTGGGTCGTGCCGTAAGGAAGGGTGTACGTATATTGCGTTTTCAGAAACTGAACGCCATCCACCGGATCACCGTTCACAAGCAGCGAGGACAGTCCAAGCGACATCTGGCCCTCTCTCCTTGCGGACTGATCGGCAAACAAGCTTTGCGGGGACAGCTTCTCGCCTTGTCCAACCCCTTCCGCCATATCAAACGGCGACGTATCCGCATCCGGGATAGAGCCTTTAATTTGTACGTTGACGCCGTTCACCGGCCCCTGGGTGCCAATTACATAACCGTTGCCGAACTGCTCGGATTCAACGATAATGCCGTTTTTGCTCGGGTGGGCGGCAAGTCCTGTTGTATTCCAGAAGACGCTTTCCGTTGTTACAACACCGTGGCGGTTAGTTTCCGAGGAGCCGTAATCCCGCGTTATCGCAGAGATGCCGTCACCGTTCACCGTCATGTTGTCAATCAGATTGGCCATACTCAAATACATATGGAAGTCGGACATTAACGACGGGTTTTCCGAGTACACATTATGCATAACATTGCCGTTAGCGGAAAAATTGGCATACGTAAAGCTATGCCGTGCGCCAATCGCTTTGCTGTCCGTAATCAGGTTATCGTTGCCGATCAACTGGTACAAATAACCGTTTCCGTTTGCGCCGCGGTATTGCGGATATTCCATCGTTACATGGTCCACCGTTACGTTTTTGGTACGGTCAAGAATAACGCCCTTCGATAAAAGGTGATACGTTGAATTGCCTTCCGGCTTGTACGTATTTATATTGCGAATCCAGCTGTTTGCGGCTGCGATCACATTGATCGCTTTGGCGTTGTCGGCATCGTAGCCGGCTGTCCCTTCTACTTTGTAATCGTCTTCGCCAAGTCCGCTTTTGGCGTTTTGCACATTGGCAATCGAAAAGTCTTCCAGGCCGATTTCCGAAATTGGCGCTTCTGTTTTGGTAACGGTTATATTATCGCGGATTTTGAGCGGATACCGGGTTGGAACATCCACGGTAATTGTATTGTTTGTTTCATCAACGGCAACAATCTGCCGGTAGAAGATCGGCTCCACCTTGCCAAGCCGGGATGCCCACTTGTTCTGCATGCCGAGTTCCTCCAGAAAGGGCTGCGTCGTTTCAAATGTAACGACGACATAATCGCCCGGCGCAAAACCCGCTGCATGTTCAACCGGAAGCAATACACTTGGTTCGGATACCGTTTTTCGCAGCCTGGTCGAAGTTGCCGTTTTGACCCAGTCGCCGTTGCCGATACGGATAATATCCTTTTGCTTCATATATTCGGATGCATTATAAACAAAGGTTTTGTTCATCCCGGCGCCTTTCAGCACGACATGGCTTGCGTTAATGCCCAGCGCATAAGGCTGCCCGGCTGGCGGGTTCACCTTATATGTACCTTCCGGCAAATAAACAACCCCTCCTCCTTTCGCCGACGCATCGTCAATGGCCTTCTGAATCGCAGCGGTTGTATCGGTCTGGCCGGTCGAGTCCGCATTATAGGGAGCTTTGGTTACATCAATGCTGCCTGTCAGACCAACCACCGGCAGCGGATCTTCGCCTCGATGGTAACCGGCATACGAAAAATCATGCAAAAACCGTCCTTCCGTATCCTGGAAGCCCGGATACCAATTGTCCGGATACAGATGGCTTCTGCCGTCTGCATCCAATGGAAGCGTACCGGCCGGCACATCCGACGGTGCCGGATCAGCTGCTTTCGCTTGGCTGCCGGCGAGCGCAGTGCTTAACGTTAAACTAATGGCTGTAAGCAGAGAGATTACTTTTGTTCTCATTCATAAATTCCTCCTCCGATGATAGATTGATAGCGGTTTCACGATTGTAGCGGTTGCGGTCCTCCTTCCAATGTTTTCCTTATAAAACACCCAAATTATAGAATGAATTGAAACGTTTAGGGTATGGGCAAAACCTTCATTTGGATTGATGATTTTGTTGCAGCATCGTCAAAAACAGTGATGCCGTTGATGATTATGACCGTTTCCCGCTCAAACGGGTGCGCCGGCCGGCGGATAACCGGACCTTCATCTTCTAATTTACGGTGTACAAGTCATATATTGAAAACAGTTACAAACATTAAACCAAGAAATGAGGTTATACCCAGTGGCCAACAGTCAACGAATCGGAATTATCGGCAGCGGCGGCATTGCTGCCGCACATGCTGCGGCGTATAAAAAACTGCCGGATGTTGAAATTGTTGCCGTAGCCGATGTCATTCCGGGCAAAGCGGAACAATTTATCGCCGGCCAGCAATTGCCGGAAGCGAAGGCATTCGAAGACCATCGCAAAATGCTCGAGCTTGAACTGGACGGGGTCAGCATTTGCACGCCAAACGCTTCGCATCATGTCACAGCGGTCGATGCGCTGCGCGCAGGCAAAAATGTGCTGCTCGAAAAACCGATGTCCGTCACTTTGGAGGAAGCTGCCGATATGGTCCATGCCTCCAAACAAACCGGCAACATGCTGACGATTGGATTCCAGCCGCGTTACGACCCGAACATGAAGGTCATTAACGACATTGTCCAATCCGGCAAGCTGGGCAAAGTGTATTACGTGGAAACAGGCGGCGGCCGCAGACGCGGCATGCCTGGCGGCACATTCATCCGCAAAGACTTGGCCGGGGCGGGCGCAATGGCGGATATCGGCTGCTATTCGCTGGACATGGCGCTGAATGCGCTTGGTTATCCAAAGCCGCTGACGGTATCGGCTTATACATCCAACTACTTCGGAACCAATCCGGCATACCATCCGGAAGCAAGCAAATTCGAAGTCGAAGACTTTGGCGTAGCGCTTGTCCGCTTCGAAAACGATCTTGTGCTGCAGTTCAAAATTTCATGGGCGATGCATATGGATACGCTTGGCTCCACGCTGTTCCTCGGAACGGATGCCGGGCTGAAAGTGAATCCGTACGGCACCGGCAACTGGTCCGGCGTATGGGACGGCCGGGTTGGCGAAATGAAGCTGTTCCACGACTTTATGGGCCAGCAGACCGAAACGCCGATTCCGGTTATTAACTCAGGCAAAGACCTCTTCTTCGAAAAGGTGCGCGACTTCTCCGAATCGGTGCGGGACGGCCGTCCAGCCCCGATTCCAGGCGATCAGATCGTCATCCAGCAAGCGATTATTGACGGTGTGCTCCGCTCTTCCGCACTGAAACGGGAAGTTCTCATCGATCTGCCGTTTTAATGAACCTAAACAAGAAGGCCGTGCCGGAGCATTCTCGCTCCGGCACGGCCTTCTTGTTTATTTGGTTATGTCCTGCTTCCGCCTATACGTTAGCCGAACGAGGCAGCGCCGAATTCAGTCCGCTCCAGCGTTCCCCGTGACGCAGCCGGGTATGGCGGTTACCGATCATCTGCCGGCCGGCGCCAATCCAGCCGCTTCATATACGCGGTCAAACCCTATTCTGGAACGGCGTATCAAATTTTCCGGCGTATCGGACGGCATTGAAGGCGTTAAAATCTCCTGTGATACAACGCCGGTATAACCGATATTGTGCAGACCCCGCAAAAATCCGGCCAGATCGATCACTCCCTCTCCGGGATATAGCCGGTCATTGTCCAGCACAGCTTCTACCGGCACATCCGGGGCATCATTGATATGAACATATACGATCTGATGCGCCTTTAAGCGCTCGATATCTATTTCGCTTAAGCCGGTTGTATGCCAATGATAGGCATCCAGCAGCAATCCGACGTTAGGCTCGCCAATGGCTTCAATCCAGTCCAGCGTTTCATCCATCGTCCAAATAAACGGATATTTCCACGCTGTACGCAAATGATGGGGTCCAACAAACTCCAGCCCAAGCCTAATGCCGTAAGCGCCTAATATTTGCGCGCATATGCGCAGCCGGCGGGTCGCCACCGCCATAAAATGCGCCGGCTTCCAGTCGGTAGACGGCAAAATATACGTGCAGCAGCTTGTGCAGCCAAGCGCTTTTGCCCCAGCAGCCGCTTCGGTCAAAGCCGGCAATCCCGCAATAAACTGCTCTTCACTGCCGCGCCACTCTACCGGAAGGCCGATCGAGCCGATTACGACGCCATGGCTGTCGAGCCATTTTGCCGCACCATCCGCACCGTGCCTTTTAATCAGCCCTGCAGCATCGATGTCTACCGCCTGGAATCCTTCCGCTGCCGCCAGTTCAATCAGCCGCTCATCGCTTTCGACAGCCCCGGCCCCGGCTCGTGTTAATCCTCTCAGCATAATGTATCCTCCTTAATTCGCTCTCTCAACCATAATGGCATGAAGCGCTTACAATGTAACTACGATATTGGGGTAACGTTTTCCTTCCTCTTGCTATAAACCGTTCTTGAAACCGTTCGTACATGCTAGAATGAAATAGGGCGGTAAACGATTAACGGCCGATAGGATTACCCGCTCAACCGACAATCCGTACTAAGGAGGCATTGGCGATGTCCTTATTCCCATCATTACCAGAGCCAAAGTTGCTGAAGCGTTTAGCGCATCCGATGAAAAAAATCCGGCTGGTGCTGGATACGGATACTTACAACGAGATTGACGACCAGTTTGCCGTTATCTATGCTGCAAATTCTCCGGATGATCTGCAGATTGAAGCCTTTTACGCCGCTCCGTTCTTTAATGAGCTTTCCAGCTCGCCGCAGGACGGCATGGAAAAAAGCTATAACGAACTGCACAAAATTCAAGCTTTGCTCGGCAGCGATATTCCTGTCTATCGGGTTCGGATTCTTATTTGCCAGGACCGGACACGCCTGTCGTCAGTGAGGCGGCCCTCCATTTGATCGAAAGAGCCATGGCTTCTCCAGACGACGACCCGCTTTATGTGGCAGGCATTGGAGCCATTACCACTATTGCATCTGCTTTGCTTATCGAACCAAAGATTATTGAAAAAATCGTTGTAGTATGGCTTGGCGGGCATGCCTTTCATTGGCCGGATACCAAAGAATTTAATCTTGCCCAGGACTTGCATGCTTCACGAATCCTCTTTAACAGCGGCGTTCCGCTCATATTAATTCCTTGTATGGGCGTTGCTTCCGGACTCGTTACAACCTTGTCTGAGATTCGTGATTATATCAAAGACAGAGGTCCGGTTGGGAATTACCTGTATGAAACCTATGAGCGTATTATGCCCGACCACTTTGGCCGCTCCCGCGTCATCTGGGATATTTCAACAATCGCCTATTTGATCAATGAAACATGGACTAGCCATCATCTCATTCACAGCCCCAAAATATCCGATGAATTCGAATGGGTTTTTGATCCCCGGCGGCATCTTATCCGCTATGTCTCCTATCTTGACCGGGACCGTATATTTAAAGACTTGTTTATGAAAATTTGATCTTTACTAAGCAAACCGGCTGTATCCGAATTGAAATAAGGGGCGCCCCATCAGCCATGACTGATGGGGCGCCCCTTATTTCAAAACCTCTTATGATCAGGGCTGCTATCTTTACCAGTTGACCTGCGGCTGCACAGCAGACAGCCCAAGCGCTGCTTCCTTCTCGCGTACCAGCGGAATAACCTTTTCGCCGAATGCTGTGATATCTTCTTCATAATGCAGAAAACCGATCAATATCAGGTCTATGCCGATTTTGCGCAAGGCGATAATGCGGTCTGCCACCTGCTCCGCGGTACCAATCAGGCCGGTCTTAAAGCCGTCATTGTATTGGACAAGATCGGTGAAATCCGAATTCGCCCACATGCCTTCCCGTTCCGGTGAAGCTTTGCCCGCAAAGCTGACCTGGCTGCGAAACCCTTCCACTGCCTCCGGATTCGCATACGCGATAATGTCGCGCAGCACCTGGCGCGCTTCTTCTTCCGTATCCCGTACAATAACAAACGCATTCGCGCCAAATTTCAGCTCCCGATTGTTGGCAGCGGCTGCCGCTTTAAGCTCGTCGATCTGCGCCTTAAATCCGCCGATCGTATTGCCGTTCATGAAATACCAGTCGGATACCCTCGCCGCCATCTGGCGGGCAGCAGCCGAGTTGCCTCCTTGGAACACCGGCGGAGCCTGAACAGGCTTTGGTTTCATCGGAGCGCCGTTCAGGCGGTAAAAGTCGCCGCGGAAGCTGGCTTCGTCCTCTGTCCACATCTGTTTCAAGACACGGATGAACTCTTCCGATCGGCGGTAGCGCTCATCATGATCGAGCCATGGTTCGCCGTAATGGTGAAACTCGCCCTTGAACCAGCCGCTCACCACATTAACAGCAGCCCGGCCATGGCTGATCTGATCGATCGTCGCCAGCATTTTGGCAACCGTCCCGGGATGCCACAGCCCCGGCAGCACAGCTGCGATTAGCTTGATTCTGCTCGTTACCGCAGCAAGCGCAGAAGCTAGCGTAATCGCCTCCAGCTGATTATCCGCTCCGTAGCTGGCAACGAACCGCGTCTGCAGCAAGGCGAAATCAAAGCCCGCCTCTTCCGCCATTTTGGCATAACGGGCATTATCTTCAAACGACCATCCGGTTTTTTGCGGAATATTCGAAATGACAAGTCCTCCGCTTACATTCGGTACCCAATACGCAAATTGCAAAGCCATCGCATACACGCTCCTTCAATTAATAGCCGAAAGCTTAATGCATGATCCAAGCTGTTAGGAATAAAAACCAGGAACCGGCGCCGATCCGGTCAAATACCAATTGCCTACGCTGCGCAGCTTGAACTCGGCCGGGTTATGAAGCGAATGGGTGCGGACATTGCGCCAGAACCGGTCGAATCCGTATTTCGACGCCGTCGCTCTAGCACCCATCACTTCGAAGATCCGGCTTGTCACATCAAGTGCCATCTTGCCCGCTTGAACGTTAGACGCCGCCACCAATACCGCCAGTTCTCCCCGCTCCTCTTCGCCTAATGCCTCTTCCTTCGCCCAAGCTGCGTCGAGCAGGCGGTCGGACTTCTCAACCAAGCTCAACGCTGCTTGATAATCCGCCCACATATCGCCGTAACGGCTTAATGTCGAAGGCTCCTCCGATGCCCGCTCCAGCCCCGAAGTATACCATGGCCGGGCATGCTGGAGCGTGTAAGCTTTCGCTTCCTCCAGCGCGCCCGCCGCGCTTCCAATGAATATACTGGCGAGTATGCTCTGCGACAACTGCGGAACAAGCGTAGAGAACACCGTTTGCCCGGCATACGGCGTCTCGAGAATTTCATGCGGCTCTACCCGTACATCGTGAAATTTTACCGTACCGCTGCCAGTCTGGCGCTGGCCCATATTGTCCCAATCGTCAACAATCTCAACGCCTGTACGCCCGGACGGAATAATCCCCTCGTAGTATTCGCCGGACTCGCTGTCGTTCCAGGAGATGGCAAGCAGGTCCGAATCCGGCGATCCCGAACTGAACGCCTTTGAGCCGTTAACGATAACGCCGTCTTCGGAACGTCTGCCGATGATCGTTTTCTGAAGCGGATTAGAAGAGTTGCCCCAAAAATAGTTATTTGCCGCAGTAATTTCATAGAAATAACGCTTCTGCTCCTCCGTTCCCGCCAGATGAGGTGCGATCAGGCACAAAAAATGATAGCCGTACAAATGCGCCAATGCCGCATCCGTCCGGGCGAATTCCCGTACGACGCGCAGCACGTCAGACCATTGTCCGCCAAGCCCGCCGTATTCGGCCGGAATAAGCAGCTTCAGGAGGCCGCTTTCGCGGATCCAGCCGCGCTGGCGGACAGGCGTGCCGCCTGCTTTGTCGCGCTCCGCCGCATCCTCGCGGAAACGGCCAGCTAACTCCGCTGCTATTGTCAAATAAGAAGATGCCGTTGCTGTTGCCATGATGAAATCTCCTCCGTTCCTTACTCCCCGCCCTGCTTGAACAGCTCCGGCGGCTGCCCGACCAGCTCTTTGCCGACCAGCTCGCGCGCCAGATGATTCGATGGCGCCAGCACGAGACCTGCACGCACATCGCGGTATAAGCGTTCGATCGTTCCTTTTTTGTACCCGTAACCGCCTGTTACATCCATCGCAGCCGATACGACCTGGTTCGCAACCTCCGTCGCATGGATTTTGAATTCCGTCGCTTCATACCACAGCTCGCCAAGCGGCCTGCCTTCAGCTTCATAACGGTTATATTTATCAGCCAGCGCCAGCTGCCAAGGCTTCAACGCGCTAAGGCTGATCTTCGCATTCGCCAGCTGCTGCCGAATGACCTGATAATCGGCTAGGCTGCGGTTGAAGTCGCGGTGTACCGTTTTTTTCACCCGCTCTACGACGATGGACAATGCTTCTGCCGCCACGCCGATCCAGGCGGATCCGATCCCGAGCAAATACAGCGGGTCAACGCCGTTAAACGCAATTTCGATTGCCCGGTTTTCGCCGACGAGCAAATCCGCCCTTGGCACGCGGACATGATCCAGCTTCAGCGGACCGCTTTGGTTACCGCGCACGCCAAGCGCTTCCCAGGGACCGGCCGATATGCCGGGATGCTTGCCGTCAACGATGAAGTAACTGAGGTCGGTCGGCTGCTGCGCGCCCGGCGTGCGGGTCTGCAGCACATAGAAGTCGGCATGGCCGCCGCTTGTCGTAAACGATTTTTCCAAATCCAATATATAATCGTCGCCATCGCGCTTAGCTTCGCTTAAGTTAAACCATGTATGGCCGCCCGTTGCCTTCTCGCTCATCGAATGGGTGCCGATCGCACCTTGGCGGACCGGCTTCAGCCAGCGCTGCTTCTGGTCCTCCGAACCGTAATACACAAGCGTTTGCGCTGCGCCGACATGCATGACATAAATCAGCGAAGTCGACGGGCATCCTTTGCCGATCTCTTCCGCAGCCAATGCGAAAGCGGTATAATCGAGCCCCAGGCCGTCATATTCGGCGGGAATGATAAGGCTGTTCCAGCCTTTGTCCGCAAGAGCCTGCAAATTTTCTTCCGGAAACACGCCTTCCCGGTCGATCCGCTCTGCATTGGGCCGGATGACTTCATCAACAGTTTGTCGAATCGCAAGAACGAGCTGATCGTAATCCGCTGCCGCTGCCAAAGTATTGCTTGCCATAGGTTTGAACCTCCCTTGTTCGGTGCATCGCTTTTACAGCGAAGAGGCATTCGCCTCATATTCTCCGGCCGGCTCCGCTGCAGCAGCTCCAATCCGGCTGGGCAGCGAAGGGTCGCGTTTGATTTTGAGCCAGGCATAGATCAGGCTGATGACAACGATTCCGAATATAATCCATGGGAAAAAGCTGACCGGCTTAGGCTGTCCCGGCTGGATCATCGCCCAGATCGGCAGCGCAATGCTGATGACGCCTAACGCCGGCAGCACGTAACGCTGGAAGAAGTTTAAATCGTCGTTCGGATATACCATAACGGCAATATTAAGCAGCGCATAAATAAGCAGCAGCGGAATCGTTCCGATCGTCCCGAGATAGCCAAAGCCTGTTACCCATGTATCGCCCGCAAAACCAAACAGCAAGGCGAAAACAATGCCCAAGCCGCTTAGCAGGGACAACGCGCTGGCCGGCGTCTGCCATTTGGAAACGAGGCTTATTTTCGACGGAATCAGCCCTTCGCGCGCCGAGTTGAATGCAACCCGCGAGAAGCCGTTAAGACAGGCAATTGTCATGCCGACGATACTCGTAAACCCGGCGATAACCGCAAGGAACGAGAAATCGCCCAAATAACGGTCGGCCAGCACCATGAACGGATTCGAGCTGGCAACCAGTTCTTCGTTATTGTTGCCAAAGCCGGCAATGACAGCGTAGCTGACGAGCAGGTAGAACACGGTCATAATCGCAATGCTGATAAGGACGGCGCGTTTCGTATTGCGTTTCGGATTTTGCGTTTCTTCGGCCAGCGCAGCCGAGTTCTCAAAGCCGATAAACAAATAAATAGCGAGAGGAAAACCAAGCCCGATACCGGCCAGGCCGTCCGTTACCGACGAAGGAACGAATGGTTTCGCCGACAGCCCGTTGGGCGGATCGAGCAGAATATAGATAGTTACGCCCAGCAGGACAAGCACTTCAATGATAAGTGCAATGCTGGCAATTTTGGTCGAGCGGTCGATTCCGATAACGGTCAGCCCCCAGATCAGAACGCCAAGCACCACTGTCGGAATCGCCCAGTGAATATGAATGCCGTATAAAGCAAGCGAATCGGCTGTCCAGCCTCCAAGCTCGATAAAAGCCGAAGCGGCAAGAAACACCGTGCCCGCGATAAAAACAATGGAAGAAGCCGTTCCCGTCACCCCGCCAAACGACATGCCGATATATTTGATCATCGAGCCGCTTGAAGGATGTTTGGCTGAAAACCTGGTGAGGCTGAGTCCGACGATAATAATAGCCACAGCTGACAAAAGAAGCGTAAGCGGCGAACCAATGCCGGTCGCAATGAAAATAACCGGAAGGCCGTAATAAATCGCAGCTGCCGGCGCCATTTGCGCTAATGTAGATCCGATCGCATCCACCAGCGTCAGCTTCCGTTTCGGCACTAACTGGCTGGCCGGCGGCGCGGTTTCTTTATCCGAATAACCCATTGTGAACCCTCCTGCATATGATTTTCACATCAAAAAAAGACTTTCTCGCGTGTTCCCGCAAAGGAAAGGAGAGAGCCTTCGGTTGTCCGATCGGATCTATCATTTTCGATTGTCTTGCCGTGCGGCCGGGATTTACCTATTCGTAACCGCAGCGCTCTCTTCCGTCTCCAGCTGGCGTACGAGCGGAATCACTTGTTCACCAAATAATTCAAGTTCTTCATCGTAATGCAGGAAACCCGCCAGCACCAGATTGATACCGATCTGTTTCAGCTCGATTATACGCCTTGCCACTTGCTCCCTGGTCCCGATCAAGCCGGTTTTGAATCCGTCATTGAACTGGATTAAATCCTCGTAAGCCGAGTTCGCCCACATGCCGTCGCGATCGCCGGCCGACTGACCCGCGTGCTTTACTTGCTCCCGGAACGCCTCTACCGTCGCATGATCCGCATGATTGATAATGTCGCGCAGCACCTGCTTCGCTTCTTCTTCCGTATCCCGGACGATAACGAACGCGTTGACGCCAAACTTGATAGTACGGTTGTTATCCGCGGCATAACCTTTCACTTCATCGATTTGTTTCTTCAAACCCTCCAGCGTATTGCCGTTCATGAAGTAATAATCCGATACGCGTCCGGCCATCTGCTTCGCCGCCTTGGAGTTGCCGCCTTGGTAGATAGTTGGCCCCGGAACTTGAACAGGACGCGGCTTGAAGTCTGCCTGGCGCAGCCGGAAGAAGTCTCCTGCGTAAGTTGCCTGATCCTCCGTCCACAACCCGCGCAGCACCCGGATGAACTCCTCCGAACGCCGGTAACGTTCATCATGATCAAGCCAAGGCTGCCCAAGCGCGATATATTCATCCTTCAGCCAGCCGCTAACGACGTTGATTGCGGCACGGCCGTTGCTCAAGTGATCAATGGTTGTGAGCATTTTGGCCACGATCGCCGGGGGAATAAGGCCTGAGGCTACTGCTACGATCAGCCCGAGCTTGTGCGTTTTGACCGCGAGCGCCGCCGCGAACGTCAGAGATTCCCATTGATTCTCCGAGTCGCTGCTGGCGACAAACCGTGTAGGCAGGAGCATATGGTCAAAGCCTGTACGCTCGGCCAGCTCCGCATAGTTGATATTCGCCTCAAAGGATGAGCTGGTCCGCTGCGGCAGTTTTGTCGCGAGTAATCCGCCGTCCTCGAGAGGCGCCCAATACCCAAATTCAATAGCGCTCATCTTTTTTTCTCCTTATCCTTATTTGCCGGAGGCTGCAGCTTCTGCCTTCGCCGAACGTCCCGGAAGCTCGTTGTTGGCGATCATTTCGCCAAACGGGCTGATGAAAGCGCGATCGTCATCACCGCTCCGCTGTGCGAGCGGCAGCAGCGGGAAGAGCAGCTCGGCAGTCCGGTAAGCTTCTTCCAAATGCGGATAACCGGATAAAATAAATGTCTCGATGCCAAGCGCCTCATATTCCTTGATCCGCTCTGCGACTTGCTCGGCGCTGCCGACAAGCGCCGTCCCGGCCCCGCCTCGCACAAGGCCGATGCCTGCCCACAAGTTCGGGCTGATCTCAAGCTTCGAGCGGTCGCCGTTATGCAGCTGGCTCATCCGTTTCTGTCCTTCGGAGTCCATACGCGCGAATATTTGCTGTGCCGAAGCGATCGTTTCTTCATCCAGATGCTCAATCAGCTCATTTGCCGCTTTCCATGCCTCTTCTTCCGTCGGACGGACGATCACATGAAGCCGGATGCCGAATTTCAGCTGCCGCCCTTTGGCTGCTGCCAGCGCACGCATTTTCTCAACTTTTTGCTTCACGGCCGCAGGCGGCTCGCCCCAGGTCAGGTATACGTCTACGTGATCGGCCGCTACATCCATCGCAGCTTCCGACGATCCGCCGAAATAAAGCGGCGGGTACGGCTTTTGCACCGGCGGATACAGCACTTTACCGCCCTCAACTTTCAAATGCTCCCCTTCAAAATCGACGCTTTCTCCCTCCAGCTCTTTACGCCAAATATGCAGAAACTCATCCGTCAGCTCGTAACGCGTATCATGATCGAGAAACAAGCCGTCACCTGCAAGCTCCACCGGATCGCCGCCCGCTACGACGTTAATGAGCAGCCTTCCTTTGGAGAAGCGGTCAAGGGTAGCTGACATCCGCGCTGCAACTGTCGGCAGCGTTAAGCCCGGACGAACGGCAACCAGAAATTTGAGCCGTTCTGTGACAGGTACAAGCGTAGACGCTACGATCCACGCGTCCTCGCACGATTTTCCCGTTGGCAGCAGTACGCCGCTGTAACCCAACTCATCTGCCGCTTGCGCAATTTGCTTGCAATAGCTGTACGTAACCGCTCTTGCTCCTTCGCTTGTTCCCAAATAACGCCCGTCGCCGTGTGTTGGAATAAACCAGAATAACTCCATCGTTTTCATCCTTTCTGTTTCCTCATCCATTCGAGTATTACACAAGCGTTTTACCGTCCTTGCTTACCTTCTTCAGTAAATTCCATACCGGAGCGGTAAGACGCTCTTTATCGAAGCTCAAAAAATGATTTGCGTAGCCGCGGACCGGATCGCCGGCATAAAACCGCTCATACAGCTCATGGCGCGAGCCAAGCGGACTGCCGATCAAATCCCAGGCGAGCTTGAGCAGCTGCACCTTTTTCTCAGCGCTGACCGATGCGCCTTCGAAATAGTTATGCATGAGGTCCGCAAGCGGGCCATAAAAATCCTCAATGCCGGATGGCGCTTGAACGAATCCGCCGCCGCCTACCTGCTGCAATATTTCAATTGCGCGCGGATAAAATTTGGTTCCGATATTGCGGGCTGTATGGATAAAGGACAATTCCGGGACGAGCACGCCCGATTTATCCGGTTTGGCCTGCGCTTCCGATGCAAGGACAAGCGCTTTGATTACATCAATCTGCGTCAGCAGCTCGCCCAGCTTTTCCTGCACATGGAGGAAGCCCTGCGCGCCTATCGACTCTGTAATGGCAAAAGCAACGCCCGTTACAAATTCCAGCTTGGCGACATACCGGACAATGTTCTGGTGGAAAGCCAGCGCATTCGCCGTTTTATTATCGCGAAGGGTCAGCACCTTCTGCGCATCCCCGAACAGCAGCACCCTCTCCCAAGGAATAAGCACATCGTCGAAAAAAAGGACCGCATCCATCTCGTCGTAATTCGCGCTTAGCGGATGATTCAGCTCGCTTGTGCTGGCGAACGACTCCCGGCAAACAATATGCAGTCCCGGCGAATTCGCCGGCACGATCAGCACATGCGCATGGCTGCGATTCGCCGCTTCAAATTTCAGAAAAGACGAAATGATAAAATCATGCGTATAGGGCGCGCCTGTCGCAATCATCTTTGCACCGCGGACCACAATCCCTTCGCTTGTCTCCCTCACGACATGGAGGAAACGTTCCGCAATCCGCTTGTCGTCCAAATTTTTAGACCGGTCGATCTGCGGATCGATAATAGCAGTGGTCAGGAACAAATCATTGTCGCGCGCCTGTTCGTAATAACGCGTAATCTTGTCCTTGAAATGCGGATCCAGCTGGCTGAGCTCGTCTCTGGCTGCGTACCAGCCGGTTACAAGCGAGCGGGCGTAATCCGACAGCCGGCTCATCATGCCGTGCGTTTCCTGCGACCATCGGTCAAAGGAGCTGCTGCGCTGCGCAAGCTGCTCTCGCGTATAAGGAACGAGAAAAGAACTGTGGGCGTATTTCCCCGTGCTCTCCACCTTGTATCCGACACTGTCGCGGACCGCAGGGTCATCGAGCATATTGAACAGCTGACGAATCGTTTCCAGCGTTCCCTTGAATGCCGCATGCGCAGGCACATTTGGCACTTGAATGCCTTCCAGCCATACATTCCGGCCGTCATTTAAGCTCTGAAGAAAAGCCTCTCCTCGCAAGCGAACCTCCCCTTTGCAACGTTATTGATAAATTTTAACTATCCCAATTGATTTAATCGGTTTTGTTTATTATGATAGCTAATAATCATTTTGCAGCAACCGTTACTTACGTCATAATCGTTGCTAAACCAACACTTTTGAAAATAATGTAGGTTTTCGAAAAAGATATCCGCACACACGGCTTTCATCTGTCTGGCAGCCCTTTTCCGTTTAAAGCCGCCGCTTGCCGCAATAATAGTTGGATATCCAACACTTTCGCAGAAATTGTTTGATTGGAGGAAATGAAGCATGTCTGTCCAACAAAGCCAAGTTGTCACGGACCGTCGGATCGCGAGGACGAAGCAATTTATTTCTGAAGCATTTGTGGCATTGCTGCTGAAGAAAGATATCGAGGAAATTGTCATCAAGGACATTACCGAAACTGCAAACGTAAACCGCTCCACCTTCTACTCCTATTACAGAGACAAATTTGATCTGTTGGACCATATGGTGAAGGATAGGCTGGAGCAGCTGAACACATTATGGGATACGGAGCGGAGCCAATCCGCGGGTTATAAACCGGACTTTAATACGCCGGATCCTTTTTTCGTCCTGCTGTTCAGCCACATGGAGGAAAATGAAATATTTTACCGCGTCCTTCTGACGAAAATTAATCCGGCCACTGCCGGGGCAGACCACGCAAGCTCGCTGCTCGGCTTCATCCGCGAAGCGTTCTACGATCGCATTACAGCGCTCAGCATGGAGCAGAAGCAGTCTGTTCCGCTTGATTTGCTGCTCGATTATATCAGCTTCTCCACTTTTCATATGGCACGCAAATGGCTTGAGCAGCGCATGATTTATTCGTCCCGCCACATGGCGCTTCAGCTGACGCGCTTGTCCATTCTTGGCGCGTATGATGCAATGGGAGTACTTCAAGCGTAATGCCCCAAGCGATAATAAATAAACCGGTTACCTGAGGCAACCGGTTTATTCCTATTTTTTTAGAACAGCCCATTCGTTTGCGGGGCCGCTACTTGAGCACTTCAATGGTTCCTTCCGTCATGCTGAAGTAGCCGTTTTTCACAAAAGATATAATGCGGCTTACGCTGACGCCAGTCTGATTGGATATTTCAAGCACAATTGTATCCGGCCGGGCAACAACAACATCACGGATTTTCTGATACATGCCTTCACAGCTTTTGCACATGTTCCGATAATCCGCTTTCTCATGAAGATTTCCGCAAAAGGCGCAAATATGATAGTTAGCCATCCTGTCTCCTTATGTTTCAACAGCCTTTATTCCTATATCGCAATAGGTCATTACGATATATTATACTATTTTTTTCCGCCGCCGCTATGAAAAAGAAGGATCATGCCGGATCGAATTCATTATTCGATTTTTCCGGGAATGCTTTTTTCAGCAAAATAGCTCTTCGCAACTTCATGGTTCCAAATCTGTGCATCAACATAAAGGATAGTGCCTGCCGGATGCATGGATGCGATATTATTCAGCAATTCATCCGTAATCAATCGGTCCATTTTGCCTCAACCGCTCAATTTGCCTTATTCTTTTTATTATTTACCACAGCAGGTTGAGCGAAACAAAATAGCCAGCCGCCGATTGAATATCGGCAACTGGCTAGCTAGTTGAATTAAGGTGTTTGAGCCCTGTTTCAATAAAGGGAGAAGTGGCATTATTGCCAAAGCTTCGTATTAGCGGCGTTTATTGTAATCCAGCAAATGCAGCATCATCGTAACCGCTTCTGCCCGTGTAGCAGCTGCATCAGGCACAAACGTGTTGTTCCCTCGACCATTTATCAGTCCCGCTTCATTCGCTGCCGCTACAGAAGGTTTGGCCCATAAAGGGATATGGCTGTCATCGTCAAAACCGGTTGAAGCGGCCGACGCTGGCTGCTGTCCAAGCGAACGCATCAGCATGACAACCACTTCCGCTCGATTGATTGGGGCATCAGGAAGAAAACTTCCGTTCCCGTAACCGTTAACCAGTCCTTTCTGAAAAGCAATTTGTACAGCATCTGCGGCATAAGGAGCGATCTCCGCTTGATCCGAAAACGAGTGATTGCCGAGCGCTGCATTCCGCTGCCAGCCTAAGGCCTGTGCTATTATGACTACAAAATCCTGCCGGGTCACGGCAGCATTCGGATGGAAGCTTCCGTCCGGATAGCCGCTGATCCAGCCTTGCTCAGCCCCTTCCAGGATCATCTCTTCCGCCCAATGTCCGGTAATATCGTTAAAGCTGACTGTTGGTGCCGGAGGATCGACAACCGGCGGGACAGAAGAAGTTGGGGCATTTCCTCTATGAACCGTAATCGTATAGATTTGTTCGGCGCCGCTTTGAGCGGTCACTTTGATTTGTATCGTATTCTTCCCCTGATTCAGGCTGAGCTGCGGGCTGTCCGCTCCGCTCGTTAAGCTTGTATAAGCCCCATGATTCAAGGCAATTTCTGCTGTTGCATGGCTATCCGCTACAAGCGCTCTTAAAGTGATGACATCTATGGCATAACTGACGCTGGTGCTGTAGTCGAATGTATTCTCATCAAATGCAGGACTTATAGAGCCGGAAGATAATGTCAGTCCGCTAAGCTTGACATTGCTGCTTTCGCGATTAACGCGTATCGTATATACTTTTTCGCTGCCGTCTTCCGCTGTAACTTTAATAAGAACGGTGTTCAAACCTTCCTGCAGCACAATGCCGGGGCTGTCTGTGTTATTGGTCAGGCTGGCATAAGTACCGCTCCCGGCCTTCCATTCCACTGCAGACAAGGGATTCGCCAGCGTTGGCTTAAAGGTAAAGCTGCTTGTCGCATTTGGCAATTCGACATCGTATTCTGTCGTCGCACTGTTAAAGCCGGGACTCATCATCCCTGAAGATAACGTTAAACTGGACAAATCGGCGTTAGAGCTGAACCGATGGACACTAATGCTATAGGTTTTTACCGTTGTCCCGTCCTGCGCGGTGACCTGAACTTGCAAAGTATTGTCCCCAACATTTAGCGGCAAAACGGTTGGCGTTCCGCTCACAACCGCTGCTTCGGCTCCCCCGTTTACCTTCACCTTCATAGTAGCATGGGCTTCCGCCGCTGTAGGGGTAACCGTAATCGAAGATATATCGCTATCCACTTCAGCCGTATAAGCGGTAATGCCGCTCGCAAAAAGAGGGTTAAGCGATCCATTGGACAAACCCAAATCAGATAAATCGGCATTCGTGCTGGCCGGTGCACGGACTATGTTTACCGTATAGGTCGTAACGCTGCTGTGATCTGCTGATGTAACCGTAATAGTGATGTTGTTGCTGCCAACATTGAGGTTGCTTATTTCTGTCCGGTGATCGCTGCTGGGATAAATACCATCAACAGTAACTGCAGCATCGCCATCTGTTAAGTTAGCAGTAATCGTAATCGAGGTCGTCGTATAAGGAACATTCACGGTGTAGCCGGTTATAGCGGGATCAAAGCTTGGAGAAAATGCTCCCTCCGACACTTCTAATTTCCTTATTGTCGAATCATTTGGCAGCGGCCGGTGTACATGAAGATTGATCATCCGGCTGTTCGAGTTATCAATAGAGGTAATTTTAACTTCAATTAAATTTAGTCCCGGATTCATGCCGATATTGCCGCTGGAAACCCAATTTCCGAGTGAATTCCAGGTACCGCTATTCACCCGGTAGTCTATTTTTGTTCTGGCATCCTTCACCATAACTGCGATATAGGAGCTGCCATTAGAACTGTTGTCCATATAAACATCGTAATCCGAAATGTCGTTTGAAAACGCTGGCGCAAGCTCGCCGCCAACCATTAAAGCCGCAATACTGACATCACTCTGTGCTGAACCCGGTGCAACATAGATGGTTGCTGTAGCCGAATTTGAGCATACTGTGCCGTCACATGCTTTGTACGTAAAGCTATCGGAGCCGGTATAATTCGTGAGCGGGACATATGTTAATGACCCGTTCGAGTTCAAGGTTAACGTACCATGGAGGGGACCGGTCACGAGCGTGGCCGTCAATGCGTCTCCATCTGCATCGGAGTCGTTAGCCAAAACTCCAGGGACACTTACCGAAAGCGGCATGTCCTCACTCGTATTGTATGAATCGTTAAAAGCAATGGGTGGGCTGCTGCCTATAACAGTGATCGCGAAAACATTCTCAAAAGAACCGCCGGTGCTGTCCGTCGTACGAATTCTTACGCTGTATGTACCAGGACTCATGGCGGCAGGACTCACCGCCTGCAGCCTATTGCCCGCAAGCTCGAACAAACTATTGTTGTCGCTTCCCGTACCGGCCACCAGCGAATAAGTGAACGTATCGCCTGCATCTTCGTCCATCGTTGCCAGCGTTCCGACTATCGAATGATCAGCTGCACTCCGATTGATACTCGTGTTGCTCAATACGAGATCAGTTGGTGCAGCCGCAGCATTAACCATCACGGGATTGCCAAAACCATATAAAATGACGGACAAAGCCAACATAACAAACACCAACGAATGAACTCTTTTTATCAAATGCTACCCCTCCT
The DNA here is from genome assembly GCF_004135365.1 of Paenibacillus protaetiae. NCBI lineage: Bacteria > Bacillati > Bacillota > Bacilli > Caryophanales > Paenibacillaceae > Paenibacillus > Paenibacillus protaetiae. The sequence goes on along the minus strand of NZ_CP035492.1, from coordinate 343,930 downwards.
GGCCCAGCTTGGGCTTTCCTTTTTTACAGCCGTCCATATAAGCAATTTATTGATAAGCCATCAAGCGAAATGCCTACTTCCCTTATATACTATATCGGATATTGCTAGTTTCATAAATACTATATTGTGTCAGAAAGGAGGGCGGGGAAGCTATCTCTTAAGCCCCAAAATTGGATTTGAGTCTAGGTTACTTAACGTAGTAGGCTAGATGAAGAATCAATGGAGGGGATTTTTTATGCAACGGAGACGATTTACGATCGAGTTCAAACAGCAAGTAATTCATGAAGCCAAAGAAGTCGGGAATGCTGCACAAGTAGCGCGCCGCCATAACATAAATCCGAAGATATTGTACCGTTGGATGGAACAAGCAGAGCACACGGATTGGAAAGCAACCAATTCCTCTGCGAAAGCGGTCAGCGCCTATGTACCTTCGCCACAGGAGTTTCGAACGCTTGAAGGTGAAAACAAACAACTGAAGGAGCTCTTGGGCGAGAAGGATTTGGAGATCGCAGTCCTTCGTGACTTGTTAAAAAAGCAGAAACCAGCTTATCGGACAAGATTGAAATAGCCGACAAATGGATTGAGCTGGGGCATGCAGTGAGCCGCATTCTGCGGATCGTCGGTGTAAGCGAACAGACTTATTACAACCGTAAAAAACAGCCAGGCAACCAAGTCTCTGTAAAGCGTAGAGGTGGTCGTCCTGTGCCTGGTTTCTCGATGACCAAGACAGGAATACCGATTAGTGACGGCCAGATCCAGGAATGGCTCTGTGAACTGTTGAACGGAGAAACAGACGTCTATGGTTACCGTAAGCTGACGATTTGTTTGCGACGTGAGTATGAGCTTGTGATTAACAAGAAAAAAGTATACCGGCTGCTCGATGAGATGGAGATGCTTCAGCCACAGCGGCGTAAACGATTAAAGCATCCGCGCAAACTGGCGAATAACCGTGAGATTAAAGCTTCGAACGAGCTCTGGGAAATGGATATTAAGTATGGCTATATCGCAGGAGAACAGCGCTTTTTCTATTTGCTGTGCGTCATTGATGTGTTAGACCGCGAGATCATCGATTTCCATATGGGACTATCCTGCGAAGGCAAACATGCTGCAGGATTGATTCAACGCACCTTGTGGCAGCGACAGCTATTTAAAACCAAGCAGCGCCCGGTGATTCGCACCGATAACGGACCACAGTTTATTTCTCATGTCTTCGAGGATGCTTGTGTAGTGCATGACGTGACACACGAGAGAATTCCTCCGAAGACTCCGAACAAGAATGCACATATTGAATCGTTCCACAGCTTGTTGGAATCTGAATGCCTGCAGAGGTATGAGTTCAACAGCTACCAGGAAGTTTGCGAGACTGTGGCGAACTATATTCGTTTTTACAACACGCGGCGTATGCACGGAAGTCTGTATGATCTGGCTCCACAGCAGTTCCGTCAAGCAGTTGCTATGCATCAAGTGCAGGCTAAGATTGTTAAAGTTTGAGAAAAACGAAGAGATGCTAAGCTTACGCTAGTTTAAGTGACTGCGACTCAAATATTCGGGGGTTTAACCGGTATTGGTTGAATGATGAGTTCATTCGGCACTGGGTAGCCCCACAAAAAAGAAACCTTGAAGGGCATGAAGCCAATCAATGTCTTTGAATATAGCTAGTTACGAATATACATACAGGTCAATGTCGGAGTCTATAAAATAAAATGTGTAAACTCCCAAAAACCGATTACAATGAAAGCAGAAGAAAGGTTGGGGAGCACACATGGGATTATGGACGAAAGAACAGCTGCGCGCGTTTATTAAGGAAAACCAATTGGTGACGGCACAGGATGCCCAGAACGCGCTGAAGGATCTGTTTGCCGAGACGCTGCAGGAAATGCTGGAAGCCGAAATGGACACGCATCTGGGCTACGAAAAGCATGACGCAAAAAGCAAACAGACGACGAACAGCCGCAACGGCAAAAGCCGAAAAACGGTCACCAGCGAATATGGCGAGCAGGAGATCGCTGTTCCTCGGGACCGCGAAGGCGCCTTTGAGCCGCTGGTTGTGAAAAAGCATCAATCGAACGTCACGGGCATCGAAGATCAGATCGTCGCCCTCTATGCCAAAGGCGTCAGCACACGCGAGATTCAGGATCATCTGCAGCAGTTGTACGGCATTGAGGTGTCGCCAACGCTCATCTCCAATGTCACGAACAAGATCGTGCCGCTCATCAAAGAGTGGCAGAATCGCCCGCTGCAGAGCGTATACGCCGTCGTGTTCCTGGATGCCATCCATTTTAAAGTGAAGCAAGACGGCGCCATTGTGAATAAAGCGGCTTACATGGTCATCGGCATTGATCTGGACGGGAACAAGGATGTGCTGGGCATGTGGATCGGCGAGAACGAGTCCGCGAAGTTCTGGCTCAGCGTCTTAAATGAGTTGAAGAACCGCGGCGTTCAGGATATCCTGATCACCTGTGTGGACAACCTGACCGGCTTCACCCAAGCGATTACGGCCTGTTACCCTCAGACGGAAATCCAGAAGTGCATCATTCATCAAATCCGGAATTCCACGCGCTACGTATCCTACAAGGATCTCAAGAAAGTCACGGCGGATCTGAAGCCGATCTACAAGGCCGCCACAGAGGAAGCTGCGTTAGTGGAACTCGATCGCTTTGAGGAAATCTGGGGCACGAAGTACCCGCTCATCGTGCGTTCCTGGCGCACGAACTGGTCGGAACTCGCCACCTTTTTCAAGTACCCGCCGGAAATCCGCAAACTGATCTACACCACGAACATCATCGAGAGCTACCATCGACAGTTGCGCAAGGTGACCAAAGGTAAGAGCATTTTTCCCTCCGATGAGGCGCTGCTCAAAATGCTTTATCTCTCAACAATGGACGTGATCCGTAAATGGACCGGCCGCGTTCAGAACTGGGGGCAGATGCTCCTCCAGCTCTCCGTCTTTTTTCCGGACCGGGTCGGGCAGCATCTTCGCTAGGCGGCCGCTCCCCCTCGGGGGAGGATTCTTACAAAAGAGTTTACACGAAATTATTGACAGACCCGCGGGGTGTATCGTCATAGCGTTATTTAGGTTACTTTATCAAGCATTGACGTGCGTACAAACGACTTCGAGAAATCTTTACTCAGGTATTACATGGGTTAGATATGTTATTGGTTGAAAGATGGGTTCATTCGTCACCCACCCCAGCCAAAGAAAAAACCTTGAAAGGCACGAAGCCAATCAAGGTTTGACATATACTATCCCGAGTGAACCTCAAAACAAAAGTACCCAAAAGCTAAGTCGTCTTGTACTAATGCCATTTTCAATCTAGATATTTCCATCAACTTTGGGATCAACACGTCTAAAAAATGCAAATATGCTCCTAGTGCCTTTTGGAAAGTGGCTACATCCTCATTTTTAAATAATGGATAGAGAACCTGACCGTATTCAACTTCTTCACTATTCAAGTCCGCATACTCTCTACCAACACATGCCCCAATATACTCTTTTAAATCGTTATCATCAAATTGATCTCTAGATTCCATATAGAACATATAGTCATCGAATTCGATTTGACGGTCTATCTTTTCGTTCACATAAAAAGGAGTAACTCTAATATAGTTGGTGGTGGAGTTTGACTCAATTATTTCTTTAATCAAACTTTTCAATCCTGTTATTGTAGGATAATACCTATACTTCCCATTGTGATAAGCAGTGTTTTCGTAAATAATTTCATTTACGACTCCTTCTTTCCTCTCCATACGATCACCTCTACTTTGTTAAATCCATTTTCCAATCAGCTTTATTTAAATCCGCTACTTGTATTACTTTGCCTGTCCCTTTATCAACTGCTACATAGTGAACATCGTCAACATAGTATAGTGTAACATCATTCCCTGTGTATGGGTTCTTCGATGTCCCTGTCTTTACTGGATTGTTTCTCGCATCGGCAATAGATTCATTTGTCCACCCACGATCAGCTACTTGGTTTTTATACGCAGGCTTACTGAATTTATCACTGAATGTGATGTCTTTACCTGTTAGTTTTGCAGCACCTTCTCCCGCACCCTGAGTGGATGATCCACTACTAGTGCCAGAGGTCTTCACTCCAGAACCAGAGCCTCTTGCCGCGCCTCCTCCACCTCTGCCTCCGAATCCGTTTCCTCCACTCCCTTCAATACATGGCTCACCATCAGCTTCACATGGAAGATTACCTGATGGATCCGTATATTTTAATGGATTATTACTCACATACGTATAAAGATTCAAACTCAGCGGATTGTCAATCTGCCCCTCATACGTATCCTCATTAATAAACCGTCCAACCGATGGATCATAATATCTCGCTCTTAAATAATACAGACGAGACTCCTCATCGTAGACCTCACCTGTATATTTAAAAGGATTGCTCATGATTTCTGAACTCGAAAGAATATTCCCCCACATATCGTAGTTATATGCATTAAGCAACGTTCCATTTGCACTCTTAATAGAAGTAACATCACCGTGGCCATTATAGTAATAATAACCTGATTTACTGGTTGTGTTATCCTCTCGATAAAGAAGTTCACTTCCCCAAATGTTTCGTGCCTTAACATTTCCGGAAGCGTCTAATTCTTCAATGACGTGTCCGCTGGCATACACATAGCGGGTCTTATCCGAATCAACGGTTTTTGAAGCACGCAAACCATCGCCGTAGTAAGTGTAGTTTGAGGTCTCCCCCTCTTTCTCAACGGATATTAATTGATTTTTAGCATTGTAACTATACTCCGTATTCGCTAATTTCAATGATTCCGGATCTACAACAGCCATCAATGACCGATTACTTCTTTCATCATATGAGTACTGATGGATCGAATCAGGTGCCTTCTCCTCAGTAATACGGTTTAGTTTATCGTATGCATACGTGTAGGAAGCATTATTCCGGTCTATCCCCACAATATTTCCAAATCCATCATAACTAAAGTTCTCTTTCCATACCTCTGTGCCACCACGATCATTTTGCACTTGAGAGTCAAGTTGTCCAAAGGCATCCGTTGTCTTAATTTGATTCGAACCATTCGGGTAGGAAATGGTATACGTGTTTGCGTTGTTTGAGGTTTCATACGTATAATTTACTGTTCCCATCCCTGTATACTGAACAGACTTTAATCGACTCAAGCCATCATAGCTGTACGATACCGCCTTTTGATCAGGATACAATAACGAGGTTATACGGTCAGAATCATCATATCCAAATGTATAATTTCTACCTGCAACCGTCTGCTGCTTTAATCTGCCCCACTCATCATATTGATAAGCTATGTTTTCATTCTGATCAGTGGTTATACGGGTAACTTGTCGCGTTAATGGATCATAAGCATATGTCACCCAAAGCAAAGCCTGACCTGCTGCGTTTGCGACTGACTCCTGCTTGACCTCATGATAAGGAGTGTAAGTATACGTACTTGTCTGATTACTTTTATCAGTATACGTATTCACCAAGCCATTAACGGTATATGCATAGGTTTCCTGATTATTTGAGGCATTTGTTTTGCTTAAGAGCCACCCAATTTCGTTATAACTTTTTGTATATTGGACCTCATCATTGATTGATACAGATACGATTTCCCCCAAACTATTGTAGGTGTACCGGTATTTTTGTCCTTGTGCATCCTCTACATAAATGAGATTGCCTACACCATCATATTTGTATTTGGTAATCTGTGTTTTTCCTTGTGCCTCTACTTGCTGTTCCGAAAGTTGACCGGATGGGGTATAACTATTCGTCGTGGTTCGTAAATCAGTAGCGCTTTTCTCGACGACTTTAACTGCCCGTCCTGCACGATCATAATACGTAACGGTTTCTTTGCCATCTGGTCCTACTACCCGAATGGTATTTTGTAAATAACTACTGGAAATGTCGGATTGGTAGACGGCATTTAAATAGTAATAGTTTGTCTTTTGCCCCAGTGCATTTGTAACTGTTTGAACCCCAGATGTCCCATATGACTGACTTGTTTTTTGAGAAACATCACCGTAAGGTAAACTGTTTAACAATAATGTACCTGTGGAGTCCATTTCATTTACCAAAATGGTACGTTCAATATCTCCATTTACCTTCGTTTGCTTCTCAATGTCCCCATACCCCGTATAATACGTAATTGTTTTCTCGCCACTCGGAGAGGTCTGTGTTGTTTTTCGATTGACATCATCATAACTGTAAGACGTCGTTAATGGTGCTCCTGAGTTGGCCGATGAAGGTGTGTAGGTTTCAGTAAGCATCCTGTTCTTAAAATCGTATGTGTAATCTACTTTATTACCGTCCGGATAGGTTTGCTCAATCAATCGATCGTAAGCGTCATATGCATAGTTAAGCGGTAAATCGGTTGCACCTTGCCCTAACCCCAACTTCGTTTTTGTCGTTTCCTGTGTGATGTGCTGACCCTTAGGGTCATACACATAATTCGTAATGAGATCCGACGAATTAGTTAAATATTGATCCCCACTGCTGGACTGCTTTACTTGGACCGGCTGCCTATAACTGTTGTATGCCAGATATTGATTGACGACAGTATCCGTTTTTATCGCATTACTTTCTGGATCACGGTACGTATGTGTAGTCGTTTGCTGGTTCAAAGTGTTATCCGTATTGAATTCATTTGTTGTTTCGCTCGTCACTCCATCTGTGGTAGTTTGTTTGCTGTAACTAGCCTGATGATATGGCCCGGCATAGATCGTCTCAGTCGTATTTCCTAATGTATCTTGAACCTTGCTTACAGTACCATAACTGTCATACGTGTATTCCGTCAGCGTAACGTAATGGGATAGGTTTTCGGGCACTGGAGATGAAGTTGTATCCTCAATGAATTGACGCACAGCATCCGGCTTTGAATTATCTCCATTCGCATGGTCATCTGCTGTAAACACATAGGTTGGTTTTGTCTGATCCCCTGTATAGTAATAACTGGTTGTTTGCCATGGAGCATAGATATAATTATTAGTCCCTTCTTGAAAGTTAGAGCCTTCATTATTATCCATGCTATAGTTTTCTTCCAGTGTAATCAGATATTTACCGTAGTTATTAACGTTGTAATAAGTTGATTGGTACTGTCCGACATAACCTCCATCTGGACTCGCGTCGGGATAATCTATTGCAAGCTCAGTCTTAATCCTATCTCCTTTACGCTTGCTATCGGCTAATCGAAACTTGATTATTTCATTACTACTAGTTGTTTTTGAACGAGGCCACGCTTCCTTATTAGGTCCCGCACCATAACCGTTATAATAGTGTGTAAGTAGCTTTTCTTCACCATTAGCCGCTGTATATTTGAATTGAACGGTTGATACTTCATGATATCCAACATAGGTCAATATGTAGCTGTCCAAGTAAAGGTTGGTCGTTCCTCTAACAAATTCACGAATATTCAGGTCATTATTAGTTGCCCAGGAATCATCGTAAGAATCGTAAGCATAATAAATAGATACGCCTGTATCATTCGTTACTTCTTTTAGCAGAAGATAGCTAATTTCGGCATAGGTATCGAAGTCTTGATCTAACATCCACTGAGACTCCATATTTTTGCCGCCAGCTGCATTTAATATTGGCTTTCGTTTATCATCCAGATCATACATATAATCATCTTCAAAATTGTAACTTGCTTTTGTTTTAGACGTGATGTCGTAATACGTGTATTTTTTTAACTGTTTATTATTTTTATTGTCCACTACAGTATTCAGCACATAATAAGTAGCCCACGCCTTATCTGCAATGATTTCATTGGTACTTGTTTTGTAATTTCGAAATATTAATTTTTGTTCTGTTGTACTCGTAACGTTGTAGCCGATATCTTGAAGCAAATGGTTTTGTGCATCTGTAACTTTTACACGGGTTATACGATTATTTTCTTTCAATATCGTAATGATGCGTCCTACGGTATCTGTAATTTTGATTTGAGTATTGGAAACAGAATACGTTAAAGTATCACCGTATGCATTTTGTTTAGACAGTATCATTCCGTCCTTATTAAACTTGTAGGTTATGAAATCATCAATAACAAGATAGTATATCAGCGAAGAACCTGAACCCTCTGTATGATATTTGACATTTGCATAAGGATAACCGTAGGGCTTTGTAGCCGACCCACGGAACTGATACGATGATCCATCATCCAATGTGAAAGTGAAACTGTCCTGCCCCTCGCCTCCAGTACGGTTATAGACAACTTTATTAATGGTAGCTTCAACGCCTATTCCGTTTACTTTTCCGATCTCAAGTGTAGGAATGTTCAATTGCCAGCCCGTTGCTATGAAATTGAGATTATCACTAATTACTTCTTGAGAGGAAACGTTACCAACACAGTCAAAGCCTACATCACTGCTAAAATATCCATATTGACTTGCTGCACGATCATTGCTGCAAGCAGTACTTTTTGTACCAAGCCTTGCTCCAGGTACAAGGATTTTAGAATATAGCGAGTTATAACTCCTCTCAATTGAAACATCTAATCCGTTTCGTCCTTGTAAGTATATATCCACATCACGCTGCGTACTCGTCTTTAATACCGGATCAACGACATCGTTGGTATTCGTTTTGTAATTGGTTTCTGCATTTTTTTCTGTAAAAACAAAGTCATTATCATTGACTGTGGATGCTGTTGCTACTAGTGCGGATGCAGAAAAAGTATTGGCTTCTACTTCATTGGAAGGAGATAATGAATGATTGCCCTCAATCATTTCAGCAACAGTGCTTGTAAATGATTCAGGATCACGAGTCGACTCGTAGTCATGAACGACAGCAGGAGTAGTTTCTTCGAGTAATTGATATTGAGCAGAATCTAACTTTTCTACACGTGCCATCACGTCTTTTGTCGACCATTCCAACATTTCAATCGATTGCTTCGTGGTTAAAAGACGTGTCAAGATTGGATAGTAGTAAGTTGCAATCTGTTTCATTTCAGTCGAAAACTGATTTCTTATAATTTCGACTTGCTCATTTGTGAATATTTCCCAGTATTGAGTATTTGTAGATTCAACATCCGCTTTTTCGTTATTTTGTTCTTCTGTAATGATTGTAGATTCATCAGTAGTTGCATCATGAATAGATCCTTCTGCTGAAGCATAGTTGTAGTCATAGCCGGTTAATATAGTAGTTAGTAGAGCAACTATTATGATTTGATTTATTATTTTTGAAATACGCAATGCTATATCCTCTCCTATTCAAAAGATAAACTACGAAATTAAAATGCATTACTCTTTAATTATTCTTACTAAATTGCCGTTATTATCATAAATAAACTCATAAATAACTTCACCAGTTTCTGAGTTTGAAATATACTGTAGTTTATTATCAGGTGTATAGCTATATTCTAAATTAATGGGTTCCTTATAATAGTTTTCTGAACCGATGTTCCCAATATTGTCAACACTTCTAATGTAAATTTTCTGCTTTTCATCTACTAAATCAACAATACCACCTAAATAGTCTGTCCATTCTCCCGATTCACCAACTTTATATTGGCTTTTAAATATACCGCTGCCCAAATCAACCCCATTATTAATACTAAATTGGATGTTACCGTTAATACTCTTATAAACACTAAAAGATGGTGATGATGGTCCTGTTCTATCTATTTTGACTTCAAGTTCGGCTGGATTACTCATATTTCCACTCGTATCTATAACTCTCGCATAAATTTTAGTTATCCCCTCTGTATTGATGTCATAATAAGTATACGGATCAGTATCAACCCAATTTGAAGTTTCACCAATCTTAATTTGAATGATATTAGTATCTGGTGAAGCGGGGTCTCCGATATGAATTGTCACTTTATCATTAGTCCACTGTCCATTTGTATAATTAGTAGTTTTACCAGATGCATAAATTACTGGTGATGTTGGCGGCGTCACATCAGGAGGTGTGTAAACGGCAGTTAATCTTGTCTTAATCTGCCTTTCCATAAAGCCTTCAACTCTAACGTAATAAGTTGTTCTAGACTTAATTTCATTACTTAACGATGACAGCAAAGAATTTCGATCTTTATCGTCGTTATAACTTAATAATTTATATTGTTCATCATAGAGTGTTATAACAGTATCTGGTTCAAATCCAGTATTTTGTCCTTCGAAATAATCAGTAAACAATGTGTAATTCCCAGTAGTTAATGGATTCAATTCAAGTGTTATGTATCCGCCACTTTCTACTGATAAATCGACTGGCACTTCCTCTAAAAGATCAGAGTTATTCGCAGATGTAATATGTACTCGTGTGTGCAGCGGAGCGCCATCTTCATCTTCTATGGCAATAATGACCTCTTGACCAGCTAATAATCTAATAGTAGCAGAAGAACCATTGGCTATAAGTTTATATTTGTCTTTTACATCATAAATTGAGACATCTGTTGGAGAAGTATAACCGAAGCCTCCGTAAGCTCCAGTAATAACTTTGTACTCTCCTGATTGTTTAGGGATGTAGTCTAACTCTTGATAAGAATCATCAGTCAATGAAATATCAACAATGTTTTTTATTTGTAAGGTATCAGTCTTATTAAGAATCGCTCTATTAATTTCGTCCCAATTATCAATCTCAATAATATATGTATTTCCAGATAAGGAATAAAATTGGATTATAGAATCATAATAGTCATTCGATATCAATCTTCCAGTCATTAAATTATCTGCATAAATCGCCACACTCTCGTCAGCGTCATTATCAGTTTTCAGTTGGTAGTTTCCACTCTCAAGTGGGATAAAGGTATAATAGTTGCTGCCACCTACAGCAACATCGAAAGGTTTATCTAACAAAACTTCCTGATTTTCGAAAGTAGAGGTAGCAATTATTGAGGAACTTCTAGCAATTTCAGTGTAATCACTATAGGAACTATTTGAATCCAACCTACTATAATTTTGTATTTCTGATAAATATTCATTCGTCAATTCTGTAAAATCTATAGAATTACTATTATTGTCATTATCAAACTGTGCACTTTTTAATAACAATGAATAATATTCGTCCATTATTTCCTTAGCTAATTCATAATTATTTTCTTGGTATGCTATAGTACTAAGTGATTTAAGCTTATTTCCCAACTGTAATAATTCTTGGTCATTTCCCATCTGGTTATAAGTTGCATTAGTAACATTTTCTGTTTTATCTTCTTCACTCTGCTCAACTCCTAAACTACTTTCTGAAACCGTACTATTAGCAACCTCACTAGATTCACTTATTTCAGAACGTCCGAAAGCAATGTCTTGCTGAAATAAAGCGCTTTGCATTATCCATGCGCATATTGCAAGAAAAAGAATTATTGGCAGTGATTTTCCTTTCAATTTTCAATCCCCCTTTTTAATATTTACATAAAAAACATATATTTACAATTATATAATATCATTTAATTATATATTTGAAATTTAATTTTTTGTAAAAATAATTGATATGACCGTAATAATAAACATCTTCCCCATTGATATATAACGCAAATAGTTTCTGTACAAATGATATAGACAAAGTAGTTTTGATATGAGCAGAAGAATACCTAGAAAGAGCTGTTTGGTTGAGATTATACCTACAAAAACAAGCCCCTCCGTAAAAGGGACTTCCCCAAAGCGTGAGACAAATCAAAACACCTTGCATCAAAAAAATGTAAGGTGTTTTTGCAGTGGCAACAAGATTCAGTTACCCCGTAGAAACGAAGATGAAAGCAACTGAAATGAGGTTGGCTGTACGTGAAGTTATGGATGAGTTGGGTATTCGAAACAAGACGCAATTGAAAACGTGGTTCCGCTGGTACCGAAATGGAGAACAACATCGCTTTGAAAGCAACACAGCTATAGTAAAGGTGCGGAATTTGGCACAGAGATGGAGAAACTACGTGCAGAGAACCGTATCCTGAGGCGTCACATCAGAAGTGTTAAAAGAGTCCAAGGCGTTGGAAAGGAGCTGTCGCTTGAAGTCGTAATTCCATGGATGGAAAGCATTCGAGACATCGTTACCGTTCAGCAAGCTTGTGACGGGGTCGGACTTCCGCGTTCTACGTATGTATTACCGCTGGAAGAAGTGCGACTTGTCTACAAAGCCGGACGGCCTCATTACACGCATTCAACAGCTGTTCCAGAAGCATCATTTCCGTTACGGATACCGGAAGATCACAGCGCAGCTGCGCCTCCAAAAGAACGTTAACCACACAACGGATCATGCAACAGCACGGATGGCGGTGCCGGGTTAAGAGGAAGAAACGCAAGCAAACCGGACAGCCCTCCTATGTGGCAGAGCGCAAAAGCTGGTCACCGTCATAACCTATTTGCCATTTGGGAACTGTCTAATGTATTTGTCGAGTATATGGGATCTGTAGAATGGTGAAGTTATCGCCTATAGTACATGAGATAAACAGGATACCTCGAAAAACTCACTTGCACGATAACGGCAATCGTCGTACAAACGGTGCAAACGAACATCCGTTACTATAACGCAATTCGTATTCAAGCGAAACTAAACAACCAGTCACCGATTGAATATCGGCAACTGGCTGCTTGATAAATCAAAGTATTTTGATCCCTGTTTCATTAATGGAGGGGTCAGTCCAATATACTCTAAGGTGTTTTTCCAATATCCTATAAGGGGGTTACTTCATTTTACGGATGGGTTTGTTTCTATTCTTATTTTGCCGTTTGATGTTTAAGTCAATTCCCAATTCCCCGCTCACTTCTTCGCCTTATAAAACTCATGATACAGCTTCATCAGCGCCCGCTTCTCAATCCGCGACACATAGCTGCGGCTGATACCCAGCTCCTTCGCGATTTCGCGCTGCGTCCGCTCTTCGCCGCCCTGGTCGAGGCCGAACCGGCCGCGGATGACTTCCTGCTCGCGGTCGTCGAGGATGTCGAGATTGCGGTATATTTTGCTTTTCTCGATCTTGAGCTGCACCTTGTCTTCGACATCATCGGCTTCTGTGCCGAGGATGTCTATCAGCGTAATTTCATTGCCTTCCTTATCCGTTCCGATCGGGTCGTGCAAGGAGACATCCTTGCGTGTCTTCTTTAATGAACGCAAATGCATAAGTATTTCGTTCTCGATACAACGGGCAGCAAATGTCGCGAGCTTCGTCCCTTTTCCGGTCTGAAAACTTTCGATCGCCTTGATCAGGCCAATCGTACCAATACTAATAAGATCCTCAAGATCCTCGCCCGTATTGTCGAATTTCTTGACGATATGTGCTACCAAACGCAAATTATGTTCAATCAGCAGGTTACGGGAATGCTGATCCCCTTGTGCCATAAGCTGCAAATGCTTCAGTTCTTCATCCTCATGCAGCGGTTGAGGAAATGCATTGTTTTTAACGTACGAAACAAGCAGCGACAGCTGTTTAATGAAAAGCGCAATAGCTGCGAATAATCCCATGTACAGGCACCCCCATGTCGAATTGCCGGGCAGCTCCTCCGCCCCGCCCACCGTGATGTATGGTTCTACATTGTATGTGGGCGGCTGCCTACTCGTGCCTGTACGCCATTTTATTTTGCCCCTGGAGGGGCAAACGGGTTAACTCCGCACACGCCTTCCAATCAACGAATTGGGAGGATGGACCATGTTTTTTGTCGTTTCATAAGCAACTATAAGTTATGCCGCCGGAGCTAGCGGCATATCGTTTTACAACAAGGTGAGAATGGAGGGGATCAGGCATGTCCATATTACGAATCGACGGAACTTCTCCTGAATGTGCTGCGCAAGCAATTCGGCATTTAGAGGATATCGGCAACATCAGAGGCTTCTCTTTATTTGCCGGGGATGTCCCGCAGCCGTACGCGAACGTACCCGGCTTGTATATCGGGGATGACGGAAAGCCGCGAGACAAACGGTCGGATTATCGGCTTATTCTTCTATCCGCTGACTTGGAGCGGCAGGTGTGGATCGAGCTGGCGGACTGGAGTACGAATGAAGCCGCACCGGATTACGCTGCTGAAATCGTACAGCTGTTAGGTGTCAGAGCAAACTTCGGAAGGCTTAACTCCATTACAGATGCAGCCGCTTCACCTGCCCATCACTTCAACTTCATCGCCAGGTTTGCGCCGGAGGGCGAGGAATCAAGCGATTTGAACAGCGGCAAAGTGATGAAGGTGACGATGCGTTTCACGAATCCGGCACATAAGCAGCACGCCAAAGAACAGCTTCATCTGCTGGGACAGCTGCAGCCGCTGCGCGAGTTCGGCGGAGAAGAAGCGGAAATTTATTATTTCCGTTCTTCGTTTGATACGAAACAGGAACTATCCCGCTGCGCCACCAATAACGTATTAACTTTACACCCGCGTTACAGCCTGCCCGATGTAGAGACGATCCACAAGCTTGTGCTTCAGATTGCAGAACAACATGATGCCGAAGTTACGGCGCGAATTTACGAGAAATTGCCGCAAGGCTAGAGACACAGCAAGCCGCAGCCAGTTCAAAAACACCCCTAACACGGGCTTAGTATGGACGCACGAATGTGTGAACCACAAGCCTGTTTTAGGGGTGTTTTTACTCTTGTTATCCTTTTAGCGAACCGGCCATTGCCCCGGAAATAAAATACCGCTGCAGGAATACGAAGACTACTATTAAAGGAAGCGATACGACTGCGACACCGGTCAGCAACATCGGGTAATCCGTTGTATATTCCCCCCGGAACTGCAGCAAAGCAAGCGGCAGCGTCAAATGCTGTTTGCCGGACACCAGCAGCATCGGGAACAGCAGATCGTTCCAAACGATCACGAACAGAAACGCCGAGGTCGCCGCTAAATACGGAGCGCATAGCGGAAACGCGATACGCGTCATGAGGCGCCATTCGCCAGCCCCGTCAATGGAACCAGCCTCTAAAATTTCCTTCGGCAGCGTCCGCATGAAATTAGCGAGCATAAATACCGACAAAGGCAGCAGCGTCGAGATGGAAACCGCCATAAGTCCGGTCAGGCTGTTCGTCCATCCCAGCTCTTTTATAAACTTATAGATCGGAATCATATTCACCTGCGCCGGCACCATCAAGCCGGCCGCAAACAATGCTTGCATCCACGCGCCCGTTTTTTTTCCCGAACGGATGATGGCGAAGGCGATCATGCCCGCAAACAGCAGCTCAAGCAGAACGGTACCGGCGGTAACGTAGATGCTGTTGCCGAAGTAACGCAGCATCGGCTGCCCTTCGAAGATGGAAGCATAATTGTGAAATGACAATGAAGGCGGCAAGCCGATCGGATCCGCAAAAAACTGCGGCGTTGTCTTGAACGACGTGAACACGACGAGCAAAAGCGGCGCAATGATCGCGATTGTAAACAGCAGCAGGATGATTCTGCCGGTAAGGCGCAGCAGCATAGGCCATTCTCCTTTCTTACGTTATGAATAAGACGCGCGGTCCGTGCGGATCACCCGGAACTGCAGCCATGTAATGATGGCAATCAGCATCAGGAAAAAGATCGACCCGGCGGAAGCCAGCCCAAACTTGAAATTCGTAAATGCCGTATTGTATATAAAGGTAGACAAAATTTCCGTCGAATAAGCCGGCCCGCCGTTCGTCATCGTAAATACAAGATCAAACGCTTTAAACGATTGAATCGTCGTATACGAGACAACGACAGCAGCGGCTGGAGCCAGCAGCGGCCATGTGACGCGGAGAAACACCTGCAGCCGCGTTCCGCCGTCCAGCTTGGCCGCCTCCAGCAGTTCGCGAGGAATGCCTTGCAGCCCCGCCACAAACAGGATGACCATCTGCCCGATATGCGCCCACGCCTGAACAGCCGCCAGCGAGAAGATCGCAATCTGCATGTTGCCAAGCCAGTTTTGCGTGAAGCCGGATAACCCGATCTTGTCCAGCGTTCCATTCAACAATCCAAGCGACGGATCATACATAAACGTCCAAATGAAGCCAACCGATACCGACGACAGTATGGTGGGCACAAAATAAAGCGAGCGGAGCGCCGCGGACAGCTTGGACTTACGCTGCAGCATGAGCGCAAGAATAAGCGAAATGACCGTTTGGCAGATGACAACGGCCAGCATAAATTTCAAATTGTTGACCAGCGACTTGCGGAATACGATATGCTCGCTCAGCGTTTTAAAGTTATCCAGCCCGACATAGCTGTAGGACGGCGATAAGCCGTCCCAGTCCGTAAAGGAGTAATAAAAGCCGGATAATGTCGGATACACGAACAACGCGAGATACAAGATCGTTCCCGGCGCAAAAAACAGCAGCAGCGTCCATTTCCGGTTTTTCATCTTATTTGCCCAGCTGCTGATCGACGATTGCTTGCGCATCCTTTGCAGCCTGTTCAGGCGATGTTCCGCCAAGCACCGCTTGAATCGAGTTCGTCACAGCCGTTTGAATTTCCGAATTGGTAATCGTATAACGAGGCTGGAAGCGTGTTTTCTTCGTCGTCCATTCCGATACCGCTTGAAGCTCCTCGCTTGTGTATTGCACATCTTTAACCGTCACATTTTGGCCGGTTCCGTTCGCATATTCCCCTGCAGCCTCTGCGCCGCTCAAAAATGCGATCCATTTTTTCGCTTCTTCCGGATGCTTCGACTTGCTGTTCACCGCCAGCATAAACGTCGTTGTATGAATGCCTTCGTAAACGGCTTGATCAGCCGAAACCGTAATCGGAGCAAGCAGCCCTTGTTCCAGATTCGGGTTGTTCTTTTTGTTTTGTGCCAGCTGGTACGAACCAGTAGCCAGAATAGCCGCTTTTTCTTGTGCGAACAAAGCGCCTGCGCCTTGATCCTTGGTGCCAAGAGCATCCTGCTGGAAATACCCCTTGTCGTTTAATTCCTTGAACTGCGAAAGCGTCTTAACCCACCATTCGTCGGTCAGCTTCGTTTCGCCGGCTTCCAGCTTCGTGAAAATTTCCGGGTCGGTAGCGTTGTTCATCACCATCGTGTTCATGAATTGGCCAGGACCGATGTCCGCTCCCGGGAACGCAATCGGAATGATGCCGTTTTGCTTCAGCTTTTCCGCCATCGCCAGGAAGCTGTCCCAGTCTTTCGGAATTTCAATGCCGTATTTCTCGAACAGCTTAACGTTATAAATCGGCATATTGTACACCAGCTGGTAAGGAAGGGCAAGCTGCTTGCCGTCCTTTTGCCCCGCTTCGATCAGCGCAGGCGTATAGTTGGCGACAAACGATTCGCCTGTCAGATCTGTAAACAAACCGGCCTTCGAGATCGCCTCGAATTGGGCGCCGGGGAACGACGCGAACACGTCGCCAACCGAACCGTCAGTCAACTTCGCTTGAACCGTCGTCTGATATTGGTCGGAAGGGTATACCTGCTGTTCAACTTTGATATTAGGGTTCTCCGCTTCGAATTTTGCAATAAGCGAATCAAAGACCTTTACGTCTTCTCCCCGCCAGTGAACAAAACTGATCGTTACTTTCTTGCCGCTTTTGCCTGAATCTGAGCTGGAATTGGAGCTGTTATCGTTCTCGTTCGAGCCGCATGCAGCGAGCACCGATATTAGGAGTGCTGCCAATAGGGGAAGAAGAAACGCCTTTTTCATCTATCATCACTTCCTGTTTCGTTAATTTGGGTTTGGTACATGATTTGCCAGCCTGCTCCGGAGCAGCGGCATCAGCAGTTTGCCGGAAATTTCGGCTTCCTCCAGATGCGGGTACCCCGACAAAATAAACGTGCTTACGCCCGCGTCTACAAATTCAAGCAGCCTGTCCGTAATTTGCTGCGGGGTGCCAACAAAAGCAACGCCGCCGCCGCCGCGAATCGCTGTCAGTCCCGACCACAGGTTCGGGCCGATCATATAATTTTCTTTTTGCGACTGGCTCCACAGCTCCATCTGGCGCTTCTGGTTCACCGCGTCGCTGCCGGCATGGAGTTTAGCCCGCTCATCCAGCGTTTCCGGATCTACCTTGCTAATAATCTTCCAAGCCGCTTCCCATGCTTCCTGTTCCGTCTCGCGGACGACCACTTGCGCGCGGATGCCGTATTGCAACTCCCGGCGGATGCCTTTCGTATCCTCCAGCTCTTTCAAATAACCTTGCATCCCCGCGATTTGTTCCTTAATCCATTCCAGCGGCTCCGTCCACATCAGGTACACATCGGCGATTTCCGCCGCTGTCCGTTTGCCGGCCTCCGAGCTGCCGCCAAAATAAAGCGGCGGATGCGGGCGCTGGAATACTTCCGGCTTGCAGGTACCGCCTTCCAGCTCATAATAATTGCCATTGTAATCAAAGGAAGGCTGCGCTTCATCATAAGAGTGCTGCCAAACCCCTTTGACGATATCCATAAATTCCTTCGTCCGGGCGTAACGGTCGTCATGGCTGTTATACAGCCTGTCGCCCGTCGCTTTCAAATCTTCTTTATAGTGGCCGGCCACAACGTTAATGAGCACGCGCCCTTCGGACAGTTGATCCAGTGTTGCCGCCATCCTTGCCGATAAAACCGGGCTCATCAGCCCCGGCCGCATCGCGACCAGCGTCTTTAAGTTACGAGTGCGGGAAGCTACCCACGAACCGACCACCCAGGAATCGAGACAATCTCCTCCGGTAGGAATAAGCACCAGCTCGTATCCCGCTTCCTCCGCAGCAACCGCGACCTGTGTCACATATTCCTGTGTCGGTTTTCTTTGCGGCGGAATGCCGATAAATTCTCCATCTCCCGTTGTCGGGATAAACCAGCCGATCTGCACGCTTGAACCGAGTTGACTCATCATCAAGTTCCTTTCTTATCGGACGCAGAGCATCCTTTTTGTTATATACGGCAACGAGCGCTCATTGCCACGCTTTCCAGATATCCGGTCAAGTAATTCCAACAAAACTACTGTGAATAATGTACATAAGCATCATACTAGGTGCGCATACCTGCAAGCAATGTCATTTTGCGTGGACTGTTTTTTGTCATTTTGTGGTGTTGTTCATTTCTTTTTTATGTTATATTTTTCCCAGCGGAATACTTATATTTAGACTAAGAAAGGCGGCTGTTACAGATGCGCCCGAACCTGAAAGAAGAACATAATGAATTTCTTGAAATTTATTTTTTAAACCCGACTCCCTTCGAAATGGCAGGAGCCGCCTGGCCGGTACGCCTCGGCCATAATATAGCCAAACCCCATTACCATATCGGCCCGCGCATTAGTCCTTACTATTACCTGATCTTTGTGCTTGAAGGCGAAGGCACATTTATTCAGCATGGGCGGACTTATCCGCTTCGCCCGAACGACATGTATTGCTTGTTTCCGCAGGTCACCCACGAATATTATACGAATCCGGAAAAACCGCTTAAGAAACTGTTCATCGCCTTTGACGGAAAATTGGCGCTCAAGCTTCTGGAACGGGCCGGGCTGTATGCGCATCAGCCGCACCGGCAAGGCATTCTGACCGAAGAAGCCATTAGCGAGCTGTGGCAGCTTGCGGAGGTTGTCAGCAAAGGCGAGACCCATCATACCGACCTGGAGCGGCTAAGCCTTTTCTACCGCGTATTTGATCGTGTATCCCATCTGTCCGACGAAACGGATCATGCCGCCTCCTACAATTCCGATTGGCTGGTGAAAGGAAAAGAGTTTCTGTCCATTCATTATAACGACGGCATCACTGTAGATCAGGTATCGCAAAATGTGGGGGTCGACCGCACCCACTTCAGCAAGCAATTCCGTAAAGCTTACGGAATATCGCCAGTCCAATACATCCAATATTTAAAAATCAAGGAAGCTACGCTCCTTCTGTTTCAAACGAACTATAAAATTAGCGAAATCGCCCAATCTGTTGGGTATCCCGACGTATTTTCTTTTTCGAGGGCGTTCAAGAAGCTGCAAGGGATGTCACCGAACCGTTATCGGCAAGGTCTGGCGGATGGGGCAATTGCCCCGCCGTCCATTATGGACAACCCGCTATAGGAGGGCTGGAATAGAGGGGTCAAACCGGAAAATGGTTTCAACCAAAAATAGTGAGCGTAAGCGAACCGGGGAAAGTATTACTGCTGAAGGCAATCCTGGAGGCAGGCGAATCCGGGACGGTCACGGCACGGTCCGGCAGCACTCCATCCATGCTGCCGGACCGATGCGCCTGCCGTTTCTAGCGCTTCTCCCCGCCGTCCGGTTCTTCTTCGCCGGAGCCAAAGGCGTGAGCTACGGATTTCATGCTGCTTTCGTATCCGACCGTCTCATAATCGGTCACATCAATAATTTCAAACGCCGCTTCGCATTTCGGGCATTTCCGTTCCTCGATATGCACGGATGCGCCGCATTTGCTGCATTTTTTGGTAACGGACAAGTTAGCCATTTTTTGCACGTTTTGCTCGATTTCAAGCTTAAGCAGACGGACACGGTTCATGTACGGCTCCAGCATATCCTGCGGCGGAAGGCCAAGGCCCTTCTCTTCAAACTCAAACACCCGCTTCCCGATTTCCTGATACGCCTGATTGATGCTGCTTTGCTTTGAAATATTGATCATTTTCAATTTATTGATTTCAACGACGGTTTTAGCTTTACTGCCGGCTTCGGCCACTCCTGCCTTCACTTTATCCATAAAGCTCATGGTTGTGCATTTCCTCCCTGCGTGGATGATGTAGTGAGCTTATTTCCGTATCCATACAAAAAATCCCCTATAGGTAAACTTTACCGTGTTTTTGACACACCGTCTACCTAAAGGGGAATCTATTCATAAAATGCTTCTATTTAACTACACCGGCGAATTTAGTCCAAATAAACCGCTTTGCCCGTACGTGCGGATTCGTAAATGGCTTCCAAAATTTGCGATACGACGTACGCTTGCTCCGGTGTAACAACCGGTTCGGTATCCTCTTCAATCGCTTTCAGCCACAGCCGCATTTCCAGATCCGTATCTTTTTCCGTCACGCCGTCGTAGAATGCAACACCGCCGGCTTTCAAATCAACCTCCGTCGTATACAAGCGGCCATGTTCTTCGCCGTTAATACGCAGACCGTTGATCATATCGGCGCCGCCTTCCGTACCGCTCAGCGTACATTGCGCTTCGCGCACATCCAGCGTATTCAGCGCCCAGCTGCTCTCCAGCACGATCGTAGCGCCATTTTCCATTACAATCATGCCGAATGCAGAATCTTCAACCGTAAACTTAGCCGGGTCCCAAGGGCCCCATGCATTTGCTGCATTTTCTTTATGCGACAGTTTGTGGAACGCACTGCCAAGCACTACTTTTGGCTTGTAGTTGTCCATCATCCACAGCGTCAAATCAAGTGCGTGTGTGCCGATGTCAATAAGCGGGCCGCCGCCTTGTTTTTCTTCATCCAGGAATACGCCCCAAGTCGGCACGGCACGGCGACGGATAGCATGCGCTTTCGCATAATAAATGTCGCCAAGATTGCCGGCTTCGCAAATCTTTTTCAAATGCTGGCTGTCCGGGCGGAAACGGTTGTTGTAGCCGATCGTCAGCTTTTTGCCGGTGCGTTTCACCGCCTCAACCATCCGTTTTGCGTCTTCCGCCGTTTTGGCCATCGGCTTTTCGCACATCACATGTTTGCCTGCTTCAAGCGCAGCGATGGCAATCTCCGCATGGGAATCGTTAGGTGTACACACGTGCACGATTTCAATCGCCGGATCCTTCAGCAAATCGCGGTAATCGGTATAGGTTTCCGCGCCTTCCACGCCGTAAGCTTCAGCAGCGGCGCTTGCGCGTTCCGGGATAATATCGCAAAATGCAACCATTTGCGCATTTTTTTGTTTTTTTAAGCTGGGCATATGTTTGCCGTTCGCAATGCCGCCGCAGCCGATAATTCCGATTTTATGAGTTGCCATTCAAAAACCCTCCTAAATAGTTTGATCAATCCCATTGCATCTGCTCTTCCGCCGCATGCTTAAGCCGGTATTGATTAGGCGTTATGCCCAGCCTTTTGCGGAACACCAGATGCAAATAATTGCCGCTCGAGAACCCTTCGGACAAAGCTATTTCCTCGATGGAGTCCGTCGTTCGGGCCAGCCTGCTGCACACCGCCTCAAGCCGGATATCTTCCAGCAGCGTGGAAAACGTTTTGTCCGGATGCCGGTCCTTCAAGATGCGCTGCAGCTGACGGGAGCTGATGTTCAGCCGGTCCGCCAAATCTTCCAGCGTTAAAGTGCCGGCGTAGTTAGCCCTCATGAATTGCAGCGCCAGCTTGTAGCGGTATTGCTTCATATCCCGCGCCGGAAGCCCGGCTATGCTGGCGCCGTTATCCCCCGTATCGTAGGAAAGAACGGAACGCAGCAATATTTGCACAAGCGAATGCTTTATCGTTGTAAAGGAGCCTACCTTATTGTCCATGCATGCTTCATAAGCCTGCAAAAAGCACGGCATGGCGTGATTGACATCCATAACCGGATATTTGGGCAGCTGCTTGAGACGGTTGATACATTCATCCGCTTCCATCTTTTCCAGGCTGTCGGCGACGTTTAAATCCGTCTTAAGCGGGAGGATATCGACATGCAGACATAACTCATCCATCGCTTCGACCGAATCGGCCTCCTGCGCATGGACGACGCCCGGCCCCGTCAAATAAAACATCCCTTCGCGAAGCTTATACGTTTGTTCTTCGACGGTGACTTTGCCTTTGCCCCGCGGAATAAAATGAAACTCAAATTCATCATGCTTATGGGCGGTTATAATTTTTCCGGCATGAAAATGAACCAGATGAAACCGCAATACGCGAATCTCATAGCCGCCCCATGTGAACCTTAAATCAAGCCGTTCCAGCGCATCCGGCTTTTCCCGCATGGCGTCATACAAAAAGACGCTCATCTTATGCTTCCAGATCCTCCAGACGAATAAGCCGGCCTTCCGCTACGGATCGGTTCGAAGCTTCCATCAAGCGGGTCAAGGCAAGCGCCAGGCGGATATTCTCGTCTGCCGTCGTGCCCTGCTGGATATGGCCTACCCATTGGTCAAACGCCGACGGGCGTTTGGCAAGCAGCGCCACTTCCTGCCACCCTTCCTGATCCGCCTTGTTCGAACGAAGGAGCAGCTTCGCTTCCGGCGTGCCATACAGCAGCGTGCCTTCCGTACCGTGAATTTCAATTGTAAACGGCGAATGCGCGTTTACAAAGCCGGCTTCTGCAATGCCGATTGCTCCGCTGCTACCTTGCAGCACGGCTACCGCATTGTCTTCCACCTGTTTGCCGGTTACATAACCGTATTGCGCGGTTACGCTGGAAGAAGCTTCTCCCAGGAACAGATGGGTCAAATACATCGGGTGGCAGCCCAAATCAATAAGCGCGCCGCCTCTCGTTTGTTCCAGGGTATAGAAGTGCTCCGGCAGCCAGTTTGCCGTCGCGCCATGATGCGACAACCGGACACGCACAAGCGTAACTTGCCCCAGCACGCCTTCCTCCAGCAGCTTGCGGATGGCAACGGTATAATCATCATTCAAGCGCGGCAGCGAAACGGTCAGCTTGACAGCGCTGTCATGAACCGCCTGCATAATTTCGTTTGCTTCTTTTAAAGTAGGGGCCAATACTTTTTCCGTAAAAATATGCTTGCCTGCGCGTGCGGCAGCCGTTATGACATCACGGTGCATCGATGTTGGCGCATCTACGATTACCCCGTCAATATCTTCTCTTGCGAGCAGATCATCCAGACGGCTTATGTATTCGGCACCGATTTTAGCTGCAGCTTCCTTGCCCCGTTCCTCTATCTCATCCCATACGGCGACGATTTCCGTATCCGGATGTTGTTGTGCTTGCTTGGTATAATCCCATGCGTGAACATGCCAATAGCTGATTTTTCCAATACGCAGCATGAAGGTCTGCCTCCTTTTGTATACTATTATGACAGTACGCCATTAGAATACCATAGGATGGACGTTGCTTTTATACAAAAAACAGACATGTTAACTATAGAATTGCGACATTTAAAAAAAGAACCGTGGTTTACGGGGTTGCTGCCAAGCCCGTAAACCACGGTTTGATGAATTAAATCTCCACTTTTGTTTTCACCAGAGCGACCGATACGGCCATAAACAAGACGGCGAACACGAGATTCAGCAGCAAATCTCCGCCGATATGCGGGAAACTTCCCGGTTCGATAACAACCGTACTGGTATTAGTACGAAACGTTACGCCGCCGGTAAACGCGGTACTGCTGCTAAACAGCGCATCCGTTATATAAGAATTTAAATTAATGAGCGCAACAAACAGCGCGACGCCAATCAGCGTCCTTTGCTTCCAGCGGATACTGCAGGCCACAGTTATGCAAACGAATACTAGACTGTATGAAAATACGACTCCAACTACAAAGGCTGCTATTGCGCTAAAAATCTCTGAACCGCCGACACCCTCCAAATGGACGACACCGGTCAATCCAATCTGAATGATTCCGATAAGGGCAAGCACAACCAGATACAGCGTTCCAAGCAGAAGAGGGGCGGCAAACTCCGCGGCCGGATGCACGGGGAGCAGCCTCCGGTGAATGCGTGTCAAGCCGTAAGCATACGTCCGGCAAGCCGAAGCAAACAAAGCAAAAGCGACTGCCATATAAGCGATTCCGCCAAGCGTAATCCGTGTGTCCGAATCCCAATTACGCCACTCCCAAACGATCGGCAGCACGATTTGAATCGCAATCAGTATGCCCAAAGTGGACAAGACGCCGTCCATATTCCGTTTCCAGTCATATTTCAGCAGCTTAATCATTCTCCGTACACCTCCTTGTACAGGCCGTCGATGCTAAGCCCGCGGTTGACGCGGATCGACTCCACCTCTTCCTGCAAAATCATTTCGCCTTCCCGGATAAAAACAACCTCATCGAACACCCGCTCCATATCGCTGACCAGATGCGTGCAGACAACCAGTGTGCTGTCCTCGTCAAAAAACTGCACAATCGCGTCCAAAATTTTGCCGCGCGCTACCGGATCCACGCCGCCGATCGGCTCATCCAGCAAATACAGCCGGGCGCTCCGCGAAAGCACCAGCACAACTTCCAGCCTCTCCCGCATCCCTTTGGACAAAGCGGTAACCCGGTCATTCGGCTGCAGCTTCATAAACTCCAGCATGCTTTGCGCTTTCTCTTCCTTAAAATCCGGGTAAAAATCACGGTAATAACGAACCGCGTCCTTCACGCGCATCCAGGATTCCAGCACAGACTGGTCAGGCAGGAACGACACGAGCGATTTGGTCTGCAGGCCGGCGTCGATTCCGCCGATGCGCACTTTGCCTGATGTCGGAAAAGCAATGCCCGCCGCAAGCTTCAGCAGCGTCGTTTTGCCGCTGCCGTTGCTGCCGAGCAGCCCGATGATTTTCCCTTTATCCAGCCGCAGCGTTACGCGGTCAAGCGCCTTTTTGCGCCCGTATTTTTTTGTAACCTGCTCCAATTCCAAGATCGGCTCCATTACAAACCCTCCTTGTCATTCAATGGCCCGGGCTGAACCGCTCCCGCAACAATGGAGACAATATCCGCTCCGTGAAAGCCAAGCTCCTGCATGCCTTGCACGAACCGGCTCAGCAGCTCGCCGGCTTTTTCTTTTTTCAGCCCTGTAATTTTCGCTTGGTCGCCCGTCACATATCTGCCCATTCCGCGTTTCGACTCCACAATTTCCTCCCTCTCCAGCTCTTGAAGCGCCCGCTGAATCGTATTCGGGTTAATTTGCAGCTCTGCGGCCAGTTCCCGGACGGACGGGATTTTGTCGCCCGGCATTAATTGGCCGGAAATGATATCTTTCTTAATCAGATCCATAATTTGCATGTAAATGGGCAGATGATTGTCAAACTGATCAGCCATAAACGAAGTCAACTCCTTTGCCGGCTTCACGAACCGTCCGCATGCTCACGGACGGGAAGCGTATTGCCTTTCCGCTTAATCAGTCCTAGTGTTATAGTTAAATAGTACACTAATGTCAAAAGTGTGTAAATAGGCCGCTCCCCCATAAGAAAAAAGCTGCTGCCCCGCGGCGAAATGCCGGAAGCAGCAGCTTTTTGGGGATGTATGCGCCAAACGGTTAACGTGCCGGCACGGAAGCCTGGTCTTCTCTTTTGCCGGCGGCAGCCGGAGCCGCAGCTGTTAAAGCCGGATGCGGAATAATCCATTCCGCCTGATGCGTTTGGCCGTCATCTTTCAGCGGAATGTACAAGCCGCCGGCTTCATGGCTGACAGCCGCTCCATCGAGCAGTACCTGGGCGGAAGCGCCCCGCAGCGTAACTTTGACTTCGTAAACCGAGCGGCCATAACGGTACCGGAATGAATAATGCTCCCACCCGGCAGGAACCGCCGGATTCACCGTCAGCTTATCCTGCTCCCGACGGATGCCAAGCAGCCATTCAATGCCGGCTTGGTACATCCAGCCGGACGCCCCGGTGTACCAGGTCCAGCCGGCCCTTCCCTTATACGGCTCGCCCGTGTAGACATCTGCGGCCATAACGTACGGCTCGCCGGCGTATTTGCGGACATCGCCCGCACTGTGCGCGTGGTTGATCGGGTTCAGCAGCTGGAACAGCTCCGCCGCTTTATCCCCTTCGCCCAGCTCCGCCCAAGCGACAATACTCCAAATAACGCCATGTGTATATTGGGCGCCGTTCTCGCGGATGCCCGGCGGGTAGCCTTGAATATAACCCGGGCTTGGATCGGTTTTGTCAAATGCCGGCGTCAGGAGCCGCGCGACAGACAGCTCGCGGTCGACAAGCTCGCGGTCGAACGAACGCATCGCCTGGCGCGCCCGCTCAAGCGGCGCTGCTCCCGATATAACAGACCAGGACTGCGCAATGGCGTCCACCCGGCATTCCTCGTTGCGGTAAGAGCCAAGCCAAGCGCCCTCGTCCGTAACCGCCCGGCGGAACCATTCGCCGTCCCAGGCGCTCCGGTTCACCGCTTCCGCAATCGTATCGCGGCGCTCGCGGTACTCCTGCGCCCGCCCGGCATCGCCCTTAAGCTCGCACACCTCGCTGAACTTGCGCAGCACATCGCACAGGAACCAGCCGAGCCAGACGCTTTCGCCTCGCCCTTCGTCGCCGACAGAATTCATCCCGTCGTTCCAGTCCCCGATGCCCATCAGCGGCATGCCGTGCTCGCCGTAACGAGACGCTTTTTCAATGGCGCGAATGGCATGCTCGTATACGGTGCCGGTATGCGCTGACAACGTGGTCGCTTCGTACCGTTCATGTTCCTCCTCGGTCAGAACGGGGCTGGTCAAATACGGCACCCGCTCCTCAAGCACCGAGCTGTCGCCCGTATGCTTGATATACCTTGCCACGGCATAAGGCAGCCACAGCAGGTCGTCGGAATATTTGGTCCGGATGCCGCGCTCCGTTTCTTCATGCCACCAATGCTGCACATCGCCTTCTTCGTATTGATGCGACGCATGAAGGACAATTTGCTTGCGCGTCAATTCCGGCCGGGCATGGAGCAGCGACAGCGAATCCTGCAGCTGGTCCCGGAAGCCGTACGCGCCGCCAGCTTGGTAGAAGCCCGTCCGTGCCCAGATCCGGCAAGAGAGCGCCTGATACAGCAGCCAGCCGTTCAGCATCAAATCCAGCTCCTTGCTAGGCGTTGCCACTTGGATCTGGCCGAGCGTTTCATCCCAGAAGCTGCGCATCTCGGCAAGCGCCTGCTCGCAGCCGGCTATGCTCCCGTATTTGCGGACGAGCGCCAGCGCTTGTTCGCTGGAGCCGCTTGCCCCAAGCAAGACCGCAACCTTCCTCGTTTCGCCGGGAGCTACGTTTACCTTTAACCGGACCGCTCCGCAGCTGTCAGCGTATGCGCCGGTCGCGCCGGACAGCTCATCCGCCTCCATGCCGGAGGGCCGGGCGATCGAGCTGCCGCGGCCGATAAACTCGTGCCGGTTCGCCGTATAAGACAGGCGGGGCTGCGGCTCATCGGCCAGCACATGCAGGAATGCAGTGCCGTCCCGGAACGTCTCCTGGTAGCTGTTGCGCGCCAGCAGCGTGCCGGTCTCTTCATCCCACTCCGATACGATATACGGCGCGTTGCCTTGACGCCGGACGCCAAGCACCCAATTGGTGTAATAAGCGACGGACAGTTCCCGCTCCTCATCCGTTTCGTTGTGCAGCTCAAGAAGCACGAATTTGACCGGCTCATCCTTGTCGACATAGACGGTCATCTGCTGGGCGAACCCGTTCGTCCGCCGGTTAAACCTCGTATAGCCAAAGCCATGCGACACCTCATAGGCTTCGTCTCCCAGATCGGGCGCCGGAGCCCCGGACCAGATCCGGCCGTTCGTTTCGTCACGGATATAGCAAATTTCGCCCGGCGTATCCAGCACCGGATCATTGGACCATGGCGTCAGCTTAAACTCGCGGCTGTTGCGCCACCAGGTATAGCCGGTGCCAAGCTCGGTGACCAGCGTGCCAAACGTCGGATTCGCGATCACATTGCTCCAAGGCGCGGTCAAATATTTGCCGCCATGCATCGCGATCCGGTATTCCCGACCGTCTTCGGCGAAACCTCCCCAGCCGTTGTATATAAGCAGCGAATCCGGCTTGAACGAAGCCGGCAGCTCTGCAGCGGTTCGTTTCTTCTCCGGAAGCAGCCGGAAGGACGGCGGCAGCCCTTCGATTGTAGGCAGCGCCGAATCCGCTTTATTGTCCGCTGCGGCGGGCGTATCCTGCCGCTGCGTGCGGCCGCCTGCGGCTTCGCCTTCATCAGCTGCAGCGCCCGCAGCTGATGCTGCTTCAACTGCGGCCGGCTCCGCGCCGGCTGCCGCATCCGCCGGTTTCCGGCGCCCGCCTGCGCCAAGCTGGGCGCGGAGGCTTGGACCGTCGGCGCGCAGCGATACGCGGCAGACCGCCGTCAGCAAATGGCGCTGTTCCTCCGTCATACTGTCCGCATTCACAAAAAACACAGCTCCGGGGCCGGTTGAGCCGTCCCCGGTCTGCTCGGATGCTTTGCGGATCGCATCCTGCAAATGATGGTAATACCCTGCCGCTTCTTCAATCATAAACAACAGATCGAAGCGGATGCCTTTGCGCCGCAAATAAGCATGGCCGGTCAGCACTTTAGTGGCAAAAGCGAGCTGCGACTGGTCGGCGATATAGACGGCGGCAATCGGCAGATCGCCCGAAATGCCAAGCGGCCATAAACCGGATTGGCCGGACTTGTTGGCGGCGATGCTGGCCGCGCGCTCGTTTTTCAGCGGCGACTGGTACAGCAGCCGTCCCGCCAGCGCGTGAAAATCCGACGCTTCCAGCGCAGTCAAGTGCTGATGCCGCAAATCGATGCGGCTGTGCGTCCAGGCAAGCTGGAACGCATGCTCGGCTTGGCGCTCTCCGCACACGCCCGCCGTAATGGCAAGCGCCTCCTCGCGGCTTGCCGCGATACCCGCCACAGCGTACAGCTGGACGGACTCGCCGGGGGCGACCGACAATCGGCGGCGCATTACAAACGACGGGTCCAGCACCGCGCCAACCGTGCCGGACAACTTGCATTCCAGGCTTGCCGGGCTGGCCAGCGTATGGCCCCGCCCGATAAAGCCTGCCCGGTCGGTTTCATATTCCGGCGGGCCAAGCGACTCGCAGCCGACCGACATCGAATAAGCTGCCCAGATGGGCGGCTCCTTCGACGTACGCGGCCGGCGGACAGCCAGCAAGCTTTCTGAAGCGGCGTCATATTCCGTCTTCACAAACAATTTGCTGAAGGCCGGATGGGCTTCATCCGCAGCTGGCGGAGCAAGCGCAAGCTCCATATAACCCGTCACTTCAATAATTCGGGTTTCCGATCCGGTATTCGTCAGCGTCAGCCGGCGAAGTTCGGCTTTATGTTCCGGCGGCACGCATATTTCCAGCATCGTTTCCATTTGCCCGTCCAGCCGTTCGAAGCTTGCTTTATCCAGTGCAAAACGGACCTTCTGGCGGTCGGCCGGCGTGCGGCACGGCTCATACGATGGCGACCATACTTTGCCGGCCGCCACATCGCGGATATAGAAGCAGGAACCGGGCGCTTCCGCAACCGGGTCTTCATGCCAGCGGGACAATGCAATGCCGCCGCTGCTTGTGTATCCGCCCCCGACATCCGAGATGACGCTGGTGAACGAGCCGTTCGACAATACGCATACTTCCGGCTGCGGAGCAGGCTTGTCAAACTCCCGTAGCGGAATACGCGAGCCGCCCGCTGCTTTGTCCGCTTCGCGGGCAGGGATCGGCTTGTAGCCGTTTTTAATGATTGCCGGCTTCTCAGGAACTCTTTCCTGCAGCAGCAGCTCCGCTGCCTGCACCCGTTTATCCGCATGGAAGCGGTCAATCATCGTAAACGGAAGCAGCACATTGCCGAGCGTCAGCAGGCTCATGCCGAGATGATGCGCCATAAAGCTGCTGATGATCACGCATTTTTCCCCGGCAGGGAGCCGGCCATCGGTAAAGTCAATCGCTTCGTAATAGCCGTATTTTCCTTTCGCGCCCAGCTTCTCCATTTGATTGAGCGATTGAATCGACTGCCTTGCATCGACGGCGAGCGCCATAACGGCCGCATAAGGAGCCAGCACCAGATCGTTCTCCAGCCCGCGCTGGAAGCCTAAACCCGGCACGCCAAACGCCCGGTATTGATAGTTCATCTGATAGTCAAACGCGTAATAGCCGGATTCCGATATGCCAAACGGAACACCGCGCTGCTGCGCGTATTGAATTTGGCGGTTTACGACGCCGCGGTACGTGCTGCTCCAGACCGTCTTGCGGTACGTGCGCATAAGCAGCGCCGGCATTAGGAATTCAAACATTGTGCCGGACCAGGAAAGCAGCGTGTTGAACCGCCCCGATTTGGTCATCGTGCGTCCAAGCTTAAACCAGTGGGAAGCCGGAACTTGCCCGAATGCAATCGCTAGGAAGCTGGCCTGCCTTGCTTCCGAGGCAAGCAAATCGTACAAAATCGTTTCCCTCCGGTCGAGCGCCGCGTGATAACCAAGCGTAAACAAGCCGGCCGCTTCGTCGTACAGCGGACGGAAATCTGTCGCCTGGATAACCGCCTCCAGCCGCGCGGCAATGGCTTCGGCCCGCGCGGCCAGCCGTTTGCCGCTTTCCGTCTCCGCATCGCTGTCACGGCGCGCCCATTCCACAATGCCGTGCCGAACAGCAACCAGGTAGGCGACAAAATTGCCGGAGTCCACCGTAGATACATACAGCGGCGGCAGCGGGCGCAGCGTCTGTGTGTCGTACCAGTTGTACAGATGACCCGACCATTTGTCCATTTGCTCAATGGTTGAAAGCGTCCGTTCGATCCTGTCCAGCATGCCTTCCGTCTCAATAAATCCAAAATCTCTGGCCGTAACGGTACAGGCCATCATCAAGCCGATGTTGGTCGGCGATGTCCGGTGTGCAACGCCGACGGCCGGATCGATCTGGACGTTATCAGGCGGCAGCCAGTGTTCTCCCTCCACTGCGAAATCTTCATAATATGCCCAGATTTGCGCCGCAAGCTGCTTTAAATGGAGCTGCTCGTCATGGGACAGCTCACTTCCGTATTCAGCCGCAGGCGATCCGTCCAGCCAGGAAGCAAACGCGGGAGCAAGCAGCCACAACACTGCGGCGGCAAGCCCTGCCGCCAGCGCTATCCCGCTGCCGTACAAGCCGGCAATGATGCTGAACAGCACGGTTGCGGCAAGCCCTTGCCAATAAAAAAGAAGGGAATGCCGGTTGGTCCGCCCGTTCCGTTCCACTTCGGCAGAGCTGGTCCACTCCAGCAGCTTTTTTTTGGTAAGGCTGATCCGGTATAACGTTCTTAATGCCGCATCTGCCATAAGAAACGCTTGGTAAGGGAGCATCACAAGCGATATTAGAGACTGACCAAGCGCCGTCAGCAGCGTGCCGGGCTTGCGCATGACCCGTCTTATATCAAACAGTGTGCGAATGAACGGCATTGCCAGCGTAGCAAGGCCAATTGCAAATAACACTATTCCCGCTCCGCCGCCGATAAATGTTCCGGCAGCAAGCAACGCGAAGATGCCGATCGGCATCAGGCTCCGCCGCAGATTGTCGACAATCTGGTAACGCGTCAAACCGCCGAGATCCACCTTTTGCCGGTTGCCGTCGCGGTCCTCCATCCGGGAGCGGAGCCATAACACCAGCTGCCAGTCGCCGCGCGCCCAACGATGCATCCGCTGCTGGTACGATTGAAACGTTGCAGGGTGGCCGTCGACAACCTCGATATCCGTCAACAAGCCGCCGCGCAGAAATCCGCCCTCCAGCAGGTCATGGCTGAGCACGCGATTTTCCGGAATACGTCTGCTGAGCACCTGCCGGAACGCATTAATATCAAAGATCCCTTTGCCTGTAAAGATGCCTTGCCCAAACGCATCCTGATACGGATCAGACATCGCAAACGCATACGGGTCAATGCCCGGCCGCCCCGACCATAAGCGGGCAAGCCGCGAACGCGATACCGCCTGATAGCTGACGCCAACCCGCGGCTGCAGCACGCCGTAGCCTTCCGCAACACGCGTGCCCGTTTCATTAAGCCGCGCCCGGTTGTAGGGCAAATGCATCGTCGCGATCATCCGCTGCGCCGCGCCAACCGGCAGCTCCGTATCAGCGTCCAGCGTAATGACATAACGGAACCGGTTCAGCGACGAGCAGTCGCCTGCAGTGCAGTCGTAGCTCGTATTTTCGCCGCCGCGCAGCAGCTCCACAAATTCAACGAGCTTGCCGCGCTTGCGCTCCCAGCCGATCCAGGCTCCTTCCGACTCATTCCAGACGCGCTTGCGCTGGAATAACAGGAACGGGCCGGTTCCGGCTTCCGCATTACCGTATATCCGGTTCAGCTCATGAATCCGATTGACTGCCGTCTGCCTGATTTCCTCGTCGGAATCAGCAACTTCAGAAGCCGCATCGGCAAAATCGCCCAATATCGCAAACGAAATATTCGGATCTTTGTTCGCCAAATAATGAAGCTCAAGCCGGTCCGCTGTGTCCAGCACATCCTCTGCCTTGGACCAGATGACCGGAATGACGGTAATGGTTGCGGCATCCGCATCAATTCCGCGGGCGTAGTCATAGCGCAGCAGCGGATTGGATTCAAACAATCGGCAAATCGATTCATGCATGACCGTAACCGCCCAATCGCTTACCGGCAAAGCCAGCGTCACAATCGCCGCGCACCACGCAATTACGCCCATCGGCCCTTGATGGGCTGCAGCCGCCGCCCACGCGCCGGCAGCAAGCAATACAGCAAATAACGCAACCGTCCAGTTCAAATAAGCGGTAATGCCCGGGAGCAGCTTCACTTCTCCGCGCAGCCTGCCAGGCACGCTGCATTCCCGCAGCGATGCTTTCAGGTTTACGATGCCTGCCGGATCAAGCAAATAATACGCTGCATAAGCTTGCCTAGGCGGCAAACCGCCTTCGCCTTGTTGTTCACCCGCTTCGTATGCAAGCTGGCCGTCTCTTGCAAGCTTCACCGCCTGCTCGGCAATCATCGCCTCCGGCACGCCATACCGGGCCGCCAGCCGTTCAACACGGCCGCGCAATGTCTGGCGGCTTCGTTCGTCCATGGCGGAATAAGTCGCCGCCTGCTCTTCGCGCAGCGTCCGCTCGACGATGCTCATTTGTTCGAACGGAGCCGTCCAGTTCGAACGAGTCAGCATTCGAAGTGTCTGCACGAGCTGCCCCGCCGTCACTTCAAAGGAGGCTTGCAGCTGATGCTCGTACAGCACCAGCTTGTTTAAGCTTTCCGCGCCATTGTCGAGGCGGCACAACAGCCACTCCCGCACCTCGCCCGCTTCGTCAGCCCATTCGTTCAGCTGGCTCGCCAGATGAACGATAACGGCAGCGGGCAGCGGCATCTGTTCGCCGGCTTGTTCCAGCGCTTCGGTTATTGCTGCGGCGTCGGGGCTTTTTTTCCCTTCGGCAAAAGGGGCCAGCAGCGCTTCCACCTTCAGGCAAGCCTGCCTCCGCTCCCGCACCTCGCCCATTAAGAGCGACAGCCTGCGGATAGCGGCAATTTTCAGCATAAAAGGCATCGCCCAAATTTCGGCAATGGTAAGTGTCGACACATCCTGATAGGCGTTTATGTAGCGGGTGAAGCTGTCCATATCGAACGCGCCGTCGGTTTTGCGGATATACTCATGGCAAATGTCCAAAGCGCGCAAATCGCCGTCCGGCTTTAACCGGATTAACCGGCGGGCGAATTTTTGCGAGAAGCCGTCTTCAACGGCGAATGCTTCGCTCTCAATAAAATCGGCATGATCGGTAAGCCATTGCTCTGCCGGCTGAAAAGCGGAAGAATCGGCTTGTTTTAATTCCGCTGCAAATGCGCCTAATGCAGACATATCTTGGCGGAATTCCCGCTTAACCCTGTCGCTTGCTTTCATGGAAGCACGTGCAGGAAGATGTATAAGAGCCAGCTCGCGGGCTTGCTGTTCTAGTTGCTCAACGGTTGGAATCATAGGTCCCCTAATAGAAAAAGTGTCCGCTTTGATGGAAAGCGATACCACATAATAAACAGAAAAACAGAATCCCTAACTAAATGTTCCCAACTTCTAGCCGATTTATGATTTATTCCGACGATTTAAGGGGAATTTAGTTGAAAATGGATTGGAAGGAAGCCTGCAAGCGGGGGACCAAATCCTGTAAAAAAGCGGCAAACTGCGCGGGTGAAGACGCAAAGGACTTTACAAATCTTTTATAAAATATTGATGTTCACCAAACATTCCTCCCCATGATAAAGAAGATTTCAATTACGAATACAACTGGTATTCATCTTGTACTTCATTTCAAGGGGAGATATTACGATGATGAAAAAATCAATTTTGGCCGGAACCGCTTTATTCCTTACGATCGCACCATTCGCTGCAGGAGCGGCTAACGCCGCATCCCCGGCGCCCGCTCCGGCGGCGCACGCCATTGCAAAGTCGGTAAAGCAGGGCAGCTTCGTCAGCGCTTCGGTTGAACGCAAAGCCGACGGCAAGCTGGTTATCCACTGGCATACTGATGCGGATCTCGGCGCAGCCAAAGTGTACTGGAGCACAAACCCGGACGGCGGCTGGAAAGAGCTTGTCCGCACGTACACCAATTACGGCGGTTATGTAACGGAAGACCCGAACCCGGGCAGCCGCGTATACTTTAAAGTAAAAGGCGGCAACGGCGCGGAAATTAAAACAGCGGAGCGCAAACTTCCGTTAAAAGGCACGACCAACTTCCGCGATCTGGGCGGCTATCAAACGTCGGACGGCCGCACCGTCAAGTGGGGCAAGCTGTTCCGCGCGGACGAGCTGGCCGGACTGACTCCGGACGATATTGCTTATTTGCAAAAAAGCGGCCTGAAAACTGATGTGGACTACCGGACCGACGCTGAAATCGCAGCTAAACCGGACCCGGCGATACCGGGCGTCACTTATGTGAAAGATCAAGTATTCCAGGACACCGGCAGCGGCACGGACATTATGGCTGTTCTTGCGGCAGGCCAATTCGACCAGTTGGGTAAACCGGGAGCAATGCTTGTCGATGCCAACCGTCAAATGGTTGACCATCCGGATGCGTACGTTAAACTGTTTGACTTGATGCTTGATCCAAACACATCCGCGCTTGTCCAGCACTGTACGGCAGGCAAAGACCGGACAGGCCTCGGATCCGCTTTGATGCTGCTTGCGCTTGGCGTTCCAAAACAGACGGTTGTCGATGACTTCCTGCTTACGAACACTTACCGTGCGGACTATAACAAAGCGGCGGTTGATGTCATGGTGAAGCAGTTTAACGTAACCGATCCGACAGCTGTCGACGTCATTCAGGCGATGATGGACGTCCGTCCGGAATATATTTATGCCGCATTTGATGAAATGCAAAAAAATTACGGCTCGATCGCCGGTTTCCTGGAAAAAGGGCTGGGGCTTACGAAAGCCGAACAGGCAAAACTTCAGCAAATGTATTTGGAATAGGAAAAAAAGCTGCTCCGGCGCCGCTGATAGCGTCCGGAGCAGTTTTTTTTGGGGGCCGGCGCGCCAGCAACTTAAACCTTGACTGGCCTTTCCAATCAATGTTACTTTTTTAAAAAGCAATTTTAATAGAGGTTATAGAAAAAACGAGGCTGAAAGGAGGAGATCGTTTGATTAAAGCGATCATCTTTGATTTTGACGGCACGATCTTGGATACAGAGTCCGCATGGTATGAGGCTTTGCGCGCGGAATATGAAGCGCATGGGGCCGAGCTGACGCTGGAAACATTCTCCAAATGTATTGGAACCAGCCTGGATGCCTTTAACCCGTATGAATATATCAACACATTAATCCAGGAGCCGGTTGATCCCGTCCGCTTTAAGCAAGCAGTAAGAGAACGCCACCGCCTGATTATGAAGCAGGTTGTGATCCGTCCGGGTATTGAATCGTTCCTTCAGTCGGCAAAAGAAGCCGGCCTTCGCATCGGTCTTGCTTCCAGCTCGGAACGCAGCTGGATTGACCGCTACCTGAAGCCTCTGGGGATCGAAGACTACTTCGAATGTATCCGCACATCCGACCATGTCGCCAAAGTAAAACCGGACCCTGAGCTGTACGTGCAGGCGCTGGAATGCCTTGGCGTAGAGCCGCATGAAGCAATCGCCATTGAAGATTCGGCGAACGGCTCATTGGCTGCGATCGCCGCAGGCATGCATTGCCTTGTTGTGCCGAATCCGGCCACCCGCTTCTCCAGCTTTCATCCGTCCTGCCTGATGGCGGAATGCTTGTCCGATGTTGATTTTGCAGCTGTTGTCGCCGATCCGGCTTCGTTAGCCGCTGCCAAACGGTAACAGCCGGTTAATTCCGGCGCGCAGCCGGAAACGACCGCGATGATGCCGGCCGGCCGCAAGCCTTGGCCAGTACCGTAATGTTAAGAAGCCGCTCAGCCGGGTTTTGTTCCGGCTGAGCGGCTTCATTGGTTTAGGATTCGTCCTGCTTGTCCATCCGGCTCCGCTTTGAAGCAGCCGAACGGGTCGCTTTTTCCCGCTTCAGCCATAACACGGACATCGGCGGCAAATTCAGCTCCACGCTGAACTTGCGGTTATGCCAAGGCTTGCGCTCCGCCGTCAGCCGCTCTTCGCCCACCGTTGTGCCGCTTCCGCCAAACGAAGAATCGTCGCTGTTCAACAGAACGCGGTAAGTGCCGCCGGACGGGACGCCAATCCGGTACGCCTGGCGGGAAACCGGCGCAAAATTGCAAATGACGACCAGCTGCTCGTCCCTCGCTTTTCCTTTTCGGATGTAGCTGATAATGTTTTGCAAGTGGTCCTGGTGGTCGATCCATTCATAACCTTCCCAGTCATGATCCCGCTGCCAAAGCGCCTTCTCCTGCAGATACAGCTGATTGGCCGTCCGTGCATACTGCTGCATTTTCTGATGCATATCGAACTGCAGCACCACCCAGTCCAGCTGCTCCTCGTCCTTCCACTCGTCGTATTGGCCGAACTCGCCGCCCATAAACAGCAGTTTTTTGCCTGGGAAACTCAGCATGTAGCCAAGCAGCAGCCGTAAACCTGCGAACTTCTGCTCATACGTGCCGGGCGTTTTGTTCAGCAGCGATTTTTTGCCGTGCACAACTTCATCATGCGACAGCGGCAGCGTGTAATTTTCGCTAAACGCGTATGCAACAGGGAACGTCAGCAGCGCCTGGCAGGAGGCGCGGAACAACGGGTCCAGCCCGACATATTTCAACGTATCGTTCATCCAGCCCATATTCCATTTATAATTAAATCCAAGGCCGCCTGTATGCGCCGGAAGTGTGACGCCCGGCCATGCGCTTGATTCCTCGGCCATCATAAGCGCATGCGGATAACGGGCGAATACGGCGGCGTTCAGCTCTTGCATAAAAGCAATGGCATCCAGATCCTCTTGCCCGCCGCGCTCATTCGGGCGCCATTCCTTTTTGTCAAAGCTGCGCAGCAGCATGCTTGTCACTGCATCTACGCGCAGGCCGTCCATATGGTACTTGTCCATCCAGAACAAAGCGCTTGATATAAGAAACGCGCGCACCTCCGGCTTGCTGTAATCAAAGCCAAGCGTGCCCCAGCCCGGCTTCTCCGCGATCAGCGGGTCTTCATGCTCAAACAGCGGCTGCCCGTCAAACTGGCGGAGGCCAAATGCGTCTTTGGCAAAATGTGCCGGAACCCAGTCAAGCAGCACGCCAATCCCGGCCTGGTGGCATTTATCAATCAGTAACATCAGGTCATGCGGTTTGCCGAACCGGCTTGTAGCGGCAAAATAACCGGTCGCCTGGTATCCCAGGAGCGGTCGTACGGATGCTCGGTGACGGGCATCAGCTCGATATGGGTATACCCCATATGCTGCACATACGGCACAAGCTCGTCCGCCAGCTCCCGGTAGCTGTAATAACTTCCGTCCGGATGCCTGCGCCAGCTGCCGAGATGCACTTCATAAATATTGATGGGCTGCCCGTAAGGCGGCTTGCGCCGTTTTAACCATTGCTTATCGCCCCACCTGTACCCGTCAATCGAATGGACGACGGATGCCGTCTTGGGCTTCAGCTCGGCGTGCAGCGCGTAAGGGTCGGCTTTGAGCAGCCGTTCTCCGGTGTGCGAAATGATTTCATATTTATACACCGTTCCTTCCGGCAGCTCCGGTACAAACAGCGACCATACGCCGCCGGGCGTAATCCGCTCGAGCGGCAAACCTGCGCCTTCTTGCCAACCGTTATAGTCGGACACCAATCCGACATAACGCGCACGGGGCGCCCAAACGCTGAACCGTACTCCTTTTACGCCGCCTTCTTCCGACAACCGGGCGCCGAGCCTTTCATAGCTGTCGTAAAGTTTTCCTTCGTGAAATTTGTTCCACTCTTCCTTCTCCAGCGTCAGCGTCAGCATTTGAATCACCCCTATCGTTATTCAGCGTGCCCTGCTCTCTCTATCCGCTTATGCTCTTATTCGATTTGAACAGCACAAATTCCTGTTATTCCAACACGATTCCGATCCCTTTTTGCCTGGCCAGCTTAACATAATAAGAAGCTATAGCGATGTCGAATACAGCCATGCCCATCGGCGCAAACATGACCGTGTCGTGAACTGCCAATCCGGATAGCGCATCGCCCGATACAACTTGTGCAATCGTCCGCGTTTGGCTTTCGCACAACTTGCCAGCATTCGCCATCAGTTCAATATCGGTGTCCTCCCGGTTTACTTCCTGCCAGTCGTCTACAATAATCCGGTTCACCGCCTCCAGCGACTGCGGCAAATAATCCCGCAGCGATACATGGAGCAGCAGACTGCCGGGCTTGGGCTTGCGGTTAATATACCGCTGGTCGGATACCGTGCAAGTGAAGACGATATCCGCTTCATTGAAAGCTTCCTCCCAGTTTGCGCATATTACCGTTTTGCTGCGCAGCGTCTCCGGAACAGATGACAGATCAATGCCGCGGATGTCAAACAAGCGCATTTCACGGATGTCTCCCCCAGCAGCGCATCGCACATTTGCAAATGATGGCGGCCAATCGGCCCCCAGCCGATAACGGCGGCCGACAGCCCGCTTGCCGGACGCTCTTTCCGGTAATAGCGGAGAAGCAGCCCGCTCACGGCAGCCGTCCGGATAATGCTCGGCAGCGCCGAATGGATCATCGCGTGCGGGCGGCCGGTATCCGGCTCGTTCAGCACTGTAATGCTATGCGCCCGGGGCAGTCCGACGGACAAGTTGCCCGGAAAGCTGGCGATCCATTTCAGCCCGGCCGCCTGAATCTCTCCCCGGCAAACGCCGGCATGGCGATAATCCGGTTTACCGGATCGCGATAACGCAAATACGGCTTGATCGGCTGCGCGTAATCGCGGCGATGGAGCAGCAGCGCCGCCTGTTCGGCAACATCGACAGCCTCTCCCCAATGAATGCCCAGCTGCCGCATATGCTCGTCATTCAAATACAGCATCGGCTTGTTCCCCCTAACGTTTATGACGCTTAACCGCCCGTGCAGACGGCAGCTTCCAGCGGATCAGTATAACGGGATGCCGCCAAACTGCTCCTTCACCCAAACATCGGAATATACCGTATCTAAATAACGGTCGCCCCTGTCGTGCATAATGATGCCAACAGCCGCATGCGCAGGCAAAATCGGCTCCAGCCGCCGGACAGCCGCGACAACTCCGCCTGTGGACGGGCCGGCCATGACCCCTTCCGTCCGCAGCAGCAAGCGGCAGCCGGCGACCATTTCCTCATCGGATATATGTTCCACCCTCTCCAGCAGTTCCGCTTGTGCAAACGGCATGGCTATGCCTGCTCCCAAGCCGGGAAAACGGCGTTTGCCTTTGACGCCGCCAAAAATAACACTGCCTTCCGCATCAACGGCAACGAGCCTGGTCGCAAGCCCTTGCCCGCGCACCCATTCGGCGCAGCCTTTGATCGTTCCGCATGTGCTGACGCCAGCAAACAAATAATCGAGCGGGCCGGTCTGCTCCAGCAGCTCCCGCATGGTCTCCTTATGCGCCAAATAGTTGTGGTCATTGCCGTATTGGTTCGGCCAATATGCGCCTTCAATGCTCTCGGTCAGCTGCTTCACCCTTGCAAGCCGCGCCGGCAAAAATTCGCCCGTAGCCGGGTCCGGCGCCGTTACAGGTTCGATCCGCGCCCCATACGCCTCCAGAATGCGGATGTTCTGCTGCGATGTTTTAGGGTCAACGACGCAAATAAACGTCATGCCTAGCGCAGCGCATATCCAGGCGAGGCTGATCGCCAGGTTGCCGGAGCTGGATTCAACGATGACAGAACCCGGTCCGATCAGCCCCCTCTTCCAAGCATCGCGAATCATGCCCGCTGCCGGACGGTCTTTGGCGCTGCCGCTTGGGTTCATCCATTCCAGCTTGCCGTATACATGCAGCTTGCCGGACGGAAACAGCCGGTCCAGCGGCACGGCCGGCGTCCGGCCAACGGCATGGAAAATACCCGGTTCATTCGCCGCCATCGGCAATCACATCGTTTTCCGGCATGCCGTAATGCATTTTTTTGCTTTTTACCGGTATCGCGCCGCCGGCAGCCGATAGCTGCGGCTTCGACAACGAAACGTCGATACCGTCCAGCAGCCCCCCGCGAATCATGCTGCCGATTTCCGGAATTTGATGCTCTATTGCTTCCCGGATGAGCCCAAGCCGCTCATCCGTTATGGAATCGCTCGCAATTTGAACGCTTAGCTTCCGGCCATAAGCCGCAACCTTGACTTGCGCCTGATCCGCAAACCGGTATACCGCGTCTTCAATATCGTAAACGCTTATTTTCTCCCCGTGCTTCAGTTCCTTGCCGATCCGTTTGACAATTCCCGCAAAGGAGGGGACGCGTTCGCCGTCGATCTCGATTTCGGCAAAATCTCTCACAACGTCATACGTTACAAACCGCAGCGCAGGAAAATGGTCTCGCAGCCTGGAAGTGAGCACCAACACCGCTTCTCCGCCGGGCAGCGGCTCAAATCCTTCACCCAGCGCTTCGGCCGGCACCGTTTCCGCTGTTATGCCGTCTGCGAACAAATACCGGCCCGTTACGGAATCATAATAAGCAATGGTTCCGATTTCAATCGATCCGTACGTATCGACAATATCATCCTCTCCGATGCCAAACCGCTCCGCCGCGCGGCGCCGCCACTGCGGGGAAGCAACCTCTCCGACCAGCAAAATGCGCCTCACCCCAAAAGCCGACGGATCATCGGAAGCGGCAATGATACGGTCCAAAATCGAAGGCATCGTATACAACAAATCCGGCTTCATCTGCAGCAGTTTAAGCACATGTTTTTCGACCGGCTCTTCGAACGGAATCGCATCCGCTTCCCAGCCCAGCCGGCGAAATACATCCAATGCCGTACTCGCCGCATGTCCGGTGCCCATATCCGCAAGCGCGCGCTTAATGCCCGCTCCAGCCGTCAAGCGGTCATACAGCTTCGCCTTCACTTCCAAATAATGCCTTTCGTCCTGTTTCGAATACGCGATTGCTTTCCGTCCTCCCGAGCTTGTGCCCGATGTCCGGTATACAGCAAATGCGCCGCCCATAGACGCAGTATAGTAATGCCGTTCCAGCAACTGCCCGTTGATCAGCGGCAATTCGTCCAAACGGACTTCCGCCCTCTCGCCGCCATTAGGCAACAGCGCTTTATACCAAGGGAAAGCGGCGCAGGTCTGCTCTACCAGTTCCCGTAATTGCTGCGGTAACATCCTATTCTCACTCCTTCCGGAACGCTCGAAGCGTCCGGTATATTAACGCCGCTGTAACGACGGTCCTCCCCCATTTGCTCGCGGTAATTACAAATATGCGCCGTTCGTGTTTTTGTTCGCCCATTTATAAGACGAGTCGGGGCATATCACGATCATTTGTCATATTGGTGTAGCAGCATCAGAGTGAGAAGGAGGAGAAGCATGAAGCGTTCGATCGACAAATGGTATAAGACGAAAAAACTGCTGCTTGACCGCAATCTCCGCTCGTACATCCCGAATACGAAACGGATGAACAAAAAAACGCTGCATTCGATGCTGAAGCAATATGGCATGGTATATGTCAAGCCAAATACGGGGTCGCAAGGAAGAGGAGTAATCCGGGTAGACCGGGTGAACGGCCGCAAAGGAACATCCTGGAAATACCAGTCCGGCTCTTCGGTTCACCGTTTTTCTTCTTATCGCAATGCGTACCGGTCGCTCCATAAAGCTGCGGACGGCAAACCGTATTTGATCCAAAAAGGAATCCGCATGCTCCGTTACCGCAGCCGCCCGTTTGATTTTCGCATTGTAGTGCAAAAGAAACCCCGCTCGCCGTGGAAAGTAACCGGCATGGCGGCGCGGCTCGCCCATCCGGCCAAAATCGTCACGAATGGCAGCCAAGGCGGAACGATCTATTCCGTTTCCGGCCTTTTGTCCAAAAAGCTGAAGCCCCGCAGCGTGCGCCGTCTAACCCGGCAAATGGAGCAAATGGGGCTGCAAACCGCCGCCCGGCTTCACCGCACCTTTCCGAAGCTGTGGGAGATCGGGCTTGACGTTGCCGTCGACACGAGCCTCCATCCTTGGATATTGGAAGTCAACTCCAAGCCGGACCCTTGCCCGTTCGCGCAGCTGAATGATCCGTCTATGCTGCGTGAAATGATCCGTTACGGCAAAGCTAACGGCAGGACATATAAGCTGCACTGCAAAAAATCGCATAAAGGCGGGTTCTGAACAGCCTGCCGCTTCAGCACGGCCCGTTGCGCCGCCAAAGGCGGGACATAATCTGGATTGGCTGCGCGGCTCCTTATTGAAACATACAAAAAAAAACGAGCCTGTCCGCTTACCGGCAGGCTCGTTTCTATTTCGTACAGCTTTTAGCGGTTATCTACTTTTTCCGGATACATATCATGGTTCATCAGCCGGTGCTCGGCCATTTGCTCGTATTTGGTGCCGGGTTTGCCCCAGTTGCAATACGGGTCGATCGAAATGCCGCCTCTTGGCGTAAATTTGCCCCACACCTCGATGTAGCGCGGCTCCATCAGCTTGATCAAATCGTTCATAATGATGTTCATGCAATCCTCATGGAAATCGCCATGATTCCGGAAGCTGAACAAATACAGCTTAAGCGACTTGCTTTCCACCATTTTAATATCCGGAATATAGGAAATATAAATGGTCGCAAAGTCAGGTTGTCCGGTAATCGGGCATAAGCTCGTAAATTCAGGACAATTAAACTTAACGAAATAATCGCGGTACGGATGCTTGTTGTCGAACGACTCCAGTACTTCCGGCGCATATTGCGACGGATATTGGGTTCCTTGGTTGCCCAGCAGGCTGATGCCTTCCAGGTCCTCCTGATTTCTTCCTGCCATTGATTCCAATGCTCCTCTCGCCGTTACGGCGTTTATCGTTTTATGGTTATGGCGTTTCTATACTATACGCCCCGTTTATTGCCCCACAGCCACATATGCAGCTGCGGCAGCACGCGCACATGGCGCAGCTTGTCCGACGCCATCGTGCGTTCTACCAGCTGCTCATATTGCGCCATTGATTTGCGCAGCAGCTTGGCATGATCCGTTTCCGTCAAATCATCGTTGCCGGTCTGCACATAAAAAGGAACGCCGGGGTACCGTTCATGAACGGACACCGCGTATTCGAAATCTTCATCGTTAAAAACAACAACCTTCAGGCTGAACGAACGGTCCGCGCCTGACAGGCGGCTGACGATCTCGTCCAGCTTGCCCCAGTCCGTCTTCATGCCGGAGCTCGGCGGCTTCGGCGACAGCGTCACCTCGTCAATGTCGAGCAGCCAATCCTGCCAGCGACTTCCTTGCGTTTCCACCGCAACCGTCATGCCGGCTTCATGCAGCTCCCGCACCAGCTCGCCAAGCGCTGCAAGGAGCAGCGGGTTGCCGCCAGACAGCGTCACATGCGAAAAGCGGCTGCCGCCAACCCGCCTCAGCTCAGCCATAATGTCGGCTGCGCTCATCATGGCAATTTCGTCTTTGCCGGTACCGTCCCATGTAAAAGCGGAATCGCACCAGGCACACGAGTAATCGCAGCCCGCCGTGCGGACAAACATCGTTTTTTGACCGATCACCATGCCTTCTCCCTGCACGGTCGGCCCGAAAATTTCCATGACCGGAATCCGTTTAACTGCGTGATTGATCGCCTGATTGTGTATCATGGTCTCATTCATGCGCGTCCCGCCTTCGGACGGTACACGACGTAGCTCGTAGGCGTCTCCCGCAAAAAGATTTGCAGGCACTCGGCGCCGTTCCCTTTGTTGTCCAAATATTGTTGAACGAGCTCAGCCATGATGCGCGCCACGTTTTCCGTTGTGGGATAGCTTTCGGCGGAGCGTTCATGGAACAAATCCGTGTGCTCGTTTAACGACGTATGGTCAAACCGGTCATGAATCAGCTTCTTAATTTCAGAGAAATTAACGAGAAAACCGGTTTCATCCAGCTGGTCGCCGCCGACCGTCACATTGGCGAAATACGTATGTCCATGCAGCCGCGCGCATTTGCCCGCCGCTTCATCCGGAATATAATGCGCCGCTGCAAATTGAAAGTCTTTATTTAATTCATACCGGTAATGATGCGGTACGCAGGGGTAAATTTGCTGGATCATACTCCGCTCCC
Source organism: Paenibacillus protaetiae (assembly GCF_004135365.1). Classification (NCBI taxonomy): domain Bacteria; kingdom Bacillati; phylum Bacillota; class Bacilli; order Caryophanales; family Paenibacillaceae; genus Paenibacillus; species Paenibacillus protaetiae. Next base: position 299,071 of record NZ_CP035492.1, on the reverse strand, counting down.
TCCGGCTTTGGCAGCGAGGTACTGCTCAAGCCCCCGCCGGCGCAGCTCGCAGGCCGGGCATTCGCCGCAGCCGTCCGCTTGGACGCCGTTGTAGCACGTTAATGTTTTTTCCCGTACATAATCAAGTGCGCCAAGCTCGTCCGCCAGCGCCCACGTTTCCGCTTTATTCAGCCACATCAGCGGCGTCTCGACGACAAACGGATAGTCCATCGCCAAATTCAGCGTGACATTCAAGGATTTAATAAACACATCCCGGCAGTCAGGGTAGCCGCTAAAGTCGGTTTCGCATACGCCCGTCACCAAATGGCGCGCGCCATGCTGCTTCGCCAGCACCGCCGCGAACGTTAAAAACAGCATATTGCGGCCGTCCACGAATGTCGTAGGCAGCCCGTTATCGCCCTGCTCGATCGCCATATCGGAACGTGTCAGCGCATTAGGGGCAAGCTGGCCGAGCAGCGACATGTCCAGCACATGGTGCTTGATACCAAGCTCGGCGGCAATGGATGCCGCGCATTCCAGCTCCAGCTTATGGCGTTGGCCGTAATTGAAGGTGACGGCCTCCACCTCTTGAAACCGCTGCTTCGCCCAAAACAAGCAGGTCGTGCTGTCTTGTCCGCCGCTAAATACAACAAATGCTTTCGATTGCTTTTCGCTCATATTCGATTCTCCTCCTTGTCATACCGGCTGAAACGCCGGTAAAGCACAACGAGACGAACGTGAATCAACCTCTGAAAGACCGATAAAAAACAAAAAAATGGGATCGCAAACAAAGCGATTCCATTCATCACTTGTAGTTTTTTATAGAGGGAGTTCGCGAACCTCTCCCGGGACAAGCTGCGGCCCGGATTTGTTATGCAGTTTTGCTTCCATTGTACTATATCATAGCGGACAGCGGTTGTTAAGCCGCCGATGGATGGAAGCCGGACGGCTTGCCGCATACGATGAACCGCTCCCGGCAGCAGCCAGGCAAATGCCCGCCCTGTTATGCGCCCTCCCGCCCTGGCCGCGCAGCTGCTGATGCAGCGCTGCGCCCGCTTGTTGAACGGCTCCAGGCACAGCAAAAGCCGCCTTGCGGCGGCTTCGCTCTATTATTTGCGTTTTTTGCTCGTTTTAGCTTTGGAAGCTTTCGCAGATTTCGAAGCTACCTTCGAAATTTTACCCCAGCTTTTGCCGCTTTTCGAGCTTTTATGATCTTTATGGCTCTTGTGGCTTTTATCGCTTTTGTGTCCGCAGGAGCAATGATCATGCTCTTTGTCTTTGTGTTTGCAGCCGCAATCGTCATGCACAAATTCATCGCGAACCTCACATTTATGAATATGGCGGTATACCGGTACGCAATGGTGACGGTTCACAATTTCAACAGGATGGATAACTTCAACGATTTGCGGGTGGAAAATATCACGGTACACTTTTTCGGGCGGATCTACAACCGTAACATCTGGACAATGATGACAATCCTTCAAGCGAAGCATCTCCTTTCCTTGTAGTCTTCTACAATATACGGAAAGGGGTCATGCATTGCTTGTGTAATCGCCTTATGGCACACCTGCCTCCATTAACCCGCAATCTGCCGGAGGCCTGTTAATCAAAGTCTTTGCCGTACCATTCATCCTCCGGCAGCTCAAAATCATCGCTTGAATAACGCTGCTCCTTAAACGGGTCGGCATAATGATGGAAGCCGTTTCTCTCCCAGAAGCCCGTCCGGTCTTCGTTCATAAACTCGATGCCCGTTATCCATTTGGCGCTTTTCCAAAAATAGAGATGAGGAACAACAAGGCGGAGCGGCCAGCCATGCTTATCCGTCAGCGGCTCCCCGTCAAAGCTGTGCGCAAGCAGCACGTCCTCCCTCATCAAATCTTCCAGGGGCACGTTGGTTTCATAATCGTAGTCCGCATGGATCATGACATATTTCGCTTCCGGCTTTGCGCCCAGCAGCTGGAACAAATCCTTGAAGCGAATGCCTGTCCAAGTCGTATCCAGCTTCGACCAGCGGGTAACGCAATGGATATCGTTAGTTTGTGTCACTTGCGGAAGCGCCATCAGCTGCTCGTACGAAAAAGCTTTCTCTTCGTTCACTTCGCCGAAAACGCGAAGCCTCCACTTCTTCATATCGTAACGGGGCACTTCTCCTTCATGCAAAATCGGAAAACGTTCCGTTACAGTCTGGCCTGCTGGAACGCGATGCGCCAGCTCAGGGGCGACCTGTGCCTTCAAGGCAGGTTTTACCCGTTTCAGTCGTTCGGCTTTCTGATGCAAATGGGACAACCTCCTGTCATTTTGCTGCATCCCATTGTACTATTCCAGCTAATCGGTATGCAATAAGCGCAGCGTTCACCTTCACGTATCGTATTTATCCAAATTTTTGGACATTTTCCTGAATAAACGAAGCGCAAATTCGATTTCATCGTCGCTTAAATCATGAAACAGCTTAATCATCATTTGATCACGGATTTGGTCAATGGCACTAATGATTGTTTGCGATTTGTCCGTTGCGTACAACATCGCGATTCTCCGGTCCGAATCGGAACGTTTCCGCTCGATCAGCCCTAGCTCAATCAGCTTGTCTGCGATGCCTGTGACAGCTCCGTTAGTAATGCCCAGCAGTTCAGCCGCCTCGGACGATTTAAGCGGACCTTTCTCCACAATATAGACGACCAGCTTGCCGTGCGTATAATTTAACCCTTTGCCCTCCAAATTTTCCAGGGTGCTCAAGCCGATCCGGTGCCACTCCGCATTAATTTGCCTCCGCACAAGCCGAAACACGCTATCCATTTCTCTTATTCTAGCAGCTTGTTCATCGGAATACGGATTCATTGGTTCCACTCCGTTCATTATTATTCCTATTATTGTACCGGGAATTAAACTTTCCGTAAACCGATTCCAATCCTTTTCTGCTTTGCTTATTTAAGGGATTAACGCGATGTAGCACTACAAACCCTTATAGCCATCGCCTGTCCGTTGTGATAAAATTTATTTTATCGACATCATATTCATAGGGAGGGTCTTATAAATGTCGGCAAAGCGAAAGATGCGTTCAGACATGATTAAAAAAGGATTTGACCGCGCTCCACACCGCAGTTTGCTGCGTGCGGCAGGCGTTAAGGAAGAAGACTTCGACAAACCGTTTATCGCGGTTTGCAACTCTTATATTGATATTATTCCTGGTCATGTTCATCTGCAGGAATTTGGCAAGCTGGTCAAAGAAGCGATTCGTGAAGCAGGCGGCGTTCCGTTTGAATTTAACACGATCGGCGTTGACGACGGTATCGCAATGGGCCATATCGGCATGCGCTACTCGCTTGCCAGCCGCGAGATTATTGCCGACTCCGTTGAAACCGTTGTAAATGCACACTGGTTCGACGGCATGGTTTGCATTCCGAACTGCGACAAAATTACTCCTGGTATGATGATGGGCGCGCTCCGCGTTAACATCCCGACCATTATGGTCAGCGGCGGCCCGATGAAAGCCGGCCGCACGAAAGACGGCCGTGCGATTTCCCTTACTTCCGTATTTGAAGGCGTAGGCGCTCATATGGCCGGCAAAATCGACGATCAGTCGCTGCTTGAGCTTGAACAATACGGCTGCCCGACTTGCGGCTCCTGCTCCGGCATGTTTACCGCAAACTCGATGAACTGCCTTGCAGAAGGCCTTGGCCTCGCGCTTCCTGGCAACGGCACGATTCTGGCGGTTTCGCCGGAACGGAAAGAATTCGTTAAACAATCTGCCCGCCAGCTGATGAAATTGATTGAAGAAGACATCCGCCCTCGCGACATCGTGACGATCGAAGCGATCGACAACGCGTTTGCGCTTGATATGGCGCTTGGCGGCTCGACCAATACCGTGCTTCATACGCTTGCGCTTGCACGCGAAGCCGGCTTTGAATACCCGATCTCCCGCATTAACGAAGTGGCGAACCGCGTGCCGCATTTGGCGAAAATCGCACCGGCATCCGATTACCACATCGAAGATGTGCACAATGCAGGCGGCGTCAGCGCCGTGCTGAACGAGCTGTTCAAGAAGGAAGGCGCACTGAACGGCGAAGTCATTACCGTAACAGGCAAAACGCTCCGCGAAAACGTAGCCGGATGCGAGATTTTGGACAAAGACGTCATCCATCCGCTTGACAACCCGCACAGCGAACGCGGCGGCCTTGCCGTATTGTTCGGCAACCTGGCTCCGGAAGGCGCGATCGTTAAAGTCGGCGCGATCGACCCGTCGGTTGGCGGCTACCATAAAGGCCCGGCGATCTGCTTCGATTCGCAAGACGATGCGCTGGCCGGCATTGCAGGCGGCAAAGTCAAAGAAGGCCATGTTGTCATTATCCGCTACGAAGGCCCTAAAGGCGGCCCTGGCATGCCGGAAATGCTTGCGCCAACTTCGCAAATCGTCGGCATGGGACTTGGCGCCAAAGTCGGCCTCGTAACCGACGGCCGTTTCTCCGGCGCATCGCGCGGCATCAGCATCGGCCACGTATCTCCGGAAGCGGCTGAAGGCGGCCCGATCGCATTTGTACAAGACGGCGACCTCGTTGAGCTGGACATGAACAACCGCACGATCAACGTATTGATCAGCGACGAAGAGTTCGACAAACGCCGTTCCGAATGGAAAGGCTTCGAACCTAAAATCAAATCGGGTTACCTTGCCCGTTATTCACACTTGGTAACTAACGCCAGCATGGGCGGCGTCATGAAAATTTAACCGATTAGCAAAAAGAGCATTTCTGCAGCGATGAGACTGGCAGAAATGCTCTTTTTTTATGGTTTTACACCGGCTAGCGGACAAAAAGGGGCTTGGCGGTCTCCAATCGCCGCTGGTTACAAGGCCGGCGTATTGCCGTGTACGGAATCCCCGTCGTCCCGCAGCGATACGTTTGCTTTGGATTCCGCAGATGCCGCTGTACGTTTCTCGCTGGCAGACAGAAACTGTGCTTCATCGCCGCTGTGCGCAAGCAGCCGGTTCATCGGCATTACCAATATTCGCGGATCCAGCGAGCTGATGCCCTCGCCTTTATTGCTGCTGTTGGACAATACACGCATAAGCATATGGAGATAAAAGCGGGTTAACCGCGCGAACAGTCCTTTCGGCAATGGGAACAGCTCAAATCCTGTCCGCTCCGCCCCCCGGTGAATCATCGTAATGCCAAATACGGCTTTGGCCACACGAGCTTTCTCGTCCTTCGCCAAATAGTCGGCAAGCTCGCCGATCCCATGCAGCGTTTCCCGTTTCAGCCTGACGACAGTCGCGATAAGCGACTTCGATTGCATCGCGATGTTCGACAGCTTTTTATTGTCAAAATGCAGCTCAACAACGGTGTCGCCTTTGGCAATTTCCCGGCCGTCGGCGAGCTTCAGCGTTTGGCCGCTGTATTTGATTAACCGGTAGTGGAAAAAGTCCCCGCCGTGTTTTAAATGAAAGACGGCTTGGAAAGCTTTCTCATATACAAGCCAGCAGGAAACAATCGTTTTTTTCCAGAACGGTATCTGTTTCTGTTTTTTTTCATTTTGCTTCGTCAATTCCATCATTTCATCTATGGCGACAAAACGGTAGCCTCGCTTCGCGCCCTCCTTTAAATAATGTTCGAGTGCGATCAGCATGTCGCCGGGCGCTTCCGGATCGGCGCCCGGCGTTCTGCCGCAATCATGCAGCAGCAGCACTTCCCCTGGCCGAAGCTTCTTCATCATCCGTTCGGTGAGCCGTTTGGCTCCAACCTTGGCATTCCAGTCGCCAAACAAAGCAGACCATAACACCACCTGCAGCCGGACGCTGCGAAAATCAAACAAGTTCATAATGCCCCATGGCGGACGGTAATAAGCGGCGCGGACGCCTGTCGCTTTTTCGATCAAGTCGTTTGTCATAGCGATATGGCGCGTCACCGTACGCGGCAGCATAAACCAATTGGTTTTATGAACATAATTATGAATGCCGATGATATGGCCTTCCTGATGCATCCGCTGCAGCAGCTCCGGATGATGCTCCGCATGAGAGCCCACGACAAAAAAAGTTGCTTTTGCATCATACTGCTTAAGCAGATCAAGCAGCTGCGGCGTATAATCCCCATCGGGGCCATCATCAAACGTAAGCGCAATTTCCTGCTTGGCTCGTCCTCTTTTGAATACACGAATGCCAAAAAGCCGGCTGGCCAGCGCAGGGATAAAAGCGTACAGCGTCATGAAGTAAAATACCCATAGAAGCAGGTTCATCATTTTTTGTTTCCCCACCGTTATAATGATATAGTTAAGAAATATACCTAATGCCAATCCCGTCAACAACATAACTATAATTTTAACATAACGGCCAAAAAAATAGGCGGGTTTTCAAAAAATGTAGCGGCAACTACCGCGATTTATATCTGAAGAACAGAAAGGTGTGACTTATGCTTCCTTTTTATAAAAGATATTGGCGTACCGCTTTTGACATCGCATTAATTGCTTTAACCGTCTATTTGACGATGTTTGCATTCAGCTTTCTTTACAAAATTGCTACTCCTATTTTTTATGCGTTTGTCATCTACATATGCATTGAACCGTTTGCCCGCTTCCTGAACCGGATCGGTGTGAAAAAATCGATTGCCTCCGGCATTTCCGTGCTGCTGTTTACAATGCTGATACTGGCAGCTTTTTTCGGCTTGGGCTACATAATTACGAGGCAAAGCTCGCAGCTGATCGACAATTTGCCGCGTTATCAGGACATTTTAACGGAGCAAATCGAGAAATATACAAGCGAACTGCAGGGCAGAATCGATTCCTTGCCGCCGGATTGGACGCAGCGCTCCGCTGATTTAATTAAAGGCATATCCGGCATGCTCGAGAAATTCGGGAAAAACATATTAACGAACATGATCGGATATTTGTCTTCGTTTTCGACTTTTTTGTTTAACTTTGCGATCGGGATCATTTTGGCTTATTTTTTAAGCATTGAAATTAAAGGGTGGAAAAAAGCCGCGAACGAAAAAACGCCCCGGACGTTTAAAATTGCGTTCCTTTTCCTGCGGGACAACGTTCTGAAAGGAATCGGCGCTTATATTAAAGCACAAGCAAAAATGATTTCGATTACCTTTATCGTCATTTTGGTATCGCTGCTGCTGCTGCGTGTGGAGAATGCTTTTCTTATTTCGCTCGTGAGCGCCATCTTTGACGTTTTGCCGCTGCTTGGCGTCGGCACGTTATTTGTGCCATGGATTATTTATTTGTTTATTGTCGGTAAAATATCACTCGCGATTTGGTTGTCCGCCTTGTTTCTGACCGTTGTGCTGACACGGCAAATTTTGGAACCTAAAATTACCGGCGATACGCTGGGCGTCTCCGCATTCACGATGCTCTCCTGCATGGTCATTTCTTTGTCGCTGTTTGGATTCGCCGGCGTGATTTTGTCGCCGATCCTTATTATTCTCGTCCGCGCCCTGATTGATCAAGGCTATTTTCACCGCTGGATCCGGCTGCCGCAAGGCGAATATGATGCCAAGCCCGAGGCTGAAGCGTCTTCTGGCGATCATGCTAACGGTGAAGGTGATGCTGCCCGGCAGACGGAATCATAACGGTTCATGCTCCGCCAGCAAATCCATCACCCCGCGGAATAGCCGGGTTGCCTGATTCGGGCTGTTGACCGGCCGGTATTCCGACAGTACCGCAACCGCATACCGGGGGTGCTTCACCGGGCCGTATCCGGCAAACCATTGATGATTGCGGGGCGCTCCCTGACGTTCCACTTCAGCGGTTCCGGATTTGCCCGCTACCGTCCAAATGCCGTCACGGATAGACTTGCCCGTCCCGTGGTCAACGACCGCCTCCATACCCCGCAGCAGCTTTCTCGCTGTTGCGGGGTTTATTTGTCCATAGCCGGACTTCGGCGCTTTTTTCGGCTTTAGCTTCGTCATAGCCAGGCCATTCGCATACCTGACTTCGCTCACGATACGCGGCTCCAGCACTTCACCGCCATGAAGCAGCGTCACAACCAAGTTGGCCGCCTGCAGCGGCGTCATACGGACATCACGCTGCCCAATTCCGCTTTGCGCCATCACACCGCCATCCATCTCCTCCAGCTGCGAAGCGGCGTTATCCGCTCCATCCGGCAGGCGAAAAACAGTGCCGCCTTCTTCCTCCGGCAACAGGCGAAGCTTATGATGCATCAGCTTATGCGGCCTTGCCGTGCTCCAGCCGACCTGGCGGCCGATGCCAAGCGCCAGCGCTGTCCGCTGCAGCTGTTCGCCGCTTAACCGCTCGGCAACCGTAGCAAACACGATGTTGCAGGACTGGGCAAGCCCTTCTTTTAACGTGAGCTTACCGTGTCCGCCTTCCTTCCAGCAGGACAAGCCGTATTTGCCGTATTCACCATTGCATTCGAACGTTTCATGCTCCGATGCAACGCCGGCTTCCAGCGCTGCGGCTTCGGTTACCAGCTTAAACACAGAGCCGGGCGGCTCCGCTTTCAGCGCATGATTAACGGTTTCCAGCCCGCCGCTTGAGCTCAGCTGCTCAGGATTTTGGCTCGGACGGGAAACCATCGCCACAATATCGGCATTGCTTGCATCAAGCACAACGATAGCTCCCTCGATCAGATGCATTTGGTCGGCATATTTCTCCAGCTGCTGCTGGAGCGGCAAATCAATGGTCGTTACCGCCTGAAGAGGATAACGTTCATTATCCGGACGGAAATAACGGATGCCAAGCCCATGCATCGGCCTGTTTTGGCCATCGGTAAAAAACATCGCGGTTGTTTGGCCAAGGCCGCGCAGCCATTCATCCAGCGACCTTTCTAATCCTGCGCCGCCAATTTGGTCCTTTAAGCTCCGTTTGCCTGCGGCTAGCTCCAGCGGATATTGGGCACTGATCCGTTCCGGATGCTGGCTGATATAACCAATGGCCTGCGCGGCGTAATAACCCGGCAAATAGCGGTGGCGATAAGGCAGCGCCTGTACGCCGTCCAACGATAAAGCCGACAGCTGCTTTAGTTCGCTGTCCGTTAATTTTCGCGGCTGCCTGCTGCCGGCGCCATGCCAAAATTCCGGGGCCTTCAGCTGATGCCAATATTGCTCAAGGCTGCTGTAAGAAACGCCTAGCATGCCGGCCAGCTGACGAATCTGCTCCTTCGTCTCCGCAGCGGCATGCGCACCCGCGGCAACCGGAAAAAAAGCTAACGCCATATAGGTTTCACCGGTCAGCGGTCGACCGCTGCGGTCCACAAAATCCCCTCTCCCTGTATCCAGTACAAGGCTGTGCTGGCGCTGCGCAACCGAACTTTTCCGCCAGTCCGCGTGGTGCAGCGCCGCAGCCGGAGTGGAAGCGCCAAATGAAAAAAGCTGCAAAAAAGCAAGGCGAATCGTATAGATCGCAAAAATAACGGTAAACGACATGGCAATCCAAAAAAAACGCCGCGGCACGGGGAATCCTCCCTAATCAATGTGGTTATTCCCCAGTATCACCTTCCGCCGCCGCAATAAAACCAAAACCCCCTTCCCGGGGTACAACGTACATGGGAAGGGGGTGCACATTCGGTTATTGGAACCGGAACTTCGATAACGAATTTTTCAATTCGTTAGATACGGAGTCCAGCTTCTGCGACAAGATGACAAGCGAATCGCTTACCGCTTGCTGCTCGCTGCTGAGTGATGCAACCTCCTCGGAAGTTGCCGACGACTGCTGGGCTACCGCACTAACATTGCCCATGGCTTCCGTCAAAATAAGCTGCGATTTATCAAGGGTTGCAATGTAAGAAGTGACCGAATCAAGCTTCTGTACAAAATGTCCCATATTGCCTTGGACAGAATGGAAAATTTGATTCGCTTCTTTAACGGACTGGATTTGCTCCTGGAAGAGCGGATGCGCATCCGACAATACATGGACCGTCTCATCAATTTCGGACTGTATCGTTTGCGTAATTTGACCTACCACATCAATGGATTGGCGCGATTGCTCTGCCAGCAGGCGGATTTCGTCGGCGACAACCATAAACCCTTTGCCTGCTGCACCTGCTCGAGCCGCTTCAATGGCAGCGTTTAAAGATAAAATGTTGGTTTGTTTGGTCAAGTTGTTTAGCACTTCCAAAATTTTTACAATGGAACGTGTGCTGTCTTTCAGCTTGTCAACTTTCTCGACCATCGCTCGCGTCATCTCTTCGGTCAAGCCTGTTTTTTCAATCAGGCTGGCCATATATGCGGTACCTTGCTCGCTTGCTTTCTCAACGTCGGAGGCCGATACGACCATTTGATCGTTTGCTTCAATAACAAGCCGCATTTGATCGTTAATATGGCTGGTCAGATCGCTTCCCTTTTCCGCTTCGGCTGCCAGGCTGGATGCGCCGTTTGCAATTTCTTCGGTTGCAACCGAAATTTCTTTTGCAGAAATGGCGGTCCTTCTCGATGCGTCCGACAGCTCCCCTGCTGTAAGCAGCACTTCAGCGGCGGACTGCGTAGCGCTTCTTGCCAGTGTGCTGATTTGCTCCATCATCTGGTCAAAGCTTTCGCTTAACAAGCCGATTTCGTCATGCCGTTTACGAAGCTGCGAGCGGACGGTTAAATCGCCTTTGCTGCCTTCCCCCATCTTGCGGCTAATTTGCGTTAACGGTCGGGCAATCGACCAGATAACGAAAAATCCGATCAGCAGCGCAAAAATAACTGCTACGATAACGGCCGCCCATGTCATCAGGCGGATTTTGTTCGCATCCTTCACAAGCTCTTTCACCGGAATCGTACCGGCCAGCTTCCAGTCCACCGTCGAAAGCGTCTGATAAACGGCCAGCACGGAACCGCCGCTGCCGTCTGTTTTTTCCATAGCACCTGTTTCGGCTTTGCTGCCCTCTGTCGGCAAGCTGACCGTGAAATCGGTTCCAATTAATTGGTTGTCTTCTTGCGGAACAACAAATTTGTTATTGTTGCTGATGATAGCAAGCGAACTGTCTTTCCCAAGGTTAATATTGCCGAAATGCTCTTTGACCGAATCGACGTCCACAATCAGCAATACGACGTAAGATGCCGTATTTGTTGCAGTATCTCTTAACAGGCGGGCAACCCCCAGATTAGGCTTATCGAATAAAGCCAGCCCTTCGACGCTTGGATCCAGCCAAATCGCCTTGCCTCCGGCATCTTGAACACCCTTCAGCCAGTCGCCTTTCATCAGCGCTTCGGAATTGGTAACCGTCGCCGACCCGGAAGTGATAACCGGCAAGTTGGTTTGCGTCGGCAGCAAATAAACACCGGTAATCGAGCTGTTGCCGACAATATAGTTTTGAATTTTATCCGTAATTGAGCTTTGAGCTTCAAATTTACCGTAATCGTCCGTGCTTGTTCTCAACTTATTAACCATCGTATGTAAATCTTTGTCTGTCAAAAACTGCATCGTAATATCTTCGTATCCTTTAAGAACCGTATTCAAATTTTCCGATGCTTGTTCAATCGTCTGATAGCTTGCATCCGATACCTTGTCCTGCACGATGGATTTGGTCATGCTATAGGCCATTAAGCCTACAACCAATACGCAGGCGATAATGCTAATAAAAATGACAAAAAATAGCTTGGAACCTACAGAACGGCCAGGCTTAAGCAAATTCGAGCTTTTAATGCCGTTTAAAGCAGATCGGGATACGCCTGTTAAAGCTTTACCTACTCCTACTGAACTGGATCCAGCTTTTTGTCCGTCGGATGAAACCTGTTGATCCCCTTGCCCCTTGTTTAATTTTCTTAGCTGTTTCAAGGAAAGACACCCTTTCTTTATAAATTAGGATTGCTGCTCAGGCATGCAAGCCGGTAGTTCTCATGGCCTATTAAATAATGCTGCAGGCTTTATATCTCTTATCTATATCGGCCATCTGCCATTAAATCATAAGATCAAATCCCTAATTTTTGAAAGCGTTTTAAAATTTTTTTGAACAAAATGAACGATTTCTTTTCAGCTGCATCAGGCAAATAAAAAACCCGGACAAGAACAGGCCTGCACCCTTCGTTACAAAACAGGGTACAGCCTCTTCAATCATCCGGGCTTTCTCATCTTGCTGCATCGTTATTTCATTTTTTTGCGCATCATATCCATCGGTTTTACCGGCTGGTCCGTTTTAATCCGGATACGCTGCAGCGGGTGCCGCGCCGCATCCAGCAGCTGGTCCTGCTCATCGCGGATCTCGCTGATGACTTGCTTGAAGAACGTGCCGCCAGGGCCAACAAATTCGACGTGCTGGCCTGGCTTGAAATGGTTTCGCTGCTCAATGACTGCGATTCCCGTGCTTTCATCGTATTCGCGTACGATACCGGCAAAATCATACGGCACCGCCTTTTCTTCCGGGCCGTAAATATGGTCTTCCGCTCCCGGCGTATCAAAGAAAAAGCCGGTATTGAGCGGCCGGTTGGCAGCCTTTTGAATTTCCTCGAGCCATTCCGGCTTCAGCTCATAATGGTCCGGATCGGCAAAATAAGCGTCAATCGCCTGACGGTATACATTCACAACAGTGGCAACGTAATGGATGCTTTTCATCCGGCCTTCGATTTTGAAGCTGTCGAGACCAACATCAATCAGCTCAGGCAAATGGTTGATCATGCATAAATCTTTGGAGCCCATCGTAAATGGGTCCGCTTCTTCGCCGTATACAGCCGTTTCATCGGCAAACAGATCGTATTTCCAGCGGCACGACTGGCAGCAGCCGCCCCGGTTCGAATCGCGGTCGGTGAAATGGTTGGACAATACGCACCGCCCCGAAAAGGACGAACACATCGCGCCGTGGATAAACGCTTCGATTTCGATATCGACATGCTGTTTGATTTGGTAAATTTCTTCCAGACTGGCTTCACGGGCCAATACGACACGCGGCAGTCCTTCTTCCTTCCAGAACTTAACCGCCTGCCAGTTCAGCGTCGATTGCTGGGTGCTCAGATGCACTTCCAGCTTTGGCGCAACGCGCTGAGCGATCTCGATGATGGTTGGATCTGCGGCAATAATGGCGGCGATACCGGCATCTTCAAGCGCACGCAAATATTCTTCAATGCCGTCGATATCCTCGTTATGGGCAAAAATGTTTGTGGCAACAAACACTTTTGCGCCATAACGGCTCGCGAATTGTACGCCTTCCTTCATTTCCTCAAACGTAAAATTGTCCGCATTCGAACGAAGGCCGTATTTTTGCCCGCCGATATAAACGGCATCCGCCCCGTAATGAACCGCAAATTTCAGCTTCTCCAAGTTGCCGGCAGGAGCAAGAAGCTCTGGCTTGTCCAATCGGTTCCGTTTGCCGATCAAACGGGATGTTTCTCTAGTTGCTGTTGTCATGTCATCCGCTCCTCCTTAATACACTTGTTCTTTGAAGAAAAATCCGTACGTCAGCTCGCGGTTTGGATCCTGAACCTCACGAATGGCATCAAGCCATTCCTCTTGAAACCGGTAGCCTGCCGGGTCGCTGCAATAAGCATCAATAGCTGCCCGGTAAGCTTTGACGACAACCTCATTGTATGCGGTTGATTTCATCAGCCCTTCGATCTTCAGGCTGTCTATTTCAATTTCCAGCAGCTCGTGCAGCGTATCCAGCACGCATATATCATCGGAGCTCATCATATGAGTTCCATTATCGTCTTCATAAATCGGATAACGTTCGCCTGGGCGCTCTGCTTCAGTCAAATACAGCCCTGGGGTCAAATTCGCCGCCGGCAGCTTATCCCGGCCGCCTTGATGGTCCATATAACTTCCGACAAGCGAACGTTTCGAATGATAAATATTGGTCATGCCGTGCACCTGCACTTGAACTTCAAGATCGCAATGCTGCTTGATATCGATAATTTGTTCCATGTTCAGCTCGCGTGCCGTTACAAAGCGGGTTGCGCCGCGTCGTCCCCAATAGTTCGCGGTGGAGTAGTTCGTAGATGTCATCTCGGCATTCCAGTGCAGCGGCATGCCCGGCGCATGTTCCCGAGCCGCCATCAGTACTGCCGGATCGCCAAACACGATCGCATCAACACCCGCTTCCGCCAGCTGCTTGATATAAGCGGGAAGCTCATCAACCGTTTTATTGTCCATCACGTTGTTAACCGCCGCATAAATACGGACGCCTTCCGGCTTAGCAAGCTGAACGGCTTCCTTGATCGCATGGAGATCAAATTGCCCCGGCAGCCTCATGCCAAATTTGGATTCGCCGATGACAAATGCATCCGCCCCGGCAGCAATCAGCACTTTCATTTCTTCCAAAGAAGCAGCTGTTGCAAGCAGCTCCGGCTTCTTTACCATATTCATTTCCTCCTTAACCGGCCGTCTTGTTGCTTTTATCAATATTTTTCAAATGCTCTTGATACGTTTTTGCGAACAGATGAGTTTGTGAGCCGTCTTTTATTGTCACGTAATAATAATAATCCGTTTGTGCCGGATGTAAAGCCGCTTCAATGGAAGCGATGCTTGGGCTGGCGATTGGGCCGGGCGGCAAGCTTTTTACCTGGTACGTATTGTACGGGCTGTCGACCTTCAGGTCGTTTTCCATCAGCCGCTCTTTTGGCTTATCCAGCAAATATTGCACCGTAGCGTCAATCTGCAGCGGCATCGGCTTGGCAAGCCGATTATAGATAACGCTGGCTACGATTGGCCGCTCCTGATCAACTACAACCTCGCGTTCAATCAGAGAAGCGATGGTCATGAGCTGATGCAGCGTTAATTTGCGGGCTTCCAGCTCGGACTGCCAGTCTTCGCCCAGCTCATTCAGCTTGCGGTCGGTTTCCAGCAGCATACGCGAAATGATTTCCTCTTCGGTGCTTCCTTTTTTCATTTCGTACGTTTCAGGGAATAAGTAGCCCTCCAGACGATGATGCAAGTTGCTGTCATCCGGAATGGAGCGGACAGCTTCCGCATCTCCCCAGTCCCGCTTCTCGTCCGCCAGCTTCAGAAATTTGTCTTTATCGACAATGCCTTCCGCTGCCAGCTTGTCTGCAATCTGCAGAACCGTATAACCTTCCGGTATCGTAAAGCGAACCGTCTCCTCGGGGATGGTATCTCCCGCATTCAGCTTCGCAATAATTTCGCTGTTCGTCATACCCGGATGAAGCTCATAGCTGCCCGCTTGAAAATGGCTTCCTTCATGCTTCACCTTCAAATAATACTTAAATAAAAATGCATTCTTAATAATGCCTTGTTGTTCCAATGTATCCGATACCCGAAAAGCCGACATGCCGGAATCGATCTTGACCGTTTTGGCCGGACCGTCGGATGCGGGGCGCAGCCCGTTCCATACATACAATAAAATGCTGCCGGCTCCAATGATGAGAACGGCAAGAATCGTTAAAACAACCCACATCGTAATGCGGCTTTGCTTAACCTCCGCGTGCTGGTTTGACTTCGCCAAACGTTGCTCCTCCTAAACTGCATCAAATTGGATTGAACTGAACAGGCTTGCCTATTGAAACATCATGAAAAAGAGCGGTGTAAGCCGCTCTTTTTCGAGTCAATCAATGTATAGGTCGAATTGTCCGTACGCAAGCTCGAGAGCCGGCCGCCCTGCAAGCTTCCGCCGCTGACGCTAAGGAGTCTCGTCGCCCGCAAACAGCATATCGTCGTAAGCTTCCGAAGCAAGCTCCCATTCCTCGTCATCCTCGATTGTCTCAAGCTCCGGCTCATCTTCAGAGCCGGTGACGCGGAACAATTCCACTTCGTCTTCCTTGCGCATCGCTGCATTTTGCAAAGCAACGTAAACGGTGCCGCCCAGCTGAAATTCCATCTTGATATCAAAGGAAATCTGTTCCCCTTGCTCGGACATCAGCTCAATCGACGGGCCAAACCTCGATTTAAGCCGTTCGAGCACAACCGGCGTTTCAGCCATTAGTTCTCCTCCAGCTCGCCAAGCAGCGTGTTGAACGTCTCTTCCACCATATTCCATTCTTCTTCATCTTCAATGGTATAAAGCTTCAGGTCGTCGCCGTCTTCTTCATAACGGAAAGCATACACTTCGTCTTCCTCGTCGCTGTCGCCAACGAGCGGAACAACCATCATATATTTCTGATCGGAACCATCAACTTCGAATTTCATGATGACTTCGAATTCTTCTTCGTTGCCTTCTTCATCCGGAATATAAATAATTTCCGGCTCTTCGTATTGCAGTTCGTCATTAGCCATCGTAACCCTCACCTTTTCGTTTTAGAATCGAGATAATTTTGCAAAATGAGCGTCGCTGCCATCTTATCAATGACCTGCTTCCGCTTCTTGCGGCTGACATCCGCTTCGAGTAGCGTCCGTTCCGCGGATACCGTCGTCAACCGTTCATCCCAAAGGTGAACTGGTAAACCAAGCTTCTGCCTAAGCTGCTCGGCAAATGCGATGCTGATTTCGCCTCGAGGTCCTACTGTGCCGTTCATATTTTTCGGTAATCCGACTACAATGGAAGACACTTCGTGCTCTTTGACCAGCTCCGCAATACGGTCGAATTCTCCGCCGTCCCTGCGCCGTTGAACGACTTCCGTTCCTTGTGCTGTCCAGCCGAACGCATCACTGACAGCTACGCCAATGTTGCGGTCGCCATAATCCAAACCCATCGTTCTCATCCGTTCGGCTCCTGCTCCTTACTGTTTCTTGCTGTTCAAATAGAACCGAACCAGCTCTTCAATGAGTTCATCGCGTTCTTTTTTGCGAATCAAGCTTCTGGCGTTGTTGTGCCGCGGAATGTAAGCCGGGTCACCGGACAGCAGATAGCCGACGATCTGGTTAATCGGATTATATTCCTTCTCCAGCAGCGCCTCGTACACCGAGAGCAAAATATCTTGCGAAGAAGCTTCCAAATCTTCTGCCTTCACGTCAAATTTCATTGTTTTGTCCATTGAATTCATCGCCAGCACCTCGCTTTCCAAATCCGGAGTTCGGTGAGATTTACAATTCCTATCATATCACATTTGATTGAGTAAGAACCAGTTCTTCCGCAAGTTTCAGCGCTTCTTCCAGTTTGTTCGCATCTTTGCCGCCTGCTTGAGCCATATCCGGGCGTCCGCCGCCGCCGCCGCCGCATACGGCAGCCGCTTCTTTCACCAGCTTGCCGGCATGGAAGCCTTTTTTGACCAGATCGGCCGATACAGCAGCGACAAGGTTCACTTTATCTTCTTGAACAGCGCCAAGCACAATTACCGCCGAAGGCAGCTTCAGCTTCAGCTCGTCGACAAGACCTCGCAGCGCGTCCATCGAAGGCGCGTTTACTTTCGCCGTAAGCACCGTTACGCCGCCAACCGTCTTCGCCGCGCTTTCCAGCGATCCGGCTTCAATGCGGCTCAGCTTCGCCTGCAGCGATTCGTTCTCGCGGCCCAGCTCTTTCGTTTGGGCAAACAACGCTTCAATCCGCTTCGGCACATCGCTGTTACTCGATTTCAAGAGCGCAGCCGCTTGCTTCAGCAGGTCGAACTGGCTTTCCAAATATTCATACGCATGGCGTCCGGTTACCGCTTCAATCCGGCGTACGCCGGAGCCGATGCCGCTTTCGCTTACAAGCTTAAACAGCCCGATTTGGGATGTGTTCCCGACATGGCAGCCGCCGCAAAGCTCAATGCTGTAAGTGCCAACTTGAACAACGCGGACGATGTCGCCGTACTTTTCACCGAAGAGCGCCATGGCGCCCATCGCTTTTGCTTCCGCAATCGGCTTGCTTTCGATAACAACCGGCGTTCCGAGCCAAATTTGCTCGTTTACGCGGTGTTCGATATCGGCCAGTTCTTCCGGCGTAATGCTGCCGAAATGCGAGAAGTCGAAACGCAGCCGTTCCGGCTCCACAAGCGAACCGGCCTGATTGACATGCTCGCCCAGCACTTCTTTTAACGCTTTGTGCAGCAAATGGGTGGCCGTATGGTTTTTCACCGTATCGGCACGCAGCGAGCGGTCGACTTTCGCTTCAACGGCAGCGCCGTTTTGGGCAATGCCGCCCGTCACAATCGCGCGGTGCACCGGCTGTCCGTGCGGCGCTTTCGTTACGTCCTGCACTTCAATCGTAAAACCGTCGCCTGCGATGACGCCGCGGTCGCCGATCTGGCCGCCGCTTTCGGCATAAAACGGCGTGCGGTCGAGCAGCACATAAATTTCATTGCCTGCACCCGCTTCTTCTACGAACACGTCATCATGCACAATAGCCGTAATTTGGGCATTAGCCACCAGATCATTATAGCCAACAAATTCGCTTTTAACCGTAAAATCGGCCAGCGGGCCGCCCTGCACCTTCATGCCGCCGGATTCCTGGCGGGCTGCGCGGGCACGTTCTCGTTGCGAATTCATCGCTTCATCAAAACCGTCTTTGTCGACCGTCATGCCGTTCTCGGCCGCAAAATCTTCCGTCAGGTCAAACGGGAAGCCGTACGTATCGTACAGGCGGAACGCATCTTCGCCGCCGATTACCGAAATGCCGTCTTCCTTCGCTTTGGCAACGAGATCGGACAGCATTGCCAGGCCGTCGGACAGCGTTTCGTGGAAACGTTCTTCTTCGGTGCGGATGACGCGTTCGATAAATTCGGCTTTTGCCACCACTTCCGGATAATAAACGCCCATGATCTCGCCGACTACGCCGGTCAGGCCGTACAGGAACGGACGGTCGATGCCGATCGTTTTGCCGTAACGGACCGCGCGGCGGAGCAGACGGCGGATAATGTAGCCGCGGCCTTCGTTCGAAGGCAGCACGCCGTCGCCAACCGCAAATACAACGGTGCGGATATGGTCGGCAATAACTTTCAGCGCAACGTCTTGTTCTTCGCTGTCGTTATACTTCACGCCGGCAATTTCGCAGGTGCGCTGGATGATCGGCTGGAACAGATCCGTGTCAAAGTTCGAATCCACATCTTGCAGGATCGAAGCGAAACGCTCCAGGCCTGCGCCGGTATCAATGTTTTTGTTCGGAAGCGGCGTGTAGCTGCCGTCCTTGTTATGGTTGAATTGCGAGAATACCAGGTTCCATACTTCGAGGAAACGCTCGTTTTCCCCGCCCGGCCAGCATTCCGGATCGTTCAGGTCGCCGTATTTGTCGCCGCGGTCGTAAAAAATTTCGGTGCAAGGTCCGCATGGGCCTTCGCCGATATCCCAGAAGTTTTCCTGCAGCTTGTAGATGCGCGACTCCGGCAGGCCGATTTTCTCATTCCAGAATTTGAACGCTTCTTCGTCCTCCGGATAAACCGTAACGGACAAGCGCTCCGGATCGAAACCGATCCACTGCGGGCTCGTCAGAAATTCCCATGCCCATGTGATGACTTCTTCTTTGAAGTAGTCGCCGATGGAGAAGTTGCCGAGCATTTCGAAAAACGTGTGGTGACGGCGCGTTTTGCCGACGTTCTCGATATCGTTCGTGCGAATGCACTTCTGCGAGTTCGTAATACGCGGATTGTCCGGAATGACGCGGCCGTCAAAATAAGGCTTCAGCGGCGCCATGCCTGCGTTGATCCACAGCAGCGACGGATCATTGTGCGGCACGAGCGAAGCGCTCGGCTCGATGGCATGCCCTTTGCTTTCAAAAAACGCTAACCATTTAGCGCGGATTTCACTTGCTTTCATCTGTTACCCCTCCAATTGTTATGTAAAACTAAAAAAGCCCCTGTCAAATTGACAGGGACGAATTTGCTTCGCGGTACCACCCTGGTTATCGCTGCCCGTCTGAAGCGGATGCAGCAATCTCCTTAAATGGACGATAACGGGTCCGGCCGTTGAGGTTGATTCACACTCCGAAATCAGCATTCAGCTTTTCTTCGCCATCATCGCCTTTGCAGCCGACGTCTGCCCCGCGGAAGCGGCACAAACGAAGAGGCGTTTTCTCTGGTTGGCGGGCTAAAGCCTACTCCATTTCATCATCGTTTTATGATCATAGATATGCAGATACTTGGAGTATAGTATAGACGTTTCGCCTTTTATTGTCAAATTGTCTTTCGGCGCACGTAATAGGCAAACAAATGCTGCACGATCACTTTCAAAGCGGCAAAAATCGGCACCGCCATAATCATCCCGACAATGCCGGCCAGCTCTCCCCCAACCAGCAAAGCAAAAATAATCGACAGCGGATGCATATGGAGCGTCCTTCCGACCACTTGAGGCGATACAACGTTGCCTTCGAGAATTTGGCAGGCGGTATTGACGATGACGACAAATACGACCATTTTGACCGACACGGTTGAAGCGACAATAACAGCCGGAGCTGCGCCAAAAAACGGGCCGAGGTACGGTATAATGTTCGTCACCATGACGATGCCCGCCAGCAGCAGCGGATAAGGCACGCCGATAATTTCGTAGCCGATATAAGCCAGCACGCCCACAATGACGCAGACGATAAACTGGCCGCGGATGTAGCTGCCCAGTGCCTCATCGATGTCCTTCACCATCCGGACAACATTGTTCCGATGGGATTTGGGCAAATACGTAATGACCGCCCGCTCGAACACTTCAAAATCTTTCAAGATATAAAACGCCAGAAACGGGATAATAAACGCGATAAAGACAACGTTCAGCACGCTGCCGATATTGTTAATGAACCGGGTCAGCGATTCGGTCACCTGCTTCTCTACCGACACAAGCGCTTTGTTGAAACCCGCCCGCACGCTTTCCGGCAAAAACGAGTTGTTGTTAATGTCGGTGACCAAATTTTCGGCCCGCATCGTCAGCTCCGGCACATGATGGTTCAGCTGCTCCATCTGTTCGCTGAACATTGGAATCATATTCACAATAAGAACCACGACTGCCGAAATAAACACGGCATAAATAAGTAAAACCGCTATCGTGCGGGGGACCTTCCGTTCATGCAGCATGGATACAATCGGGTTGAGCACATAGGATATGACCATTGCAATAAGAAAAGGGGCAAGCACGGCTTTCAGAAACACGTAAATATGTACAAATACCGGCCGGACCAGCAGCAGCAAATAGATCGCCAGTAAACCCAATATCAAATAAACGAGCCATACAAACAGCCGGTTGTTCGTGAAACGTCCCACTTTCCGTCACCCCCGCAAGGCAGCAATCGCACGGCCCGGCAGCCGCTTCTCGTACAGTATATGTACAAGCGTGGCATTTCATCCCCTATATTCCAGCAAGCGCGCCGCAACAAAAAAAGCCTGCTTCCGCCCCTCGGGAACGATAAGCAAGCTTTGATGTCTATTGGCATTCTGCCTTACTAATTGGCATGAACTTCCGGCATATCGACGTCATCTTCAAAAAACAAATCGTCCAGCGAGCTTAATGTGCCGTCTTCTTCTACCTGGTAGACCGACATTTTATCTCCGCTGACCGTCAGTTCGATGAAGCAGCCCCAGCAATAAAACTGATGGGAACCGATTTTCCCGATATCTTTGGAATTGCAATTAGGACATCTCATCATCATCTAACATTTCTCCCTATCCTCCGAATTGGAAGCTGCGACCGGCTCCAATTCCGCTTCACTGACAGCAGGAACGATAATCGCGTCTTCCCCGAGCAGCACGGTGTCGGACTCCGGCTGGACACGCAGCCATCTGCGCCCCTCCATCAAATCCGATACAAATCCGTCTGTAAGCTCGTAACCTATTATCTTTGTGCCCTGTAACGGGTAAAAATAAACGTCTGACACGCGTCCAAGCTGCAAGCCCTGCACCGTCACGACCGGCATATCCCGCAAACGGACAACCCCGGTCAGAAACGAACGTAAAATAGCTGTTGCTTTTATCTTGTGGACAGAGGATTCGCTTGCAATAAAAACCGCATCTTCGCCGCATGTTTGTACTTCGTTCCAAGCCACCGTCTTAACTTCGGAAGCAAACAGTCCGCTGCTCCCTATGATTAAGCCGGTCAGCTGCCAGTGTTCATCAAGCCAGACGTCTGTTATCTTCCCCACTCTCTTGCCGGTTCCCATTGCGTACACGGGCAAACCGATCAGCTGCTGAACCTTTACCATGCAGAAGGAAGCCTCCTTAAGCGGCCCGTCTACGATCAGGAGCCTGCTTACTTGCGGATACGCTTTACGATGGCTGCCGTTTTGCGCGCAGCGTCCGCTACTTCCTCCTCAGTATTTCCCAATCCGAAGCTAAATCGTACAGCCGACAAAAGACGTTCATCGCCCAAACGCATCGCTTTAAGCACATGGGACCGTTCCAGAGAGCCGGAAGTGCACGCCGAACCGCTGGAAGCCGCGATACCGGCCATGTCCAGATTCATGAGCATCTTTTCCGTATCAACGCCCAGGAAGCTAATATTTACAATATGAGGAAGCTTCTGCTGCGGATGGCCGTTTAGGACAAAAGCAGATTCGCCCAGCTCTTGCTTCAGGCTTTCTACCCATACTGTACGAAGTTTGTCCATTAAAAGTTGCTTATTTTTCCGCTCGTTCACACAAATGTCAACGGCTTTCGCGAATCCGACAATTCCCGGCACATTTTCTGTGCCCGCACGCCGTTTCTTTTCCTGCGAGCCGCCATGCTGCAGCGGGACAAACGGCGTGCCGGTTTTGATATACAATGCGCCGACGCCTTGCGGGCCATTAATTTTGTGAGCGGAAAAGCTCATCAGATCAACAGGCATATCCGACAGCTTGTACGCAACCGTGCCAAACGACTGCACGGCGTCGACATGAAGCAGCGCGCCGTGCTCATGGGCAATTTCGCCGATTTGCTCTATCGGCTGAAGCGTGCCCACTTCATTGTTGCCGTGCATAATGCTGATCAGGCCGGTGTCCGGCCCGATAGCCGCTTCGACCGCTTCGGGAGATACGCGCCCGAATTCGTCGACCGGCACGACCGTCAGCCGGAAGCCTTCGCCTTCCAGCCATTCGCATGTATGAAGAACCGCATGGTGCTCAATGGCAGAGGTGACTATATGGCTCCTGCCCTGCTTGCGCATGGCTAATGCGGCGCCGATGAGGGCTGCATTGTCGCTTTCCGTTCCCCCGGAAGTAAAAATAAGCTCGGAAGATTTGCATCCGAGCGCTGCTGCAATCGTATCGCGAGAACGCGTCACCAGCTGTTTGGCAGCTCTGCCAAAGGCGTGAATGCTGGACGGATTGCCTCCAGGGCCCAGCATCACCTCAAGCATCGCCTGCGCAACTTCCGGATGGACGGGCGTTGTCGCGGAATGGTCAAAATAATAACGATTCATGGCCGTTCCTCTTAAATGTAGAACATATAGCTGTCCGATTCCGCTTCGGACTGGTAGTTGTTCAGATCAGCCAGCGTTGTATTGTCCAGCACGGCTGCAATGCTGTCGCGGATGCGGAGCCACAAATCGCGTTTGGCCGGGTCGTCTTCTTCTGTAAAATCAACCGGGGAAATCGGGCCTTCCAGGATGCGGATAATATCGCCTGCTGTAATTTGCTCAGGCTCCTTCGACAGCACATAACCGCCGTAAGCGCCTCGGATGCTTTTAACAAGGCCTGCATTGCGAAGCGGTGCAACAAGCTGTTCCAAATAATGTTCGGAAAGCTGATTGCGTTCCGCAATGCTTTTTAACGAAATCGGGCCTTCACCAAACTTTGCCGCAAGCTCCATCATAATCGTTAAGCCGTAACGGCCTTTTGTTGAAATTTTCAAATCGGCCACCTCTTCTCTTTGTAATGGTGATGTGTAGGAATGTACTGCCTGCTTTCGCGCACTGCTTATGTCAACGAAACAAATGGCTATTTAAATCAAGGTATTCCCATATCAGTCCTATGTTAACATAAAGGACAGGCTGCGTGTCAAAAAACGATGACTTCTTCATGAAAAAGTTTGCATGTTATGATACAATGTAATAATGTTTCAACAGAACAGGGTGGTGAATTGTAATGGCCAAAACGAACGCTGAAACCCGCGTAGTTGTCGGCATGTCCGGAGGCGTCGATTCTTCGGTAACAGCACTGTTGCTGAAGCGCCAAGGCTACGATGTGGTAGGCATCTTTATGAAAAACTGGGACGATACTGACGAGTTTGGCGTTTGCAGCGCGGAAGAAGACGCAGAAGACGTCCGGCGCGTGTGCGACCAGATCGGAATCCCTTATTATACGGTCAATTTCGAGAAGCAGTATTACGATAAAGTATTTACTTATTTTCTCGATGAATATAAACGCGGACGCACCCCTAATCCGGATGTGATGTGCAACCGCGAAATCAAATTCGGCGATTTCCTGCAGATGGCGATCGATCTTGGCGCCGACTATTTGGCAACCGGCCATTACGCCCGGCTTGCGACGGCCGAAGACGGCAGCAAGCAGCTGCTGCGCGGCGTGGACAGCAACAAGGACCAGACGTACTTCCTGAGCGCTTTGAACCAGTCTCAACTGGCCAAAGCGATGTTCCCGATCGGCGATCTGCCTAAACCGGAAGTCCGCAAAATTGCGGAAGAAGCCGGATTGTATACCGCCAAGAAAAAAGACAGCACCGGCATCTGCTTTATCGGGGAACGCAATTTCAAAACATTTCTAAGCAGCTACCTCCCCGCGCAGTCCGGCGACATGGTTGATGTGCGTACCGGCGAAGTAAAGGGCCGCCACGACGGCCTGATGTATTATACGCTTGGCCAGCGCCAAGGTCTCGGCATCGGCGGATCAGGTTCGGGCGAGCCGTGGTTCGTAGCCGGCAAAGATCTGGAGCATAACCGCCTGCTTGTCGTGCAGGGCGAAAACCATCCAAGCTTGTATTCCAAAGGACTTACCGCAACCGGCATGAACTGGATTGCGCCGGTCCGCCCGGAAGGGCCGTTTGCATGCACAGCAAAGTTCCGTTACCGCCAGCAGGACCAACATGTTACAGTTACGCTGCAAAAGGACGGAACAGCTCAAATTGTTTTCGACAAACCGCAAAAGGCGGTTACGCCTGGGCAAGCCGTTGTGTTATATGACGGGGATGTATGCCTCGGCGGGGGGACAATTGACGCCGTTCAACCGGTTGAAGCATCGGAATTCCAATCCGCAATGAATGCATAAAATCAATAACCGCCATGATAGCGCGCCTGCGGGTGCGATCATGGCGGTTATTTTGTTATAGACTCGCTTTTCCTTCATCTGCTCCGCGCTTATGCAGCAGCAGGCGGGATATACGGAGATGATCTGTTTCTTCGATCGTAAACGAAACCTCATGGCTGTAATGCACAACCTGATTGGGGGAAGGCGGGATTTCAATTTGCGAATAAACCCATCCCCCCACCGTATCGTAGTCATCACTCGGCAAGTCGAGCCTGAAGAAGCTGTTTGCTTCTTCAATCAGCATCAAGCCGCTGATCGAATAGCTGTTTTCGTCTAACCGCTCGATAACCGGGCGTTCTTCATCAAACTCATCCTGAATTTCACCGACAATTTCCTCCATAATATCTTCCAGCGTGACAAGACCGGAGGTGCCGCCATATTCATCAATTAAAATCGCCAGCTGCGCTTTGTTTTTTTGCATCAGCTTCAGCAGCGAGCTGATCGGCATTGATTCCGGAACAGTTGTAACCGGACGTGTCATCTGCCGGATATCGCGCAAGGCGCGCGCCGAGTCCTTCAGCAAATCTTTAATATGGATAAAGCCGATAATATTGTCTTTATCGCCTTCGCAAACCGGATAACGTGTGCGCATATGTTCGAGCGCAACCCGCTTATTGACTTCCATCGGCACCTCAGTATATAAACAGATCATTTCCGTACGGGGGATCATAATTTCTTTGGCATTCGTCTCGGCGAAATCAAAAATATTGTCCATCAGCGCAAGCTCCGTATGGTCGATATGGCCGTTTTTATGGCTTTCCTTCATCAGCCGGCGAATTTCATCTTCCGTATGAGCCTTATGCAGCTTAGACGGCGGCTTCATCCCAAGCGCCGATACCAGTTTGCCCGACAAAGCTTCGAATGCCCATAGCAGCGGGTACAACCCTTTGTAAAACCAAATAAGCGGGGCGGCTGCCAGCAGCACTACGGACGAAGTTTTGTAAGCGGCAATGCTTTTGGGGCAAGTGATCCGATTACGTAATGGAGAATGGAAATGAGGATAAACGCAGCGGTAAACGAACAAGCGTGGATAAATGCAGCATGTTGCAAACCCAGCTCTTGCAGCCATGGCTCCAGCATATGGGCAATAACCGGGCCGCCGAGCCAGCCCAAACCGAGTGAAGCCAGCGTGATGCCCAGCTGGCACGCAGCTAAATAACCGTCCGAATTGCCGGCAAGGCGTGTTGCGAGGCGCGCTTTCAGCGATCCGGGCCTCGCAATAAAATCAGCTCTGCCGCTGCTGATCTTTGACAGCGCCAGCTCCGCCGCCACAAAAAAACCGTTCAGCATAACTAATAGCAACACAAACGCCAGCTCAGCAATCGTAAGCAAAGGATCACTCAATGAATCCCTGTCAGCCACACGGGCGGCGACAGGCGCACCTCCTTCGGGGTGTGAATGGGGTAATTTCATTTTATTCGACGTTTCCGTCCAATTATGCCGGAAGCAGGCTTCTTCTTTTTTTTCAAGCGATGAAAGTGAACCGTCCGCAGATTTCTCCCGGCTCAAAAATCGTGCAAAATCTGTTAAAAGCTGGGGCCAATATTCATAAAACCGCTAATCTTTACTCATATTATTTTCAGCTTTACTTCATCTACATCTGCTATAATTGCAACATCAGCCATTGCCAATAAGACTGCAATCGAATGAACGTTTTGCCGGGCAAAACGTTAGGCGCATGCTTCCGTTGCGAAGTTTTGCAGCTTCGCTCCTGCGTCGCTTGCCGGGGCAAAACTTTAAGCCCATGCTTCCGTTGCGAAGTTTTGCAGCTTCGCTCCTGCGTCGCTTGCCGGGGCAAAACTTTAAGCCCATGCTTCCGTTGCGAAGTTTTGCGGCTTCGCTCCTGCGTCGCTTGCCGGGGCAAAACTTTAAGCCCATGCTTCCGTTGCGAAGTTTTGCAGCTTCGCTCCTGCGTCGCTTGCCGGGGCAAAACTTTAAGCCCATGCTTCCGTTGCGAAGTTTTGCAGCTTCGCTCCTGCGTCGCTTGCCGGGGCAAAACTTTTTAGGAGGAAATCGTTTGAAACGTATATTGATTTTGATGTTCGCTTTGTTGTGGGTTGTGCCGGGGCTTGTTTCTGCGCATTCGTACATAGAGGAGTCTGCGCCGGCTAAGGATGAGACGTTAAGCGCTTCGCCGGAGCAAATTGAGATGACTTTCAATACCGATATCGAGAAGTTAAGCAGCTTCAAACTGTATGACGAGAAAGGAAAAACGGTTAAGATCGGCGCCACTTCGGTTAACGAAAACGTGCTCAGCGGACCGGTAACTGAGCCGCTTGAGAACGGCGTATATACCGTAAAATGGGCTGCGATTGGCGAAGACGGCCATTCCGTAAGCGGAGAATATTCCTTTACCGTCGCGGCTGCCGATAACAGCGGCGCGGCGGATGCTTCCTCTTCTCCATCTGCGGACAATAACACGGCCGGTTCGGATACGCCGCCGCCAAGCCCGTCTGCAGATACAGGCAGCA
Organism: Paenibacillus protaetiae; assembly: GCF_004135365.1. Taxonomy (NCBI): domain Bacteria; kingdom Bacillati; phylum Bacillota; class Bacilli; order Caryophanales; family Paenibacillaceae; genus Paenibacillus; species Paenibacillus protaetiae. Next base: position 271,744 of record NZ_CP035492.1, on the reverse strand, counting down.
ATACGGCAGATAACAGCAGCAGCGCCGCGAGCGACGGAACTAAAAACCCTAACATGGGCACAGCCATTACTATCGGCGTCATCATCATTGCTGCTGCCGTCATTTTAATATTGAGGAGCCGTAAAAAATGATCTATGTCAGCGAGGCATTACTGTATGTTTGCTTCGCCCTGTTAATGGGCACTTTCGTGTTAAGAATCGTGCCGGAACATCGCAGGCCGGATATCCATGTGCATAACGGCCTGCTTTTTGCCGCTGCGATTGCCGTCCCCATCCTGTCTTATGCGCCTATCCATAAAACCGCCGTTTTGTTCTCCAAAGATTTTGACATGTCCTACTTTACTATTTTGAAGCAGATTTTAACTGAAATTAATTCGGGCAAAGCTTGGCTGTGGACGCTGATCGGCTCTGCCGGCCTCGCTGTCCTGCTCGCTCTGAAGTCGTTCCGGAATGACAAGCATATGCCGAAGGTCGGGCTGTTTATTACGTTCCTGCTTGTTATATGGCTTGGCTACGGAAGCCATTCGGCGTCTATTGAAGGCACAAAAGGCATTGTTGTACATACAGCACACTTTTTGGCGGTGACGGTATGGATCGGCATCTTGTTTGTGGCCGGATGGTTTGCCCGCAGCTCCCAAAACTGGGATTCGTTCCTGCGCTGGTTTTCCCCGGTCGCCATCATATGCGTCCTTCTGGCCATCGCTGCCGGCATACTGCTGATGACCTTTACCGCGCCGCAATATTTGGATTCCTGGATGCTGCCTTACGGGCAGATGCTGCTGATCAAACATTTGCTCATTGTACCGCTGCTTGTCTTTGCCTATACGAACGGAGTCGCTTACCGGAGCAAAATAAAAAAAGATAAACAATTTAATCCGCGCCCGTGGCTAAAAGCGGAAAGTGTTGTCGCGCTGCTTGTCTTTATTGCAACAGGGATATTGGGACAGCAGACACCGCCGCATAATGTTCAGCAGACACTGCAGTCCGTTTCGCCGTCTCCTTGGTTTTCCGGTCTTTATAAAGGGCATTTCAGCCCGGATATTCAACTTCATTTGTCTCTTCATCCCGAAGCTTTGCTGCTGTTTGCCGCTGCTGCGGTCATGATCGCCGGCATGGCCGCGATGTACCGCAGCAATCGCCTTATCCCTGCATTTGCAATGGGCATCCTTGTTTCGGTGTTCGGTTACTTTGGCCTTATGTTCGCTATTGCCTAAATTGAAAATAAGGTGCGCTGTCTGCAAGCTGTTTAAAGCTTGCAGACAGCGCACCTTATTTATTTTCCCGCTCCGCGGCTGAAAGCTTACCGTTTCCCCGTCTGCGCTCTTGGTTTTGCCGGATTTTAAACTCCGTCCCCTGCTCGCTTGCCTTATAGAACGACATCCCGTCCAGCCGGTCCGGCAAATATTGCTGCTTCACATAATGGCCCGGATAATCATGCGGATATTTATAACCTTCATGCCCCAGCTGTGCCGCACCTTTGTAATGGGTATCGCGCAAATGCAGCGGCACTTCCGTTATGCCTGCCGTTTCAATTGCATTAGCCGCGCTGCCGAGCGCCAGCGCAATCGCGTTGGATTTAGGGCTTTCCACCGCAAACAATATCGCCTGCGCAATGTTGTATTTGGCTTCCGGGAAGCCGATCTTATGATAGGCGTCCATCGCCGTAACCGCCTGCACCATCGCCTGCGGATTCGCAAGGCCAATATCTTCGCTGCAGGCAACGATCAGCCGGCGCAAAAACACCATCGGATCCATCCCCAGCTTGTCGACTGCATACAAAAACCAGTACAAAGCCGCATCGCTTGAACCTCGGATGCTTTTGTGAAAAGCCGACAATACATCGTATTGGGTCGACTCGTCCGCTCTTACCGCCCGGTTGCGAATCGACTCCTGCGCCACCTCCATCGTAATGCGCACGGAGCCGTCCGGCTCCGAAGGCGTGGTCACAGCTGCCAGCTCCAGCGCATTCAGCGCGCGCCGGATATCCCCTCCGGCCATGGCGGCGATATGCTCCAGCGCCTCCTGATCGGCGTGGATGCTCATAAAGCCAAGCCCGCGTTCCTTGTCCGCCAGTGCATGTTCCATCGCCTGCAGCGCATGTTTTTTCGTCAGCGGCTCCAGCTGAAACAACGTGGAACGGGACAGCAAGGCGCCGTTTACATGATGGAACGGATTTTCCGTTGTTGCGCCGATAAAAATAATGATCCCCTGCTCGACAGCCGGCAAAAGCGCATCCTGCCTTGATGTGTTAAAGCGGTGCACCTCATCCAAAAACAATATGGTTTTGGTTCCGTACATCGTTTTGTTCATCTTCGCCCGCTCGATCACTTCACGGACATCCTTTACCGTCGCATCCACCGCGTTCAGCTTAACAAATTCCCCAGCTGTCCGCTTCGAAATAATATGGGCAAGCGTTGTTTTGCCGCAGCCTGGAGGGCCGTACAGCAATATAGACGACACCTGGTCGCCTTCAATCGCTCTGCGCAGCAGCTTGCCGGGGCCAACAACATGCTCCTGCCCGATATATTCATCCAAATGCTCAGGCCGCATCCGGTCTGCAAGCAGGCGGGCAAGCGGCCGTTCCGCTTCCTGATAGCTGAATAAATCCATTCATACCACGCAACCTTATTTGTCTATTACATTTATCATAGCATATTCGTACATGTGTTCGCTACCCGTTCAGTCGGGAGCAGCCGAACGCCGCATAGATAAGAAATCCTAGTGATCTAGTCCTATTTAACTAGTCAATATTACCCATTAATTGGAAGCTGCTTAAAGCCGATATTAAACAATAGTCATATTTTTCCTTTGGACAATAGGCCTTTGCTTTCATAATAGCGGCGGCGATATCCCGAAGGAGATGGCGTTTTGAGAGGGAGCCTTTTACAAAGAAAAAAATAGAGAGAGAGGAGAAAGGGAGCTGTATTCAATTGTTTATGCGTGTGGACAACGAAATCATGCAGGCAGAGTTTGATCGGATTTGGACAACCGTATGGACAGAAAAGGGCTACGAGCTGGAATATTCACAGCACGCGCTGGACAGGTTTGTCGCCGTTACCCCCGAAGGCGATATCGTGGGGACATCAGAGATCAAGCCTTACCATTCGACCGGAAGCATCAATGAAATCGCTCCATTTGCCGTTCACCCTAAGGTGAGATCCAACCCGGGCAAAGTAGCGGAATTCGACAAGATGGCCGTCTTAAAGGAGCATCGCGGAAAGCCGTTAGTGGATTTGCTCTCTTCAGCCGTATATTGTGCCGAGCAGCATGGCCTTCGTTATTATGTGTCGCTGCTGGAGCCGGTGCTTTATCGGGCCTTTCGTATCAGTTTCCATATCCCGATGGAAAAAATCGGAGAAAAAACCTTTTACAAAGGCGATTATGTTATTCCGACCATTCTGGATGTTGAACAGGTGTACCGAAACAAAAAACGGTTTGATTGGCTGGATAGTTACGTTCCGTCAGCCAAACCGCAAGCTGCGGGTGTTTAGCCGCAAATTATTAATGGGAGAAAAGGTTGGGAGAAATGACAACTGATCTGGAAATTTTGGACAAGCGGAACCGGCTGTTTGTCAAAATATTATGGGGATTGCTTGTACTTGGCATTGCCGCTGACCTCGGGGCGGGAATCAGCGCAGCTTTAATTATGACCCTTGCGGCTGTCGGAATCGTCACCTGCGGCATTACGACCTTGATGACTTACAAAAAGTGGTTTGTATCCTATATCAAATACCTCGTTCCGTTTATTTTAACAGCGCTGGCCGTGTTGCTCATTGTTTCCGATCCGAATCCGATTATAAGCACTTATTTTCTGGTATATGTCAACATTACGATTATGACCTTGTATTCCGATTACAAGCCGATTGTTCTGACGGGTATACTGGGAATGGGGTTCACTACCTATCTGTTTCTCGATCAAGAATACCAGCAGCGGCTGTTTCCGGGCGATTCTCTGCTTTACCTGTATATGTACCTGATTTTTGCTACAGCTGCTTTGGCCGTGTCGGCCGGCTTCAGCCAGCGGCTTCAACTGCAGGTGTCGCGCGAGCGCAGCGATGCCTTAACTGCCAAAGACGTTTCCGAGCAGTTGATCGACAAACTGAAATCCTCAATCATCATATTGGATGAATTCAGCAAAGAGCAAAAAAACACCGTCGAGCGGGCCGGCATCATATCCCGCGAAGTAACGGCTACTTTTGGCGAAATGACCGCCTCGATCGAAAAACAGACCGGCATGGTCGTGGAAGCCGGAGAAGCTGTGCACAGTATCGACACGTCGGTTCAGCAGCTCGTAGACAGGACAGCATTGCTGCAAAATTACGCTACCGATAATGCTGCGCTGACGACGGAAGGCAGCGGCCAGCTCGTAACGCTTACAACCGAAGCGAATCGGGTCCGCACCATTATGACGGATACCGTTCACCTGATGGATTTGCTGAATCAACAAAATGAGCAGGTTGGCACGATTGCCCGTTCCATCGGCGAAATATCCGAGCAGACTCATCTGCTGGCGCTTAACGCAGCGATAGAAGCGGCCCGGGCAGGAGAGCAAGGCAAAGGATTTGCAGTTGTCGCCTCCGAAGTGCGGACCTTGGCCGATCATGCGCAATCGGCAGCCAAAGAAATCGCTTCGATACTCGATACAATTGGCAGCCAAATTACAGCTGTCAGCGAACAAATTCATCTGGGCCAATCCGCTGTCGCCGTTAGTTACGACGCTACACAGCAGGTCGAGCAGGTCATTCGGCGCATTCACGAAAATACCGGACTTGTCAAAGCGCATGCCGTTGCCGTTGGCCAATCATCGGTTCAAATGTCCGAGGAATACGCCGTTGTTTCCCGGGAAATTATGAATATCGCAGCCACAACCGAGCAAAATATGGCTTCCGTCGAGGAAGTATCTGCAAGCATGGAAAATCAGGATTCCAAGATCGGCCAGCTGGTTGAAGGTTATTTGCAGCTGGACCAGCTCATTTCCGAGCTGAAAGAGCTGGTCGGCAAGCAATCGCTGTTGAAGCATTAGTCTCTATAGGTTGCAAAAAAGCCTTCCCGGTTTATGCCGGGAAGGCTTTTTTGCAGTTGCAGCACGAAGCCGCGCCTGTAACGGAGCGGACTTCGAACAGCCGATGCGGCGAAACAACTACAATGTAATTCCGCCTTTTGTCAATAAATCGCGTACGACTACGCTGACCATGATCAGCCCGGCTACCGGCGGCACAAAAGCGTTGCTGGCCGGAGGCTGCTGCGCTTTGCGGATTTCCGGCGCATTATCCGGCACGATCCGCTGCGTAACATCCTCTCTTGGCTTCATAGGCTCTTCGTCGGAGAAAACAACTTTCACACCTTTACGAATGCCATCTTTACGCAGTTTTTGGCGTACAACACGCGCAATCGGATCGGTGTGCGTCTTAGAAATATCCGCCACCCGGAATTTCGTCGGGTCCATTTTATTAGCAGCGCCCATACTGGAAATTACCGGAATGTTCCGTTCTAGACATTGCTTGATCAGATGCACCTTGTACGAAATTGTATCGGAAGCGTCAACGACATAATCCAGCGGGTACGCAAACAACTGTTCGTACGTTTCTTCCGTATAAAACATGCGCAGCGCTTCGGCATTGCACTCCGGATTAATCAGCTTAATCCGGTCGCGCATCAGATCGGCCTTCGGCTGGCCAACCGTCGTTGTCAATGCATGGATCTGGCGGTTGACGTTCGTTATATCGACTACATCTTTGTCGATCAGAATGATGCGTCCTACGCCGGTGCGGGCCAGCGCTTCAGCGGCGATCGAACCTACGCCGCCGATGCCCAGCACAGCCACCGTGCTGCCTTTCATCAGCTCCAGCCCTTCCGGGCCGATCGCCAGTTCCGTGCGGGAAAATTGATGCAGCATCGTGTGCAGCCTCCCTTTTATCCCGTTACTCTTTTTTCTCGCCGGCAGCAGCTGCTGCTGGCTGTTTTGCAGGGGCCGGCTTCAATACGGTACGAATATGAAGCTGTTCCAGCTGCGAAGCTTCAACCGGCGATGGAGCGTCGGTCATCGGATCGGTTGCGTTTGCCGTTTTCGGGAACGCAATCGTTTCGCGCAAGTTCGTGCGGCCTGTCAGCAGCATAACCAGACGGTCGAAGCCAAATGCGATGCCGCCGTGCGGAGGCGTGCCGTATTCGAACGCATCCAGCAGGAAGCCAAACTTCTCTTGCGCTTCTTCCATCGAGAAGCCAAGCGCTGCGAACATTTTTTCCTGCACTTCGCGTTTGAATATCCGCATCGAACCGCCGCCTACTTCGTAGCCGTTCAGGACAAGGTCGTACGCTTGCGCGCGGATTTGGCCAGGGTCGGTGTCGAACAGGTGCAGGTCTTCGTCCTTCGGACGGGTGAACGGATGGTGCTCAGCCACATAACGGCCGGCTTCTTCGTCCCAGCCAAGCAGCGGGAAGTCTACGACCCATGCGAATTTGTATGCCGATTCGTCAATCAGGCCAAGCTCGCGGCCTACTTTCAGGCGCAGGTTGCCAAGCACGTCCGCAACGACTTTTTTCTTGTCGGCGGAGAACGTGAGCAGGTCGCCGTCTTCCACTTGCAGACGTTCGGTCAAAGCGGCAATTTCTTCCGGCTTCAGGAATTTAACGATCGGGCCTTTCCATTCGCCGTCTTTAACGGTAATCCATGCCAGGCCTTTGCCGCCGTAGCGTGCCGCAAACGGCTGCAGGTCATCAAGCTCTTTGCGGCTCCACGTTGCACAGCCTTTGGCGTTCAGCGCCTTAACTACGCCGCCGCTTGCCGCTACGCTTGCAAATACTTTGACATCGCTGGTCGATACGATATCGGTAATATCTTCGATCTCCAGGCCGAAACGAAGGTCCGGCTTGTCGGAGCCGTATTTGTTCATCGCATCCGCGTAAGTGATACGCTGGAATGGAGCCGGAATTTCAGCGCCAACCGTTTCACGGAACAGGCGTTGTACCAGCTGCTCCATCATCGAAAGAAGCTGATCCTGAGACAGGAACGACGTCTCGATGTCGACTTGCGTAAATTCAGGCTGACGGTCCGCACGAAGGTCTTCGTCGCGGAAGCAGCGCGCGATTTGGTAATAGCGCTCGAGGCCGCCAACCATCAGCAGCTGTTTGAAAATTTGCGGCGATTGCGGCAGCGCGTAAAACTCGCCTTCATGCACACGGCTTGGCACGAGATAGTCACGCGCGCCTTCCGGCGTGCTTTTCGTCAGGATTGGCGTTTCCACGTCGATGAAGCCTTCGCCATCAAGGAAGTCGCGGAATACTTTGGCCGCTTTCGAACGGAGCAGCAGCGTGCGCTGCATTTCCGGACGGCGCAGGTCCAGGTAGCGGTATTTCAGGCGGAGGTTCTCATCCACCTCAACGCCGTCTTCAATCGGGAACGGAGGCGTCTTCGCCGGGTTCATAATTTCAAGCTTATGAACGCGAACTTCAATTTCGCCGGTTGCCAGGTTCGGGTTAAACGTTTCCGGATCGCGTTCAACGACCGTGCCTTCCACTGCCAGCACGAATTCGTTGCGGGCGCGTTCGCCAAGCGCTTGCGCGTCGCCCGAGAAATCCGGGTTAAATACGATTTGCACAATTCCTGTGCGGTCGCGAAGGTCCACAAACAAAACTCCGCCAAGGTCGCGGCGGCGCTGAACCCAGCCGTTCAGCGTAACGGTTTGGCCGACGTCCGCTTTGGACAGCTGGCCGCATGCATGTGTTTTCAACATCATGGTTTTCATATCTCCTTTAGGTGTTGGATCTTATTATTTGTTGCCTGCCAGCTCTTGTACAAGCTGATCAAGCGGAATCACTTTCTGCTCGCCGGTCGCCATCTCTTTCAGGGCAATTTCGCCCCGCGCCAGCTCGTCATCACCCAAAATCGCCGTGTAACGCGCTTCGAAGCGGTCTGCGGATTTCAGCTGCGCCTTCATTTTGCGGCCCAGATAATCGCGCTCTGCACGCAGGCCTGCTTTACGCAGCTCGTACGTCAGCTGCGTGACGCGGCGCTCGGAAGCTTCACCCAGCGCTACCAAGTAGACATCCAGGCGGTGCGGATCGGGAAGCTGCTGTGCTTGATGCTCCAGCAGCATAATCGTACGCTCCAGGCCAAGGCCTAGACCAACGCCGGGCTGTTCAGGACCGCCGATTTCGGACACCAGGCCGTTGTAACGGCCGCCGCCGCCAATCGTATCAATGGCGCCGATACCTTCCGCTTTATATTCAAAAGCGGTATGCGTGTAATAATCGAGCCCGCGCACCAGCTTCGGATTAATGACAAACGGAATGCCCATATCCGTCAAATACGTTTGCACTTTGTCAAAGTGGGTGCGGCATTCTTCATCCAGGCTGTCCAGAATGGATGGCGCGCCTTCAAAATGATGCTGGTCCGTTTTGCAATCCAGCACACGAAGCGGATTGCGATCCATGCGGGATTGACAGTCCTTGCACAGCAGCTCGCGTTTCGGCTCCAGAAAAGCAAGCAGCTTATCGCGGAAATCGGCGCGTACGGCCGGTGTGCCAATGGAATTGATTTCAACACGAACGCCTTTAAGGCCTACTTCGGTATAAAACGTGTAGCCAAGCGCTATTACTTCGGCATCCAGTGCCGGATCGGCCGAGCCAAGCGCCTCTACCCCAAACTGGTGGAACTGGCGGTAACGTCCCGCCTGCTGGCGTTCGTAACGGAACATCGGTCCGATGTAATACAATTTGGAAACGTCCGGTTCCCCGTAAATTTTATTTTCTACGTAAGAACGCACAACGCCGGCCGTACCTTCCGGACGCAGTGTAATGCTGCGGTTGCCGCGATCCGTGAAGGTATACATTTCCTTTTCGACAATATCGGTTGTTTCCCCGACGCCGCGTTTAAACAAATCGGTGGATTCGAACATCGGCGTGCGGATTTCACGGAAATTAAATCTGCGGCAAATATCCCGGGCTGTCTGCTCGACATATTGCCATCTCTCTACCGAGCCGGGCAAAATATCCTGCGTACCAGGCGACTTTTGAAATGACATCTGTTTCCCTCCTGACCCCTCAAATTTCTTCGTTTCCTCGCTGTTTGACGGCGGCATTGCCGCAGCGGAAAAATAAAAAAGCCCCCGTCTCCTACAGCCTAAGCTGCAAGGGACGAGAGCGTAATCTCCCGCGGTGCCACCCACAATTCCGAACCTGCATCATCACTGCGATGTGACGGCATCGTTCGCTTTCCAAACGGTTAACGCCCGCTTACGCAGACAAGCTACACGGACACGAAACAAATCGCATCGTTCGCCTGCTGTCCTCCGGAAGGTCTGTTCATTCAATCACCATAAGGATGCTTGCAGCCTGGGCATCCCTCTCTGGGTACGTGCTTTGAATTACTTTGTTCCATCACAGGATCAGATAAGTAAAGTTATATTGACTTCAAACTATAACACAGGTTCATTATTGTGTCAACGAATAGTTATAGTTTCCCCTAAAACGGACAGAAAAAAACCTACAATACAAGTTGTAGGTCCTCAAGTTATATGTTTTAAAAAAGGGGGTCTAGTTGTAGTATAGGCATGTTGTATTAAAGAACCGTTATCATTAGATTACAATCCTATTACAATTCAGAAAACGCAATCATTGTAAAGAGACGGTTTTTTAAGGTTTCGAGAATCCCCTTCCTGCCGGTTTGCGCGCACCGGGTTCATCGGAAACTTCCACATTGTTTTCCGCGCCGGCTAAAATAATCGCTTCCCGGAAATCGGCGTGAAGCAGCTTGCGCGACTCGCGCTGCAAGCCTTGCTCCTTGCGTGACTGATGCATGCGGTATCTAATCTCCTTCAGCATTGGCTCAATTAATGGCTTGGCTGCCATTAGTATAGCCAGCGGCATCCAAACTAACCGCATGAAACAAAACCTAGCTGAAATTGCAGAAAACGAAACCTGCCGCATCCAAACCCGCAGTTTGCGCACTGCTGGCATTGTGCATCGTCATCCACGAGCATGCCGCCGCTCACATCCCATCGCGTCTCTCGCGTTGTGCTTGTCGCCCTTGCTGCAAACCGTTGCGCGTTATACGCCATCACCCGCTCGTGTATGCCGCCGCTCAAGTTGCCTGCTTGCCGTAAACACCGCCGCGCACAGCTCCTCTGCTACTGTTTGCTGTCCAAAATAAGCGTTACCGGGCCCCAGTTCGTGAGCGAGACATCCATCATAGCGCCAAAGACGCCGGTCTGCACCGTTAACCCCTGCGCGCGCAGCGCTTCGTTAAACTGCTCATATAGCGGTTCCGCCTGCTCGGGGCGGGCTGCCGCCATAAAGTTCGGGCGTTTGCCCTTCCGGCAATCGCCGTATAGCGTAAACTGCGACACTGACAAAATTTGGCCGCCAACATCCACAACCGAATGGTTCATTTTGCCCGCTTCATCTTCAAAAATCCGAAGACCGGCCGTTTTATCCGCCATCCAGCGGACATCGGCTTCCGTATCCTCATGCGTAATCCCTACAAGCAGTACAAGGCCAAATTCAATCTCGCCCACGGCCGCGCCGTCCACCGTTACTTTTGCCTGCTTGCTGCGCTGCACCACTACTTTCACGGCTTGTCCCTCCGATTAGCTGTTAATGATCCGCTGCACGGAATAAATGTCCTTCACCCGTTTAATTTTTTCCACAACGGATGACAGATGCTCCACATTGCGAATCATGATCGTCATATGGATCATGACCATTTTATTTTTAACCGAACGGCCAGTAACCGCCGTAATGTTCGTTTTGCTTTCATAAACCGCCTGCAGCACCTCGTTCAGCAAGCCCGAGCGGTCTTGTCCGGCGATTTCGATATCGACGCTGTAGTTCGACTCGATACCTTCGTCCCACGCCACTTCAATGACGCGTTCCGCTTCTTCGCCTTCGACGCCAAACGGAATGTTCGGACAGTCGATACGATGGACGGAAACGCCGCGGCCGCGCGTAATATAGCCGATAATGGCGTCACCCGGCACCGGATTGCAGCAGCGGGCAAAACGGACAAGCAAGTTGTCGACCCCTTTGACCATAATGCCGTTGGTGGGGCGGTTTTTCTTGGAGCCCGGCGATTTGTTTTCTTTCGGTTCGGCCAAATCAATAATATTCGATTTTTCCGCTTCCTTGCGCAGCTTTTCGGTCAGTCTCGTACATACCTGGGCACCCGTCAAACCGCCGAAGCCGATCGCCGACATCATATCTTCTATATCGTTAAACGTAAATTTCGTCGCCACTTCCTGCAGCTTGTCGTCTGTCATCCATACGGACGGCTCTAAACCAAGCTTCCTCAGCTCGCGTTCAATCGACTCGCGGCCTTTGGCGACATTTTCCTCGCGTTTTTCCTTCTTGAACCATTGCCGGATTTTACTGCGCGCATGTGAGGATTGCGCAATTTTAATCCAGTCCTGGCTTGGTCCGTAGGAATGCTTGGATGTCAAAATCTCGATAATATCGCCGGTTTTCAGCTTATGGTCCAGCGGCACGATTCTGCCGTTTACCTTCGCTCCGATAGTGCGGTTGCCAACCTCCGTATGAATGCGGTACGCAAAATCAAGCGGCACCGATCCTGAAGGAAGCTCGATCACTTCCCCGCTTGGCGTAAATACAAATACAAGATCGGAGAAGAAATCCATCTTCAGCGATTCCATGAACTCGGCCGCATTTTGCGTGTCATGCTGCAGCTCCATCAGCTCGCGTACCCAGGACAAGCGGTCTTCAAAATTGCCGTTTGGCGACGAGCTGCCTTCTTTATATACCCAATGCGCCGCGATACCGTACTCCGACGTGCGGTGCATTTCCCAAGTGCGGATCTGCACTTCCGTCGGCTCCCCGTTTGGCCCGATGACCGTTGTATGGAGCGACTGGTACATGTTTGCTTTGGGCATTGCGATATAGTCCTTGAACCGCCCAGGCATCGGTTTCCACAACGTATGGATAATGCCAAGCGTCGCGTAACAGTCCTTAATGTTATCCACGATAATCCGGATCGCAAGCAAGTCGTAAATCTCATTAAACTGCTTGTTTTTGGCATGCATTTTTTTATAAATGCTGTATATATGTTTGGGGCGTCCCGAGATGTCGCCGTCGATGCCCATTTCCGCAAGCTTTTCTTTAATCCGGTCGATAACGTCCTCAATATGCTTCTCGCGTTCCGCCCGCTTCTTTTTCATCAGATTGGCGATCCGGTAATACTGCTGCGGGTTCAAATAGCGGAGCGCAATATCTTCCATCTCCCATTTGATCGCAGAAATACCAAGCCGGTGCGCAATCGGGCAAAAAATTTCCAGCGTTTCATACGCAATCCGGCGCTGCGCTTCCTCCGACTGAAACTTTAACGTGCGCATATTATGAAGCCGGTCGGCCAGCTTAATTAAAATAACGCGAATGTCCTGTGTCATCGCCAAGAACATTTTGCGGTAGTTTTCGTTCTGCTGCTCTTCCTTCGACCGGAATTGGATTTTTTCCAGCTTTGTTAACCCGTCGACCAGCATGGCGCATGTATCGCCAAATTTCGCTTTGACCGTTGCCAGATCAACGGTTGTATCTTCTACGACATCATGCAGCAGCGCAGCAATAATCGACATGACGTCCATCTGCATGTTGACCAATATTTCCGCTACGGCCACAGGATGCAAGATATAAGGCTCACCCGACTTGCGCACTTGGCCGTGATGGGCTTGCTCAGCAAAATCATAGGCTTCCCTGATGCGTAATAAGTCTTGTTCCTTCAGATAGGCAGACGCCTTTTCAATTAACTGCTCTATGCCCATGAAACGTCCCTTTCTTTCGCTTGGCATGATCTATTCAGACAATTCAGCTTTCTATTATTCCTCATATTATGCCTGTTACCATGACATGACGTCAACTGTGGACGGTGTCGAAACTCCGAAATTAACTGCCGGATTTGTCTGGTATTCAGCCAAATGTGATATAAAGAAGCTCCCTCTTCGCATTTGCAGTGAAGAGGGAGCCTTGCAGCACCTTGACGGTGAACTACTCGTATTTCAACAACGAAACAATATCAATGCCTTCCAGCTTGTCACGGCCGGTCAAATAACCAAGCTCAATCAAAAAAGCTGCACCGGCTACTGTACCGCCAAGCTGGCGGACCAATTTAACCGAAGTCGCAATGGTGCCTCCTGTTGCAAGCAGATCATCAGCAATTAGGACGCGTTGCCCCGGTTGGATCGCATCTACATGCATGGTCAAGCTGTCGTTGCCGTATTCCAGGTCGTAGCTCGCTTCAATCGTCTCATAAGGAAGCTTGCCTTTTTTGCGGATCGGCACGAACCCAACGCCAAGCTCGAGCGCAAGCGGCGCGCCGATGACAAAACCGCGTGCTTCCGGACCGGCGATAACATCGATTTCCAAATGCTTGACAAGTTCTTTTAACGCGGCAATGGCCTCTTTATAAGCCGGGCCGTCGTTCAGCAGCGGCGTAATATCTTTAAATTTAATGCCCGGCTGCGGGAAATCCGGAATAACCCGGATATAGTCTTTAAAATTTATACTCAACGTCATTCAATCCCTTCATTCACACCGATAATTTCGTGAACCTACTTATTCTAGCTTGAAACCCCGCTCATGTATACAGTGTCCGTCTGCCGCTTCGCAGCGCGGTATGCTTCGGATGAGCTTAAATCCCGTTTGGCCGGCGAATCAGCTACAACCAGCTCCTGCGCCTCCTCATCCAGCCGGATAAATTCAAGCTCTGTAAACACGTCCAGCATGAGAGCGATCATCTCCGGTGTAAGACGGACGGTTCGCGCTAACGTTTCGGTTAACCCTTCAATCGGAAACCGCTTATGCTGGCGGAGATGCTTATACAGCAGCCCGAACTGCTCTCTTTCCGGAAAAGCAGGGCTTGGCGGGCTTGTCCTTAAATCATGAATTTGCAGCTGCGGCTTGCGCTGGCCGTTCCATTCATTCACTGAAAGCTCGCCTAACAGATCGAGTTCGGTTTGCGAATTTATAAGCGCCGCATGCTCCCCGTACCCGAACCCGATAACATCCAGTGTGCTTGTCCTGCTGCGGACCGTCAGCTTCAAATGTTTGTTGTCCTTGCCGATTGCCCGGCGGTCGCCAATCTTTGCCCGGCGGAATAAAAGCCGCGGGAAGGATTGGCGTTGCCAAACGGCTCCAGCTGGCTAAGCTGGCTGATCGTTTGCAGTGTCGCTTCCTCAACGCCGCATATCAAATCGATGGACGTTTTCGGTATCCAGTCATCCGCCGTCAGCCATCGGTCCGCCAGGCCGCTCATCTGCTGCTCCAAGGCAGGAAGATTGTCGCGATGCAAGCTCATCCCGGCTGCAGCCTGATGGCCGCCGTAATGATCCAGCAGCGCTTCGCATTCCGTAAGTGCGGCATGCAGATCAAAGCCGTCAATCGATCTGGCCGAACCTTTGGCCATGCCGGTATCCGGGTCAATGCCGAAAATAATGGTTGGCTTATAATGGCGCTCTAGCAGCTTGGAGGCGACGATGCCGATAATGCCCACATTCCAGCCTTCGCCGGCGAGCACAATGACGGATGGGACGGGCACGCCTTCCGCTTCCGCATGTGCCGCCTTGGAAGCCCACTGTTCTTCCGCTTCCTTGACGATACCCTCCACCAGCCGCTGCCGCTCTTTATTCAGCAAATCAAGTGCAGAAGCGGTTAATATCGCTTCGTCATAAGAAGGCGATATAAGCAGCTCCACCGCCCTTCTGGCATGATCCAGCCGGCCGGCTGCATTAATGCGCGGTGCAATGCCGAAACCGACCGATGTTGCGGTTACCTGCCCCTGCTCAATGCCGGACACTTCCGCAAGCGCTCTGAATCCGGGTTTTTCCATCGTCTGCAGCAGCGCAAGCCCTTCACGCACAAGAATGCGGTTTTCATCCGTAAGCGGCATTAAGTCGGCAATCGTGCCGAGGCACACAATATCTGCCCACTGCAGCGGCGCTGAGCCTAACAGCGCATGCGCCAGCTTGAACGCTACGCCTACGCCGGCCAAGCCTTTAAACGGATAAGGGCAGTCATGCTGCTTCGGGTTAACAACCGCAACGGCATCCGGAATTCGCTCAGGCGGTTCATGATGGTCGGTGACCACCACATCGAGACCCAACTCTTTTGCATATTCAATCTCCTCGAATGCGCTTATGCCGGTATCTACCGTAACGATCAGCTTGACGCCGTCTTCCGCCGCCAGTTCCAGCGCCTTGCGGTTCAAGCCGTAACCTTCGAGCATACGATGCGGGATATAATAATCATAATCATAACCAAGTTCGCGAAATAAATAGACAAGAAGCGAAGTGCTTGAAACGCCGTCTGCGTCATAATCGCCGTATATCCGGATTTTTTCTCCGGTTTCCCCTGCGCTGTGGATTCGCTCGGCAGCTTCTTTCATTCCTTTTAACAAAAAAGGATCATGCAAATGCTGCGGCCCGGCGAATAAAAAACGTTCAGCGACAGCCGGATCGCTGCAGCCGCGCCTGACGAGCAATCTCGCAACAAGCGGCGACAAACGAAGCGTCTCGGCTAAAAGGCCGGCCTGCTGCTCTTCTTGTTCACTCCAGGGCGTTATGGTCCAGCGCGTTTTTTGTTTGATCACGCTGTGTTCAACCCCTCTCTGCTGCCTAGCTTCTATTGGATCAATGTCGTCATCTGCTCCTGATTTGGATCGTGGTTTGACTTATACGGATAACCAGGATTATAAGCTTCGACATATATGGACACGTCCGTTACATGGGCAAATCGTTTCAGCACAAGCTGCTTCACGCGCTTGCCGATTTCTTGCCCTTCCATCATGGAAATACGCGGATTCACACTGATGACGATATCCGCAACGACATAATGGCCCTGCTCTTTCGCTTTCAGCGATTCCACTGTTACAACACCTTCGATGCGCTGCACCAGCTGCATCATATCCTCGGTATCCTTTGCCGGATATACGGTTTGCGGTTCCGTGCGGACTGCCGAGACAATTAGCCGGTATCCGTTCGCGATCATCATGACTGCAATCACGATGGAAGCCGCCGGATCAAAATAATAAAGCAGCGGCAGCGATGCCGCCTTACCGATTAACGCCCCGCCTGCCCCTGCCAAAACGGCAAGCGATGAATAGAGCCCCGCATGACCCTGCCTGCTGCGGAATAACAGCTGCTTCACCAGCAGTCCGGCCAAAGCCATCACAACCGCGCTCCAATGAGGCGCTTCCTCAATGCCTAACGAAAAATCCCGCAATGCCGAAATACCGATTTCAAGGCCGATCACTAACCAGCACGCGGATAAAACAACAGAAACGATTTCTTCGGCGCGTGTATTGCCGGTGTTTGCGCCTTTGGAATCCGGTTCCCTCGAGCCCGACCGCTCCGAACGCGAGGCGGCAAGCTTGGCGATTGAACCGGAAAGTTCAGCGGCCGAATGAAAAGCGTCGGCCAGCAGCGCTTTACTTCCGGAGAGCCACCCGACAATCCCTTTCAGCAAAGCAAGTAAGGCGCTGCCCCAAAGCCCAGACATGCTCTCAGCTTTAACATCTCGCATTATTGTGCCTCCTAAAGTTTTCCGCGTTAGCGGAAAACTACTTCGTAAGCATAAGCTTGTTTTCCGCGTTAGCGGAAAACTACTTCGTAAGCATAAGCTTGTTTTCCGCGTTAGCGGAAAACTACTTCGTAAGCATAAGCTTGTTTTCCGCGTTAGCAGAAAACTACTCCGTAAGCATAAGCTTGTTTTCCGCGTTAGCGGAAAACTACTTCGTTAGCATAAGCCTTTTATCGAAAATATAAGGTTTTCGCTCGCGCGAAAACCTTATATTAGACACCCAGCTTAACCTGTAGCTTAAGGATTTGTTTTTGGTTTTGCCGCTACTTTTTTCTTTTCCTTGCTTTTCAGAATGAGCCAAAGCGGGCTCGCGATACAAATCGACGAGTATGCGCCGCTGGCCAAACCAAAAATTTTCGCAAGAGCAAACAGCTTAATTGATTCACTGCCGAACAAGAACAACGAAACCGCCACGATCAATACCGCAGCAACGGTATAAATGTTCCGGGCCATCGTCTGCCAGAGGCTGGCGTTAACCATCTCGGACAGCTGTTCTTTCGTTTTATATTTGCCGAAACGAAGATTTTCGCGAATCCGGTCGAAAATAACGATTTTATCGTTAATCGAATAACCGATAGTCGTCAGAACCGCGGCGATAAACGGCAGGTTCACCTCGAAATGGAACAGCGAGAACATCGTAACGACAAAAAACGCATCGTACAAAATGGCAATAATCGCCGCCAGCGAGAAACGCCATTCGAAGCGGATAATCACGTAAAGCATAATCGCCGCGCTGGCGACAACAATCGCGATAATCGCTTTTTTGCCAAGCTCTTGCGCCATATCCGGCGATACGACGTTGACTTCAAAAGAAGCTTTCGCACCAAATTTATCGGTAAATGCTTTCTTCACCACATTCACTTTATCCTGCGGCAGCACCTCGTCAAAACGCACCGATACGCGTTCGTTGTTATTGCCGCCGACGGTTAGCTTCACTTTGTCGTAGCCTGCTTGCTTTAAAAGCTCGATAGACTCTGCTTGAGTAGTCGTTTTTCCTACCGTTATATCCATGTTCGTGCCGGCTTTAAAGTCAACCCCGTAATTCAATTGGAACACGAGGAGCGAAATAATGCCCAGCAGCGTCAAAATCCCGGAAAAGATAAAAAACTTGTTGCTGTGCTTAATAAAATCAAAACGTATTTTGGTATTAAAGTTCACGGATCTCCGACTCCTTCACTCCGTAGTAGGATGGCTTCTTGAACAGATTGCTTCTAATCAGAAGCTGAATAAGAAGACGGGACAAGAAAATGTTCGTTACGATACTCACGAGAATACTGAAGATCATCGTAAGCGCAAAGCCGCGGATCGCGCCGTTGCCGACCCAATAAAGCACGATGCTGGCGATGATGTTCGTAACGTTGGCGTCCATAATGGTACGGAACGAGTTTTTGGAGCCGGCTTTTAAGGAAGAAAGCAGGCTCTTGCCGCTGCGGATTTCTTCTTTAATCCGTTCGTACATAATGATATTGGCGTCAACCGCCATCCCGATCCCGAGCACAAACGCCGCAATGCCCGGAAGCGTTAACGTCGCGTTCATGAGCCAGAATACAAGAATAAGCAGCCAAGTGTAAGTAATAACCGTTATGGCGGCAACGACACCCGGCACACGGAACAAAATAATCAAAAAGACGAGAATAATGGCCGTGCCGATAAGTCCGGCTTCAACCGTTTGGTGCAGGGACTGCTTGCCCAGCTGTGCTCCTACGCTTTGCGTATATTTTTCCGTCAGCTTAAGCGGAAGCGCGCCCATATTGATTTTATCCTTCAAATCGTTGGCTTCATCCAGCGTAAAGCTGCCGGAGATTTGCGCCGTGCCGCCGCTGATTGCACTGTTGACGGACGGATTCGAAATCATCGTATCATCCAAATATATAGCAAGCGTCTTGCCGATCAGCGAACGGGTAACGTCTTCAAACAATTGGGCGTTTTTCAGCTTAATCGTAACAAGCGGATGGCCCAATTGGTCATATTCGACTTTAGCGCCGTTCTCGACGAAGTCCGTTCCTTTCAGCTTGATCGTGCCGTCCGGAGCGCGGAACGTCAAGTTAACCGGCTCGCCGATTACTTTGCGCACTTCGTCTTCATTGGCAACGCCGGCAAGTTTCACGCGAATGCGATTGGTGCCTTCCGTCGTAATTTCCGGTTCGGCAATACCAAGCTTGTCCGCCCTGGCTTCCAGGCTGCGCGCGGTTTCCTTCAGCGATTCCGGAGTTACTTTCTCTCCGCCCTCTAAAGGAGTTGCTTCGTACAAGATCTCGAAGCCGCCTTTCAAATCCAATCCTAGCCTGATGTCCTTGACTAGTGAAGGGCTCGTCCCCGCGACAACGGCAAGCATAATAATTACGATCGCGAGGAAGGCAGCCAGTCTCTTCCAGTTCATATTATCCATAGTCCCCCTTAAGATCTCAATATTCCTATTATACCGATGCTGTAAAAACGAGTCAAAAAAAAAGAAACCCCAATATTACGTAAAAGGGTTTCCTTTAAAAGCGCTCATCGTTAAATAATTCATAAATTTGGTTACTTTTAACGTAAGAATATCGTTTACCACTTCATGAATTGCGGGTATCCCTTTTTTTGTATATTTCTCGCTGACACATTGCCATATTTCTTCCCACGTTACATGCTCATAACCAATGAGCCGGAATTCCTCGGCTTTGCTTTTGCACAGCTCCTTCATGTCCTCGTCCAATCCATCCATCCGATGCCGTGCCCCCTTATCGCCCGCAAGTCATTGTATTCTTTTTATTTCGATGCTGAAAGCCGCATTCCTGCCGGCCGCCGCAGCAACTGGCGAAAATTGTATGACATGATCAGGGACATGCCGCGCATAAAGTGAAGTACAGGCTGTCTGCCGCTCAACAAACCGCAGGCGGCTGGCTACTTTCTATGTAGAGACGAGGGCGTATTTATGACCAAACAATCTTTTCTAAAAGGAGCCATGATCCTGCTTGCAGCGGGCATTATTAACCGTCTGCTCGGATTTGTGCCCCGCATTGCGCTCCCGAGAATTATCGGTGCGGAAGGAGTTGGTATATTTCAGCTCAGCTACCCGTTCCTCTCTGTTCTGCTGACCCTTATTACCGGAGGAATCCCGCTGGCGGTAGCAAAATGGATAGCAGAAGCCGATTCAAAAGGAGATTCGTTCCGGATCAAGCATATTTTCAGAACGGCTATGCTTCTGACGACCTCGATCGCTGCTGTCATGACGATACTGCTGCTGCTTTTTGCACCATGGATTACAACCCACCTGCTCCCTGACAAGCGTGTGCTGAACAGCTTTTTATGCATGGCGCCCATGCTGCTTATTATCGCAGTATCATCTGTCTTCCGCGGGTACTATCAGGGTAAACAAAATATGATTCCGACCGCCTCCTCGCAGGTGGTGGAGACGATATTGCGCATCGCATGCCAGTTAACCTTTGCATATTATTTCCTTCCGATGGGACTGGAATGGGCGGCAGCAGGCTCTATGCTGGGCGTATTGGTTGGTGAAATCGCAGGGCTTGCCGTCATGTTGTTTACATTCGCAGGGGAGAGAAAAAAAGCGGCTGAAGCGAGCCGCAATGAGCCGGCAGCCAAAGGCGAGCCGGTGTTAGGCAAGCTGCTTCAGCTATCGGTGCCGGTTACCGCCAGCCGACTAGTCGGGTCGCTGTCTTATTTGCTGGAATCAATATTTACGGCGCGCAGCCTTGCTGCCGCAGGCATTGCCACCGGCATCGCGACAGCTCAATACGGCGCGCTGCAGGGCATGATTATTCCGCTAGTGCTGCTTCCTACGGCATTAACGTATTCGCTTGCCGTCTCGCTGGTGCCCTCCCTTTCGGAAGCTGCAGCCAAAGGCGACAAGGATACGATCCATAACCAGCTGAATCAGTCGATGAGGCTTGCGCTTATCACCGGCGCTCCATTTGTTGTAGTCATGACGCTGTTTGCCGAGCCGATTTGCCGAATGCTGTACGACCACTCCGATATCGCGCCGCTGCTCGCATGGATGGCTCCGGTCGGCTTGTTTATTTATTTGCAGGCGCCGCTACAAGCCGCCCTTCAAGCTTTGGACAAACCGGGTACGGCGCTAATGAATACCTTTATCGGAGCGGCGGTCAAGCTGTTCCTGATCGTTACGCTCGCATCGGATCCGAATCTGGGCATTAAAGGCGCTTTAATTGCGATCAACGTCAATATTGTCCTTGTAACGCTGCTTCACGCCATTAGTGTGCAGCTGGCAATCGGATTCCGTCTGAAGCTGCTTGATTTTATTAAAATCGGCGCAGCTATGACCATTATGGGCGGTGCAGCCCAATTTACGATGAACCATAATATGCTGCCAAAAGAATGGGGCAATCTGCTTGCCGCTTGTGCAGCAAGCGTTGCCGTGTACCTCATTTTGCTCATATGGATGAGAGTCATTAACCGCTACGATATGCAGCGTCTGCCCGGCATCCGCAGATGGTTCCGTTGATTCATTTGGTTAATGCGATTTCCGGACTGCATCGACAAACAGCTTGCCTTTATAGTCGATGGTGCATAGAAACACATCCTTGAAATCGTGAACCCCTTTTTCTTGCAGCACATTTTTGAGCCAAAATCGCGTTTTTTCAAGCTTTTGCAAATTTTCATCCTGAACCTTGCCATCCATAATAAGCGGAATCGGCAATATTTCAAACCGGTATTTCGAAGGGATTGCAACGTCGCCGCTTTTCCCTTCTTCTTTCTTCTCATCCTGCTTGCCGTCAGCCGAATCCTTTTCGATGACCGACAGCTTACCGGAAGTTTCCAGGATTGCGAACTCCACGTCCGCCACATTTTGAATGTTATTTTCCCGGAGCTGAAGCAGCAGATCATCCAGATTGTAGCGCTGTTTCTTCATTACTTCGCGGTCCAGCTTGCCTTTGGCAATAATAATGCTCGGTTTGCCGTCAAATACTTTGCGGATCGTTCTATTTTTTAAGATCAACAGCGAAATTCCGATCTGTACAACAAGCAAAATGACCATCGGCAATATGCCTTCCCATATCGGGCGTTTCGTGTCTTCGATAATAAACACCGCAATTTCAGCGATCATGACCGAAATAACCAAATCAAATACGGACAGTTTGCCGATTTCCCTTTTGCCCATAAATCGCATGACAAGGAAAACAACCAAATAAATAAGCAGCGTCCGCATAGTCAGGTTCCACAGTTCCAACGGCTAACGCCTCCCTGGCACTTATGTTTCAGTAACAGCTATTCTCACCTGACGATACTTTCACCATGCAAAACCGGCTCCACGAATATATGGCAAAGCCAGCATAACTTCACTGGATTGGTTGTACTATTCGGCCGAGCCCTGCCATATGGATTAATAATACATTTATTTAAGGAGGAATAAGATGAGTTCTTCGGTTAATAACGAACAAGCTCCACGAATGGGCTCGCCCTTCATAAAAGGATTGCTGTACGCGACGATCTGGCTGGCCGTCGGCGCACTTTTGCTTTCGTCATTTCTTCATTACGGCAATATGAAAGAAAGCAGCCTGCCTCTTTATACGATGATTGTGCACGGGTTTTGCTCATTTGCCGGCGGTTTTGTATCGGGGAAACGTTCCGGTAGAAAAGGATGGTATTACGGAGGCCTGCTGGGCATCGTTTATGCGATTATTATTCTGATCATCAGCTTTCTGGCCGCCGATGCGGAACTGTCCGCCAGAAGCTTAACACTCCTTGGCATAGCTTTTGCTGCCGGCGCCTTTGGCGGCATGCTTGGCGTCAATCTCCGATAAGCGCCTCCGCCCTAAAATGGAAACAAAAAAACCTGCTTGCTGGAAGATGGATCATCTTCTTGCGGCAGGTTTTTTGCTTTATTCGGAAGCTGTTGGCGCCGGAGCGCTGCTAACGACAGTACTGATCGCGCTGCGTTCAAACGTAAGCTTCGTTGTATCGTTTACGCGAACAACTGCAGTATCATCCGTCAGTTCTACAATCGTGCCGTGCAGGCCGCCGATCGTCGTAATTTTATCGCCTTTTTTCAATTGGCTTAACAGCGAGTTGCGCTGTTTTTGTTTCTTTTGCTGCGGACGAATAAGCAGAAAATAAAATACCGCAAACATTAAAATAAACGGCCAGATGAGGTTTAAAAAGTTACCGCCGCCACCGCCTGCTGCATCTGCTGCAAACAACATGGTTATCCCCCCTTTCAAAATCCTTTTTCGTTATCAAACAGTCCGTATTGCGCAAAAAACTCATCGCGGAAATCAAGCAGGCGGTCATCCATAATCGCCTGACGGACATTTTTCATCAATTCAACGAGGAAATGCAAGTTATGATACGACGTAAGCCGGATGCCAAACGTCTCATCTGCTTTAATCAAATGGCGAATATAAGCTCTTGAGTAGTTCTGGCATGTATAGCAGGAGCACTTCGGATCAAGCGGGCCAAAATCTTCTGCATACTTGGCGTTGCGGACAACCAGCCGTCCTTCGCTTGTCATCGTTGTTCCGTTGCGTGCGATACGGGTCGGCAGCACACAGTCGAACATATCAACGCCGCGGATAGCGCCTTCAACCAAAGCGTCAGGCGATCCGACACCCATTAAATACCGCGGTTTGTTACTTGGAAGCAGTGGAACCGTATAATCAAGCACCTCATACATAAGAGGTTTAGGCTCGCCCACACTAAGCCCACCAATAGCATAACCCGGGAAATCCATGGAAGTCAAATCAGCTGCGCTTTGTTTGCGCAAGTCTTCGTACATGCCGCCTTGAACGATTGCAAACAAGGCTTGATCTTCAGGACGGGCATGCGCATTCAAGCACCGTTCCGCCCAGCGTGTCGTGCGTTCCAGCGATTGTTTCGCATACGCATGATCGGCCGGATAAGGGGGCATTCATCAAATGCCATCATAATGTCCGAACCAAGCGCGTTTTGAATTTCCATCGCTTTTTCTGGTGAAAGGAACAACTTGTCCCCGTTTAAATGCGAGCGGAAATGAACGCCCTCTTCCGTAATTTTGCGCATATCGCTTAAGCTGAATACTTGGAAACCGCCGCTGTCCGTCAAAATCGGACGATCCCAGTTCATAAACTTATGCAGCCCGCCTGCGCGTTTCACAATATCATGGCCCGGGCGCAAAAACAGATGGTACGTATTGCTCAAAATAATTTGGGCGCCAAGCGCTTTCAGCTCCTCGGGGCTCATCGTTTTTACTGTCGCGAGTGTTCCAACCGGCATAAAGGTTGGCGTCTCGATTACGCCATGCGGCGTATGAACCCGGCCAAGCCTTGCTCCGGATTGCTTGCATACTTTAATTAGTTCGTATTTAACTGCTGCCACTCTTCACGCATCCTTCTTGGATAGTTACGAAAAACAAAACCATCGGTTTCATTTTTTGTTATTCATAAATAAACATTGCATCGCCAAAGCTGAAAAACCGGTATTCGCGCTCGACTGCTTCCGCATAAGCTTTCATAATCGGTTCGCGGCCGGCAAGCGCGCTGACCAGCATCACTAATGTCGATTTGGGCAAATGGAAGTTCGTCAGCAAGCAATCCACAAGCTTAAACGTATATCCCGGGTAAATAAAAATATCCGTCCAGCCGCTTCCTGCTTGTACCTGCCCGTCTTTTGACTGCGAAGCGACCGTCTCCAGCGTGCGGCACGATGTCGTGCCGACGGCTATTACTTTGGAGCCGCGCGCTTTGGCTTCGCGGATCAAGCTGGCATTATGCTCGTTCAGCTCATAATACTCCGAGTGCATAACATGCTCTTCCACCGTTTCAGCAGACATCGGACGGAACGTCCCCAGCCCGACATGAAGCGTAATATAAGCAATAATGACGCCTTTATCCTGCAGTTGCTGCAAATATTCCTTCGTAAAATGAAGCCCTGCGGTAGGCGCAGCGGCCGATCCTTCATGGCGCGCGTATACGGTTTGATACCGCTCCCGCTCTTCCAGCCTTTCTTTAATATAAGGGGGAAGCGGCATTTCGCCAAGCCGGTCCAACAGCTCCGGAAAAATGCCTTCATACATAAACTTAACGGTCCGGCCGCCCATCTCGCCTTCCTCTTCTACAACCGCGCGCAGCAGCGGCGTGCCGTCGCCGCGATCGCCGAAGCCGATTTCGGCTCCGACTTTCAGCCGCTTGGCCGGCTTGGCGAGCGTTTCCCAGCGGTCGCCTTCCAGCTGCTTCAGCAGCAGCAGCTCCGCTCTCGCTCCCGTATCCGTTTTGGCGCCGATCAATCTGGCCGGTATTACTCTTGTATCATTCAGTACAAGCACATCGCCCGGAGCTATATATTGCTCCAGGTCCGTAAATGTGCGGTGTTGGATCTCTCCGGTACGTTTGTTTAACGCAAGCAGTCTGGAAGAAGTGCGTTCAGCCAGCGGAGTTTGGGCAATCAGCCGCTCCGGCAGCTCAAAATCAAATGAATCTACATTCATTGCTTATATCATTCCTTAACGATATTTACGTCTGTATAGTAGTATTGCAAAATGTATTGATAGTCATACCCTTGCTCGGCAAGCCCGTAGGCGCCGTATTGGGACAAACCGATGCCGTGTCCGTTGCCGGTTCCGGTAAAGCGGAAGGCGGTGTCTTTGGTAGCGGTTCTTAGTTGCCCGCTGCCGTTTAACACATACACGTTAGCAGAAGCCAGAGGTTTCGCCGTGCCGTCGGAGCCGATCATATAAAGCGGCGATGCGTTGCCTGTACGAGTTACCGATACGGAACCGGCTCCCCGCAATGCCATTTTAGCTGTTTCGTCCACCGTAAACTTCGTGCTTGGCAGCGAACCCAGGGCGGAACGGAAGCTGTCCGGGGATTTAATCGTAAGCGGCGCGCCGTTTGCCTGCATTGCAAGCACACGACCGGATGCCCCTCTGGAAGTTACCTCCAGCGATGTAATCGAAGAAGGCAGCCCGGTTATGTAATTTTTCATCGTGCCGAGCAGTTCCGACGACGTAAACGGCCCTCTTACCCAATTCATCGTATTGGACTGAACCGTTTTGTCAACCGCTACAACCGTTGAACCCGCAGTAAGGGAAGCAACCGGAGCTGTCGAGTCCTGAAGCGGCAGCTTGCGCACCGTTGCGCCTGAAGAGGTAACCTCCATAATCGGTTTGCCGACCGGATTGACCTCGCCGGTATCGGCAAGCTGGTCTTCGATAACGTAACCCGATGTGCCGTTAGGCAAAGCTACGCGGTACCATTTTTTTAGGCCCTGTTCAGCAATGCTGTCCCAAGGGCTGTTCACGCTTTTTAAATAAGGAACCGCATTGCCCCACACTTCGGACGCATCCGAAGTTTGCCCGCCCCCGTTGGAGGAGAACAGCGCCTCTATCAGCTTCCCTTGATACATCAGCACTTCCCCGGCTGTCGCATCCACAGCAGCCCTTGTCGAATTCGTCTCTGCCCCGATGCCGCCATAAGCCTCGCTTAACACGCTGTCGACCACATGGGCAATCTGGAAGCCAAATCCTTGATACAGGGCGTACGTCCTTGCGGCAACAGCCTGCGCCTTCAGCGCTTCAGCCGGCCAGGAAGCGTACATTTCCGACCCGACTACCGCATACAAATATTGCTCGAAAGGCAGCTCGTTCACGACAGCAAGCCGGTCGTTAAATACGCTGATTTCAAAATCGCCGCGATAAGAGCGGTTGTATCTTTCCACCAGCTGCGTGGCGCCGCCGCCAGCCGGAGAGACCCATACCTTCATATCGTTTGAAGGGAATATGTAAGCATCCACCGGTTCGCTTGCGTTAATGGTCGATGTATAGTCAGCCCGCTTCAGCATATAAAAATCGCCGGCCGCTACCGGCTGCAGGCTGCCTGCAGCCGCTGCTTGCGCCTGTACGGCAGCAAGCCCCGCCTGGTCGGCGGCTGCGCCTACAAGCACCGTGTAGCTTACCGCGCCGGCCGGCTTCTGCACAGCTACATAAGCGTCGACGCCGGCATTGCCAAACGCCTTCGCCGCTGTTTCCGCTGCGACTTCCGAAGCATAACTGCCGCTCTTGAAATGCAGCGGCCCTTGCAGCGCCGGCTTGAAGCCACCATTTTGCTTCAGCAGCTCGGCATCCCCGCTCCAGCGGGCCAGGGCGGTCGTGCCCGCCTCTGCGGTTGTATATACGCCTTCCAGCACCTGATACACAGGCGCGTTATTTTTCCAGCTTGAATAAATAAATCCGGTGCCGGACGCCGCTTTTACCCGTTTGAATGCAGCAACCGCCACGTTAAAATCAGTCGTCTCGGCAACTTTCACTTTATAATCATCATTGCTGAACCGGACTGGCGTGCCGCCTTGCGCAGCAAACCAATTATCCGTGCCGGAAGGCAACCGGACGCCAATGTTCAGCTTGTCCGCCGACTGAAAAGTCGCGGCCGGCGTATTCGCCGTATATTTCCCCGGATAATTTAAAAATAGTGCCACTCGAATGGTATCCAGCTGCGGCACAGCCCCTTGCGAAGGCGTAACGGCAAACATCGCCATCAGAAATACGCCAAGTGTAGTCAGCAGCGATATGCGGCGCACTTTCCGGTTTATGTTCATCTCGTTCCCTCTCTCATTCCGTTATTCGGTTATTCCTGGCCGGGGTATGGCAGCTTCATGTGCCGGTAAGCCGGCTCCGTGCATACCCGTCCCCGCGGCGTACGCTGCAAAAAGCCGATCTGCAGCAAATACGGCTCATAGACATCCTCGATCGTCTGGCTTTCTTCCCCCACTGTAGCTGCAATTGTATCGAGCCCGACGGGACGCCCGGCAAAGGAAGTCATCATCGCATGCAGCATTTTATGGTCGATATGGTCCAGCCCCATCGGGTCCACCTGCAGCAGCTCCATCGCCTGGTTGGCGATTTCATGCGTAATGACGCCGTCCCCGCGCACCTGCGCAAAGTCGCGCACCCGCTTCAGCAGGCGATTGGCGATACGCGGCGTTCCCCGCGATCGCATCGCAATCTCCTCGGCCGCTTCCCCGACGATTGCCATGCCAAGCAAATCCGCCGTACGCGAAACGATGAACGAAAGCTCTTCAATTGTATAGTATTCGAGCCGGCTGACCACGCCGAAGCGGTCTCTTAAAGGCGCAGACAACAGTCCTGCTCGGGTCGTTGCCCCGATTAGTGTAAAACGAGGCAAATCAAGCCGCACCGACCGCGCACTAGGCCCTTTGCCGATCATAATATCAAGCGCATAGTCTTCCATCGCCGGGTACAGCACTTCTTCGACCGCACGGGAAAGCCGGTGAATCTCGTCGATAAACAGCACGTCGCCTTCCTGCAAATTCGTCAGCAGCGCCGCCAAATCGCCCGGCCGTTCAATAGCCGGCCCCGAAGTCGTACGCAAATTAACGCCCAGTTCGTTGGCGATAATGTTCGAGAGCGTCGTTTTGCCAAGGCCGGGAGGGCCGTACAGCAGGACATGATCCAGCGCTTCCTTGCGCATTTTGGCCGCTTCGATATAAATTTTCAAATTTTCCTTCGCTTGCGTCTGGCCTATGTACTCCGACAAGTACCGCGGGCGTAAACTAAGCTCGACCACATGGTCTTCCATCATTAAATTGGCGGAAATAATACGATCCTCCACGATAGACCAACTCCTTTCCGTCAGCCTTTAAACAGCTGTTGCAGCGCCTTCTTCATGAGCGTGTCGACCGACTCGTCGCCGGTTAAGCCGTCCTGCAGCCCGCTCCATGCCTTGTCCAGCTCGGCGGACGTATAGCCAAGCGCCGCAAGCGCCTCGCGCGCCTCCTGCCAAACACCGTTCGCATTCATATCTCCGCTGCTCACGGCAAAATCCTGCAGCAGCCCTGCCGCCGCCAGAATGCCGGCGTCCGAGCCGAGCAATCCCGTCAGCTTGTCCTTCAAATCGAGCACCATGCGCTGCGCCGTTTTTTTGCCGATGCCCGGCAGCTTCGTCAGGAACGTTAAGTTCTCCTGCTGAATGGCTGCAATAATGACATCGGGTTTGCCCCGGCCAACACGCCAAGCGCCACCTTCGGGCCGATGCCCGATACTTCGATCAGCTTGCGGAACAATGTCTGCTCGTCTCTCGTTGGAAAACCGTATAGATGAATTGCGTCTTCTCTTACATTTTGATGAATATAAAACGTAACCGGCTGCCCTGTGTGGGCGGCAAACGCATAAGGGTTCGGCGTAAACACCCGGTAACCGATATCATGGACGTCAACAACAACATAATCCGTTTCCAAATGGGCTACAATGCCTTTTACATAGTCGATCATGGACGCACCTCGTTTATTTTTTGCTTCATCACTACCGAATGCGCATGGCAGATGGCGACGGCGAGTGCGTCCGCGACATCATCGGGCTTCGGAATGGCAGACAGCTTCAGGAACATTTTGACCATTTCCTGCACCTGCCGTTTCTCCGCTTTCCCATAGCCGACAACCGCCTGCTTCACCTGGAGCGGCGTATATTCGGCCACTGGAAGCCCACGCTGCGCAGCAGCCAAAATAATAACCCCGCGCGCTTGACCGACAGAAAAAGCCGTCGTTACATTTCGGTTAAAAAACAGCTTCTCGACCGAAACTTCATCCGGCTTGTATTTATCCATCAGCGCTCCGGCCGATTCATAGACTTGAAGCAGCCGTTTCTCGGGCGGCGTCTTCGCATCTGTTTCAATGGAACCGTATTGCACCGGAACAATTTTAGAACCTATTTTATCAATAAAGCCAAAACCCGCTATGGCGATGCCGGGGTCTATGCCAAGAATGCGCAATACGCCATCTCCTCATCTCTACTAAAAGCCAAGTAAACTCTATTATAGCAAATGTTCTACGCTATGAGAACACGCGTTTGACAGATAAGGCCGCAGGTCCGCCCCATAAAAAAAGAGCGCTGCCCGAATGCACCGGCAGGCTCTTTATGAGGTTTCAATCCGTAGGTTAATACACATTTTTCCGTTTAGGATTGACGGCATAATCGCTGAACGTGGACAACACGCTATTGTATTCGTCCATGTCCGAAATTTTGATGCCGCCAATCAGCTGCTCCAGCTGTTTTTCCGGCAGGCTGCTTTCCATAAAGTTCACATCGAGCTGAAAAAAGGTGCGCATCACTTTCTCTTCCCGGGGCAATCCGTCAAAAAGCGATAAATTTCCGCGCCGGTCGATCCCCATATACAGCTCATTCGTGCACAGCTGGGACAATTCCTCAATATGCTGGGCGAAGATCACTTTATGCCGTTCCCGATCCAGAAAGGCTGTCCAGTCCGGATGCTGCTTCAGCAAAGCGGCAGCCTGCGCCCCTTTCATTTGCCCTATCGGTTTTGTTTCCTCGCCGCATATATAGATCCGGTTGACGATCACCGTTACCGGTTCATCCATCTCCTGCAGCATTTGAACAACTGAAGGAGAAGAAGCTGCCGCTGCCGTTCCGGCATGCAGGGGCGCCAATGCTCCCGCGCAAAAAACAGCCGCTGCGCAGCCTAAGGCAAGCTGCCCTCTTTTGCTTCTTCGCAATCGCCGCTTTAACTGCCTCCAAATGCTTAAACGTATCATATCCAACTTCTCCTTTTGCCCTTTTTGGGATATTGTCCCTCCGATTCATTTGAATATACAAGATTTCACATAAAAAAAAGCATTCGCCGATCCCTGACTGGCAGGCATAGCGAATGCTCTGAAATTAACGGTTAATCCACGGCAAGCTGTTGCGGCTTGCTGATTTTTTGCTGCGCGAACGGGTGCTGGCCGTTTTGGCCTGCGGTTTCTTTTTCCCTTTTTTGTTGTTCACGATCGTTGTTTTGGCTTTAGGCGCTGGCGCCGCTGCAGGTGCAGACGCTGTGGAAGCTTCCGGCGCTTCTTCAGCGCTCCGCGTTCCGCCGCAGCCGCAATCATCGTCTTTTGGAGCAGCGTTTGGCTGGCCCCAGCCCGGGTGACCGCCGTAGCCGTAACCATATCCGGGATGAAAGCCGCTCAGCTCTGGACCGCCGTACGGCGCCGCATGGCCGTATCCGTGCCCATGGTGATGCCCATATCCGCCGCCGTAGCCTCCGGTAAAGACCGTACCGGGCGGGCAATAAATTTCATTCGGCCATTCGGCTTCCGGTCCGGCCGCAATCGGCATCGGATGGTTTGGTCCCATTGCGTTTGGTCCCATCGCATTTGGTTCAAATGCGCCCGGCCAGCCCGCGTTTGGTCCCATTGCGTTTGGTCCCATCGCATTTGGCTCAAATGCACCCGGCCAGCCCGCGTTTGGTCCCATTGCATTGGGTCCCATTGCATTTGGCTCAAATGCGCCCGGCCAGCCCGCGTTTGGTCCCATTGCATTGGGTCCCATTGCATTTGGCTCAAATGCGCCCGGCCAGCCCGCGTTTGGTCCCATTGCGTTTGGTCCCATCGCATTTGGCTCCACTACCCCTGGCCATTCCATGTTCGGTCCCATTGCATTTGGTCCCATCGCATTTGGCTCAAATGCGCCCGGCCAGCCTGCGTTTGGTCCCATTGCGTTTGGTCCCATCGCATTTGGCTCAAATGCGCCCGGCCAGCCTGCGTTTGGTCCCATCGCATTTGGCTCCGCTACCCCTGGCCATTCCATGTTCGGCCCCATTGCATTGGGTCCCATCGCATTTGGCTCAAATGCGCCCGGCCAGCCTGCGTTTGGTCCCATTGCATTGGGTCCCATTGCATTCGGCCACATGCTGTTAGGATCAACCGGCCAAGGATGAACCGGGAAACCAAATCCATGTGGATGGTAAGGATGAGGTTGATTTGGATACCAGCCTCCCGGCGGGTTAGACATACCATTCATTGCTCCTGCTTCAACAGCCGGAATGCCATATTGCTGGAACAAATCAACGTTAGGCGTATGCTCAGCATGAATCGGCGTTTTTTTGTGGTCAACCGGCTTCTCAATCGGCAAATTCGGAACGTTAGGTGTGGGTACGTTAGGAGTTGGAACATTAGGGGTGGGGACGTTTGGTGTAGGTACATTAGCAGGAGCCGTTACATTCGAATTGGCTGGCGGTACCGGTGAAACCGGGTTAGCGCCTTCAGCCGGCAGTTTGCTTGGAATTTCCCAAGGGAAATTGCCTGGCGTGTTGGCATTCGGCATTTGACCCGTAGGTTTTTTGCCGCCTACCCAGCCTTGCATGCCGTGCCATACCGACACCGGATTCAAATGGTGGAACGGAAAGCCATGGCCTTGCGGCGACGGCTGGGCAGGCACCGAAAGCGGACCGATATTGCCTGTTCCTGCTCCCGGAGCAGTTGTACTGCCGCCGCCAACGGAAGGAATTTCGACCGTTTCACCGCTTACTTTCGGAATATTGACGATTTCCCCTGTCAGCAGCACATTCGGATTTTTCAGCTGAGGATTTGCTTTAATCATGTCCGCCAGCGGAACTCCCCACGCCTTGGAAAGCTTCCACAACGTATCCCCTTGCTTCACGACATGCTGGCTCATAATTTCCAACCCGCCCGTATCGGATGTCGACGAAGGGATTTTAATTTTCATTCCTACGTCAATTACGTTAGGATCGGTTATTCCAGGGTTCAGCTTTAAAATTTCTTCCAGCGTCACGTTATACTTTTGCCCTATCGTATACAACGTATCGCCTTTTTTTACAATATGAATCTTCACTCGCTGATAACCTCCCGTCACAAACTTGGCATAACCGTCGGCTGCAATACATCAATCCCTACATCCTATGCACAAATTAGGCAGGTGTCTCCTATTTCACAAAAAAAAATAGCAGAACGCCGTCTCTTTTTTTAGACGCACGTCCTGCTATTTTTACGGATAGATTCAAAATGCCTGTACACCCGTCCGTGGAGTTGCTGCAGCACCCTGACTGTTACAAGCCCGGTTTTGCCCGAACCGATGATCCGGGCGGCCGCCCAGTCCTCGGGCATCAATAACCTTTTGTTCCGGTGAAAAGCACTTTAACCGCCATAAACTGCTTTCCCGCTTACAGCAGTTGTTCATATGCAAAGCTCGGGTAGCTGCCAAGCACTCTGACCTGGCACCCAATTGCTTCGATTTCCGCAATAGCGGAAGGAAGCAGCACCGTATCCATTCCCATTGCAATGTCGAGGTAAAAATAATACGTGCCCAGCTTTTTTTTCGTCGGGCGGGATTCAATCCTCGTCAAATTGATTCTGCGCCATGCAAATGCGGACAATACCTGATGCAGCGCACCCGGGTAATCTTCCGGCGGCGTAATCAGAATGCTCGTTTTCAGCATATCTGAGCTTTTGAACGGAAACGGCTTCGGACCTACAAGCGCAAATCGCGTATAGTTATTGTTATGGTCGGTAATGCTTTCCTGCAAAATCTCAAGCCCGTTGTTGCGGGCAGCCGTTGCCGTGCCGATTGCCGCCCACCCTGCATCCGGGTTGTCCCTTACAATCTTAACGCCTTCGGAAGTGCTTCCAACCGGTTCCCGGTCCGCCTGCGGCAGCTCACCGCGCAAAAACTGAAGGCATTGCGCAATCGCTACCGGATGGCTGAGCACACGGTTAATCCGGCTCAAATCCAGATTGCCGTCCGCATCTGTCAACGCGGCGCGGTGGCCGATCAAATTTTGTATGGACGGGTATACCCATTCCGCCTGAATCGGCAGATCCACTTCATGAACAAGCCAATCCATATGCTGGCTCACGGAGCCTTCGATTGTATTTTCAATCGGAATAATGCCGTAATCGCTTTTGCCGGATACGACCGATAAAAAAACGTCGGCGATAAGCCGGTGGTAATTCCACTGCACATCCAATCCTTTAAACAGCTGTCTTGCCGCCTCATCCGATACGGAACCTGCCGGCAGTAGGGCTACAGATACCATCGCTAAACTTCTCCTTTAATACGATCCATAAAAGTGCTTGGTTGTCCAACCTGCTCAATCTGAATAACAGGACCTTCTTCAGCCGGCTTCAGCCATAACGTCTCGGCCTGAATCCCTTCCTTGCCTAATGTCTCCAGCAGAAACCGCTCCAGCCGCTGGCTGTCCGGGCTCCCCTGCTCTACAAATGCAATCAGTGTCGGCCCTGCTCCGCTTAAAGCGGCGCCAAGCGCACCGTATTCGGCCGCTTCTTCCAGGATGGCCGACATGCCGGGAATAAGCGGCGCGCGGTACGGCTGATGGATCCGGTCACGCATCGCGTGGCGGATCAAGTCCAGCCGGCCGGTTGCAAAAGCGGCGACAAGCAGCGAGCTGCTGCCGACGTTAAACACGGCATCGGCCAGCGCCAGCTGCGCCGGCAGCGCATGTCTTGCTTTGGACGTCGACAGTTGAAAGGATGGAATGGCGACAAGCGTCTCCAGCTTTGGAGGCGGAACAAGCCGGACATATTCTGCCCGTTCTCCGTCCCAGGCGGATACGACGATTCCGCCAAACAAGGATGCGCCGACATTGTCGGGGTGGCCTTCCAGCTTCGTTGCGATTTGAAACAGCCGGTCTTCGGTGAGCGGGCTGCCGATAAGTGCATTGGCAGCAGCCAAGGCGCCGATAATGGCAGTGGCGCTGCTGCCCAGCCCTCTCGCCAGCGGAATGTCGCTGTACATCGCGATGTCGAGCTCCGGCACCGAGACACCGGCTTCTTCAAATACGATTTGGGCAATCTGATAGATCAGATTCGTTTTATCTTGCGGCAAACCTTCCATATGCCCGCCGTAAAAGCGGAAACTTGTTTGCTCGGCTGCACTCATCTCGATCCAGGAGTACAGCGACAGCGCCATTCCAAGCGTATCGAAGCCCGGCCCCAAATTTGCCGTGCTGGCCGGCACCTTTACCGTTACCCGCCGATCTTTCCATTCGCAGTTCATGAAGTGTTAAACCCCTTTATCCTTAGAAATGCTGTTTAGCGTGCAAACTTACCCTTCAACCCGGTACATGCTCTTAATCCGTCGGATAACATCCAGCGAGCCAAAGGAATCCAGCACCTTGCGGATTGCCGCTTTATTGGCATCGTGCGTAATAATGATAATTTCCGCTTCCTGGATATGCGGATTAGGCTGCTGCAATACCGATTCCAGGCTGACTTCATATTCGGCAAACACCTGCGTAATGCGTGCCAGCACTCCAGCGCGGTCCGCTACATGAAGCAAAATAAAATATTTGGACGAAATTTGTTCATCGGATTTCAGCTTTTTCTCTTTGTAGACCATCGCGCCCTGGCGGCCGCCAACGCCAAGCTTTTTATTTTTAATCGCCGCAACGAGGTCGGACACCACAGACGTTGCCGTTGGCAACTCCCCGGCGCCTGCGCCGTAAAACATCGTTTCGCCAACCGCCTCGCCGTGCACGTACACCGCGTTAAACACGCCGTTGACCGCTGCAAGCGGATGGGAAGCCTTCACCATCGTCGGCTGGACGCTGACGCTGATCTGATCGTCCTGCCGCTCTGCAATGCCAAGCAGCTTCACTTCATAGCCAAGCCGTTTGGCGTACAAAATATCTTCTTTGCTGACCGACGAAATGCCCTGTACCGCCACATCCTCAAGCGCAACGTTCACCCGGAAGCCAAGCGTGGACAAAATCGTCATTTTGCGAGCCGCATCCAGCCCCTCCACATCGGAAGTCGGGTCCGCTTCCGCATAGCCAAGCTGCTGCGCCTCCTTCAGCACATCTTCATACGAAGCGCCTTCCCGGCTCATTTTGCTCAAAATATAGTTGGTTGTGCCATTGACGATCCCCATAATTTTCAGGATGCGGTCGGATGAAAAACCTTCAACCAGCGTGCGGATAATCGGGATGCCGCCGGCTACGCTTGCTTCATACAGCACATCGCAGTTGTTCTCTCTGGCCTGCTCCAATATTTCCGGACCGTGCAGCGCCATCAAATCTTTATTGGCTGTCACAACCGATTTGCCTTGGGCCAGCGCTTCCAATATATAAGCTTTTGTATGCTCAATGCCGCCCATTACTTCAACAATGACATCAATGTCCGGGTCGTTAATGATTTCCCAGGCATCTTCCGTCAGCTTGTCATGGTCAATGGCAAGGCTGCGCGATTTCGCTTTATTTTGAACAAGAATTTTGTCAATTTGGATTGGCGAGCCTACTTGGCTTTGCAAATCCTCCTGATGTCCCTGTACGATACGAACGACACCCGTTCCTACCGTTCCAAGCCCAAGCAAACCAACCTTCACTGGCTTCATTCCATTCCCTCCGTATTCTTCATAGTTTGTATCTGCTGCTTGTTTAACCTTGGCCAACAACCATCGCTTTACGGACGCCGTTATGCTTCCGAATAGTTTCGACAAGGGCAGTCAAGTCTCCTGTCAGCTCTGATATATCTACCGATATCACGACGTTGGCGTAACCTTGAAGCGGAATGCTCTGATTCATCGTCAGAACATTTCCCTCCAGGCTGGCCACCAGCGCAAGCACCTTCGACAAAACGCCGGAACGATGCTCCAAATCCATCGAGATGGTCGCAATTCGCTCCCGCTTCAGCTCGCTTAATTCATATACGCCGTCTTTATATTTGTAAAAGGCGCTTCTGCTTAATCCGGCACGCTCCGCCGCTTCATGGACGGTTGCCGCTTCTCCGCGCCTCAGCATCTCTTTCACCTGCAGCGTCTTTATAATGGCTTCCGGCAAGATGTCCTCCCGAACGACATAATAACGGCCTGAATGCGTCACTATATTCGTCCTCCTCACAAAGACATTTGTTCACTTATAGTGGACATTATATCGAACTCGCTTCATTCCGGCAATAGGAAAGTGAACCGTATTCCGGTACGGAAGCCGGCCATGGCAAAAAAAAGGCCGCCTGCAAGCAGACGGCTTTGTGCCAGCCCGCAGCGGCTGGCCGTTATATACCCGCTGTCATGCAGGCGTTTAATGCACGTAATCCGTGCCTTCAAAAAATTCAAACGTATAGTAGCCGACTTTGACGGTATCCCCGTCCTTGGCTCCCGCCTTGCGCAGCTCGGCATCCACGCCGATCCGGCGCATCATGTTGGCGAAACGCATCACTGCGTCGTACGACGTCAAATTGATCCGTTTCATGTACCGTTCGATGCTTTCGCTTTCCACCACAAAAATTTCATCCTCGCGGTGAATCGTAAAGGTCATGTCTTCACGCTGCTTCTCGAACCGGTACACTTTCCGTTCCTCGACTTCTTTCACTTCCTCGACAACAAGCTGCTCAGGCAGCGAATCCAGCACATCCATCGCCTTGTACACCAGCTCCTGCACTCCTTGCTTCGTCAAGGAAGAGACCGGAACGATCACATGGTCCAGACCGTCGCCGTTCTGGGCAAGCTGCTCTTTGAACAGCTCCAGATTATCCGCAGATTCCGGCATGTCCATTTTGTTGGCGGCAATAATTTGCGGGCGCTCCAGCAGCTTGGCATTGTACAGCTTAAGCTCCTCGTTAATTTTCACCCAATCCTCATACGGATCGCGGCCGTCCGTTGCGGCCATGTCCACGACATGAATAATGACGCGCGTCCGCTCGACGTGGCGAAGAAACTCGTGACCGAGCCCAACGCCGGAATGGGCGCCTTCAATCAGCCCCGGCAAATCCGCCATTACAAAACTTCTTCCATCCCCGACGTCAACCACGCCGAGGTTAGGCGTAATCGTCGTAAAATGGTAAGCGCCGATCTTCGGCTGCGCAGCGGAAACGACCGACAGCAGCGTCGATTTGCCCACGCTTGGGAAGCCGACCAAGCCAACGTCGGCCATTACCTTCAGCTCCAGAATGACCCAGCGCTCTTCTCCTTCTTCCCCGTTCTCGGAAATGTCAGGAGCCGGATTGCTGACCGTCGCGAAACGGGCATTGCCGCGTCCTCCGCGTCCGCCGCGCGCAATGACGACCTCTTGGCCGTGGCGCGTCATATCGGCGATAATTTCCTGCGTATCTTCATCCACAACGGTCGTGCCCGGCGGCACGCGTACGATCATATCGTCCGCATTGGCGCCATGCATGTTTTTGACTTTGCCCCGCTCGCCCGGTTTGGCTTTAAAATGCTTCTGGTAGCGGAAATCCATCAGCGTGCGAAGTCCTTCGTCTACGCGGAAAATAACGTCCCCGCCTCTGCCGCCGTCTCCGCCGGCCGGACCGCCTTCCGGCACATATTTTTCACGGCGGTAGGATACGATACCGTTCCCGCCATCGCCGCCTTTTACAAATATTTTTGCTTTATCGACAAACATTGATGTCCCCCGTTCAAGCTCGCCATTCTGCCCTCAGCAGCATATTTCCATAGGGCTGTCCGGCTTCCACCGGCCGCAAAGGCGCGCCTTCCAACTGCTGATTTATTTTGCTTGCGAAACGTTGTTCGCTTGTCAGCTCTCCCTGGTAATAAAACGCCGCGTATAACGCGTGATCATCCATGGACAGCTTCATTGTAAGCACAGCCGGTTCACCGAGCGCAGGCGCCGCCGCAAACCGGTATGCATTCATAATTTCGATTAACGATTCTGAAATGCCTGAACTATCGACAGGCAGTTCTGTCAGATGAACGCCTTCAGCAATTTCAACACGAAGCTGTACGGCATTAGTCAGTGTGCGAAACGATTGAATGTAATGGATCAGCGCCGGTTCGCCCAGTTTGGCGATCCGGCTTTCTTCGGCCATTCTATCTTTTATTTTCTCCACGCATTCCACCATTTTATCCGGCTTTTGCATGCGAATATACCCGTATAGCACTTGAAGATCATTCATCCAGTCATGGCGGTGATGATTTAACGTCCGATTGGAGGCAGCCTGCAGCGTATGTATGGTCCGCCTCATTTGCCCGGAATGATGTTTGCGTTCAATTCCAATCCAGCATATCGCCGCACCTGCAAGCCATAACAAAGCAAGCGCATGCAGCCAAAGCAGTTCCTCCCATATAAACGAGGCAGCTGCCGGAAGCACAACAGACATTGCCGCCAGCCGTTTCGCCAATT
Source organism: Paenibacillus protaetiae (assembly GCF_004135365.1). Lineage (NCBI taxonomy): Bacteria > Bacillati > Bacillota > Bacilli > Caryophanales > Paenibacillaceae > Paenibacillus > Paenibacillus protaetiae. Next base: position 233,331 of record NZ_CP035492.1, on the reverse strand, counting down.
GCAAGCGATTCATGAATCGAACCTACTTTCCCCTATAATCCCAACCTACTTAGTATATCATGATGGATGAGAAACTTGCCAAGAAAAGGTTAATTATGCTTCGTTATTTTTTGCTGCCATGATGCCCGGCAAGCCAAATCGCTGTATAAGCAAAAATGCCCCGGCCTGTCATGCAGGTCGGGGCACATTGGCTGTTATTAAACTTCGACTGCTGCAGCTACAGGAGCAGCTGCTACAGGGTATACGCTCACTTTTTTGCGGTCGCGTCCCCAACGTTCGAATTTGACAACACCTTCCACTTTCGCGAAGAGCGTGTCGTCTTTACCAATACCTACGTTATTGCCTGGGTGGATTTTCGTACCGCGTTGACGTACGAGAATGCTGCCCGCTGTAGCCACTTGGCCGTCGGCACGTTTAGCGCCAAGACGTTTCGATTCGCTGTCGCGTCCGTTTTTTGTGGAACCTACACCCTTTTTGGATGCAAAAAGCTGAAGATCCAATTTCAACATCGTTTGTCCCTCCTTATTTCAGAAGTTGTTCCTGGATTACGACATGTTTGCCGTAGGATTGTGCAATGGTATCCAGCATAACTACCATCGATTCGAGCTGCAGCTGCAGCTTCTCCTCAGCGGCTTGATCCGCTTGCTCCGGAATGTCCGAGGACAACCAGCCGCTTTTCATCGCTGCGGGAAGCTGCACGCCCGCTAACGCCTCGATAGCGTTGACGGTGCCAACCGTAATGGCCGACACGCCGGCGCAGACAATGTCTTTGCCCGGCTTCGCATATTGTGCATGCCCTTCGACAGCAAATGATACGATCCGCCTGTCAGCCGCTCGCCGTACAATAGTAACTGTAATCATGAGAACCCTCGCCTTACGCTTGGATTTTCTCGATCGTTACTTTCGTGTACGGTTGACGATGACCTTGCTTGCGCGCGTAGTTTTTCTTTGGTTTGTATTTGTAAACAACGATCTTTTGGCCTCTGCCTTGTTTCTCAACTTTACCGGAAACGGTAGCGCCGGAAACGACAGGAGTACCAGTCACGAGACCATTGTCTTTGGATACAGCCAGAACGCGGTCGAAAGTCACGCTTTCTCCTGCATTAACGTCCAGTTTCTCGATGTAGATCACATCGCCTTCCTGAACTTTGTACTGTTTGCCGCCAGTTTCAATAATTGCGTACATTGCTCATTGCACCTCCTTATAGTCGAAGACTCGCCTAATGCAGGTGGCGGACTCGTCCGCGCTTAAACCTGATCGGAGCGGTTAACATATAGCGCCGAGCAATAAATTACTCAGAACATATACCCGATTAGTTTAACATAAGCAGCCTAATTATTCAACATAAGTTCTAAAGCGATTTTTGCAGCCTGCCTGTCCCTCCGCAAACGGCGCATACCTCCGTCAGCAACCGGACGGATGTTTCACGCGCTTTTTTTCGCGTCAGCTCCAGCAGCCCCAGCCTTGTCCACCCGATGACGGCGCATTTGGTCCGGTCCTGCCTTGCCCATTCCTCCAGCCGCTGCAGCACGCTGTCGCGGTGGGCTTCCAGCTCCATGTCGATAAAATCAATAATGACAATGCCGCCGACATCGCGTACGCGGAGCAGACGGGCAATCTCGTCCGCCGCCTCCATATTGGTCCGGTAAACGGTATCTTCCAGATTCCGGCTCCCGGTAAACTTGCCTGTGTTCACATCTATGACCGTCAGCGCTTCCGTCTCGTCCCATATTAGACTGCCCCGCTCGGCAGCCGTATGCTGGATTGAAAAGCTTCGTTCACCTGGGCGGCAATGCCGTAAGCCTGGAACAAGCTTTCGCTCTCGCGGTTATCATACAGCCGAAGGCGTTCCGCCAGCGGCGGCGTAATTTCTTCCAGCAGATTCTTCATCGTTTCATGCCTGCCCGGATCATCAATCCATACTTCGTTCATATCGGCACTCATGCTGTCGCGCACAATACGCCGCATCAGATTGGCTTCGCGATGAACTTCAGCCGGCGCGGATGCCGCAGCCGCCCCGCAAGAATGCGGCTCCACTGCTCGCGGAGCTGCAGGACGTCCGCTTCCAGCTCCGAAGCGGACGCGCCTTCCGTCGCCGTGCGGAGGATGAGACCTTCCTCGTTTTGCCGAAGCTGTTCGCCCAACAGCCGCAGCCTTGTCCGTTCCTGCTCCGTGCTTATTTTTTTGGATACGCCGACATAATCGGCCGTCGGCATAAATACAAGGAAACGCCCCGGCAGCGCAAAATGGGTCGTGACCCTGGCGCCTTTGCCTCCGATGGGTTCCTTCATAATCTGCACGAGAATTTCCTGGCCAGGCTTCACAAGATCCGCAATGGCCGGCTTCCGCTCAGGCTGCTTCTCCAAATGGGGATGCAGAAGCTCATCCACATACAGAAAAGCGTTTTTGGACAAGCCGATATCTACAAAAGCCGCCTGCATGCCAGGCAGCACGTTAATGACTTTGCCTTTGTATACATTTCCGACCAGGCTGCTGTTCTCCGAACGTTCCATGCTAAATTCAACCAGCTTGCCATTGTCCAGTACCGCCGTCTGCAGCAGCTCCCCGTCTCCATGCATGAACATTTGCTTCATCCCGTGTCCTCACCCGCCTGCCGTTTTCGTCCATTTTATCATAAAAGGGGGCCGTCATGCATGAACATGTACATGCAAAAGTTCAACCCGCCATCGCTTCTAAGGCAAAAACAGCTCCATCATCGGCCTGTGCGGATTGCGTTCGCTCAAGATCCGCTCCACGATTTGCTGCTCGGGAAGAACCTGCTCCACGCCAGTGGAACTTCTCAAATAAATATAATGATACCGGTCGCGCCAAAACTGCTTGGCTACATGCAGCAGGGAGTGCCTGCCGCTCGCCATAATCGGCCGCGCTTTCGTGCCGTGCTGCAGGCGGTCCAAAGCGACCCGGTCCCGATGCATCAAAAACCGGAAAAACAAAAACGGTATGTGGCGGTAATAACTCCAATTCGTCAGCCACAAGAAAAGGGCTATCGCCAGCAGATTGAGCTGCATGCCCTGCCCTTGCCAAATAAGCGGTGCAAAGGAAGCAAGCAGCATCAAAGCGCTTAACGCGAGGCTTATGCGCGACGTCCAGATCATCATGGAATAGTAGGTCAGCCACTTGCTGAGCAGGGCGCGAAGCAATTTCCCGCCGTCCAGCGGATAAATCGGCAGCAGATTAAAACAGCCAATCATCAGATTGGCATTGACGACGTAATGCGCCCATCCGTCGTCCCACCAGCCCAGCCTGCCGAGCAGCCAGGCCGCAGCGCCCATCCATACATTTTGCAGCGGGCCGGCGATGGCGACTAAAGCTTCTTCGGATGAAGGCATGCTCCCTTCGTCTTCCACTTCGGCCACGCCGCCAAACGGGAGCAGCTTCACTTCCCGCACCTTCCAGTCCAGCCCCCTCGCCACAACGACATGGCCGATTTCGTGAACAAGCACCAGCAAAAATAAGGTTGCAAGCTCAACCAGGTATCCGGTTAGAAAGGAAGCCGCCATAACCAGCACGAATAACGGATGAATAGACCAAATGATGCCTCTCCATTTAATCAAGCGGAATCACGCCCGCCGGATCAATATAACGGTCATTTTCTTTCACGGCAAAATAAAGAACGCTTGGCTGATCGCCGCTGGCTGCAGGAAGAACGCCTATCGGATCTCCGGACTCCACCCAGTCGTCTTTTTTGACGCCGGCCTTTCCTAATTCGCCGTAGATTGTAGTCCTGCCGCTTGCGTTCTGAATGACAACCGTCATGCTGCCTGGACTGCCGGTTACTTGCATCACTCTGCCCGTTTGAGCGGCGCCTACCGTTTGTCCGGAGGTGCCGGCGAGCTCGATGCCGTTCAACTGCTCGGCGAACGTCTTTACCAGAACCCCGCCGGGCAACGGAGATACCACGGGCAGCTTGACACTGCCGTCTACCAGCTGTGCCGGCTCTTCTTTATGTTCAAAGATCGGAATAAACGAAGGCGCGCCGGCAAACGTCTGCTTGTACCACGCCGCTGCCGGTGAGAAATCCATCGGCTTGGTCAAAGCCTCCGTTACAAATTGCCGCCCCTCCTCCATGGAAGGAGGTCCATAGCGGAACATGCCCCAAACAGCGCCAAAAGCGATAACGGATACCGCAAGCTTCCAGCGGAAGCCCCGCCAGAATGCATTCATCCGGCCGGGATCCTGCGGTCCGGTCGGATCAAACGGACTACGGCCTGGATCCGAACCTTGCCCCCATGTGCCGAGCCAAGGGTTCGGATTGGCTTTCCACAGCCGCTCCGGATCAGGCTCCTCCTGTTCCGGCAATCGTCCGGATGGAGACGGGGGATAGGGGCCGCTGTAACCATTGTAATGGGTATAGGGACCACGTTTGTTGTTTAACGGCTCCTGCTGTTCGTATGGAAACAGAAATTCCGGATAAGGAGCATCCGGCGGCTGATTATCGTCTTCATAACGTTTATACCACTGCTCCTGCTGAATCTGCCTGCTTGTCTTATCCGGCCGTTTATCTTTCTGCTTGGCATTCATCACCAATGCTCCTCCCCTTCCTCTCTTTGGCTTTATACAGCCTCCATATTACCGGCCGGCCGCCATAAGAAAGGGCTTGTTCTTTTCCTTCATGCTTATGAACAAAAGGAGACAAGTATTCATTGTCGGAGCCGAAAACCAAAAAAGAGGCGGGACCATGGTCCCGCCTCTTTGGCGTGCAGCAAGCAGCCGCTTCTAGTCTGCCAGCTCGTAAACTTCCTGATGGGCTTTAATGCTGAACACAATGCCAATACAAAGCATATTCAGCAGCAGCGAAGTGCCGCCGTAGCTTATAAACGGCAGCGTAATGCCGGTAATCGGCATGAGCCCGATCATCATGCCGATATTTTGGAAAATTTGAAAAACATACATAGAGGCGATGCCAATAACAATGTAAGACGCTCGCCGGTCATAACATTGATAAGCAATAACAATGATGCGGTATATAAGCAAAAAATACAGCAGCAGCAGCACCGCAGCTCCAGTAAAACCAAATTCCTCGCCAATTACGACAAATATCGAGTCGGAATACGGGTACGGAATAAAGCCGCCTTTTTTCATGTCGCCCTGCATATAGCCGTCGCCGCGAAGGCCGCCGGATCCGATTGCAATCTGCGCGTTCAGCGATTGGTGTTTCTCATCCGCCGTCGCTTCATCGGGATCAATAAACGTATTGATCCGGGCATACCAGTGCTCTTTATGATGGTCCGTCAAATATTCCTTAATGTTGCTGTTAAACACCGTAAATAACGAGACAAACAAAACGATGGAGGCGACTACAACCGTAAGGCCGATTAACACATGGGTATACTTGACGTTGCCAATCCACAGCATCCCCAGCAAAATGACCAAATAAATAATCGCATTCCCAAGGTCCGGCTGAACCATAACGAGCATAAACGGGATAAATACAAAAGCGCCGATCGGAATAATATCCTGGACAAAACGGAGCTTCTCGCCCTGTTTTCGGCCGAGCAGAAAAGCAACGCCAATAATCAGCACGATCTTGACTACTTCCGCAGGCTGAAATGACAGCTGCCCGAGGCGGAACCAGCCGGTCGCGCCGTTAATATTCGATCCGAGAAAAAAGACAAGTACAAGCAAAACAATGCCGATGCCGTACAGGATATACCATGTTTTCAACAAAATGCGGTAATCGAAAATGGTAGCGGAAATAGCAAAAAAGAAACCAATGCCGTAAAAAACAGCTGTTTTCAAATCCGTATTCGCATAATGTGCGCTTTGGCCGTCAATTGCGCTATGAATGGTTAGCACGCTGATCGCCATTAGGCATAACAAAATAATAACGATGCCCAGATCAAGCTTTTTTAATTTGTTAAGCACGGTTCAAATCATCCTATTCCCAAAAACTTACGGAACCGTTTGAAAGCGCCCGCCTTCTCCTCCAGCAGCATCAGCGGCACCATATCGCCAAGGATGCGCCTTGCGATATTGCGGTATGCGATCGACGCGCGAGAAGAAGGATCCATGACCGTCGGTTCGCCGGCATTCGCCGATTTGATTACTTTCTCATCATCCGGCACGATGCCCAGCAGGTCAACCGCCAGAACTTGACAAATCTCGTCCACGTCAAGCATTTCACCGCTTTTAACCATATTCGGCCTAATTCGGTTAATGATAATTTTAGATGCGATTTTTTCTTTCTCGAGCAAACCGATTACACGGTCGGCATCGCGAACCGCCGCATTTTCCGGTGTCGTGACCACAATCGCGCGGTCGGCGCCCGCGATCGCGTTGCGGAAGCCGTGTTCAATCCCGGCCGGGCAGTCAATGACGACATAATCGAAATCCTGCTTCAGCTCCGCAATCATATCGCGGATCTGCTCCGGTTTAACGTCGTCCTTATCCTTCGTTTGCGCAGCGGGAAGCATGTACAATTCGTCAAACCGTTTATCCTTAACCAGCGCCTGATTTAACCGGCAGCGGCCTTCGGCGACGTCCACCAAATCAAAAATGATGCGGTTTTCAAGTCCCATCACCACATCCAGGTTGCGCAAGCCGATATCGGTGTCGACCATGCATACCTTTTTGCCCAGCAAAGCAAGCGCCGTGCCTAGATTGGCCGACGTGGTCGTCTTGCCGACGCCCCCTTTGCCCGAAGTGATAACAATCGATTCCCCCATGCTCTACACCCCTTTTAACAAAGTTGAATGGCCGCGCAGCCTGTACAGCTGCGTAATTTTATCAATTTTCATCTGGCCTTCGCTTAAAAAAGCAAATTCCATCGACGAATCGCCTGACATCCATTCTTCCGGCGGCCTGCTGATAACATCGGCAATGCGAAGCTGGGTCGGCCGCATAAGCGATGCGGCGATAATAACGTCAGTACGCCCTTTATAGCCAGCATGCGCCACGCCGCGCAGTGCCCCGAGCACATAAATATCGCCCGTGCAAAGCACCGTACCGCCCGGATTCAAATCGCCCGCAAGCAGCAAATTGCCGTCATGTTCAATCGTTTGGCCGGAACGCACGATACCTGTTAATATTTCCCACCCGTTATTCGGGTTTGGAGATTGTTTAACTTTCGTCTCCGATTCGATGGACTGCACCATCAAGTTGCCCTGCGTACGAATAAGAGAACGGATGCGTTCCTTATCCTCCTCTTCCAGCTGCCTTTCCCCCAGTTTGACCTGGACATGAATAAGCGGACCTGTCAGCAGCTGCTGATGCGTTTTTTCCAGCTTGTACTGAAGCTCGTCGAGCAAAGCGGAAAATTCACATTGATCGTCGAGAAGGAACACCAGACCTTCTTTAACCCCTTTGATGATAATATGCTGTTTATCGGCCACAATTGCCCCTCCCCAACATTAACCTTTCTTGCAGCACATGGCCAAATCCTGCTAATCAAGGCGAACTTATTGTTCGTCCTTATCCAGTTTTTTCTTGACGGCGGACTCCAAATGCTTGCGGAGCGGCACGTACACTAGAAGAGCAAAGGCAAGCTGCAGGAACAAGCTGGGCAATATGTGGTCCATCAGCGCCCAGGCAAACGATTCATTCGTAATGCGGAATGCAAAATAAATGCCGTACATCATAGAGTCATACAAAATGTAATTGATGCCGATGACGGACAATGCCGCCAGCAGCGTAACACGTTTGTTCTCGAACAGGACGCCGGTGTAATAGCCGAGAATCCCCATAAAAAACAGGTTTGGCCCAATCATATGTCCGTAATAGGCAACATCCTGCAACAACCCGAAACCGGCTCCGAGAAACAAAGCCCGGTGCCGGTTACTGTAAAGCGCGCTAAAAATGACAACAACAAAAACGAAGTGGGGGACGATTCGTGTCGTATATCCGGCCGGAATGACCCATGGCATAATGGTGCCTTCCACAATAAAGAGCAGAAGCATAAAACCGATCAGCCGATTGATGCTCATTCCGTCGCAGCCTCCGTATCCGGCATCTGCACGACAAACACATCCGTCAAGTGGTCGAAGTCAGCCGCCATCTTCACCATGGCGGTGTTCGTCAAGCCAAAATCTCCGACTTCCTTCGATTCGACCGTTCCGATAATAAGCCCGCGCGGATAAACATTGCCAAGTCCCGATGTAATGACCGTATCGCCTGCAGCCATTTTGTCGTTCTCCGGAATTTTGGTCATCACAAGCCGGTTTTTCTCATGGTCGTAATCGCTGACAATACCAAAGGAGTCATTCTCCTTGCCCATAATCGTAGCCGAAATCAGGTTCGATTCAGGTGAGGTTTCATCCAGCTCGGTAATAGGAGCTACGGTGGAAGTTAGCGGCCTTACTTCGCTTACGATGCCTACGAGGCCTTTCACCGTCGTTACTGCCTGCCCTTTTTTAATGCCGTTTTTGGAACCCAAATTAATAACCATCGTATGACTGTTAGCGTCATTGTTGACCGCGATAACCTGAGCAATTACATATTTGTAGTTATACATGTTCTTTTGGCTTTCAGTGAAATGCAAATCTTCTTTTAATTGCTTGTTTTCCTGCTCGACAAAATTGTAATTCACCTTATCCCTTGCGTACGCCGCTGCCGTAAGCCGGAGCTGCTCGTTCTCTTTGTAGATGGTGTGCAGGTTGCCAATGTCCTCAAAGAAGCCCGCTATAGAAGCAGCGGGCTTGTAAAACCATTCTTGGACGGCACCGGACACATCGCCAACAAATTTCTCAGGCCATGTCAGCTCTTTACGGTCGCTAAAGGAATAGCCGATAATTGCAATGAACAGTATAAACCCGATCATAAGCATAATGACACGCTTATTTCTTAACAGCCTAAACAGTTCAATCACCCGCCCGTTTCATATCCGTTTCCCCTTCGGACCGCATTAACGCTTGCGGGAAGACGAGCCGCCTTTATTTTTGAACAGATGAATATGGTCCAGGGAACGGCCTGTGCCAATCGCGACGCAATCAAGCGGGTTGTCCGCAACAATAACCGGCATCCCCGTTTCGCGGGAAAGCAGCTTGTCCAGGTTGCGAAGCAGCGCGCCGCCGCCCGTAAGCACGATTCCGCGGTCCATAATATCAGCAGAAAGCTCAGGCGGGCATTTCTCAAGCGTAATTTTCACAGCATCTACGATGGAATTCACCGTATCGCCCAGCGCTTCCGTAATTTCGTCAGAAGTAATTGCCAGTGTCTTCGGCAAGCCTGTCACAAGGTCGCGGCCGCGGATTTCAATGGATTCCGGATGATCAAGCGGCAATGCCGAACCAATCTCCATCTTCAATTGCTCCGAGGTACGCTCCCCGATCATCAGGTTGTACAGACGTTTCACGTATTGGATAATCGCTTCATCCATTTCGTCGCCGGCTACGCGGATCGAACGGCTGGTTACAATGCCTCCGAGCGAAATAACCGCTACTTCCGTCGTGCCGCCGCCGATATCAACTACCATGCTGCCCGTTGGCTCCCATACCGGCAAATCAGCGCCGATTGCCGCCGCAAAAGGTTCCTCGATCGTATAAGCTTCGCGTGCGCCAGCTTGTTTGGCCGCATCCTCGACCGCACGTTTCTCAACCGCCGTAATGCCGGAAGGCACGCAAACCATCACGTTAGGATGTTTAGGAAACATCGAACGCTGCTTTTGCGCTTGGCGGATAAAATATTTAATCATCGTTGCCGTTGTATCAAAATCGGCGATAACGCCATCTTTCATCGGACGAACCGCACGGATATTGCCAGGCGTTCTGCCGATCATTTTTTTAGCGTCCTCGCCAACAGCTTCAATCGTTTTCGTATCAGTACGCAAAGCAACCACGGAAGGCTCCCTTACGACAATCCCTTTACCTTTAATAAATACGAGTGTGTTTGCTGTTCCAAGGTCAATTCCCAAATCTTTCGAAAAACCACCAAACATGTTAATACTCCCTTCTAAATGCGACAATCCCTTTTATTATATTACAATAATCCATGTTCCTTCAAACTAATAAAACGCCCGTCCCCGATTACAATATGATCCAGTACTTCGATGCCCACAAGCTGGCCCGCTTCCAAAAGCCGTTGTGTGAGGCTGATGTCTTCGGGACTTGGCGCAGGATCGCCGCTAGGGTGATTATGTACGCAAATGAGAGAGGCGCTGCTATGTTTAATGGCGGCCCGGAACACTTCTCTTGGATGAACCAATGAAGCATTCAGCGTGCCGATCGACAACGTTTCCCGGGCAATAATGTGGTTTTTCGTATTTAAAAACAAGCAGACAAAGTGCTCTTTTTTCAAATAACGAAGATCTTCCATCACATAGTCTGCAGCATCTTGCGGACTCCGCACCGTTACGATGCCGCTTATTTTGCTTCCGGCAATTCGTCTGCCGAGTTCAATTCCAGCCCGCAGCTGAATGGCCTTCGCCGGACCGATCCCCCGGATGGCGGTCAGTTCGTCCAGGCTCATATCCACCAGATTGCGCAAGCTCCCGCATTCCTGTAATATTTTGCCAGCCAAATGAACCGCCGACTCTTGCCGGGTTCCTGTCCGGAGCAATATCGCCAGCAGCTCCGAATGGCTTAACGCTTCAGCCCCATATCGCATCATGCGCTCTCTTGGACGTTCTTCATGGGGGACATCGCGCAACATATAGCTTTGCGGTTTCATGTCCCAACCCCCGCCTTTATCTCAACATTCACATACGAATCATCAAGTCGCAATCAGTCAGATCTCGTCTCTACAGCCGGACGAGACGTTTCATGTTTGGCGGAAACACAAGCCATGTACATGAGTATAACTTATTTATATCGGCTTGTTGTTTAAAAAACATTAATATTATACCGGGCAAGCATGTCGGATAATAATGGAAGGGATAATCCTACTACATTAAAGTAGCAGCCTTCAATACGATCGACAATTGTTGCCCCAAGCCCCTGAATGCCATATGCCCCGCCTTGTCCATCGGTTCCCCGGTCGCAATGTAGCCTTCGACTTGCTGTTTAGTCAGCGGCTTCATCCATACCTTTGTGACCCGGTGGGCAATCTCGGCTTCTCCGCCATCCAGGCGAAGGCAAGCAATACCTGTATACACCTCGTGGGAGCGGCCTTGCAGCCTCCCCAGCATATGCGCGGCATCTGCCTGATCGGCAGGTTTGCCAAGCGCCTCGCCATCCAATACAACAATCGTATCAGCGCCTACGATAAGGGCATTGTCCCGGCTGCCGTCTTGCCGCAGCATTTCGGCCGTTGCGGACGCTTTACGCAAGGCAAGCTGTTCGACGATTCGGCTTGGCGCCCAGTCAGCCGGAACAGACTCATCCGCATCCGATGACAAAATAGAAACCGGCAAGGATAGGCCTAATGATGCGACCAGTTCCTTCCGGCGCGGTGACGACGAAGCCAGCACAAGGCGGCTGATTGGATGGTTAAATGCAGGACGTTCCAACGGTTACGCTCTCCTTTTGTCTTGCTGCCATACATAATCTTGTTAGGTTAAAGCTTGCGGTAAATCCATAAGGCCGCAATAATGCCGATTAAGCTTAAAAGGCTTATATCGAGGTGGACCGTCATATTGAATTGAAGCACATAAAGATCAACGGCAGGCGACAATGTCATTTGCAGCGATTTGGATAAAAAGGATATCCCTGCAATATTTGCCAGCGATCGGGCGGCAAGCGCGCCCGCAATCAAGCCGAGTATGATAAACAGCAGCAAAACCCAGCCGTTTTTCTTCATTATTCAACGCCTCTCGCCATGATGTGACACCTAGTCCTCATTATATCTTGCTTTCATTTTGTTTACAATGCGATTATAGCCTCAAACCAATTTTTTTGAGCGATGACCGCTTTCATCAGCGCACTTTGCGCCTTCCACAAGTGTGCACGTGACGTATTTTTCTCATAATTGGAAAAAGAGTCTGCCGCTGCCTGCAGCGCTTGCGTCAGCTCCGCATAGGATGCGCTGCCTTCCTTGTCGGCAAAACCGGCCTTTGCAGCTGCCGCACTATCGGACCATTGCTGAAAAGCGTTCTGCCAGGCGGCTGAGTCGGCCGGGCTGAACGGGCTTGGAGCCGGCTGCTCCAGCTGCGCGTTAACCATCCCCAGCATCATGGGAATAAGGGTGCCGGTCTGAACAAAAAATTGCTGTGCCTGCTCAGCTTTTCCTTCAAAAGGGATTTGAGAAGGAGCGGACAAGTCGAATTTTTTGGCATACAAATCCATCGAGCCGTTAAACTGTCCTTTCAATAAGGCAGCATCGTCGCTGCTTGGCGACATACCTGCATAAACGCGGTAGTCCTGTCCGGATGACCACGCGGCGCTGGCTACCCCTTTGGCAGCGAGCTCCGCCAGCGCGGCATCGCGGCCGTCTGTACTGCCAAACACTCCGTATTGAAGCAAATAATAGGCGGTATCCGGAATGTTTACGGCTGCCATCGGCAGCTCGCCGGCCGCGCCACCGGCAGCTTCGTCCGTTCCGTTAGCGCCGCCCGCCACAGGCGCAGCCCCATCTCCGGCTGTATCTTTGCCCGCATCCCCTGCCGGGCTCGTAACCTCGCCTTGCTTCACCGGCGTATCATGGCCGCTGTCCGACCAGGAGCCTGTAAAAAAGGAGAGGAGCAAATAACCAAATAAAGCTCCTGTCGCCAAAGCGCCAGCAACCGTTACAAACACCTTCAGCCAGGAAGGAGAAGCTGCCGGGGATTCGTATCGGATATAGAAGGGGCGTTCGCCATCCCGTCCGTCATATTCACTGCGCATCATTTCCTCATCCAGCAGCGGCCCTTGCCTATCATAACCTTCGAAGTGTCCTTCCGCTTCTGCTGCCGCCACTGGCCGGTGATGCCTTGAAGGAACCGGGGCAGGGACTGATGCCACAGCTGCTGCATCCTGCTGCTGGCTGTAGCTGCCGGATGCCGTCCGCTCGTAGCTGCCCCGATCCTGGGCTTTCCATTTAGAATTATCTTCCAAATTCCAATCCAGTAGTGTGCCGTCTTTCTCTCCGCCGTAATCAGCCGCCATTGCCTTCTCCGGCTGATGCGCGCCGGCTTTGGCTGCCGACTTCCTCTGGCCCGTTTCGCGTATCAGCTGCTCAAGCGCACTGACATCGTCCTGGAACGGACTGTTCCAGGGCGACGCACCCGAGAGGCTGTGGCTGCCGGATGCCGTATGATAAAGAGGCACCACATTCGACTTTTGGGGAGCCGCCGGTTTGGCTGTTTCTTTTTCGTTGTCGCTTGCCTTTGCTTTTGCTTTCACTTCCGTCAATGCCGCTTCCGGCTGGCGTTCTATCAATTTCGTTTCGCGGTCGGATGCTTGCCCGGTATGATCGAAACGGTACGTAATTCGGTTGTTATTGTTCATATCACTCTCTCCTTGTCCCTTCTTGTCTTTCTACTCTATGAACGATTTGAGAGATTTATGAGCATCGGCGGACAAAAAAAACACCACGCTGCTGCCTGAAAGGCTTGAGCGTGGTGTTCCGTACAACTTATGCGAAGTTAAGAAGCGTTTTCGCGCAATGACTGCGCAAGCGCATCCGCAACTTTCCAGATGTCGCCGGCTCCCATCGTAATGACAAGGTCGCCAGGCTGAACTTTTTCCCTTAAATGCGAAAGAACCGCTTCTTTGGTCGGGATATATTCGGTATGGGCATTGCTGTTGCTTTTAATGAGCTCAACCAGCTTCTGCGAGCTGACGCCCTCGATTTGCTTCTCCCCCGCAGGCGAATAAATATCGGTAATAATGACCTCATCCGCTTCCGGAAAAGCACGGCTGAACTGCTCCAGCAGGAAAAACGTCCGTGTATAACGCTGCGGCTGAAATACCGCGATGATGCGTTTGCCGGTTGCTTTCGCTGCGCTGATCGTTACTTGAATTTCCGTCGGATGATGGGCATAATCGTCGATCACCAGAATATCATTCGTTTCGCCCAGCACCTGGAACCGGCGTTTTGCGCCTCTGAAGCCTTGAATCGCCTGAGCAACCGCTTCGAAGGAAAGGCCAGCTTCCAAACATGTAATAATCGTCGCCATTGCATTCGACACGTTATGCCGTCCCGGCACGGACAACGTTACCGCTCCAAGCGGAGCGCCGTCCTTGTTCATCGTAAACGACACTTTCCGGTCGCCAAGTTCAATGTCCGTCGCTGTATATTGCGCATTGGAATCGGAATCAAGGCCGTAAGTAATAAGGCGGTCCGACAAACCTGCAAGCTGTGGCAGCAGCTCCTGAATCGTCTCGTCATCCGCGCAAATAATCGCTTTGCCGTCCGGTTTCACCTGCTGCAAAAACTGCACGTAAGCCGCTTTTAATTTATTGAAGTCCCCGTCATAGTTTTCCAGATGGTCCGGTTCGATATTGGTTACAATCGCCAGCTGAGGATGGTAATGCAGGAACGAGCCGTCGCTTTCATCCGCTTCCGCCACCACATATTCGCCTTTGCCCGCCTTAGCATTCGTGCCGACATTGACAATCTCGCCGCCGATAATGTAAGTCGGGTCGGCGCCGCAAGCTTCCATCACCAGCGCAATCATGGAGGAGGTTGTTGTTTTGCCGTGAGCGCCCGCTACCGCGACGCCTTTGCCGGCATTCATAAGCCGCGCGAGCATTTGCGAACGGTGAATCGTCGGAATGTTCAGCTCCTCCGCAGCCACCCGTTCTACATTGTCGCGGGATAGAGCGGTGGAATAAACGACCAGATCCGCCCCTTTCACATGCTCCGCTTCATGGCCGATAAAAATGCGCGCGCCTTTGGCCGCCAATTTCTCAGTTAATTCCTGGCGCGCGACATCAGATCCGGTAACCGTATAGCCTTTCTCCAGCATAACGCGCGCGATTGCGCTCATGCCATAACCGCCGATTCCGATAAAATGTACGTGTTCTGCTGTATTCAAAGACGGTTCACCAACCTTTTTCAGAATCCGAATTATTCACAAGTAAGCCGCGAACATCGGCAATCAAATATAACGTTCCGGTAACGACGCCGAGGTCGCCTTCCTTCGTCAGCTGCTTCAGCTTGCTTAAGGCGCTGCGCCAATCCGGCTCCACGATAAGCTCCACAGGATGATCCGGCTGTTCCATGCCGCGGATAATATCCGCAAGCGCGCCGGCTTTCATCGCGTTGCGGAAATCAGGCTCGGTCACAATAATGGTATCCACTATCGGTAATATATGCTTAATCGTGTCAGGATGATTCTTATTCTCCAGCATACCCATCATGACATGAATCCGATCATGCGAATACGTATTTTTTAGCGCCGCAGCCAGTGTCTGCGCCCCTTCCGGGTTATGGGCGCCGTCAATCAAAATACGCGGCGAACCGGAGACCATCTCGAGCCGTCCCGGCCAAGCCGCTTTGCGGAGACCCGCTTCCAGCGCTTCGTCCTCGACAATCAGCGCATAATACTGGCGCAGCACCTCAAGCGCCATGACGGCAACCGCCGCATTCTTGCGCTGATGCGCGCCATTCAGCGTAATCGCAAGCGAATCAATAGTGCGGAACGTCCCTTCGAACCGGAAAATTTGCTCATTTTCGCGTGTTTGCAGTTCGGTTTCCGTAAACTGTTCGCCCAGCAAATAAAGCGTGCTTTTTTTATTGCGGGCCATGTCTCGAATGACCTCGATCGCTTCCGGCTGCGTCACCGCGCTGACAACCGGCACGCCGGATTTAATGATGCCCGCTTTTTCAAAGGCGATCTCTTCGATCGTATTGCCAAGGCGGTCCATATGGTCATGGCCGATATTCGTAATAACGGAAATAACCGGCGTAACGATATTCGTCACATCCAGGCGTCCGCCAAGGCCTGTTTCCCAAACGACGTAGTCCGGGAATGTTTCTCTGGCGTAGTACAAAATCGCAAGCGCCGTAGACACTTCAAACATCGTTGGCGAGCCGAGCTCCGTGGAGGCCATCTCCTCCACGAGCGGTTTCAGCGTATTGGCCAGTTTGAGGAGCGTATGCTCGTCGATATTGGCGCCGTTATATTGGAACCGGTCCGTAAATTTCGTAATATACGGCGAAGTAAACGTGCCGACATCATACCCCGCTTCCAGCAGTACGCTTGTCAAATAAGCGCAGGTGGAGCCTTTGCCGTTCGTTCCGGCAATGTGGATAAACTTCAGGCGGCGGTGCGGATTCCCCAGCTTCTCCATCAGCAGCTCGATCCGGTCGAGGCCCGGGCGTATACCGAAAGGCACCAGGCTTGTAATCCAATCTACAGCTTCCGAATAGCTTTGCAAGGCAGCGGACTCCCATTGTTTCTCACTCATGATCGTTACCCTTCTTCCGTTCGATTCAAATAGAATGAATTAGCCTAAGCGCGCAAATCCGCAATACGGGCAATCACTTTATCGCGTTTCGCTGCATAATCGGCCATCTTCGCGCGTTCTTCCTCGATCACTTTCGCCGGGGCTTTCGAGACGAACCCTTCGTTGCCCAGCTTTTTCTCGATGCGGGACACTTCGTTGTTCAAGTTCGCCAGTTCTTTCTCCAGGCGGGCAATTTCCTGCGAAATGTCGATCAGTCCGGCCAGCGGCAGGTACAGCTCGGCTCCCGTCACGATAGACGTCATCGCTTTGTCCGGCGCATTCAGGCCAAGGCTTGCTTCCAGCTTGGACGTGCCGCAGAAGCGGATGATAAATTCCTCATTGCGCGCAATAATGGCTGCTTCGGCATCGCTGTTAGGTTTGATCATCAGCTCGATTTTTTTGCTCATCGGCACATTCACTTCGGCGCGAACGTTGCGGACCGCGCGAATCAGGTCCATCAGCAGCTCCATTTCCTTCACGGCTTCCGGAGCAGCAAGTCTCTCATCGTATACCGGCCACGAAGCAAGCGTAATCGTCTCGCCTTCATGCGGCAGATGCTGCCAGATCTCCTCGCTGATAAACGGCATAAACGGATGGATCAGGCGCTGCGTGCGGTCCAGTACGTATGCAAGTACAGATTGCGTAGCACGTTTCGCTTTTTCGTCCGTACCGTACAGGTTCAGCTTCGCAAATTCAATGTACCAGTCGCAAAGCTCATCCCAGATGAAGTTGTACAGAATACGTCCTGTTTCGCCAAAATCGTAGCTGTCGATCAGTCTTGTCACTTCGCGGACCGTCTCGTTCAGGCGGTGCAGGATCCAGCGGTCAGCTGTGCCAAGCTCGCCCGTAATATCGATGTCGGCTGCGGTTACGCCGTCCAGATTCATGAGCGCAAAACGCGACGCGTTCCAAATTTTGTTCGCAAAGTTGCGCGCCTGTTCGACCTTCTCCCAGTGGAAACGAAGATCCTGGCCCGGCGTGCTGCCGGTGGAAATCATAAAGCGCATCGCATCGGCGCCGTATTTCTCAATGACTTCAAGCGGATCGACGCCGTTGCCCAGCGACTTGGACATTTTGCGTCCTTCGGAGTCGCGGACAAGGCCGTGCATCAGCACATCTTTGAACGGAATTTCGCCCGTAAATTCCAGGGACGTAAAGATCATCCGCGCAACCCAGAAATAAATAATATCGTAACCCGTCACAAGCAGATCGGTCGGGAAATAACGTTTGAAATCTTCCGTTTCTTCCGGCCAGCCCAGTGTGGAGAACGGCCAGAGCGCCGAGCTGAACCAAGTGTCCAGCACGTCTTCGTCCTGACGGAGCTGCGTGCTTTGGCAGGAAGGACAAACCGCAAGATCGTCGCGGGAAACATGCATTTCGCCGCAAGCGTCGCAATACCAGGCCGGAATGCGGTGTCCCCACCACAATTGGCGGGAAATACACCAGTCGCGGACGTTTTCAATCCAGTGAAGATACGTGCGCTCGAACCGTTCCGGAACGAAGTTGACGCCTTTGCCGGATTTTTGAGCGGCAATAGCGGTGTCCGCAAGCGGCTGCATCGCAACAAACCATTGCGTGGACAAATACGGCTCTACAACGGCGCCGCTGCGCTCGCTGTGGCCAACTTGATGCACATGCTCTTCAATACGGATGCATACGCCCTGCTCCTGCAAATCTTTGACGATTTGCTTGCGGCAGTCCGCGCGGTCCAGGCCTTGGTAAGGGCCGGCATTGTCATTCATCGTGCCGCTTTCGTCCATGACGATAATTTGCGGCAGGTCATGGCGCGCGCCTACCTCGAAGTCGTTAGGATCATGGGCAGGCGTAATTTTTACGGCGCCGGAGCCAAATTCCTTCTCGACATATTCGTCGGCGATAATCGGAATTTCGCGGCCAACGATCGGAAGTACAATAAGCTTGCCGATCAAATCTTTGTAACGCTCATCTTCCGGATGAACAGCTACGGCCGTATCGCCAAGCATCGTCTCCGGACGGGTTGTCGCAACGGTAATAAAGCCGCTGCCGTCTTTCAGCGGGTACTGCAGATGGTACAGGCTGCCGTTAATTTCTTTATATTCAACCTCAATATCGGACAAAGCTGTGCGAGCCGCCGGATCCCAGTTAATAATTTTTTTGCCGCGGTAAATAAGGCCTTTATCGTACAGGCGTACAAACACTTCGCGCACAGCCTTGGACAAGCCTTCGTCCAGTGTGAAGCGCTCGCGGGTAAAGTCAAGCGAGAAGCCCATTTTGGCCCATTGCTCGTGAATCGTTTCGGCGTATTGGTCTTTCCACTCCCATACCTTCTCCAGAAACTTCTCGCGGCCGAGGTCGTAGCGGGAGAGGCCTTGCTCTCTCAGCTTTTGCTCAACCTTTGTTTGCGTTGCGATACCGGCATGGTCGGTGCCCGGCAGCCACAGCGCGTCATAGCCTTGCATCCGTTTCGTGCGGATCATAATATCCTGCAGCGTAAAATCAAGCGCATGGCCGATATGGAGCATCCCCGTTACGTTTGGCGGGGGAATCACGATCGTATACGGCTGGGCGTCGGGATTTTTGCCCGCCTCAAAATAGCCTCCCTGCTTCCAGTAGTCGTGCCATTTTTGTTCGGCCGACTTCGGATCGTAGGTCGTCGGCATTTCAGGTGTCGTTTGGTTTTCTGGCATAAGCGAACCATCCTCCATCATTCTTATCGTAATCGTTGTAATTGACGCAAAAAAACCTTCCGCCCTTAAACAGAAAGGACGAAAGGTTGAACTTCCGCGGTACCACCTTTATTCCGCCCGCTAACACGCGAACGGCACTTAAACAGATAACGGCTGTGGCCGGCCTGGGCTAGCAAGCGAATAGCCTGCTCATCCGGGCAACTCCGGGGCGACCTGTAGCATCAAGTTCCTGCGCAGCCTCTCAGCGTTACGGCTCCGCTCTCTGAAGGCTTGGGTGCGTACACTTCCCCTTCATCGTCATTTCATTCAATGAAAACATATATTTCTTATCATATCGTTATTGCCTGCTCTAGTCAACTTTATACCTCTAAACTTTTGACATATCGGCCGCCTAATCGGGCCAGAAGGAGCCGGCAGGCAACCGCTTCCCTCGCGGCGCCGCCTGCCGGCTGTTCGCTGCAGCCGGACAGAAGCAAAAAGCACTCCTATGCCTGCCGCCGACGAATCCGGGGCGGACAAGCTTAGGAGTGCTGTTTCAAGATAGGATGCATGCGCAAGCGCTGGCCGTTCATTACGGAATATAAAGCACTTGTCCTTCCGACACAGAGCTGTCGCTTAGCCGGTTGTGCAGCAAAATTTCTCTGGGGTTCAAATTGTAGCGAAACGCAATCGATTCGAGCGTTTCTTCCTTTTGAACGATGCACACACGTATTTTGCGGAACTCGTTTTGGCTGCTCGCCTGCTTGCCGAGGAACAAGTTGCCCCATTCGATTTCATCGACGTACAATTCATTGCGCTTTTGCTCTCTTTTCGCAGTTAGCTCTTCTTCGGCCGCTTGCCTTGCCGCCTGCTCTCTCCGGCTCGTTTGCAGCAGCGTCAGCAAGCCGACTCCGGAAGCATCGGCTTTGGCGGGCTGCTCCTGCTTCGCGCCAAATGCGACGCGCGGCTCCTGCTTTTCCGGCTCCGGCTGCGCCGCTTCCAGCGCTTGAGCAACAGGCGACGTCTCCGTCCATGCTTCCGGCTGCGGCTCCTCGTATGGCAGCGCCCCCGCCTCAGCCGCTTCTGCAGCTGCCTCGGGCTGGCGCTCCTCCGCTTGCGCATCAGCCGGCAGCCACGGCGAAGCGGACCAGCCGGCATCGGCTTGACCACCTAGCGGCTGTTCCGCGCGAGGCTCCGGCTGGAACTCCGCTTCCGATTGTTCCCTTATAGCGGCAGCTTCATCCGGTATGCCAAAATGAGACGAAAATCCAGCCTGCGGCGCTTCCTGCTGTGGTTGCGGCTGCCGCTGCTGTTCTTCCGCCCATTCCTGGGCGTACCCTCCATAAGGATACGACTGCGCTTCTTCCCGCTCCCGGCGGTGAACAACAGTAAAGGACTCTTCGCGCCACGGCTCTGCCGCTTCCGGCAATGATTCCACCAATATGCCGCGCAAGGAAAGGACCCCCGTGACATTAATGGTACGCGACGACAATAAGTCGACGTCGAAATTATCAATCTCGACCGATATGTCCTCCAGCCTGGATACCCGGTTCATCGGCAAGGAAATTTCAACGGGAATCCAATGTTCCAGCGTCTGCGACGCCGCCAGCTCCGACTTGCTGCGATAAACCCCGCTAAGCAGCAATTGGCCTTTTAATAAGGCATGGTCACCCTGCTCAACCACCTGGATGCGAGGAACCAGCTCAATTTCCTCCAGCTCATCAATAGCAGCTACATCATCCGGTAAGTGAACGCGCTCATATACATCAAAACGCAATCCGTTTGTTTGTTCCGCCACGCTGCTTTTCCTCCCTTCCTCCTACTGAATGCTTGGGCTATACGTTACATTCACTATCTATCTATATGGCAGGAAGGAGAGGTGCATGACTATCATTTTGCCGTACCGGCCAGCTTCTCTTTCAATTCGGATAACCAGCGGGGAGGAGCTGCTTCTACTCGAATAACCTCCCGGGTCCACGGATGCGGAAAAGCAAGCGATTCGCCGTGAAGCGCCTGATGGCGGATCAGCCTTGTATCTCCGCCGTACAGCTGGTCGCCAAGCAGCGGATTGCCGTTAAAGCTCATATGGACGCGGATTTGATGCGTTCTGCCCGTTTCCAGCTGCAAACGCAGCAAAGAGGCGGTCCCCCAGCGCTCCAACAGCTCGTAATGCGTAACGGCCCGGTCCCCGGAAGAGGTTACGATTCTTCTGGAGGAATGATGGCGGTCCTTGCCGATCGGCTCGTCTACGGTTCCCTGCCGTCTGGTCGGCCTGCCGCGGACAACCGCCAAATAATGCCGGTCAATCCGCTTGTCGCGCATTGCCTCGTCCAGCAGCAGCTGGGCCAGTTCGTTTTTGGCATATAACACCGGCCCTGACGTATCTTCATCCAGCCGGTGAATATGGCGCAGCGGCAGCGGGTCGCCTTCCGCCAGCGCATGCCTTGCCGCCGCTTCGTCCAGCGTGCCTGTATGCCCCGGGTGCGATTCATGAACGGGCATGCCTGCAGGCTTGTGGAGAACGAGGCAAAAATCATCTTCAAACAATACCGGGGGCGCAGCCATAACGGTTGGCGCAGCCGCTTTCCGGTATACGGCATCTTTGTCTGTATCCGCCGCCGGGAAGGCAAGCAGCTGCAGCGCATCGCCCTGCCAGCGGATGCCTCCTACGGAAAATAAGCGGCCCAGCCATTTGTCCGGAAAAAAGGACAGCGACTGCAGCCATTGCCGGACATGGTGCGGATGAGCCCCGGTTTCAAGCGGAGCCGCTCCCGTTTCTGCGGCAACGGCTGTTGTATCCAGCTCCATCCATTCCCCTTTGCGAATATAGGTGTTACGATTCATCGTTTACAATCTCTCCTTTGTTCGTTCCGGAGGAATAGAAGCTTTGGTTTGCGAAACCGGCTTCTATTTGCAAAAAAGCCGAATCGAAACCGTTTTTTCGATCCGGCCGTTATCCGTATTGGGCTTTAATGCTGTGTTACAGACTTCCGTTATTACAAGCGGCTGAGCGCCGCATCATGTGCTGCAATCGTAGCGTCGATGTCTTCATTCGAGTGCACCGCCGATACAAACATTCCTTCGAACTGCGAAGGCGCTACGCTTACGCCAAGATCAAGCATATGGGCGAAATACGATTTGAACCGTTCCAGATTGGAGGTTTTCGCCGTATCGAAGTTAACGACCAGCGTATCGGTAAAGAACGGACATACCATCGAGCCGACGCGGTTAATGGTCACAGGAACGCCATGCTTGCGCGCATTGGCCTCGAAGCCAAGCTGCAGGCGGGAAGCGCGGTTTTCCAGCAGATTGTACGTTTCCGGCGTCAACAGCTTTAATGTCGTGTAGCCTGCAGCCATTGCCAGCGGGTTGCCCGAAAGCGTACCCGCCTGATAAATCGGGCCGCTTGGCGCAATCATTTCCATAATTTCGCGTTTGCCGCCATAAGCCCCTACCGGCAAACCGCCGCCGATGACTTTGCCGAAGCAGGTCAAATCGGGTTCAATGCCGAACAGCCCTTGCGCGCAACTGTAGCCGACGCGGAAGCCGGTCATGACCTCGTCAAAAATAAGCAGGCTGCCATATTGGCGGGTAATGTCGCGCAGCCCTTGCAGGAAGCCCGGAAGCGGCGGCACCACACCCATGTTGCCGGCGATTGGCTCCACAATAATGCAGGCGATTTCTTCGCCGTATCGCTCAAACGCCAGCTTCACCGATTCCAGATCGTTATACGGCACCGCAATCGTCTGGGCTGCCACATGCTCCGGTACGCCCGGGCTGTCCGGCAGGCCAAGCGTAGCGACACCCGAACCGGCTTTGATCAGCAGGCTGTCGGCATGGCCGTGATACGAGCCTTCGAACTTCAGAATACGGTTGCGTTTCGTATAACCTCTCGCCAGGCGAAGGGCGCTCATCGTAGCTTCCGTACCCGAATTGACCATGCGGACGATATCAACGGAAGGCACGCGTTCGCATACCGTTTCCGCCATTAACGTCTCCAGTTCGGTCGGCGCGCCAAAGCTGGTGCCTTTCTCGGCTGTACGCTTGATCGCTTCGACCACTTCCGGATGGGCATGGCCCATAATAAGCGGCCCCCAGGAGGCAATGTAGTCGATATAGCTGTTGCCGTCGATATCGTAAATGCGGCTGCCTTCTCCGCGCTCCATATAGACCGGATTCAGCCCTACCGATTTGAACGCGCGCACGGGGCTGTTGACGCCGCCCGGCATTACCTGCTTCGCTCTGGCAAAAGCTTCAACCGAACGTGTATTCACTCTGGTGCTTGTATGCTCGCTCACTTCGTTTCCTCCTTCAGCCATCTTGCCGCATCTTTCGCATGATACGTAATAATGATGTCTGCGCCGGCGCGTTTCATGCCAAGCAGCGATTCCATAACGATTTTGCGTTCGTCAATCCAGCCGCTGGCTGCCGCCGCTTTCACCATCGAATATTCGCCGCTGACGTTATAAGCAACAACAGGCAGGTCGAAATTGTCTTTCAGCGTTTTAATGACGTCCATATACGCGAGTGCCGGTTTCACCATCAGCATGTCGGCGCCTTCGGTCACATCGGAGTCCGCTTCGCGCAGCGCTTCCCGCACGTTGGCCGGATCCATCTGATACGTTTTGCGGTCGCCGAACTGCGGCGCGGATTGCGCAGCCTCGCGGAACGGGCCGTAAAATGCGGATGCATATTTGACCGAATACGACATGATCGGAATATGCGAATAACCTGCTTCATCAAGACCGGCGCGGATCGCGGCCACAAATCCGTCCATCATGTTGGAAGGGGCGATAATATCCGCTCCCGCTTCCGCTTGCGAAATGGCCGTGCGGACCAACACCTCAAGCGAGCTGTCATTGTCTACGTCGGCAACGCCGGTGACAGGGTCGTGATGGATCAAGCCGCAATGGCCGTGATCTGTAAATTCGCATAAGCAGGTGTCCGCCACAACAAGCATGTCGGGTGCCATTTTTTTAATAGCCCTTGTCGCCTGTTGAACAATCCCTTCCGATTCGAACGCGGAAGTGCCGACTGCATCTTTATGCTCCGGAATGCCAAACAGCAGGACGCTGCGGATACCGGCGTCGATGACATCTTTAATTTCCTCTTCCAGCCGGTCAAGCGAATATTGGAATACGCCCGGCATCGAAGCAATTTCGGTTTTGACATTGGTGCCAAACGTTACGAATATCGGATAAATAAATTCATCAGGATGAAGGATTGTCTCTCTAACCATGCTGCGCAATGCAGCCGTTCTGCGTAAACGGCGATGCCTTTCAATTGGAAATGTCATCGTTGTCATGCCTCCCAGTCTTGTCATTCATTCATGCGGCTGCGTTCCGTCAGCCTGTATTGCACAATAGCGGCGACCAATGCCTCGATGGTCGCCGTGTCCGGCTCAATTGCAACTTCAAGCCCCGCTGCTTCAGCCGCCTTAGTCGTTTGCGGGCCAATCGAAGCGACAGGCACGGCTTCCAGCAGCTTCGCCGGCTGGTCTATTCCGCTCCGCTTCAGCAGCTCGAGCAGGTTGTTTACCGTGGAGGAGCTGGTAAACGTAATCATATGGATTTCGCGCTCGCGAAGCGCCTCAAGCGCATATTCGTCTTGGTTTTCCGCAAGCACGGTTTCGTATACATCAATCGGAACCGCAGCAATACCGCCGGCTTCCAGCTCTTTCGGAAGCAGGTCGCGCGCCAGATTGCCTCTCGGCAAAAGCACCTTTTGGCCGGGGGCGATTTCGCCTTTCAGCCGCTCCAGCAAGCCTTCCGCCTGGAATTGACCGGGCAGGCTGACAGGCAGCAGCCCTTTCGCTTCCAGCGCTTGCGCCGTCTTGGGGCCGACAGCGGCAATACGGGCCGCATGGAAACGTCGAATATCAACGCCCAGACGCTTCAGCCATTCAAAAAAGTATTCGACGCCGTTTACGCTCGTAAACAGCAGCCAGTGATATTGTTCGGCTTGCTGAAGCGCGCCGCCGATAGCTTCTGCCGCATGCCCGCCTTCTGTCATTCTGGTTTCAATGACAGGAAATTCGCACGGCTCGCCGCCCAGCTCTTCGATGAGGGCGGCCAGCTCGCTAGCCTGCGACCGGGCGCGTGTAATGAGCACGCGCATGCCAAACAGCGGCTTGCGCTCCACCCATTGCAGCTTGTCGCGCTGAAGCACAACCTCCCCGACCACGATAACGGCCGGCGGCTGAAAGCCCGCTTCTTTAACGATTCGTTCTATCGTCGCAAGCGTTCCGGTAATGGTCTCCTGCTCCGGCCTTGTTCCCCAGCGGATCAGGGCTACCGGCGTCTCAGGCGGCTTGCCGTGCCGGATCAGCTGCTCGGCGATATAGCCGACTTTGGAGACGCCCATCAGAAAAACAAGCGTTCCGGTAGCGTTCGTCACCTTGTCCCAATGAATGGAACGGTCCAGCTTTTCCGGGCTTTCGTGGCCTGTAATGATCGACAGCGACGATGCAAGATCGCGGTGCGTCACCGGGATGCCGGCATACGCCGGCACAGCGATAGCCGAAGTAATGCCCGGCACAATCTCAAATGTTATTCCGTGCTCTTGCAGCAGTTCCGCCTCTTCGCCGACCCGGCCAAAAATCGTCGGGTCGCCGCCTTTAAGCCGGGTTACCGTTTTCCCCTGCAAAGCCAAATCGACAAGCAGCTGATTGATTTGCTCCTGCTTCATCGTATGCCTGTCCGGCAGCTTGCCGACATATATTTTTTCCGTTCCCGGCTTCAAATGCTGAAGCAGCCTTGGGCTTGCCAGCCGGTCATATACAACAACGTCGCTTTTGCGGAGCACTTCCAAGCCGCGAACGGTAATCAGCTTCGGATCTCCCGGTCCTGCGCCAACCAAATATACCGTTCCTTTATGCTCCATGTGCGCCCCCGTATTGCTTCAGAATATCGTCCGCTCCGCGAGCGCGGAGCGCGGCGGCTACGCTTCGGCCAAGCTCGACCGGATCGCTGCCCTGCTGAATTTCTTTCAGCAGCGTGGAGCCGTCCGGCGTTCCGACCATGCCGGAAAGCTCAAGCGTTCGTGTGCCGTCCTGCGCTTGCTTAAGGACAGCATGCGCGCCAAGCGGCACCTGGCAGCCGCCGTTCAGCGCACCGAGGAAACTTCTCTCTGCTTCAACGGCATAAGCGGTATCTTCATCATTAAGAAGCGCCAGCAGCTCCCGCACTTCCGCATCAGCCTCCCGGCATTCGATGCCCAGCGCGCCTTGCCCGACAGCCGGAATGCAGACATCTTCTGGAATATAAGCGGTAATCCGGTTATCCCAGTCCATTCGTTTCAAACCGGCTGTTGCCAAAATAATGGCATCAAATCCTTCCGTCTCCAGCTTGCGGATACGCGAGTCGATATTGCCGCGCACCGATTCAAGCGTAAGATCGGGGCGATATGCTTTAATTTGCGCAGCGCGGCGCAAACTGCTTGTTCCCACTTTCGCGCCCGGCGGCAAACCCGCCAAGTCCTGTCCATCTTTGGATACGAGGCAGTCCCTCGGGTCCACCCGCTTCGGAACCGCTCCGTTAATTAATCCGCCGGGAAGCTCATACGGCATATCTTTCATGCTGTGTACGGCAAGATCAATTGTCCCGTCGAGCAGCGCTTGTTCAATTTCCTTCACAAACAAACCTTTGCCGCCAACCTTCGATAACGTTACGTCAATGATCTGGTCGCCTTTGGTTACGATTTTATGTATTTCGAATGTATAATCAAGCCCATGCGACTCGCAAATCGCCTTCAGCTGGTCAATAACCTGCCCGGTTTGCGTGAGCGCAAGCGCGCTTTGTCTTGTCCCAACCACAATTGTTCTTTTCCCGGTTGTTGCCATTTCCGCCACCCTCTCATCCCTCTGTTTTCCTTGTCAGCCTTGCAAGCCACTCGTCTGCATTCTCTTCAACAGCAAAAGGCGGCATTTCCAGTGCGGCCCGCTGCAAAATATCTTTCTTATCCATTTCGTCTGCTACGGTCTGCTGAACAAGCAAGCGCAGACGAGCCAGCTTCTCGGTATACGCGGCATAGTCCGGCCCGTATCGTGCCTCCAGCTCCCGCTTAATGCGGACCGTAAGCGAAGGGCTTGCCCCGCCGGCTGTAACCGCCAGCAGAAGCGAACCTCTGCGGACCACCGCAGGCGTTATGAAACGCCCTTCTTCCGGCGCATCCGCAACATTAACAAGCGCTTCAAGCCGCTCGGCATCCGCTGCAACCCGCTTATTCACCTCACGGTCATCCGTTGCGGCAATAACGAGGAATACGCCGGCATCCAAGCCGTTATACGGCCGCTTGTCCCAGCGGATCAAGCTGGCTGCAGCCAGCTCTTCCAGCTTTGGCGTAATAACCGGACTGATGACGGCAACATTGTCGGCTCCTGCCTCCAGCAAGCCGGCCAGTTTACGCTCGGCCACTTTACCGCCTCCGACGACGATGCATTTTTTCCCGTTTAACCGAACCATCATTGGATAATAATTGCTCAACCCGCCCGCTCCCTGTGCCCGTTAATGGAATGATGACAACCCGTTTACAAAAAAGCCGGATACCAGCAAAATAAACGAAAAAATTTGAAGCTGCGCCAGCTTTAAAGCCGGCTTTCTTCCGAGTGATCTTTGTACGACATAAACAATATAGCTGATAAAAGCAAGAAATGCGAAAATAACTTTCCAGTCCAGCAGAAGCTCCAGCCTGTTCTCCACAATAATCGAAGTTGCGCCTACTGACAGGGACATCGCAAGCAGCGGTACGCCGATCATGACGGCCCGGTCCGAATAACGTTTAATCATCTCCAGGCTGGGCAGCCTGCGCATATGTTTTGTCCAGTTTTTGCCTTTCAACTGCTTGTGCAGGAACAGGTACATCGCAGCGAACAATACGCCAAGCGTTAAAGCCGCGTATGCGCATAAGATCAGGCTGATATGCACGTACAGCAGGTTGCGCGTCGTTTCCCAAGCTTCAATGGAAACGCCGTTCCGGCTGCCGCTGTACAAATTCAGAGCCAACACCGCAAAGCCAATGACATTAACAAAAAAAACGAGAAACTCAATATTAAAAAAGCGGTTCATGACAACAGAAATGGTAATCAGCAGCCATGAAAAACCTAACCAGTATTCAAAGGTCGATATGGCGCTTAAATCCAAATGATGGAAAATACGAATTAATACATATACCGTCTGTAAAACCCATACAAAAATTAACAGCCCTGTACCTACCCGTTTCGCTCTCCGATTGGCATCCATAAAATCGGAGAAGTAAAACAGTAAGCTCAGGGCATAAATATAAAGTATCGCGTCATATAACCAATTAGCCGTTCCCATATGTGCGCCTCCACATTACGGCCCTAAAGCGAAATTCTGCTTAAGCGTTAAGGTGTCATAGCCGCAAACGTTATTGCTGCTTGGTTTTGTGCCATTTTCTTTTTGTCAGCAGCTTCTTTTTCGGATTTCGCCTGCCGTTCAGCCTGCTTGTCCGCTTCCAGGCGGTCCTCCAGCGCAAACAGCTTAACAAACATATCCATCGCTTCATCCGAGCGTTTCTCGCCGGCCATCTCTTTAATTCGAAGAATCGGATCTTGCATCATTTGATTGACGATGCTTTTCGTCAGCTTACGGATCACTTTCAGCTCGTGCTCGCCGAGATCAGGCAGCTTATTCGTCAAGCTGTGCAGTGTTTCCTCGTGAATTTCCTCCGCTTTTGTCTGAAGTGCGCGGATAAGCGGCACGACGCCAAGCGTTTTATACCACGAATCAAAAGCATCCATCTCTTTTTTGATCATCGTTTCGATTTTGGCCGCCTCCTTGCGCCGAAGCTCCAGGTTCGTCTCCACGATGCCCTCCAGATCGTCTATATCATACAGGAACACGTTGTCTACTTCTGCAATCGCAGGATCCAAATCCCGCGGAACTGCAATATCAATCAAATAAAGCGGCTTGGATTTGCGCCGCTGCATCGCTGCAGCTACCTCGTCCTTTGTTAATACATAACCGGACGCTCCGGTGGAGCTGATAATAATATCGACATCGCTTAACCGGCTGCCCGCTTCATTCAGGCCAAATGCCTGCCCGTTCAGCTGCTGGGCAAGCGTTGCTGCCCGTTCATACGTGCGGTTGCCGACAATAACATTGGTTGCGCCGTTAGCAACCAGATGTTTGGCTGTCAGCTCGCTTGTTTCTCCGGCGCCAAGCAGCATAACGGTTTTTTTATGGAACGCTCCAAAAATCCGTTTGCCAAGCTCCACAGCCGCATAGCTGACCGATACGGCCAATTCGCCAATCGCCGTTTCCGTATGTGCGCGTTTCGCAACCGTTACCGCTTGTTTAAAAAGCATATTAAACAGCGTGCCCGTCATTTTATGCTGCTGGGCAAGCTGGAATGCATCTTTGACTTGTCCGAGAATTTGCGTTTCGCCAATAACCATGGAATCCAGTCCGCTTGCTACGCGGAACAGATGTTTGATAGCGTCATGGTCTTCATACATGTATAAATGATTGGTAAACTGCTGCCGCGGCAAATGAAACCATGACTCCATAAAGCTGCGAATGTAATGCCCGCACATATGATGCCTGTCCACGACTACATACAATTCCGTACGATTGCAGGTTGCAACAATGACACATTCCATAACGCCTGTCGATTGCTTAAGCTGCCGAAGCGCTTCCGGCAAATCCTGTTCCGAGAACGTAAAGCGTTCCCTCACTTCTACTGGAGCCGTTCGATAATTAAGTCCTACGACCATAATGTGCATGCGCATGTCACCTGCCTTTCCAAACTTCCTGATGTTGTCTAATTTCAACGTTAAGTATAGCATAGTTCGACATTCATAAGCCGTTCATTTATGAATAATATTTGAAAAACCTGTATCCATTATTCCCTATTTAAGAAAAGAAATAACCATGGACTTTCGTCCATGGTTATTTCAACATTTATGTCCATTAAACAAACTTGGTTTGCATGATGTGTGGTTCTTCAAGCTGAAGCTCGCCCATACCGCGAACAAGCTTTTTGGCATACGTTGTTTTAGGCTTCAATACGGACAGCATGCAATCAATAGCAAGCTGCGGATCCACCGATTCACCGCAAGTATAGCAGTCAAGCGCGGCAAACCCTCTCTCAGGATACGTATGAATGGAGAGATGGCTTTCCGAAAGCAGTACAAGCACCGTTGCTCCCTGAGGTTCAAATTGCTTCGATTGCACCGAAAGTACGGTAGCCCCGCAGTTTTCTGCAGCTTCAACCATATAAGCCTGCAGCAACTCAGCGTTGTTCAGCAGATCAAAATCGACTCCCCAAGCATCAACCGCAACGTGTCGTCCGAAAGTTGAATACTCCATCTTTCGGTCCCCCTTCCTAGGAATAAAATGTTTAAAAATTTCATCCGCTAGGACCTACGTCATTCACTTCCCGAGGGAATACTCTCTCGCAACATAACCATGTCCTGAGTGAATCCTGGTTCCTATTATGGCTAACCATTTCGTTCAACGAGATTAAAAATAACATCTATCCGGTGCAAAAGCAACTGTTTTTTAACGCCCCGGAATATTAATTTTTTCCCGTATTAACGTATGTTGTTCCGCATCATTTGGTCCGTTAACCCGCCATTAAATTTTTCGCATCTTCGGGGCTGTAGACGGAAATATGATCCACTTTGCCGGTAGATTCCGGAATCGCAAATTTCAGCTGATATTGCTTATTTACGTTATACGTGTAGATCTGATCATCGCCGCTGGTTGTTTTTTCATCCGCTTGGCCAAGCGCTCCTTCAATTTGCTTAAGCGTCAGCAGCTTAAGCTCCGGAGCGTAGGAACGGACATCAAATACAAGCATGCCTTTATTGTAGCCAAACGTAATCCCTTTATTTTCATAAACCGCGTAAATGCCTTTTCCGGCTGTATCGTTTTTATCCGCTTTGCCCCACTCTTTTTCAATATCATCGTATAGCGCTATATGGGCTGCATAATTACAGCCGGGCACCTTGCCCTCCTTGGCAGCCGCCTCAATCGTCTCCAGCAGCGCTTTACTCTCGTCCGGCTTGGAAGTCTCCTGTGCGGGCGGCGTTGCCGTTGCGTCCGAAGACGGATTGTTGCCGGGAGAAACCGTTGCTGAAGCAGGCGGCGATTCGGAAACATTGCTGCCGTTTGAGCTGCCGTTATTGTTCGCGCAGCCTCCCATTGTAATTGCAGCTGCCACAATGAAGCATGCAAGGGAGCAGCGGATTTGAGTTTTGTTCATGGTAGTCACTCTCCTTTGTAACCATTGACGTTCGGAATGCCATTAATGTTTCCGTCCATTGGCCCAATCATGACAAAACGCAAAAAAAAGAGCCGCTTCTCAGGCGGCTCTTACTGCAACACTCGCTCGCTGTATACGCAGCATGCAAGTCTCCTATATACGGTTAAGCTTCAAGAATAAACAACTGATGAGTCAAATCATTCAAACGGTTGTCGATACCCTTAATTTCAGCCGGGTTATCCGATTGATTCCGCAAATCGAGAAGTTCATTAATTGCGCCTTTGACCATTCCGATCTCCTGCTCAATGACACGGCTGCGATACAAACGCTCCAGCTGTCCGACGGAGTCCCGGTACTGGAATACAATTTTTTGGCCATCCGGCGTCTGTTCAATAATTTGATAAATCAAACCGTCAATATACCGGTACACCATCTTAAAATTAGCATAAATACGATTCACGACTGCATCTCCATGGAAAGCGGAAACCGCTTTGCGCATGGCGTTGGTTAATTTAGGATGAATAAGGCGGCAATTGAGCTCGCATACGTAAAGGTCCTGCTGACGTTCAAAGATCAGCTTCACCTCTTCCCTCCCTGCATCTTCGAGCACCAGTTCCTGATTCCCGTTGTCGAAAACTTTGGCCTGCAGCGAAAGCTGCTGCTGTTCGAAGAACCGGATAAGCCTCGTCAACTCATCGCGAGTTAACTGCAGTTTGGCGTTTACATACTCTGTGGCCAGCCGCTTAGCCATAAAAATCTCCTCAATTCTTTATGCTGCCCTTATGGTCTTCATGCTTACCTATATTATACGGGATCAGTTCCGTTTATTCTTGCACGCCGGCCGCGATATTTTCTCATTTTCCTTAAAATTCCGGAGAAATTGCGAACGAAGTCCAGCTATTTCCTAAAATCCTCAGCTTTTAACAAAACGTTCACACGGTTTCTTCTTCCTGCGCAATAGCTTCCATGATAATATTCCACAGCTCTTCGCGGCCGCCTCCGGTTTCCGAGGAGAAAAGTACAACCGGATCTGACGGTTCTGCGCCCAGCTCTGTTTTAATCAGCTTGATATGCTTTTCCCATTTGCTGCGGGGCACCTTATCGGCCTTCGTGCATACGATGCAGGTCGGGATGCCAAAATGCTTCAGCCAGTCGTACATCAGCTTGTCATCTGTGGAAGGCGCATGGCGCACATCAATAACAAGCAGCTGGAGCTTTAACGGCTCTCTTGTGCGCAAATACGTTTCGATCATTTGGCCAAACTGCTCGCGCTGCTTTTTGGATACTTTGGCGTAACCGTAACCGGGAAAGTCAACGAGATAAATCATATCGTTCACCCGGTAATAATTGAGCTGCTGCGTTTTACCGGGCTGCGAGCTTGTCCGGGCTAAATTTTTGCGCATCATCAGTTTGTTGATCAATGAAGATTTGCCGACATTAGAACGCCCTGCCAGAGCAATCTCCGGCAAGGCGTCTACAGGATACTGATCCGGTCTGACGGCGCTAATCATAAATTCGGCTTGAGTAATTTTCATAAAATCGGTGTTCCTGCTTTCTGTACGGACTGCTGTTCGACCAGCGCATGCTGCAATACCTCATCCATATGGGATACAGGCACAAATGTCATGTCACTGCGGATGCTGTCCGGAATTTCGTTCAAATCCCGTTCGTTATCTTTCGGGAGCAATATTTTTCGAATACCGGCACGGTGGGCGGCAAGCGATTTTTCTTTCAGCCCTCCGATCGGAAGCACTCTGCCGCGAAGCGTAATTTCGCCGGTCATGGCTACTTCCTTGGATACATAACGACCCGTCAAGGCTGATATAAGAGCGGTTGCCATCGTAATGCCGGCGGAAGGGCCGTCCTTTGGAATCGCGCCTTCCGGAATATGAATGTGAATATCGTTTTTCTCATGAAATTGCGGGTCGATCCCCAGCTCCTCCGCTTTCGAGCGCGTATAGCTGAAGGCCGCTTGCGCGGACTCCTTCATCACGTCTCCGAGCTTGCCCGTTAACGTCAGCTTGCCGCTGCCCGGCATGACGGTCACTTCAA
Organism: Paenibacillus protaetiae; assembly: GCF_004135365.1. Taxonomy (NCBI): domain Bacteria; kingdom Bacillati; phylum Bacillota; class Bacilli; order Caryophanales; family Paenibacillaceae; genus Paenibacillus; species Paenibacillus protaetiae. The sequence goes on along the minus strand of NZ_CP035492.1, from coordinate 200,143 downwards.
TTACAAGCGTATCGCCGCCAACCTCCGTCCAGGCAAGGCCGGTAACGGCGCCAATCTGATCGGACTGCTCAGCAAGGCCAAATCGGAACTTGGAAGGCCCCAGCCATTCCGTCAGCCGCTTGGTATCCACAGTTACTGCTGCGGGCTGTTCTTCTTCAGCCGCGCTGACAATAGTTTTGGCTGCTTTGCGGCAAAGCGAAGCGATTTGCTGCTCCAAATTGCGCACGCCCGCTTCACGCGTATATTCACGAATCAGCTTCAGCAACGCGTCGTCATCCAACACCAGCTGTTCATCCTCCAGCCCATGCTGGCGTTTTTGCTTCGGCAGCAAATACCGTTTGGCGATTTGCAGCTTTTCCAGCTCCGTATAGCCCGGAATATATAAAACTTCCATCCGGTCAAGGAGTGGCCCCGGAATATTGTGCATCGCGTTTGCCGTCGTCACAAACATAACTTTCGATAAATCGAAAGGCGCTTCAATGTAATGATCGCTGAATGTGGCGTTTTGCTCCGGATCCAGCACTTCCAGCAGTGCCGAAGCCGGATCGCCCCGATAATCACTGGCCATTTTATCAATCTCGTCCAGCAAAAAAACCGGATTGGATGAACCGGCTGTCTTCATACCTTGTATAATTCTGCCCGGCATTGCGCCGACATAAGTGCGGCGGTGTCCGCGGATTTCCGCTTCATCCCGCACACCGCCAAGCGATATCCGCACAAATTTGCGGTTAAGCGACTTGGCGATTGATCGGGCAAGCGAGGTTTTGCCGACGCCCGGAGGCCCAACGAGGCATAGGATCGGCCCTTTCATCGCTTTGACCAGCTGCTGCACCGCCAAATATTCCAGAACGCGCTCTTTAGGTTTATCGAGCCCAAAGTGGTCGTCGTTCAATATTTCCTCCGCTTTGCTTAAGCTGAGGTCGTCTTCGGTCTGCTTGCTCCACGGAAGAGATAGCAGCCAGTCGATATAGGTACGGATGACGCCGCCCTCCGCCGAGGTGGACGGCATCTTCTCCAGCCTGTCGATCTCTTTCTCAACCTTCTCTTGTACAGCTTCGGGCGCGCCCGACTCCGCCAGCTGGCTGCGGAGCTCTTCCGCTTCGCTTGCCCTGCCTTCCTTTTCGCCCAGTTCCTTCTGGATCGCCTTCATCTGCTCACGCAAATAATATTCCTTTTGCGTTTTTTCCATCTGTTTTTTGACGCGCTGGTTAATTTTCCTCTCCAGCTCAAGCACTTCCCGCTCGTTGTTCAAAAAGTCGAGCAGCTTCTCCAGACGTTCCCGCACATCAATCGTTTCCAAAATTTCCTGCTTATCTTTTATCTTCAGCGACAGATGGCTTGTAATGACATCAGCCAGGCGGCCGGGATCATCAATATCCGCAACCGCAGCATGCGTCTCGGGCGTGACTTTCTTCGAAAGCGAAATATAATGCTCGAACTGGCTAAGCACCGACCGCATCAGCGCATCCACTTCCGGATCTTCATTGTCCGGCTCCGGAAGCTCCTTCACCATCACTTCATAAAACTCGTCATTGGTCAAATAGCTTGTAATTTCCGCACGGACCACGCCTTCTACAAGCACGCGGATCGTTCCGTTCGGAAGCTTCAGCATCTGCCTGACGCGCGCAATCGTGCCGATCCGGTAAATATCGTCTTCGGTCGGCTCCTCGATGTTCACTTCCGATTGCGAGCATAATAAGATGAGATGGTCTTCAACCATCGACCGCTCCAATGCTTTTACCGACTTATCCCTGCCCACGTCAAGGTGGAGTACCATGCTGGGATATACAAGCAGCCCTCTCAGAGGAAGCAAGGGCAGTTTACGCCCTTTCGATTTTCCAGGCCCCATACCAGCACCCCCCAATAGTTTACGTATTCCTTATTTTATCATTCTGTGGAATCCGCCTGCAAATAAGGGACGGAAGTTGCAATGTACAAATCGGACGGCACCGGTGCCGACGCCGTACTTACGACCTTCAGCTCCGCCGGGAAGATCAGATCGAACACTTCCTCCACCCGGTCGGCGGCGATCACTTCAATGCCTTCCAAATCGGCAAAAAGCGCCTGCCAATTTTCCCGCGGAATAATAACCCGCTTCGCTCCCGCTTGGAAAGCGGCCTCTACCTTGGCAAGCACGCCGCCAACCGGCTTCACGTTGCCGTGAATGCCCACTTCGCCGGTCATCGCAATCGTGTTGTCGACCGGGATGCCTTTAATCGCCGACGCAATGGCCGTCGCCATCGCGATGCCTGCCGACGGGCCGTCGATCGGCGTGCCGCCCGGGAAGTTAATATGCAAATCATAATCGTACGGATTCAGCCCGCAGCGGCGCAGTACAGTCAGCACATTCTCAACCGAACCTCTCGCCATGCTCTTCCGGCGAAGCGTACGCGAGCCGCCGCCCAGCTCCTCTTCATCGACGACACCGGTAATGGTGAATTGCCCCATTCCTTTGGCAGCCGGGATGGCGCTCACTTCAATCTCCAGCAGCGTCCCCATATTCGGCCCGTAAACCGCCAAGCCGTTTACAAATCCGACTTGCGGCTGCTGCGGCACTTTGCGGTCCGGGCGAGGCGGAATTTGGCTGCTGTTGACAACCCATTCGGCATCAGCGGCCGTAATGGTGTCCCTTTTTTCCGACAGCGCCATGCCTGCGGCAAGCTGAATGACGTTAACCGCTTCACGCCCGTTGGTGGCGTAGCGCTTCACAACTTCAATCGCTTCCGGGCAAGGCGGGAAGCCGATTTTTTTCACGGCGTTTTCCGCAATGTCGGCGATTTCGGACGCAAGCAGCGGACGGAAATACACTTCCATGCAGCGCGAGCGGATAGCCGGCGGAATATCCTGCGGCGAGCGCGTTGTTGCCCCAACGAGACGGAAGTCGGCCGGCAGGCCGTTCTGGAATATATCGTGGATATAGACCGGAATGTTGACATCTTCCGAATTGTAATAGGCGCTTTCCAGAAATACTTTGCGATCCTCCAGCACTTTTAAAAGCTTATTCATTTGCACCGGATGCAATTCGCCTATTTCATCAATAAACAATATGCCGCCATGCGCTTTTGTGACAGCGCCGGGCTTCGGCTGCGGAATGCCGGCTACGCCCATCGCGCCAGCCCCTTGATAAATCGGGTCATGGACCGAACCAATGAGCGGATCGGCAATACCCCGTTCGTCAAACCGTGCAGTTGTGGCGTCAATCTCCGTAAACTTCGCATCGGATAGAAACGGCGAAGACGGATTTTTTTTCGCTTCCTCCAGCACCACCCGGGCTGCAGCTGTTTTGCCGACGCCGGGAGGGCCGTAGATGATAACATGCTGCGGATTTGCGCTGCAAAGCGCGGCCTTCAAAGCGCGCAGTCCGTCGCGCTGGCCAACGATATCCTGCATCGTCTGCGGCCTTGTTTTTTCGGCCAGCGGTTTGGTCAGCGATATGGAACGAAGCTTGCGCAGCTTGTCCATCTCCTTGCGAGACTCCCGGTCAACCGCCGAGCGGTTCGTCTTCTGGTTCCGCATCAAATTCCAGAAATAAAGCCCGATAACAACAGCAAAAAAAACTTGAACCAGCATTAATATAATGCTTAAATTCATTATTCAAACACTCCTCTCAGCAACCTACCAAGCTTTACAACATGTACTTGGTAGTATTGCCTCTTAAAGGAGGGAATAATCGCTAATCCGCCCTGAATCTTGAAGCTCTTTCTCTTTTAAAGCTTGTCCGATTGTATAAACCGCATTCCGCCCTTTCCGCTTAGACGCATACATGGCGTAATCCGCGTCGCGAAGCACGCTTTCGAGGGAGCTTCCATATCGATAAGGCGCGATGCCAAAACTGCATGTAATGACCAGCTCTTGCCCCGTAACAGCCGTGAATATTCCGCTGTTTAACCCGGCGCGGATTTGCTCCGCAAGCCGGACCGCCGCTTCTTCTGCGACGAACGGCAGGCCGATGGCAAATTCTTCTCCGCCGTAACGGGCGAACAGCATATCGGCTGACAAATATTGTTGGCAGACCGTTACCACATGCTTTAACGCATTATCGCCGGTTTCATGGCCGTACGTATCGTTAATCCGCTTAAAATAATCAACGTCAAATAATATGAAGGCCAAGGGCGCTTCTGCCAGCTCCGCGCGTTCAATCAGCTCTTTGCTGCGCTGCAAAAATTGCATCCGGTTGTATATGCCTGTCAGCCCGTCATAATAGGCCAGCTGCATCAGCTTCTTCTGAAGCTCGTTTCGTTCCGTAATATCAATCAGCATCACCAGATAACCGAGAAGGTAGCCGGATTTGTTCCGCAGCGCAGACACCCGTACCATATAGCTTAAAGTATCTTCACCGGTTTTCCATTCCGTCTCTACACTCGCATTGTTCATATCGGCAATGTCGGGAAACGGCTTGCCTGTCCATGCGAGCCATACGTCATCCATCTCCCTGCCGACGACCGGCTTGCCGAGTACAGGCATCATTTTGCGCATCGACTGGTTATAATCGACTATCCGCATAGATGAGTCCAAGACGATAACGCCTTCATGCATCCATTCAAAGATGCTTTCTTTGGCGATAGGCACGATCGTTAAAATACGGGTGGAAACAATCGCCCAAATATAAAGGGCGGAGGTGATACACAAAATAACCGGCACGGGGTCCATGCCGTTTGGCGTCCAGCCCATCAAATAAGCAAAAGCGGATATCATCGGCAGCAGCTGGGAGGCCATCAAGGTTACAAGCTGGCGCCGGTATATTTTGTTCGTGTGCTTCCATCTGCTTACGAGCAGAACAAAACCAGCCAGCAGGCATCCAAATGTATACGCCCCATGGACGATGTACCATTGTCCAATTTCTACATCCGCAAGCGGCGTAGCGGTCCCTTCCCGCAAATACACCGACTTATAAAACAAATGATGGTATTCGTTCGTTGCCACCATCAGCAGCGTAATACACGGAATGGTGAGCAGGCCGGCGGCCAATTTGCGCGAGACGGTTTTGCCAAGATACTGCAGCGTCATCATTAAACCAAATACAACGGAAAACGGCATCCCGATATATTCCATAACCGTCCAGAACTTGATTTGGGCAAGCGTATCGCTTGACAGTTCAAAAGCGTACGAAAAAATATATACGACTAACGAAGCGCTATACATCATAAAATAGCGGGCATTCGGAATGCCGGAGCGCTGGGCATAGGCATAACAGCCCAGAAACAAGCTTAATACGCCCGATGTTACAACTAACGTAATGTAAGCCGTAATATTAAAGTCCATATATTAGATAGCCGTCCTCCATAGCTTCAATCATAAACATTTACTATTTTACAGGAAGCGGCGAGCGGTGAATATTAAATTTTTTTCGCATAAAAAATGGCTGAGCCCGTTAGCTCAGCCAGATATAAGTGCTTATTGCAAAGAATGCCGATGCCGGCAAACGCCGTCCCGTCCATTAGTGGTGCACATGCTGCTTCCGCCCCGGAATTTCTCCCGTTGCTTCGTACACGCGGACAATTTCGTCGATTTCTTTTTTCAGCTCGCTCAGCAGTTCTGCTTCCGGCACTTTGCGAATCATTTGCCCGTAGCGGAACAACATGCCTTCGCCGCGCGCACCGGCGATCCCGATATCAGCTTCGCGCGCTTCCCCTGGACCGTTGACGGCGCAGCCGAGCACCGATACTTTAATCGGCACTTTGATTTTCGAAATGTAATCCTCCACCTCATTGGCAATGGAGAACAAATCAATATCCAGCCGTCCGCAGGTCGGGCAGGAAACCAGTGTTGCCGCATTCGTAATAAGTCCAAACGTCTTCAGCAGCTCACGCGCTACTTTCACTTCTTCCACCGGGTCTGCGCTTAAGCTGATCCGAACCGTGTTGCCGATGCCCATCGCAAGCAAAGCGCCGATGCCGGCCGAGCTTTTGATCGTTCCGGAATGAAGCGTGCCGGCTTCCGTAATGCCCAGATGGAGCGGATAGCGGATTTTCTCGGCCGCCATGCTGTAAGCGGCAATCGCCATCGGCACATCCGATGCTTTCAAAGAAACAATGATATCGTGGAAATCCAGCTCCTCCAAAATGCCGATATGGAACAAGGCGCTTTCCACCATTGCTTCCGGCGTTGGGTAACCGTATTTCTCAAGCAGATGGTTTTCCAGCGAACCGGCGTTAACGCCAATCCGGATTGGAATCCCTTTCTCCTTACAAGCTTTAACGACAGCTTCCACTTTCTCGCGGCGGCCGATGTTGCCCGGGTTGATGCGAACCTTGTCAATCCCGTTTTCGATCGCAGCAAGCGCCAGCCGGTAATCAAAATGAATATCGGCAACAAGCGGAATATGAATCCGTTTTTTTATTTCTTTAATGGCTTCAGCCGCTTCCTTGTTGTTCACCGTAACGCGAACGATTTGACAGCCTGCTTCCTCCAAGCGCAAAATTTCCGCTACGGTCGCTTCTACATCAGCTGTCTTCGTCGTGCACATGCTTTGAATGATAACCTCATCACTGCCGCCAATCGTTAAATTGCCGACTTTAACCGGTATGGTATCCTTACGAGTGTACATAAAGCGATCCTCTCCCATGAACGCCAAAGTCCACCCCGAACAGAGACGTCCGGGGTGGAATTTATTGGCGTTTAATGCGCCGACAAGCTTAGGCGCTTTCTTCTTTTTTCTTGCCGCCTTTTTTCGAGGTCAGCTCAGGCATAATTTTTTCGTTCACCACTTGCTCCGTAATGACGCAGCTGTTCACGTCTTCGCGGGAAGGGGCTTCGTACATAATTTCAAGCATAATGCCTTCAATGATGGCACGCAAGCCGCGAGCGCCGGTATTGCGCTTGATCGCTTCTTTGGCAATCGCTTCAAGAGCAGCCGGTTCGAAGTCGAGCTTCACGTTATCCATCTCAAGCATTTTTTGGTATTGCTTCACGAGCGCATTTTTAGGTTCGGACAAAATCCGTACCAATGCGGCTTCATCAAGCGGCTCGAGTGTCGAGATAACCGGAAGACGGCCGACAAATTCCGGAATAAGACCGAATTTGAGCAGGTCTTCAGGCAATACCATCGACAAGTATTCGCCCGGTTTCAAATCTTTTTGCGCTTCGCCATTCGAATGGAAGCCAATCACTTTTTTGCCGATCCGGCGTTTGATCAATTGCTCCAGGCCGTCAAATGCACCGCCGCAAATGAACAGGATGTTCGTCGTATCGATCTGGATAAACTCCTGATGCGGATGTTTTCTTCCGCCTTGCGGAGGCACCGAAGCAACCGTACCTTCCAAAATTTTCAGAAGCGCCTGCTGCACGCCTTCGCCCGAAACATCGCGGGTAATCGAAGGATTTTCCGATTTGCGGGCTACTTTATCAATTTCGTCGATATAAATAATGCCGCGTTCCGCTTTTTCCACGTCATAGTCAGCGGCTTGAATCAGCTTCAATAGGATGTTCTCCACATCTTCGCCGACATAACCGGCTTCCGTCAAGGAAGTCGCGTCCGCAATAGCGAACGGAACGTTCAAAATTTTGGCCATCGTTTGCGCAAGCAGCGTTTTACCGGAACCGGTTGGGCCTACGAGCAAAATATTGCTTTTCGAAAGCTCAACGTCTTCCACTTTGCTTTGCGAATTCACGCGTTTGTAATGGTTGTAAACGGCAACGGCAAGCGATTTTTTCGCTTGTTCCTGGCCGATGACGTACGAATCCAAAATCGCACGGATGTCTTTTGGTTTCGGAATATCTTTCATGTCGAGCTCTTCTTCGTGTCCAAGCTCTTCCTCTACGATTTCCGTGCACAATTCGATGCATTCATCGCATATATATACGCCGGGACCGGCTACCAGTTTGCGAACCTGATCCTGGGATTTGCCGCAAAATGAACATTTCAATTGTCCTTTTTCATCATTAAATTTGAATCCCACCCGAGATCACCCCTTTAATCCATCATTTGGTGAAGTAATTACTTTGTCAATCAATCCGTAAGCCAAGGCTTCCTCGGCGCTCATGAAGAAGTCGCGGTCGGTGTCCCGGTCGATTTTCTCATAAGGCTGTCCGGTACGGTCCACATAAATTTGGTTCAGCTTTTGCTTCGTTTTTAAAATCCAATCCGCATGGATTTTAATATCCGTTGCCTGGCCTCTTACACCGCCCAACGGCTGGTGAATCATGACCTCGCTGTTCGGGAGCGCAAAACGTTTGCCCGGCGCGCCCGCCGTCAATAAAATCGAGCCCATGCTGGCCGCCATGCCTACGCAAATCGTCGACACATCCGGCTTAATGTACTGCATTGTATCGTAAATACCCATACCGGCCGTTACCGAACCGCCTGGGGAGTTAATGTAAAGATGAATGTCCTTCTCCGGATCGTCGGCCGCCAAAAACAGCAGCTGAGCAATGATGGAGTTCGCCACGTCATCATCAATAGCACTCCCTAGGAATATGATGCGATCCTTCAGCAGACGAGAGTAAATATCGTAAGAACGTTCCCCGCGATTTGTTTGTTCAACTACGATCGGTACCAGATTCATGCGACCAACCTCTTTTCGGTTTATGACTTCAGTTACTTTTCCCATTGTATCACGTGAACGGCGCAATGTCATTTTCTCCGGTCTTTACAGTATACGATGGGGTTATTCGATATGTACCACGGCAGATTGCCCTGCTGCCATGAAATTTATTATATGTATTACTGATATCCAGCATATGTGGTGAAAATAAGGCACGTTCTATTAACGTGCCTTATCTTCAAAAGGTTTTGCTTTTATTTAATTTTACGGTTACGGCAAAGTTTTAAGCTGCAACCGTTTTGCTGTTTTCAACGAGGAACTTGATCGTTTGACGCAACTGCAGATCTTCACGCAGGCTGTCGATGCTGCCGTTGCGAGTAAACAGTTCGCGCAGCTCTTCAGCAGAACGGCTGTACGAAGGAGCCAGTTTTTCCAGCTCTGCCGTTACGTCTTCTTCGGAAATTTCAATGTTTTCCGCTTTAGCGATTGCGTTCAGAACCAGATTGTTGCGAACGCGTTTTTCAGCGTCAGCACGCATTTGACCGCGAAGAACCGATTCGTCTTGGCCGGAGAACTGGTAGTACAGGTCCATGTTCATGCCTTGCATGCGAAGGCGGTTTTCGAAGTCGCGCACCATAAAGTCGATTTCGCGTTCGATCATCGCTTCAGGAATTTCGATTTCGGCGTTTTCCGAAGCTTTTTCGATAACAGCCGCTTCAAGGGCTTGTTCGTTATCTTGCTCTTTGCGTGCTTTCAGCTTTTCGGAAAGGTCTTGTTTGTATTCGTCAAGCGTATCGAACTCGCTTACGTCTTTCGCGAACTCATCGTCAAGGGCAGGCAGGTTTTTGCGTTTGATTTCATGCAGCTTCACTTTGAATACAGCCGGTTTGCCAGCCAGTTCAGCAACATGGTACGTTTCAGGGAACGATACTTCAACATCCTTGAAATCGCCGATGTTCATGCCAACCACTTGCTCTTCAAAGCCCGGGATGAACGAATTCGAGCCCAGCTCGAGGGAATAACGCTCGCTTTTGCCGCCGTCGAACGCAACGCCGTCAACGAATCCTTCAAAGTCGATGACCGCAACGTCGCCTTGCGCAGCAGCGCCTTCTTCAACGGTAACGAGTTCAGCATGGCGTTGTTGCAGACGCTCCAGTTCAGCGTTCAGCTCTTCTTCCGTTACTTCGGAAGCCAATGCAGGAACTTCAAGGCCTTTGTATTCGCCGAGCTTCACTTCAGGCTTAACAACTACTTTAGCTTTGAATTTGAACGTTTGGCCTTTGCCAAATTGCTCCACGTCGATTTCAGGACGGTCAACCGGCTCGATGTTTGTTTCTTTGACAGCTTCCGCATATACGTCAGGCAGAATGATGTCGATGGCGTCTTGGTACAGGCTTTCCACACCAAAACGGGATTCGAACAAGGAACGAGGCACTTTACCTTTACGGAAACCAGGTACGTTCACTTGTTTCACTACTTTTTTAAACGCTTGATCAAGAGCGGATGCTACTTTTTCCGCTTCAACCTCAACATCGATCGATACGAGGTTAGTGTCTATTTTTTCCCAAGTTGCTTTCATTTTATGCTTTCCCCTCCAAAAATACGCATATATCGTATGCATTCACGTTCCATAAACCATTCCATTATAATCAAACAAGCTTCCTATTTCAAGGCTAGGAATCAGGCCCTCCCGCCTGCTGCATAACCGCTACCTGGCGAAGTGTCCGGCAAGCCTGCTCATAACGAAACCGGAGCGGCTCCGTTATGCTGTATGTATCCCGTATAAAATCATCATCCGCTTTGCCGTAAACGGACAACAAAAGCGTTACGTGAAGCGCGGCAGCATAGCAATCCACCCAATCTTCATCGCCCTCCAGCATCCATTCAAAGGAAGAAGTGCCGTACAAATATTGGATGCTGTGTTTCCATAATTCTCTTGCAAAATGCGGCAGCGTCGGATCATCGGCTTCCGTCACCGACTCTACCCTTTCCACAATTTGGCTGACCGCAGCCGGAAAATCCTCCATGGATAGCGGGGTCTTCTCCAGCTCGAGCTCGACCTGTTCGCCAAGGCGCTCCAGTGTAATCCGTCCGGAAGCCCCCGCTTGCGCAGGCATTGCAGCGCATGGAACTGCACAACCGGATGGACCGGCTCCGACTCCAGCCATTCTGTAATAATGTCCGTCACTTCAGGCGCTTGTATGTATACGGAACGCTCCAATGCCAGCAGCTGCTGATCGACCATCGGATGGTTCTTCATAATATACAGAACCTGATTGATATAATCCTGGTCCTGATCTTTAGGATTCAGCAGCTGTTCGCGCAATGCAGCCTCGTCCTCTTCCGGCTCTTGGCGCTCCGTGCCGCCGTATTCATCCGCCGGAAATGCCATATCCAGCCATGACAAAAGATTAGACCATTCCTCATAATGCCTCTCTTCTTCCCCTGGCATTGCAAAAGAAAGCGCAGCAGCTCTTTGGCTGCTTCATATTGCTCCGATTCCAGCATGCGCGTCAGCTGAATCTGATACCGGTCGAGCATGCTCGGAAACAGATACACATTATCCGTCCGTTTATCCTGCTGGTCGTTGGTTGTCGAGATGGTAACACCGCCTTAATTTTCCAAAAAAAGTTCTGAAAAGTATTTGCGTTCGATTATAACATGGATAGTAAGAAGAAAAAACTGAATGCTTTTAATGAATTGTGCCCTTTAAAAGCGCTGGACAAGCTCAATCAAAAGCTATATAATTTTCCCAAGTTCTTTGTTTCTTCTAAATGATGCGGGTGTAGTTCAATGGCAGAACGCCAGCTTCCCAAGCTTGAGGCGAGGGTTCGATTCCCTTCACCCGCTCCACATGACCGCAAAAGCTTTTGCACAAGCAAAGGCTTTTTTTTTATTTTATCCTTCCCGCTTTAAAATAAATCTTCATTGCCGGCCCATCCATGCCGATATCCTTTACAGCATCGCATTTTACCGCTGTTAGGAGGGACACGTATGGAAATTGGTGCATTGTCTTCCTCGACGAGCCAAACCGGCCTCATGCAAGCTGTAGGTCTGAAAGTGCTGCATATGGCGAATCAAGAGGCGCAGCAACAAGGAAACGGCATTGTCGAGATGATGAGAAGCGCTCAGCCGCATTTGGGGCAGCATATCGACCTAAAAGCGTAACCCTTTCGGGTTGCGTTTTTTGTCAAAAAAATTGTTGCATTTTGCTAATCACCCGTGATATAATCTATCTCATGTCCCAGTAGCTCAGCTGGATAGAGCACACGCCTTCTAAGCGTGCGGTCGGGGGTTCGAATCCCTCCTGGGACGTTTCCCTACAGCATCTAATTTCATGATATGAATAAACCAAAAACCTTGAAAACAGTGGTCATCCATGTTTTCAAGGTTTTTTTATTTGAACATGGATTTCTATCGTCCCCCTGCCGATTCTGCGGTATAAAATTCCATTTCCACAAAAATTGATCAATACAGATATAGAGTTAAATAGATTCAAAAAGAAGCATCATGTAAAATCACTTGCATTACAGCATGCCGCTTGCGTGAGCGGCATGCTCCTGCAGCTGTTCAGCTAACCGGAGAGCTGTCGAAAACAGTCGTATTGCGTATTACTTCCGCTCCATTAGACTGGATATATTTTCCTATTTTGTAATATTGAAGAAGGTATATCTTTACCGGGATCGAACATGGTGTAGACAGCTATCCTTTATAACTCCATAGTCCCCGCCTTATTGATAAACGGATAGGCCGAGAAGGGAGATGAGCAGGAGCAATAGCGTACGCTTTTTTCGACCGCTGACAGAGAGCGCTTCCGCGCCTTGAGCGAGCGGTGAACTGAAGCCATCAAGCTGTCTAATTCGAGTAGGAGGTAAGGGTCCGTATGAGTAAGAAAGGCACAAAAAGGTTCAGCAGCATTTTTGTAAGCGTTTTAATGGCGATATCGATGGCGCCTTCCGCATTTGCTACGAATTATTACAATCCATCCGACCAAGGGCCTTCTTTGGCCGGTCCCCCTGCCGGGCGCGAATATTTTCCGGCAGATCCAAGCGAGCTGCCCAGCTCGGAAGGGCTTCCCGACCTGTTCAAATTTTTGGATCCTTCGGAAGGCACGGACGGTTATGTGACAACGAAGGAACAATGGGATGACCGCCGGTCGGAGTTGTCCGATCTGCTGCAATATTATTATTACGGTTATAAACATGAAACAGATAAATCCGACGTCACCTATTCAGGTTCGTTCGGCACAACCAATGCAACGTTAACCGTTACGGTCAGCAATCCGGATAATGATAAATCCGCAAGCTATGACGTGACCGGCATCTATATCCCGACTTATAAAGAAGGAGTAGCGGATGAAGACTTGCAGCCGGGCGAAACGAATATCGCCCCTCCTTATCCATTCGTTATCGGTGTAGGCGGAGGCGTATCGGCCAATATGCGCAACGCCTTTTTACGGCGCGGTTACGCGGTGATGAATAACCCTACCAACACGATTTACAGCGATAACGCATCCCGCTCAGGCGTCTATACCACGCTGTATCCTTTTGATAAAGATACGTATGAGGGCGATTCCGGCGCCTTGATGGGCTGGGCTTGGGGCATATCCCGCACAATCGACGCGCTTGAGAACGGCGCTTACGAAGGGCTGATTGACCCAACCCGCTCCGTAGTTACGGGCGTATCCCGCAACGGCAAAGGCGCCGCACTCGCAGGCGCATTCGACGACCGGATCAGCATTGTCGTTCCGGTTGACCCCGGACAAGGCGGCATCGCCTCCATGCGATACACTTCAGAAGGGCGTATTTATAACTATAATGTGCCGGATGCAACAACCGGATCGCCAAATGCGGCATCCAGCAACTCCAACATGAACCGCAGCTTCTTCCGCAATGAGAAGCCAACCAATCTGCTATCTTCTTCCGAAGCGCACTGGCTGGACATTAAGGCGGAAGGTTTCCGCAACGACGTGGACAAGCTTCCGTTTGACTCCCATGCGCTGGCTGCGCTCATTGCGCCAAGACCGCTGCTCACTTTTACCGGAGAGGGCTTTGATTGGCTAAGCTCCCCTTCCAATGTGCTTGCAACGGCAGCAGCCAAAGAAGTATACGAGTTTCTTGGCGCAGGCGACAATATCGGCATTGTTGTCCATGACGGCGCGCATGCGTTCCAGGACCGCGACCATGCTTATATGCTGGCGATCATGGATCGTGAGTTCCGCGGCGACCATCAAAGCGAGCAATTACAGACCGAAGGCCCGGACACGCTGGGCGTTACGGTAAATCCGCCGATCCGTCCGGCACAAACGTTCAGCAGCGTATGGGATATGTCTGCCTATCCGTTTGAAGTGGACAGCTCCTATATTCAATGGTCGCGTCCGGGCAAATATACGCTCTATACGACAAACGAATTGCTCACCGCGGGTTATGCGGCAACAGTCAAAGCTTATTCCAACGCTCCGCGCGTTCAACTGGACACGGGCTCCGGCGTGTATACGGCAGATGTCAAAAACGGCATCGCAACCTTTAACCTTAAGGCGAATCAAGTTACGCAAGGGCGGTACACGCTCTCTACCATCGGCGGCGATGAGGATACGCAAACGGTCTATCTCCAATGTTATGATTTGACAAGCATTTTGCGTACAAGCATTACTGGAGACGACACCGGCGATCAGCGCTGGGTATTCGGCTTTACAAGCAAAGTCGACCCGGATGCGATTAAAATGTTCGCCAATAATACGCCTATCCCGGCCAGCAAAAACGAAGGAGAAGAGCCCGGCTGGATATTAAGCTACGGCGCATCTATCAACACCGGGTATTCAAGCGCGGATGCGGACGGGTCGAATGTGAAACACTTTTTCCAGGATGAAGTTTCTGACTTCCCGGCCAGCTACACTGCTAATACCAACCGCGTCGTCCGGCTGGAGGATGTGGTGCTTGAATCTTTGCCGAACTTCAACTTCCAATTCTCTTACGACATTAATATGGCGAAAAGCGTCTTGAAACCTTCTTGGCCTTCTACCAATATTAAAATTGGCCCAAGCCCGGACTGGCCGGTATATCCGAACAAAAACACCGATACAGGCGAACGGCCGGAGCAGCTGCCTTGGCCGGCAACAAGCCTTGGCGCTGTCGCCTTCAACCCGGACAACGCCAAAATCACTACCCAAACCAATAACGTAACGATTGGCTTTGAAAATCCGATGGATACGCAAAATATCGGTTTTGGCACAAACTTCGCCGACGACTACACTTTATCGTGGAATGAAGACAACACCAAGCTGACCATCGGCTTTAACCATGCGGTTTCTGCCGGCAGCCAGCTCATTATTGCCCGCTTGAAGGATGCCGCCGGCAACGTCAACGTGCAGCCTTATGTATTTGACCTGTCTCCGCAATCGACGGGAGGAGACACCGGCAGCCATAACCCGCCGTCAGTGACAAATCCGGCGCAGCCGGAAGTTCCAGTGCAGCCGGAGCATCCGTTTGTTGATATTGAAGGCCACTGGGCGGCACCTTATATTGAGTCGCTGGCTGCTCAGCAATACATTAGCGGCACTGGCGACGGCCGGTTTAATCCAAACGGTATTCTGACCCGTGCCGAAATTGTACAAATGCTGTTTAACGCATTCGGCAAAAAGGCGGCAGCCGATCATGCACTGCCGTTTGAAGATACGGTGCCGGGCGTCTGGTACACCGATGCGGTTGCTTGGGCAGCGGATCAAGGCATCGTTACCGGCTATACCACATCCCGTTTCGGCCCGTCCGATCCGATTACCCGGCAAGATTTTACCGTTATCCTATCCCGCCTTGCCGCTATGTACCATCTGGATTTGAAACCGGCGGCGCAGGGGCAGCCGTTCGCCGATGATTCGCTCATAAGCGGCTACGCAAAGGATGCCGTTTATCAGCTTCAGGCAGCCGGAATTATTGGCGGCAAAGAAAACCATCAATTTGATCCAAAAGGCCGCGCAACACGTGCAGAGGCAGCCAAAATGCTGTACCTCACGCTGGATAAAGCCGGCCTGATCGATCCGAAATACGCTGTTGAATCATAATCAGCCCAAGGAGCCGCGAGCAGCGGCTCCTTTCTTTTTGTATGGCATCGACATTCTTTTCCCTATGAATTATGCTAGTCCGGAGACTGCTCGATGCATATAAGGGAGGAATCCTTGTGACATACCGTTCTACAAAATGGCTTATTTTACTTACGCCAACCTTGACCATCGGATTGTGGGAATATATCCGTCATACGCTTCTTTTGCCTTATTTGTCGATGGAAGCCGGCAATTTTATGGCTCCGGTTATCGTATTGGCCGTCACCGTTACCGTCGTACGCAAGCTGTTTGCCGTTCTGGAGCAGACAAGGCGCGCGCTGGAACAGGAACGGATCGCGTCAGCTTCGCATCAGGAGCGCGAGCAGCTGTCCAGAGAACTCCACGACGGCATTTCGCAGTCGATGTTTCTGTTATCGGTCAAGCTGGACCAGTTGGACCGGCTGACGCTGCCGGAGGGCGCACGCCAAACATCCGAGCAAATCCGCGCGACCGTCAAACATATTTACGAAGATGTACGGCAGCTGATCGCCAATTTGCGAATGCCAAAAACAGCTCCCGACGAGTCATGGTTGCAGTCGATCGGTCAGCTCGCTGCAGATCTTGAGCAAAGCGGAACGATGCGGATCCGGCTGGACATGGATATGCCGGACAAGCTGCTTACGAGCAAAGCCAAAGTCGAGCTGCTCGCCATCGTGCGGGAAGCGATGTTTAATGCGCAAAAACATGCCCATGCAAGCCAGCTTATTGTCCGCTGCAGCCCCGGGTCTCAGGGCGGCTGGCGCTGCTCGGTCAGCGATGACGGCGTAGGGATCAGCGAAGAGCGGCGCCATGCTAAAGGGCATTACGGCATTCGGATGATGGAGGATCGGGCGAATGCGATGGGCTGGGATTTATCAATCGGCAACAGCCGGAACCATCCGCCGCATGGAACGCTCGTTACCATTTCGGCAGAAAGGAGCTTATGATGAGCGAATTGGCAGCCGGCAAAAAAATTAAAGTGCTTATCGTAGACGACCACCCGCACGGCAGGGAAGGCATTCGCGATATTATCCGTATGGACAGCAGCTTTGATATCGTAGGCGAAGCCGACAGCGGAGAAGCTGCGCTGGCGGCAGTTCAGAAAGCAGAACCCGACCTTATTCTAATGGATATCCATATGCCGGGTATGGGCGGTTTGGAGGCGACGCAGCAAATGAAGCTGCTGTACCCGTCTGTTATCATTGTGATGGTAACGGTCTCCGACGACAGCACTCATCTGTTTGAAGCAATTAAACGAGGAGCGCAAGGTTATTTGCTTAAAAATCTTGCGCCTTCTTCCTGGCTGGAATATTTGCGCGCTGTAGCCGTTGACGAAGCGCCCGTATCCAAGGAGCTTGCCTACCGGCTGCTCCGCGAATTCGATCCGGCCCAGAAAACGCCGGCCCGCACCAGCCCTTCAGATTGGCCAAAGCCGGATCGCGGCGATGAGACAGCTTCCCCCCTCACCAACCGCGAATTGGAAATATTAGAGCAGGTTGCGCTCGGCTTCTCCAATAAAGCAGTCGCTGAAGCGTTTGGCCTTTCGGAGCATACGGTCAAAAACCATCTCAAAAACATTTTGCAAAAGCTGCATTTGCGCAACCGCGTTCAGCTTGTCCGTTATGCAATTGAAAAAGGAATGGCATCCGGCGATAATAAGCCGCGATAAACCACAATCATATGACATCGTTTTGTCACAACCGATAGCCCTTTCGAGTCATGCAAAACTCCTTTTCCCCCTTATAGTAGAAACAAAGAGAAATAACAATAATAAGGACGAAAAGGGGTTATAAGCATGCTAAAAAAAGGAAAATGGAGCATTATGCTTGCTGTCGCAGGCCTGCTGCTTTTTGCCAATATGGCCAGCGCCCATGTTACGGTCAGCCCGCAAAAGGCTGAACAAGGCGCTTATCAAGTATTTACGGTAAGGGTTCCGAGCGAAACCAAAGATAAGCATACGGTCAGCGTGTCGGTGGATATTCCGGAAGGCGTTATCGTAAGCCGGACAACACCTATTCCGGGCTGGAGCTACATCTTTACAAAAGATGCAGACGGCAAAGTAACGAATGTAAAATGGACAGCCGACAACGAAGGGTTGTCCCAAACGGAATTTCAGGACTTTCAGCTGTCCGGCCGCGTACAAGACGATGCCGCAGACCTCGTCTGGAAAGCTCATCAAACGTACAATGACGGCGAAGTGATTGACTGGGCGGACACAGCCGCCGATGCGCAGTTCCCGGCTTCGATCACAACGGTATCTGCAGCCGGCTCACTCACCGACGAAGGCGGCGGCGCCAAACAAGATTGGGCGCTCGGCCTTTCGATAGCCGCCGTTGTCCTTGGCGCAGCTGCACTAGCTGCTGCGGTTGCCGGCAGCAGAAGAAAAACCTCCAACTAACAAAAAAACGCCATGATTCCGCATGGACCGCTGGAGCAGCAGCTCTTGAGCATCCCAATGGAATATGGCGTTTTTTTCGATTATGGTTGCAGCCCAAAACCGGGCGGCCGTTTAGTTAAAGCTGCGGCCGCCTGCCCCGGCAGGCTGGCCTCGTTCTGCGGAAGGCATCCCGGCATCAGTCTGCCTATCCGGCACGGCCGGCCTCTCTTCTGTGCGGCCTTGCCCTTCCGGCAGCACCCATTTGGGTTTCCTCGGCAGCTTGGCCCCTGTGTCCGCCGGCATGCCCCCTCTCCAAGGAAACATAAATTCCCGCTTCAATCCGCTTCTCCCTCCTAGAACAATCCCATCGATTCAATATGCGCTTTTGTTTCAGCCGTCCCGCATTCATAGAGCAGCCTATAGATTTGCTCTACCGTATCATCGTATCCGCTGTTCAGCTTCCGGTCGTCATCCGTATGAAATACGGACAGACTGTACGCTCCCGCCCCCGCTTCATCAATGCTGGACAATTCGCCAAACAGTTCCTGAAGCCGGGCATATTGTTCGGCGTTTGCCCGTATAACCAGCTCGTACGAAGTTGAGTGCGGATCCTCCAGCACTTGTCCCGCCTGAACCGATACGTAATAGGTTTTGATCTCATCTTTATCGTATTCATCATGCGCCATGATGGATCAGGTCAGCTCCTTCCTGCAATAGAAACGCCTACCCGCACAAAAATGCGGCAATCTCCTTCACTAGCATCCCCCATCGGACAGACAATTTATCCCTTGATTCCGCATATAACGGTTATTATCGCGTTTTGTGCCCAGCAATCTAGAGAGGAATGAGAGTTATGTGTGGAATTACAGGCTGGATCGACTGGAGCAGTGACCTGACCCATGAAACGAATAAGCTGGAAAAAATGACCGAAACGCTTGCTTTGCGCGGCCCGGATGCCTCCGGCATCTGGATGTCGGAGCATTGCGCGGTCGGCCATCGCCGCTTATCCGTCATGGATCCCGAAAACGGGGCACAGCCTATGATTCGTCGATCCGGAGACAATACGTACATTATTGTTTATAACGGAGAGCTTTATAACGCACCGGAGCTGAAAAAAGAACTGGAAAACCGCGGCCGCCGCTTTACGACAACATGCGATACGGAAGTGCTGCTTGTTTCTTATATGGAATGGGGAGCGTCCAGCGTGGAACGCTTTAACGGCATATTCGCTTTTGCAATATGGGATGTCGCGGAGCAAAAAATGTTTTTGGCGCGGGACCGCCTTGGCGTTAAGCCATTGTTCTTCAGCAAATCGGGCAACCTGTTCCTGTTTGGTTCGGAGCCTAAATCAATACTGGCTCATCCCGCATTCAAAGCGGAGGTTGGCGCGGAAGGCCTTGCCGAAGTATTTGTAAACGGTCCTGCCCGGACGCCGGGCCAAGGCATATTTAAAGGTTTATCGGAGCTGAAGCCGGGGGAATGCATGACGGTAACGGCTGCGGGTGACCGCATCTCGCGTTACTGGCAGCTAGAAGCGCTGCCCCATGAAGACGATGTGGATACAACGGCGGAGAAAGTGCGCGAGCTGCTGAAGGATACGGTAGAACGCCAGCTGATGTCCGATGTGCCCGTCTGTACGCTGCTGTCCGGCGGACTGGACTCCAGTGCGCTTACAACACTGGCTGTCCGCTATTATGAGAAGCATGGAAAAGGCCAAGTTCATACGTTTTCGGTCGATTATACGGATAATGACAAACATTTTCAGGCGCATGCCTTCCAGCCGAACTCCGATGCTCCTTGGATCGAGCGGATGACCTCGTTCCTTGGGACAGTGCATCATGACATCCAATTCGATACGCCGGAGCTTGCTGGAGCGCTTTATGACGCTACCATCGCACGGGACTATCCCGGTATGGCGGATGTGGATGCATCCCTGCTGCTGTTTTGCCGCGAAATTAAAAAAGAAGCGACAGTTGCCATTTCCGGCGAAGCGGCTGACGAAGTATTCGGCGGCTATCCATGGTTCCACCGCGAAGACGCCTTAAGCGCAGAAACATTCCCTTGGTCGCTGGCAACGGCTATGCGCGCCGGTATCCTGAATCCCGAAGTCGCAGAGTGGATCAGGCCGGCTGAATATATTGCGGACCGCTACGCGGATGCGATCGCCGAAGTGCCTTACCTTGGCAACGAGTCGGAAGCCGAACGCAAAATGAGAAAAATGTCTTATTTGAACATTACGCGGTTTATGCCTACCCTGCTCGACCGCAAGGACCGGATGAGCATGGCGGCCGGCCTTGAAGTGCGGGTGCCATTTTGCGATCACCGGCTTGTGCAATACGTATGGAACATCCCATGGGAAATCAAAACATCAGGCGACCGGGAAAAAGGCATTTTGCGCAAAGCGCTGCGCGGCATTTTGCCCGAAGATGTATTAACCCGCAAAAAAAGCCCGTATCCCAAAACGCATAACCCGAACTATCTGGCAGCGGTAAAAGGCATGCTGCTGGATGTGCTGAACGACTCTTCTTCTCCGCTGCTCCCGCTCATCGACACAGCCAAAGTGAGAGAGCTTGCCGAGTCCGACTCCGCGAAGTCCAATATCCCGTGGTTTGGCCAATTGATGTCCGGCCCTCAGCTGTTCGCTTATTTGTATCAAGTGAACGAGTGGCTGAAACGGTTCAACATCGTAATTAAGTAAGCAGCTTTACACCATCATCATATGAGGCGGCTGCAGCATTCATGCACATCCGCCTCATCCGGCGCATATTGTATCTGTCAGCCGTAAAAAAAGCCCCGCAAATCAGCTCGCTTGCGCCAGCTGATTTGCGGGGCTTGCCGCTTCGCGCGGCGGTTTATCCGTTATGTTCCAGCAGCGCCGCCAGCTTCCGCAATGCGTCGCCGCGGTGGCTGATGTGCTGCTTTTGCTCCTTGGACAGCTCCGCCATCGACCGGCCCAGCTGCGGCAAATAAAACAGCGGGTCATAACCGAAGCCGCCGTCTCCGCGCGGCGCCGAAATAATATAACCGTCAACGGTGCCTTCCGTTTCCGTAAACTGCCCCGTCGCCGGATCATACAGCGCCAAAGCGCATACGAACTGCGCTTTGCTGAGCAGCCGGGTGCCGTCCGGCAGCGGGTCCGCCGCATCCGGCAGTTCCAAAGCGGCCAGCTCGCGCAACAGCTTCGCATTATTGTCGGCGTCCGAAGCGCCTTCGCCGGAATACCGCGCCGAATAAACGCCGGGAGCGCCGCCAAGCGCAAAGGTCCGCAAGCCGGAATCATCCGCCAGGGCAATCGCCTGCAGCGTATCTCCCGCTGTTTTGGCCTTGATCCGGGCGTTCTCCGCAAAGGTAGAGCCGTCTTCCGGAATGTCCGGAAGCTCCGGGAACTGGTGCAGGCTCACGACTTCGCGGCCAAGGCCGGCGAACGCATGGGCAAATTCTTTCACTTTGCCGGCGTTTTTAGTTGCGATAAGCACAACGCCTTCCGAGAGACGTTCCATGTCAGCTCAGCCTCCAATTCGGCCGGCAATATCGCCTAAAGCTTCTTTTTGCTTCGCCACCAGCTCTAAAATACCGGTTTCGGCCAATGCCAGCAGCTCGTTCAGCTCTTCGCGCGAGAACGGTTCTTCTTCGCCTGTGCCTTGCACTTCGACAAATTTGCCGCTGCCCGTCATCACCACATTCATATCAACCTTCGCTTTGGAGTCCTCTTCATAGTTAAGGTCCAGCATCGGTTTGTCCTGGATGACGCCTACGCTGACCGAAGCCAAAAAGTCGGTAATCGGGAACTTCGGCATTTTGGCCGTTTGAGAAATTTTATGTACCGCAAGCGCCAAAGCGATAAAGGAACCGGTAATGGATGTCGTACGCGTGCCGCCGTCGGCCTGAATGACGTCGCAATCCAGCGTAATCGTCCGTTCGCCCAGCGCCTGCAAATCAACAATGGAACGCAAAGCCCGGCCAATCAGCCGCTGTATTTCCATCGTGCGGCCCGACAGCTTGCCCTTGTTTGCTTCACGCTGGTTGCGGGAATGGGTTGCGCGCGGCAGCATCGAATATTCCGCCGTTACCCAGCCTTTGCCCTGTCCTTTCATAAACGGCGGAACCCGTTCCTCTACACTGGCGGTGCAGATCACTTTCGTCTCGCCGAATTCAATCAATACGGAGCCTTCCGCATATTTGTTAACGCCTGTCGTTATCGTAACCGGCCTAAGCTGGTTTGTCTGCCGACCGTCTGTTCTCATGCCATGTCCTCCTGAATCTTTCGTTGCAATCTCACCTATTTTACCAAAGTCGCCTTTGAAAAGCATCTTCTTCCCGCAAAATGACAAAGGAGAGACGACCTTTCAGCCTCTCTCCTTTATCCGCTGCTTGCCATTACGCTTTTATGGCATTGACATGATGAGGGCGCGATACCGGCTCGCTGTACGAATTGTTAAATTCGTCCACGATGTTCGTATCGCCATTCAGACGGATTTGCACTTGGCTTGCGCCGGTATTTTCCGTCGCCGATAAAATAACGGCCAGCAGCAGCTCTTCCGGAACCGGCTGGCCGGCTTCGTAGGACGAATCTTCCAGATCAACCGTTACGATGTCGTCCTTGGTCTCCACGGACTTCACTTGATAGTCCGGCGTCACAACCGCTGTCAGCTGGTCGCCGTCAAGCGGACCTGCGATCAGTTCTTCAATGGCCGCTTGCGCAGGCGTGCTGGTAGATGAAATAAGACGGGTGACCGGCACATAATACTGCTCGTTATCCGCTGTTGTCGAAGAGAAGTAGAGCGTGACCGGCGTAGACTGCGAAATCGAAACGCCGTTGCCCGTTTCCAGGTTAATGCCGATGGCGCGCGTCAAATCCTGATCCAGCGGATAACCTTCCTCCGGCATTTCCGTCAGCCGCTGCCCGTCGACAGACAACTCGACTTTCTCAATGCCCGGAATAGCGGTTAACGTCCACGTAATCGCTTCGACCATCGGACGCTCGTCCTGCGGATTATAGCTTACAAATTGCTGCGACAGATCGACTTGCGCCAGCTTTTTCTCGGCATCTACCTTAAACTGATTGATAACCGTTCCTTGCGGCAGCATCGCGCGGAAGCCGTCCGGAATTTGTGAAGAGTAAGTGCCGCCGTCGACCAACAGCTCAAGCGCCCGTTGGCCGGCCGCTTCGCTCTTGTCCAGCTTGGACGCGATCGAAACCGGCGCCAGGTAGCCGTTTCCATCCTGCAAATAGACGGTGATTTGCGACAGGTCGCCCTGCATATCATCCGCATCGTCCAATACCGTCGAAATCGTCGGAGCGTCGCTTAACCCCTCTTCTTCGGCGAGCACACCCTGCGGCGGGTCGATGGAGCTTGTCTCCTGCGAGAATAGTCCGCACCCTGCCGTTAGAAGAGGAATGGCGAGCACCCCGCTAATTGCAGCTCTGCGAATCCATCTTGTTTGATTCATATGAATCTTTCCTCCCATTCGAAATTTGCTTAACTTTGTACAACTCTTCTTTTGTAGTACTATGTATACGAGCCCTTGCTATTAGTTAGACCAGATTTGTCCACAAAATGATGAAGGGGTTATGAAGCATGAGCGAACAGCATTCCTACAGCTTAAACAGCAAAAAAGTCGAGGCCGCAACCGATGAATGGCTGGCGCGCCGGGGCGTTACCCGCGATAAAATCGCCGAGCTGGTCCATTTTTTACAGAAGGACTATTTCCCGAATTTGACGGTAGAGGAATGCATCCATCACGTGAATGCGGTATTGTCCAAACGCGAGGTGCAAAATGCGGTGCTGACCGGCATCCAGCTGGATTTGCTTGCTGAGGAAGGCAAGCTGTTGGAGCCTTTGCAGGAAATGATCTTTAACGATGAAGGCCTCTACGGCTGTGATGAAGTGCTTGCTTTGTCCATTGTGAATGTATACGGCAGTATCGGATTTACGAACTTCGGTTATATCGATAAATTAAAACCCGGTATTCTTAAAAAGCTGAATGACCGTTCCGACGGCGAGATCCATACGTTTCTGGATGATATCGTCGGCGCTATTGCCGCATCGGCCGCCAGCCGCATCGCCCACCGCAAACAAGCCGAGCGCGAAAACAATACAAACCTGCCGCTTGATTAACAGCGGCATTTCAACTAAAACAAGCTGCCCTGGAAGGGAGAAGAACCCGATGTTCTCCTCCCCGCCAGGGCAGCTTGTTTATGGATAATCGGCTGCTATACGCGCCGATAGACAATGTCATTCTCGCTTTCGCTGCGGGCAATAACGCCCCGCTTCTCCAAATAATACAGATGCGCCAGCGTCTCCGCCATCGCAAAACGCAAATTATGCGGATTCGTCCGCAGCCTCTCGCCAAAATGAAGCTCGCACAGCTCAAAGCCGTTATGCGGCTCATACAGCTGCTCCAGCATTTGCGCAAGCCGGCGTTCATGATGCTGCCTCAGCTCAGCGGTACGTTTGGCGAATCCGTCGAACGGGTCGCGGTGCCCCGGAAAAGCCAGCTTCACACCCAGCGATTCGAGCCCGGCGAGGCTGTCCATAAAGGAAGCAAGCGGATCGGCATCTTCCCCCGGCACGACGCTTACATTGGGCGTAATGCGCGGCATGACTTGGTCGCCGCACAAGGCGATCTTCCGTCCGGCATTATAAAAAACAAGTGCTCCGCGCGCATGTCCCGGCGCATCAATAAGGCTCCATTCCAACCCGCCAAACGCCATCGTTTGGCCGGCCTGGATATACGTTACTTGCGGCTGCGGGGAAACAAGCGGCTTGAACGATTCCAGATTCTGTTCAATGCTATGCGTAAGCTCCGCCGGCATGCCGTGTTCCCGGAACAAGGCGGCCAGTTCCCCGGCCAGCGTCCCGCCTTCCCCCCACATACGCTGCGTGTAAGCATGCGCTTGCGCAGTTAAATAGACCGGCGCTCCCGACCGCTTCTGAAAATACCCCGCCAATCCGTAATGATCGGGATGCTGATGCGTCAATACGATTTGCCGGATATCCCCGTAACCGAAACCAAATCGGCTCATCACTTCATCCCACGCCGCAACCGCCTCCTCAGTATGCAATCCCGGATCAATGACCGTGTAGCCGTCCTGCTCCGGCAGCACATAGCTGTTCACCCAGCGCAGCGAGAAAGGCAGAGGCACTTTCACCTGTATCCATCCGTCTTCCCACATTGACGTTTCTGTCTGATGCTGCTTGTCCATCGTTTACTCTTCCTTTCCGTCTGTTACCAGCAGTTCCGTCTCCCAAGCTTCTTCTCTATCATAACGGACGGCCGCCGATCCGGCCAATTGGACAGCACAGGTTTAATCGAATAAAGAAAAAACGTCTGCTTTCCCGAGGCAGACGTTTCTTTCTCCGTATGGCTTGCCGGCATAACGCAAAGCGCTTAAACCGTCAGCGCCCGATTAGAAATTGCTCGATTTCTTCACGTGACGGCACGGAAGATTGCGCGCCTTCGCGCGTCACGCCAATCGCCGAGGCGGCCGCTGCAAACTTCAAAGCCTCTTCCGGCTGTTTTCCGTCCTGAACGGCAGCGGCATATGCGCCGATAAACGTATCTCCGGCAGCCGTTGTATCAACCGGCTGCACGCGGAACGCCGGAAGGCGCAGCCGTGCGCCTTCCGCATCGGCGTAATAGCAGCCGTCCGCGCCAAGGGTAATCACGACTGCACGGGCACCTTTGCGAAGCAGCTGGCCTGCAGCCGCTTCCAGGCTTGCCGTATCCTCCGGCAGCTGCCCTGTAATCGCTTCGGTCTCCGTCTCATTCAAGAACAGCGTATGCACCTTCGCCAGCGCATGGTCTGGAACGGCTGCAGCCGGCGCCGGATTGTAAAAGACGCGCGCCCCCGCTTCCGATGCCCGCTCCAGCACAGCCTCATTAGCCGCCCAAGGGATTTCATTCTGGAGCAGCACAATTGTTGCCTCTGTCCAGCTGTCTGCAAGGCTGTTCAGCCGATCGCGGCTGACCTGCCCGTTAGCCCCTTCACAAAGCACAATCTGATTTTCACCGCTTCCGGAAACGGTAATAAACGCCAGTCCCGAAACGCCGGCCACAACCGATATGCCTTCCGTGCTAACGCCATATTGCTTAAGCGATTCAATCAGCGGCTGGCCGAATGCATCGCTGCCGACTGCGCCAATCATCCGTGTAACCGCCCCTGCGCGTGAAGCAGCGACAGCCTGGTTGGCCCCTTTGCCCCCTGGATGGAAAGCAACGTCATGGCTGTGAATCGTCTGTCCCGGCAGCGGAAATTGCTCTACCTTGCTGACCAGATCCATATTAATGCTGCCGACCACGATAACTTCACCCATGTTAACCCCTCCTGTTATGTATCCGATTCGTCCCGCTTAACTCCGATAGCGTACCCGCTCCAATGCCGAACATCGCAGTCCGCAGCTCAAAGGCAATCCGTTCGAACTGTTCGGCCAATTGCTGCACGGACTGCTCATGGTCCTGTGCAGCCGCTCCGCCAAGGAGCACCTTGCCAAAACCGCATATTTGCGCGCCGAGAGCAATCGCTTTGGCCGCATCGACGCCGTGCCGCATGCCGCCGCTTGCAATGATTGCCGCCTCCGGCAAACGGCTCCGCACTTCGCGCAGCGCTTCGGCGGTCGGAATTCCCCAATCCGCAAAAGCTTCCGCCGCCTGCCTGCGCATCGGCGTTGTCCGGTATTTTTCCACCTGGCTCCAGGACGTTCCGCCCGCACCCGCAACATCGATAAACGACACGCCCGCTTCCAGGAGACGCTCAGCCGTATCGGCGTCGATTCCCCAGCCGACCTCTTTGACGCCGACCGGTACCGGGAGTGAGCGGCAAACGAAGCGAATGCGCTCCAGCAAACCTCGGAAATCCGTGTTGCCCTCCGGCTGGAATACTTCCTGCATACTGTTCAAATGAAGCACAAGCGCATCCGCTTCTGCCATATGTACGGCGCGAAGGCAATCATCCGCACCAAAACCGTAATTGAGCTGAACCGCCCCCAGATTGGCGATAACCGGAACGGAAGGCGCTTCCTTGCGGATAGAAAAAGAAGCTGCAAGTCCGTCATTTTCAATTGCGGCACGCATCGAACCGAGACCAATGGCCCAGCCTTTCGCTTCCGCCGCCTCTGCAAGGCGCCGGTTGATGTTGCCGGCTTCCGCCGTCCCCCCTGTCATCGAGCTGACCAGAAACGGGGCTTTCATCGTTTTGCCAAGCCATGCCGTACTTATATCAATATCTTCAAACCGAAGCTCCGGAAGCGCATTATGACGGAAACGGTAATGATCAAAACCGGTGTCAACCCCGTTGCCGTCCACCTCCTCGTGCAAACAAATCCGGATATGCTCGCCTTTCCGTTTCGACGTTGTTTCTATATGTTCCGAGGCCAGCTGCCTCTGCGTCATGAAAGTGCCCCCCTGCTGTGACATGATCTTATTTATCATACAATTAATCTATTTTAGTGTAAATGCGACTGGTTTTATCCTGCAACGATCCTGCACTATGATTTCATATTAATGATTTTTTTAATCATTTTTTTGAAAAAATAAATCATTATCTATTGTGGAATGCTTACCCTTCCCTTAGAATGGAAGAAAAAGAGGATGATCCGCTTAAGGGGAGGAACCGACATATGCAAATAAAAATATTTGATACCGCAGAAGAGCTGGATGCCTATGCAGCCGGTTTATTGGCCAACACGGTGAAGGCAAAACCAAATGCCGTTCTTGGGCTCGCCACCGGCTCGACCCCGCTTGGCATTTATGAGCAGCTTGTCCGTTTGTATGAATCCGGAGACGTTTCCTTTAAGCAAGCCACGACGTTTAATCTGGATGAATACGTGGGCTTGCCTGCGTCTCATGAACAAAGTTATGCTTATTATATGAACCAGCACCTGTTCTCGCGTATCGACATTCCGCTCAGTCAGACGAATATTCCTGACGGCACGGCCGCTGATCTGCAGCAGGAATGTGCCGAGTATGAAGCGAAGCTTGCGGCTTCGCCAGTCGACATCCAGCTGCTTGGCCTTGGCCATAACGGCCATATCGGCTTTAACGAGCCGGATGAGGCGCTGGACGGCGGCACGCATGTCGTACAGCTGAAGCCGGGTACACGCGAAGCAAACGCGCGGTTTTTCAGCTCCATTCGCGAAGTTCCGGAGCGTGCGGTTACGATGGGAGCAGGCTCCATTTTAAAAGCAAATACGATTCTATTAGCGGTACGCGGCGCCGATAAAGCGGCGATTGTAAAAGAAGCGCTGACCGGGCCTATCACAACGAAGGTTCCCGCTTCGCTGCTTCAGACACACCCCCGTGTCATCGTGCTGCTCGACCGTGAAGCGGGAAGGATGCTGGAAGCGAAATGACCACTTTATTCCAACAAGTTCAAATCGTACTCGAAAACCGGATTATACAAGGAAACGTGCTTGTCCAAGACGGCATCATTACACATATCTCGGCGGACGGCGAAGCTGCCGTTCCCGCCCATGCCGGCTGGACGGTCGTGGACGGCCAAGGCGGCTGGCTGCTGCCCGGCTTTATTGATATTCATGTGCATGGCGGCTTCGGCGCTGATTTTATGGATGCGGATGCCGGCAGCTATGACGCAATCACCCGGTTTCACAGTTCACATGGCACGACTGGCATGCTGGCGACAACCGTAACCGCTTCGAAGGAAGCGATTGAGCAGGTGCTTGCCGCCGCGCACAGCTATTGC
Organism: Paenibacillus protaetiae; assembly: GCF_004135365.1. NCBI lineage: Bacteria > Bacillati > Bacillota > Bacilli > Caryophanales > Paenibacillaceae > Paenibacillus > Paenibacillus protaetiae. Next base: position 171,506 of record NZ_CP035492.1, on the reverse strand, counting down.
TCCGGAAACATGCCGTATGCGGCGCTGCTTGGCGTCCATCTGGAAGGGCCGTTTATTAGCGAAAAATGGCCCGGCGCCCAAAACCCCGCATTTATCGCAGAGCCAAATCTGGAGTGGCTGCAGCAATGGATTTCCGCTTATCCGGGTTTAATCCGGATGCTCACGCTCGCCCCTGAAAAAAAAGGCGCCCTTGAGCTGATTTCATGGCTGAACGAACACGGCATCGCAGCCGCTGCCGGACATACGGATGCCAATTATGAAGAAATCGCCCGTGCCGCCGATGCCGGCCTGACGCATGCCGTACATACCTTTAATGCGATGCGCGGGCTGCATCACCGCGAGCCCGGAACCGCAGGCGCCGTATTGACGGATGACCGGATATATGCCGAAATCATTGCAGACGGCGAGCATGTACACCCGGCTGCTGTACGGCTGCTGGCTTCGTCCAAGCCCGCTGACAAGCTGATCCTCATTACCGACGCGATATCGGCAGCAGGCATGCCGGACGGTGAATACGAGCTGGGCGGACTTCCCGTTACGCTGAAGGATGGCGCTGCCCGTTTAAGCGGCAGCGGCAATCTGGCTGGCAGCAGCTTAACGATGATGGGCGCATTCCGTTTTATGCTGGACCACACGGAGCTGACTGTACCCGATGTGAGCAGGCTGGCCAGCGGCAACCCGGCGAAGAGGCTTGGCTTGTTCCATACAACCGGTTCGATTGCAGCAGGCAAACGGGCGGATCTGGTGCTGGCGGATACAAACTTTGAGGTGTTGGGCACATGGGTTGGCGGCAGCCGTGTGTATGAACGAGACGGACAGCGCGAATAAATGGAAACAGGCTCGACCTTCCGGTGTGAAGGTTGAGCCTGTTTCGTATAAACATATGGACGCCTGTTTCCGTTATAACCTGCGTTCTGCGATATGCACCTGGATGCCCAAGCTTCCAGCTTCGGCTTCCAGCGCCTCCGGAAGCGGCTTGTCTGTTATGAAAGCCTGCAATTCGGCAAGCGCCGCAATGGAAAACAGCGAAGATTTATCCACCTTCGTCTGGTCAAATACCGCATACGTAAATTGTGAGCGCTGAATAAGCGCTTTCGCAATTTGCGCTTCCTGCTCGGAATACGTGGTAATACCATGCGCCTGCGAGACGCCGTCCACCCCAATGAACATTTTGCCGATGTTCAGATGGGCTACCATGCCCTCGCCCAGCGGACCGCAAAGCTCAAAGCTGTTATGGCGCATAATGCCGCCGGTCACCACAACTTGAATACCGCTGCCGGCCAGCTCCATCGCAATATTAACCGCGTTGGTCACAACGGTAATGCCGGTGCGCGGCTTCAGCATTTTGGCGATCAGATAGTTGGTTGTGCCGCCGGAGAGGCCGATAACATCCCCTTCCTCCACGAGCGAAGCCGCAAGCTCGGCTATCCGTTCCTTCTCCAGGAACGACAAGCCTTCCTTCTCCGCAAACGGGATGTCGCGGGCGGCGTTCAAGCCGTCATACATCGCTCCGCCGATCGTTCGGATGACCGGATAAGCCGTCTCCAGCTGTTCCAGGTCTCTTCTTGCCGTAGCTTCCGAGCAGCCGAACCGTTCGACAATTTCCTGAATCGTAATCCGCCCCTGCTGCTTGAGCAGTTGAACGATGCCGTCACGCCTGCGCTGCCCTTTCGAAGCGGCCGTATCGCTGTTCATTAACGCTCCACCCATGCTTTGGAGCCAAGCCGCTGTTCCACGGCACTCCATTCTGGCAGCGCTTCCCAGTCTCCGCGCATTTGGACCACAAGCGAGCCGTTAACGCTGGCCAGCCGAACGGCTTCAAGCGGGGACAGCCCTTTGCGCAGTCCTGCCAAAAATCCGGCGCAAAAACCGTCTCCGGCGCCAACCGTATCGATAACCTGTTCTGCCGGATAGAACGGCACAATCGTTTCATTGCCATTCTCAAGGACTACCGTATTGTCGCCGTATCCTTTTACAACCGTTACCGCATTCAGCTGCAGCAATTGCTCTTTTACCGTTTCGTAATCGTCCGTATCATACAACAGCTTAAGCTCGTCCCACCCCGGCAGGAAATAATCCGCTTCTTTCGCAAGCGGCAGCAGCGCTTCCCGGGCTTCTTCGATGGACCAAAGCTTCAAGCGCAAGTTCGGATCAAAGCATACTTTGACGCCTGCATCCTTGGCAATTTCAATTGCCCGGCGCACCGCAGCAAGGCAGTTCGGGCTCAGGGCGGCCGTAATTCCCGTTACATGCAAAATTTTGGCGCCGCGTATGTAAGCTTCATCCAGCTGTTCCGGCGTTACACGGCTTGCCGCAGAATGTTTGCGGTAATAGTGGACCGACACTCTGCCGGCCACCTTCTCACGGAACATAAGCCCTGTCGGCGCCTCACCGCTCTGGCGGGCATGAGAGACATCCACGCCTTCGGCCCGCAGCGCCTTCAAAATCATTTTGCCGAACGGATCGTCGCCAACTGTCCCGAACCAGCCGGACGTCACGCCAAGGCGCGCCACGCCGATCGCTACATTGCTTTCCGCTCCGCCAAAGCTTTGTTCCAGTTCCGTTGCCCTCTCCAGCGCCCGATGCTCGGGCGGCATAAATAAAGCCATAGACTCGCCGAATGTTACAATATCCGGTGATGCTTGCTGCATGAAAGTCTCCCCCTATTATGCCGGATTCCCTTATCCGTCCAGTTGCTTAGAACGGGAATCTCATGAAATAAATAACAACTACATAAAGAATAAGCACAATCAGGCTAAGCACACGGGCTTTGCCGATGTGGTTCGTTGCGCTTTGGCCGGATTGGATCGAAGAAACAATCAGCTTCAAAGGCTTCGAGATAATGCCGGAAACGGCCGCAATCGCCAAAAACAGCACGATGATAATAACCATCCAGCCTACCGCATAATCTCCCTGCGACATCAAATAACCGCCTGTAAGCAGCTGGACGATCAGAAAATATTGGACAACCCGGTTCGCCGAAGCAAGGCCGTCAGCAAGCCCTTCTTGCCCTCCGCCCGCCAGCTTGGTCGCTCTGCCGAGCATAATCGGAAGCACAATATAAAAACCCATTCCGACCGCTCCAAGCAGGTGCAGGAACCAAAAAACATTATTCATTCTTTTTCCTCCTGTCGGTTCGATTAACAGATGCCCGGCAAGCGGCAGACGCCGCCTGTAAGCAATAATCTACCAACCAGTATACTAGAAGCGCGCCGCGAGAACAAATAACGAAGGATGTTTTTGCACTATTGGACCGCGTTTTTCAACCCGTATTTGGCCATAACGCCGTGGATGGCAAAATATTCGACCTGATCCGGCAGCGCCTCCTTGATCGGCTTCAGCTTGCCTTGGCCAACCGTACGGATCGCATCCAAAATTAGCTGCTCGAATTCAGGCGGAATAACCCGGCTCCATTCCAGCTCTTCGCCTTCTTCCGCCCCGCGGATCAAATGCGCCTCGACGGTTACTCGGCTTAATCCTCTCGCTTCTGCAATCTGCTGCGGCTCCATGCCGCTTTGGAACATCCGCAGCGACAGCAGGTGGCTTGGCGTGTCGCCGTCTTCCCCGGCAGCTGCGCCGGGGGCTGCTGCCGCTGTGCGGATGCGCGCCTGCGGCGCATGGGACGGCTCGTAAGGCGCATCGCGTCTGGCGCCCTCCCCATTGGCTCCGCCGGCGAATTGCGCCATGATGGCCAAAATATTTTCGCCGTATTTGGCCGCTTTGGCCGCGCCGATCCCTTTCACCTGCAGCAGTTCCGCTTCGGTTTGCGGCATCGCATCGGCCAGCTCCTTCAGCGTTGCGTCAAAAAAGAGCATAAACGGCGGCACGCCTTCCTGCGCGGCCGCCTCTTTGCGCCATTCGCGCAGCGCCTCAAATACAGGCATGGCGTAATGGCGGCCCTCGGAAGCCTGCCGCCGCACCGACGTGCGCAGCCGCTGCATGACCGGCTCTTTCCCTTCCAGTACAGGCAAGGCGCTGGCAGTCAGCGAAACGGTCGGGTACTGGCCGTCGCTCAGCTTCAAGTAACCTTCCGCGGCAAGCCAATACAGCCAATCGGCAATTTCCTTCTCCGGCCAGCTGCGGAACAGACCATACGTCGACAGCTTGTCCAGCCCAAATTCAAGCACACGCTTGTCGCGCGAACCTTTCAGCACTTTGGCGACCATCGTCACGCCGAAGCGCCCCTTCATCCGGCCGACGCATGACATCGCCTTTTGCGCTTCGGCCGTGCGCTCGACCAACTCGCTTTTGTCGAGGCAGCTGCTGCATTTGCCGCAGGGCTCCGCGCCGCTTTCGCCAAAATAATCGACGATAAACTGCTGCAGGCAGCGCTGCGTCCGGCTGTAGTTCGCCATATGGTTCAGCTTCGCCAGCTGGACCGATTTGCGGCTGTCCTCGCCAGGGCCCTGCTCAATCAAGTACCGCTGAATTTGAATATCCTGCGGCTCGAACAACAGGATGCATTCGCTCTCTTCGCCGTCGCGGCCGGCGCGTCCCGCCTCTTGGTAATACGACTCAATGTCGCCCGGCATTTGCCAGTGCAGCACATAACGGACGTTTGGCTTGTCTATGCCCATGCCAAAGGCGTTTGTCGCCACCATAATGCGAATATCGTCAAAGCGAAACCGCTCCTGTGCCTGCGCGCGTTCCGTATCGGATAAGCCGCCATGATATTTGCCCGCGGCATAGCCCGCTTTCGACAGCAGCTCATGTACCTGTTCGGCTTCTTTGCGGGTCGCCGTATATACGATGCCGGACTGTTCGCGGCGCTCCTCTGCAAACCGGAGCAAAAACCTTCTTTTATCCGCGCCGGTGACGACAGACAATGCCAGATTCGGCCGGGCAAATCCGGTTACAAATACGTTAGGCGCATGCAAATCAAGCATGGCGGTAATATCGTCCGCCACCTCCTGCGTGGCTGTTGCCGTAAATGCCGCTACAAGCGGCCGATTCGCCATGCTGCGGATCCATCCTGCCAGCTGGCGGTAGCTCGGGCGGAAATCATGCCCCCACTGCGATACGCAATGCGCCTCGTCAATGGCGATAAGCGGAATCGTAAGCTGCTCCGCCAGCGAAGCAAACATCGGCGCGTCCAGCCGCTCCGGCGCAACGTAGAGCAGCTTATATTCGCCCATCATCGCATTGCGCATAATATCCCGGTATTCCGCTGCTCCCAGCGAGCTGTTTAAATAAGCGGCCGGCACGCCAAGCCGGTTCAGCGTGTCCACCTGGTCCTTCATCAAGGAAATGAGCGGGGAAATGACGATCGTTGTCCCTTCCAGCGCCAGCGCCGGTATTTGATAACATATCGACTTGCCTCCGCCGGTCGGCAGCACGGCAAGCGTATCTTTGCCTTCGAGAATGCCGCCAATAATTTGCTCCTGCCCTTTGCGGAACTCGTCGTAGCCGTACACCTGCTTTAACAATTCTTTTGCCTTGCTCAGCAATTCCATCCCTCCTAGCTGCTTTAAATAATGAACCCGTTGTTAATAAAGGATACGATAAAAATTATGGACAACGATAAAAAAAGAAAGACCCCGCCAAAGTGAATGTCGGGGTCCTCCCAAACTGAAAGCCTATTGGCTGCAAAAAAAAGCAAAGATCAGCCGCTGACAACCTGAATGACGCTGCGTACCGATTGAGCGGATTTATCAAGCGCGGCTTTTTCTTCCGCCGTCAGCTCCAGCTCGAAGATTTTCTCAATCCCGTCGCCGCCGATGACTGCCGGCACACCCATAAACAGATTGTCATAGCCGTATTCGCCTTTCAGCAGCGCGATGACCGGCAAAATCCGTTTTTTGTCCTTCAGCACCGCTTCCGCCATTTGAACCAGCGATGCTGCAGGCGCATAATAAGCGCTGCCGTTGCCCAGCAAGCTCACGATTTCACCGCCTCCAACGCGTGCGCGCTGCACAATCGCTTCGATGCGGTCCGCCGGAATGAGCTTTTCGATCGGGATGCCCGCTACATTCGAGTAACGGACAAGCGGCACCATATCGTCGCCATGGCCGCCCAGCACAAAGCCGCGGACGTCCTCGACGGAGACGTTAAGCTCCTGCGCGATAAACGTGCAGTACCGGGCCGTATCGAGCACGCCGGACTGCCCGATTACACGATTTTTAGGGAAACCAAGCGTTTGGTAAGCCACATAGGTCATGGCGTCGACCGGATTGCTCAAGATGATGACATACGCCTCGGGGCTAAACGCTTTTATATTTTCGCATACCGATTTTACAATGCCGGCATTTGTATTGACAAGATCATCGCGGCTCATCCCCGGTTTACGCGCAACGCCGGCCGTAATAATAACGATGTCCGAATCGCTCGTGTCCTCGTAGTTGGAGGTGCCGATGATATTAGCGTCAACGCCTTGCACCGGAGTGGATTCCAGCATGTCGAGCGCTTTGCCTTTTGTAGGGTTTTCAAGCTGCGGAATATCAACGAGAACAACATTGCCAAGCTCTTTTTGCGCAAGCATCAAAGCGGTTGTGGCACCGGTAAAACCTGCGCCCACGACTGTAATTTTGTTGCGTTTAATTGGCATTTTAAGCATCCTCCTTAAATGGTAACCCCGCCTTGAGAAGTGTTTACCCCGACCCTCAAAGGGGGTTCGTCCCCCTGGCCCTTAAGGGTGTTTTCAACCCCTAACCCCCAACCCTAAGGGCGTTTCCAACCCCCTAAACCCCAACCCCTAAGGGCGTTTCCAACCCCCTAAACCCCAACCCCTAAGGGCGTTTCCCAACCCCCTAAATCCCCTTGTCGTAAGGGGGACCCCGAGGGGCGCTGCCCCTCTGGACACCCGAAAGGTGTACACGTTGGTGCAGCAGAGGCGCGGTCACCGAACATACTCGCAATGACCGCTTAGTCCCTGCGGGACCCGCTGACAGTTTGGAGTGCAGGTTCGTGCCCCTGCGGGACGCGTTTTGGCCTCTGACCTGGGACCCGCCGGCGGTTTGGGGTGCAGGTTCGTGCCCCTGCGGGACGCGTTTTGGCCTCTGACCTGGGACCCGCCGGCGGTTTGGGGTGCAGGTTCGTGCCCCTGCGGGATGCGTTTTGGCCTCTGACCTGGGACCCGCCGGCGGTTTGGAGTGCAGGTTCGTGCCCCTGCGGGATGCGTTTTGGCGGACCTTGCCGCCTTTGAGAGTCGCGCGGGCTGGCTTTGCGTTCCTGTGCCGCTGCGGGACCCGCTGTTACCTCTGCGAGGCTTGTAAGGGGCTTAAAGAAAGAAAGCGGGGGATTGCTCCCCCGCTGCTGTTTGATTACATGTTTGCGATGATTTGGTCAGCGAACTCGGAGCATTTTACTTCCTTAGCGCCTTCCATCAGACGTGCAAAGTCATACGTAACCGTTTTGTTGTTGATCGACGTTTCCATGCCTTTGTAGATCAGGTCAGCCGCTTCTTGCCAGCCGAGGTGTTCAAGCATCATAACGCCGGACAAAATAACGGAACCTGGGTTTACAACGTCTTTATCCGCATATTTAGGAGCCGTGCCATGCGTAGCTTCGAAGATTGCATGTCCGGTCAAGTAGTTGATGTTTGCGCCTGGCGCGATGCCGATGCCGCCAACTTGCGCTGCCAGAGCGTCGGACAGATAGTCGCCGTTCAGGTTCAGCGTCGCAATAACGTCGAAATCGGTCGGGCGAGTTAATACTTGCTGCAAAGCGATGTCGGCAATAGCGTCCTTGATGATGACTTTGCCGGCTGCTTCCGCGTCTTTTTGCGCTTGGTTCGCCGCGTCAACGCCTTGCTCTTCTTTGATGCGGTCATATTGGCCCCAAGTGAATGTGGAATCCGCGTATTCGGTTTCAGCTACTTCGTAACCCCAGTTTTTGAACGCGCCTTCCGTAAATTTCATGATATTGCCTTTATGAACGAGCGTAACCGATTTGCGGTTATGCTTGATTGCATATTCGATCGCGGAGCGAACGAGGCGTTTCGAACCTTCCGCAGAAACTGGCTTAATGCCGATACCGGACGTTTCAGGGAAACGGATTTTGTTAACGCCCATTTCTTCCTGCAGGAACTTGATCACTTTCTTAACCGCGTCCGTACCTTCTTGGTACTCGATGCCTGCATAGATATCTTCCGTGTTTTCGCGGAAAATAACCATGTCAACCAGCTCAGGACGTTTTACCGGCGAAGGAACGCCGTCGAAATAGCGAACCGGACGCAAGCACACATACAGGTCAAGCTCTTGGCGGAGCGCAACGTTCAGAGAGCGGATGCCGCCGCCGATAGGCGTCGTCAAAGGACCTTTGATCGCTACGATATATTCACGGATTGCTGTCAGCGTATCGGCTGGAAGCCATTCGCCGTAAGTGTTGAATGCTTTTTCGCCGGCAAACACTTCGTACCAAGCGATATTTTTTTCGCCTTTGTATGCTTTCTCAACAGCTGCATCCAAAACGCGTTTCGAAGCGCGCCAAATGTCGCGGCCAGTGCCGTCGCCTTCGATGAAAGGAACAATTGGGTGGTTTGGAACGTTAAGTACACCATTCTCGATTGTAATTTTTTCGCCTTCGGTTGGAAGGGCAAATTTCTCAAATTGAGCCATGAATGCAATCCTCCTGGTTAAATTGCGCAGCTGCGCATATTGAAATATGAAAAAAAATGTAGAGGAACAAACGAGCTTTCACCCATTTGCCCCCTCCTATCATTTCAAATCTGTTAGCGTTCGTCAATCGGAACGTATTTCGCATTCACAGGACCAACATAATCCGCACGAGGGCGGATGAGGCGGTTATCCTGATATTGCTCCAAAATATGAGCGGTCCATCCGGATACGCGGCTAATGGCAAAGATCGGCGTAAACAGATCGCGAGGGATGCCCAGATTCGTATATACGGAAGCCGAATAGAAGTCTACGTTTGGCTTAAGGCCTTTTTGCCCGGTTACGATCTCTTCGATTTTAACCGACATATCATAGAGCTCCATATTGCCTTTCAGCTTGCCCAGCTCGCGGGACATTTTTTGCAAATGTTTGGCGCGCGGATCGCCGTTTTTATATACGCGATGCCCAAAGCCCATAATTTTTTGCTTGGTGGCAAGCGCTTCGCCAATCCAGCTTTCTACGTTTGCGAGGGAGCCGATTTGCTCCAGCATCACCATCACGGCTTCGTTGGCTCCGCCATGAAGCGGCCCTTTCAAAGCACCGATTGCGGAAGTGACGCCCGAATAAATGTCGGACAACGTGCCAACCGTAACCCGCGCTGCAAACGTCGAAGCGTTCAGCTCATGGTCAGCGTGCAGCACAAGCGCCTGATCAAGCGCTTTAACGGCAACTTCTGCAGGCTCGGCACCATCCAGCATATACAGGAAGTTGTAAGCGATGGATACGCCTTTCTTAGGCGCTACAGGCTCCTCACCGTTACGAATGCGCGAGAAAGCGGCTACAATTGTAGGAAGCTTAGCTTGCAGCTTGATCGCTTTTTGCAAATTGGCTTCCGGGCTCATATCGTTAGCCGACTCGTCGTAAAGTCCCAGGCTCGAAATGGCTGTGCGGAGCGCCGCCATCGAGTTTGCGCCTTTCGGAAACGTTTTGATTTGTTCAATGACTTCATTTGGAATGGATGCATATTCATCCAGCTTAGCTTTTAATCCAGCCAATTCCTGGCGGTTTGGAAGCTTGCCGTACCAGAGCAAATAAATAACTTCTTCAAAAGAAGCGTTTTGTGCAAGATCATCAATATTAATACCGCGATAGGTTAAAACGCCGTCAATGATAGAACTGATCGACGAGGAAGCCGCTACGATACCTTCAAGGCCTTTGGTTGCTGTCATCACACATCTCTCCTTTAACCTTAATTTATCCCCGTAAAAAAACCATAAACCGTTTACATCAACATTTTAATGATAAAGGATTTCGACAGCAATGTGAACAAATCGAGACATAAAAATGCTTTATCAGCGTCATAAATAATTGTTCTTAACGCTGGCATTGTTCGCTATCCGGACCATTTCATCAAAATTAGCACCAACACCAGTTATCATTTTTGGTAAAAATATTCTTTTCTATTCCGGCACAAGGTTAGTCTTTTTCGAAAGCTTCGTTTAAGGTTACAATAGGATTATGACACTTTTCGGAAGGTTCATAGGAGGGGACTTCATTGACTAATCAACGGATTGCCATTATCGATATCGGCTCTAACTCCGTCCGCCTTGTCGTATATGAGAAATTAGCAAGCGGTTCGCACCGGGTAATCGAAGCAAGCAAACGAGCGGCAAGACTAAGTGAACAGATTGATTCGGACGGCAAGCTTGCTGCTGAAGCCATTGGCAAGCTGATTCAGACCATTAACCATTTTTTAATGATATGCGACCATCATCAGACCAAAACGATACGCGCAGTGGCGACTGCCGCGATCCGCAATGCGGTGAACGGACAAGAGGTGCTGGAGACGATCCGCAGCCAGTCCGGTCTGCAAGTCGAGCTGCTTTCAGGCGAAGAAGAAGCCTATTACGGCTTTGTCGGCATGATCAACGCACTTGCGGTAGATAACGGCTTTCTGATCGACATCGGCGGCGGAAGCACCGAAGTATCGCTGTTCCGCAACCGGAAGCTGGAAGCGTCGGTTTCGTTTCCGTTTGGATGTGTAAGCCTGACCCGCCGGTTCGGACGTGACGGCATGCTGGACAATGACGCTGTAAAAGAGCTGGAGGCATTCCTGTCGGCGGCTGTCGCCAAAGAGCCATGGATTTCACAGCATCCTGATTTGCCGCTCATCGGCGTAGGGGGAACCGTGCGGGCGCTTGGCAAAATTCATCAGGCGTATCACCACTACCCGATAGAGTTGAACCATAATTATCAGTTGAACGCCGCTGATGTGGATCAGCTGTTCCATTTGCTGCAAGCCCTTCCGCTGGACAAGCGCCGCAAGTTTCCCGGCTTGTCCAAAGACAGAACCGACGTCATTGTACCTGGGCTTGCTATACTCCGCCTGCTGCACCGGGCTATCCGGGCCAAACATTATCTCGTCTGCGGCACCGGACTGCGGGACGGCTTGTTCCATGCGACCTGCTTCCCGGGCGATCCCATTGTGCCCGATGTGCTTGATTTCAGTATCAGCCAGCTGATCGGTCTGCATCCGGAAACGCAAAGCCGGCATGCCGAGCTTGTTCGAAGGGTTACGCCGCTGTTGTTTGACGAGCTGAAAGATACGCATACGCTTCCGCGGGACGCAGAGCTGCTGCTGCAAACAGCTTCCAGTCTGTTCCGGATTGGCGCGTCCATCGACTATTATGCCGCTTCCAAACATTCTTTTTATTTAATTGTCAACTCTCAATTAAACGGGCTTACCCACCGCCAAATCGTGCTGGCAGCGGCCATCGCCTCCTATAAAGGAAAAAACCGGCTCCGCCAGCAGCTCTCCGAGTTTCGTGAGCTGCTGCATGAAGCCGATTTTGAAGGCGTTGTTAAGTTAGGGATGCTGCTGCAGCTTGCCATGGCGCTGGACCGCAGCGAAACGCAAACGGGCTGGCCGTTCGAGCTTAAACGAACCGGCACAACGCTCCTTATAACGGGCGCCGCCGGCAGCGAGCAGCTGGCTTGGGAGCAAACCGAAGTCAAATCGCTTGCTCCCGATTTCAAGAAAGCTTGGGGATTCGTTCCCGAATTTCTGCCTGCCTATTAAACGCTGCTTTTCCAGTTGTGGATCACTTGCGCTTCAAACTGGCTGCGGTGAGGCTCCGAACCGCTTTCGACGTGGGTATAGACCCCCGTCGGAAGCAGCTGCCTCGCTTTTACATTATCATTTAAATTCAAACGCAGCATATTGATTAAAATTTGGCGAAGCGTCTGATCAAATACCGGACACATCAGCTCGATTCTTCGCGTCAAATTCCGCGTCATCCAGTCCGCGCTGGACAGGTATACTTCATCATCCCCGCCATTGGCAAAATACATAATACGGGCATGCTCCAAAAAGCGGTCCACAATGCTAATAATGCGGATATTGTCGCTGACGCCCGGCACGCCGGGACGAAGGCAGCATACGCCCCGCACAATCAGATCGATTTTGACGCCGGCTTGCGAAGCTTCATACAGCTTATCGACCATCGCCTGATGGGATAAGGAGTTCATTTTGGCAATGATATAAGCCGGTCTTCCCTCCAATGCATGGCTGATCTCCCTGTCGATGAGACGGAACAGCTTTTCTTTCAAATCAGTAGGCGCAACGCCAAACGCTTTCCACTCATACGGCGAAGAATAGCCGGTCACCTCGTTAAACAGCGCAGATGCGTCTTCGCCGATTACCGGATGGGCTGTAAACAGCCCGATATCGGTATAAAGCGTTGCCGTGCTGTCGTTGTAATTGCCTGTGCCGACATGCACATAACGGCGGAGCGTCCCTTGCTCGCGGCGAACCACCAGCAATATTTTGGCATGCGTTTTAAGCCCTACCAGACCGTATACCACGTGGCATCCGGCTTTCTCGAGCTGCCGTGCCCACGCAATATTGCGCTCCTCGTCAAAACGCGCCTTCAGCTCGACAACAACGGTTACCTGCTTGCCTGCTTCCGCTGCCATAGCGAGCGCTTGTACAAGCGCGGAATGCCCGCTGACGCGATACAGCGTCATTTTGATCGCAAGCACGTCCGGATCGTAAGCTGCTTGCATCACAAAGTCATTTACCGCCTCAAAGGACTCGTACGGATGGTAAACAAGCACATCGCGCTCGCGGATCACTTCAAACATATCGTCCGTTTCTTGAAATTCCTGCGGATATTGCGGTTCCATCCGCTCAAACCGGAGATGCTCGTAACCCGGAAGCGAATTCGCAAATTTCATAAAAAACGTTAAATCAATCGGACCGTCAGCTAAAAACAGATTATCCTGGATTTCCAGCTCCTCCTGCAGCATTTGCAACGCATAAGGATGAATGCCTTTCTCCACCTCAAGCCTTACCGGAATTCCCCAGCGCCGCTTGCGCAGCTCTTTTTCAATCTCTTCAAGCAAATCCTCCGCTTCATCTTCATTCAGCAGCAGATCGGCATTGCGGATCAGACGGAATGGATGTACGGCAAACGGTGTATACCCGTTAAACAAAATGTGAATAAACTGTTGAATAATATCTTCCAGCAGCACGAATTCCAGCTTTTTGCTTCCTGCCCTGCTAGGCAGCTGGAAAAGCCGCGGCAATATGGACGGCACCTGCACGATTGCAAACAGCGGTTCCTCTTCCACTTCGCCATCCTGCTTGAGCAGTACAGACAAGTAAAGTTCCTTGGTATGTACCAGCGGGAACGGGCGGCTTTGGTCAACCGCCATAGGCGTCAGAACCGGGAATACAATTTCATGAAAATAATCGGAAATCACTTTGAGCTGCGCCGCACTCAAATCCTCCACGGAACGCAAAGTAATGCCCTCCTTGGCTAGCGAGCGCATAATTTCGCGGTAAGTCCGATATTGGTCACTAACCATTTGATTAGCACGTTTGATAAGACGTTTCCATAACACGGCAGGTGTATATCCGGTAAAATCCGTCTTGGAATATCCAGCTCTCAGCTGGTCTTGTATACCGGCTACTCGAACACTCATAAATTCATCCAGATTACTGGATACGATGGCGAGAAATTTGGCGCGTTCCAACAGCGGATTATTAATATCTTGAGCTTCTTCCAATACTCTGCGATTGAACTCTATCCAGCTCAAATCCCTGTTTACGTAGTGGGACAATTGTTTGGTCACGAGTAACGCCTCCCTGTTAATTACCCCTATTATGACGGCAAACTATTATAGATTTATTAATGTTTTGTAAATTTAATGTAAAGCGAGAGTTCCGTTTTCATTTTCGAATTAAAAATCTGCCGTTTTTGAACATTTTCTCAAGCCATCTGAGCATATAGAAGCGATATAAAGGGCGAGTAAATGGCAGCAGAAGCGTCAGCCCCGCCACATCGCTTAAAAAACCAGGAAGGACAAGCAATATGCCCCGACAAAAACGGATAAACCGTCAAGCAGCATCCGTCCGGGAATTTGCCCCGCTTGAAGCTGGCGCTGTGCTTCCACCCATACTTTCCGGCCTTCCGCCTGAGCCATGTAAGCGCCAAGAATAGCTGTCAGCACCATAATGAGGGTCGTTGCCATGCCGCCGATCCAGCGGGTCATGAGCACAATTCCGGCTAACTCCACAATTGATACGACAATGACGGCAATTACAAGCTTTTTGCCTATTCTGCTCACCCTTTTTCCCCCAGTGTCATGAAGTTGCTTTCGCCAGCAGCTCATATAATTGTGCATCATACTTGTCCAGCCGGGCTGGCTGCCACGCTGCATTCACCCATGCATGGCGGGTGCCGCCACGTACAAGCAGCTCTCCCGGCAGCTTGCCGTCTTCATGCCAGCCGGCAGCATGTTCTGCTGCTTCTACCCGCCGAACCTCGGCTTCGAAGTTTAATTTGATTTTCGAAAAAGAGGACACTCTTGTAAAAACAAGCAGTGTATCGTCATATTTTGCCGGCGCGATATAAGAGCAGTTCAAATCAATAACGGGAAGCAGCAGCCCTTTAGCTTCTACCGATTTATAATCATACCCCAGGCTGCGCAGCAGCTCGGTGCGTCCGATTTCGAACCAAGTCAAATAGTTGCCATGGAAAACAACGGCCATCTGGTCTGTTTCCTGATAGCGGACGCGGAGCGGATGCGCGTACCATTGTGAATATTGCGCTGTTTCAGCCACGTAAATACATCCTCTCACAAAGCTTGGAATGAAACAAAAGCGACGGTGATCTTTCACCCTCGCTTTTGTGTTTGAAGTTGTGTTTTATGGAATTGGCTTTATCAATTAAAGTACTTTCGTTTGGCCGGAGTAAATAACGCCGGTTTCCGCGTAAATCGTTACTTCCATATCGTCCGTCAGCGATTTCGTCGCGTTAGCTACACCCAAAATAACCGGAATACCGAGGTTAATGCCGCATACAGCCGCATGGCTTGTAATGCCGCCTTCTTCGGTAATTACGGCAGCCGCTTTTTCAAAAGCAGGCATAAATTCTTTATCCGTCGATACCGTTACAAGAATGGAGCCTTTTGTCGTTTTCGCAATGGCTTCTTCAGCGGAACGTGCGATGACGATTTTGCCGGTAGCCGTTTGGCTGCCGATGCCTTGGCCTTGGCCAAGCAATTCGCCGATATGGTGAATTTTGATCAGGTTGGTAGAACCTGCTTGTCCGATCGGAACGCCTGCCGTAATGACAACCGTATCGCCCAGGCTCAGCTGGCCCGTCGAAAGCGCGCCTTTAACCGCGTTGTCGAACATCGCGTCGGTCGTTTGCTGCTCTTGTCCGAGCACAGGCGTTACGCCCCATACAAGCGCCAGTCGGCGAACGACTTTCTCATCAGCCGTTACCGCAATTACATGGGATTTAGGACGGTATTTGGATACCATACGCGCCGTAAAGCCGCTTTGCGTCGACGTAATGATCGCTTTTGCTTTCAATTCGTAGGCCGAGTTGGCTACCGCTTGGCTAACAGCTTCCGTAACGGAAATTTGTTGAGCGTCAGCTTGTTTCAGGAACAGCTCGCGGTAAGGCAAAGCCGATTCTGCGCGCTCTGCGATTCGAGCCATCATTTCAACCGATTCCACAGGATATTTCCCGGCAGCTGTTTCGCCGGAAAGCATGATGGCATCCGTACCGTCAAAAATGGCGTTAGCGACGTCGCTTGCTTCCGCGCGGGTCGGGCGCGGGTTGCGCTGCATCGAGTCCAGCATTTGCGTTGCCGTAATAACCGGTTTGCCGACGCGGTTACATTTTTTAATCATCTCTTTTTGTACAAGAGGCACTTCTTCTACAGGGATTTCAACGCCAAGGTCGCCGCGGGCAACCATCAGGCCGTCGGAAACTTCCAAAATTTCATCCAGGTTGTCTACACCTTGCTGGTTTTCGATTTTGGAAATGATTTGGATGTGGCTTGCGTTGTGGCGCTCCAGCAGTTCGCGGATTTCAAGCACGTCGCTTGCTTTGCGGACGAAAGAAGCGGCGATGAAGTCGATACCGGATTCGATACCGAAAATGATGTCGTTAGCGTCTTTTTCTGTAATGCCTGGAAGCGAAATGTGTACGCCCGGCACGTTAACGCCTTTTTTGCTTTTAATTGGGCCGCTGTTCACGATACGGCATTTGATTTCCGTTCCATTGACTTCTTCAACGGTCAGACCGATCAGGCCGTCGTCGATCAGAATCGTCGAACCGGCTTGCACGTCTTGCGGAAGGTTGGAATATGTAACAGGAATCCGGTTTACATCACCCAAAATTTCTTCCGTTGTGAGCGTGATCGTTTCGCCTTGAACGAGCTCGATCGGCTCTTCTTTCAATTTGCCGAGGCGAATTTCCGGACCTTTCGTATCCAGCAAAATCGCTACAGTTTTGCCAAGTTCAGCACTAGCCTTACGAATATTTTTGATCCGATTGCCGTGTTCTTCAAAATCTCCGTGGGAGAAGTTAAGACGCGCGACGTTCATGCCAGCATTGATCAGTTTCTTTGTATTTTCCAAAGACTCGCTGGATGGTCCAATCGTACATACAATCTTTGTTTTGCGCATGGTAGTTTCCTCCGTTTTATTGCTCTTCTCTTCTAACTGAATTAAAATTACACGATTCATAACCGCTTGTACAGTACAATTTATTAAAAAGAAGACTCTAAAGCAAAGCGCTCTAGAGCCTTGCTGATTGTTCAGCTTGAACGGTTACTTGCCCTGATTCCAGCGCGTCTGGCTGGCTGTCCTGCTTTCCTGCACCAGATGCCGCATGCGCTGCGCTGCCGGCCGAAGCGGCGTCTTCCGCGACGCGGAATTTGCCGACTTTGCGGAACTTATCGTAACGGTCCTGAATCAGCTCCTGCGGGGTCAGCTGCTGCAGCTCAAGCAAATGGCGCCAGACGGCTTCTTTAATTTGCTCCGCCTGATAAGCGAGATCCTTGTGCGCTCCGCCCTGAGGTTCTTTTACGATCTCCTCAATGATGCCAAATCCAAGCAGATCGTCCGCCGTAATTTTCATCGCTTCGGCTGCCTGATCGGCTTTGGATGCGTCCTTCCACAATATCGAAGCCGCGCCGTTAGGCGAAATAGCCGAATAAATCGCATTTTCCAGCATCAGCACCCGGTTGCCTACGCCAAGCGCAAGCGCGCCGCCGCTGCCGCCTTCGCCGATGACCACGCAAATGATCGGCACGCCAAACCCGGCCATCTCGCGCAAATTGCGTGCGATGGCTTCTGCTTGTCCGCGTTCTTCCGCCGCGTTGCCCGGATAAGCGCCCTTGGTATCAATAAATGTAATGATAGGGCGATTAAATTTGTTCGCCTGCTGCATAAGGCGCAGCGCTTTACGGAAACCTTCCGGATGCGGGCTTCCGAAGAAGCGCGCGATGTTGTCTTTCGTGTCTTTGCCGCGCTGATGGCCCATTACCGTCACAGGAACGCCGTTCAGCTTGGCAAGCCCGCCTACAATGGCCAAATCATCCGCATACAAGCGGTCGCCGTGCAGCTCGATAAAGTCGGTAAAAATGGAATGAATAAAATCAAGCGAGGTTGGACGCTGATGATGGCGCGCCACATGCATTTTTTGAGCCGGGCTCAGTTCGCTGTACATTTCCTGTTCCAGCTGCTTGCAGCGGTCCTCGAGACGCGTAATCTCTTCCGAGAAATCCATCCCGTTATCTTCGGCCAATTTTTTCAGCGTATTAATTTTTTCGCGAAGTTCGATAATAGGTTTCTCAAACGGTAGCTCCCCTGCCATCAGTTGTTCCCTCCTTTACACTATGCATATCAAGCAGCTTGGTAAGCGTTGATTTCATATCCTTGCGGTGAACAACCTTGTCCAATTGCCCATGCTGCAAATTAAATTCCGATGTCTGGAAATTGTCAGGAAGCTTCTGACGGATCGTCTGCTCGATCACGATACGGCCGGCAAAGCCGATTAACGCGCCGGGCTCGGCCAAATTGTAATCGCCAAGCGTTGCGAAGCTCGCCGTTACGCCGCCCATGGTCGGATCGGTAAGCACCGAAATAAACAAACCGCCTTCGCCTTGGAATTTGGCAAGAGCCGCGCTTGTTTTGGCCATTTGCATCAGGCTGAGAATACTTTCCTGCATACGCGCGCCGCCCGAAGTCGAAAAAATAAGAAGCGGCCATTTTTTCTGGGCTGCCATCTCAATGGCTTTTGTAATTTTCTCGCCAACAACGGAGCCCATGCTGCCGCTGAAAAAGTCAAAGCTCATCACGCATACGACAACCGGAAAGCCGCCGATGGTGCCTTCGCCGGTTACGACCGCTTCGCGCAGGCCGGATTTCTCCTTCTGCTGCTTCAGCTTGGACGCATAACCCGGAAATTCAAGCGGGTCAAGCGATTCCAAATCCGCGTCGTATTCATACAAACGCCCGTCATCAAGCGTCATTCCGATTCTTTCCCACGCGTTGAGTCGGTAATGATGCCCGCATGACGAGCACACTTTCAAATTCTTATCCAATTCTTTACTGTACTGAATGGTGCCGCATTTCGGGCACTTATTCATCAAGCCTTCCGGAATGTCCCGTTTCGGCCGTTCGGAAGGAATGGTTGCATATTTCTTTTTGCCAAATAAGTCCTTTATCACTCGTGACACCTCTCAGGGCGTGGGTTTGGTTATTCCATTGCTTTCAGGGACGAAATATGGAATTAAATACTTCTTGAACTTCCTCCAGCTCGGCAGAAGGAACCAATATTTCAAATTGCTGTTTGGACAAGTTAACAGGGCGGATTTTAATGAGAAATCCCTCTTCTGTAAGCCGCTTCTTGATGTTATCTGCAATTTTGGCAGTCGGCGCGATATAAATGACTGTCCACATAAAAGTACCCCCTGGTAACTATGCCAGCAGTTCGGCTGCTTGTTTGAATGCAAGCCAAAGACAGGCTTCAGGCCGTATGATGCGATAATGATAACATAATTAGTGGGAATCCGGCAAATCGTATCGCTCCGCTTTTGGGTCTTGATGCGCAATTCTTGCGGACGCGGCCGCAGCGAGACCGGCTACGAGATCATCTAAAAATACATGGATGCGCTCGCCCTTTACATTAAGCTGGCGGATAATGCCGGGTTTCACTTTATCCAAATAGCCAAAGCTTGTAAGCCCTATCATGCCGTATACATTCGTGATGCCAAGCGCCAAAGTTTCGTCTACCCCGTAAAGAGACGCGTCCGCTTCCATAATAGCTTGCAGCGGTTCGGGGAGCAGCTTGCGTTCCGCCAGCTCATCCAGCGCAATTCCGGTATAAAGGACGTACTGCACTTCGCGTTTTTGCAGGACAGCCCGGACGCTCTGGCTGCATTCTTCCAGTTTCAAATCCGGATTATACGGACGCTGCAGCGAAAAGACGATGTCCGCAATATCTTGTATGACCACACCCCGCTGCTCCAGCCACTTTTCAATTCCGCTCGTTTCAATTGTCCCGTTCGCTTCTTCATGCAAATCCGCCATGGCCAATCCCTCCCGTATGCTTGTACCTTCTCCCGGGATAAACAAAGCGGCCGTAAGTCGGCCGCTGTCCCGGAATTCACGCTGCTGCCCGCTTGTAAATTTAAATGTATGCAGGTACAAACCAATTTGTGACACTAACCGGTAAGGATCATGATCAGGCAGAGGGAATATTGTATCGTTTATTTGACAACGGCAGTTCCTTCACCAAGCAGCGCTTCGATGGCGCGGATCAGCTCCTGCGAAGGCTTGACGTTATAGCTGTCGCTTAACGCGATTGTTTTTTGCTCCCGTTCGTAAAACAACACGGTGCCGAGCTGACCCGGACTGCCGGACAGCAGCTTCTTCAGCTGCTCCAGCACATGCGGCTGCTCGCGCCCGGCCGTTATTTTAATATAAACCCGCTGCTGCTTGCGGGCAGCGGGCATGCCGCTACGCGCGGCAGAGGCATCCCGGCTGGCGCCGGACGCGCGTAGCGGCGTTCCGCCGCCGGGCGGCTGCTGCGCGGCCGGCGCATGCGGCGCGGCCAGGCCGGCCGGACGCGCGGGCGGCACCGCCGCCGCTGGGGTGGGCCGGCTGGCCGCGGCCCGCTCATGCCGCGCAGCTGCGCTGCCCGCCGGCGGGGCGGAGCCGCCGGCGCCGGCGCTGCGCGGCCCCGGACCGGGCGCTGCCGGTCCGGCCTGGCGCTGCGCGCGCATTTGCGCCTGGCGCTGCAGGCGGCGCGCCTCGCGCGCCAGCTCCTCCGCCGAGCCGCCAAGCGCGGCGGCGTCGTCAATCAGCAGCTTGTAGTCGTCCTCCTGCTGCTGAACAACCACCTGCAGCAAGACAAGCCCGCCTTTTTGCAGCTTGTCGGCATGCCGCTTCCAGACGGCGGGGAACACGACGCCTTCCACGCGCATCACCCGATCTTCCACCTCGATAAACGCCATTGCGTTCCCTTTTTTATTCGTAAACGGCTTGAGCGAAGCCACCATGACGCCTACAACGGCAGAGCTGCCGTCCGGCATGTCGTTCAGCTCGACGAGCCGGTCAAGCCCAAGCGGGGCAATCGTTTGCTCGGCTTCATCCAGCGGATGGCCGGATAAATACATGCCCAGCAGCTCCCATTCGAGCTCCAGCTGCTGCGCCGGCGTAAACGGCGGAATATCCGGCAGCTCGACGTCCCAGTTCTGCACCTCGTCAAACCCAAACAGCTCGATCTGCAGCTCTTCCCGCTCCTTGCGCCATTTGACCGCAGCCTCCACCGTCTCTTCCAGTCCGGCAAGCAGCTGCGCCCGGTGGCCCGGCAGCGAATCGCAAGCCCCGGCCTGGATCAGCGATTCCAGCACGCGCTTGTTCACCACCCGCAAATCTACGCGGCGGCATAAATCAAGCATGCTCGCAAACGGCCGTTCCGCGCGCTCCCGCTGAATCGCTTCAATGGCTTGCGTGCCCACGTTTTTGACCGCAGCCAGCCCGAACCGGACCGCTCCTTCCACCGGCGTAAACGTCACGCCGCTTTCGTTCACATCCGGCGGCAGCACGGCAATGCCCATCCGTTTGCATTCTTCGACGTATTCCGCCGTTTTCCGCTGGTTGCCGGTAACGGACGCCAGCATGGACGCCATAAACGGAACCGGGTAATGTGCCTTCAGCCAGGCCGTCTGAAACGCCAGCACGCCATAAGCGGCCGCATGCGCCCGCGGGAAGCCGTAATCGGCGAACCGGACAATCATATCGTATACGGCGTTCGCCTCTTCCTCCGTATAGCCTTGACGGACGCTGCCCGCTGCAAAATGCGCCCGCTCCTCGTCCAGCACCTCGCGTTTCTTCTTGGAGACGGCGCGGCGCAGCAAGTCGGCTTCGCCCAGCGAAAAACCCGCCATCGAAGAAGCAATCTGCATAATTTGCTCCTGGTACACGATAATGCCGTACGTATCCGCCAGAATCGGCTCCAGTGACGGATGAGGATAGTCCACCGGCGCAAGGCCGTGCTTGCTTTGGATATACTTGGGTATAAATTCCATCGGGCCCGGACGATACAACGCAAGCACCGATACGATATCTTCAAAGCTGGAAGGACGCATCTCTTTGAGCACTCTGCGCACGCCTGCGGACTCCAGCTGGAAGATGCCGGTTGTTTCCCCGCGGCCCAGCATGGCGTACGTTTGCGGATCGTCATCTGCGATCGTGCGGAAGTCGATCTGCTTGCCGTACTGCTCGCCGATCCAGCGTAGCGTCCGCTCCAGAATCGACAGCGTCCGCAAGCCAAGGAAGTCCATCTTCAGCAGCCCGATCGCTTCCAGATGCTCCATCGTATATTGCGTCAGCGCCGAACGCTCGCCGCCTGACTGCAGCGGCACATAATGGGTAAGCGGCTCCTTGGCGATTACAACGCCCGCCGCATGTGTCGAAGCATGGCGGGGCATCCCCTCCACCTTCAGCGCCATTCGCACCATTTCGCCTGTTTTCGGCGAACGCTCGCACGCGTCCCGCAGCTCCTGGCTCGACCGCAGCGCTTCCTCCAGCGTAATATGAAGCTGGTTCGGGATAAGCTTCGCCGCCCGGTCCACTTCCGCATACGGCACATTCATCGCCCGGCCGACATCGCGGATGGCCGCCTTGGCCGCCATCGTTCCGAACGTAATAATTTGCGCGACATGCTCTTCCCCGTATTTAGCGGCTACATAAGCAATGACCTCGTCGCGCCGCTCGTCGTTGAAGTCGATGTCGATATCGGGCATCGTAATCCGTTCCGGGTTCAGGAACCGTTCAAACAGCAGCTTGTATTTCAGCGGGTCTACGTCGGTAATCCGCAGCGTATAGGCAACAAGGCTGCCCGCCGACGAGCCCCGTCCCGGGCCGGTGCGGATGCCCTGCTCATGGGCAAACCGGACGAAATCCCATACGATCAAAAAATAATCGCTGAATCCCATGCTGTCGATGACGGAAAGCTCGTACCGGAGCCGCTCCTCCGCCTTCTTGCGGAATGATTCGTCCGCGCTCCATTCCGGCAGCCCCGCATAACGGGAAATGAGACCGTCCCGGCAAAGCTCGGCCAAATAAACCGAGGACGACATTTGCTCCGGCACCGGCCGGAACACCGGCAGCGCGGCGCGACCAAATTCCAGCTCCAGCCGGCACTTGTCCGCAATTTCGAGCGTATTTGCGAGTGCTTCCGGCACATGGCGGAACAGCAGCGCCATTTCATCCGCGCTTTTTAAATAAAGCTGGTCCGTCGACATTTTCATCCGGTTGTCGTCATCGGTCGTTTTGCCGGTGCCGATGCAAATCAGCACATCCTGGACCGCTGCGTCCTCCTGCTGCAAATAATGGACATCATTCGTTGCAGCCAGCTTGATGCCCGTTTCCTTCGCCAGGGTAATCATGGCCGCTGCGACTTTTTTTTGCTCCAGCATACCGTGATCCTGGATTTCCAGATAATAATCGTCGCCAAATATATCCCGGTAGCGGAGCGCCGCTTCGCGCGCTGCCTCAGGGCGGTCATGCAGCAAATGCTGCGACACTTCGCCTTTCAGACAGGAGCTGAGTGCAACGAGCCCCTTTGAGTGGGCGGCCAGCACCTCCATATCAATCCGAGGCTTGTAATGGAAGCCTTCCAAATGGCCGATGGAGTTTAACTTCATTAAATTGCGGTAGCCTTCTCTATCTTTGGCCAGCAGGATCAAATGATAGATAGGCTGCTCCTTGCGGCTTGCTTTCTCCAGCCTGGAGCCTGCCGTGATATACATCTCGCAGCCGATGATCGGCTTTATCCCTTTATCCAGACATGCCCGGTAAAACGGAATTGCGCCGTACATTACGCCGTGATCCGTCAAAGCGAGCGCCTTCATCCCAAGCTCTGACGCTCTTGACGCCAAATCTTTAATACGCGCCGCTCCGTCCAGCAGGCTGTATTCACTATGCACGTGCAAATGCACAAATGCGGATCCGTTTCCGTTCATGGCAATGTTTCCTTCCTTTTAATCCAAGTGGCTGTTTCTTCTTATTTTAACATACCAAACGCAAAAGGCGTATATTTGTTCGCATCGGGCAGAGGCAACCGGAATAGCTCCCCTGTCCGGCAGCCGCAGCCAGGTATATTCTATTATTTTCGTTCATAGATTGGTATAAAGGGCCGGACAGGCCATGCACATGGGCAGGAAGGCGGTGAATCGTTTTGCAATATTTTTTGGCGAAAGCAGGCCTTGATTTTTTTATCGCGTTTGGCGTTGTATTTGGCGGGGCGGCGCTGGCGGCGGTTGGTTCCGTCTTTATGCTGCTCCCTCCTGTTACAACGATGCTCGATACGGCGGACCGGCTTAAAATATGGGCAATCGTAGCGGCGGTAGGCGGCTCGATCGACCCGGTGCGGGTCATTGAAAGCAACATTGCCGACGGCCATTTGTCGCCGGCCGCGCAGCAAATCTGCTTTATTATCGCAGCGTTTCTCGGCGCGCATCTCGGCACGGAGATGGTGAAGCTGGTTTGCAAGGGGGCCGCTTAATATGCGGATTCCTCCATTCCACCGGCTGGGGCGCCTTGTCCAGTCCGCCGGCATTTTTATTTGCGGGGCGGTCATTGGAGCCGTCGTGTACAATACGCTTTTCCAGGCGAAATTCGAGTCCGTCGTCAATTTGAAGCTGGAGCTGGAATCCAAGCTGGCGCAATACGAATTGGATTTAAAAAAATACGATCAGCTTAATACGAAATACACCGTCATCAAGAGCGTGCAGCCGCGTATCGAAGAAGACGCCGGTGCAGATGGAAAAATAATGAAGTTGGACAAACTGACGGAGACGGAGCTCATTAAGCGGGTGAAGCAGGATTTGTCGGTTTTTATCGGCAGGAGCATATATGAAGTTGATTCGGACTCCCGGTTTGCCCGAAAGCTGCTGGAGAAAAAAATTTACTATAATATAATGGGAAAAGACTATACCGTAGAAGCAAAAACGCTGCTTGTCGCCGGCAATGTGCTGCAAGTGTGGATTCAGGTTCATCCGTACGAGCGTCCGCCGGCGTAAGGCGGGAAGGAGCAGTCCCGGCAAAAAGCGACGGTCCGTTATTTCCAGTTTTTCGCCGCTTTATGCTACAATAGGGACAAACTTGTACGTTTGCGGAAAGGGGTCGTCACGCTTCATGGAATCGCTTATGCAATGGCTGTTTACGCCGGCCATCGTCATTACGCTGGTGTTGTCGATTGTGTTCAGCTTCAAATCGCGCCGGTCCGCCGATCAGCGCACGAAAGGGCTGCATGCCTCCCGCATGAATATGAGCATGGGCGTTATGCTCGTGTTTATCGCCGGCGTACAGCTGCTGTTGTCCGGGCAATCCACGCTGCGTATTGTGATTGGCGCGATCTTTTTGGTAATCGGGTTGTTCAACCTGTTTGCCGGTTTGCGAAATCACAGCGTTTACCGCCTGATGCGGTAAGATGTACATAAAGGCCGGTCTGCCGGCGCCTCCGCCGTTAAGTTTGCTTAACAAACGGAGCGCTGGCAGGCCGGCCTTTTATTATGTAACAGTCTGCTTATTTGCTTAATAGGGATCAATCATCTGCGCCGTCATCATCGCTTTAGCGGCAAGCACGCCTTTATCCCTTACTTCAATTTCCAGCTTCGTAAATTTGCGGCTCATCTCCATCGCTTGCGGCGTAATCGTTATTTCGCTGTCAATTTCCACCGGCCGGACCATATACGTCGTAATGCTTTCCGTCAAATAATCCCGCTTCCACAGCTCCCGGATCATCCGCCGGCATGCCTGCGACATTAAAGTAACAAGCACCCCTTCGGAAACCATGCCGAGTGAGCCTGACATTTGCGGCGTTACAATTCCTTTGTATACGAATCCCAAACCTTCCTTATCCCGTTCCTCCGACTGCACCACAAACCCGGACCAAATCAAATCTTCAAACGTGTCGCCCGATTCCGGCTGTTTGCCGGCAAACCGCAGCGCGTCCAGAACCTCACGGCGGCTGATCACGCCAAGCAGCTTCCGGTTGCGGTCGACGACCGGCAGCAAATCAACCCCTTCCGCAGCCATCGTATGTGCGGCGGAGGTGACGGAAATGTTAGGCGCTATCGTAATCGGATGTTTGGTCATCACGCGGTCCACTGGCGTATCATCCGCTGCGGACACGGCGTCTTTGGCCGTCATCATGCCAACAACTTTGCCGCGGTCATCCACAACGGGAAACCGCGTCATCCCGGTTTCCCGCGACAATTGCGAATAATCGCGGATCGTATCGCCCGTGCGCAGCATATCGGCCGGACGGCTTAACGTTACAATGTCTTCAATCAGCATAATTTTGCGCTTGATCAGCCGGTCGTACATCGCCCGGTTAATCATGGACGCTACCGTGAACGTATCATGGCGGGAAGTAATAATCGGCAGCTCCTTCTCATCCGCAAGCCGCCGGACTTCCTCCGTCGGTTCGAACCCCCCGGTGATCAGCACGCCTGCACCTTGCTCCAGCGCACAACGGTGAGCCTCATCCCGGTTGCCGACAATAAGCAGGCTCCCTTCGTCGATATAACGCATCATCGCGTCCAGCTCCATAGCGCCGATGACAAACTTATGCAGCGGCTTGTCCAGTCCGGCAGCCCCGCCAAACAAATGGCCCTCTACGATTTCCGCCACTTCCCCGAACGTCAGCGCGTCCAGCGTTTCCCTGCGCCTGCGGTCGATGCGCACCGTTCCGATCCGTTCCCTTGTGCTGACAAGCCCGGATATTTCCGCATCCTTAAACGCTTTATATACCGTGCCTTCGCTGACGCCAAGCTCCTTCGCAACAGCCCGGACCGATATGCGCGTTCCAATCTCCAGCGACTGGATATAATGCAAAATTTGATCGTGTTTCGTTGCGGTTTCCATTCCCGGTCCATTCGCCGCCATTGCCAAATCCTCCGTCTCAGCATATGCTGCATCATTTACGATCTATTATATCAATCGTTTCCCGTTTCGTCGTCTTTCAGCAGCACAAACAGCCCGAAGGCCGCCGGGGACCAGTTCCCCGCAGCCTTCGGGCTGTCTTCATGCGCCTAGAAGGTTAAACGCTTTTTTCCCGGCTGCGCACGGCTTGCTTCCGTTCCCATACTGCAAATTTCGCCCGTTTGATCCGGTCCAGCTGCCGGCGCCTCGCTTCATTGACAAGTAATATCTCATTGATATTGGCTGCGATGACAAGCAAAGCGAAGGCGCACCATACGACGCCAAACAGCTGGGCGGCATCCCATGCCCCGCTGAAATCCAGGCGCGGAACCGCGTATATCAGCATCAAAATAGCCGCCACTAAATAAAAAGAATGTTTCCACTTCCGGAAAGCCAATCCGATCAGCTCCTTCTTCGCGACATGCGGACATCAACTTGTCCCGTTGTCCCATCCTATGCGTGCTGGGCCGGTAATATGTTTCCGCGATATTATTTTTCGAAATAGTGGCCAATCACCAAGGGATAGATGTCCTCATATGATGAAGTAATTCGTGTCAATGAACTACAGGCCGCATACCGCTATCCTCCTGCATGGAAGGAGAAATTACGATGCCCAAAACCAAAATAGCCGTACAGGTAATCAGCTCCGGCATGCTTCCGGAAGATACGCTTATGTTAGGCGAATCCTTTGTGAAACAGTGGAAAATACCGCAGGGCCAGCCGCTTACGCTCAAATTCGGCGGTTTCCGCCAGCATGTCAAAGCGATAGCCGCCTCCCGCTTTGACGGCCTCCGGATCAGCCAGTCGCTAGCCCGCAAAATGGGCATAGGAAGCAATGCCACCTTGCGCATGCAATACAAAGCCGATACCGCCACCTTGTCGCTTGGACCGCTGATCGGCGTTTTGATCAGCCGCGATTATCCGCAGCTTGCCGACCGGCCGTTCGGCTCCATTACGATGTTTTGCAAGGAGCTTGTGGAAGCTTGTGAATCACAAGGAGCTTACGTTTATTTTTTTACGCCTAATTTGATCGGGAACAACACGAGTTCGGTAGAAGGCTGGATATATGCCGACGGCTGGAAGCGGACGACGCTCCCGGTCCCGGATGTGGTCAACAACCGGCTGACGTCCCGGAAGCTGGAAAACAAGCCGAACGTTCAGAACTTTTTGAAAGAAGTGAAGCAGAAATACCGCACTTCGGTTTTTAACGAGAAATTTCTGGATAAAACCGAAGTGTTTGACGCGCTCAAACATGATAATTCGCTGCTGCGTTATTTGCCCGAGTCCCATCTGCTCCGCAATTATACGATGCTTAAAGCGATGTGCTCCCGCTACAGCAACGTGTTCCTCAAGCCGGTTCGGGGCAGTCTCGGCAAAGGCATCATCCGCATTTCCAGAGCCGATTCCGACCATTATCAAGCTTTATTCACAACAGCCGCCGGCACGCAAAAGCAAACGTACAGCAGCCTGCTGAAGCTGTTTTCCTCCATTTCGACTAAGATGAAATCCAACCGCTATCAGGTGCAGCAAGGGCTGAACCTGATCGAAATTCAGAAACGGCCCGTCGATTTCCGGGCGCTGGTACAGAAGAACGCCGCCGGAAGCTGGACCATCACGTCCATCGTCGCCCGTACAGCCGGGAACCATCACTTCGTATCGAACCTGGCGCGGGGCGGAACGCTCAGCACCGTATCGGAGGCCGTGCTGAAATCCAATCTGGCGCCGGGCGTCAGCCGGACCGATACATCAGCCAGATTGAAAAGCGCCGCACTGGCCATCGCCAAAGGGGTAGAGGAGCATATTCCTGCCCATTTTGGCGAATTTGGCATCGACCTTGCTTTGGATACAAGCGGCCGCATCTGGCTGCTGGAAGTCAATTCGAAACCATCCAAAAACGACAATACACCGCTAAACGACAATAAAATCCGCCCATCCGTCAAGCTGATGCTGCAATATTCGCGTTTTTTGGCCGGCTTGTAACGGAGGTCTGCGATGCTGCCACTTATTATCGGGATATTTGTAACGGCGATCAGCAGTCAAGTTACGTCCTCCGGGCTTACGGAAACGGTTCTTCCTGAACCCGCGTTTTACAAAGGGCTGAGTGAAACGGCAGCCAAACACCATATCGACCTGTATGTGTTTTCTCCGGGCGAGCTTGCCGGCGAGCAGTTGTACGGATACCGGTACAAAAACGGGGTTTGGAACCGGCAGAAAGTGCCGCTGCCGGATATTGTATTCGACCGCTGCTATTACACAAGCGCCGCAATGAGGATGAAATGCCTGGCTGCGCTAAAGCAGCTTCGCAGCCGAAAGCCTTTTCGCCAGTTGAGCAGCCCGCTGCCTTCCAAATGGGATGTGCATCATTTGCTGAATGCTTATCCGGATGCGGCTTCCATTTTGCCGCCTACCGTTAAATTTCGCAGCGCCGAGCAGCTTCTCTCCTCCTTTGCGCGATGCAAGGATGGATTGTTCCTGAAGCCGGCTTCCGGCATGCAGGGCAAAGGCGCGCTGCTTATTCAGCGCAGCGGCGAAAAGCAGCAAATATCTGTCGACGGCAGAACAAGGAGCAACCGGCCGTTCTCGCTGCTTTTTAACGACACTGCGCAGTGGAAACGGTGGCTGTCGGGTTTCATCGGAAAGACCCCGTATATTGTGCAGCCCTATTTACACTTGGCTGTACCGGACGGCAGGCCGTTTGATATACGCGTCCTTATGCAGAAAGATGAACACGGGCGGTGGTCCGTCACGGGAATGGCAGCCCGAATCGGCAAGTCCGGGTCGATCACCTCAAACCTGCACGGAGGCGGAACGGCTGAGGATGCGAGCAAGCTGCTTCGGGACAGCTTCGGCGAAAAGATTGGCAGCCAGTTAAGCGCACAAATGACGAACATGAGCGAATATATTGCTCATAGGCTTGAGAACCGGTACGGCCGGTTCGCCGAGCTTGGGTTTGATTACGGCATCGCGGACGGCGGCAAGCTGTGGCTGCTGGAGGTCAATTCCAAGCCGGGCCGCACCGCCTTCGGACTGCTGAATGATGAACTTGCAGCAGCCCAATCGATTGAACGGCCGCTATTGTACGCCCGGCTGCTGAACAGCCGCCGTTCACCATCGCTACCAACGAAACTATTCGCAGACGGCCGCCGGCTAATGACCCGATCAACGTTACCCAACGTGAAACGGCCTTCGGCTAGATAACGTTCAGGAGGTTCATCATGAGTTTGACAACTTGCAACGTGCACTTCTCCCAGGCAACGGATAAAGTCATTTATTTGTCCCGTCCGTTGTTTAAAGAACTCAAGCTCACCGGCAAAAAGACGATTCAGCTCAAACTGGGCAATGAGGTGACAACTGCTGCCGTCCGTTCGCTGAAACGTCCCGGCCATCATCTGTATTTGTCAGCCGGTGTCAGACAGGTTATGAATATACCGAAAACAGGCAATGTCCACGTGCTTGGCAACGGCGAAAACGAAGTACAGCTCGGTCCGCTGGTAGGCATTTTGAGCGATTCCTCGACTGCCTCCAATCAAAGCCCGTTTGGCTCCCGTTCCAGCTTTATTAAGGAGCTGATCCGTTCAGGAGAGCGCAAAGCATTTATTTTCGGCTTTACGCCCAGTGACATCAACTGGCAGCAGGAAACGGTCAACGGCTATTTTCTGACGCCGCAAGGAAGCTGGTTCCGGAAAACAGTTCCGCTCCCGGACGTCGTATACAACCGCCTGCCGAGCCGCAAAGCTGAAACGTCCTCAACGATCAGCTCGCTCAGAGAACGGTTCGTGCGCAAAAAAATCCCGTTTTTCAACTGGAGTTTTTTTAATAAGGCGGATGTTTATAAGCTGCTCGAGAACGATCCGGAAGCGCTGCAGCATCTTCCCGAATCCATCTCCGGACCGTCCAGCGACAAAATTAAAGCGCTGCTGGAAAAACATCATTTTCTATATTTCAAGCCAACCGCAGGCAGCCTGGGCATCGGCATTTACCGGTTGACCTATCATCCGAAGCGGGGTTATTTCGCGCGTTACCGCAAAGGAGGACGCAATGTCCTGCTTCGCTTCACCAATTATCAAAGTTTGATCCGGATGCTGCAAAACCGCCACGGCAGTTCCTTTAGCACTTATGTGGTGCAGCAAGGGATACGTTTGATCGAAATCGACAACTGCCCGATTGATTTCAGGTTCCATATGCATAAAAACGGGCGTAATGAATGGGTTCCCGTCGGCATCGGCGCGAAAAAGGCCGGACGCGGCAGCGTGACGACCCATGTCAAAAACGGCGGTTCGCTGCTCACGCCCGAGCATGCGTTAAACCGTACTTTTGGCGCAAGCGCCAAAGAGGTGCTCGATAAAGCGAAAGAAGTCGCCGTCAAAATGTCGGAGGCGATCGAGCGCAACTATCCGCATCGCCTTGGCGAGCTTGGACTCGATATCGGCATCGACAAAGACGGGGAAATATGGATGTTTGAGGCAAACGCCAAACCGGGCAGATCCATCTTTAAGCACCCGTCCCTGAAAGCTGAAGGCAAAGCATCGCTGTCCCATATTGTGGAGCACTGCTTTTATTTAAGCCGCTTCCAAGGAGGTGAATAGCGTTGAGCAGCTTCCTGCTTCCAGACGATAGAGAACTTGCCGATTTGCACAGCGGTAAAACAGTGTTTGCGATTCTGACCATTGATGACGATATTCAGCTGTTTCGCGGCAACCGGGATAATTTCGTAGACATTATTAAAACCGGCGAGCAGATGGGCTATATCGTCTATGTGCTGACCGTTAAAAACCTTCATTTGAAACGTTCGCATCTTAAAGGCTTTGCGTATAACGCAGAAACCGAGACATGGCAGCAAAAGCTGCTCCCGTTCCCTCATATTATTTATAATCGCATTCCGCTGCGGGAAGACGAAATGCAGCCGGCCGTCCGGCAAAAAATTAAAGCGTGTATGCGAACAAACCGAACGATATTGTTTAATCCTTCATTCTTCAACAAATGGGAACTGTTCGAGTGGCTCCGCAGCTCCAGATCAACCAAAAGCTTTATTCCGGCCACCCGGCGGCTGATGTCCATAACCGGCCTGAGCCGGATGCTGCGGAGACACCGTTATTTATATTTGAAGCCGGAAAGCGGCAAAGCCGGCAAAGGCATTATGACTGTGAAGGTGCAGCCTGAGAAGCAGCTGCCTTACCGGCTCAAAATACAAGAGGACCGGAAGAGCGTCACCTACAATTGCGCCAGCCTTCCGAAGCTGTGGAGCAAAATTGCAAAAGAAAGTTCGGGCGGCGCCTACATCGCGCAGCAGGGCATCCAGCTCGCCTCCTTCCAGGACCGAAGATTCGACCTGCGCGCACTGGTCCAAAAAAACGACCTTGGCGAGTGGGATTTGACAGGAATCGGCGCGCGCCTCGCCGGATCTTCCAGTATTACGACACATGTTCCGCGCGGCGGAAGCATCGAGGACCCGGAAATGCTGCTTGTCAGTTCTTTTAACCAAGATTTAGGTCGTAAAATACTAATAAAGGCGAAACAGACCGCGCTCATTATCGCCAGGCATATTGAGCAAAATTCCGGTCAAACGCTGGGAGAAATGTCGATGGATCTTGGCGTCGACAAAGATGGCCATATTTGGTTTTTTGAGGCGAATGCCAAACCGATGAAATTCGACGAACCGCATATTCGGCAAAAATCGCTCGAGCGGATTTTCCAATACGCCAACTATTTGACAAAAGGCAAAAAGAAAAAGGCAGGTGGCGCGTAACATGGAACTGCGGCTTCAACTGCTAACCCCTGAACAATGGACTGCTGAGCGTAAAAGACTGATCGGGTTTGCCATCCGTTTCGGAGATAAGCGGTTGACAGCCACATCTATGCATGCGTTCCGCACGTTAGAGCCGGAACAGCTATCTTTACCCAGCGGGGAAAAAGGAGCGGCCGCAGTAGTTGTCGCCTCCTTGGACGGCCGCATCGCCGGCATAGGGTATGCGGGCGATGCCGGCGAGAACGGCTGCTTTGTTGTGGTTCATTCCGACATGCGGGCAAGAGGCATCGGCAGCAAAATTGTAAAAGGGCTGATGAGCCGCTTCGAGCGGCTTGCCTGCAGCGTCGCCTGTGACAATGCCCCCAGCATGGCGCTATGTTTTAAGCTTGGCATGATTGCTGTTGCTATGAATACCGGCCCTACCGGCAAACCTACGCTTCGATTCGAAAGGAGAATCAGTCATGACACAGCCGGTACTCGGAATTCTAACTTTGTATCTCAATGATCAGGGTACGCTGGAGGAAAAATCGGTTTACGCCAAAATGATTAGCAGCGGCCGCAAGCTTGGGCTTACTATCTTTGTGTTTACGCCCGATGATGTCGATTTCAAGCAAAATAAAATCAACGCTTTATTTTATAGTCCCGAAACGCGTAAATGGACGCGCAAATGGACCGGTTTTCCTCATATGATTTATGACCGGTGCCGCATTCAAAAATCGCCCCGTTTCGAGCGTCTTCGCGAATTCCGGTCCAAATACGGCCACTTGACCTTCTTGAACCGGCCGCTGCGGAACAAATGGACCGTGCATCGCACGCTATCGAAGGATAGCCGGTTTCGCGGCTATTTGCCGGCGACCAGGCTAGCCGCATCGGTCTCGGACGTCAGCGACATGCTGCGCAAACATTCCCTGCTGTTTCTGAAGCCCATAAACGGCACAGGAGGCAGGGGGATTTTGCAGATTGAACGGAAAAAAGACGGCAAAGTGCTGCTCCAGGGCCGGAACCAGGCGAGGAAAATTATTCAGCCGATTAAAGTTACGCAGCAGGGGCTTGGGCGTTTTTTGGAAAGCTGGAATTTGAAGACGGTCAGCCATATCGTGCAGCAGGGGCTTCATTTGAAGCTCCCGAACGGACGGGTGCATGATTACCGGATGCTGGTGCAGAAGGATCGTTCCGGCGAATGGAAATTTACCGGCTGCGCCGGGCGGGTCGGACCTTTGCGGAGCGTAACATCCAACCTGCACGGCGGCGGCCAGGCAATCGGCATGACCGAACTGCTGACGCAGTGGGTAGGCGCGGAGAAGGCTGCTGCCGTCCGGCAGGAAGCCGAGCAATTCGGCATTGACGTTGCCAAATATCTCGAACAAAGCTTCGGGGCATTATGCGAGCTCGCCTTAGATCTTGCGATCGACC
This sequence comes from Paenibacillus protaetiae, assembly GCF_004135365.1. Lineage (NCBI taxonomy): Bacteria > Bacillati > Bacillota > Bacilli > Caryophanales > Paenibacillaceae > Paenibacillus > Paenibacillus protaetiae. The sequence goes on along the minus strand of NZ_CP035492.1, from coordinate 137,992 downwards.
GCAGCGGCCATATTTGGCTGCTAGAGGTCAATCCCAAGCCTGCACGGGAAGTATTTGCGCAGGCGGGCGAGAAAGAAACGTACCGGAAGGCGATTATCCGGCCCCTCGAGTATGCCCTGTATGTGTATGAACGCAAAAAAAACCGCTCCTCCAAACTTGCGGCCGATTCCAAATCCAAGCTTTCCAAAAGCGTTAAACCGGCAGCCCATCCGGACTCTCCCGGATGGCCTTATACTGAAGCGGAAGAGGCTGAAGTTTCGTTCCCGCGCGAGTGGCTGGGCGAGAATGGATAAGACGGTATAAGAGGTTATACATGCTATAAACGACAGGCGCTTGAAAGCGGTCAATCGCTCTCAAGCGCCTGTCGTTATGCTTAATGTGATGGCTACGCCTGCTGCGCTGCAGCAAGCAGCGGCAGCAGTTCGGTCAAGGAGCGGATAAGCGCGTCAGCCCCTTCCAGCTCCTGGCTGTGTCCGTAGTCCGCATAAGCGCAGCCGATAACATCTAGTCCATTGTTGCGGCCGGCTTCTACATCGGACGAGCGGTCGCCGACCATCCAGGCATGGCCGATGCCATGCTCCTGGAGCAGCAAAGCGACCAGATCTACTTTGCTGGACGTACGGTATTCGCCGGCGCTGTACAAACCTTCGAACAGCGGGGCGATGCCTTTTAACCGGGCGACTTCTTTCACATACAGCTCCAGGCCATTGCTGGCGACAAACAGCTTCACGCCCTGCTCCTTCAGCTGTCTCAGCGCTTCTTCCGCGCCGCTGTACAGCCGCCCTTCGCCGGCTTCCAGCCCTTCGATCTCATATTGCAGCAGCAGCTCATTGGCACGGTCCCGCGCAGCTTCCGAAGCGTCCGGCATCACCTTCAGCCATATATCGTCCAGCAGCATGCCAAGGCATCCCAGCAGCCGTTCGACAGGCGGCGTCTCGCCGTACAGCCCTTCTTCGCGCAGCGTGCGGAAAATATTCTCGTGCACGCCGCGAAGCAGCGTGTCCGTCTCGAACAACGTGCCGTCCATATCAAAAATAACAGCTTCCGGTTTCGTTAATACAGGTATGTTCTGCTCCATATTCCTTTCCTCCCTTGCAGTCTACTTCTATCTTAAAGCAATTTGGAAGGAAAGTATCCCTATCGTTTTGTAAATAGTTGAAATACGTTGCCCTAAATTCATATTACCGCGAAGGAAGAGGGAAGTAGCCGGTTTCGGCTGCATATTGGACAAGACGCTTCATTAATATCTCTATTTCCGGCGGCTGCCCGATACGCTGCGCTTTCGCGAATGAACGTTCGGATGAATATTTAAAATCGGCGTTGTAAAGCCCGTCGCCGTCCAAATAAGCCATAACGAGCTGCACGCCTTCCTCGCTGACAGCATTGCCCCGGCTTAATACCCATTGCCTGAACGCTTTGACCGGAACAGCCTCCAGCTCATACCCTTCTTGCATAAGCAGCGAAATGACTTCATTGAAATGCACCTGCACGGGATTGCAAATATGATACACCGATCCCATAACCGGTTCTTTCGCCAGCTGTACGATAAAGCGGCTTGCAAAATCAATAGGCGTAATGTCTACGAAGCTATTGACTTCAGGCACTTTTTTCAACAACAGAAACCCTTTTATCATGCGGTAAAAGAAGTTTTCGTTAATATTGTTCTGAAATCTTCCGGTTTCGCTGTGGCAGGATAAATTGCCGACCCGGCATGGCAGCCCTTGCTGTATTGCTTCCGCGACTGCCCGCTCGGCCTGCAGCTTGCTGTTCGTATACACGTTGTCCGACTGCAGCTTGTAAAACAGCTCCGCATCATGCTGCAGCCCGGCCCATTCGCCGCGTGCCGCTATCTCTTCCGGGATGCCGACGGTTGAAATAAAATGAAATGCCAGCTGCGGATTCGCCTGCACCAGCTGCAGCAAAGCTTTGGTCCCTTCCACGTTGACCGCCTGGAAATGATCCGTGTTGCCAAAATGGCGGACATCCGCGCCGGCGTGGATAATGGAGCTAAGGCCTGCGGCAACCTCCGCCAAGTTGTCCACCCCCAGATCAGGCATCGTCAGCTCTCCTTCGACGACATGAATCCGGGAAGCGTATCGTTCGTATACCCCTTGCCCGAAATAATGGTCGAATGTTTCGATCAGCCGCCGCTTGCCTGCGCAGCCGTTTTTGGCTCTGACCAGCAAATGGACGTGAGCCTGGGTGGCAGTAAGCAGTTCATAGGCCAGATGGGACCCCAGATAACCGGTAGCACCGGTAATAAGGACGTCCCGCCCAAGCCCGTCACTTCCAGCCAGCCGCACTTCCGGCAGCTTGGGCATTTCCGTCAAATCGTAATAATCCGCAATATCCGTCTCCTCTTCCTCTTCGCGATCAGCCAGCGCGCCGGCATAAGCAGCCAAATCCTTGATTGTCTGATAGCGATACAAATCGGATATGCGCAGCTGGAAATAATCCAGCTTCAGATGAGACAATACTTCTATAACCGCCAAAGAATCTCCGCCCAGATCAAAAAAATTGGCGCTGCGGCTTATTTCGGACAGCTTAAGCACTTCTTTCCAAACTTCGGCAATCGCTTGCTCCGCCGTTCCGGCAGGCGGCTCATATCCCTCATCCCGCTCCGCCTGATCGGGATGATCCATCAGCGCCAGTCTGCCGCGGTCCACTTTGCCTGTCGGCGCCAGCGGAATTTCCGGCAGTTTGTAGAAGTAGCTTGGTATCATATAGCCGGGCACATATTGCTTTAAATGCTCTTTGACGGATGTAACGCTTACGCCGGCGGTCTCGGAATAAAAGCAGGACAAATGCTTGACGGTGCCTCCTTCCTTGATAGGCACAACCACGGCGTCCAGAATGCCCGGATGCTTGGACAGCGCATTCTCGATTTCGCCGATTTCAATCCGGAATCCCCGCAGCTTTAATTGCCCGTCCTTGCGGAACAGAAATTCAAGCCCTCCATCCTCCAGCACCTTTACGATATCGCCGGTTTTGTACACGATGGAGCGCGGATCGTCCACAAACGGATTGCGAATAAACGACTCGGCCGTTTTGTCCGGCATATTCAAATAACCGCGAGCCAGTCCAACCGACTCGATGTACAGCTCGCCGGATTCCCCCGGGTCCGCCAAAGAACCGTCTTCCTTCACGACATACAAATTGTAATTGCCTAACGGATAACCGATAGGCACGGATACAGAGCTTTTATCCCAATAGCCTTTAATCGGGTACATCGTTGCGCATACCGTACATTCAGTTGGCCCGTATCCGTTCACAATCGTCATCCCGGATCCGAACTTATTCTGGAACTTGCGGACGTAATCGGATAACAACGCTTCTCCCGCTACCAGCACAACTTGAATCGAGGACAGCTTGTACGCATCCGAATCCGGAATATTCTCAGCCATCCGGTTAAATACAGAGGTCGGCAGGCAGAACAGGAAAGTCGCCTGTCTCTGGTAGACTCTGTCAGCCAGCGCTTCCGGGCTTAACTGCTCCTCTTTGGTCAACATGGCCAGATGAGCGCCTTTCAGCAAAGCATTAAATGTGTCAAATACAGCTGCGTCGAAGCTGAACGTGGAAAATTGCGTGACGACATCGTCAGCTGTCAAATTCAGCGTTTTGGACACCGAATGGCATAAGTTCACGACGCCTCTGTGATTGAGCATGGCGCCTTTCGGCAAACCTGTCGATCCGGAAGTATAGATGACATAAGCCATATCGTCCGGATGCACCGTTACGGGCTTAACCGCTCGCACCGGCCACGCCGGCAAACCGCTGATCGACAACACGGACGCAGCGCTTGTATTCGATGTGAGCGACTTCGCTTTTGCTTCATATTCATCTTTGGTCAAAATATATTTGCAGCTGCTGTTGCCGGCTACATGCTTCGTTCTTTCCAGCGGATGCTCCGGGTCGATCGGCACGTATACGCCGCCCGCCCGCAGCACGCCAAAAATGGATATTACCGTTTCCATGCTTCGTTCCATATATATTCCGACAAAATCGCCTTTCATTAAACCATGATCCTGCAGCAGCCTCGCAACCTTGGCCGTTGCGTCTCCCAGCTCGCTGTAGGTCATCTCCTGTTCGCCAAACGAAATTGCCGTTTTTCCGCTATGCAGCGAAACCGAACGCTCAAACAAACTTTTCAGGCTTTCCCGATCGCCGTATTGTTCTTCCGGGCCATAGATGACTTTAGCTATTCGTTTCTCTCGCAGATTACTAATCATCACAATCTCCTTAATTCGTTCCGGTATTCTGCCGGGAGAAGCGCCCGCGCGCTTCCCGGCAGGCAGCCATTAATTCGTTTGGAAGTTATCGACCATTTCTTTCAGCTCTTTACTAATGTTCGCCACGCTTTGAGCGTGCTCCGTAATTTCTGTAATCGAACGCTCCTGCTGCGCAATGTTGTCCAGCACGTTTCTGGCATTGCTTGACGTTTTGGCGGAAATATCGGAAAGCTGGCTCATCATCGAGCTCGATTCCTGAGTACCGGCGGAAATTTGCTCTGTAGATGCCGAGATGTCTACAACTTGATCCGCTACCACCTTCGTCGAGCTGAGTATGTCTTCGAACTTGGAGCTTGTTATTTCGGTAATGGCGATCCCTTTATCCACTTCGAGCAGCGTCTGGCTCATAAATGCTACAGACCTTGCAACTTCGCTTTGAATTTCCCGGATTAAATGCGTAATTTCACCGGTGGAAATCTTCGTCTGATCCGACAGCTTCCGTACTTCTTCCGCAACGACGGAGAAGCCTTTGCCGTGCTCGCCCGCTCGGGCTGCTTCAATGGCCGCATTCAAGGAAAGCAAATTCGTCTGATTCGATATTTCTTCAATAATGTTCAGAAGATTGCCGATCTCGGCCGCTTTATCGTTCAGCACATGAATGCTGCTGTAGGTTTCTTTCGTGACATCGCTAATTTGATTCATTTGCGAATTAAGGCTTGCTACTTCCATGTTCCCTTGCTCGGATTTGATGCTCATTTCCTGCGATGCGGAAGACACGCTGCTAATATCGGCCGCAATCACTTGCAGCGTCTCGGAAATTTGCCCCATAGCCGTTTCGCAATTGGAAGCGGACATCTCTTGCATGCTTATATTTTTTTTCATATCATTCAAATCCACGAGAACGTTATCGACGCTTTCTTTGGAGGCAACCGTAATTTCAAACATCCGGTCGGATGCTTCTGCAGACTTGGAGGCAATCTTCTTCAAATCCAGCACGATCGCTTTAATCCGCGAAACCATCACATTAAATTGGGTATTAATCGGCGCAAACGCCCCTTTTTCCTGCAAGGAGAAATTCAGTTTGCCTTCTGCTACCTGCAAAATGCCGTCTACTAAATCCTTGAGCGGAAGCAGCGTCCGTCTCGCAAACAAATATTGCGCCCCTCCGCAAACGATGAGCGCGATGACAAGCAGCAGAATAGAGCGGAGCAGGAAGGAGTGCTTCCCGTCGCTGATCATGCTTGCGTCGATATCTACGCCAAAATAAGCAACGATTTTGCCATTGTCGTCATGAATCGGATAAAACACGCTCATCCACGTGCCTAGCCCGTCCTTGTAAACCGGAACAACGGTTGTTTTGTCCGTCTTCAGCATTTCTTTAATTCCGGTTACAACAACGTCCGGCTGTTCATACAAATCTCTTACCTTCAAGCCCGCGTCAACCAATGCGTCCTTAATAACGGTAGGGGTCGCAATCAGGCTCGTTTTATTGCCGTCCGTCAGTTCCACCCCAAAAATATATCCTTGGGCTACAGTCGGGTTGTATTCCGACAGATGGTCGAATTCTTCCGCCAGCGCCAATTGCTCCGGCGAGTCCCATCTTTTGTCCGCATCAACGGCCTGAATTTCCTTATACGTAAACTTTTGCGACCATTTCTCCGTAATATCCAAAGTCTGGTCCTGCAAGCTTTTCGTTAATATGTTGGTCTGAAAATAAACGCTGACCGCAATCAATACGATTCCTATTAATGCAAGGTTGGATATAGAAAAAATCAAGTTAGTACTGAAATAGTTTTTGCTTTTTTTACTTTTCTTCAAGATGATGCCCTCCGTTTGTTATCCTTCCGGTAATTAAGATAATATCTGGCTGTTCTCTCTTGATGACTAGCAGGTTATGCCGCAAACTCGCCGTCCCAACCTCTCCCATCTCCACCTCTCTCTTATTTAGCGAAATTCCATAATAATCAAGAAAACCTGAGGCAACTCGAGTTATTTACAAATTTCTACATAGACCAATACTATTTATCGAATTTTATTAATGGTTTTTTTATAGTTTCACTTCAATTTTCACAAATTATTTAGATGTAAAATGATGTAATTCATTTAAATATCAGTAATTATTAGTATTATAGAACTGTTTGAAAACGTCCGCCCATGCGACTATTTCGACATTTTTCGTCATCTTCCATCGGACCTCAAGTTAAGATTTGAAGGCTAAACCCTCCTTAAGGCATGATAAATTCGAATCATATCAAATAAACACGAATATAACTTACTTTTTATTACATTTATTCTTGAATACTTTCAAAATAAATTGTTGTTTATTGCTTGCATCCGTTAATCCAGACATAAAAACGGCGCTTGAGTACGGAGATTTCCGTATTCAAGCGCCGCTTGCCGGCTTATATTTACTTTTGAGCAGCCGCAGCTAACAAGCAAATCATTTTCGCCGCTTCCGCGCGTGTCGCATTTTGACCCGGCGCAAAGGTGCCGTTCTCAAAACCGTTAATTACGCCCAGCTCGGCCATTTTGGCCACTCCCGCTTTTGCCCAATCGGCAATCGAGGAAGCATCGCTGAATGCGGTATCCAGCTGGTTCAGCGCCTCCCCGCTTACTCCTGTATCCCCTGTTGCGCTTGCGTATACCCGCTCCAGAATCGCTGCCATTTCTTGGCGGGAGATCGGAGCGTCAGGGGCAAATGTTCCGCCGTCGTTCCCTTGAATAAACCCAAGCTGATAGCCGGCCATTACCGCATCGTAATACCAGCTGCCCGGCTGTACATCGGCAAATACGGGAGCCGCTTGGCTTGCGCCAGATTTGGCGAGCAGCTTCACGATGATGGATGTAAATTCGGCGCGGGTAATTGTATGGTTTGGTTTAAAGGTACCGTCCGCGTAACCGTTAACAGCGCCTGCCTGTACCAGCTTTGTAATGTAGGCTGCCGCCCAATGGTTCCCGATATCGCTAAACGAAACCTCCGGCGTTGTCCCTGCATCCGTTCCGCTGCCCGTTCCTGGCGTTTCATTGCTGCCGCCGGTGCCGCCTCCATTGTTGCCGCCATCATGGTTACCGCCATTATTGCCGCCGTCACCGCCTCCTGTCCCGGTATACTTGACCGTATAAATAGAAGGCTGCGCCGGCGCTTCCATTCCGTTGCCCAAGTAGAAGCTTGTATGCGGCGGCTGGTTGTAGCCCGTATTTTGCCATGCAACGCCAAGCCTGTACACCGGATCATGCATAAGCGTATAAATTCGTTTGTCCGTCACATCGGTGGTCGAATAAATTCGAAGCGCGCTGCTGTCTTCGGTGCGGACAACCACTTCCTCCCGCCAATCGCCCAACAAATCGGCTTGGAGCGCAGGGTTGCCTTTTGTATCGTTATTGGAATACGTGCCGGTAAAAGTCTCCAGGTTAATCAGCCGGTTGTTTTCCGCATCCCATTTGTCGATTTTCGGAATGCCGACGCGAAGCGGATCGCCCAGCCAATCGTGGTCCAGCAGCTCCCGGTTCAAATCGCCGTCCCACCAAATCGCGAAATTGCTGGAAGGAATTTGATCGGATATTTTTTGACCGTCTGCTGTAAAGAGGCCGCCGTTCGTGCTGTTCCATTCGCCGTTAATTGCCCATGCTTCTTCGCCCGGATGGTTTGGATCAACGTCCGCCGATAAGCCGCGCCCCGTATCTTTGCCGGTTTGCAGCATACCCCACAATACGCGTCCGGTACGGGCATCCTTCATATCTGCCGAATATTTGGCGCCTGTATTTTCCTGTACTGCGAACAGTTCAAGCCCCAGATGATTCGGATCAAGATCGCCAAGATGCATCGCATCCCCGTGCCCGAGGCCGGAATTCCACAAGGCGGTTCCATCGTCGTCTATAGCCGCAGCTCCGGTAATAATTTCATCCTTGCCGTCGTTATCCACGTCGGCTACGCTAAGCTGATGGTTGCCTTGTCCGGCAAAGCTCTCGTTACCCGGCGTATTGGAGTCGAAGGTCCACCGTTTCACCAGCTTGCCGTCTTTGAAATCGTAAGCGACAAGCACCATGCGGGTGTAATAGCCGCGCTGCATAATGACGCTTGGATGCACGCCGTCCAAATAGGCGATTGCCGACAGGAAGCGGTCAACGCGGTTGCCGTAGTTGTCACCCCAATCGGCTACGTTGCCGCGTGCCGGCTCGTAAGGCTGCGTATCCAGCGCTTCGCCGGTCGCGCCGTCAAATACGGTGTGGTATTCGGGGCCGTCCAGCACATAACCGCTGGAATTGCGGTAATCGGCTGCTGCATCGCCAATCACATTCCCCTTCCCGTCAACCGTTCCGTCCGCAGTACGGAACGTCACTTCCGCTTTGCCGTCGCCGTCCAGGTCGTACACCATGATGTCTAAATAATGCGCGCCGGACCGGATATTACGGCCAAGGTCGATCCGCCACATCAACGTGCCGTCCATTTTATAGGCATCCACATACGTGTTGCCCGTATAACCGGCTAACGAGTTGTCCTTGGAGTTGGAAGGATCCCATTTCAGCACGATTTCATATTGACCGTCTCCATCCAGATCGCCGACACTGGCATCATTGGCGCGGTACGTATATGTCTCGCCGGCTGGCGTAACGCCGTCCGCCGGTTTCCGGAGCGGAATCGTCAAATAATTCGTATCCCATACGTTTACCGTCTCGGACTTGGCCTGCTCCTTGCCGTTTAATACCGGGCGGACATAATAATGCGAATCCGGGCCGCCTGCCGCGTCTACAAGATTGGTGCTGTCCGTTATCGGCTCCTCGTTAATCCGCTTCCCGTCACGGTAAACATTAAAAGCCGTATCGGAAGGATCCGTGCCGAGCAGCCGCCAGCTGACGAATACGCCTTCGGAATCTTTTATCGCTACAAGACCGCGGTTCAAAGCTTCCATTTGGCGTGCAGGCAGCACTTTCGGCGTTTCGCTGACCGAAATGCCGGCAGATTCCGCTAGCGGCTCGTCCCCGTAGCTGTAGGCTGCTTTCACAACGAAGCGGTAAGTTTCATTATTGCTCAGCCCCGTAATGGCGGAGATGTACTGTCCTTTCGGAACGGTGTCCGCCAACTGAAGCTGATCGTCCGCTCCAGCCAAATAAACATGTGTTTCCGTAAATGCCGGATCGGCAGGCTCGTCCCAGCCGATTTGCACGCTGCCGTCATGCCCTTCGGAGGACACATTGTTGACGTCAGGCGCTTTCTCCAGCCGGTTAACCGTAATATGGTACGTCATCGCAATATCGGTATATTGGTCAGAGGTAACGGCAACCGCAATGTCGGTTGCATCGCCGGTCAGATCTACCTGCACAGCTTGTCCGCTGTCCGTATCCTGATCGCCGACCTTCAGGCTTGTTCCTTCCGGGAAGCTGGCCGTCGGCACGACATCAAGCGCGGTTGTCGAAAACGGCACATCTACGGAATAATTCACAACCGACGGGTTAAAAGCCGGTGATAACGCAAGCGTCGTATCCCCGTCATGAAGCCCCAGCCCGATCAGGCCTGTATCCAGCGCCGTGACATGTACGTTTGCCAGCTTAACCGTCCCCCCATTCGGATTGAGGTAGAAACCAAAGCTGCTGATTTTATCTCGGCTGCTGTAGAAATTGTCCGGCCACAGCACTTCTTCGCCGGTGGTCAAATCCTGGATATGCACGTCATACGTATTTTTTGGCGTGTTAAAAACCATCGTAAACCGGTACCAGTGGGTAGTATCGTAGCTGATTTGATTTTGCGCTGCCGCGTTATAACGCTTAATGACGCCTGCATCCAGCTGATAGCGAAGAGCGGCTGCAGTCGTCGCATTCACTTTGCCGTCCATGACCCACAGCGTACCGCCGGACGACTTCGGCAGATTGACGTCAAACTGGATAATCAAACCGCCGTTTTGTGCGGCGAAACGCTGGCCGATATAAGAGGAACCGCCTGCCGTATTGGTCATTTCCGCATAAGCGGGGAAGTCCTCCGCAGCAGGCACCACGTTAACTTGCGGTACGGCGCCTTCCGTCGTCCACGTATTGCCGTTCCCCGGCGTCAGCGGACCTTCGGTATAACTGCTGAAGTCGTCGGACACGAGCTCCGCGTCCGCCGCATGCGCGGCAGGCGCCTTCCAAGGAATAACCAATGCCGCCAGTAAAGCGAACACAAGCAGCTTCGAAATGAGAAGTTGAATTTTACTTTTGTCAGGTGATAACATCATGCAGTTGTAACCTCCTTTTATGATGGTAATCGCCTTGCCCTTTACTGTTCCCCTTCCTCATTCAAATGCGAGCGCTTCCAAAATTGATGGAATTCCCGCTTCTCCTGCTTCCTTCTCAAAAACATTCCAAATCTTGAACAGGATTACAATTAAATTATAGTAAAATTGCAGCGGCCAACTATTGAATATTCCGGCTAAAGTGTTGAAAAACCAGTGTTTCTGTTTAGGAGCCAACAAACGAGAGCTTCCGGGCAGAGCCTAACCTCCAACGTTTTCGTTGAATCAAATTCATTGAGTTCATGAAAAATCCCCCTGGCGCATATGCGCCAAGGGGACTTTTCATGAACGTAAATATTCGTTTCGTTCCCGGATAATCCTTGAGGTCTCTCTAAACTTTTAAAAAATAATGATAAAATTCTTCATCTCTTTCATAGCCGCTTTTTTCATAAATTCCTTGCGCTCTTACATTATCAACCGCTGTCGAGAGTGCTAATCCCTTAGCTTTGATGCTTTTTGCATAATCTTTAGCCGCTTCTAATAAGCCCCTGGCAGCTCCTGCACCTCTAAAATCTGAAAGTACATACAGATCATTTAAAATCAAAGATCTTTGCATCGAAATGGATGAAAATGAAGGATACAATTGAGTAAAGCCGATTATTTTATTGTGATTAACATCTTTGGCAACGAAGATAACGGATTCTCGGTGTTCAAATCGTTCAAGTAAGAACGCCTTTGCTGATGCAAGATTTGATTCCTGATTGTAAAACATACGATATTCATTGAACAAAATGGTCAATTCATCCAAATCAGCAATTGTCGCCATTGATACGAGAAAAGTACAACTATTCATTTTATTCAGTCCTTTATTTGTTTTAAGCCCATTTTATCATGTATCTCTTTAAACTATTGCGCTAAACTATTGCATTATTCTGCCTGTTACTTCCATGCATTCCATTTAAAATAGATTAAATTAAAATATCAAACTCATTCACATAAACCGCGTTGCCAGTCACTTCTATAACACTTCCCTTATCCGATACGTGCACTCGCACTTTACCGTCTCTTTCGATTTCATGCCCCTGCTCGATTAGAAGATCTAATGAAGAAACATGTCTGTTTATGTATCTGGAATAGTAAGCCCCCATAACCCCAGAGGCAGTGCCGGTAACAGGATCCTCGATTGTGCCAGAAAACGGAGAGGAAAAGTGACGCGCGTGCAGGTGCGCGTTGGGATCATAAGTTTCCAGACAAAATGGGTGGATGGATGATCTGGGCATTTCTTTCAGCACATCAGGAAAAACCTTATTATTTGGCCGCATTCGCTTGAATGCAGCCAAGCTTTTAACGGGAACCAATAATGTCCACGTGCCTGTACTTCCGTACAATGTTGGCATTGTCGTCTCAATATCGCTTTCTTCGATGCCGATCGAGTGAGCCAATTGATTAAGCGAGTCATTAAATGCTTGAAACCGGGGAGCAGCCTGCCTCATGGTGATATAAAGCTCACCATTTACAGTGAAATGAATCGGCAAAATTCCTGCCTTTGTTTCAATCGTTATATCGTTTTTATCTCCCAGCATCCCCTTTGTTTTTAAGGCATACAAAGTGGCCATTGTAGCGTGGCCGCAAAGATTGATTTCATGCCCTGGCGTAAAAAATCGGATTCTGAGATCAGCTTTATCGGACTTTAAAGGGAACGCCGTTTCATTAAATCCAACCTTCTCCGCGACTTCCTGCATTTGCTTCTCCGAGAGAGTTTCGCCATCAAAGACGACTCCTGCCGGATTCCCCTATTTGGAACGTTGCTGAATGCATCGTAATGGTAAACCTTTATTTTTTTCACACATTGACCGCCTTTCTTTTTGCCCGTCATTTACCAATTCCGAGTGGCGTTGCGATGTCATTCATCGACTTCTCAATTCCATAATTGAAGTATATTTTACCATAAAAGTGAAGTTAATGAAGATTGCTAACCTGTCCGTTAGTTCAGCGTATGTCGGCCTGTATACTAGTCCGAAAAGGCTTAAGCATAGTCAAGCGGTTAGCAGCGATACCGCAACCGTTGACATATTGGATTTTGTCCGATTCATAGGATGGTTATGGTGGAAATTTGCTATTGAAAGGCGGGTGCATCACAACATGGCAAGCAATGTTCAGCTGCCCAGTTACTTTGTGCCGAATGTCGGACAGGTAAAAGATACGCGGATTCAATTCGTTTCGAGAGGTGCTGGCATTGAAGCTTTATTTACATCGAGCGAAGTCATCTTCACATTCTCGGAAAGAACTCGCTCGATCGTTCGAGCTCACTCGACATTCGATTTGCCTAGCCGGGAGAAAGAAGTACGGAGCACTCGTCTCGATTTCCGTTTTCTGAACGCCAGTCCCGGCATTCATCCGCAAGCAACAAGTGAAATGGATAGTAAGGTCCACTACTTCAAAGGCGCTAACCCGTCTAACTGGTACACTGATATACCTGCGTTCCTCCGAATCTTCTATGCGGAACTATGGCCTGGGATTAATCTGGTGTTTCGAAGCGAAGGGGCTGGCATCAAATATGAGTTTATCGTTCAGCCCGGAGCCAATGAGGATTTTATCAGGTTTGCGTATGCAGGAGCGGAGAAAGTCTCGCTCGATGAAGAGGGGAATTTGGTTGTCGATACTGCGATTGGTGCATTAATCGATCCTCGCCCGGTCTGTTACCAGGAAATAGACGGACAACGAAGCGACGTTCCAGGATCTTTCATCCTTGTGCCGGATGATGATAATCTCCTCGCGATCGGGTTTCAAATCGGCGAGTCCTATGACCGCAGCGCTCCTCTTATTATCGATCCGGGTTTGGTTTACTCCACCTATCTAGGCGGTTCGGGAAACGATGAGCCGTTCGGCATTGCGGTGGATGCCACGGGCAGCGTTTACGTCACGGGAATCACAACATCTACGGACTTCCCTCTCACGCCTGGCGCCGTGCAGACGACATTCGGCGGCGACCGGGAGGTGTTCGTAACCAAACTCAATCCGAGCGGAACCGCTCTCGTCTATTCCACCTATCTAGGCGGCTCTGCAAACGATTCAGGCCAAAACATCGCGGTTGACGCCGAAGGAAACGCTTATATCACGGGACGAACGTATTCCGATAACTTCCCGGTTACTCCCGGCGCCGTACAGACGATATTCGGCGGTTCGAGCGATGTGTTCGTGACCAAGTTGAATCCCACCGGAAGCGCGCTTGTCTATTCCACCTATCTGGGCGGAACCGGACATGATTATGGTCTTGGAATAGCAGTAGATAGTGCGGGTGAGGCATATGTTACCGGGTTTACGGCTTCCGCTGATTTTCCGACGACAACGGGCGCCTTTCAGACAGTATACGGAGGCAACAACGACGGGTTTGCCGCCAGGCTGAACGCTACGGGAACCTCGCTTATCTATTCCACTTTCCTTGGCGGTTCCGGCGGTGATAATGGTACGGCAATTAGCGTAGATAGCGCGGGAAACGCTTATGTGACGGGGAATACAGCATCTCTTAATTTTCCGACGACGACCGGCGCCTTTCAAACCGCGAGAAGGGGCACCGGCGATGTATTCGTGACCAAAATCAACCCCTCCGGAAGTTCACTTGTCTATTCAACTTACTTGGGGGATCCCTGACTGAATATGGATACGGCATTTCGGTTGATGCCTCCGGTAACGCCTATGTGGGGGGATATACGCGCTCTACTGATTTTCCGACTACCCCTGATTCCTTCCAACCCGCGTTCGGGGGCACGAACGATGCTTTCATGACCAAGCTGAATCCGGAAGGAAGCGCGCTCGTGTATTCGACCTACTTAGGCAGAACCAACACCCAGATCGCTTATGGCAGCGGCCTTGATCCGTTCGGCAATGCTTTTCTTACCGGTTATACGCTGTCTGACGATTTCCCGACAACGCCGGACGCGGTTCAAACGACACTCGGCGGCCCAAGGGATGCATTCGCGACCAAGTTAAACCCCGATGGAAGCATGCTCATCTATTCCACCTTATTGGGAGGAACGGGCGTGGACAGCGGAGCCGCCATTACAGGGGATGCCGCAGGCAACATGTATGTTACGGGCTACACCTTGTCTTCCGACTTTCCGGTTACCCCAGGCGCCTTTCAGACGACACTGGGCGGTTTGGTGGATGTGTTCATCGCCAAGTTTGGTTTAGTGCCTGACCTGACGGTTACCAAAACTTCCGATCAAACCGACGTGATGCCGGGCGATACAGTGACGTATACTTTTACGATTACGAACTCCGGCGAAGTTCCGCTTACCCGGATTCAGGTCGAAGACCCGCACGTCGTCCTATTCGAAGTTATTAATTTATTGCTTCCAGGGATGACGCAGCAGCTTCAGCGAACGTTCACTGTGCCCGCCGCAACGGTTCCCGGAACGCTCACGAATACAGTGACCGTCACGGCCGATCAACTTGCACAGATTCGAACTGCGACGGCTACGATCAACGTAGCATCCTCCCCGGCGCTGACCTTTACCAAGTCCGTTAGTCCCACGGCCGCCGCGCCAGGAGAAACCGTGCTCTATACGTTAACGGCAACTAATACCGGCAATGTCGATTTTACCGGTTTATTGCTGACAGATCCGTTCCTCGGGTTAAACGAATCCATCGATCATTTAGAGGCCGGAACTCAGGCGGAATTCATTATTCCTTTTGTCATTGCATCCGGTGCAGCCAGCGGTTCAACGATTGTAAACACTTCCGACATCCGGGGCGACAATCTAACACCTCGGCAAGCATCCGCCTCCGTACTCGTTCTCGGCGTTCCCGGGCTAGCATTGTTCAAATCTGTCGATACCGTTTCCGCGACGGTCGATTCCTCCTCCGCCAAAGCGAATACGATCTCCGTCTTCCCGGGCGATACGGTCGAATTCACGATCGAAGCACGAAATACGGGGAGCGTCGCACTTACGAATATCGCGCTCAACGATGGACTGGCAGGATTAAGCAGGACGATACCCATTCTGGCTGTCGGACAGTCGGAAATTTTCCGAACAACCTTTCTTGTTCCGCTGGAATCGCCTCCTAAGGTGTATACGAATACGGTCGAAGCCGTTTCCGATCAGACTTCGCGCGTGACCGCATCCGCCACCGTCGAAGTATTGCCTATGCCGCTGCTTGGTGTGAGCAAAGTGCCGGAGACCAACGTGGTCTCTCCGGGACAGGTCCTTTCATATCAAGTCACCCTCGCCAATTCTGGAAACGTTCCACTTACAGGCATTCGGGTTCAAGATCCGCTTCTCGGCGTAGATATATCGATCCCCGTTCTTGCGGTAGGTGATATTAGGGAAGTACAGCTCCCATTCACAGTGCCGGCGACGACTTCGGTCGGAACTATGATCTCCAACTTGCTTACCGTCACGACCGATCAGACCGACCCCGCTCAAGCATTGTCCGTCGTTACGGTAACGGGTCAAGGATTAGCCTTATCCAAGACGTCTGATACAGCTTCCGCTGTCCCCGGCTCTACCATTAACTATGTGTTGACCGTTACCAATCTGTTAGACATTACGCAAACGAACGTCATGTTAAACGACCCGCTTCTCGGCGTTAGCGAGATTGTCTCGAGCCTAGCTGCAGGCGGCACAATCGTTCGGGCAGCCTCGTTCGTCGTTCCTGTCAATGCTGCAGATGGCAGTATTCTTACAAACGAGTTCGAAGCCGCCTCGGATCAGACGCCGCTCCAACGTACAGCGGCTTCAGTCGTAATCCAAGCGATTCCCGGAGTGCCAACAACGCTTGCGCTCCGCAAGTTTCCCGACCGTAATGTGGCTGCGCCAGGAGGGACGGTCATCTACACGGTCGAAGTCGCGAACACCGGCAGCCATCTGGCAACCGCCATTGTCGTATCCGATTCGCTCACCGGAACATTTGAGACCATTGACGCGCTTGATCCAGGGCAGGTCGCGTATGTGCAGTTCCCGTTCGTTGTGCCGGCCGATGCTTTGCAAGGAACCCGTTTCGATAATGTTGCGACCGCCGAATGGCTTGAAAGACCCGCGGGAAGCATTGCTCCGCAGAGCTTCGCACGAGTCATCGTGGGATTGTCACGATTCCTGCTCGACTTGACGAATGTGGTCGTTCCCGATATAGCAGATCCCGGTACAATCGCAATTTTTACGGTATTCGTCCGTAATCTAAGCTCGCAGACCTTAACGAACGTCCGCGTCATCGAACCGCTAACGGCGTTCAGCACACTTATCCCATCGCTGCAACCCGGAGAAAGCCGCTCGTTCGATCGGCCTTTTACGATTCCTTCAGACGCGGTTGGCGGAACGATATTTACGAGTCACGCTCTTGCATTCTCCGACCAAACCCCGATTCAGCAAACACCTGCTTCCGTAACAACAAGGAGAATGCCAAACGCCACGCTCAGGCATACGGTAAATCAGCCTATAGGACGGCCCGGGGAAACCGTCTTCTTCACGATTCGCATACACAATACGGGCAATGTCGTTCTAATCAACGAAATGATTAAGGCGCCGCTGTTCAATCTCATTCTTCGCTCCGACTCATTCTCCATCGGAGCCGATTATTCGATCCGCATCCCGTTTATTTTACCCGATGTACTCGAAGACACGGCCATTGTCAGCCGGGTATCCGCTTTAGCGGAGAACGGCCCCCTGCTTGAAGCAGCAGCATCAGTCATCGTCATCGTCGAGGAAGAATAGTGATTTAGCGTAACCATAAATATAGTTCAACGGCAGCCGGACATTTCTTATCGGCTGCCGTTGGTAATTGCTGCACTACAGTGTTCCGTTAGCTGAATGCACACGGCAAAAAAATCCCCTGGCGCATCTGCTCCAGGGGATTCTTCACCTTAAAATACTTTCTTCGTTCCCTGATAATCCTTGATGATCTCCACCGCTTCGCGGAACCGGAGCGAATGGACAATTTCCCGCTCGCGCAAAAATTTCAGGCTGTCCTGCAAATCGACGTCGTCCGTCATATCAATCAGCCATTGGTACGTTGCCCGCGCCTTCTCTTCCGCCGCAATGTCCTCGTACAAATCGGCGATAGGGTCCCCTTTCGCCGTTATGTACGATGCCGTCCACGGCACGCCGCCTGCGCTTTCATAATACAGCGCGTTATCGTGATTCGCATAATGCGTTCCAAGCCCCGCATCGATCATCATTTGCGGCGTGGCGTCCTGCGTCAGCTTGAATACCATCGTTGCGATCATTTCCAGATGCGCAAATTCCTCAGTTCCGATGTCGGTCAACAGACCGATGACCTTATCCGGAATCGAATACCGCTGGTTTAAATAACGCAGCGCGGCGGAAAGCTCGCCGTCAGCCCCGCCGTATTGCTCGATCAAATATTTGGCCATCCGGGGATCGCATTTGCTTACGCGAACCGGGTACTGCAGTTTTTTTTCATACACCCACATCGTATACGTTCCTCCGCTCCTGGATTGGATTCGTTATACTTGCCACGGCCAGGGGCTTTCCGCCCACTGCCATGGATAACGGGAGAAGCTTTGAAATTGCAGCAGCGGCCCGTACAGCTGCTCGTATTGAGCCGCGATATGCTGCCGCTGCTGCACCAAATAATTGTATTGCTGCAGGGCGGCCATATCCTGCGGATGCGTATCCAAATACAGGGTCAGCTCCACAAGCGCAAAATCCACCTGCTGCAGCTCCAGCAGTCTGGCATAAAATTGCTCATCCAGTGCAAAAGAACTCACCGTTAGCTTACCCCCATTCCGTGCTTGGATTGGTACGGACTAAATAATGCCGGCCATAACGTGCCGTAGCGTAAAGCTTCCTGCAGCGAAAATTGCGGCAAATTAGGCGGCTGGAACGTTATATATTGATTGGGCGGCACAACAAACGATTTGACTAGAATCGGCGGACAAGGATCATGAGGACCTATAAACGGCTCATAAAAGCGGAGCTGATTCTCATCGAATTTATGTTGGGTCATCTCCTGCTTACCTCCTGCATGTTTGACGTCTTTCGCGCCGCGCAAAGCGCGCAGCCTCTCTATCTATAACTGTATGCCGGCACATAAAGCCGCATGATAACAAAAAAAGAACGGCCTTTTCCTTGCGGGAAACGCCGTTCTTTCGTGCTCAGCGGCTGCTCCTGCCGCCGCTACAGCTTAAATCTGAATTGAAACAAGCCTGCTTTGCGGGCTGCCATATAAATAATAACGACCAGCGGGCCGAGGAAGACGCCGATAACGCCAACAAGCTTCAGGCCGGCGTACAAGCTGATCAAGGCGGGAAGCGCCCCGATGCCTACTGCGTCTCCGACGATTTTAGGCTCAACGATCCGCCGGATTACGGTAATAACAAGAAACATAACCAGCAAGCCAACTCCCGTATTATCGCCGGTGATAAGCAAATACACGCCCCAAGGGACAAGCACGCTGCCCGTTCCGAGAATCGGCAAAATATCAACGACAACGATAAACAACGCTATCGCCATCGCATATCTGATATCCAATAGAAGTAATCCAAGCAGCGATAAAATATACGTCAGCGAGCTGAGAATGAGCTGGGAGCGGATGAATCCAAAGATAGAGCGGCGGAGATTAACCATGACAGCTTCAACCTGATGTCTGGATTTTTCGTCAAATAACAATAAAATGGAGGATTTAAGGGCGGGAAGGCTAAAGCTGATCATATAGACGGCAACTAAAAAAACAACAAAAAATATAAACATGCTAGGGATGCCGGACGCGAACGTAAACAGCGAATTGGATAACATATGCACGAGGCCGGTCAGCCAATCCGTAAAGCTTGTCAGCCAATTATCCAGCTGGGCTACCGTATCAGGAGGCAGTGTCCGGTACATCGACTCCGCTTGATCCATCAGCGATTTCACCAAATCGCTGGCATTCTGAAAATATTGCGGCGCTTTGCGGGAGTAGCCTATAAGCTCATTCACAATTTTGAATCCTAGCAGCGAAATTAGCCCCATCACCATCACTACAAATAAGGTGCTGGAGACAGCCGAAGCTAATAGCCGATTCCATTTGAGCCTCTGGATGAACAGCCCGGTGAGCGGCTCAAGGAATATCGCAACAACAAGCGCCAGCAGAAACGGCGCCCCTACCGTAAACATCAGATACAACAGCAATAACCCTACTGCGATCCATACGAGCGTTTTCAGCGACATACAGGTTCCCCTTCATCCGGAATTGAGCCGGATTGCCGCAAAGCAATAACCGGCCCGCTTATTCCTCTTCAAGCACTGGCGTCTGCTGTTCCGGCGGCACTGCATAAATATGTACACGCATGACGCGCAGCCGTTCGCATTCTGCGACCTCAAACACATACCCGTCGTGTGTCCATTTTTTTCCTCTTGCCGGGTTTCCTTCAAACTTGGTAAACAGCCAGCCGCCTATCGTATCGACATCTTCATCCTCGATATTCAAATTCATTAAGCTGTTTACATCTTCGATAAGCATCCGCCCTTCTACGGAAGTTACGTCCCCCTTTACTACAATACTCGGAAGCTCGTCATCAAATTCGTCATGGATTTCGCCTACGATCTCCTCTAAAATCATTTCCGTCGTAATGATGCCGGCCGTTCCGCCATACTCGTCCACGACAATGGCAAGCTGCGAATGCCGCCGCTGCATCAGCTTCAGCACGTCGCTAATCTCCATAGATTCCGGCACGCTTAATATCGGGCGGAGAAACTTCTCGAGGCTTTGCTCCTCATCGGGGTCGGCCGTCAACAGATCGGTAATATGGACAAACCCGATAATTTGGTCTTTATCTTCTATGCCGACAGGGTAACGAGTATGCTTCGTTGCGTAAACATGCTTCATGCTTTCTGCATACGGCTGCGCAGTCAGCAAACAGTCCATATCGGTGCGCGGGAGCATAACTTCGCGTGCAAGCCGGTCGGAAAATTCAAAAATATTATCAAACAGTTTCATTTCATCACTGTCTATAATTCCGCTTTGGGCGCTTTGATTCATTAAGATCCGGATTTCTTCTTCGGTATGGGCGCCCTCTCCTTCGCTGGCCGGCTTAAGGCCAATTAAACGAAGAAACTGGTTGGCGGCTCCATTCAGAAGCCAGATGGCAGGATAAAAGATTTTATGGAACACAAGAAGCGGTACGGACAGCCACAACGATACCTGCTCCGACTTTTGAATCGCCAGCGATTTGGGCGCAAGCTCGCCAAGCACGATATGCAAAAAGGTAATAACGATAAATCCAATCGCCACCGAAATTGCCGGCGCAGCAGCCAAATTGGCGAAACCAAGCCTGCTCATAGCCGGTTCCACGATCAGATGGGAAATAGCCGGCTCGCCTACCCATCCGAGCCCAAGCGAGGCAAGCGTAATGCCTAGCTGGGTTGCGGACAAGTAAGCGTCCAGCTTTCCGTTTACTTTAAGCGCATATTTGGCGCGCACATTTCCTTCGTTGGCCAGCTGGGTCAGCCGGCTTTCCCTCACCTTGACCAGTCCGAATTCAGCCGCCACAAAAAAACCGTTAGCAAACACAAGCACAATGACAATGATCACATTGACGAAAATTTTACCAGGCACAAAGTCAGCATACTCTGCAGCTAAAGGGTATCCCAAAGCCATTACTCTCCTTCAATTGCCGCTTATGATGCCGTTATATAACCGCGCGGCGCTGATGAAAATCGGTCTCTTTGTAATACATATCTTTGACAAGCAAATTCGGGCCGCAGCAGGAAGCTGCCGGGCAATGGCAATTGACGCTTTGCGCCAGCGGCAGCCCGAGCCACCGTTCAAACAAATCATCCAGCCGGTCTTCCTTCATATTGCCAAATGCCGGAACATCGGAAAAATCGGTTACAAATACTTCACCGGTAAACAAATTGACATTTAACCGGTTCCGGCCGTCCGGATCGTTGCGCACGGTTACGTTATGCTCCTGCGACAGCCTGCTCAGCAGCTCGCGCTCCGTCGCATCATCGCTGCAGCGGTAAAACGGAAGCGTACCGAACAGCATCCATACATTGCGGTCGCGCGCATCCAGCAGCCGGTTAATGGCAGACAGCATTTCCTGGCGCGTAATGACCGGAAGACCTTTGGCAAATGAGCTTGGGTACATCGGATGCACTTCATGCCGCGCACAGCCCATCTCAACAATAAGCTTATGAATTTCTTCAATCTGATGATGTGTCCGGTAATTGATCATCGACTCGGCCGATACAAGCACGCCTGCATCTGCAAGCCGTTTGGCGTTGTCAATCATCCGGTCGTACAGCTTCACTGCCGCTTCGCGGGGCACCGCGTGTCCCGCTTTGGCAAATCCGATCTGATGAAATTCATCGGCATTCGTGTAGTTAAATGAAATATGCATCACGTCCAAATATGGAGCAAGCAGCTCGTACCGGTTGTACGGCAGCGTCACATTCGAGTTAATTTGCGACCGTATTCCTCTGCTCCTAGCATATTGCAGCAGCGGCACCATATATTCCCGTACCGTCCGTTCGGAGAAAGACGGCTCCCCGCCGGTAATGCTGATCGTTTCCAGATGTTTGACTTCATCCAGCCGTTTAATCATAAGTTCCAGCGGCAGCTTGTCGGGTTCTTTCATCACAAGCGTATCGCCAACTGCACAATGCTCGCAGCGCATGTTGCATAAGTTGGAAACGGTCATTTCCACACTTGTCAATGTATGTTTTCCGTATCTTTCCAAAGAACGTATCGGATCCCAAGGATCATTCGCCGGAGATAGCGGGGCTAGTTTATTAGTATCTACCATTTGTTGCATGTTTATCATCGTCACATCAGCACCTGACATTCATTTTTTTAAAACTTCTTGCCCGCCCGCCTGACAGCCGCCGGGCAAGAAAGCCTACTTTATTGTAATGTCCGAAACGAAAGTAAGCAAATAGGAACGTTCGATTACAGCGAAAAAGAACCAAACATGGCCTTCACAGGCACCTGTTTGGTTCTTTTTCGGCTAATACCGGTCAAATCCCCGATACAAGCGGCGTATGAGAGTCTTCGTCATCCACGCTGACAATCATCGTAGCCAGGTGCTTGGACAAATCAATTTCGTATGGCACCTTTAACTCTTCGCCCGCTTCATTATACAACACCCGTACAATCGGCCGATGCGGGTAGGCGTTATTGAAATCCACAACAACCCCCGATTCGCCGGTATGCAGCTTAACGGTAATGCCAAGCGGGTAGATCGCAACCTTATCTCTGAACGTCTGCACCATATATTGCTCATATAAAGTTCCTGTCCCGGCATACAGCACTTCAATGGCATGATGCGGAAGCAGCGGCTTGCGGTAAACCCGGTTCGTCGTCATCGCATCGTAGGAATCGACGAGTCCAATCCACTTGGCGTATTCGTGAATGTCATTTCCGCCGATTCCCCTCGGATACCCGCTTCCATCCAGCCGTTCATGATGCTGGAATGCGCAGTGGGCAACGATTAACGGGATGTTCGGCTCATCCTTCAGCAGCTCAAACCCCAGCTTCGCATGCTGCTTCATATGCTCGAATTCAGCCGCCGTCAACCTCCCCGGCTTAAGCAGCACATCCGGTGATATTTGCGTCTTGCCGACATCATGCAGCAAAGCGCCCATGCCGAGCACCGTCAGCTCGTCCTGCGAATAGCCGTGCGCCATGCCCAGCAAGGTTGTATATACGCAAACGTTAAGCGAGTGCTGGTACAAATAATGGTCAACGGTACCCATATTCATCAGCATAATCATCGCATCCCGGTGGCTGGACAAATCTTCGATAATCCGGCTCATAATTTGCTTAAACGGCTGGGCGACATAGGGATGGAACGTTCCTTTTTTCAGGCTGGGCCTGTCCATCAGCTCGCGAAAACTTGTTTTTATTTCATGAAGCGCAAGACGCATCGTATTTTCGCTGATCAGCTCAGGCAGCACGATATCGTCCGTCTTCGGGTCCGCAATATATACATATTGAATTCCGCATTGCTCCAAACGGGTTAGAAGCCGCTGCGTTAATTCGACATTTTCCCCTAATAGTACCAGACCATCTTGGGTGAAAATTTTTTTGGCCAATTTCATGCCCGGCCGGCAGCTTGCTATAGGCAGCAGTCGCATTTCCTTGATCCTTCCCCCTAATGGTCTATTATCCTATTCATCGGATAAAACCATTTCTATTGTTAATGGTAAAGGAATTTTCAGGAAAATTCAACCATTTTTCAACGTGAATTCGACAAAAATCGTCACATTTCGAATGTGTCTACAGACTTAAACTTACCCACCGTTTGCTTCGGCAAGCTTCCAGCCGGTCTGGATGAAGCAGCTGGGACGCCAATACATCCCGGATAAATTCAGGCAAATAATAGTTCCGGATGTCGGAACGGGATAAAGATTCATAACCCACCTTAAACGTAAACATATCAATGGTGCCAACCCGGTATATCCGCTCCGGCCGAATCGGCTCGCCCTTCACCGTTACGGATATGATCCGGCTGTAAGGGGGCTGATCCAAGTCGCAAGCTACTTCCATGCCAGCAACGGCCAGCGTGCCAAGCAGCTTCCCGCGGAAACCAAAACCTTTGATCGGCTTTTCAATAAAATCCGGCAGAAGCGATTGCTCCAACGCCAGCAGCAAATCTTCGCCGCTTAACCGCAACAGGCACGGATTAATCGGCGAAGGGCAAAGCGCATGCAGCTGCCCTGCGGTAACTTCCCCGGCCGCAAGCCCGCCCAGCAGCTGCCCTGTATTGACGAGACCAATCTCGGCATCCGTCCAGGCGAGCAGCCCGTCCGCCAGCAAATTAGCGAGCGGGGATTCCGCGTTTAATTCGGCGGGCAGCGGCTGCTCGAGCCGGGTAATAACCCGGCTCAGGCGCTGGAAGCTCGACTGTTGATAACGGGCGATGACAGCCGCCGCTTCCGGCTGCTCCTCCCATGCCGCGGTTGAAATGACGGATGCCCGGATAACCGGTCGGCCGCCATTTTCCGTGCTCCGCTCAATCTCGACGCGCCCCGCATATTCGCCATGTTTGCCCGCTGCGCAAATAATCGTGCCGCCAATCCGTTCAGGCTCCTCCAGCAAATGATGGGTATGGCCTCCCATAATGAGGTCGATGCCGGGAATGGTTTCGGCCATTCGGCGGTCCTGCGACAATCCGAGATGCGACATGACGGCAATGATGTCCACCTGCTCGCGCAGCTTATCCACCTGTTCCCGTACAGCCGCCAAAGGTTCGCTGGACTGCCAGCCGATCAACGTATAAAATTCGTGAAAATTGGCCGTAGCGGCGATCATTCCGATCTTGAATCCGCCCTTCTCCACAATGGCGCTTGGCTGCAGCCATGACGGGTAATCGCCGGTCGCATCCGCCTTTAAGTTGGCGCACAGAACCTGGAATCCTGATCCGCGGTAAGCCCGCTCCATCACTTCCGGCATATAGGTTAAGCCTTCATTGTTGCCAAGCGTAACTAGCTCGTAGCCTGCTGCGCTGAGCAGCTCAGCGTTAACAAGTCCGTCGCTTCCTTCCGTTTCGGCGCGCATCCGGTCCATATGGTCGCCAATATCAATTGCCAGCACATGCTCCTGTCCTGCCGCTTGCCGCTCCGTTTCAATAATCGAAGCGATTTTTGCCGCATTTTCAAGGCGGCTATGAATATCGTTGCTATGAATAATAATCAATTTGGAAACGTCCATTTCCAGCCTCCTTGCTGTATGCTCATGCGCACCGCCGCCGGTTACCCCCCGATTTGCGACATCCGCCTGTCCGTCGGCTGATGAGATACCGCTTGCCCTGCAAGCTTAGCCGCCATCTCATGGCTGACCGGCTTGACATCCATAGCGCGCAGCAGCAAAGCCCGGAGCGCTTCTTCATCGCCGAGCGCAGGTTTGACGTTCAGCTCATCCACCCAGTACAAGCAAGGCTTGATGGAGCCGTCAGCCGTCAGGCGCAGCCGGTTGCAGCTTGCGCAAAAATGGTCGCTGATCGGATGAATCAGCCCGAAGGAACCGGTTCCGCCTTCCATTTGCCAGTCATCGGAAGGGCCGTTCCCTTTTACAAGCTCCCGCCGCTTTATGCGGTACCCTTGCTCACCCGCAATATCCAGCACGCGCGAGAGCGGCAAATAGTGGCTTCTCCAGCCTTCATCCTCATGTCCGATCGGCATATATTCGATAAATCGCACATGAAGCGGCTGTTCGTAAGCTAGCTTCAAGAAATCGGCGATCTCGTCCTCATTAACTCCTTTTAACAAAACACAATTCAGCTTGATCGGCGAAAAACCGGCGGCAAACGCCGCTTCGATGCCTTCCATCACTTTGCGCAAATCGCCGCGGCGGGCGATAAAGCGGAACCTAGCCGCATCCAGCGTATCCAAGCTTATGTTTACTCGGGAAAGCCCTGCTTTCTTCAGCGCATCCGCTTGCTTCGCAAGCAAAATGCCGTTTGTCGTTAATGCAATATCTTCAATGCCCTCAATGGCCGACAACCGTTCAATCAGGCCGGGCAGCCCCGGGCGTACCAATGGTTCTCCCCCTGTAATCCGAAGCTTCCTGATCCCCATGGCGGCGGCCGCCTGCACAACCTCTACAATTTGGTCATAGCTGAGCAGCTCGGAAGACTCCATAAACTGAACGCCTTCCTCGGGCATGCAATACAAGCAGCGCAAATTGCAGCGGTCGGTTACTGAAATGCGCAAATAATCATGCACTCTTCCAAAACGGTCCGTTAACACAAGCCGCACATCCTTTCGATATGTTCCTAGAATAACATTTTTGAAAAGATTATGATATGCTAGTAACTATTCAAAAACTATGCGAATACGAGGTTATATCCATGACATATAATTGGTCCATCCAGCTGTTTGCCGGCCTTGCGGAACGGTTTGGAACATCCGCCATTACGGTCGAAACGGCGGATGGCTCGATGGCGGTATCCGACTTAAAGAAACGGCTGGCGGAAGCTTATCCGGAGCACGCCGCGCTGCTTGGCGCATCGTTTATCGCCCGCAACCACATGTATGCTTCCGATGATACTGTTATTCTCGCAAGCGACGAGCTGGCTATGCTTCCGCCTGTTTCCGGCGGTGAACCCGGGCCTTCGGAAGAGGACTCCGGAAAGGGGCGGCGTTACGTTCTGACGACCGGGAACATCGGTGCAGACGAGGTGCTTGCCAAAGTCATCGTTCCCGAACACGGGGCGTCGATTGCGTTTGTCGGCACGACTCGCGAGTGGACGGCAGGCAAACGCACGCTGCGATTAAGCTACGAAGCGTATGAGCCGATGGCGGTTCGGACAATGGAGCAGATCGGAGAGGAAATTGCTGAACGTTGGCCGGGCGCGCTTTGCGCGATTACGCACCGGCTCGGCGAAGTGGGCATTGCGGAAACCAGCGTTGTGATTGCCGTTTCCGCACCTCACCGCGCCGCTTGTTATGAAGCAAGCCGTTATGCTATCGAAAGGCTGAAACAAATCGTGCCGATCTGGAAAAAAGAAATTTGGGAGGACGGCTCCGAGTGGGTAGGGCATCAGAACGGACCATGGAATCCAACCGTACCTCTTGAACATTATGAATAGAAGGAGCGCAGCAGCGATGAACGAGCCAGCAGAATCAGCAGGATCTGATCAGCTCCCGGCTGATGACATACGTTATGCCCGGCAAATCCGTTTTGCCGGCGTCGGCCGGACTGGCCAGCAAGCTTTAAGCGCCAGCAAAGCTGCAGTTGTCGGTATGGGCGCCTTAGGCTCCGTCATTGCCCAGCATCTGGTCCGCTCCGGTATCGGGTTCGTACGGATTATCGACCGCGATATCGTGGAATGGAGCAATTTGCAGCGCCAAATGCTGTATGGCGAACGCGACGTGCTTAACCTGCTGCCCAAAGCCGAAGCGGCGGCTGCTCGGCTGCGCGACATGAACAGCTCGGTTGCCGTCGAGCCGGTTGTCGCTGATGTTACGGCCGATAACGCCGCCAGCCTACTCCATGATGTGGATGTCATCTTAGACGGAACCGACAATTTCTCGGTGCGTTATTTGTTAAACGAAGTCAGCGCCAAATACGGCATCCCGTGGATATACGGGGGTGCAGTCGGCGGCGCGGGAGCGACGATGACGGTGCGGCCAGGCATAACCGCCTGCTACCGCTGCCTGTTCCCGGAAACGCCTGCTCCGGGAAGCACGGATACATGCGAGACGGCCGGCATATTATCGCCGGTAGTCGACATTATCGCGTCCCATCAAGCGTTGGAAGCCATCAAGCTGCTGACCGGACAGCACAGCAAGCTGCACGGCAAGCTGATGCAGCTCGACTTTTGGAATAACGGATATTTGCCGCTTGATATTAAGGAAGCTCGCCGGCCCGACTGTCCGGTTTGCGGAAGACAGGAATACAGCCTACTGGAACGCCATACCGATGAAGCTGCTGCCGCTTCTTTATGCGGGCGCAATACGATTCAAATTACGCCAAGCCGCAGCTCTATGCCTCCTGCGCTGGAAGAAACAGCTGCGCGGCTTCAGTCCGCGGGACATGTGACGCTTAGCCCTTATCTGCTTCGTCTGGAGCGGCCGGACGGCATCGTGTTAGTCCTATTCCCGGATGGCAGAGCGTTAGTCCAAGGAACGGACAGCCCAACAAAAGCAAGGGCGGTTTATGCCGAAATATTAGGCATTTAGACTCATTTGAAATACCATCTTATTGCCAACAATTAAAAGCGTTGTTACTATTAGTGTTATATAGTCTAACTAACTGGGGCAGAGGTGTGTGAATGAGAGTTCATGTAACGGACTTAGTAAGCGGCGACCGATTAAGCCGGGACACATTCAATCAATTTGGGCTTCATGTGCTCTCCAAAGGCACTATATTAAACTACGCTGATATTTCCAAATTACAACAGCATCAGATTGAATATGTCGAAATAGAGAATAGATCTTCTGCCGCAACAGCGGACATGCCGGCAGCCAGAACATTGGAAACGATCGTTAATCCAAAATGGCTTCCTACAGTCCAGCCTCTATATGAATCGGCCGTTACTTCCTTTAAAAACATATACGATATCGCCAAACAAGAAGGTGTCGTAAACAAGCAGGAAATTTCCGATGCGGTTCAGCCTCTTCTGGACAATTTCCAGATGGAGCGCGACGTCGTATCGCTACTTCTTCTTTTAAACACCAGTGACGACTATACCTACCAGCATTCGGTGCAGGTCGGCATGTTGTCCTATTATTTGGCTTCATGGCTCGGTTACCCGAAGGAAGAAGCGCTGCTTATTTCCAAAGCGGGTTATTTGCATGATATCGGCAAATCCAAAATCAGCCATGACATCTTAAACAAACCTGGCAAACTAACAGAAGAAGAATTCGATGAAGTAAAAAAACATACCCTTTTCGGGCATGATCTCATTATGCAATGGTTTGGGGACGAGCCTTATCTTGCTGTAAGCGCTGTCCAGCATCATGAACGCATTGACGGCAGCGGTTATCCATACGGCCTGAAAGGCGAAGACATTCATCCGGTAGCCAAAATCATTAGTGTAGTCGATATTTACAGCGCGATGATTTCCGAACGGGTATACCGGCAAAAACGCGACTTGCTGTTCGTCTTGAAAGAATTGTACCGGATGAGCTTTAACGAGCTTGACCCTCATATTACGCAAACCTTCATTAAACATATGATTCCTAATTTTATCGGCAAAAAAGCAAAGCTGGAAACCGGCGAAATCGGCACCATCATTATGACGCACCCGATCGAGTTTTTCCGCCCGTTGATCCAGGTAGACGACCAGTTTATCGACTTGACCGTTGAACGGAATTACGTCATTCAAGAAATTTATTTGTAGCGGATTTCCCGCTGCTCGCCGCACTCCGTTATTTCCCTTTTTTTTCTAGCTATGCTTGAACCCCAAAAAAGGCTGTCCCGTCATCATCCTGGATGACTTCGGGACAGCCTTTTTGCAGTGCTATAAAATCGGTCGAAACGAGTTTAACCGATCGAGCCTTCCATCTCGAACTTAATGAGACGGTTCATCTCTACCGCATATTCCATCGGCAGTTCTTTCGTAAACGGCTCGATGAAGCCCATAACGATCATTTGCGTCGCTTCGGCTTCGCTTAAGCCGCGGCTCATCAGGTAGAAGAGCTGGTCTTCGGATACCTTCGATACCGTCGCTTCATGCTCGAGCGTAATGTTGTCGTTCATAATTTCGTTGTACGGAATCGTATCCGACGTCGACTCGTTATCGAGAATAAGCGTATCGCATTTGATGTTCGATTTCGAACCTTCCGCGCCGCGGCGGAACGATGCGAGACCACGGTACGTTACTTTGCCGCCGTGTTTACTGATGGACTTGGATACGATCGTCGAAGTCGTGTCCGGTGCAAGGTGGATCATTTTAGCGCCGGCATCTTGATGCTGATTTTTGCCCGCAACCGCGATCGAAAGCACGGAGCCTTTGGCGCCGCGGCCTTTCAAGATTACCGCAGGGTATTTCATCGTCAGCTTCGAGCCGATGTTGCCGTCGACCCATTCCATGTTGGCGTTCTCTTCGGCAACGGCACGTTTCGTCACGAGGTTATAGATGTTTGGCGCCCAGTTCTGGATCGTCGTATAACGGACACGCGCGTCCTTCTTCACGAGAATTTCAACGACCGCGCTGTGCAGCGAGTTCGTGCTGTATACCGGAGCGGTACAGCCTTCTACGTAATGCACGAAGCTGCCTTCGTCGGCGATAATGAGCGTTCTTTCGAATTGGCCCATGTTCTCCGAGTTGATCCGGAAATACGCTTGCAGCGGAATTTCACATTTGACGCCTTTTGGCACGTAGATAAAGCTGCCGCCGGACCATACCGCGCTGTTGAGCGCCGCGAATTTATTGTCGCTGGACGGGATAACCGTACCGAAGTATTCTTTGAAAATTTCCGGATGTTCGCGAAGCGCCGTATCGGTATCCGTAAAGATAACGCCTTGCTTCTCCAGATCTTCCTGCATGCTGTGGTAAACGACTTCGGACTCGTATTGCGCCGATACGCCGGCCAGGAACTTTTGCTCTGCTTCTGGAATACCCAGCTTATCGAACGTTTCCTTGATTTCCTGCGGAACCTCTTCCCATGTTTTGCCTTGCTTCTCAGAAGGCTTTACATAGTATTGGATGTCGTTAAAATCAAGCTCGTTCAGATCGCCGCCCCATTGCGGCATCGGCATTTTGTTAAATTGCTCCAGCGACTTCAGGCGGAAGTCCAGCATCCATTCCGGTTCGCCTTTCATTTCGGAAATTGTGCGGACGATTTCAGGCGTTAAGCCTTTGCCGGATTGGAATACGGCTTTATGTTCGTCACGGAAGCCATACTTGTATTCATCAAGTTCAGGCATTTCTTTTGCCATGTTCATTCATCTCCTTCTGTTTGCTGCGAATACGCAGCCGTTACTGCTGCTGCTCAATGCCTTTGCGAAGCGCGTTCCATGCCAGCGTTGCGCATTTGATGCGAGCCGGAAACTTGTTCACGCCGGATAAAGCTTCAATTTCTTCATATTCTTCAAATTCAGCCGGCTCGCCTTTCATCAAAGCGGAGAACTTTTCCGCCATGGCCTGAGCTTCGCCAAATGTTTTGCCTTTAACGGCTTCCGTCATCATGGATGCGGAACTCATGGATATCGAGCAGCCTTCGCCGGTGAAGCGCGCGTCTTTCACAACGCCTTCCTCCACCTGCAATTGCAGCTGAATCCGATCGCCGCAGGTCGGATTATTTAAATTGATTGTTACGGCTTCGTTGTCCATCGTTCCGCGGTTGCGTGGATTTTTATAATGATCCATGATGACTCTGCGATATAAATCATCCAATTGCATGACCGAAGAACTCCTTTGTTTTGAGCAGGGCATCCGCCAGGCGGTCGATGTCCTCCTCGGTATTGTATAAATAAAAGCTTGCTCTCGCCGTAGCCGAAACATTCAGCCAGCGCATGAGCGGCTGGCAGCAATGATGGCCTGCGCGTACCGCAACGCCCTCGGAATCCAGGACAGTTGCGACGTCATGCGGATGAATGTCGCCCAAATTAAACGTCACGAGGCCTACCCGGTTGGACGAAGGCCCGTACACGGTAATGCCGTCCATCGCCGTCAGTTTGTCGTAAGCATATGCGGCAAGGCGCCGTTCATGCTTATCGATTTCATCCAGGCCGATCTGCTGCAGAAAATCAATGGCAGCGCCTAAGCCTACGGCTCCGGCAATGATCGGCGTGCCGCCTTCAAACCGGTACGGAACGTCTTTCCAGGTCGACTCGTACAGGTCAACAAAGTCGATCATTTCGCCGCCGTATTCAATCGGCTCCATCTTCTCCAGCAGCGATTTTTTGCCGTACAAGGCGCCGATGCCGGTAGGACCACACATTTTATGACCGGAAAAAGCGTAAAAATCGCAGTCCAGGTCCTGGACGTCGATTTTCAGATGGGCGGTGCTTTGTGCTCCGTCCACTACCATTACGGCACCGTTCCGGTGGGCAATGGCCGTAATTTCCTTAATCGGGTTCACAACGCCCAGCACATTCGAAACGTACGTGACCGACACGACTTTCGTGTTCGGCGTGATCGTTTTCTCCACATCTGCAAGCGACAAGCTGCCGTCCGGCTGGAGCGGAATATATTTCAGCGTCGCCCCGGTTGCTTTGGCAGCCTGCTGCCAAGGAATGAGGTTGCTGTGATGCTCCATCGGCGTAATGACGATTTCGTCGCCTTCCTTGCATACCGAACGCGCATATGACGAAGCCACGAGATTAAGCGCCGTTGTCGTGCCGCGTGTAAATACGATTTCTTCCGGATGGGCGGCGTTCAGGAAAGACGCAACCTTCTCGCGAGCTCCCTCATACGCTTCCGTCGCCCTCGAACCAAGCGTATGCACGCCGCGGTGAACGTTGGAATGGTCGGTCTCGTAATAGCGGGATATCGCATCAATGACGGAACGCGGCTTCTGTGAAGACGCCGCGCTGTCCAGGTAAACGAGCGGATGCCCGTTCACTTCCTGCTGCAATATCGGAAACTGTTCCTTTATTGCTTGAATATTCATCCTTCCAGCTTCCTTTCGAGCACGCGCTCGAGCTGCTCGCGTACAGCATCAATCGGAATTTCCGTTACGACAGGCGTCAAAAATCCGTAAATGATGAGGCGTTCAGCGTCCTGCTTCGAAATACCGCGGGACATCAGGTAGTACACTTGCTCTTGGTTCACTTGGCCAACGCTGGCCGCGTGTCCGGCTTTAACGTCATCTTCGTCGATGAGAAGAATCGGGTTCGCGTCGCCGCGCGCTTTCGGGCTAAGCATCAGCACGCGTTCCGTTTGCTGGCCGTTTGCTTTCGTAGCGCCTTTCTCGATCTTCGTAATGCCGTTGATGATCGCCGTAGCCGAATCTTTCATAACTGCGCGCGTAATCATATCACTTTCCGAAGAAAGACCGATATGCACAGCGCGTGTCGTGATGCTCATTTGCTGGCTGTTTTTGCCGATGCTGATCACTTTCGCGTCCGAGGTCGAACCGTTGCCTTTCAGCAAGGAAGACGTGTCGGACATTGTAGCGCCGTCATTCAGGTCGCTGATAACCCATTCGATCCGCCCGTCGTTTTCCACAACGGCGCGGCGAAGCGTAAGGTCGATGCCGCCTTCGGACAGCTGGTGAATGGAGCCAAAGCGGACAAGCGCGCCAGGGCCGACAAAAATTTCGATGCCGGCATGATGCACATACGATTCGCCCGCAGCGCCTTCGGATACGACGTTGTCAACGTACGTTACGCGGCTGTTGCTCTCCGCCACAATAACAATATGCGGCGCAAACGAAGCGTCTGCATTGGTCGTGGACAAGATCGCTTGAAGCGGCACTTCCACTTCCACGTTCCGCGGAACGTACAGGAATACTCCGCCGTTCCAAAGCGCGGCATGCAGCGCCGTCAGCTTGTCTTCATCTTTCTTTAATGCTTTGAACAAATATTTTTGAACGAGGTCGCCATGCTCGCGGCATGCCGTCTCCAGATCGGTGAAAATAACGCCTTTAGCCGACAGCTCAGCGGACAGCTTGCTGTATACGGCTCCGGAATTTTGCTGTACAAGCACATTGTCCGTATCGTTTGTCACGAGTTCGCGGACAACAGATGGAAGCTCGCTTGCCGATGTTACGGCGTTTGCTTTCTCATAGCTGCCGACAGCTGTCAAATTCCATTTTTCGATGTTCATTTTTTCCGGTTTCGGCCAGCCCAGTGTTGCAGCCAGCTCAGCCGCTTCGCCGCGAAGGGCAACAAGCCATTCCGGCTCTCCCTTGGCGCGTGCCAGCGCCTCAGCCGACTGACGGTCAGTAGGCGTCGAAAGTTGTGTGCTGCTCATTCGTTTTGCCCCCTCCGTTAATTAAGCCTGGCCGACCGTTTCGTCCACGATGCCAAGTTCTTCTTTGACCCAATCATAACCTTCCGCTTCCAGGCGGGCTGCAAGCTCAGGACCGCCGGATTTCACAATGCGGCCTTGCATCATAACGTGCACGAAGTCCGGTTGGATGTAGTTGAGCAAACGCTGATAGTGCGTGATGATCAAGAAACCGCGGTCTTCGGAACGCATCGCGTTAACGCCGTTAGCAACGACTTTCAGCGCGTCGATATCGAGACCGGAGTCGATTTCGTCAAGCACGACGATTTTGGGATCAAGCATCATCATTTGCAAAATTTCGTTCCGTTTTTTCTCGCCGCCGGAGAAACCTTCGTTCAGGTAACGGTGTGCGAACTCAGGGTTCATTTCGAGTTCTTTCATTTTGCCTTCCATTTGGCGGATGAACTTGATCAGCGAAATTTCTTGGCCTTCTTCACGGCGCGCGTTAATGGCGCTGCGCAGGAAGTCGGAGTTCGTTACGCCTGCAATCTCGCTTGGGTATTGCATTGCCAGGAACAGACCGGCGCGTGCGCGCTCGTCAACAGCCATCTCCAGCAGATCTTCGCCGTCAAGCGTAGCTGTGCCTTCCGTTACTTCATATTTAGGATGGCCCATCAGCGCGGAAGCCAGCGTACTTTTGCCTGTACCGTTTGGTCCCATGATGGCGTGAATTTCGCCGCCTTTGATCTCGAGGTTGATGCCTTTTAAAATTTCTTTTTCTTCGATGGACGCTTTCAGTCCTTCGATGACAAAATGTGTTGCCATGATATGCTTATCCCTCCAAGGTTAGTTTGTAAAGTAAGTACCCCATTGCAAAATCAAAATGAAGTGATTCTCATTGATTCTCAATAATTATTTTATTATAAGTCTTGTTATAAAGCAATGTGAGCTCCGTCTACCGGATCACTCCATTCCTTTTACGAGCGGGTAGGTTCGCCTCTCAAGACTGTATACGCTGCAAAGCCTCCCGAATCCGGCTTGCCTCCGCCTGAAACTGCTCGGCCGAAAGCACCGGCGTCATGCCGCCCGAAGGTGCTTCATCCTCCAGCCTGACCCACGATTTGCAGCCGTTGTAGCTGTCCCGCAGCGGCATGTTCTTCGGCTCGTCAAGCCGGTAGACACGAAGCAGCAGTAAATGAAGCGGCTTTGTTTTTTTCCAGCGCAGGCGCTCCTCGGCAAACCGTTCCGTCCATATATGAAACGGCTCCAGCTTTTTCAGCGTTTCCGGGTCGGTAATTTCGATATCCTCCTCCACAGCTGCATAAGCGCGGAGCGGAACGCCTTCCGGCAGCGGCCATTCGGTCAGCGTCTCCGCCAGTTCTCCCCGGTATTGTTCCTTCAGCAATTCTTCCTTCTGATGCTCATAGGTCGGGAACAAATAAAACGAATCGCTAACCAGCTGAAAATCTTTTGCTTCTTCGCGGATTCCTCCTTTGCGCATAACGACAATCTGCTTGCCCTCCAGCAGCGCTTTTATAATGACGGCCCATTCCTTCAGCACAATGGGGTCTCTATGTATCGTTATTCCCATTTTTTCGCTCTCCATTTCGTATTGGCTTCTTTAAGCTGTATTATATCAAAGGTGGGTATTCCAAGGCGAAATAATATCCTTTATACTTAACGATGAATTAAAATCGGGCACAGCCCGCAAGGACGCGGCATTTGCGCTGCGGCGCGGCGTTTCCTGCAAGGAACGCAATCCTGTAAAGAACAAACCATTGCCGGGGGATTCGGCCGGATGAGCCGGATCCTCCCATGCATATATAATGGAGGCGAAATTGAATGACAACAACGTATCATCCGCTTTCCGAACAGGAAGCGATTGAAATCGCCCGTTCGCTGGATCACTTTTTCCCGGCAAACGCCAAGCTTTCTTCCAAAGAAATCGGGGATGGAAATTTGAATCTCGTATTTCATATTACCGACTCCGAAAGCGGCAAAAGCCTCATTATGAAGCAAGCGCTGCCTTACGCCAAAGTCGTTGGCGAATCATGGCCGCTGTCGCTGGACCGCTCCCGTATTGAAAGCGAAGCGCTTATATTGCAAAACAAGCTGGCGCCGGGCCTTGCGCCAATTGTATACCACTACGATCCGGAGCTCGCGCTGACGATTATGGAAGATTTAAGCGACCATGTCATTATGCGCAAAGGGCTGATCGAAGGGACCGTGTATCCGCATGCGGCCGAGCATCTGTCCACGTTTTTAGCGCAGACGTTATTTTTCACATCGGATTTCGGCATGAACCAGCAGCAAAAAAAAGTGCAGCTGGGCAAGTTCATTAACCCGGACTTGTGCAAAATAACGGAAGACCTTATTTTCGACGATCCGTATACGGTATCGCCCAACAACAGCTATGAAGCGGCTATTGAAGATGCGGCCGAAGCTTTGCGTACGGATGCTGCGCTCCATCTGGAAGTGGCGATTTTGCGCGACAAGTTTCTGACGAAAGCGGAAGCGCTGCTGCATGGCGACCTGCACACAGGCAGCGTGTTCGCAACGCCGGAATCGACCAAAGTGATCGACCCTGAATTTGCGTATTATGGGCCGATGGGCTTTGATATCGGAGCCATTATCGCCAATTTGTTTATGAACTATGCCGGCCAGGAGCATTGGATCGGCGATGCCGGCAAGCGCGCCGAATTCCGCGCTTACCTGGTGGAAACAGTCCGCAGCTTATGGACTCAATTTGACGCCAAATTCCGGAAGCTGTGGGACGAGCACAATGTCGACCGCCTCGCTTCCTCTACGCCGGCTTTTAAAGCCTTTTACATGAGCCGCCTGCTGCAGGATGCTGTCGGTTTCGCCGGCTGCAAAATCGTGCGCCGCATTGTTGGCCTGTCCCATGTGGCGGACATCGACTCCATTCCCGATGCCGCTGCTCGTGAAACAGCTCAGCGCATGGCGCTTCGTATCGGCACCGCTTTAATTAAAGCGAACCGCAGCGTCCGTTCGATCGACGAAGCGATTGACATTGCGCTGTCAGCCGCCGCAAATAAATAAAGGAAGGAATTGCATTTATGACGACAAAAGAATACGCCGGGCTGCAGTCGGTCATTTGGGCGGGCGATAAGCTGGATCTGCTGGATCAGCGCCTGCTGCCCGAGGAAATTGTGTATCTGCCGCTTACAACTGCCGAAGAGGTATGGGAAGCCATCCGGCATTTGAAGGTACGGGGTGCTCCCGCAATCGGCATTGCCGCCGCTTATGGCGTTGTGCTTGGCAGCCGCCAAGTGCAGGAAGGCACGAACGGCTGGCTCGCGGAAGTGCGCAAGCAAGCCGAATATTTGGCGACATCCCGCCCGACGGCTGTAAACCTGTTCTGGGCGCTGGACCGGATGAAAGCGAAGGCGGCTGCGATCGTTGAAGCCGGGCTTTCGCTGGAAGAAGCCAAACAAGCGCTGCTGGACGAAGCGGTTACGATCCAAAGCGAAGATGAAGAAACAAACCGCCAGATCGGCGAACACGCGTTATCGCTGTTTGAAGACGGCATGGGCGTGCTGACGCATTGCAATGCGGGCGGCCTTGCGACGGCGAAATACGGTACCGCGCTTGCACCGTTTTATTTGGCGCAGGAGCGCGGCATTACGCTTAAAGTATTCGCGGACGAAACACGCCCCGTTCTGCAGGGCGCGCGCCTGACCGCCTTCGAGCTTCATCAGGCGGGCGTGGATGTTACGCTGATTTGCGACAATATGGCAGGCATGGTCATGTCCAAAGGCTGGGTGAATGCGGTGATCGTCGGTACGGACCGCGTGGCCGCCAACGGCGACGTTGCCAACAAGATCGGCACCTACAGCGTAGCCGTGTTGGCCAAAGCGCATGGCATTCCGTTTTATGTGGCCTGCCCGTTGTCCACGATTGATTTGAACACGCCAACCGGCGCAGAAATTCCGATCGAAGAACGCAATCCGGAGGAAGTGACGGAAGGCTTCGGCAAACGGACCGCTCCGCAAGGCGTCAAAGTGTATAATCCGGCCTTTGACATTACTCCAGCGGAGTATGTAACGGCCATTATTACAGAAAAAGGCATTGTTAAAGCGCCTTTTAACATCAATTTGAAAAAGCTGTTTGAAGAGCAATAAGCAGCCGGGCAAACAAACGGTGCTGGTTTCGGTACAAGATCCGAAACCAGCACCGTTTGTACGTTTCACCGGCAATGCTGCGGCTGCCTTTTGGCTTGCGTTTTATTCAACAGCCGTTAGAAACGGTCACAGCATCCGCTTTAACGCTTCTGAACCTTTCATGCCGACCGTAATGCCAAGCGATTCCGCCCTATACGTCACCGATTCCAAAGGGGCTTCCAGCAATTCCTCCAAAGTACGGACGCCAACCGCCCTCCCGGCAATTATGCCGCGGTCTTTAAGCCGCTCGTTCAGCAGCCCGACGTCCAAGGCGCCGCACATAATGTAGCCTTTGTCCGTTGATAGAACAACTAACGTCGTTTTGGGCAATTTCACCTCTGTCCCTACTACGACAGCCCCATTATCCAATGCAACCGGAACCATACGCATCATTTCGGGTTCCACCTCCTTTGGCCATCCGCCTTAAAGTGAAGAATTCTTATCTGAAGAAGCCATTGCCATCCATTATATGCATCATAAGTCCAATTGGTTTGCTTGCAGTATCCGATTTCGCTCTACTCTTGAAAACGATTTAATGATATATTTATCCTAGTTCAAAAGTATAATAACTAGCGCGGAGGTCTTATGGATACCAACCAGAGCAAAAACAACCAATCGTTTCTTTTTCAAGTAGAGTTGCTTGTAGAAGATGCAGATCATAAGGCAGCGCTCGAACGTTTGATACATAAGCTGAACCAGGCCCGATTTGAGGATTACCGGATTATTAGCGGGTCCATTTAGGAGAAGAAATAAGCCAGCGCAAATATAAGCTTCCAGTCCAGACTGCCGTGCCGGTCACAATCGATCCGCCTGCACAGACAAACGGATGGACACACCTGATGGAGCTGCAA
This sequence comes from Paenibacillus protaetiae, assembly GCF_004135365.1. NCBI lineage: Bacteria > Bacillati > Bacillota > Bacilli > Caryophanales > Paenibacillaceae > Paenibacillus > Paenibacillus protaetiae. Next base: position 99,244 of record NZ_CP035492.1, on the reverse strand, counting down.
AAAAGCAATCAGCTGATCCGGCTTATTGTGAATAAAGGTTTCGGCGTCAAACTTAACATTCCTTGCCGGATTATTCAGGCCGACGAGCAAAGCAATAAGCTGACCGTCTACCATGTGGACGAAAAGCAAGTGTATTCGTTTACGCTGACGGAAATTGAAGAAATCATCGAATAAAAAAACTCAGCCGGGTTCCGGCTGAGTTTTTTTCATAAGCATCATCATTTTAAGCGCTTAGCAGCTGCTCAATATTGCGGCTGGAAACGGGCGGGCTCCAGTAATAGCCTTGCATCTCATCACAGTTATGATGCTTAAGAAATGCCATTTGCGCTTCGGTCTCAACGCCTTCGGCGATGACCTGAATATCAAGGCTGTGGGCCATAGCAATGATTGCAGCAACAATCTCCGCGTCACTCGGGTCCTGCTGAATATCACGGACAAACGAGCGGTCGATTTTGAGGCGGTCGATGGGGAAATTTTTTAAATAATGAAACGAGCTGTACCCTGTTCCAAAATCATCGACGCTAATGCCTACGCCCAAGTTCGTCAGCTCGACAAGGCACCGGGCCACATGCGCCAAATCCATCGTCATCGACTCGGTTATTTCGAGATCCAAATATTTAGGTTCAAGTCCGGTATGATCTAAAATCGCTGCAATTCTTGCCGCCAAATCGCGCTGCATGAACTGGCGCAGCGATAAATTAACAGAAATCGGAATCGGCGGAAGTCCGCTGTCCTGCCATTCTTTATTTTGACGGCAAGCTTCTTCCAGCACCCAGTCTCCAATTTGCACGATCATGCCGCTTTCTTCCGCTAACGAAATGAATTCGCTTGGCGAAACGATCCCTCTCTCCGGATGGTTCCAGCGGACAAGCGCCTCGGCACCTATAATGGCACCGGTCGCAAGATCGTATTGCGGCTGGTACATGAGAACAAATTCTTTGCGCTGAATCGCCCGGTACATCTCATGCTGCAGCGTAAGGCGGGCCATCGAGGAGTTGCTCCAGTCTTCGGAATAAAACAGACAGTCGTTTTTACCGTTTTCTTTCACTTTGATCAAGGCAATATCCGCTTTCTTCAGCAGCGAGTAGCTGTCATCCTCAGGCAGCCGGTTCGTGGAGATCCCCATGCTCGCAGTAATTTGAATCGGGAACCCTTTCAGCTCAAACGGCTCCTCAATCGCCTTCAATATCGTCTGGGCATGCTCCTGAAGCTCTTCTTCGGAATTCATGCCGGCAAAAATAACGGCGAATTCATCGCCTTCAAGCCGGGCTGCCCGGTCATGATCAGCCGTAAAGCGGGTTAAGCGCTCCGCCACATGAAGCAGCAGCATATCGCCGAATTCGCGCCCAAACGAAGCATTCACCAGCTTAAAGCGGTCCAAATCCAAATAGCAGATGCCTGCAACCGTTCCGTCCTGCCTTGCCGACTCCAGCACATCCGCAAGCTTCATATGAAACAAGGTGCGGTTCGGGAGTCCTGTCATATCATCGTAATAAGCCATGTATCGTATCCGTTCCAAATTGCGCTTATGGTCGCTTAAATCATGCAGCAGCAACAAAATACCGATCGTATCCGATGCCTGCCGTATCGGCGAGTAGATCACTTGAAGCTCCAGCGGAAACCCTGTCCGCTGAATGAACAGAACCGTTTCCCGCTCGACGGATCCGGCAAGCGCCCGCTGCAGACCGGATTGAAATTGCTGGCTGCTTCCCGTATCTACAATCGGCTCAAAAGGCTTTCCGAGCAGTTCCTCGCGAGAGTAGCCAAACAATTCAGGTGCCGCTTCATTCGCTTCCAGGACGGTACCGTTATGATCCAGCACAACGATCGGAAAAGTCTCAGATTGAAGCAGCGCCTCCACGATAGGCGTATGGTATTTGCTGAAGCGTATAGGCCTAGAAGGCAGTTGCATGCGAAACATAGCCGCTGCCGCCATTGGAACCGCTAATGCCGCAACGATCCAACGAGGTGCCGGAGCGGAAAATAACATAAATGAAACAACGATCCATACCGCTGCCGCTGCGGCAACAAGCATATAACTTGTCAAACCGCGGCCGGTCCGGGACGGCATTCGTCTTTCAAACGAACTTCTCTTCCGTTTCGTCACGCACCAACTTCCTTCCTTGTCTCAAGTCATGCGCATATCAGCTATATTATAAACGATGTTAATGATTCGGCATAGCAATATTTGCTAACTATGAAGCACGATTCCCTTTTGCGCGCCAAGCCGCAGCTGCGACGCAAATCCAGCCGGCGATAAAAGCAACGCCGCCGATCGGCGTAATGGCGCCCAGCACATCAACCGAGCTGAGCGCAAGCGCGTACAGGCTGCCGCTGAAGATGACAACGCCCGCTATGAGCAGGTTTGCGCCGGCGCGAAGCAGCTTGGACTCCCCGATCCGTCCGGCCAGCAGCGCAATCAGCATAATGCCGATGCAGTGGTACATATGGTAACGGACGCCTGTTTCATAAATGTCGATGTAATGCTGCGTAATTTTTCCGTCCAGCCCGTGCGCGCCAAAGGCGCCAATTGCAACGCCAAGCGCCGCCCCGATAGCTCCGATTGCAAAATATTTGGATGACATCATTTCATCCGCCTTTCCGGTCTTTTTATTATTTCAGCACAAACGCAGTGCGGCTGTGCCCTTCTTTGGTTTTGCGCACTTCCAGGCATGCCGGGAATGCTTGCTTCAGCTCCTGCACGTGGGAAATAACGCCAATCATTCTGCCGCTGCGCTGCAAGTCCACCAATGCGGTTATCGCTTTATTCAGCGCTTCTTCGTCCAAAGAGCCAAATCCTTCGTCAATCAACATCATTTCGATCGAAACGCCGCCTTGAGCCGCTTGGATCACATCCGTCATGCCAAGCGCAAGGCTAAGCGAGGCGCCGAATTTTTCGCCGCCGGACAACGATTTGACGTCCCGGTTTTGGCCGGTATACGCGTCGTATACATCAAGACCAAGCCCGCTTTGCTTGCCCCTTGTTTCCAGACGGTCGCTGCGCAGCAGCATGAACTGCCCGTTGGAAAGCTCCCGCAGGCGGATATTGGCCGCATGTAAAATTTGTTCCAAATATTCGGTGAGGATATACCTTTCGAACGACATTTTGATGGCGTTATCGCCCTTCAGCATTTGGAACAGGTCCAGCACCTGCTCCAGCTGGCCCTCCAGCTCCTTCACCCGCTTCTGCGCACCCTGCAAAGCGCCGCAAAGGCGGGCGGCCTCCTGTCCGAAACGGACAGCCTGCTGCAGCTCTTCGGCAGCCGCTTCCAGGCTTTGCTTCGCTTCCGCCAGCTCCGCCTGCAGCTTACCCGTATCGGCCGGTTCCAGGCCGGCCAGCTCCCGCTCCAGCGCCGCCGCACGCTCGGCGGCGGCTTTCACGGACGCGCGGTAGTCCTGGATCCGTTTGCGCAGCGCTTCGCGCGCAGCCGGCTCCATAACCGCGCCCTCGAACGCGGCCGCATCGGCAAAACCTGCGGCTGCCAGCTCCGCCTGCAGCCGCTCCGCCGCCTCGCGGGCGGCCGTTTCCGCTTCCGCAAGCTGCTGCTCCGCTTGCGCAGCATAGGCGGCGCTTTCCGCTGCCGCCACCTGCGCCGCCTGCCGCTGCTCCTGCGCCTGCTTCCAGGCTGCGGCAAGCGCCTCGGCATGACGCCGCGCTTCCGCCAGCGCGGCGTGCACACGCTCCGGCGAGCGGTATGCCTCCGGAATCCGCTCCAGCTCTTTCTCCAGCAGCAGCTGCTTCGAGCTTCGCTCGACCGCCGCCTGCTGGCAGCTCAGCTGCAGCTGGTCCTTCACCAGCTGCTGCCGGTCCTGCTGCTGCTCAAGCCGGGCGGCCGCTTCCTTCAGCTGCTGCAGCTCGGCTTGCTGCTGCTGCATAACCGCCGTTTCATCGCGCAGCTGCTTATATTGCTGGCGGAGCTGCGCCTGGCGGGCGGTAAGATCATCCGCCGCCACTCCAAACCGTGTCAGCTCCTCCGCTCCGCGATGCCAGGTTTCACGGGCAACCGCCGCTTGCGATTTGGCGGCCTGCAGCTCGCTTTCCACATGGGCCAGCTTTGCTTTCGCCTCCTGCAGTTCCTCGCGTGAAGGCAGCCGCTCCGATACAGCCGCTTTGGCCGGGTGCTCCATACTGCCGCATACGGGACAAGCTTCGCCGTCATGCAGATGGGCGGCCAGCAAACCCGCCTGCCCTTCAATCCACGCCAGCTCCAGCTTGTCATGCTCGGCGCGCAGCTTGCCAAGTCCGGCTGCCCGCTCCGCTTCCATCGCCTCGTAAGCGGCCAGCGCCTGCTCCAGCTTCAGCAGCTCGCTTACCTGCTTGCCAAGCTGTTCCAGCTCCCGCATCTGCTCCCGCTTGTCCGGCAGCAGCGCAACGGCTTCTTCGATCAGACGTACGCGCGCCACCGTTTGCTGCCGCTGTTCGCGGGTCGCAGCAAGCCCGCTTTCCGCTTCGCGAAGCTGCGCGGCAAGCGCCTGCTCCTCGCGGGCAAGCCGCTCCGCATCGCGGCGCAGCTCGCCGATGGAAGCAACCGCAGGCGCAAGTTCGGCAAGCTTCTGCAGCTTCCGTTCCGCATCCGCACGTTCCGTCTCGCGCTGCTCTTCTTCGCGGAACCGATCCATGGCCTGCTCCAGCCGCTGCGCCGCTTGCTCCGCATGGCGGCGGCGATCCGCGCTGGCCGCACGCTTGGCGGCCTCGTCGCCTGCGGACCGGCGCGCCTGCTCGGCATATGGCACAAGCAGAGCTGCCCGCTCCGCCAGCCGGAGCCGCTGCTCGCCGCTGTCGTAATCGGCGCCTTGCCGCTCCAGTTCGGCAAGCCTTGCCCTCTCGCGGGCGAGTTCGGCGAATCTGGCGTTAAGCGTCTCCGCTTCGCGCAGCCGCTTTTCTTGCCCGTTCAGCGCTTCGGCAAGCTCCGCCTTGCGCGCTTCGGCTTTGCCCGCTTCCGCTTTATAATAAGCTTCTTCCTGTTCCAGCCCTTCTGCAACCTGCGACGCATTGTAAACCTCCTGCGCAAACGTCCGGTGCAGCCCGCTGCCTTCTCGTACCGGCAAGCTGTCCTGCGCTTGTTGCATCACCATATCAGCCCGCAGCTTTGCTTCCTTCAGCGAATCGTTTAAATCGCGGCTTTTTTTCTGGAAGCGCCCTTCCAGCCTCTGATACAGCTCCGTGCGGAAAATCCGCCTTAATATTTCTTCCTTATTGTCCGTGTCCGATGTAAGCAGCTTCCGGAACTCGCCTTGCGGCAGCATGACAATTTGGCTGAATTGGTCTTTCGTCAGCCCGATAATAGTCTCCAGCTTGGCATTGACATCGTTGATCATAAACCGGTCGACGGCCGGAATTTCCTGCCCGGAGGTCAGCTCGTACAGTTCGGCTTTGCCGCCGGTTTCGCTTTTGTTGTTCCCTTTGCGGTGCGGCAGCTGGCGGAAAATACGAAACGACCGCGTACCGACCGCAAACTCGAAATCAACCGACGTATGGGTATCGTCATCGGCAAAATGGCTCCGCAGCATCCGCGGCTCTGCGCGGTCCTCGCCGCTTGCCGAGCCGTACAAAGCAAAGCAGATCGCATCAAAAATGGATGTTTTGCCTGCGCCGGTATTGCCTGAAATGACAAACAGGCGCTGCCCGCCCAGCTCGCTGAAATCAACCGTCTCCGTATCCCGGTACGGCCCGAATGCTGTCATGGTCAGCTTTAACGGTCTCACAGCGCATCCCCCTCCTCTCGCAGCAGCTCCGCATACACCTCTTCAAACAGCTTCCGTTTGTCTTCGGATAACGGAATACCCTTTACCTCGTAATAAAAAGAACCAAACAGCTCAGCCGGATCTGCTTCCCTGCGGCTGGGCGCATCACCCGCAGCGGCGGCAGCAGCTTCCGATTCGGCCCGCACCGGCGCCCGCATCACATGAAGCGCATTCGGATAAATGGCGCGTACCTTCTCCATCGGAAATAAAACCGGATTGTCGTTCAGCAGCGTTACAAATACATAGTCATCGCTTGGCTCATGCTGTTCGATTTCTTCCATCATGCCCTGCACCCGCCGCATATCGCGCAGCGGCTTCAGCTCGCGTTTGTCGATCTGCACATCTCCGTTTGCATCCATTTCGACCACGTAATAACCTTTTTTGTGATGTTCCTCTGAAATCGAATATTTAAGCGGAGACCCGGCATACCGGATACGTTCCGAGCCTACAAAATGCGCCTGGTGCAAATGGCCAAGCGCCGTATAATGAAACGGGCTGAAATAATCGGCGTTGACATGCTCCGCTCCGCCAATAGCCAGCGGCCGCTCGGAATCGCTTGTATTCGGCTCCGCCGCTCCGCCCGGCGTGACGAAGGCATGCCCGATCAGCACATGGCGGGCTTGTCCGTCCATCCGCTCCTGAATCCGCTCTATTACGGCTCTCATTGCATCGTCATGCGAACGGATCGTCTCATCGCCAAAGGCCGTCCGAACTTGAGCCGGGTCGGCATACGGCACCAGATGAAAATGAACTTCGCCGTATTGGTCATGCAGGACAACCGGCTTTAAGGCCGCTTGCAGCTTCCCGGCCAAATACAAGCCGCGGCTTTCCATCAGCCCCGTCCCGAAATCAAGCCGGTCGGGACTGTCATGATTGCCGGAAATCGCCAGCACCGGCGTATCCAACTCCATGACGATCCGCTCCAGCAACCGGTCCAGCAGTTCCACCGCTTCTGTCGGCGGCACCGCCCGGTCATATAAATCGCCGGCAATAATGACGGCGTCCGGCTTCTCCTTCTCTATCGCTTCTATTAATTGCAGCAGCACATGCTGCTGATCTTCGGTCATATATACGCCTTGCACCAGCTTGCCTAAGTGCCAGTCAGCCGTATGGATAAACTTCATGACAACAGCCCCTTTTTTCCGGCAATTCTTCTCCTGTATTCATCATAACGAATGTGGCAATGGAGCGCTACACCGGTCATCAAATTGCCTTTATTTACAGAAGCAGCCTGTCGTTTGGCGGCGCGCAGCAGGCCGCACTAGATCGCAAAGGGCGGGCAGGGCGCTAGATTGCTAGATTTAGGCCGCTTTTGCTTCACATAACCGCCACAGTATTGAATATATTGTTTAACAAGCTGATTTTACCGTTCAACAAAGGCGAACGACATGCACTTCATGACCCCCTGTGTTTGTCTTAGGCAACATGCACCGGAAAGCTATGATCGTCCAGTTCACGGCGGCTACACCATTTGAAGGCGAGGCGGATAACTATGACTGAACCGTTGTTTATCGTGTCGCGCGAAGACTGGTCCCTCCACCGCAAAGGGTATGAGGATCAAGCGCGGCACCTGGATAAGGTACGCGAGGCCATCAAGCAGAACTTGCCCGACATTGTAACGGATGAAAGCATTATTTTGTCGGACGGCAAGCAAACGGTCAAAATCCCGATTAAAAGCATCGACGAAACCCACTTTGTGTACAACTACAACAAAAAGCAGCATGTCGGACAAGGCGACGGCGACTCGCAGGTAGGCGATGTGCTGGGAGTCGATCCGCAGGCGGCCAAAGGCCCCGGCAAAGGGCAAGGGGCGGGCGATCAGCCCGGCGAGGATTATATGGAAGCGGAAATCAGCATCGACCAGTTGGAGGATATGCTGTTCGACGAGCTGGAGCTGCCGCATCTGGAGCAGAAGCAGCGCGATCAGCTGGAAACAACCGAAGTAGTTTTTCACGATGTGCGCAAAAAAGGCATTATGTCCAACGTGGACAAAAAACGGACGCTGATCGAAAACTTGAAACGCAATGCCAACGCAGGCAAAGCAGGCATCGGCGGCATTTCGCCGGACGATTTGAGATTCAAGACATGGAACGAGGTCATTAAGCCGCAGTCCAATGCCGTTGTTCTTGCGCTAATGGACACGAGCGGAAGCATGGGCTCATTCGAAAAATATTGCGCACGCAGCTTTTTCTTCTGGATGACGCGGTTTTTGAGAAGGAAATACGAGCATGTTGAAATTGTGTTCATCGCTCATCATACGGAAGCCAAAGAAGTAACGGAAGAGGAATTTTTCAACCGGGGCGAAAGCGGAGGCACGATCTGCTCCTCGGCTTATTTGAAGGCGCTGGAAATCATAGAAAGCCGGTACCCGACTGCGAATTGGAACATCTACCCGTTCCACTTCTCCGACGGCGACAATTTGACAAGCGACAACGAACGCTGTGTAAAGCTGATCGACAAGTTGCTGGAGAGGTCCAATCTGTTTGGCTACGGCGAGGTGAACCAGTACAACCGGAGCAGCACGCTGATGTCCGCTTACAAAAATATTAGCAACAAACGTTTTATGTATTCCATCATCCGCGATAAAGGCGAAGTGTACAAAGCGTTAAAAACCTTTTTCTCCAAGCCGGCTGCCGGAGCGTAACCCGCCAAAAAAAGCTGATCGAAGCGATAGAGCTACGCTTCGATCAGCTTGTTTACAGCCATGCGTGAAGCGGTCAGCCGCCACGCATAAACGTTTCCAGATCTTTGTCGGCTTTGGACTGGTTGCATAAGCTGCAGGCACAGACGCAGTTGAGGGGCGTGGTGTGCCCACCTTTCGCCTTTGGCAGCAAATGGTCAATCGTATCGCCGTATCCTCCGCAAAAATAACACGTATAGTTGTCGCGGGTTAAAATATATTTGCGGAAGTCTTTATTGCTGAACAGCCGTTTAATCGTATGGCGGTTGACGACAACCGCCGCTTTTTCCTTCACCAGCGTAATGGCCAGCGCCTTGTCGATCTCCTGGTACCAGCGCCTGCCCTTGTCCGTTTTCCCTCTCATCCAGATGGTCCCTTGGCGGGTTTCCTTCAAAAAGCTGGTATCCGCCGGCGAATGGGACACCGGATGAAGCGCTCTGGATTTGTTGGCCCCGCGGCTCGTCAATCCTCTCGATCTTCCGCTTCTTGCGCCGGCGGACCCGGCGGCTCTCTTTAACGGGGCTGCTGCCTGCCTCATATCGTTGGGATCCAATAGCTGAATATCCCTAATGCTTTTCGTTTGATCCACTGCCGACTTGCCTGCTAACGGTTCAGTGGCCGGATAAGACGGTCCCGCAGCTTCCTGCTGCGGAGTAACTGAATGGCCTGCTTTGCCTTGCGCTTGGCGTTTGCGGCAGCTTTTGCAAGTGCCGCGCCTGGATAAAGGCCCGGAACGCCTCCCTGTTCTCCTTAAAAAATCAGACAAAGGTTTAAGCTCACGGCATTGCACGCACCTTTTAAGGGGGGATGTTCTGTAGTTGCCATGGCACGCTCCGGACAGGCGTTTAACCCGCCGGTTAGATTCACCTCTGGTTTTTTTCTTCTATTGTATCATTACAATAGCTGGACAACATCGGCACAAAGCGGAATAGACGCTTAAATGGTTATTTATACTTGAAAAGGCCGGCTGATGCGCTCCAGCGCTTCTTCCAGCACCGCTCTCGGACAGCCGAAATTCAGCCGCATAAACCCGTCCCCGCCTTCACCGAAACCAAACCCCGGATTCAGCAATACTTTTGCTTCTTTTTTTATCGTACGCTCGAGCTGTTTGCTGCTTCCCATGATGCCCCGGAAATCAAGCCATGCCAAATAAGTGCCTTCCGGCAGCCGGTAACGGACTTTCGGCAGCTTCTCCGCCAAAAAATTTTTCACAAAAACAGCGTTGCCTTCCAAATAAGCCAGCAGCTGCTCCAGCCACTCCTCGCCCTCCGGGGAATAAGCTGCCGCCGCAGCTGTAAGGCCAAGCAGGTTGGCGCCGCCTACATGAAATAAGTTCATTTCTTTATCCAGCCGTTTCTTGAGGGCCGGATTCGGCGTAATGATGTTGGATGTGGACAAGCCGGCAATATTAAACGTTTTGCTTGGTGCGGTGCAAACAATCGACTGAGCCGCGTACTGCTCGCCAAGCTTGGCGTAACATGTATGCTTATTGCCAAACAATATCAAATCGTGATGAATTTCATCCGAAACGACAAGAACGCCGTGCTTTAAGCAGATGTCCCCGACTTTCCGGAGTTCTTCCTCCGACCATACGCGCCCCACCGGGTTATGCGGATTGCATAAAATAAGCAGCTTGGCAGCCGGCATGGCAGCCTTGCTCTCCAAATCTTCGTAATCGATGCAATAACCGCTGTCCGTTTCTACGAGCTTGTTGTTCAGCAGCTGCCGGCCGTGGCCTTCAATCGTCTGCCGGAAAGGCGCGTATACCGGCTCCTGAATGATGACGCCTTCTCCCGGCTCCGTAAAGGCGCGGACAATAAAACTTAACGCCGGCACTATACCCGGCATTATAGATATCCATTCCTTCCGGACCGGCCAGCCGTGCCGTTTATCCATCCAGTAAATAACCGAGTCGTAATAAGCGTCATCCGCATAAGGATAACCAAAGATCCGATGCTCCACCCGGCTGCGGAGCGCTTCGACAACAACTTCCGGAGCCGGGAAGTCCGTGTCCGCCACCCATAGCGGCAGCGCATCTTTTGCATCCATCACCTTGTCCAGAAACTGGCTGTCCCATTTCACAGCCCTCGTTCCGGTACGGTCAATGATCCGGTCAAAATCATATTTCATCCTTATTCCTTCCTTTCCCGGCCCACGATACCGCTTGTTTGCAAATCAAGCCACAGCTTCTTGTTGCGGAATTCCTCTTCATTGCCCAGCTCCCGCCCGAACCATTCCGGCGGCTGGAACGACAATGCTTCCTGCTCGGAAGCAAATTCCGCTTCTACGGTCAGCAGCTGAAGTCCCGCGTAGTCATCCATATCGAACAGGCGGCCGTTCCGGTCCTCGACGGTTGTCCGCGTCTTCTGAAGCGGAACAAGCTCCCCGAGACCCAGGAGCTGCTCATACACTTGCCGTGAAATCGGGTATTCGATTTCTTCCCGGGATAAGCCGGTGCCGCGCTTAAACGTATGCGTATATTGTTCCGTTCCTTGGGCTTCGCCCGCTTCGACCACAAGCTTGCGGATCCGGATTTCCTGATCGCCGCTAAACGCCAGATAGGTTTGATAAATATGCTTTCGTTCAACGAGACGCAGCCCGCCGGATGCAAGCTCCGCTTCCGGGTAACGCCCGAGTAAATATTTTCGTTCAATTTCCACATTTGAGTGATTCATGCCGCAAGCCTCCTGTCAGTTGCCTGCTCCCATTATACCAATAAGGCCATGCTTCGTCCCGCCCTGCCCGCGCGAAACCGGATAAAAAAACAAAGCCGTCCGGACAGGGCCTGTTACACGGCCCGTCCGGACGGCTTCTTGCCGCCGGCGCGGTTATATTATGCTGCCTATATAAGAAAATGTCAGCTGTTTGTTTCGCTGCTGCCGCTGCTGGTATCGCCGCTTCCTGCGCCGGAATCTGCATGCGCTTCAACAAACTGCAGCGCATTATACAGCACCGCCGCCGCTTCCTCGCGGGTCACCGGCGCCTCCGGATGGAAGTTGCCGTTATCGTCCAGCGACACGATTTTATACAGCAAAGCGCGCTCAATCGTGCCTTGATATTCCACATTTATCGAATCTTCATCGGTAATCGGAATGTACATTTTAATAAGCGGATATTGTCCGGTCGACTCCAAGCCCTGCACAACATAGTGGACGAATTGCTCGCGTGTCATCGTTTGAGCCGGATCAACCGATTCCGGTATGTCCAAGCCGTTGAAATGGGCGTTGATGAAGCTTTCCGCATACCACGCGTCATTCGCCACCTTCGGGAACAACTGGTTAGCAATAGGCGCTTCCTTAAAATCAATAGCAGCCAGACTAAGGTTAAACGTTCTTGCAATAAGCGCTACGCCTTGTGCAGCGTCAATACTTGACTTCGGTTCGAAAGCCGTGCTCGTCACCCCTGTCACGATCCCTTTGTCATAAAGCGCTTCAATTTGTTCCTTGGCCTGCGATTGCCCAATATCCGTAAAGCCGGATGCCGCAAACGCGCTGCCAGCCAGCATAGATGCAGCAAGCACAATCGACGCCGAAACGGTTGAAGTTGTTTTCCATAAAGCCATGATGAGTCACCTCGTTGTTTAAATTAGCTTGCACCTGCATAGACGGCAGAAGATTATGGAAGGTTGCAGACGGGCTGTAGTATAATCGATATATTCTTTTTCTTAGTCTTGCCCGCAGCTTTGTTCCTATTACCGTTCTATCAAACGGAGGATGACTGGCGTATGTATAAAGCGATCATTGTCGACGACGAAGCCGTTGTAAGAAGAGGCCTTCGGGCTGCGATTGACTGGAACGCCTGCGGCTTTGAGCTGTTAGGCGATTATACGAACGGGCGCGAAGCTTGGGAAGCGGTTGCCGAGCTGAAGCCGGATCTCATTCTTTCCGATATCAGCATGCCGATTATGGATGGCCTTGAGCTTGCCGCTTCCGTCGCCGCCCATTACCCCTATATGAAAATGGTCATTCTGACCGGCTACGATGAATTCGAATACGCGCAGCAGGCGATCCGGCTGAAAGTATCCGATTTTATATTAAAGCCTGTCACTGCCAGCGAAATGAAAGATTTGCTCCTCAAAATCCGTTCCGAAATGGATGAAGAAGCCGCCCGCCACGAAGACATCAGCAGGCTGCAGTCGCTGCTCCGCCAAAGCTTCCCGCTTCTCAAGGAACGGTTTCTGGAACGGCTTGCCGCCGCCGGGCTCAGCCGCGAAGAGCTGAAAGAGCGGCTCGCTTATTTTGAACTGCCCGAGCTTTCCCCGCCTTATTTAATAACCGCCATAGACATTGACGATTTTAACCACGATGAATGGGCCCGCAGCGAGCTGGATGAAGAAATGCTCCGGTTAGCCGCGATTGATCTGGCCGAAGAAAGCGTCAAACATACAGCTGCCTTGCTGTTCCGCTCCCGCGAGGAAAAAATGGTGCTAATTTTGTCCGGACCATGTGAAGAACACGCCCTTTACGAGGAAGCGTTCCGCATCGCCGAAGATATCCGCCACCGGATTGAACGGTATTTGAAATTTACGGTTACGGCCGGCATCGGGCAAGTATGCCTGTCCTCCGAATATTTGCCCTCCTCTTACAAAAGCGCGCTTGCCGCGCTGGATTACCGGTTTATGTTCGGCAAAAACCGCATTATCAGCATCCGCGATATCGAAGGCAAAAAAAGAACCACCCTGCCGATCGACTGGGACGACGACCGCAAGCTTGCCGCCGCTGTCAAAGCCGGGTCGCTCCAGGACGTTCATGCGCTGATCGAGCAGCTTGTCGCCGGTCTCAAATCGGCCATGCTGCCGATCGAGGCTTGTTTCCTCTATACGCAAAAAGTCGTTCTGGCGCTGCTGGGAGCCATACAGGAGCTTGGAACCGCTGATAAGGAGATTTCATTGGACCAGGCGGGTCTTATGATGAAGGTGTACCAGCTCCATACGCTGGACGAGATTGAAAGCTGGATGAAAGAAACCGCCGGCTCCGTCATTCAGCTGATCGCCGACAACCGGAACCATTACATCACGATGCAAATTGCCCGCGCCGTGCAATATATTGAAGAGCATTATACCCTTGAAAAGCTGTCGCTGCAGGACATTTGCCGTTACGTGCATATGAGCACCAGCTATTTCAGCCTGGTCTTCAAAAAACAAACCGGCGTAACGTTTATTGAATATTTAACCCGCACGCGGATTGTAAAAGCTAAAGAGCTGCTGCAGCACAGCTCGCTTAAACTGTATGAAATCGCCGGAAAGGTAGGCTATGCCGATCCGAATTACTTCAGCATTTTGTTCAAAAAACATGCCGGCGTAACGCCGCGCGAGTTCCGGGACAGCTGCGCGCAGGAGTTAAAGCCATGATGCCCGGCCGCCGGTTTGAACCGCTGTTTCCGCTCAAAAGCATCCAGTCCAGCATCTCATTTGCTTTTTCCTGCCTTATTCTTATCATCATTGCCGTTACCACGCTTGTGAGCTACCGGCTCACGGTAGACTCCGTAGAGCGGAATTCGCAAAAATACGTCGGCGAAGTAATCAATCAGGTCAATTACAACATCCAGTCCTATATTGATAACATGGAAAACATTTCGCAGCTTGCCATGGGCAACAAGGACGTAAAATATTACATATCCTCCAATACGTTTATCGGCGATGAGGAACGGCGCTCCTACGAGAAAAAAATTTCAGATTTGTTCCAGACTATCATCCAGTCCCGCAAGGACATCGCGGATATTATGGTATTCAGCTATTATAACGGCCGGTTTGTATCTGACCGGAGGATTACCAGCTTGAATCCGTATACGAAGCTGTACAAGCAGGACTGGTATATTAACGCAATGAGCCAGGGCGGACGCTCTGTTATTACATCGCCGCATGTCCAAAATATTTTCCAGAACGAATACCGCTGGGTCGTCTCGCTCAGCCGCGAGCTGAAAAGCACGGATGGCATTCAGGGCGAAGGCATTTTGCTTGTTGATCTGAAGCTGAACGTCATAAACGATATTTGCAGCAACATCCACCTCGGCGATAAAGGCTACGTCTTTATCGTGGACAAGCAGGGCAATATCGTGTACCACCCGCAGCAGCAGCTCATATACAGCAATCTCCGCAACGAGCAGATCGCGAAGGTGCTGGCCGCCAAAAGCGGAAGCTCGTTTATGACCAGCGACAATGAAGGCAAACGGATCTACTCCGTGCAGGATACGAATTTCGGCTGGAAAATCGTTGGCGTCGCGTATACGGACGAGCTGATCGTCAACAAGGAAGCGATCCGCAAGTCGATTATTTGGTACGCTCTCTTCGGCATTACGCTGACATTGCTCCTGTCGATTTTGCTGTCTCACCAGCTCTCGCGTCCCATCAAAAACTTGCGCCGCGATATGAAGCTCGTTGAGAAGGGAAACTTCAATATTCAGACCGAGATCGGCGCTATGAACGAAATCGGCCAGCTTGGCCGCACATTTAATTTGATGGTTGGCCAAATCCGCAACTTGATGCAGGAAATAATCGTAACGCAGGAGCATAAGCGGAAAAGCGAGCTGCAGCTGCTGCAATCGCAAATCAATCCGCATTTTTTGTACAATACGCTGGATTCCATCGTCTGGATGGCGGAGCAGAAGCAGCATGAAGAAGTCGTGCTCATGACCTCAGCCTTGGCCAAGCTGTTCCGGGCAAGCATCGCGAAAGATCAGGAGCTTGTTCCGATTCAGGTGGAGATCGAGCATATTACCAATTATTTGCTCATCCAGAAAATGCGCTATGAAGAGCAGCTCGATTACCGGATTGAAATTGCGGAGCACATCTCCGCCTACAAAACGTTAAAAATATTGCTGCAGCCTTTTGTTGAAAACGCGATTTACCACGGAATCCGAAACATTGGCGAATCCGGCCTTATTATTATCCGCGGCGAGGAAAAGGACGGCGCTATCCGGTTCGAAGTCGAAGACAACGGCTTTGGCATGACCGAAACCCAATTGAAACAGATCTGGAACCCGCCGCATCCTTCCGAGCATCCTTCCGCCAAACGCGGCGGCATCGGCATCGCCAATGTAAATGAACGGATCAAGCTGTATTTCGGTGATGCCTACGGCGTTCAAATTCGGAGCGAACTCGAGCGCGGCACTATCATTACGATTACGATCCCGAAACTTGAGTAGCAAAGGAGCTGCTTCATTAATGCGCATGCAACGCCTTCTTATAGCCGCCGCTTTGCTGCTTGTTGCGGTTTCGATTTATGCGGCATTTTCGTTCAAGCTGTTTCAAGCATCGGAACGGGTAAGGACCATTACCGTCATTTTAAAATCAAACGATATGAACTCCAGCTTCTGGCAGACCGTACGCGCCGGCGCGGAAGCGGCAGCCAAGGAAACCGGCGCCAACGTCAGTATCGTCGGCCCGCTGCAGGAACAAAATACCGGCTCCCAAATCCAGCTGCTGGAGGAAGCGGTTAAGCAAAAACCGCAGGCGATTGTCATCGCCCCCTCCAACGACCGGAAACTGCTTCCGGCCTTGGATAAAGCGCATCAAGCCGGCATCAAGCTCGTGGCGATGGATTCACCCGTCGAGCTGGATCACTATCAGCCAGTTCTCGTATCCAACAACCATGTGGAAGCCGGCATGAAGGCAGGAGCCGAAGCGGCAAATGAAAACGGCGGCCGGCCGGTCGTCAGCATCATTAGCGATACGCCGGCTTCTCCCGTCTCGGCAGCCCGGGAAAAAGGCATTTTGTCCGCTATTGCCGATTATCCGGACAGCTATTACGACACCTATTACGCCGGCGGTACGGAAGACGGCGCGTATGAAGCGGTCAAAATTCTGATGGGCAAAAATACAAACGTCAATACCGTTATTACGCTAAACGAAACAACCGCGCTTGGAGCGGCCAAGGCGTTGAAGGAGCTGGGCAAGACGGAAAGCACCCGGCTTATCGGATTCGACAGCTCCATCTATCAAATACAGCTGATGGAAGAAGGAACGATGGATGCCCTTATTGTGGAGAAACCGTTTAATATGGGTTATCTGGCTGTTAAAACAGCGGTAAAAATGATCGACGGCGAACGGGCCGGCATAACGCTGATCGATCCTCAGGTTGTAACGAGAGACAATATGTATAACCCCGAAAACCAGAAGCTGCTCTTCCCGCTTACCGGCAACTGATGAATCCTGAATCCGCATATTTCCGATTACGTTCCAACACGAATGAGGTGAGTCCTTGAGAATCGTACGAACAGCCTTTGCAGCCTGCTTGGCGGCCGCTGTATTCAGCTGTCTGCTTGGCGCATGCTCAACCGGCGAAGAACAGAGCAGTCAGCCCGCTTCCCCTTCCGGCAAAAAATCATTGATCCGCTTTGTCGCCTCCGAATACAGCACGGAAACAAAGCCGGTGTTAGAAAAGCTGGTCAGCCAATTTATGTTCCTGAATCCGGATATCGACGTAGAGCTGCAGGTCGTCAACTGGGATATTCTCGACGGCATCTATACGATGATGATCAGCAGCGGCGACCCCCCTGACCTGCTGAACACGAATGTGTACGCGCATTTTGCCAAAGACGGCCTGCTGAACGACATGGACGCCATCCTGTCTCCCGAGCTGAAAGCGAAGTTTTATCCGAATATGGCGGAAATTGACCGGTACAACGGCATTCAATATGCTATTCCGTATGTAGCGACGACACGCAAGCTTTATTACAACAAAGATTTGTTTGCGGATGCCGGCATAACGAAATCTCCCGCCACCTGGTCAGAGCTGGAGGCGGACGCTGCCGCGATTACAGCGAAGGGAAAAGCTTACGGATTTGGCCTGGATTTGACCGACAACGAAACCCAAGCTTATTTGTCATATGTATTTCTAGGCTCCGGCGGGGGCTGGATGAACAACGGGAAGTGGACGATCAACTCCCCTGAAAATGTCGAGGGGCTGGCTTTTTTTAAAAAGCTGTTTGATGAAGGGTTAACCGATCCCGAACCGACGGTAACTACACGGGATGAAAAACAGCGGGTGCTTGGCGACGGCAAGCTTGGCATGATGATTTCCGGCAATTATTTTACATCCGTTGTGCCGCGCGAGTTTCCCGGGCTGAAATGGGGGATGGGGCCGATTCCGGTCAAAGACGGGCAGCCGCCGATTTCGTTTGGCGTACATGATGTGCTAGTGTCATTTAAAACAAACCACACGGATAAAGAAGCGCTCGGCAAATTTTTGGACTTTCTGTACAACGATGCCAACTATGAAGAAATGGTACTGCGCGAAGGATTTTTGCCGGTGACACGTACCGTTGGCGATCAGATGTCCGCAGCTGACGAGGTGATGGCTTCCAATTTGGACGCTTTAATGAAAGCAAGCTTTTATCCCGTGCAGCAGCCGGAATGGCAGGCCGTGCTCGACCGGGCGCGCAAGCTTGGGACGCCGTCTTGTATGACGGCTTAAGCCCTCAAAATGCGCTGGATCAGCTGCAGCAATTTGCATTGGACAAAAGCCGGTAAAAAGGACGGAACAGCGCCTCGGGACAGACGCGGATTCCAGCTTTGTTTCGTAATACAACTACCTCTTCTTTCGTACATATACAGTATCAGGTGGTTCTGTCGAACGAAAGGAGTGGGATCGATGAGTGAGAGATTAGAGAAGCTCGAGTCGCGGCTGTCCAAACAGCACCATAAAGATTTATTTCTGCAGACCAAACATACGCTGGAGGTGATTGACAACTTAGCCGAGCAGCACCGGTTGTTTACGTCGATGCAGGCGATCAGCGGCGTCAAAATTATCGGAGGCGAAGAGCAGCTGTTTTACGAGACCTTGAATCAGGTGAAAGAACGTATTGTCACGATTTTAGAGAAAACGCTGGAGGATTTGGAGCATAAAGGGGTTAAGCAATATACTAAAAACTTCACGGACGGCGTGGAATAAACAATGAGGGGCGTCTCCGCCGGCTTAATCGCTTTCGGGGCGCCCCTTTCATTGAATGCGTTACCCTTTCAGCAGACCTGCATGGATCAAGCCGTTGCGTACGCCGCCTTCATTCACGTCGGTCGTGACGTAATCGGCATACGGGAGCAGGTCCGGGTGGGAATTGCCCATTGCGATGCCCAGGCCAACAACCTCGAGCATTTCCTTGTCGTTCAGCCCGTCGCCAAATGCTACCGCTTCTTCTTTCGTCAGCCCCAGCTTATCGAGCAGCGCTTCAATGCCCTGCGCTTTGGAGCCGCCGGCCGGAAGCACGTCCATCGCCTGCGGGTGCCAGCGGATGAGCTTCAGCTCGTTAAGAAGCGTTTCGTACAAGTGTTCATCCTGGCTTTCGCAGTGCAGGAATACTTGGAAGATGTCATTGGTTTTCCAATATTCCGGATTGTAGCCCGGCATGTCCACCTTCAGCGACATAACCGAATCCGTAATAAACGGATGGTCTTCCGTATCGGCAAAAAATTCGTGCTCGCCTTCAAAAACAAGCCCGTGCTGATGCTCGCCAGCCAGCTTGACAAGCGCTTCAAGGCTTGTTTTGGGAATGGTGCGGGAATACAGCGGCTGCCCTTTGTATACGACGTAACCGCCGTTTAACGTTACGAAGGAATCAATGCCTGCCTGCTCGGCGAGCGGTTTAATAAAATAAGGCGCGCGTCCGGTTGCGATCACCGGCTCCACGCCGCTTGCTTTCAGTTCAGCAATCGCCTGCAGCGCGTCGGCAGGAATTTGCTTGTCCTCGTTCACAAGCGTTCCGTCGATATCGAAAAAAACAATTTTATAACTCATTTCGTTATGGCTCCTCTTCTATCTCTGATGTGTAACCGCCCTATCCTGCGGCTTGTCTCTATTGTTGTCTAGTATACGGACAGAAGTGCCGTTATGTCTACAATTCCAGCCAGTAAAAATTGTGCAGACGCCTTGCGCCAGCCTATTCCAACCCGTTTGCAATTTTCCAGAACGCCGGTTTCGGCTGATGGTTCGCGTCGAATACAAACGGCCAATTGCGGCGTCCGCGGACCGGAAAATCGTTCAGCCACGTATAGTCGTCAGCAGCTCCCCAGAAAGTAACCGCCGTCAATACTTCTTTAAATTCGCGGAACAAACCGAAAATCTGCTCATAACGTTCGGCCTGCCGCTCGATCATCTCGGCGGACGGCGCGGTAAGGCCGGTGCGGCGGTCAGCTTGGTCAAATACCGAAATGTCCAGCTCCGTAATTTGCAGCTGCAGCCCAAGCTCGGCGTACCGCTCAAACGCTTCGCGGATCATACCGATAGTTGGGCCATGCAAGTTCCAATGCCCCTGCAGTCCGATGCCGTGAATCGGCACCCCTTGGTTTTGGAGTGATTGGACAAGCCGGATGATATGATCCCGTTTCTCCGGATTGCATTCATTATAATCGTTATAAAACAATACCGCTTCCGGGTCCGCTTCATGCGCAAACCGGAATGCGTTTGCGATAAAATCTTCCCCGGCCAGCTCCAGCCATTTGGACTGGCGGAGCCGGTCGCCTGATTGATCCTCCACCGCTTCGTTGACGACATCCCAGCCGTACACCCGGCCTTTGTAGCGCGACACAACCGCTGTAATATGCTCCTTCATGCGCGCAAGCAGCGTATCCCGGCTGGCTGGCGCGCCGCCTTCTCCTTCAAATACCCAGTCCGGCGTCTGATTATGCCATACAAGCGTATGGCCGCGCAGCTTCATGCCGTTTGACGCCGCAAAATCGGCAATCCGGTCGGCCGCTTCCCATGCATATACGCCTTCTTGCGGATGAATCCGCTCAAACTTCATATCATTTTCCGCTGTCAAGCTGTTGTAATGCGCAGCCAAAAGCTCCTTTTGCGACTCCATCGTACGCAAATTAACGGCGGCGCCAATGTCGAAATACGGCAGGTAAAGTTCCTTAAGCGATGGAACCGGCGCTTGCGGGCGGCTGTTATCGTAAGTCATGAACGTAACCCTCCTTATGCTTAGAAGAAACAGCATTTTTCGTTCCATTATAAGGAACCGTCCGCTTACATGCCTCTCAACAAATGCGCTATATGCTACGATTCCTGCGCTTTTGGTTTAGAGCTGTGGTTCGTTCTGCAGCTTCGTCTTGCAGCTTGAGCAATAAATATCGTCTACGGAGCAGCCATAGCCGCATTCCGGGCATGCCAGAACTTCATAAGGCCGGTCTGACAGTTCGTCCGTTATAACGTCAATGCCGTCCAGCTCCGCCCGCTTTTCGAGAATAAGCCGGATCTGACGGACATCCTGCGCGAGCTTACTGTCATTCATCGCCCACATGATGACGCCGTATAAGATGAAAAAGAAAATAGCAGCAAAAAATAACCATAAAATAACGGCAATAACCACGTTCTTCAACCCTTCCCTGTTTCAAGTTAAATATATTCCATTATATGTAACATTTAACATGTTAATAGCTTGATGCATTGAATTCCCTTTCCGCCCTAGCGCCAATCAAAAAAGCGATTGCTGCTCTTTCGATAAGGAAACGCTTCTCCCGTTTGCGTACAGTGTATCCATCGGCCGTTTTTACAAAAAAGATAATAACAAAGAATTCATGGAAGATATTCAATAGTCCGTACGGCTTGTTCTCTTTATGATGGACTTAAGCGCAGTTGCAGCGCGATTTGACATCTAAAAGGAGGGTTTGGTTTTATGCGATTTAAAAAATGGACTTCGCTGGGAATCGCCATACTGCTCGTCTCCGTCTTCCTCTCTGCCTGCGGTTCCAACAACGGCTCGAACAACAGCGGCTCGAGCAGCGAACCATCGCCGTCGCCTTCGGCATCTGCTGAAGCATCAGCAGCCCCTTCAGCCGACGCCAGCGCGACTCCGGACGCAACGGCTACAAAGCTGACAGGCGATTTTGAAATCCAATACTTTGTTGGAGGATATGGCGACGCATGGTGGAAAAAAGTGGTTGATGACTTTCAAGCCGCCAATCCTGACCTCAAAATTAAAGTTTCCGCCGGTCCAAAAATTAACGAGCAAAATAAACCGCGCTGGATTGCCGGCAACCCGCCGGATTTCGTGTACATCGACGGCCCTGAGCTGAACGACCGCCAAATGGTCGAAGACGGCCAGCTGGAAGATTTGACGGACTGGATCAAAACAGCCAAAAACATTGACGGTTCGCCGATTCTGGATCTGCTTGCCCAGCAGCCGCAGCAATACGACGGCAAAATTTACAACATTCCGCTTGTGCTGAACTCGTGGGGCATTTTCTGGGATAAAGCGCTGTTCCAGCAAAAAGGCTGGACGGAACCAACCGACTTCCAGTCATTCCTGGATATAAGCTCCAAAATTAGCGCCGACGGCGTTACACCGTTTATCCATACCGGCAAATATCCTTATTACATTAACGGTGCATTCCTGTATCCGGCGATCGTATCGAATAACAACGACGATTATACGATTCTGCAGGATATGGCCGCCAACAAAGTCGAAGCGTATGAAAGCCCGGCCGTGCTGGCTGCGCTTAATCAAATCGTGGAGCTGCGCGACAAAGGCTTTATCGACAAAGCGTCGATCCAAATCAACCATACCGACTCGCAAATGATGTTCCTGCAGCACAAAGACGCCTTTATTCCAAACGGCCTCTGGCTGCCTAATGAAATGGCCAAAGACGTGCCGTCCGGCTTCCAATTCGGCTTCATTCCGTCCATAACGCAAAAACCGGGCGGCAAAGTTGTAGCCAATACGTCAACCGCAACGGTTGCAATCGCGAAAAATGCGAAAAACAAAGATGCAGCCAAAGCGTTCCTGCAATTTATTTTCTCCGCGGCGCAAGCGTCGCAATGGGCAGAGCTTAGCGGTGCTCCTTCCAACATTAAAGGCGACATCAGCAATTCGAATGCGCCAAGCTTTGTGAAGGACGCAGCAAAATATTTGACCTCGCCGGACACGGTCGTCATCCCGACGATTACGTTCAGCGCCGACGTTGACAAAGCGATGCAGGATGCAACGGATGCATTGACGATCAGTAAAATTACGCCGGAGGAATGGGTCAAACGCGTAACGGACGCCGTGAAAAAAGTAGCCAAATAAAACAGCGAAATCATGAAACAGGGATCGCCACAGCCAAAAAGGCGGAGGAAGAAGCGGACGCTGGCAGTCCGCTCTGCCTCCGCCCATTTACAGAAAGGACGGTATCGCCATGAAACGAGGGACCGCCTCTTTTAGCCGAAACATATTTATAGCCGCCTTTACGTTGCCTACATTGCTGTTTTTTTGCTTGTTTACGATTTGGCCGGTTGTTCAAGCGCTTTATTATTCGCTGTTTGACTGGTCCGGCATGGCACAGCACAAAACATTCATCGGCTTCGATAATTTCGTGGATATGTTTAAAGACCCTATCGTTTGGAGAGCTATCGGGAACGACTATTTTCTGGTCGCCGGCAAAATCGTCGGCATTATGCTGCTGGCTACTTTTTTTGCCGTTGCGTTAACCCGGTTCAACTTCAAGCTCGCCGGATTTTTCCGATCCATCTTTTTTATCCCGAACGTCATATCCGTTGTTGTCGTCGGCGTATTGTGGAATTTTATTTATAATCCGCAAATCGGCTTTCTGAACGGCTTCCTGTCGCTTTTTACAAAGGAACAGGTGACGATTGCCTGGCTCGGATTTCCGTCGCATACGATCTGGATGCTGCTGCCCCCGGCGATATGGGCCGGCATCGGTTTTTATATGATTTTGCTTATTGCCGCCATCCAAAATATCCCGTCTTCGTATTTCGAAGCGGCGGATATGGAAGGCGCCGGGCAGTGGAGACAATTCCGGAGCATTACGCTGCCGCTAATTTGGGAGCAGATGAAAGTGTCCATTCTGAACATTATGATGACAACGCTGAACGGGTCATTCGTCATCGTGTGGCTGATGACAGAAGGCGGACCGGATAACTCTACCCAGGTTATGGGCTCCTATCTGTATCAAATGGCGTTCCGGCAATATCATTTTGGCTTCGGCGCGGCCATCGGCGTATTAATATTGGTGCTGTCGCTAATCACCACCATCGTACTGCAGCGCATTATGCGACAAGAAACGATCGAGATGATTTAGGGGGGACAGACCATGCAATCGCCAATTAAACATCCTGCAGTCAAAATCATTTTCTATGCGATTCTTCTCATTTGGGCCGTGTCCGTCCTGTATCCGCTGCTCTGGACGTTATTGGACGCTTTGAAAAACAACCAGCAATTTTTATCGAAAGCGCCTTGGGCGCTGCCCGATGTTCCGCTGTTATGGTCCAACTTTTCTTATGTTTGGGAAAAATACAGCTTCAGCAGCTATTTTTTGAATTCGATTATCGTAACAGCCGGCTCCGTCCTGCTTGGCTTGCTGCTCTCCGCCTCTACCGCTTATGTGCTGGCCCGCTACAAATTTAAAGGAAGCAATGCGTTATACCTGCTCTATATCGCGTCCATGATGGTTCCCTTTGTGCTGGCGCTTATTCCGCTGTTTTTCCTGATGAATTCGCTTCATTTGATCAATACCAAGATCGGATTGATCTTTGTATACACATCAAGCGTACTGGCCTTTGGCATCTTTGTGCTTGTCGGTTTTTTCAGGTCGCTGCCAAAAGATTTGGAGGAAGCGGCCGTTGTTGACGGCGCTTCGCATTTCGGCACGTTTTTCCGAGTGATGCTGCCTTTGTCCCAGCCCGGCCTCATTACGGTAGCAATTGTCAACGTGCTGAACATTTGGAACGAATATATTATGGGGACGATTCTCGTGAACGATCCGGCCCAATATACGCTGCCGGTCGAGATCGGCGTTATGCAGGCGGAGATGCAATACCGGACCGAATGGGGACCGCTGTTTGCCGCTTTGCTCATTACGATCATACCGGTTCTCGTTATGTATATATTTTTTCAGCGCCAAATCGCAAACGGCATTACAGCCGGGGCGGTCAAATAGCCCTCAAAGCTCAATCGTATTTACAGGATTCCGGAAAAGGGCTTATCATCTCAGCCCTTTTCCGGAATTAGTTGAGGTTTAGTTGGCGGCGAGGCCGGCTTGCGGAGACTTTTGCGCATTGATATGCTGACGGAGCCGGATCGTTTCCGTTCCTGCCAGCAGCACGATGCCGATGCCGTGCGTATCGTTCAGCTGCCATGTCAGCTCGTCCTTGTAATAATAACGGGAATAAGAGTAGCCGGAGCCCCGGCAAACGCCATACACATTGCCATGTTTGTCGATGCAGTGAGCTTTCAAACCTTCCCAGCCGCGCAGCACCGCCGCCGCATAAGGCTCCGGCTCCTCCAGCCAGCCGAAACGGACGCCCCTTGCAAACGCGTAAACAAACATCGAGGTGCACGACGCTTCCTCATACGATTCCGGATCGGTCAGCACTTGATGCCACAATCCGTTTGCGCCCTGCAGCCGCAAATACCCTTCACACAGCTCGCGGAAAAAAGCGAGTATCGGCGGATACAGCCGGTGCGTATGCGGCATAACGGCCAGCAGCTCGGTCAGCGAAAACAACACCCAGCCGTTCCCTCTGCCCCATGCAACCCCGTTTGGCTTGCCGAACTTCAAATCGTATACATGATGCATAATTTGGTGCTCCGGCATAAACAGCCTTTTCCGGTACAGCAGAAACTGCTGCGCCGCATCGTCCAAATAAGCGGTTTCCCCGGTGCGCTCATAATATTTGCATAAAAAAGGCGTGCTCATATATAAATCGTCGCACCACATCGTATCCGCCATAAAATCCGTTGTGCCGCGCACCCGGTACAGCGCCCCGTCTTCCAGCCGGTCCTGCTTGCGGGAAATGTACAAAGCGATATGCGCGGCTGCCTGCGCCGCCCCCTCAAGCGGCCGGTGTTTGCACGCTTCCAGCATTACGGCGCCAAACGAACCGCAATCATCCAGGCTGTCAATAAACGACAGCTGGTGATTCGTGCCGGGCGACCCGAATTTGTTCCCGTCCCATAACGAATAATCGTGCAATGCGGTACATTGCTCAATATGTTCGGCCGCATAATGGATGTAATGCGGATCGTCCAGCAGCTCCCCGGTTCGCATTATGCCATACAAGGTTACGCCAAGCGGATAGTTCCATTTGCCGAACATCGCATTTTCCAAATACGGCCTGACCCAAGTGCCGGGCTGGCCGCCCCGCCAAAATGTCCGGTATTCCCCTTCTCCGTACACCCGGTCCATCCGGCCCAGTTCATCCGGCGCCGGCGCTTCGCCTGCCGGGAACGGGCCTAAATAAAGCCATGGCTCCCGCAAACCCTCCACCGGATAAGGTTCCACTAATGCGATTGCTTCGTCCCTCATGTCCTGTTGGCGGGCTGGCGCGGCGACCTCCAGTTCCAAATCCCATTTTATTCCTGATTTAACGGTTTGCACAAGCAAATCGCTGCTGCCGAAAGGCAATCCGTCCACTTCTACGACAAACGAACCGCTTGCCGCGCCCGATTGATAGATCCGTACCCCGTTCAAATATAGGGAACACGGGCCGTCATGCGAGCCCTGCAGCCTTACCTTACCGGAGTCGATGCGGCGGTTCATCAGCTTTGTCCAAGCATAAGCCGCCATCCCTGCCTCCGCTCCGGCAAATAGAGCGCCAAGCCGGCCAAATGCCGCCTCTTCGGGGCGGACCGCCAATTGCGGATGCCATATTGCAGCATCCGCCAGCCCATCCACAGAAGCGGACAACAGCTGCTCCTCCGGCCATTTGCCCGCCTGCGGCCCGCTGCAGCACCAGCCCTCCATGCCGGACAGCTCCGGGGAAGGCGCCAGCACATGGAGCGGAAATCCTTTAATGCTGCCGGTTCCAAACTTGCCGCCGCAGCCGGTGCCGGTTTTTACAAATTCCAGCACAAGGTGGTTCCAGCCTTTGCGGATCGGGGAACGGAAATAAACGCGCCGGTCCGGAAATACATCATCGTTCAAATTGGAGGCGAATGCTGCGCTGCCGTTCACGAATACTTTGGTAGGCCCGTAGCAGCTTAACGAAAACGGCATAACCGTTTCCTGATCGGACCATATTTTGCCCCATACGTATACCGCCTGTCCGTCCTCCATGTCCGGCCAAAGCGCCTGCAAATCCATGTCATACCGGTAATCCTGCTCCCGGCGGAATCCCCGCTCCGTATGCAGCCGGTAAACAACCGGCAGCTTCGGATGCGCGCCGGCGAAACGGCCGGCTATTGCGGCTAGCACATGCTCGTCACTGCCGCCGGTCCGCCTTGCAATGGAATCATTTGCGTCAAAATAAGGCAGCATGCCCGTCCCTCCTTAGCTATCATATTCACCGCCGGGATATAAGGTGGAGCTGTACAGCCGTTTCGGCTGCGCCAGCGGTACGGCTTTTCCTTCCGGCTTCAGCGCAAGCGGCCGGCTTGCAAATACAGCCGCAGACGTATCATTGTAAATAATTACCTGCTCCGTTCCTGTGCCAAGCAGATCGGCATGAACGGCATAACCGTCATGGCGGAACTCCGCGACAACGTTTAAATGCCCGTCATACAACGAGGGATAAACGCCGCCTCCCCGACGGTAGGCAAGAATATAATCTTGCCCGGAATCCGGCAGCCAGCGGTGCATCGTTTCCGCTATGGTCAGCCAGCCGCTTGTCTGGCGGTTTTCCTTCCACAGCTCGTTTCCTTCCGAATCCAGCAGGAACAACGCATCTTTGCCTTTTAACCCTTTACCGTCGTCCTCCCGCACCAGCCGGTCAAGTCCGGCCACCTGCAGCCCCGGCAAATCCGGCCGGAAGCGGCCGAGCGCGATATGCTGCGACTCGACCGAACCGGAGTGCCGCCACAGCTCGCGGCCTTCCCGGTCGTACATAACGGTAACGCTGCCGCCGATGACAAGCTCCGGCTGCCCGTCGCCGTTCACATCGCCAACCCAAATGCAATCGGCATGATCTTCCAGATCACGGCAGCTCCATAACCGGTTCCCCTGATGGTCCAGCAAATCGTATCCGGCCATCACCTCGTCCAAGCCGTCCCCGTTCAAATCGTACACCCATGGATAATGGCCCGGATTGCCCTCATATGTCCACAGCAGCCGGAATTGATTGTCCATCGCCCACAACCGGTGATACCGGTCCTTCAAAATCACGTCCGACGCGCGCGGCCCGCCGGTCAAGTTCGCGATAATGATACAATCATGGGCATGAGGCGAAGGCAGCTCATAGGATATCTTCTCTTTGCCGTTTGCGCCGTCCAGCACGCAGAAGCGGCTGTCCATCACGCACAGCACCTCGAGCTTGCCGTCACCGTCCCAATCGTAGATTTGCGCCGGATAATCGGAGCCCTGGCTGCCCGCTTCCTCGCTTGGCTTCCCCGTTTGCCATAACAAATGGCCATCGAGATCATATGCCGTCAGGCACTGCACCTGATGGGGAATATACCGGACATCTTGCCGGTCATCCGGATGCACCATCAATAACTCGGCCCGCCCGTCACCGTTTAAGTCGCCCAGCAGCATTTTGCAGCGGGGACCCGCCGCGCTAATATCCAAATCCGCAATGCGGAACACTTCCATCGTTTCCTGTTGCTGTGCCATCTTGTGCACCCTCCTCGTTTATCGCTATTGTAAGTTCCTGTTTTCTCCGCCTGCCGCAGCGCACTCCGCCCATTGTCCGGGCAGCGCCTCACCGATAAGCGCGAGGCTAATGATCACGTTAAGCGACCATTGCGACGCTTCGTTGGTGTTCATCCAGCCGATTTCCTTCAGTTCCCTCACGTAGGATACGCCGGCTGCCTGCCGCTGCAGATCGGTATGCGCAAACCGACTGCCAAGCAATATCGACCAGGCGGTGTCAGCCGTGCGACGGTCCTGCCTGTACCATGCCCCGTAAGCGACAAGCGCCGTTGTCAGCACCGGATGCTCGAAATGCCGGTCGCTGATCGTTCCGCCGGTGATCCGGTCTTTCTCCTCTTGCGGCAAATTATAAAAAACGCCGAAATCGGCCATCATCTCATCCCACTGCGGATCCTTCAGCATGCCGGACAGCTCCATCCACACTTGCGGTCCGCCCATGCACAGCGCCAAATGCCTTCCCCAGTTGTCGTCGCCCATAGGCGCCAGCACGCCCGTTGCCGGATCGTATCCGTAGGTCGGCCCCGATATCAGCCCGAACCTCGCCTGCTTAATACACTCGATTCCGGTCTGCAGCTTCTGAAGGTAATGCCGATCCTCGTACCGTTCCCAGCAGGTCATCCAGTTGGAGCTGAACGCCGCCCAATCCGGACCGACCCGAATATGCGTCGGGTGCTCGTCTTTCGGAAAATACGCCCGCATCGGGTCCAGGCGGACCGTTGCATAATCCGAATCGGCCGCTTCGTCCATCATGTCGCCGATCCGCTCATCCGCCGTCAAATAATAGAAATACCGGTGCAGCCCGGCCATGCCGATTCGGGCTTCCTTGCATCCGCATCCCCAGTGAACGACGTTATGGCGCGAGCCTAACCCCGCATATTCGCCAAAATGATAAACATCCACTTCGCTTGTATGCCTGGTCATTGCCTCGGCCATGCGGTAAATATCTTCCCGGCCCGTCCTTAAAAACATAAGCCACAGCCACATATTGGGCGCGAGCTCCGTATTTTGCCAGGCGCAGCCGCCGAGATCGTAATTCCACACATGGCGCGCCGGATCATAGCTGTGCATGAAATCGCCGTAATCCCAAAAGCCGTACCAGCGGCGCTGCTCCACCTCCGACTGGTAGAACGATATAATGCCGTCCAGCCGTTCCTCCAACTGCGCTTTGGCCGGGACGCTCCGGTCAGGCAAACTCCAGACGCCAAACGCTTTCTTGGCGTGAAAATAATCCGGGGCGCATACAAGCTGCGCGGGCGATTCGTTATAGCCGGCCATTGCGTCCAGCTGCGCCGGGCTTGGCGTCGCCGCCTTGCACCAGAGCGTCAACTCGCTTGTATGGGCGACGCCGTAAGGCGTTGCGCGCATTTCCTCCGCACCTTCATAAGCGGATTCCACATGCGTTTCCGTGTCGTAATGGCGCATGTCCATGGCCGGCGCATCCGGCGACCAGAACCAGACAGTCAGCTCCGCCTCCTCATGCAGCAGATTCCGGACCTCAAAGCCGGACGGATGCATTTGCCAAAAAGAACGCATCGTTATCGCCAGGCCGCCGCCTTCGCCTCCTGCATACACAAGCCCCCGTGCTCTGCGGCCTTCCGCCGATTTGACCCAGCTGCAGACCGGCTTGGTCTGCTTCATGATGCGGTAATGGTCCGCTGAAGACTGAACCAGCTTGAAGCTGTTCCATGATGCGGAATCGTCAAGCAGATTCAGGAAATACGGATCATTCATCTCCTCATCCGTTAACGTCTCGCCCATCAGCTGCCGCTCGTATTGCGCTTCATAACGGCCTTTCGTCCTGCGGGTGTGGAGCGATTTGGCCGCCTCGCTGAAATAACCGCTGTCGCCGGCGAATCGGATATGCCGGTTGTACCCCTTCCCTCTCATGGGCACCGTAAAGCGGATGCCCAGCCCTTTCACAAAATCGGTGTCCGGGTCGCCGTCATAGTGGAAGGTATAAACGATACGAATCGTCTCCAGTCCGGCGTAGGCGTACAGCCGCATTGAAAACGGCAGCCATTCTCCGCTGCCGGCAGCGGACCGGTGCTTGCCCGACAGCTTAATGACCGCCCGCACCGGACCGGCCTGCTCCAGCTTTACTTCCTGCAGGCGGGAATGAAAGTTTTCTTCCTTGATGGTCCGGAAGCCGGAGGCAGCAAACGAAGTCTCCTTCATAGCGATCAGCCTGCCGCCGCCGCATATTTCCTTGCCGCCGCGCAAAATGCTTGATATGATCCGGTCCCCGTATTTCGGCACAATAAAAGCTATCATTCCGGTATCCACCGTTATTTCTTCTTCTGTCTCCTGCACGAGAAGCTTGCCGCCTCCCGGCGCCTGCTTTCCTTTCACGACATCGTAACCCCCCGCTTCCGCAGCGGGAAACGAAGCGGCATGCGCAGTCCATTTCACGCTGCCGTCCGGCCAGAATGCAGTTGGCCAGCTTTGCAAAGCCGGCGCAGTGCCTCCGTCAGGCACTGCCAGTGCCAGCTCCTCGTTCCGGTTCAGTTCGCCTTCTCCCCACGGAATGCCCCATGTCACTCCGGCCGGAACGGAAGGCGCTTCCTTCAGCCAGCCCACCTTAACAGCGGTTCCGCTCATTTCTTCATCCTCCCTGTTCAGTTGTAGAGCGACGCTCCCATTCATCCGCGTTTGAACGCCTTCATTGTAGGCAACCGCCGTTTTCCCGGCAATGGCACATTTTTGCCCGGGCCGTGCGCCGGATTTGCACATTTTCACCCGCCTTGCACTTTGTTGATGAAACGGATAACGCCATCTATTTAAAAGCTTACCG
The DNA here is from genome assembly GCF_004135365.1 of Paenibacillus protaetiae. NCBI lineage: Bacteria > Bacillati > Bacillota > Bacilli > Caryophanales > Paenibacillaceae > Paenibacillus > Paenibacillus protaetiae. The sequence goes on along the minus strand of NZ_CP035492.1, from coordinate 68,509 downwards.
GGCTTTTCGGGGCATATTGTCCCTTTTGGGATCAGGGGTTCCTCCTGCTCCGATACGTGCTTTCCTCTCCCCTGAATACATTCGCCAAAGATATAAAGAAAAGCCTGATCCTCCTCTTGGGAGAATCAGGCTTTAACACCGAGAATGCAGCACAGCGGCTTCCTACAGCAGAGAATTCCTTGACCGGCGCTTATTCAGCCCGGCTCAGCTCGCGATAACGCGTTGGCGTCATTCCTTCCAGCTTTTTGAATATCCGGTTGAAATAGCTGTGCTGATACCCAACCTGCTCCGCAACTGCATTAATTTTTAATTCCGATTCGCGCAGCAGCTCTTTTGCTTTGTCCATCCGCAGCTCGGTTAAATAATCAATGAAATTTTTGCCCGTTACCTGCTTAAACGACTTGCTCAGGAAAAACGGATTGGTGCCGATATGGTCCGCGCAGTTATCCAGCGAAATATCCTGCATATAGTTTTTTTGCAGGAACAACATCGCTTCTTCAATCAGGCGCTTCACTTGCAAATCCGACCGTCCCACCAGCTCTTTCATAAACGGGTCGATGACCCTTGCCTGGAACCAGTCGCAAATGCGGCCCGGTTCTTTAATTTGCGACAGCTGCTCGTATAAGTTGGCGCCTTTGAACAGCCGTTTCGGCTGAATGCCGGACACCAGTATGGCGTGCTGAACCGAACCAAGCAAATGGAGCATGCCCTGCTGGACGTCAATCGCTTTGGCTCCCTGTACGGACAATGCATGCATAAAATCACACAGCAGCGTACGTGCGTCGGCCTCCTGCCCGGTGCGCAGCGCTTGTATAAACTCCCGCTCCAGCGTAAACGGATAAGGCGGTTCGGAGCTGTCCTCGTAGTTCAGCTGTTCCATATCGATCAGCTGATTCTCATTGTCGAAGTTGCGGAAGCTGGCCGCATGCTTCACCCCTTCAAAAGCAAACGGCACGTCGCTTATATGGGCAATCGAACGGCTGACTGCAACGGTAACCCGCATAAGGAGCAGCCGGTTGACCGCTTGAGTCAGCTCTTCGCAGAACGGCTGGACTTTGTCCATATACGATTCGTTTGCCGGCAGTATAAGCAGCAGCCCCGCGCCAAGATCATGGAAGTTAATCGTGCTGCTCTGCTCAAAATATTTGCCCGCGAGCTCTTCAATCATATTGACCGATGCAAACGTTACAAGCCCTTCATCGCCGTAGCTGAACTTGCCCTCCATGCTGGCGATGCCGTTCAGCTGCACATACAGCATCACAAACTGCTTGCCGCTTACATCCCACTTGTAGCTGGCCATGCGGGAGAGCAGGTCGTCTTCGGAATAAGCGTACAAATAACCTTGTACCAGCTGATGCAGGAAGCTTTCCTTAACGTAAGGCAGCTGGGCGGACAGCTTGGCGTTCAGCTCCTTGCTCTCCCGGCTTAAATCATTCCACTCCCGTTCAATCAGCGTAAACTCGTCTTCCTGTCTGCTGAAAGGAGAAACCCCCGGAAGCAGGTTGCCCATCAGCCGCTTCACCGGCGAGTAAAGCCGCTTGGAAGCCAGCCATGCCAGCAACACCGCAATGAGGAATGCGCTTAGGCTGACTGTAAAAATAATTTTGGATATGAGCACCACCGGAGCCGTAATGCTTGTAATCGGCGATGCGGATACATACATCCATGTTTCCGCAATCCGGGATACGTGCCCATAAGTAACGGCGTATGTTTTATTGTTCCAATCGAAAAAAAACGAGCCTTGCCCTTCCTTGCGCTGTTCGATTTTTCCTCTTAACGACTGTACGAACGGAGAATCCTGGGAGCTGCCGCTAGCGGAAACGTAGATGTCTCCGCCTTCTTCCATCAATAAATTTTCCCCGTCGCTGTACGGCGTCATCGTCCGGAGCATTTGCGCCACCTTATCGCTGTCCAGACGGATGAGCAATGCGCCAAACGGCTTCATGCTTCCCCCCGGAATCAAATGGACAAATGTTAAATCCCTCTGAGCGGGATTGGACGGATTAAAGGACAGCTGCGTCCAATACGTCTCCCTTTTTTTCGTAAACAAACCGTCATAAATATGGGTCAGCGCCCCGCTCTGCAGCGAAGAATACTCCGGGTCGAACAGGATCGGCTGCTCTCCCTGCAAATAAAGATTGACGTTTTTGATCATCGTATTAGACCCTTGCATGACGAGCAGCGTATTGACGATATCCCGGGTTTTCACAAAATCGCGGACGAAGTCATGGCCGCTTAATGAATAATCAAACCGGGAGTCAAACGCCCAGTGGGACAACATCAGCTCCAAATTTTCCAGCTGCTCATCCAAATTGCCCGCCCGCTGCTCAATCTGGTAGTTATGAAGCTTCAGCAGCTCGCTCTCCAGCCGTCCGCCCGCCATCCAATAAACAAGCGCCCCTGTAATGATTCCCGGTATGCTCGTTACGATAAGGAGCAGTACCAGACTTTTTTTATAAAATTTGCCGGAGCCGCCAGCCAAACGGAATTTGCCTAATTGTTTATTGATCAGTTCCATTTTACTAACCGACTCCTTTGTAAGCGTATTCATAAATTAAAAGCCGCCCGCTCATCCGAACCATTGGCCTATGCTTACAGCATATAACGAAATGAATAATTGTTCCACTTAAATTTTGTTAAAACGAACACAAAAAAAGACCATACGTTTCCGTATGGTCTTTTGGTTTGATTTTAATAAATCCGTTTGTTTCCGTTTATGATGGTTTATTTGCCGCCGGTAGCTGCATACAGCTCATTCATTTCCTTCACATAATCATCGCCGCCGGATTTTTTCCATACTTCAATGGCATCTTTCCAGCCTTTTTCATCAATTTGGCCAACAATAAACTTGATGCGCGCATCGTTGATAATATTATCCAGCTGGGCGCCTTTTTGCGAATAGACTTCAGAAATAAACGGTGCCGCCGGATTCGCGACGATCGTGGCTTCGTTTTCTTTTTGCAGCTCGGTTTGACGGTCGCGCAGCGGCGTCGATTTCGGCAGCAGCCCCCGTGTTTCCGGAATGTATGGAATCATTTGGTTCAAGCCTTCCACTTCCGATTCCAGCTTCACGGTATCTTTAATCGTTTCCAGCGATTTATCGTCCACCTTCGTGTAATGTACGCCTTCAATGCCATAGCCGAGCAGCGTTTGCATATCCGGCTCGTTCAGCTGATCCAGGAACGTCAGCACGCGGTCCAATTGCTCCTCCGTCTTGACACTTGATTTCGGAATGGACAACATGCCGGCAAAACCGGAGGTCGGAAGCGTATGGATTTGGCCGTCAGGACCGGATACAGCCCCAAATACGTCCATAAACTGCTTGCTAGGATCATCTTTGCCTGCAGCGGCCAGTGCAGCATGAATTTTATCGTCGGCGCGTGCTGCTCCGTCCACAACGTCTACAATGACGCCGGCTTGATTGTTGACGATCGGATCAACCCATTTGGCCGAGTCCATAACGGCAAAGTCCTGGTTGACGAGTTTCTCGTCATACAGCTTCTTCATAAACTTAAGCGCTTCGAAATATTCGTCATATTCAAACTCCGGCACAAGCTGGCCGTCTTTGACGCCCCAAACGTTAGGCGCTCCGAACCAAAGCTTGATTTGGTCGAAGCCGGCGCCCCAGCCGCCCGTCCACTTGACCATAACCAGCCCGTACGTATCGTCCTTGCCGTCGCCGTCCGGATCTTGTTCCTTAAACGCTTTGAGCATATTGTAAAAATCGTCGATCGTTTTCGGAACCGGCAAGCCGACTTTATCCAGCCAGTCTTTCCGGTAATACACGCCATTGCGGCCAAGCGCGCGTCCGCGGTAAATGCCGTATGTTTTGCCGTCGACCGAGGAGTTGTTCAGAATGACCGGATTCGCTTCGCCCAAGTTTTTATAGTTTTTCAGCTTATCGGTCAAATCCCAGAATGCGCCGCTTTTGGCTGCGCTTACGAAGCTTGGCGCCTTAGGGTCAGGCACGTAGATGATGCTTGGCAGCGTGCCGGAAGCAAGCGTAATATTAAATTTGTCCGAATACGAAGCGTTTGGCACCCACTCAAAATGAATGTCCGTATTCGTTCTTTTTTCGATTTCCGCCGCAACCGGGCTGTCGTCCTTCGGAAAGTTTGTTTTAAAGATCGGCAGCATAATATTAAGCTTAAGCGGGTCTTGCTTCGTGTCTGCGGACGCAGCTGCAGTTGCGGATGAGGTTGCGTTTGGCGTAGCCGATGCACTGCCTCCATTCGAGCCTTTATTCCCGCTGCCGGAAGAGCAGGCCGACAAAGCTACGGCGCACACTGTGCCGAGAATAAGGAAAGTGGAAATACGTTTCGTGGATTTCATTGTTTTTCTCACCTTTATTTCCTCCCTTTTATGGTTCTTATCCTATAGCAAAACCGCCTGCCCGCAAGTAAGCGCTTACCAATATGCCGCAGCAAGGTGAGGCGAAGCGGATTTACATCAAATTGAGGCGGGAACGGTCAGCCTTTCACCGAACCCAGCAATACGCCTTTGGCAAAATGCTTTTGCAAAAACGGATAGACGCACAATATCGGAAGCGTGCCGACTACGATAACCGCCATTTTGATCGACTGGTCCGGCGGCTTGACGAAGTTCGGGTCCATCGAATTCAGATCGCCTGCGGCAGCCTGCGACAGCAATACGATCTGCCTCAGCATGACCTGGAGCGGCCATTTTTGCGGGTCGTTAATATATAATAAAGCGGCGAAGAAGTCGTTCCAGTGGCCAACCGCATAAAACAGCGTAAAGGTGGCCAGCACCGGCTTGGAAAGCGGAAGCACAATCCGCCATAACAGCCCATATCCGAGCAGCCGTCGATGCGGGCCGCTTCCTCCACCTCAATCGGAAGCTCCTGAAAGAAGTTTTTGACAATAATGAGGTTAAACGCGCTGATCGCGCCCGGAAGCATCAAGGACCATAATGAATCCAGCAAATGCAGCTCCTTGACGACCAGGTAAGTCGGAATCATCCCGCCGCCAAACAGCATCGAGAACACAATCAGGTTAATAAACAGGTTGCGTCCCCATAAATGCCGTTTGGCCAGCGGGTAAGCCATCGTTACCGTAAAAAACAAGTTAACCAGCGTGCCGATGACCGTTACGTAAACCGAAATGCCGATGCTCTGCACAATCGTGTCCGTCGAAAAAATAAACGTATAGGCAGCAAGCGTAAACGTCTTCGGAATAAAAAATACGGCACGGCTCGTCAGCTCGGCATCCGAAGCGAAAGAGCCGGCGATGACGTATAGAAACGGAAGGACGGCGGCTAGGCCGGCCAAAGCGAGAAACAAGTAATTTGCAATATCAAATATGGTGCCGGATGTAGTTCTGTAACGTCTAACCAACGCCTGTCACCCCTTTCATCAATAAAGCCCCGATTCGCCGAATTTCTTGGCCAGCCAGTTCGTGCCGAGCACGAGCGTGACGCCAATAACCGATTTAAATAAGCCAACCGCGGTGCTGTAACTGAAGGCGCCTTGCGTAATCCCCATTGTGTACACATACGTATCAAACACTTCGCCTACTGAGCGGTTAAGCGGATTTAACATCAAATAGATTTGTTCAAAGCCGTTATCGAGCACCTGGCCCATCCGCAAAATAAGCAAAATGACGATCGTGCTGCGGATAGCCGGCAGCGTAATATGCCAAATTTGCCTCCAACGGTTGGCGCCGTCTATCGTGGCGGCTTCATATTGCTCCAAATCAACGGCGGAAAGCGCCGCCAAAAAGATAATGGTGCCCCAGCCGCAATCTTTCCAGATCAGCTGCAAAATGATGAGCGGCCGGAACCATCCCGGATCGGACAAGAACTGGATTTTATTTCCTGTATATTGATAAAGCAGCTCATTTACAGCGCCGCCTTCGGTCGTCAGAAATACATAGGTCAAGCTCGCAACGATAACCATTGATATAAAATGCGGGACGTAGATCATCGTTTGGATGGTACGCTTGAATACGGCCCGCCTGATTTCATTCAGCAGCAGGGCCAGCACGATCGGCGCCGGAAAATAGAAAATCAGATTGTACAGCGATAAAACAAGCGTATTGCGAAGCAGCATAAAAAACTCGGGGTTCTCAAAAAACACTTTAAAATGATCGAACCCGACCCACTCGCTTTTCCAAAACCCCGTAAACGGCTGATAGTTTTTGAATGCAAGCAGTACGCCCCACATCGGCACGTATTTAAAAATTAAAAAGTAAAGCAATCCCGGAAGCAGAAGCACATACAGCCATTTGTCCCGCTTCAAGCGTGAAATGCGCCATGTGCGGCGAATCGGCTTACTGGCCGTCTGCGTCCCCGGAGCGGTTGCTTGCTTCATCCCCTGTCACCTCCATATGTCGTTCATCGCCTGATGAGGCGGTGTTGACCTATTATGTCGCGAGGGTTCATTTTCCGGCAATGAGACATTTTTGTACCCGGAAAACGCCGGTAATCGCAGGTTATTTAAAGAAAGTGCAAACATGGCAAAAGAGTGAAAGGCTTGCTTAAACCGCCTCGCAACAAAGTCGAAGCAGGCATCATGCGAAGGAGAAAAGCGGATAACGGTTAAAGGTCATAATGGGGAAAAAAAAGCGGCCGGCCCTTAAGCGGAAGCAGATCAGAAACGGATTTCTCCCTGCTTCAGCTGCGCTTTCATCATCGGGACGAAAGGAAGGAGCCGCCAGCTGCGGGAACGGAATGGCGATAACTGCAGCCCGGAAAAAGCAGCAAAGAAGCGGCCGCCAGCATTGGGGACCGCAATTAGCGCTTCCCCTCTTCAGGACTGCGGTAAAATACGCGAAAAAGCATATCTTGATTGTAATTGCCGAAGCCTTTGCCATAGATGGTCAGCCCTCCGGCATGAACCGCATCTTCTTGAACCGCAAGCCTGAATGTCCAATGATTGCGGTCGAGGCCAATATCGTGGATACTAACGTCCGACATTTTCTGACCGTCGATAAAGGTGCCGTTATGCTGAATGCGGATCACTTTCAGAAGGCCGTATTGATTAATGGAATCCATCCACCAGTCCGGCGTAAACTTCCCTCTCCGGTCGCCGTAATCACCGGGGCTTGTCCACATGCCGATTGGAATCCCGTTGAGCGTGAACGAAATATCGGACGGCCAATTGGCATTGGAACCCGGCGCTTCAGAACCGATTTCAAGCGAAATTTCCAGTTCCGTCGGCTGCTCGCCCGGCAGCAAATAATTCGGGATCTTATATTCTACGTAACCTTTCGCAAACCAGATAATAGAAGCGTTCATCCGCTCCGGCTCATTAAAAAAGCGGGGATCGTCAAATTGCCCGATTACTTTGTCCGAGGTAGCGATGCCGCAGGTCGGATGCACTTCAAACTGGGTGTAGTGGCCGACCGGTATGCTGGCTTCATGCTGCTTCACCGGTTCCTGGCGTTCCCGCGGCAGGTCGATGGCGATCGAATGCTCCAGCAGCGAGCATATTTTATGGGTGCCGCCGTTCAAACGGACCATACGCGTCTCTACGATGCCTGCTTTCTCCAGCTTGCGGATATGCATCGACACGATCGCACTGCTTAACTCCAGCTCCTCGGCCAGCTGTTTGACATTCATGGGCTTGGCCGCCAGCAGGTCAATAATGGACAGCCGCACGCTGCTGGCCAGCGCCTCGTACAGCGGCAGCCAAACCGGGTTCGTATTTGCCCTGATCATACGTTCACTCCTTTTCGTTTCAGCTCGCTGTTTGCAATAAACAAGCCGAGCCCGCGCTGCGGACCCGGCTCGTGCTTCATGCGAATGATCTTATACATGAATGCGGATAACGTTCCAGGACGCTTTCGGAAGAACAGCCTCGATTTTTCCGTTATCCGTAACCGCAGCATTGCCTCTGTTATGGGGCGCAACCCGGTTCGGCTCCGCCGCCGTGTTGGCTGCTTTCAAATCGCTGCTTTCGAGCACGATATGCTCGATAATCTGGCCCTTCACAAAGCTGCGCAGGTCGATTTCAAACGGGATTGCCTGCTCCAGATGGCGGTTGACCGCAAATATCGTGACTTCGCCAAGCTCTTCGTTATGGACCGCTACCGCTTCCACATACGGAACATCGGTATAATCGGCGCAATCGTATTTATCCGATTTCACGAGCGGGACTAGCACGGTTCCGCGCCCGAACAAGCTGGCATGCATGTATGGATAAAAAATCGTCTGTTTCCAGGCAGCGCCGCCGTTCTCCGTCATAATCGGCGCAATCACGTTTACGAGCTGGGCCAGACACGCCATCTTGACCCGGTCTGCCCGCTTCAGCAGGCTGATGAGCATGCAGCCGACAACAAGCGCATCTTCATGGTTGTATACATCTTCGAGCTGCGGCGGTGCAATGGACCACGGTTCGATCTTCTTATCCTGATTATTAGAATGATACCATACGTTCCATTCATCAAACGACAGGTTGACTTTCTTTTTGCTTCTTTTTTTCGCCTGCGTGTAATCGCAGATAGATACAACCGTATGAATGAAGCTGTCCATGCCCAGCGATTGTGCCAAAAAATTCGCGGAATCCCCTTTATGGTTGCCGTAATAGGTATGCAGCGAAATGTAATCTACCTGATCGTAAGTCAAATCAAGCACGGTCGCTTCCCATTCCGGATACGTATTCATGTAGATGCTGGAGCTGCCGCACACGACAAGTTCAACCGACGGATCGGTCCAGCGCATTACTTTAGCAGTCTCGCTCGCCAGCCGGCCGTATTCGGCCGCTGTTTTCCCCCCGATTTGCCATGGCCCGTCCATTTCATTGCCGAGGCACCATGTTTTAATATTATGCGGCCGCGTATAGCCGTGCTGAATGCGCAGATCGCTCCAATAAGAGCCGCCGGCATAATTGGCGTATTCGAGCAAATTTCTCGCTTCATCCGCCCCTCTTGTTCCGAGGTTAACGGCCATCATCGCCTCGGCGTTCGCTTTTTTGCACCAGTCCATAAATTCGTTTAAGCCCACCTGATTCGTTTCCGTCGTGCGCCAGGCGAGGTCCAGCTTGCGCGGGCGCTGTTCTTTAGGGCCAACGCCGTCCTCCCAATTGTAACCGGATACAAAATTGCCGCCGGGATAACGTACAATCGGCACTTGAATCGCTTTCACCAGCTCCAGCACGTCCGTGCGAAAACCTTGCTCATCCGCTTGCGGATGATCCGGCTCGTAAATGCCGCCGTAAACCGCCCTTCCCAAATGCTCGATAAAAGAGCCGTAAATCCGTTTGTCCACTTCGCCAACTTGAAAGTCCTTGTCAATAATGATAGATGCCCGATGGCTTGCCATATCCCGTCACCTCATCCGATTACTATGATTTTTATAGCTGAAAACCTGCCTTATAATCGCAATTTCATTAAAACCTATTTATATAATTATTTCAACAACTTCGTAGAATTAATATTTTTATTAATACAATAAACAAAGACAACTTTAACTCCCCGCCATCTGTCCGGCTGGCAAACGTTAGGTTTACGCCAATTTTTCGCGATCGGGTATACGTGTCCATGCTTCTGTCTCTTTCTAGCATAACTTAATATGGCAGGTTAGGTAGAAACGGACAGCTCTCGCGGCCAGCCGGCTCTTATGACGCAATTGCAGGCTTACAAGCTTACAAGTTTAGTAGAACGTTATGGACAATGAGAAATAAGCAAGGGAGGACTGTACTATGCCAGATAGAAGCTTCCTTGTCATCGTGCGTGCGGGAGACCAGTCTCAGCATGAAACATGGCTGAATGCGCCTATCCCCCGCCACTTTGACTTATTTGTCAGCTACAGCGGCAGCCGGCCGGGCGCCTTTGCGGCAGGCTGCGACCGTTATGAGCAGCGGCAAGGCTCCAAGTATGCGGCGCTGGCCGCCTGGATAAACGAACTTGGCGGCTTGCTTGACGGCTACCAGGCCATATGGCTGCCGGATGACAACATTCAAACCGATGTTCACGGTATACATCAACTGTTCAAGCTGTTTTCCGAATATAAGCTGTCACTCGCCCACCCTGCTTTTAAAAAACATGCTAAACATCCGCTATTTGCCCATCATATCGATTATTTGCTGCGGTACACCAACGTTGTATCTTCAGCGGCACCTGTATTTACACCAGAAGCGCTGCGGCTTTGCCTTCCCGTGTTCGGCAAATCTTCATCCGGCAGCTCACTCGGCTACATATGGCCGAAGCTGCTTCCGCATTCTCTGCACAGCGTAGCTATTATGGACGGGGCGCCTGTAAAACGAACGCTCCCTGCCCCGCTTCCGCTGGATGACGGCTACGAGGACGGCTCGCCGCATGCGCAGGACGCTTCACTGCTGGCTGAATATGGCGTGTATGTTCCGCGCCCCGAGGAGCTTCGTTTCGATGACGGCGTTCCGCTTTGGCCGGATCAGCAGGCCGGCAGTGAAGCTTCTAAGCCTGTGCGCAAAGGTAAAGCAAAGCCGGCACCCATAAGGAAAACCGGCAGAACCAATCATCGAAAAACAAGCAGAAGAAAACCAAACCTGCGCCGGCCCGGCAAAAAATATCCGCTGCGGCCCCGCCGCCGGAAGAGGAATTTCTCCCCGCCAGAAGCGGACCCGGCGTAAGGCGCAGATTGCGGGCGGTACGAAAGCCAATCCGGAAAACAAAAAAGAGGTGAGTCAGCTTTGATCATTGCGACACTTGCCGGTCCTGGCCAGCTGGCGAACGCTGCCGTATTTGCCCGATCGGTAAAGCAGTTCCATCCTGAAGCGTATATCATCTTATGCATCACAGGCAACGCCGGGCGTTACCGGGAGCCGGATGACGTGGACGAAGTTGTTTTTATCGCTTCGAAACCGTTTGAATCAGCGGATTTGTCTCCCTACAAGGCATATTTTATTCAGTCGCTCGTCCATACGTATAATGATTCTATTATATATATGGACCCGCATTCCAGGCTGTACGGGCCGATTGATGAACTTGCTCAAGCGCTGCGAGGCTGCGATCTGGTCGGCATTCCATATTTTCTTTATCCCCAACAAAATGCCGAAGACGAGATCGAGAGACTGAAAAACGGCATGATGAATGCCGGGCTGCTAGCGCTCCGCCCCAGCAGCCATACACGCTCATTTGCAGCGTGGTGGCTGGACCGCGTGATGGAGAGCTGCCGGAGCGGCAACCCGGCGCATAGCGATCATCGCTGGCTCAGCCTGGCGGTTACGCCTTTTGGCATCCACATCTTTAAACATCCGGCATACCATTTTTCAGCCTGGAACCTGGCGGAAAAAGCCCGTTCGCTAACGGTTCAGAACGGACAATTCACCGTGCATGGGCTTCCTTTAAAAACCGCGTGCTTTGATCCGGCCGGCGGAAAACTGCATGCGCAGGTCGCTTCCGCCCGGCTCCTGCCGGTTCATATGCTTATGGATCAATATCAAGCCGAGTGTGACGCCATTTTATCGAACCCGGGGAAGGAGATGCCTTCTTGATTATATGTACCGTATCATCAGCCTCTCATCTGGGCCGCGTGAAAATTATGGCGGAATCAGCTAAAAAACATCATCCTGAGGCCGTGATCGTTCTTCTGCTCATCGAAAGAAACATTCCCTCCGCTGCGTACAGCCGTTTCATCGACCATATTTTTTTAGCAAAGCAAATTGGGGTTCCGCACTTCGAGATGTATATGCTGCAGCGGAATATTCACGAGGCGGCCTACGCGCTGAAGGCGCATTTGATCCGCTTCCTGTTCCAGCATTACCCCGGCGAGCAGCTAATCTTAATGCTGGATTCCGATACCAAGGTGTACAGCCCGTTATCCGAAGCGGTAGCAGCCTTGCACGGCAATCCGATCGTCGTGACGCCGCACGAGCTTTACGACGCCAAAGAAAGCTATATGCAGCATGGTATTTTTAACACCGGCTTTATCGGGCTGCGAAGATCGGAGGAGGCGTTCCGCTTTTTAAACTGGTGGATGCGCCGCGTGGACCGCTACGGGTTTGATGAAAACTACAACCGCGGTTTATTTTATGAACAAAACTGGATGAATTTAGCCCCGGCCTTGTTTTCGGTCTATACGCTGCAGCATCCGGGGTACAACGTCGCTTATTGGAATTTGTTCGAAAGAGGCAAACATTTCACAGGCAGCGCCAAAACCGGGTACCGCGTCAATGGCTTTCCGCTGCGCTTCTTCCACTTCTCCCATGCGGAGCATCCTCTGCCGCAAATCATACGCGAGCATGCGCGGACGAGCGCGATTCAGCAAATGTATGCGGGTTATATGCGGGAACTCCGCAAATTCAGCAGCAAACGCTCCGTTCCATGGAGCTATAACGCCGATGAACGGGGCGTTCCGATTACAAAAGCCGCAAAGGAAGAAGCGCGCGCTGCCTTCCTTGCGCTTGAGGATCCCGGCATGCCGGTTTATCCGGGACTGCCGGATGATATAGGGGAACCGGCCTTACCGGCGGATAATCATCAGCGGCCTCTTCGTATCGTCCAAGTGTTGTCCAACGCTCCTAATGCCTATCCGCTCCCTCCAACCAATCAGGGAGGCACGGAAAAAGTCGTTCACGAGCTGACGGAACGCCTCGTTCAACTAGGCCACGACGTTTACGTCTACGCAGCAAGGGGAAGCCGTTCCAGCGCCAACGTGATTCCTTATCCAAAAGGCCTGGCTCCGGCAGCGATCGGGCGATTCGTTGCCCGGACTCTGCCGGCTAATACGGATATTATTCACGATCATACTTTCAACTCCGCGCTAAGCAGTATCCGATTGCCCGCTCCCGTAGTGAGCAGCCACCATATCCCCGTCAGGCATCAAGGCGTTAATCCGGTATATGTGAGCCAGAACGCGCTGCGCGTCAACGGGCGCAATCACGGACGGTACGTGTATAACGGGATCAATCTGAACGAATACGAATTCAGCGATACGAAGCAAAACTACTTGCTGTTTATGGGACGCATCATGAAAGAAAAAGGCGTGATGCACGCCATACAAGTGGCCGAAAAAACAAAGCTGCCGCTTGTCATCGCCGGGCCGATCAAAGACCACAAGCTGTTTCAGAAGCAAATCCGCCCTAAATTAAAGTCATTGCCAAACGTGAAGTATGTCGGGGCAGTAGGCGGAGCGGCAAAGCAAAATTTGCTTAAACATGCGCGCTGGCTGCTGTTTACTTCTACATGGGAGGAACCGTTTGGCTTAACGATGGTTGAAGCGATGGCATGCGGCACACCGGTGCTTGCACTGGCTAAAGGGGCTGTGCCGGAAGTGCTTGCCGGCTTTCCGAATCTCATCTGCCAGTCCGTGGACGAAATGGCCGTCAAGGCGGTTAGCAGCAAGCCCCCTTCGCCCCAGGAGCTGCGGCGTTACGCCGAAGAACGCTTCTCAAGAGAACGGATGACCGACGATTATATCCAGCTGTACCGCTCCCTAATTTCCGCTGCTCCTCCGCGTATGCAGCCTTTGCGCGCCGCCGCAAAAGCAAAACCTGGAGCAACGCGGCGGAAACGCCGGCCGCACGCGTCCGCAAGACGCGGCAAATATGGAAAATCGGCGCGAAAACCACAGAAGCGGCTGCAAAAAACAGGCAATCGTCGTGTCCGCAAAACCGCGGGCAAGCGGGCAACCCGCATCAGGCGGGCCGGCAAGCCGCACCGCTTGAAAGCCAAATAAAAGCGGAGCTTATGCTTCCGATGTGTTTTGTTGGGGTTGCTCAAGATGTCATTTCATCACAAAACTAAGCTTATGCTTCCGATGTGTTTTGTTGGGGTTGCTCAAGATGTCATTTCATCACAAAACTTAAAGAGGGTGTTGTCATGAAAGTCGTTATTTTGGCAGGAGGATTTGGAACGAGAATCAGCGAGGAATCGCAATCCAAGCCGAAGCCAATGATTGAAATCGGGGGCAAGCCGATTTTGTGGCATATTATGCGAATTTATTCGCATTACGGCTTTAACGAGTTTATTATTTGCCTCGGTTACAAAAGCCACGTCATTATGGATTATTTCGCCAACTATGATCGTAATCATTCGACCGTGACTTATCATTTAGCAGGCGGAGATACATTCGTCCACGACCGGACGACTGAACCGTGGAAAGTTACGCTGGTCGATACCGGGCTGGATACGATGACCGGCGGCCGCATTAAGCGGATTGCCCCGTACGTCGGGAACGAGCCGTTTATGCTGACATACGGCGACGGCCTCGCTTCCATCGACATTAACGAGCTGCTCGACTTTCATAAAAAACAAGGAAAACTGGCTACTGTAACGGCCGTACAGCCTGACGGGCGGTTCGGAGCACTTCAAATCAGCGAGGATCATCTGGTGCAGCGTTTCTTCGAAAAACCAAAAGGTGACGACAACTGGGTAAACGGCGGATTTTTTGTTCTGCAGCCCGAAGTATTCTCCTATCTGGAAGGAGACGACACCGTATTCGAAAAGGACCCGCTCGAAAAGCTGGCAAAAGACGGCCAGCTGGCAGCATACCGGTTCGACGGTTTCTGGCAGCCTATGGATACGCTCCGCGACAAAAATATGCTGGAGCAAATTTGGAACAAAGGAAGTGCGCCATGGAAGAAGTAACGTCGGACCCTTTCTGGCTCGGAAAAAAAGTGTTTCTAACCGGCCACACCGGCTTCAAGGGCGCCTGGCTGTCGCTTTGGCTGACTAAACTGGGCGCCAGCGTCACCGGCTATTCGGCAGGCGTGCCAACAAAACCCAGCTTGTTCGAGCTGGCTGGCATCAGCCGACTCGTGAACAGCGTTGATGGCGATGTCCGGGACCGGAGCAAGCTTACAGCCGCTTTGGCTGCTGCCGACCCCGATATCGTCATTCATATGGCGGCGCAGCCGCTTGTACGGGAATCGTACCGGCGGCCGGTGGATACGTACGAGACGAACGTGTTAGGAACGTTATATTTGCTCGAAGCGGCCAGAACGTGGAATGAATCGGGCGGCCGCATTAAATCAATCGTTAATGTAACAACCGATAAATGTTACGACAATAAGGAATGGGTATGGGGCTATCGTGAATATGAGCCGCTTGGCGGGCATGACCCTTACTCCAACAGCAAAGCTTGCTCGGAGCTTGTCACGCACGCCTACCGCAGCTCCTTTTTCCCCATCGGAGCTTATGAGCGGCATGGCGTTGGCGTGGCAACAGCCAGAGCCGGCAATGTCATTGGAGGCGGGGACTGGGCGGAGGACCGGCTGCTGCCGGACTGCTTCCGCGCCTTGCTGAACGGCGAAGCGATCCCGATTCGCCATCCGCATTCCATTCGGCCTTGGCAGCATGTACTGGAGCCGCTTAGCGGTTATTTGCTGCTCGCCAAGAAGCTGTATCTGGAAGGGGCGGATTTTGCCCAAAGCTGGAATTTTGGACCTAACGATACCGATGCACGCCCCGTCGAGTGGATCGTCCAGCATATTTGCAATATATGGGGAGAAGGCGCAAGCTACCATGTGCACAAAACGGACAATTTGCATGAAGCGGCCTATTTAAAGCTGGACTGCTCCAAAGCCAAAAGCGCTCTCGGCTGGCAGCCGCGCTGGAGTTTGGAGACGGCGCTGTCGCATATTACCGAATGGATGCTTGCTTACCGCAGCGGCGAAAATATGCGCCAATTTTCATTAAAGCAAATCGAAGTGTACGAGGCCGCAGCACAAGGAGGATCATCGCTTTGAGAATCGTTCATGTTGCTCCCTGTCACGAAACCGTCCCCCCGTCCAAGGACGGCGGGACGGAACGGATCGTTCATGAGCTGACGGAAGGGCTGGTTCAAGCCGGCCATGAAGTTATTTTATACGCTCCGCCCGGCAGCAGCAGCAGCGGCACTCTAATAACCTATCCGAGCCGGGATATGCCGGAGGACCAGATCGCCCGCTTCGTACGAAGCACGATGCCGAAAGGAACCGCTCTTGTTCATGACCATACGTTCAGTTCGGCTGTCGGGAGAATGAAGCCTTTTCCGGTTCCCGTCATCTGCACCTTGCACCTGCCGACGAACAATCAGGTAGAGCATCCTGTATATGTCAGCAGCCGCGCCCTTCAGCTGTTCGGCGGCAGCAAGGGCAGCTTTGTATATAACGGGATCCGATTGGAGCAATATCAATTCAGCGAGCAAAAGGAATCGTATTTGTTGTTTATCGGCCGGATCATTCGGGAAAAAGGCATTCAGCATGCGCTTGACATCGCCGACCAAACAGGCGAAAAGCTCATTATTGCAGGGCCTATTCATGACCCCGGGTTGTTCGATCAGCTCATTAAACCCCGTATTCAGCGCAACCGTAACATCAGCTATGTCGGCCCGGTGGGCGGCCAGCACAAGCAGGATTTGCTGAAGCATGCCAAATGCGTCTTATTCCCTTCCATTTGGGAAGAGCCGTTTGGCCTTGTTATGGTGGAAGCGATGGCCTGCGGCACTCCTGTGCTGGCATTAAATAACGGCGCAACCAGCGAAGTACTCGCCGGTTTTCCGGAGTATCTATGCCAGACGCCAGAGGAAATGATACAAAAGCTTCCTCGTATTTCGAGCATAGCAACCCCTGCCATGCTCCGCCAATATGTAGCGGACCGTTTTACAACCTTACAGATGACCTATCGGTATCTCCATCTCTACGAACAAGTGGCGGCCCGCCATAATGCCGAATCGAAGAAGGCTTCATCCGCCAGGGCCGGCTTTAGCAGCAAATCCGGCAAACCCAATCAGCTGCGCAATAAAACAAAAAAAATGGCGCGCAAGCGCAACAAAACATTGAAACGATAACGTAACGGGCACTTAACCGCCCTGCCGGAACAGAACGCATGATGAAACCGCCGCACGCCCATTCCGGATGGAAGCATAACAAAAGGAACTCTCCAGCTTCGCTGCTTGCCGGCAAGCGCTGCTGAAGAGTTCCTTTTTCAGTTATACTTGCCGGTAAACCGGCATTATATAACCCCGTATTGCCTGCGGCTAAGCCGCTTGGCCATACGGGGCTGCATGGCGTTATGCCCGGTTTTTAAAAAATTCGTTGCTGAGTTGGAACGGATTTCCGATATTGGCGATGGCGTCCGGGTTTTGTTTGAATCTATCTTTGATTTCCTGCTTGATCGTTTCGCCGCTGTAATACCGGTCGTAGCTCCAAGGAATGGAGGACACTGCGTCTTTGCCCATTTCATCCAGCTCGGCAAAATACGAGTCCAGCATGCCGTACAATAGATTATTGCCATCCGGATAAACCCGCTTCATATTGTTTTGCAGATTGCCCCAATGCAAGCCGGAATAGTGGAAAACAACAAGCGGTTTGTCGTAAATATAATAATAGCCGTTATCCGAATGCGTGATGTCCCTTCCGGTTTCACCTACGTTCCAGGCCGCCATATTGTAGCCGGGATGCCGCAATATTTGCGCGTCGAAGTAAAGCGGGGCAAAGTCCAGCCATCCTTGGTCCGCAAACAGCTTGTCGTCAAAATAACACGCTTCGTAAAGCTTGCGGTCCCACCATTCCAGAAACTCGTAGGTCTGCTCCGATCTGGTCAGCCCCAGTATGCCGGAGTTAAAGATGCCGTGGTGCAAATACGAATCCAAATGCCGGGACTGGTTCAAAATATGCGGCGTCAGCCAAATCGGCTGCTGCTTCATTAATTCTTTTAGTTCGGTGAACGGATAATAGACCCGCATATCCGTATCCAAATACAGGAACAAGCTGTGCTGCGGGTACAAATTCATGGCGTATTTTACCGTTGCGGCTTTCATCGAGGTTGTGCCTTCGTTGATATTATATTTGAACATGTTGCGATGGAAGTTTGGTATATTCAAATCCTTTGCCAGAGTCCAATGATCGACATAAGGGGTGTACGTTTGCGGATGCATGGATTCTTCAACGAGACAGATTACGATTTTGGCGTTTGGCTCAAACCTTTTAACCGAACGTGCCATAACTTTGGCCCGGTGTAAATTGCTGGCCGATGTGACGGAGCATACAACTAGCTCATCGGAGGTAGCCGCAATGTTGAACGTCCGGCGGACGGATGGCAAGTGAGGCACTCTTCTGGCGGACAGCCGGCGGAGGCGCCGCTTTTTTATACTTTTTTTTCTTCTTAAAGCTGCAGTAGGCTTCAGCTTTAACTTCCGCTTCAAGACGCGGCGGCTTGTTTGCCTCGACCGGCGGCCGGTTAATCTTTTTTTCTTTTTCCGGCTTCGGATGTGATCTCTGCTTTTACGGGCGCTGCTGAGAGACCTGCTTTTTTTCCCGCGAACCCGCTTTCTCCTGCTGGAGATAACCACCATAGTCTCGCTCGCTCCTTTATACCGAATTAATGTGCTTCTATAAAATATGCATCTATCATACAAGGCTCATAGATTAACACCTATTCCGCCCCAAATTGGTTAATGGTCCAGCAAAACCGGGGTTATTGCCCGTCCCGTTCCAGCAGGCTCATCAATAACCCGCGAATTTCCGTCTCCAGCGTCATCTTCTCGTCGGGCGCGTAACCCGGGAAGGACGCCAGCTTTTCGAGCGATACGCTAAAAACATTAGACGCCTGCGGCTCTGCATTCGTCTTGCAGACAACCGCCTCTATTCCGGTCAGCTCCTTGTAGATATGGCTGGTCATCAGCGCCACTTCCTCAATGGAAACCGTACGGCCGGATGCCGCATGAACAACCGTATACGTATCTGGAAAATGAACCGCCACCGCTTCCGCCGCCCGCGAAACATTTTCCAGGCTGACAAAGTTGCGGGTTTGCTTCCCGGAAGAACGAATCGTAATCGTCTGCTGCTCTACCGCCTCGAGGCAAAAGCAGGCCGGCACCATCGTCCAGCGGTTTACCGTTTCTGCGCTGAACTTGCCGAATACATTGGCCGGCCGGATGACGGCGCCGCGGAGAAGCCCTTTGCGGGTGTACATCTCGACATAATGCTCGGCGAACAAATGATTTAGCGCATAATCGTTGACCGGAGCAACCGGCCCCGACTCGATCAGGCGCCCCACCGGCTCCGTTCCGTATACTTGCAAAGTAGAAAAGAATAGAAAATGCGGTATGCCGTTATGAACCGCCATATCGAGCATGTTTTTGGTGCCGAGCACCGATACAGCCAGACCTGCCTGCACATTGCGCGACACCACCTCGTTTGCAGAAGCGAGATGGATGATCAGATCAGCTTTCGCGTTCAGCTGCGGCGTCTGTTCGCTTGTTACATCCGCCTCCAGCCACTCTTCCGGCTGCAGTGCATTAAGAAACGATTGCGGCAGCTTGCGGCCCAGCGGCACCACGTTATGGCCTTTGCTTTTCAGATAGAAGCATAAATAGCTTCCGATAAAACCGGCAGCGCCGGTTACGATACATTTCATCGGCTGCCCTCCCTTGCAGGTGTCCCTCCACACCATATGCCGGTCCGCGCTTGTTCGCTTGTACGATTGCATCAGCAACACCGCCCGGAATAGAGGAGACATGCAGGATGGCATCGCCGCAGCGCAACCTTTGCCGTCATACAGCCCGCCACCCGTTCATATATTGGTATGAACCTTAAAATGCATGTACGGGGGAATAGCGGATGAGGCAGGATGAAATCCGCGATCTGGAACGGTCAATCGATGAAATTACCGAGATCGCGCAAGGGTTTGGACTCGACTTTTATACAATGCGCTATGAGATTTGTCCGGCGGATATCATTTATACATTTGGGGCGTACGGCATGCCGACCCGCTTCAGCCACTGGAGCTTTGGCAAAACGTTCAACAAAATGAAAATGCAATACGATTTTGGCTTAAGCAAAATTTACGAGCTGGTCATTAACTCTAACCCGTGTTACGCATTCCTGCTCGACGGCAACTCGCTGATCCAGAACAAGCTGATCGTCGCCCACGTCCTGGCGCATTGCGATTTTTTCAAAAACAACGCCCGCTTCAGCCGTTCGAACCGCAACATGGTGGAAAGCATGTCCGCCACCGCCGACCGGATCCATCAGTATGAAATGGATCACGGCACGGAAGCGGTCGAACGATTTATTGATGCGATACTTGCCATTCAAGAGCATGTCGATCCGACCATTATTAAGCCGTACCAATTGGACAAAACCCGCTATATCGAGCTGCTGCAAAAGGAAAAAGGCCGCTCTGCGCAGACCGTGCTGGAAAGCGATTACGATGACTTGTGGTCGCTTGACCCGGATATGAAAAAACACGCGCCCCCATCCGGCACGCAAAAAAGGTTTCCGCCGGAGCCGGAAAAGGACCTCGTCTGGTTTATCGAGGAATATTCCACCGTGCTGGAAGATTGGCAGCGGGACATTATGTCGATGCTGCGCGACGAAATGCTTTATTTCTGGCCGCAGATTGAAACCAAAATTATGAACGAAGGCTGGGCTTCGTATCGCCAAGGTGCTTAAATTTTGGAGTAGAAAAAACCGACTCCTCTCGGAATCGGTTCAAGATCAATATTTAAGATTGCGCCTCATTGCACCGTGCTTGAATGAGGTGATCACATAGCGTTCTCCGTTATCCAACACTTTATAAGAGATGACATACCGGTCCACGATACAATAATAAGTGTTGCGAAATTCTCTTGACGGCATGGTCACCCCCATAGTGACAACCTTCGCTTCGGTACGACGAATGAGATTGACCTTATAGTCGATTGTTTCCTGATCTGTGAAGTGATCGCTCTTGATCTGTCGAAGCCGGTTTATTGCCGTCTCGGTCCATTGAACAATCAATTAGAGCTCACCACGCTTCGCCATTTCAATCAGTTCATCCGTTGAATAGAACTTGCCTTGCTTTATGTCCTTCTCGGATGCTTCAATCATCTGGCGAATTTCCGGATCGGAATCCAGCTCATCTACCGGGTTATAGATTTCATATTCCAAGCCGGCAATACGAATAAATTCCTTATGGTTTTTCTCGTACGATTCAATGACGGTGCCATCAGGAGCTTTTAGACTAAAATTCATCCTTCCAACCTCCTTTGATGAAATCGATAAGTCTGCTGATCATCAACTCATAGCTGAATTATAGCATAGATTAACCCTGCAGCTCATTAGTGAATACCTGTCGATTGAAGCGCCAATTATATTTGCGGCTCTGGGTTTACTACTTCTGCCCTTTCACGTTTTGTATCGAGATGTTTCAACCATAGCTCGACCAATTGCCTGCCATTAATCAAGTCAATGTTCAATCCCTGCGCATAGGCACGAGCGTTAGAAGTAAAGTCACTTGTCGTGATGACATAACCGCCTACTGCGCCTTGCTTAACCATTTGGGAGTGGATAATCGCGATCGGGTCGTAAGCAATAGGCTCTTTATAACATTTCACTTGTCCTAGATACAGCCCATTATCCGTTCGTTCTTCTATATCGATGCCGAAATCTCCGGAACTCTTAGTAATGTTTGTGCTGCCACCTCGGACGGATGTCATTATAGCAGCAACGAAATGCTCAAAGAGCAGTGGATCTTCATCTTTGTCCTGCTCCAAGTCGCGCTTGAATCGGTTATATAGACCAATACGAAGGGTTTCTTTCATATCTTCATGCGATGAGAACGTTTTTGGTTGTAATACTGATACAGCAAGTAACAAATTGCAACTATCGATAAACTAAAAAGCACATCCATTTGACATCTCTCCTTTAGATCAATCCTTACCAATTTCAAGGCGTTTCAATCAATCCGATTTGGTGCATTAAGCTATAAACCACTATCAGAAATGGAGGAATTCATTATGCCAACCACTGACATGAAAGCTTTGGAATATGCCATAGCTGAAATTACGGAAATCGCAACGGGGCTTGGACTTGATTTCTACCCCATGCGTTACGAAATCTGTCCCTCTGATATCATCTACACCTTTGGAGCGTATGGTATGCCCACCCGCTTCAGCCACTGGAGCTTCGGCAAGACATTTAACAAGATGAAGATGCAGTATGATTTCGGTCTAAGCAAAATTTATGAGCTTGTCATTAACTCTAACCCCTGCTACGCCTTCTTACTCGATAGCAACTCCCTTGTTCAGAACAAACTCATCGTTGCTCACGTTCTCGCCCACTGCGATTTCTTCAAGAACAATGCCCGCTTCTCAAAGACAAACCGGAATATGGTCGAGAGCATGAGCGCAACGGCAGAACGAATCCGTGAATATGAAATGACTCATGGAGCACTAGCCGTTGAACAATTCATTGATGCGGTCCTTGCGATCCAGGAGCATGTTGATCCTTCTATCGTAAAGCCTTATCGGATGTCTAAAGACGCTTATATCTCGTCTATGCAAAAACGTTCACCGCAAGCAAAATCCACTCCCCCCTCATCTCCTTATGATGATTTATGGTCGCTGGAAAAAGAGGATTCGCAGCAGGAACAAGAGCCGTCTGCATCCTTCCCTCCTCAGCCAGAGAAGGATATCCTGTGGTTCATTGAGGAGTATTCAGCCGTATTGGAGCCTTGGCAGCGAGATATCCTAACCATGCTTCGCGATGAAATGCTGTATTTCTGGGCTCAAATTGAGACCAAAATTATGAATGAAGGCTGGGCAAGTTTCTTCCACCAAAGGATCATGCGTGAATTGGATTTAACCTCAGACGAGACAATCGAATATGCTGCCCTTAATTCCTCAGTTGTGCAGCCTTCCCGACATTCTTTAAACCCTTATTATCTTGGGCTTAAAATATTTGAGGACATCGAGAAGCGCTGGGATAACCCTACGTCAGAAGAAAGAGAGCGATTCGGACGAATACCAGGTCGCGGCAGGGAAAAGATGTTTGAGGTCCGTGAGAATGATGCAGACATCTCGTTTATCCGCAATTACTTGACCAAAGATCTGGTTAAGGATCTGGACTTATATGTCTTCGAGAAGAAAGGTCCCGAGTGGAAAATAACCGATAAATCGTGGGAGAACATCCGCGACCAACTTGCTTACGCTCGTGTAAATGGCGGGTTCCCATACCTCGTTGTGAAGAATGGCGATTATTTAAACAACGGAGAACTATACTTGCAACATCAGTTCGAAGGTGTGGAACTGGATCTGAAATATGTGGAGCGGACGCTGCCATATGTATATCAGCTATGGGGAAAAACCGTTTATTTGGAGACAGTTGTGGAGGATAAAGTGTTGTTATTTATGTATGATGGGAAGAAGGTTAGTCGGAAGTTTTTATAAATATAGAAAATACAACCAAGGTTGCTAAGCAGCCTTGGTTGTTTTACATATACTAGACAATTGGTTTTGAATCATTCACATCATTAGTTCCCAGCTTCCCACTAAATGCGGACATAAGTATTGATTGTTCCAGTTTATTGAGATAATCATATTTTTCAAACCTATTTATCAATTTCTGTTCCATATGCCAAAATGAATCTAATACTTGGACTATCTCAATCTGCTCTTCAAATGAAGGTAGAATAAAAGGCATTTTCTTTATAGTCTCTGCATTAATATTAGGTTGTGTAATTGCAGTAGTACCTAAGCCCATCATTTTTTGTCCTTTTGGTGACATCAAGTAATAGAACATATATCTTGTATTCACTTGTTCTATAAAACGAAACCTTATCAAGTAGGCACTAGGCACAGCTAAATATTCTTCATTAAATACCGCCATAGTCCCAATACTTCCAGTTCGAGTGATTAGAAGATCTCCTTTTTTCAGACGGAACTTTTCAATATTCTTCTCTTCGATAATCACCTTTGGTGGATCTTTAAGTATGATTTCACCGTTTTTTGTCATGTCAGTTGTTCTAATAGTCGGTATTCCTTCAGTTGAATACTCGTTCTTACCGAATCGAGGACCGTAGAATGATTCAGAGCATACAGCCCCTATAGTAGTAATCTCCCAGTTTTGTTCAGCCGACCCAAAGCTCTCTTCCCGCCACTTCTTCGTCAGCTCCCCACGAAAAGCCTTGTCCAAAATTGCCGCTCGACGAAATTCAAAAGTTGCTTTGGCTTCTTCAATTAATTGTTTGGCTTGATTGATTTTGTCCAAGAGTCTGTCGACTTTGTCGGCAATTCGTTTTTGTTCGTTTAGTGGCGGAAAAGGAATGGGTTGCAGTTTCAGTTTACTTGCTTTAATTCCTTGAACTGTTGTTCCAGTTGATTGACTTAGTATCTCACTCTGAATCTGAGGACTCATTAGAAGATATTTTAAAAATGTATTATTCCCCACGAGAGATTGAATGGTAATGATACGTTGTGCAAGAGCGACTTTTCCTTTGTTTGTTAACTGGGTTACATTACCTAATGGGGCTTCAGTTGTAAACAGTACATCACCAGGATTAGGTATACCACGTGTCATCCAGCTATCATAATCATTGGCTGAAATATACTCGCGCGGCTCATCATTTAGCTTATTCATTCTCACATTCTTTGCTGTAATAAGTGGGATACCTGAATCGGTTTTATTTGGAGTTTTCCCTCTATAATCGATAAAGTTTGTTACTCCACCTAGCCTTACCCAAACCCAATTCCCCGGCACCTCATAAGGCTGCTCCTCTACTGGCACCAAAGCCTTTTTCAACAGCTCTTCCTGCGACATTTCAACCCTCTTACTCATTGCCGTACACCCCGGATGCTTCAGCGACCTTAGCCAAAGCTGGTTTGTTTTCCTCATAGCTAACGGGCTTCGTCTCAATTGCTTTCAATTCAGCTACAACTTCGCCAAGCAGTGCGAGTGCTTCTTCCAGTTTCGACATCGCTTCCTCAGCCGAGTCAATTGGATCAGGCAAGTTATCATAAGCAGACAAAGATTCGTCAGCGATCAAGCCGATGTCGAGGCTGTCATCCTTCATACGAATGTCATCACGTGTGAACACATTCCA
Source organism: Paenibacillus protaetiae (assembly GCF_004135365.1). NCBI lineage: Bacteria > Bacillati > Bacillota > Bacilli > Caryophanales > Paenibacillaceae > Paenibacillus > Paenibacillus protaetiae. The sequence continues at coordinate 43,787 of NZ_CP035492.1, read as the reverse complement.
GCGCTCATCTTCGATCTTCGTGCGATCCTCAGCCGTGTAAGCTGCTATAAACGCGTCAAAATGAGCCACAGTCAACGGATTCCGTTTACCGAAACTTGGCATATTCGTACGCAGATCGTATACCCATACGTCCTTTGTGCTGTCCTTATCCGTCTTTTCACGCGTGAAAAATAAGACGTTCGTCTTAACGCCTTGAGCGTAAAATATACCAGTAGGCAGACGCAAAATCGTATGCAGATTGCATTTATCCATCAAGTCAGCACGAATTTTAGTGCCTACGCCACTCTCGAACAGCACGTTGTCCGGCAGGACAACTGCTGCGCGGGCTTTGCCGTTAGCTTTCAAGGCACGATAAATATGCTGAAGGAAGTTCAGCTGTTTGTTCGTTGTTGCGAACGTCAGGTCGTCACGAGTCGGTCGCTCACCGCCCTGCTTCGTACCAAACGGCGGATTCGTCAGGATAACGTCGAAGTTTTTCAGATTTGTGCCATCATCAGACAATGTATCGCCAAGTATAATATCGCTATGAATATCGTGAAGCATGGCGTTCATCATCGCCAGGCGATGCGTATCTTTAACCAGTTCAACGCCGGTGAATGCTTGGTGCTTCTGAAACTCCGCTTCCTTCTCCCCGAGGTCGAAATAATCGTCCGTATTGCTGCGGACATGTCGATCCGCCGCGATCATAAATCCGAACGTACCTGCAGCTGGGTCGTTGCAGCGCTCGCCCGGCTGTGGATCCACCAACTTGGTGATTACATCAATAAGCGGACGCGGCGTAAAATATTGCCCCGCTCCCGACTTCGTCTCGCTGGCGTTCTTCTCCAGCAATCCCTCGTACAGATCGCCAAGACCTTCTTCTTTTGCGCTATACCAGTCGAGCTGATCGATGGAGGTAATGATTTTCTCCAAGTTTTTCGGTTCGTTAATGTTGGAGGTTGCATTCATGTAGATCTGCTTGATTGTTTCATTTCCTTGGTTGCCAAGGTCTAGCAGCAACTGGCGGTAATGCTGTTGAAGCGCCATGCCATGACGCTCCGTCAGTGAATCCCAGCGGTAATGCTCCGGCAGAATGCCTTCGTTGTCGGTTTCCTTCATCATTTTGAGGAACAGCACATACGTCAGTTCCGTTACATATTGATGATATGTAATGCCGTCATCCCGCAGTACGTTACATAAGTTCCATAGCTTCTGTACAATATCCTGATTGCCCATTTACGCGTAATCCCTCTTTCGTGGTGTATACAATGCTGTATTTATTGTTGTTACAATGGTGTCCATCTCGCCATCAAAAATCTTGTTCAGCTGCTTGTAGCCGCCCTTGCTCTTGAATGGTTCTACCTCAAAAGCTTTCTCCGGATTCGGGTCTAATACCGATTCCTGCAGCAGCTGCTTCTCAATCCGCTTCAGCCAGTCCTTCTGAACCTTTGACCAGACTTTCATATCATATATTTTTTTCATGGCGCCTTCAATCCGCTCTTCATGACTAATTAATGGGTCACCAAGCGCTTGCTGACGGATGAAGCTAATAATATCCGCTGCAATATCCTCGTTCTTCGCATCACGCCATGCCGCCTGCAGCATTTTCTCCGAATAACCCTTCTGGTCAAGCTCCACCCGAAGCTTGCGCAGTTCATCTCGTGTCAGGTCATTCGGACGAGTGCAAATAATCGTAAGAGCCGGAATGAGGTTCAAGTTCTCTGTGATAAAAGCATGGAACCCTTCCAGGTAATCCTCCGGCTTATCTGCATCTCCATAACCTCGCGAGGTGGAGATCAGCTTATCTTCATGCTCCGATATATAGATTCGGTGTCCTCTGCCGCGATTCTCATCTATAAAAGCAACCAGCGGCTTCTTCGTCTGCAGATCAGAGCTCGCTTGCAATACACTCATGCTCTTCAAATCATCGATAAACTTCTCAATACTCATCCCGCCGGACAATGCCTTAAAGTCGTCATGATCCTTCTGCGTCCAAGTGCGCTTCTTACGCTGCATCTTCGCAATGATCTGGTCCTTATGCGGCTTGCCCTTCTCTTCATCTTCCAGCTGTGCAAGCTCGCTCGTCAGCACATCAAGGGATACCGTTGGCTTCGTCACCACCGGCTTCATGTCTGTATAAGGCTTTAACGTCTCATAGATTCCAACGGCATCATAAATCATAAAATGATCTTTGCCGATCTCATCGCAACGTCTCGTCGCTCTGCCAAGCATTTGCTCATATAGGATCCGAGAACGCACGCGGCGCAGGAAGACGAGATTCGTAATACTTGGAATATCTATTCCCGTTGTCAGCAAATCGACTGTTACTACGATGCTTGGCAATCGTTCATTTTTGAACAGCTTGATGGCATGCAGCGGATCTTTGATGGAACCAGTGATCTTGAGTACAGCATTGTCATCGACTGCCCCATATGCCTTCTCCAGTTCTTCCTTGAAGATCCGAACGACCATATCCGCATGATCGTCGGTTGCGGCGAATATAAGGGTCTTCCCTTCTGACTCGGGGTCGATATATTTCGTCAACTCTTCTAGGATGACGCGGTTAAAGTTCTCCGTAATAACCGTCTTGTTGAATTGGGTCACTTCCAGATTGATCTCATCCTGGAGCAGTTCCTTCTCCACATTACCAGAGGAGATATCGTATACTTCTACCTCTTCACCAACCTGCCATTTGATCCCGTTCTTCTTGAGCTGAGTTTCGAACTGCATGGGCGGTTCATGGTCAATGAGATACCCGTCGATTACCGCTTCACGATACGAGTAGTTGAATACCGGTCTTCCAAAAATCTCAACCGTATGCAACGCCGGCGTAGCCGTCAGTCCAATTCGGAACGCATCGAAATAGTCCAACACCTTGCGGTATTTGCTGACATAATCTTCGTGGTCACGGAACTCCAGCTCTACCTCAGACATTTCCTTATCCAGCGTATAGCCGCGATGGGCTTCATCGACGATCACGCAGTCGTATTGGTCAACAGACGGAATCTCCGCTTCGTCGGATTCATTATAGAAAATGCGCTTAACCATCCCTTGTACGGTAGCGATCTGCACCTTGGTCTCCGGATTCGGCTTCTTATCATCCAACGTCTGAAGCTCAAAAATTTCTGTAAACGAATGATAGCTCTCCAGCTTGGAATCTTTAAAAGCTGCCTCTGCTTGACGTCCAAGAGCTGAGCGGTCCACGAGAAACAGAATACGCTTGAAGCGGTTATGTTTGATTAGACGATAAATAAGCCCGATTGCCATACGGGTTTTGCCTGTGCCTGTCGCCATCGCCAGCAGGATACTGCGCTGACCTTCGTCAATTGCACCTTCTACCGAAAGAATAGCTTCCTCCTGATACGGACGCAGCTTCAAGTAATCTAGCGTCTCATCTTGCAGATCCTTAGCAGCTTGCTCGGTGTCCTGCTTCAGCAAATCTTTCAGCCCTTGCGGCGAATACCACGCCTGCAGAGGACGCGGATGATTCGTTGGCTTGCGAGCATCGAGGAACCAGATACCGGACATATTCTTCAATTGCTCCAAGTATGGGCGACCATTCGTCGAGAACAGGAATGGCACTTGATAATTCCCCCATGGTCCATGAATGATTTCATCTCCATGGCGTATAACCTGCATGGCGTACTTTTTCGCTTGGGCAATGTCCGCCTCGATGTTCCTGCTGATCCGCTTCGCTTCAACGATGCCGACCAGCTCTAGTCCACAAAACAGCGCATAATCTGCAAAACCTGTCTTGAGTGCCCACTCTGCGATTGCAAGGTTGCGCCCTTTCTCAGGACGCGTGCCAAGTCCATAACGAAGAGTCTGGGAATCAACTTCCCAGCCCGCTTGCCGTAGCTTCTCGTCAATGATGAGGCGTGTCTCTGCTTCCGTAAGCGTAAAAGCACTACCTGCTTGTTTCGACTTCGAATGGCGTTTCTTCTTGTCTTCATGCGTAACATTCGTTTGCTGCTGTCGAAGTGCTGCCAGTTCCTGTTGGAGCTTTGCCATCTTTTCTTCATAGGCTCTTGCCAATTGATCCAGCTGCTTTTCGTTGCCAGCGGTATCCTGTTGTTCCACTGGCTCTATATAATCTGGCGCTTGGAAGTTCCAATCACCGTACACTTGCATGAACCAGACACTTAGCCGGAATGCCAGCAGCGTCGAAGCCTGAGCTTCGCGTGTTGAACCGTACCCCGACTCGTGAACAGCTTTGTTTCCGATTTTACGGAGGGTGTGTAGATAATCTACGATATCGTCAGAAATCAAATCATCCCTCTTCAACTGTGACAAACGATCGACTTGCGTAAGCTCCTTCGTCTCGTCCATCTCTTCCATCGCACATATGTATTTGGTCAATGTCTCTCCGAACATACGAAGCTTAATTAGGGATGTATTCGGATCAATGAACAAATTGCGCTCTGCCATCTCGCCAAGATCCGATAAGATCTCCCAGCGGTCATGTAAGAATTCAAAGTTGCCAGCCATTAGAAACACCTCGATACGTGGTTGTTATCATTCATATTAATATGTTCTTCCGACAGTACCCTGTCATGGAACGTACGTTTGATCGACTAGTTCTGTAGTAACAGATAAATATTCGCTATATTGCAAGGAAAAACCTTTATTACCGAACAATTTTAGACCTAAAAAACAAAAGAATACCAGGAAGCAATAAGTTCCTGGTACCAATCTAAATCTAATCTCTATTCGATTCGACAACACTAAATTTCTGCTGTTGAGTTTGCTTATAGGTCTTTCCACTATTATCAATCCATTCAATAGGTCCTGCAGCTGATCTCCCTAAAACGACTGCCGCAGCTGCGCTAATACTTGAGAAGATCGCATTTTCTTGAAACATAAGGAAATCCCCTTGCTCCACGAGTACGTTTGTTTCGACAAGTTTTTCTCGGAGTTTCTTATATCCTTCCGGGAACGAATTCTGAACTTGCTTAATGCACTGCGAATTTGTCAGAACAACAAAGCCTTCCTCTGTCTCCAGTAATCTTGCCTCTGCTAACTTGCTTTTTAAATAAAAGACTTTCTCATTCTCTTCATGTCCTCGTGGTTGGCTGTTTTCGTTGACTTGTTTATATACAGATGGGACTAAGAACATGAAGTTAACAACGGGCAAAATCAACTTGATTTGTTCAAGATAATACTCCATATCTGATCGATCTGCTTCATGCAAGGTACTCAATTCGGGTGTTTTATCATTGTCAATTTCAGCTGATTTCGCTTCTCTTGCCAATCTAATAATTTTGGACTCCAGATATTTAATATGTGCTTTAGTTAACATCTCATCCTTGCTAACAAAAGCGGCTAATTCAACAAAATCTTTTTCAGAATTAGCTAAATGCTGTTTTAGTCTGTTCTTGAGATTTTCCGCTTCCCCAATATAAATTCGTTCATTGAAATTATCGCTATTGGGAGTAGATTTGAGAATGTAAACACCAGGTCGATCAAATTCTTCTCGATCTAATATTTTTGATAATGATGCACGCTGCGAATAGACAGCCTTTCCCGACCAATTTCCTATTTCTATTGTTCTTGGACCGGTAGCCAATCCATCAATTAGATATATCGTTAATTTCTTCCCCATAAAGGACTCCCTATATCGTTTTAATTTAAAATTATATCTAGGATTTCAATTCCCACTATTTTGGTTACATTCGCTCCAATGTTTAATGAATCAGAATCCACTACTGAGTATATCAAATCCTTCAGTTACAGCTATAGCTTAGCCACATTTTTTTCAATGACCTGCATATATTTGTTGAAGAAAGCAAATCCGAAATGAATTCAGTTAACTCGGTAAACCCGGTTAACCTCAAGTATATCAAGGAGTTTAAAGTAAACCATTTTAAAGGGGATCAGTAAAATGGCAGATCCAGGATTTGCAGTAAAGGTTACTCCCGAATTAAAGGAAAAGATCAATCAGTTTATGAAGGATGCAGATTTCGATACGAATAAAGAATGGTTTGAACATGTTATCTCTCTTTATGAAACACATTTATTAAAACAATCGGATGGAACAAAGCATTACACCGATGATCTCGACTCCATCTCACATCATCTAACTCGTGTTCAAGAAACGATTGTGCACATCATCAAAAAATCTTCTGATTCGCTAATCGACCAAGAAACGACTTGGAAGAACAGATATGAGGCGTTGGAACAGCAACTTCAAGCCAGCGAGGATGCACGTACTGCATTGAGCAACCAATTAACCGAAACTGTTGCCCAAGCTCAACAAGACAAGAAAGAATTAGAGCAACTTCGAAAGCAGTCACACTTACACGAAACACTAATCTCCACCCTTTCCAACTCACTAAAAGATAAAGATTCAGAAATCGGGAATCTTCGAAATGAACGCAACCAATGGAATGCCATCAATTATCCGTCTGAAATTCATCGTCTGAAAGAGGAAAGCCTGAACCTGCAACAACAATTACAAAAACAGCAACACGAAATGACACTCATGCGGATGGAATATGAACATAAGCTTGAAATCGAACGCCTAAAAGCTAGCGCAGCACCCTCTCACCATACTACGACTAGAATAAATCCTCAGGAAAATCATTATGACACATTAGATGTAACAGACGCAGATACTCAAGCTCCAAAGAAACGAGGTCGACCTAGAAAAGACACTTCCCTGCTAACAGTAAGTGGATTACAGCAGCCTTCAACTGAGTTTATTGTTCAGCTCGAAAGCAATGAAGTTGCCGCGCCGGAGGACGAATTAGCTGAAGAACTGTTCGACGATCAAGATCCCTATATCCCTGAAACTGATGAATACTTACAAGACCTTCAACAGGAAGAACAGACCGATAATGATCAACAACTCGAAAATCAGTCGGAAGATGAACCAGAGCAAGCCGACAAGATATAAATGCACATCCCCTGTCTAATAAGGCAGGGGATGTTTCAATGCAGATATTCCTTTTTCTCCGGCAAGTAAGGCGGATGTTCCGACCGAGATTCCGCTAACTGCGCCCCTTCCATCGCATCATTGTCCATCGGTTACACCGGCTGCAGTCGAATTTCAATGTCTTCCTCGCCGTGCACAACGACATATTGGACGAGAGTTTGAATAATTCCTTTGGCTTGCTCGACAGGCAGTAAATCCATCGCTGATATGATGTTGTTAACTTTTGAATTCAGCTCTAACTGAAGCTGTTCCATGTTTACAGGCTCGATTTCTTCTCCCGACATTTTATCCAGTTCTTGCACGAACTGATCAAGCCGAGCCTTCTCCTCGTTCAAATCTTCTAGTTCGATCAGCCCCGAGGTGTAAGCCTCAACTTTTCTTTTATAACGTGCTCTAGCCGTACTGACCTTCTGTTCGAGTTGTTCACGCTCTGACCTTACCATGGCTTCCTTCGCCATAATGGTTAATGCGCCGGTCTTATTCTCGACCAGCTGTTGCAGTCCTTCCTTAAACCAAGCTTCCACTTCATCCGCACGGTATTGCTTACTCGTACACGTTCCTTTGTTCTTATTGGCGGAGCAACGATAAACGCGGTATCGCTTGTTAAGTGACCCTGAAAAGCCGATACTCATGCCAGAACCACATTTTCCGCATCTTAGCATTCCGCCTAGCAAATGCGGACTTGTCTTCGCTCTAGGAGCAATGTTACTCGGCTGATTAATCCGCAGTTGAACTTTGTCCCATATCGGCTGTTCGATAATAACGGGAAGACATTCTTCCACACTTACCCACTCCGCTTCATCCTTGTCTTTGCGCTGCGTTTTGCTGGAATCTTTGCGATTCCATACCAATGTGCCTTTATAAGCAGGGTTCGTAAGCATCAGCTTAATCGCCCGAATAGACCATTCTTTGCGATGTCTGGAAGGAACTCCTTCCTCATTCAAACGTTTCGCAATGCTGTAAAAGCCAAGACCCTCATTCAAATACAAATCGTACACTCTCTTTACGATTTGAGATTCAACAACATTAACAACCAATGACTTGTCTACCAAGTCATATCCATATGGGCTTTGGGTCAACCATTTGCCAGTTGTAGCAGCATGCAGCATATTTTCAAATACACGTTCTCGAATCCGTTCTCGCTCGAATTCAGCCACAGCGCCAAGAACCTGTAATGTCAATCTTCCTGAAGGAGTGTTTGTATCAAACGACTCACTAATAGAAACGAATGAAACCTCATGATCCTGAAACAAATCGATGATATTAAGCAGATCGAGCAGCCGTCTGCTCATTCGGTCGAGCTTCGTAACCATAATGCGCGAGACTGCTCCACTCTTGACCGCATGAAGCAACCGCTTCAACTCAGGACGGTCTAAGTTTTTGGCAGAGTATCCGTCATCAATGAAGATCTGGACCTGGTCACTCCACCCCATAGCTCTGCAATAGGCTTTCAGCCGCTCTACCTGCTCATCCAACGAGACACCTTCACGTGCTTGTTCATCGGTTGATACCCGGCAGTATAAAGCCACAAAACGAAGCCCCATTGGTTGAACCTTATGCCGTTGTCCGCTCATGACCTCACCTCTTGTCCATTCCTATGCTTGTCCTATCGAAAATATGTGTCATATTCAGGGATTGTCCACTTGATCAAGCTGCATAGACTAGATCGAGGTGATGCATATGGGACAATTAAAGGTCCGCTTTACGGTTGAACATCACAACGAACAAAACAGCTTCACATGCCTCGATGAACTTCGGCAATATTCCTATTCCAATTCCCTCCTTTCTCGGGTAACTGACTTTGAAGTGCGAATCAAACGAGCTGCTGCCGATGAGTGGCTACGAAAGAAGCTTGTTGCTCTCACCCATCCGTTTGAAATATCCCTGATTCATAAAAAGGCTGATTCAACACCAAGCGATCTCACACAAAGAGCCTAACTCCATGACAGGGGTTAGGCTCTCCGTTTATTTAATGAAATATTCACTAGGCTAAACATCTATTTATTTTGATGAATAGTTCTCCAACAAGTGGGGCATCTTGTTATATGCCGGACCCTTTAGCAGGATTTATCAAATCGATACCCTGTTCCGCCATGGCAACCAAATATTCTGCAACTCGTGGGTTAGAACAATGAAGCTCTGCCAACAGCCTTTTCAGGCGATCTAGTCGAAAGATGAATTGGTCGTCTACTGGTACATTTTCATTGACTGACAAATGAAGCTGTTCTTGTAACTTGCTCAATATATCCAGCTGAATGGTCTGGGTCTTGCCTGTTTCAAGATTGCTCAGGTACGCCGGCGACACTCCGAGCTCCTTCGCAAACTCGTTCAGCCCATATCCTTGCTGCTGCCGGATCTGTCGCAATTGCTGACCGAAATTACTCATTACACTAACCACCTTAGGAGGAATACACAACTTTGACACGCAAAAAAATACGAAGCTCTGAAATTCAAATCTCATCCATTAATCAAATTCATGATCCCCTTGCTGCTCGCAAATGGATGGAACTATATGTTGATTTATTGAAGAAACAGCTAATAACACAAAACTTAGACGATATGTCTGGAGAGGAGATCTAGTGATGAGGACCGTATTGTATGCTCGCAGTTCGATCAGTACGCAAGAACACTCCATTGATATGCAGAAAGCATTAGCACTGGAAAAAATCACGCAAAAGGGTGAACTATTCGATGATATGTACTTGGATGAAGCCGTGTCAGCAAGAAAAACCGAAATGAAAGAACGTCTGGAGTTGAACCGGCTTATGTACGATATTAAGAGAGGTTTGATCTCTACCGTTTATGTGTATAAACGTGACCGCCTTGCCAGAAATGTCATCCAAGCCATGGAGCTGTTCGAGCTATTTCAAAGTCATCAGATTAACGTTGTTTTTACAGCTGACAACGAAATCCCGGTACAATATTCGCCAGCTGGTGAATTCTTCGAACTAATTATTGCCGGGTTCAACCAGCGCGAAGCCAATCAAATCGTTCAGCGGATAAAGGAAACGAAGTATACGATGACCAAAGAAGGTAAGCATTCTTCTGGTCCGATTCCTTATGGCTATAAGGTTGGTAAAGATAAGAAATTCCAGGTCGATCCAGAACAAGCGGAAATTATTAGAAAAATATTTGACATGATGATTGACACAACATGCATCACATTGCCAGATGCAATTAGAGAAATGGAGAGGCAACCCTGGTTTCCTTCAGAGTTGAATCAAAATCGTGTTCGTTCAATGATCGGTAATAAGATGTACAAAGGTATTCGAAAGATCGAGGAATTTGGCAATTTCGTTGAGATTGCAAACAAAAATCTCGTCATCGTCGATGAACGGACTTGGGACAAAGCACAAGCACGTTTAAGCAGCTTAAAGCAAACTCGTTCACGTCAAAGTAACCGGGTTCCAATGATGCTCGACGGGCTTCTGTTTTGCGGTAAATGTAATGGAGCGATGTTCGGCAAAGAAATAAACGATGTCAAAGCCAATAGCTACTACACTTGTAAGAATCATAATTACCTCCGTCAAAGACCTGATCTCCTGGAAGAAACTATTTTGATGGAGTGTGCCAAGTTCATCTCACAGCAGTTCAAGACTCATTTCTTAGAGGTATATAATCTGGTTCACGGAGATCTCATCAAGTTTTATGAAAAATCTTTCCGAGAAAGTATCTCAGCAATGGCAGATTTCAAGCTAACACTCCACAACTACACCTTATCATGGCTGCAGCATTCCAACGAAGAGCTTGAACAGGATTTGCTTTACCTATACAACCAGATTGAACGTGAGGAATTACTACAACAACATTACCCGAAGAAGTTAGCCGGGCTAGAAAGGCAATACCAGCTCATGCAGACACTTCATGACTCCGTAGATTTGGCAACGGAGGTTCTTCAGTATGACGCAGAAAAGCGGAAATCGTTTATCCAGGATGTCATCTCTCGCATTGTCTTGAATTCTCCTACCTTGAGAATCCAATTCAGAGAACCATTTAATGGGGGGCTTGGTCATGTCAATGTTAAATAAAATCATTCAGCCAGGTATGAAAGGTGCATTCTATGGTCGTCATTCAACAGATAAACAGACCATGAGCGCTCAGCGATCAATGGCTTATGAGTTTGCCAAAAAATACGATTGCACAATTGTATGTGAGTATGAAGATGCAGGGGTCTCAGCAAGAAAAACAGAACTTAACGATCGTGAAGGCATAAATGCTTTATTAAAAGACGCCATCGATCGGAGATTTGACTTTGTAGTTGTTAATCATCATGATCGAATTGCCCGTAATCCAGCAGAACATCAAAGAGTTCGAATGATATTAGCGAGTTGCGCTATACCAGTTGTCATAAGCAACACCGATAGCTTATATGACTCAGGCGATTTTATTGTTGATTTAATAAAAGACGGTACTTCTAAATTCGAAGTTGATAATACCAGAATGCGTACGCGAGATGTTGCACGCACCATTTTGAAGGAAGGGAAATGGACAGGTGGTAAAGCACCATTCGGTTATCGTTATGACAAAACAGCTAAGACTTTCTCACAATGTACGGACGAGGTAGCCATTGTACTTCGAGTCTACGAATTGTACCGTAAACAAGAAGGCTTCCAGTCTATTGCCACCAGAGTTAGTCATGAGACGGGAAAACGGTTAAACAAGTCTCTTGTTCGGGAGATTATTACAAACCCATTCTACGCAGGTTATCTGACCCATCATCGCAAACAGCAGAATTCCCGTAATTCCTTAAACAATATAGAGAACTGGGAGATGGTCAAGAGCCATCTCATACACCCCATCATGACCCTTGAAGAATGGCAAGAAACCTGGACGATCTATGAGCACCGGAAATCCGGAGACCTCAGTCCCAAAATGTACAAAACCAGTTTTTTTCTTAGTAATCTGATATCCTGCACTGTTTGTGAAAAAGAGATGTGTTGCAAGGATCAAATCACATTCGATAGTAAACGAAAGAAGCATTATGGTGCCAAATGGTATTGCTGTACGTCCTGCAACTACAAAATAGAGGCTCAACGTATTCATGCAGTCTTTGATGCTATTGTTAATGATTTAAAGACACAGAATCTGGTGACCATTAGTTCACTGATCTATGATGAAGTATTAAAGGATCGAGAAAAAATTGCTGAGCAGTTGCTTAAAAAGAACTCGGAGGTCGAGCGAATAAATCAGTTGCTAATTATTGCTCAAGATCGCGCCAAGAAACGTGCGGCATTAGTGCCCGACCTTGAAACCAACGATGGCAATACTAAAATGGTTCGTATCCTAACGATCCAGCAGCACCAAATGCACAAGCAAATTAGCGAGTTAAATATCGAAATTGATGGGCTGAGGAAGATCGATAAATACTTTGCTTTAGTTGAAGGCAATCCTCAAACCATTACTTCTAACATTCAATCCATGAGTCTGCTTAGCAGCAATGACCATGATCATGACATCCGAAAGATGATAACCTATCTAGTGAAGCAAGCCGTTTTCACGCCAATTAAAGTTGACAGCAAAAATGTAATTATTAAAGGAGATATTGCAATTCAAACAAGAAGCAGCCTTATTCGAGCCCCACTTGGTTAACCGATCGCCCTAGCTAGGACGGTCGGTTTTTTTGTTGTCTGTAGTTAACCTATTAAATAAGGGACAAGTTCTCGGTGGTTAGGTAGGCTTGTCTCAAAATCTCGGTGAGAGGGTGGTCTCCCGATCGGGAGACCACCCTCTCACCGAGACGAATCGTGCTCAAAGCGCTTGTCCCATGGGGTTTGTCCGATTCCTGTATTCACCATTATGGACAGGATTTCAGGTTGGTAAACGTTTCTCGGTGATTGGGTAAGAGTATATTTATCTAGATAATTGCATGAAAAGGAAGCAATCACGTGTATCTTATATACACTTGATTGCTTCAAGGTTTGGCTTGTAATAAAGTTGTCTAACATCCAGTTTTCTCGACTTAGAACTTTAAATTGCCTCATCTTCAGAATTAGAAGATCTTAGCTTTTTGGCACGCTTCAACCTATAATCCTCAAAAATCTTGCTCTTCTTAATTTTTGGATCATTTCTTACCTTAATAATTAAATCACCAATTAAGTTAAGATATTGTAGATCCATAGACTGATTCTTGGATCTAAAATAATAATAAGTTACTAATTTAAACAAAATCATGTCGTTAATATACGATTGTTTGGTATCCTTAATTAACTGAGCAATGTATTTAAAATATTCCGGACCTTTGAGATCAGAATAAATAAATACCGAAAGATATTTTTCAAACTCAGTATAATCATTCGGATTATCTATGAGCTTATTTTGAATATCTTCTTTCATTACAACACTTAATTTAGCCGTTCCAACTAAGGAGTAAGTAATAACTTGATGTGCGAGTGGTAATACCTTATACATTACATCAAGATCATCGTCATTTTTACCATCTTCTTTTTCAAAATGTTTATTAAGAAAAATCTTATACAGGGTCGCAAATGCACTCGAACAGGTCAATAAATCGTTAAAGCTTTTTGACTTAAGAGCTCCATCTTCTGTCTCCTCTGTATTTTTCAATACTTTTGCAGCTAAAGTCCAGGATCTTTCTAGTTCCTGAGGTTTTGAAAGATCGTATTTTTTTTCAATTCCAAGCTCGTCTTTTTGATTTTCTAGTGCCTGATCACTTATCTGATCAAGTTCTTCTTCAGTTGGTTTATCAGAGTTTGTTAGTCTTTTTAAATAGTTATTATCTAGCTGATTTATTATTGACTCATTTGTTTGAAATGCAACATCAAATCCTGAAGGTATAGACTTAAAATACTCCACTAACTGTTCAAACTTTTTATTCATTCGTTCAACAATGACTTGTAGTACCCCTGCTTGATCGCGTTTTAATCCTGTAAAGTATTCTATCTCGTCTTCGAACTTAAGATAGTTATCCTCATGTAACACAAAATCTTTAAACTCAACTCTATAATCCATGTTTTTCATAAGAAAGTATTTAAAAAAACAACTGAATCTAAACCTTACAAAAAGCTCCGATTCACCATGCTCTTCAGTTAAAACGCCAACTTCAATAAATTCTTTTAGTACATCATCAACTCTAAATAGAAACTTACGTGCTTTTAGATACTCATAAATGTGATTGTACAGAACATTTGAAGGTATTTTGTAATTTTCCAAATCATTGTTATACATATGCAATGCGATATCAGCAAGTAATCTTTGTTTATTTGTAAAATCAAATTCCTCAGAGTATATTTCCTTACTTGAGTGCTTTCTAAATAATCTTTCAACGAAATTTTCCAGCATAGTAGCATTATTTACAGGCTTATAGCTTTCCTGATACTCAATAATCCATAAAAACATAGAGACAGCAAGAGGAGTTCTTGGAATATTTAGTTTCCCAAATATCTTAATCAAATCATCGAGAAGTTCCTTTTTTTGATAGTTTTGATTTTTAGAAAACCACTTTTGCGTCAGAGCTTTAATTTGTTTTGTTTTAAATGGTGCAATCTTCAGTGCTCTAAATTTTGGAAGAATCTCAAACTCCAACAATTCGATCGGTAATTCCCCATCAAGTAAAGATATACATGTTGCAAATACTTGAACATTACTGTATTTCTGTGTTATTTGCTCAATCTCTTTAATCTTAAATGATCGATTATAGCTTGGCGTCAAATTATCTATAAGTAATACGATTTGATAATTCGTCAGCAAACTATCTATATCATGAATTCCAACATTTAAAAACCGGCTAATATCTGTGAAAATTTTGCTTGTTCTAGAATCTTCCAAGTCAATATATACAGGAATTTTTCTATACTTATCAATATTATTGGAAAACTCAATCATAAGTCTATCCAACAAAATTGTTTTTCCTGATTCCTTGTTTCCAATAAAAATTGAATGCCCCGAAAGTTCACACAACCGTTCTAAATCATATATTTGTTCCTTATCTTGGTTATCTGCATCATACTGCTCATTCCCAACAATATGAGGCAAAACAAATAACTCTTCAATGTTTTTGGGAGCGAGGGTGTCTGTTTTGAAACTTAATAAATGTTCATCTCTGGAACCGTAATGAACCTGTTTTATTGTCTCACAAGTTTTTTTTTCAAAATTTCTCCGCTCCAGTTCGCCATTATTCGGAATCAAAAAAATAGCTTTTCCCTCCTTATCTCCCAAGTCTGTATTTGGATCAAATCTCTCTTGTGCATGATTATATCTACGGTTATATGAAATAATTTCACTATTAGCATAATCAATAATGTTATATCCATTCGAGTAATTTCTATCCGTTGATCTTAAATTGCTAGTCCAATTTGATGGAGTAGTAGATATGAATAAGCTTCCTAACATAGAGGTCTTTGTAACTGTATCCCCCTCATGTACATGACCACAAAAAAGCATATCATAGTCTTTAGTAATAATTTGTTCCACTGATCTTTTATCGAATGTTGCTAGCCAATCCAAGGGATGATGCACAACAGCAATTTTAATATCACATTCCCCAAGTTCCTTTCTTGCATTTATTAATTGTCTTTCGCCAATTAAAAGTCTCTCCTTATCATTATTATCGCAGCATCTCCACGATGAATTTAAGCAAGCTACCCCGATCTGTAAATTATTAATCTCAAACTTAAAATTAGAACTAAAATTAGTAATCTGATGACTATATCCACTAAAGTGATCTCGCTCAAAGTTCTTAAATGCAAGAATTCTTTCTAGACCACTTGTGCTGTTACGTTCAATAAAATTATTGACACTTTCAACAGAGTTTAGTCTATGTCTTAGTCCATCTTCGTATATCTCATCTATCGCACTTTGATCAATATCATGATTACCAGGGACAAATAAAAACTTATCTTTATCTATACTTAACGCTTTTTGGATTGGTTCAATCACATATTCATTAAAACTCATAAATGCGAGTTCAATATCTTTATTAAAGCTCATGCCGCCTTTATCAATCAAATCTCCCGAAAATAAAATGAGGTCGATCTTTTTTTCTTTATGAAACTCCAGTAAGTCTTTAATCAATGCTTTTAAAGTGAACTCTTGAAAATCTGAAATGTGATTTGCAGCTAAATGAAAATCCGACAGATGAGCAATTCTTAACATGAAATCTCTCTCCCCTATAAGCATCTTAGACTCTGGTAATATTTACATTTAATTTACCATATATGATCAGTTTAGTGGAGTCATTTAATTATATTAATTTTCTATCAAGCACCTTAGCTCAACGAAGGCTGGGCTTCGTATTGGCATCAGCGGATTATACGGGAACTCGATTTGACCAGCGACGAAACGATTGAATTTGCCAAGCTCAATTCGGCTGTTGTGCAGCCTTCCCGCCATACCCTGAACCCGTATTATCTCGGGCTGAAAATATTCGAGGACATTGAAAAGCGCTGGGATAACCCGACGCCCGAGGAGCGCGAACGGTTTGGCCGGGTGCCGGGCAGAGGGCGGGAAAAAATATTCGAGGTCAGGGAAGCGGATTCGGATATATCGTTTCTTCGCAACTATTTGACGAAGCAGCTTGTAAACGATCTTGACCTGTACATTTTCGAGAAAAAGGGACCGGAGTGGAAAATTACCGATAAAACCTGGGAAAATATCCGCGATCAGCTCGTATTCTCCCGCGTTAACGGCGGTTTTCCAAGCATCGTTGTCGCAGACGGCGACTTCAACCGGATTGGGGAAATGTATCTCGTGCACCAATATGAAGGCATCGAGCTCGATTTGAAATACGTTGAGCGGACGCTGCCTTATGTCGTACAGCTGTGGGGCAAATCCGTCCATCTGGAAACGATCGTGGAAGACAAAAAAATCGTGTTCAGCTGCGACGGCAAAAAAACAAGCAGGAAATTTCTGTAAAAAATATGGATTAATGAAAACTTTTCTCCTTATCAAAAAAAGGCTCCGGATTAATAATCCGAAGCCTTTTTCCTTTTTATGCAGGTAAATCGCTTAATGTTTATCTCTATCTATTTCTATCTATTTCTCTCTATTATCCCCGTTCATACTCCTTATTGTCCGCTAATCTTCCAGCCTGCGAACATCTACAAGCACCTGAAGGCGCTGCTCTCCGCTTCCTTGATATACCCCTTTTACAGGCACGATGTCTATATAATCCCGGCCGTGACCCAGCTTCACATACCGTTCGCCTACCGGCGTTTTGTTCGTGGGATCAAAGCAGCACCAGCCGACGCTTGGCACATACGCTTCCACCCAGGCGTGCGAAGCCTGCTCAAAGCCCGAAGCGCCGCCCTGCAAATCGCCGACAAAGTGATAACCGCTCACATAACGCGCAGGAATGCGCCGCGCCCTGCTGCACGCAATCATCAGATGAGCGAAATCTTGGCATACGCCCCGTTTATTTTCAAGCAAATCAGCCGCTTTGGTTTTAACGGTTGTTGCATTCGGGTCATAAATGAAATCTTCTCTTATTTTCGAGGAAAGTTCCGTCAGCCACCCGAGCACGCTTAGCTCCTTGTCATCGGCGGCGCTGTCAACGCTGTCGGCAAACAGCCGGACCGCAGGTGTCACTGCGGTATATCCGGTCGGCAGCAGAAATTCCGCAAACCGGTTATGCGCCTCCTCACTTTCCAGCCACAGCCATGCTTCACGCGCCGGACGGCCGTTCATAAGTGCGGCCTGCTCCTCGGGAGAGGGCGCGCTTCTGGTTACAACGGTCATCTGCGTCCGGATCGTCAGTTTGCGGTGCGGATTATTGACGGAAAAGGCGTGTACCCGGTTGCCGAAATAATCCTCATAGCTGAACAGCGAGGCATTCGGCTCGATCCATATAGCTTGCTGATAACACGATTGCCGCTCGTTAGTGCTTGGCGTAAGCCGGATTTCATTGACACTGTCCGTAACGGGCGTCTCGTATTCGTAATGGGTAACGTGAGATATACTGAGCTTCATGCGCTGGCCTCCCCCATCCGAAAAAATGTTTTGGCAAATGCCGTTCCGAGCTGCTGGCACGCATTCACCAGATGCGATACGATTTGCCCGGAGCGGTCGATCATAATGTCTTCCCGCTCCAGGCAAGCCATATCGGCTTTCACTTTGCCGACCTGGCGCAGCATCCGGTCATGCGAAGTACGGAGCTGCGGATCCTGCAGCTCGATCTGGCGCATATGCTCCTCCAGTGCATGGAACGCAAAATGGACCGAGCGGGGAAATACCGGATTAATAACGACAAACTCCATAATCGCCTCTACTGATACGCCGTCGGCATAATATCGGCGGAACGGCTGAAAGCCGCTGAGCGATTTTAATACGGCCAGCAAATAAGCGTAAGATTCGGTAGAGCTCCAGCTTTCCGCATTGGTTACGTTATTCGCGGCTTTTATAATGCGCAGCGTATTTTCCGCACGTTCCAGATAACGGCCGCATTCGATAAAATGCCATTCATTTTCGCGCGGCATAACCGACTGGCCGTAACCGTGAAACAACGCCGTCCATTCCTTGATCCGCCCATAAAACAGATGCGGCGATTCTTTGATCATATCTTCCGGTTCTTTATCTCTCAGCCATAAGTAAAAAGCGTTCACCACGTCCCACAGCTCGGCCGGCACTTTCTCGCGCAATGTGCGCAAATTGCCCCGTGCATGGTTTACGCAGCAGACGAGCGAATTTTCATTATCCCGGTCGAGTGTTGCATAATGGAGGACATCTTGTTCGGTATATACGCCGTATTGCTGCTCGAAAGATTCCCGGCTGCCAAGCGCATCTACAATTCTCATCCATTTGGAGGTGTTGTCAACCGTTTGATCTGCATGCTGCTCTGTATTTACGAGTTCATCTTCAGCCTGAAGATGATAATGGACGTCAATCAATCTGGCGTGATTTTCCGCCCGCTCCATATACCGTCCAATCCAAAACAACGCCTCTGCATTACGGTTCAGCATCCCTACTCCTCCATTCTGATCCTAGCGATTAACGGTTAAGCACCCAAGTATCTTTAACGCCCCCGCCTTGCGAAGAATTGACGACCAGTGAACCTTCTTTCATCGCAACCCTGGTTAGTCCGCCCGGGATAACATGCGATTCTTCGCCCATCAGCGCAAATGCCCGGAGATCAATATGGCGCGGCGACATGCTGCCGTTAACCATAACCGGGGCACGCGAAAGCATCATCGTGGTTTGCGCAATGTAGCGGCCGGGATTATTCCGGATGGCATCGGCGAACGAACGGATTTCTTTGGCCGATGCGGTTGGTCCGATCAGCATCCCGTACCCCCCGGACAGCGATGTTTCTTTCACTACAAGCTGGTTCAAATGTTCGAGCACATACTCCCGCTCCTCCTTGCGGGACAAAATATAAGTAGGCACATTTTGCAGCACCGGCTTTTCCCCCAAATAGTAACGGATCATCTCCGGCACATAAGCATAAATCGCTTTATCATCGGCAACGCCTGTGCCGGGCGCATTCGCAATCGCTACATTGCCGGCGCGGTAGGCGTTCATCAGGCCGGGAACGCCAAGCAGCGAATCGGGATTAAACGAAAGCGGATCAAGATAATCATCATCCAAACGCCTGTAAATAACGTCAACCTGGCGCAGCCCGCGCATATCGCGCAAGTAAATTTTATGATCCTTGTAGACAAGATCCCGGCCTTCTACGAGATGAATGCCCAGCTGCTGGGCCAAAAAGGTATGCTCATAATAAGCGGAGTTGTAAGCGCCCGGTGTAAGGAGTACGATTAACGGATCGGATTTCCCATTTGGGGCAAGTGATCGAAGCGAACTTAAGAAACAGTTCAAGCTGCGCTCGATGCTTTGGACGGAAGAAGATAAAAATAAGTCATGGAATATTTCGCTCATCAACGTCCGGCCTTTAAACAAATAGGAGAAGCCGGAAGGAGAACGCAAGTTGTCCTCAAGCACGTAGTACTGCCCTTTCTCATCGCGAATCAAGTCGATGCCGGACGCCGTAATGTACACGCCTCCGGGAACGTCCATGCCCGCCATCTCCGGACGGAAATACGTATTGGAAACAATCATGCTGCGGGGAATAATACCGTCGGAAACGATCCTCTGGCTGTGGTAAATATCGTGGATGAATGCATTTAACGCCCGGATGCGCTGTTTGACGCCGCGGTCAATATTTTCCCATTCCTGTTTGGGGATGACCCGCGGAATATAATCAAAAGGAATGGTTCTCTCGAGCGGTTCACTTTGATTAGGGCTATAAAGGGTAAAGGTGATGCCTTCTTCCATCATTCGCTGGTTAAGCGCGTTCTGGCGCAGCATTAATTCCGACGGCTTCATTCGCCCGAACAAACGGTGAACCGTATCATAATGCGGGCGAACGGAATGATCTTTATCGAACATTTCGTCGTAGAAGGATTGGGAATCGTAGTAATGCGATTGCGTGGCCGTCGACATAGGAGCCGCCTCCTTCGTATGTTAAAAACATTAACATTCCGAAACTACTTGTCGTACAATGTACGTATCTTTTAAATTGATATTACTAAAAACGGCAAAGTGTGTCAACTTTCCTAACACAAAAAGCAGAGCTTCCCCGTTACGCGGAACCCTGCTTTATTATATGATCCAGTCCTATTTACTTATTCAACTGCTGCAATTCTTTTGTAACCTTATCCACCATAGATACGAACGTTGCAAGCTCCTGCGAACGCGCCGCCTGATTGCGCGCTTCCGTAGAAGTCTGCTCGGACTCTTTGCGGACAGCGGTCAGCTTGCGGTCAATCTCATCCAGCTTATCCTGGATGTTCTCTTGCGCGCTTTTGGAGGAGGCGGCCAGCTTGCGGACTTCATCCGCAACAACCTGAAACCCTCTGCCGTTCTCGCCCGCTCTGGCCGCTTCGATGGCCGCATTTAAGCCGAGCAAATGCGTCTGGTCCGATATATCGCGGATTAAAGAGCCCATTTCGGTAATGCTTTCCATCTCCGCGCGAAGCTCGCCAAGCAGCTCGTTTGTTTTTTCCTGCGAGTCCGATGTCGACTGCGCTGTCGCCGCAATCATCTGGGCGCCTTCATCCATTTCGACCATCAGCTCGGCCAGCTGCTCTACAGCTTCCGTAACGGTCGTCAGCATCTCGGTTTTGGACTCAACCAGCTCTTCGATCTTCCGGTGTTCGCTCTGGTTATAAGCTTCCAGCACAAACTGGGAGTCCAGGTTAAACATTTTGCTGAGCGCAAACACAACCTTCTGCCATTGACCGGGAATAACCCTTTCGAATACCGAAACCGCAATATCCAAATACGTCAAATAAGTGCCTAAGTACCAGGACGTCGACAATCCGATACGGGAATGGACCGCGCCGATGCGAATCCGGTTATCAATAAAAGCGTTGTCAATAACGCCGTCAGTTAATGACATCCAGTACGTTTTTTGCGTCTGCTTCAAACGTTCGATGCTGCTTACTTTATTAATGATATCAACCAGCTCCGGCTGTGAACCTATTTTCTCATAAAAGCGTTCAACGACTTCATCCACTACCTGTTCGAATACCGGACGGTATTCGGCAAGCAGCTTCAGATGCTGATCTGTAATTCCGCAATAATCAAGCTGCCTCTGGCGTTCAACGCCGACATTAATCATACACATTCCCCTTTTATGTATCGACATGGCTTCTTCATTTCTATCATTATATCGGCAATTGAAGGAAAAACCTAGAGAGCGCCTGCCATCAGCAGCGAAAAAAAGCAAGGGACCATGGTCCCTTGCTTTAAACGGGTTATCAGCTTACCGGTTCAGCAAACTTCCAACATATCGAAGCAGCTCGTTGGCGCAAACCGGGCAGTAGCCGTGCTCGTCGATCAGCCGTTTCGTCACTTCGTTCATCCGTTTCAGCTGGCTTTCATCCGGCGTTTTGGTAGAAGTCGTGATTTTGACAATATCCTTTAAATCCGCAAACAGCTTTTTCTCCACCGCTTCCCGCAGCCGTTCATGGCTTGTAAAATCGAATTTTTTGCCTTTGCGGGAGTACGAGGATATACGGATCAATATTTCTTCGCGGAACGCTTTTTTGGCGTTTTCCGAAATGCCGATTTGCTCCTCGATCGAACGCATCAGCCTTTCGTCCGGATCCATCTCCTCGCCGGTCAAAGGATCTTTAATTTTCGTCCAGTTGCAATAAGATTCGATATTGTCCAAATAGTTCTCGAATAAAGTGCGGGCCGATTCTTCAAAGGAATAGACAAACGCTTTTTGCACTTCTTTTTTAGCCAGATTGTCATATTCCTTGCGTGCCACGGAAATAAAGTTCAAATACCGCTCCCGCTCTTCCTTCGTAATGGACGGGTGCTGGTCGAGTCCATCCTTCAGTCCCCGCAGCACATCAAGGGCATTAATGCAGGACATATCCTGCTTGATCAGCGCGCTCGAGATCCGGTTAATGACATACCGGGGGTCGATGCCGGTCATGCCTTCTTCAATGTATTCGTTTTGCATTTCCTTCAGGTCGGCGTCTTTGAACCCTTCAACTTCTTCGCCGTCGTACATCCGCATTTTTTTCACAAGATCCATGCCTTGCTTCTTCGTTTCCTTCAAGCGGGTCAGAATGGAGAAAATCGCTGCGGAACGAAGCGCATGAGGCGCGATGTGAATATGTCTCATATCGCTTTGACTGATAAGCTTCGTATAAATTTTCTCTTCCTCCGACACCTTCAGGTTATACGGAATCGGCATGACAATCATGCGGGATTGAAGCGCTTCGTTTTTCTTATTGGCGATAAACGATTTGTATTCGGATTCATTCGTATGGGCGATGATCAGCTCATCCGCGCTTATTAACGCGAAGCGGCCAGCCTTGAAATTGCCTTCCTGCGTCAGCGAAAGCAAGTTCCACAAAAACTTCTCATCGCATTTCAGCATTTCCTGGAATTCCATCAGTCCCCGATTCGCCTTGTTCAGCTCGCCGTCAAACCGGTAAGCGCGCGGATCGGATTCCGAGCCAAATTCGGTAATCGTCGAGAAGTCTATGCTTCCCGTCAAATCCGCAATATCTTGCGATTTGGGGTCAGACGGGCTGAAGGTACCGATGCCAATCCGGTTTTCTTCGGAAACAATGACGCGCTCGACCAGCACATTTTCAATATCGCCGTTATATTCGGTTCGCAGCCGCATTTGGCAGCTCGGGCACAAATTGCCTTCAATCCGTACGCCAAGCTCCTTTTCAATTTCCGACCGCAATTCATGCGGGATCAGGTGAAGCGGCTCCTCGTGCATCGGGCAGCCCTTAATTGCGTATACCGCCCCGCGGTCCGTTTTGGAAAATCGTTCAAGCCCTTTTTTCAGCATCGTTACAATGGTAGATTTGCCGCCGCTGACCGGGCCCATGAGGAGCAGAATCCGTTTACGGACATCAAGCCTCTTCGCAGCCGAGTGGAAATATTCATCCGCCAGCTTTTCGATTGCGCGATCCAGGCCGTAAATTTCCTGTTCAAAAAATTTGTACTTCTTTCTCCCGCCAACTTCTTCAACACCGTAGGATTCAATCATTTCGTACACGCGCGCATGAGCTGTCATGGCCGGTGACGGATTTTGCTTCAGCAGGTCCACATACTCTTTGAATGTACCCGTCCATGCCAACCTTTCGTTCTCCGTCTGGTATTCCGAAATCCGTTTGAAAATGTCCATGCAGTGTCTCCTCCCATCGCTTTCCGCCATCATTCCTCCGCCCGGGACAACGATCTATCGATCTAACGAGTGGACTCAGTAAACATGAAGTTGAAGTATTACATTCCTATGCGTAGACATGTAGGAAATTGACCACTATTTTTGTCCTCTATTCATCATAAATCGACAAGCGTAAGGGGGGAGCGCCGGAACGAATTTTGCTATAATACTAGAAAGAGACGGTTCGGAAGGAGTGCTGAAGTGGCTGTTCAAAAGGAAGAAGAGCTGTACCAGCCTATTAAAACGTTCTATGAAAAGAAAGGTTACATCGTCAAAAGCGAGGTCATGCATTGCGATATCGTGGCAGTAAAAGAAAATGAAACCATTATTGTGGAATTGAAAAAAACATTTAATTTAGCGCTGCTGCTGCAAGGGGTGGAGCGGCTGCGCCTTACCGATAAAGTGGTACTCGCCGTTGAACGCAACCGCAAAAAAAGCGGCGCCCACAATCAGCGGTTCAGCGATCTGGCAGAGCTGTGCCGCATGCTGGGCATCGGGCTGATGACGGTGACCCTGTTCAAAACCAAACCGGCGCTCGTCGAAATGTTATGCGAACCGGGGGAGCTTCCGGTCCGCCATGCGCGGGTCAAGCAAAAGGCAAAGCTGCTGCGCGAATTCCGCGAACGCAGCGGCGACTACAATGTCGGCGGAAGCAACGGCCGCAAGCTGGTGACCGCTTACCGGGAAAAATCGCTGAAGCTGGCGCTGCTGATCCGCGAAGAAGGACCGGTATCGCCAAGCCAGGCAGCCAGAGCTACCGGCAACGCCCGCTGCGGCGAATTTTTGCGCAACAACTATTATGGATGGTTTGAGCGCATCAGCCGCGGCCAATACGGCTTGCGCAAGGAAGGCGAGGCTGCGCTCATTGAATATGCCAGCGTCATTGAAAACTGGAAAAGATAACACAAACTGTTCACAATTGCATACGTTTTCTTTTATCGGAACGTTGGGTATAATATAACCAGTTCAATGGAGGTGTACACGATGATTAGCCTTAACTTTATTATCGTAATGACCGTATTCGTGCTGATTTTGACCGCCATTTGCACTTCCTCTTACAACGACGACAAAACAAAAGGGCTTTAATCAAAACAGCCCCACAAAAAGACCGTTTGGCTCCAGCATGGAACCAAACGGTCTTTTTTGGGGTTGAATAATAGCTATAAATTCGGCTGAAGCCCATGGTCAGCTAATCGCCGGCCAGGAAATTCTATAGTCAGCGGCTTACAGTCAGCCGCATCATTGTCGCGAATTATTTAATATAAGCCATCTCCGTCATGCACACCGAGCACAAATGGCGATCTTTAAATTCAGCCACTTCATCCATCGAACCGCAAAATACGCATCTTGGACGGTAACGCTCCAAAATGATGTGATCGCCTTGCACCAAAATTTCTACCGGATCGCCTTCATTCATCTGATAACGTTTACGCAACGACTTCGGCAGTACAATTCTCCCCAATTGATCTACTTTTCTCACTACCCCTGCTGGTTTCATCCTTGTCACCTCTAATTCTGTCTAGTCTGGATTGTCATCCTGTTTCGTGAAACCTTTGCAATTACAATTTTCGCTTCGTCCATCCCTTTTCCTTCCGCAGCGCATTATTTCTTAAGATCCTGCAATCAAGCCATCCCCGGAAAACGGTTTTGCCGGAGCGCTTCAAATAAAATGATCGCCGCAGAGTTGGATAAATTCATGGATCTGACCTTATCGGTCATCGGCATCCGGATACTTGTATCCGGATTAGCTTCAAGCAGCTCGGCCGGAAGGCCTTTGGTTTCTTTGCCGAACACAAAGAAATCCCCGTCCTGGAATGTAAAGTCGGAGTAAACCTTCGAGGCGCGTGTACTCGCGTAAAAGAAACGGCCTCCCGGGTTAGCATCCAACACTTCCTGGAAAGAATCGTGGTATTCAATATGTACGGCATACCAGTAATCCAGCCCCGCGCGCTTCAGCGTCTTGTCATCCGTATTAAAGCCAAGCGGACGGACAAGATGCAGATGGGCGCCTGTCGCCGCGCAAGTACGCGCGATATTACCGGTATTTGCCGGTATTTCAGGCTCAACCAGCACAATATGAAACGCCATTTCCCTTTCACCCCACAAACAACAATTATACACCATTTTATAGACGGAATCGAACAAATCAGCGGCAGCACGACGCTGCCACATTTTACACACCGTTTACGTTACCTTAATCTCCACATAAATGTCGGTTGATACTATAAAGCCATAACGAGGAAACGACAAGGAGAAAGGAGAACAACCTTCCAATGAAGAAAAAAATATTGGTCGTCGACGACGAACCCTCCATCTCCATGCTGATCGAATTTAATCTAAAGCTGGCAGGTTACGAGGTTCGATGCGTGCATGACGGCGAAGCGGTATTTGATATGCTGAAGCCTTTCCGCCCCGACTTAATTGTACTTGATCTGATGCTTCCCAAAATGGACGGTATTGAAGTATGCCGTGAGCTGCGCAAACAAAACAACGCGGTTCCTATTGTGATGCTGACAGCGCTCCAGGACGTAAGCGACAAAATCGCCGGCCTCGATAACGGGGCGGATGACTATATGACCAAGCCGTTCAGCCCGCAAGAGCTTATCTCCCGCATTCAGGCTATTTTCCGGCGGGTTCAATCGCTTCCCGGCAGCACCGAGGAATCCACTTACGAGATCGGGCTTCTAACTGTGAAAGCCGAGCAGCGCGAAGTGCTGATCGAAGATAAGCCTATTGAGCTGACGCCTAAAGAATTTGAACTGCTGTTATTTTTGTGCCGGCACCGCGGCAAAGTATTAAGCCGCCAGCAGCTGCTGCATGGTGTCTGGGACTACCATTTTCTCGGCGATACCCGCATCGTAGATGTTCATATTAGCCATCTTCGCGATAAAATCGAAAAAAACACACGCACGCCGGAATATATTACAACCGTCCGTAATGTCGGTTACAAGCTGAACATTCCGCAAATGAACGATTCTTCTCTCGCTTAATATGCCACAAAGAAAACCGCCCCGACTCTGATGCCGGAAGCGGTTTTTTTGTAGTTGTTGAACGTTCGGCTTAGCCGTTCCGTTTTTGGAAATCAGCCATAAACTGCGCAAGCGCCTGACAGCTTTCAAGCGGAACCGCGTTATACGTCGAAGCGCGCAAGCCGCCGACATCGCGATGGCCTTTCAAGCCTACAAAACCTTCTTGCTCCGACTGCTTCACGAACAGCTTCTCCAGCTCTTCGGATTGCATGCGGAACGTCAAGTTCATCACCGAGCGGCTGCCCGGCTGCGCAACCCCTTTGTAGAAGCCGCCGCTTTGATCAATTACGTCATAAATCAGCTTCGTTTTGTTAGCGTTATATTGCTGGATTTGGCTTACGCCACCTTGCGATTTGATCCATTTCAACACAAGGCCCACCATGTATACGGAGAAGGAAGGCGGTGTATTATAAAGCGAATTTTGTTTCGCATGCGTATCGTATCGGAAAATGACCGGGAGCGATTTAGGGCTTTCAGCAATCAGGTCTTCGCGTACAATGACAACCGTAACGCCGGAAGGACCGAGGTTTTTTTGAGCGCCGGCATAAATCAGCCCGAACTGGTTCACATCAATCGGACGGCTCAAAATATCGCTGGACATATCGGCAACAAGCGGAACCGCGCCTGTATCCGGATATTCGGCAAATTGCGTGCCTCCAATCGTTTCGTTGGACGTCAGATGCAGGTACGAAGCATTGTCCGGAACTTGAATCTCGGAAAGCTCCGGCATACGGTTAAAATTGTCGCTTTCCGTCGAAGCGGCAATCACCGTCTCGCCGATCAGCTTGGCTTCTTTGATTGCTTTGCCTGCCCAAGCGCCGGTTTGTACAAAGGCAGCCGGACGGCCTTCACGCATCAGATTCATCGGAATCATCGCAAATTGCTGGCTGGCGCCGCCTTGGAGGAACAATACTTTGTAATTGTCCGGGATGCCCAGCAGCTCGCGCATAAGAGCTTGTGCTTCATTGTTCACTTGCTCATAAAGATTGCTCCGGTGCGACATTTCCATGAGGGACATGCCCGCGCCCTGGTAGTCCACAAACTGTTCTTGCGCTTGCTGCAGCACTTCCAGCGGCAAAGCGGCAGGTCCTGCATTAAAGTTGTACGCTCGTTTCATCTCCGATACCACCTTTTTTCTTTTTCAAATCGTTCTTTGGATCAATAGGATATGGCTATAATAGCAATTTTACGGGCTTGCTTCAAGACATAACTCCCCAGTTTTGCAACAAAAGTCGAACGGAGGGCATAATTTTGTACGAAAATATTCGGATTTTCACTGCGTTGCCTATCCCGGATGCAATCCGGAAATTGATAAAGGCAAAGCTGCCTCAATGGCAATCAGAGCTTTTGTTCTCGCGCTGGGTGCATCCCGAAGATTGGCATATTACGCTGCATTTTATTAGCGATACACCGCCAGAGGCGTTACCGCTAGTGGAAAAAGCGCTCGCCGCCGCAGCCAAGCTGGCAGAGCCGTTCACCTTGCAATTAGGCCGTCTGAGCGTCTTTGGCCGTCCTGAGCATCCCTCCGTATTATGGATCGGGCTTAAACAGCAGCCAGAAGCGCTTACAGCGCTGCATAGAGCCATAGGCGAACATTTAAGCGGGCAGCTCGGCTACACGCCGGAGAAGCGCCCTTACAGCCCCATATTACGATTGCCCGCAAATATGATGGCGCCGGCCCGTTCTCGAGTGAACTGCCTGCTGCAGCTGACATAAACGGCGGACCCGGCGAGCCATCTGCCAAATGGCATCCCGAGCATATCGTTTTGTATCGTACCCGGATGGGCCAAAGTCCTATGTATGAACAGCTGCTGACCGTGCCGCTGCAATCCGGAACCATATAAAAAACGGGTCCCTGACGGGACCCGTTATACGATAAATGAGTTCTGATTAGCAATCGAAATACAGGCTGTATTCATGCGGATGAATACGGATGTCGACTGCTTTCGCTTCTGCGCGTTTAACCGCAACATAGTTCGCGATGAAGTCTTCCGTGAATACGCCGCCTTCAGTCAAGAATGCGGAGTCCGCTTCCAGAGCGTCAAGCGCTTCGTTCAGCGTGCCTGGTACGCTGCGGATTTCTTTCTTCTCTTCATCGGAAAGATCGTAGATGTTTTTGTCGAATGGACCATAACCAAGAGCGGTTGGGTCGATTTTGCGTTTAATGCCGTCGATACCTGCAAGCAGCATAGCCGCGAATGCGAGGTAAGGGTTAGCCGTGGAGTCCGGCGTACGGAACTCGATACGACAACCTTTAGGCGTCACAGCTGCAACTGGAATACGAACAGCTGCGGAACGGTTACCTTTCGAGAATACAAGGTTAACCGGCGCTTCGTAACCTGGTACCAGACGTTTGAACGAGTTCGTGCTTGGGTTCGTCAAAGCGATCAGGGCAGGAGCGTGATGCAGAATACCGCCGATGTAGTTCAGAGCCATTTCGCTCAGGTTCGCATATGCGCCTTTTTCCCAGAACAAAGGCGTATCGCCGTTAAAGATCGATTGGTGAACGTGCATACCGCTGCCGTTGTCGCCGAAAAGCGGTTTAGGCATAAAAGTAGCTACTTTGCCGTATTGGCGAGCAACGTTATGAACGATGTATTTATATTTCAGGAGGTTGTCAGCCGTCTTAGTCAGCGAGTCAAAACGGAAGTTGATTTCAGCTTGGCCAGCTGTTGCAACTTCGTGATGGTGACGTTCTACGCGAAGACCCGACTCTTGCATCAGGCGAACCATTTCGCTGCGGATGTCTTGTTGGGAGTCAACAGGAGCAACCGGAACATAACCGCCTTTAACGCCTACTTTAAATGCAAGGTTGCCGCCCTCTTCTTTACGGCCCGTGTTCCAAGCTGCTTCTTCGGAATCAACGGAGAAGAAGGATGTGTTCATCGAGCTTTCGTAACGAACGTCGTCAAAGATAAAGAATTCGGATTCAGGTGCAAAAAACGCTGCCGTACCAACACCCGATTTTTGGAGGTACTCTTCCGCTTTTTGAGCGATGCTGCGCGGATCGCGCTCATAACGCTCGCCGTCCGGAGTATGGATGTTACACATTACGTTCAACGTAGGGTGATCGGTGAAAGGATCCACATAAACGGATTCCGTATCAGGCATCATAACCATGTCGGATTCTTCAATCCCGCGGAAACCTACGATCGAAGAGCCGTCGAATGCCACGCCGTTTACGAACGTGTCCGCGTCAACTTCTGTCGAAGGAAGAGTAATGTGGTGAGCGCGGCCGGAAAGATCCACGAAGCGGAAATCTACAAACTGAATGCTGTTTTCTTTAATTTTGTCCAAAACATTTTGTACTGACATCAGATAGTTCCTCCATTTCCGAACATTCACTTAGTATTGAACTGCAATCGTTCAATTTTTGTTTGACCATTGAAGCTATTATAAAACTGCATACTTTCGGACGTCAATAGTTATGTAAGGTATTTTTTATTCCGGTGTAAGGTATTCTTACAAGATTTAGCGAAAGTACCAAAAGACTCGCCAAACATAAGAAAAAAGCCGCAGCTAAGAGCTGCGGCTTTTTGTCCGCTTTACATTTTCCAGGTTGCAAATGCTTCCGCCGGCTGCTTCTCGGTATTAAACTGTTTGCCTACCAACGGCGCAAGTTTCTCCAAATCTTTTAACAAATTCGCAAATTGATCCGGGAACAGCGATTGAACGCCGTCGCCTGTCATAGAATTGTCCGGGTCGGTATGCATTTCGACGATCAAGCCGTTTGCACCGGCTGCAACCGAAGCTTTGGACATCGGCTCTACCAGCTCGCGGCGCCCTGTGCCATGGCTTGGGTCAGAAATAACCGGAAGATGGCTGAGCGATTGCAGAACCGGAATAGCTGCCAGATCAAGCGTGTTGCGCGTGTAGCTTTCGAATGTTCGGATTCCGCGCTCGCATAACATGACATTCGGATTGCCGCCGGCAAGAATGTATTCCGCTGCGTTCAGGAATTCGTCGTACGTTGCGCTGAAGCCTCTCTTCAGCAGCACCGGAGTTTGAATCGTGCCCAGCTTGCGCAGCAGGTCGAAGTTTTGCATATTTCTTGTGCCTACTTGCAAAATGTCGGCATATTCTGCACATACATCTACATATTCCGGCGTCATCACTTCTGTAATTGTCAACAGGCCGTGTTTCTTGCCTGCTTCCGCCATCATACGCAAGCCCTCTACGCCTGTGCCCTGAAAGCTGTAAGGGCCGGTACGCGGCTTGAATGCTCCGCCGCGCAGCACTTGGCCGCCTGCCGCTTTCACCAGACGCGCAATCTCATCAATTTGCTCCGGCGTCTCGACGGCGCATGGACCGCCCATAATGACCAGATTGCTGCCGCCGATTTTGACGCCTTTAATATCAATGATCGTATCGTCCGGGTGGAAATCCCGGCTGGCGAGCTTATACGATTTTGAAATTTTAATGACATTTTCTACGCCTTTCAATTGGCGCAGATGGTCTGCAAGCGTTGGTTCCGCTTTGCCGATGATGCCGATCACGGTACGGTCCGTCCCTCTGGATACATGGGGCTGCACGCCGTTTCTTTCAATATATTGAGTGATCTCCGAAATGCGTTCTTCGGTAATATCCGGTTTCGTAATAACGATCATGATGATCTCTCCCTCTATATTCATTGATGTTGACCGCGAATCCCGTCGCGCTTCAACGCTTATACGCTTTTAAGCTTTTATGCTTTTATTCGTTAAAGTAAATATACCGGAATGCGCCTCATTCGTCAAGCAGAAAATAATAACATGCTGATGCATGCAAGCACAAAAGCCCTTCTGTTAAGGAACATAAAAAGAAGCAGTCCATCAGTTGGACTGCCTCTTTATGCCGGATATAGGCATCCGGACAAGTTTATGAAGATGCCGGAGCGGTATTTTTCGTTTTTACAGCCGGCAGCAGCTTATTGAAGTTGACGGTACGTCTCACTTCCCAAGTCTCCGGATTGCTGTGATCGTATTGCTCAAGGTACGCAATTACCTCTTTGGTAATTGGCGTTGGCGTAGAAGCGCCGGAAGTGACCGCTACCCGGTCTACGCCCTTCAGCCATTCCTGTTTAATTTCCGTGACATCGGCAACCCGGTACGCTTTTACACCTGCGATTTCCTCCGACACTTGTGCCAGACGGTTGGAGTTATTGCTGCGCGGATCGCCTACAACGATACACAGCTGCGCTTCTCCGGCTTGGCCGGCAACAGCCTCCTGACGCACCTGCGTGGCGAGGCAAATTTCATTATGGACCTCGGCATGCGGAAATTTCTGTTCCAGCTTCGCGATCAAATGGCGAATATCCCATTGCGACATCGTGGTCTGATTTGTAATAATAATCCGTTCGTTCGATAGGCTCAACTGCTCGATTTCGTCCTCGCGCTCAATCAAATGAACGCGGTCCGGCGCGATGCCAAGCGCACCTTCCGGCTCGGGGTGGCCTTTTTTGCCGATATAAACAATATCATAACCTTGCGACGTCTTCTCGCGGATAAGGTCATGCGTTTTCGTAACGTCCGGGCAAGTGGCGTCAACAACCGACAGCCCTTTATCCCTGGCCCGCTGACGCACTTCCGGTGAAACGCCATGTGCGGTAAAAATAACCGTTCCGGATTCAATCTGATCCAAAATTTGAAGGCGGTTCGGCCCGTCAAGCGTAATTACGCCTTCCCGTTCAAAAGCTTCCGTTACATGTGCATTATGAACAATCATGCCCAATATATAAATCGGACGCGGCAGCTCCAGGTTTCTGACCGTTTCCAGCGCGAGCACCATTGCGTCGACTACCCCATAGCAATAACCGCGGGGTGAAATTTTTACGATTTCCATCAGCTGACACCTGCTTTCTATCCGTTTGCACGGTCCATTCCTTCTATTATAGACGATTGCGTACCATCCGAAAAGGCAATGGGCAGCCAAATCGTAAAGGTTGAGCCCGCACCTTCGCGTGTCTCCACTTCAACGGAGCCTTTATGCTCGTCAATAATCCATTTGGCAATGGATAAACCAAGCCCTGTGCCAACGGTTTGGCCTCTTGATTCATCCGCACGGTAGAAGCGGTCAAAAATATGCGGCACTTCCTCCGGATTCATGCCGATTCCGGTATCTTTAATAACGATGCCGGCCCGGCCGTCCCGCAGCTTTGCTTCCAGCTCAACTTCGCCTTGCGGCGTATACTTAAATGCATTTTCTATAAAAATAAACACCAGCTGCTGCAAGTAATCATGATTGCCGTTAACGCGCACACCTTTCAATACCGACAAATCGTTCACGATCCAGTCCGCACGCCGCGGCAGCAGCTGCGCCCTCCGGGCTACCTCTTCCAGAAGCGGAACCACTTCCAGCTCCTGCTTTTCCATTACATACCCGGCATCGGCACGGGCAAGCGCCAGCAAATCGTTGACCAGCGTCGACATCCGCTTCGCTTCCGCCGAAATATCCTGCATCGCTTCAAGCGACATCTCCTGCTGCATCTGATCGAGAACAAGCTGGCCGGCAGCAGATTGCTGCTCCTGCTTTTTCCACATTTTTTCGAGCAGCTCGATATTGCCCCGAATAGTTGTAAGCGGCGTCCGCAGTTCATGGGATGCGTCCGATACAAACCTTCGCTGCATTTTATACGACTCGTCCAAATCGTTGTATGCATGCTCCAGCCGGGCCAGCATGACGTTTAACGTCCGGATAAGCCGGCCGATCTCGTCCCGCTCCGACCCTTCCAGCGGAATACGCACGCTCAAATCCGAGCCGCCCTGCACCATCTCCGTGGCACGGGTCACCCGGTCGATCGGAAGCAACGCTTTGCGCGCCAGAAACAAGCCTACCGTAAAAGCAATAATAATGACGAGGATGGACGACAAGGTCAGGTTGGAGCGCATGGCCGCCATCAGCCGTTCTTCATTGCCTAAATAAGCGCCAACCTGCTTCAGCCCTACAAGCGTTCCTTTAATATATATCGGCTCCTGGTACAGCAAAAAAGGGTACGACTGGCCGTTGATCGTTATTTTCACTTTTTTATAATTGGAAGATACGCTGCCGGGATCTTTTGGGTACGGAAAAAAGAACCCCAGATCCGACATGCTTTCCGAAGGAATCAATTTCTGGTCCTGATAATTGACGACCTGAAAATAATAGTTTTTTCCGATCTCTGACCGGACATCCAAATTCAACTGCTGTTCAGCGATATTGATGACGCCTACAATGTCAACCTGATCGGCTACTTGCTTTAGCCCCGGCTTAATGCCGCTGTAAGTGTTAATGCTGACCAGGACGTAAATGACAATTGAAAAACCAAGCAACGTCGCGGCCAGCAAGCCCGAATACCATAATGTCAAACGAAGACGTATCGTCATGCTGCATCAGCCCTCTCCACGAAGCACATAACCGGTGCCGCGCACCGTCTGAATGATCCGTTTGCCTCCGCCTTCCTCCAGCTTCTGGCGAAGCATCGCAATATATACTTCCAGCACATTGGATTCGCCGCTGAAGTCGTAACCCCATATTTTCTCCATAATGGAATCGCGGGTCAGCACGCGCCGCGGATTTTGCATAAACAATAAGAGCAGGTCATATTCCTTGGCGGTCAGCTCAATCCGTTTGCCGTCGCGTATCGCTTCGCGCGAATCTTGATCGAGCGTCAAATCTTCATAGACGATCCGGTTGCCCGTCTCCTCTGTCCGTTCCGTTTTGCGCCGCAGGAGCGCGCGCACTCTTGCGAGGAGCTCCTCCAGCGCAAACGGCTTCACCAAATAATCGTCCGCTCCCATATCAAGCCCTCTGACGCGGTCTACCACATCGTCTTTGGCGGTCAGCATCAGAATCGGAACGCTGCTTCCGCTTTCTCTCACCCGCCGGCATACTTCCCAGCCGTCAATCTGCGGCATCATGACGTCAAGCACTAGCAAATCCGGCTCCATGCCCATCAATATTTTTATGCCTTCCAGTCCGTTGCTCGCCGTTGTCACTTCGTATCCTTCAAACGCCAAGCTTCTTCTTAATAATGAAATAATTTTCTCATCGTCATCTACGACAACAACATGAGGCCTCATTCCGCATTCTCCCCCTTATCCGCAAACAGCGCAGAGCGAATTGTGCTCTGCGCTGTTTGGCAACCTTGCGATTGCACCGTTAGCTTTATTCTACATTAAATTGGTTTTTATCTCCGACCTGAACTTGCAGGTCCATCGTTTTGCCATTCCGCACAATGTTCAGCGCGATATTGTCGCCAACTTTATGCTTCTGAATTTCTGCGATCAAATCGTTTGTGGAATTGTACTTCTTGCCGTCGATACCCAATATAACATCGTATTGGCGCAAGTCCGCTTTATAAGCAGGCGAATTGTAGGTTACTGCCGTTACGATGGAGCCTTCGACTTTATCCATGCCCAGCTGCTGGGCAATTTGATCCGTCACATCCGTAAGCGTAGCGCCGATAAACGGAACCGGGTCTTTCGGAATTTGCTTGTTGTTCTTCAGGTCGTCAAGCACCGAATTAATCGTGCTGGTCGGAATCGCAAAACCGATGCCTTGCGCCTGCGAGCTGACAGCCGTGTTAATGCCGATTACTTCGCCTTCCGTATTGAGCAGCGGGCCGCCGGAGTTGCCCGGGTTAATGGATGCGTCCGTTTGCAGCAAATGCTCGTAGTTGCGGGTGCCGTCCGTATCCGAAATCGAGATCGGGCGCTCTTTGGCGCTAAGCACACCGGCCGTAATCGTATGATCAAAGCCGTAAGGGTTGCCGATTGCTACAACCCAATCGCCGATTTTAATATCATCCGAATTGCCAAGCTTCAGCGTCGGGAAAGCTTTGCTGTTTGTTACTTTCAGCACGGCCAAATCCAAATCAAAGCTGGAGCCGAGCAGTTCTGCCGTAAACGGCTTGTCGTAACCTTGCACCGTAACTTCGATTTTGTCCGAATCGGCTACGACGTGCTGGTTCGTCAAAATGTAGCCGGAAGAGTCAAAGAAGAAACCTGTGCCAAGACCGCTTTCCTGCATTTGGTCTTTGTCTTGATTTTTATTTTGCTGCGAGTCATCCGGCGCTCCGCCAAAAAACTGACGGAAAAACGGATCGTCCAGCATGCTGTTGCCTTGATTCATCTTTGCTGCATTAACATAAGTCGTAATTTTAACAACAGCCGGCGAAGCTTCATCAAACAGCTGAGCCAAATCGTCCGGCCTTGCAGCAACGGTTGACGCCCCGCCGCTTGTTCCCGCCGCTTGCGGCGTTTGCGTGCCGGAGCTGCTCGTTGTCGACAGCACTCCCGCGTTGCTGAACCAGTTGTAATTATCGGACGCCCACATTAACACGCCAACAACAACAACCCCTGCGAGGAAGGATGCAAACAGCGACCGAAGTGAAGTCCGCCGGCGCGGCTCCTTCAATTGCCACTGGCGTGCCTGCGGGTTTGGCGTAAACGGACGAAGCTGCTGCGCTCGTGCCGCCCCTTCAGAAGAAGCCGCGTAAGATTGTCCCGCCTGCGATGCTCCGTTAGGCTGCGAATATCCATAAGGCTGATTGTCATAACCGTATGAAGACGGGTTAGC
This sequence comes from Paenibacillus protaetiae, assembly GCF_004135365.1. NCBI lineage: Bacteria > Bacillati > Bacillota > Bacilli > Caryophanales > Paenibacillaceae > Paenibacillus > Paenibacillus protaetiae. The sequence continues at coordinate 7,660 of NZ_CP035492.1, read as the reverse complement.
CTGGCTGTCGGATCGTTCTGCCGGCCGTTCGCCGTTATTCGGGCTGTCCGAACGGCTGGCATAAGGCTGCTGCTCATCCTGACTGTTGCCCGCCCCCGGCTTAAACGGCCCATAAGAATAATAATAGGAAGGTTTGCTTGGCTCCGCTTCCGGGCGTGTATCCTCGTTTCGGTTATCGCGTTCCCCTTGTTCTTCACCGCTGCCGTTTGCTTTAAAGAAATCATCGTAACCGTTATTATTTGTATCGCTCATTGAAAACCCCTCCGCTTTCCATAACTTCTGCAATCAAAGCTTTATTAAGCATTTACGATTTCCGTATTCCTATCATGCACATTCTACCTTAAAACAAACTTAAATACACCTGAAATTTCGATAATATTCCAAACCGCGAAGCCTTTTAAACTAAGGACTTCGCGGTTTTTGACGTGCTAAAAAGTGCTGTCCCGGTTGTTTATAATGTGGGCAGCTTGTGGGCATATTATCGTTTGCAGACAATAGAAAAAGCCCACTTGTTTGTGGACTTTACGTGTTTAAAAAATCTAATTTTACACAAGTGGGATATTATCAGTCACTATTGTAGTAGCTAAGATGCCTGCAGCGGTAGTTACAACTAAAGCTGCGCCAGATGTTGTAGCCGTTGCTATTCCAATAATTAAAGCTGTCACCGCTGTGACTGTATATCTTTCAATCGCAGTACTACCGTTTGTCCAATTACCATAAACCCAAGGTGATACTGCTCCCCCATAAAAGTATCAAGAGGCATGATAATTGGCCCAGTTGGTGTGGGTCTGTCAATAATTTCGTGTAAACTCTTTTGTAAGAATCCTCCCCCGAGGGGGAGCGGCCGCCTAGCGAAGATGCTGCCCGACCCGGTCCGGAAAAAAGACGGAGAGCTGGAGGAGCATCTGCCCCCAGTTCTGAACGCGGCCGGTCCATTTACGGATCACGTCCATTGTTGAGAGATAAAGCATTTTGAGCAGCGCCTCATCGGAGGGAAAAATGCTCTTACCTTTGGTCACCTTGCGCAACTGTCGATGGTAGCTCTCGATGATGTTCGTGGTGTAGATCAGTTTGCGGATTTCCGGCGGGTACTTGAAAAAGGTGGCGAGTTCCGACCAGTTCGTGCGCCAGGAACGCACGATGAGCGGGTACTTCGTGCCCCAGATTTCCTCAAAGCGATCGAGTTCCACTAACGCAGCTTCCTCTGTGGCGGCCTTGTAGATCGGCTTCAGATCCGCCGTGACTTTCTTGAGATCCTTGTAGGATACGTAGCGCGTGGAATTCCGGATTTGATGAATGATGCACTTCTGGATTTCCGTCTGAGGGTAACAGGCCGTAATCGCTTGGGTGAAGCCGGTCAGGTTGTCCACACAGGTGATCAGGATATCCTGAACGCCGCGGTTCTTCAACTCATTTAAGACGCTGAGCCAGAACTTCGCGGACTCGTTCTCGCCGATCCACATGCCCAGCACATCCTTGTTCCCGTCCAGATCAATGCCGATGACCATGTAAGCCGCTTTATTCACAATGGCGCCGTCTTGCTTCACTTTAAAATGGATGGCATCCAGGAACACGACGGCGTATATGCTCTGCAGCGGGCGATTCTGCCACTCTTTGATGAGCGGCACGATCTTGTTCGTGACATTGGAGATGAGCGTTGGCGACACCTCAATGCCGTACAACTGCTGCAGATGATCCTGAATCTCGCGTGTGCTGACGCCTTTGGCATAGAGGGCGACGATCTGATCTTCGATGCCCGTGACGTTCGATTGATGCTTTTTCACAACCAGCGGCTCAAAGGGGCCTTCGCGGTCCCGAGGAACAGCGATCTCCTGCTCGCCATATTCGCTGGTGACCGTTTTTCGGCTTTTGCCGTTGCGGCTGTTCGTCGTCTGTTTGCTTTTTGCGTCATGCTTTTCGTAGCCCAGATGCGTGTCCATTTCGGCTTCCAGCATTTCCTGCAGCGTCTCGGCAAACAGATCCTTCAGCGCGTTCTGGGCATCCTGTGCCGTCACCAATTGGTTTTCCTTAATAAACGCGCGCAGCTGTTCTTTCGTCCATAATCCCATGTGTGCTCCCCAACCTTTCTTCTGCTTTCATTGTAATCGGTTTTTGGGAGTTTACACATTTTATTTTACAGACTCGTTGGTGTGTTTGATTCCGGTAACTTTTACGCTTCAGTATCAATTACTCCGTTTACATTAGTTGTAACTATGAGGTTTGAATTTATAATATCAGCTTCTTGCGTTGCATATTGGACATAGTTTCCTTCATCATTCATAACATAAATCGTACTATTAACTTCAGTTAAATCCTCATTTGCATTTTCTTCAACTTTATACAATGAACCATTACTTTCATAAGTATATACAAGATGTGTATCTCCCGGGTGTTTCTCTAATGCTAATACCCTCTCGCTTGATTCTACATTGCTTGGAGATGCTTTAACTTGGGCGGGAATTACAACACCACCAACGAATAATGATACCGATAAAACTGTTGCTACTAATTTTTTATAAGTTAATTCTCCCTTCAAAATTTTTTAAATGTGACTGTGCATACCTCTACCCTGCCTCTATTCCATATATATGGATTTATAGATCTATTAACATGGAATATATTACATCCTACAAGAAATAATCTACATTTTCCCTTATAGATAGTGGATATTCTCTCTTTATCTAAGTTTGATTTCCCCAGTATTACTGCAAGATCACGCTTTCTTATCCCATTTTCATCCATAAACGCCTTGAATTTTGAGTAAGGAGAGTGTCTGCGCTTCGCCGATTCCATTTCTTCACCTCCTCTCCCGGGGGTTTCGTATTCGCTGGCAAGAAATTAAAGGACATCAATCATGGACATTATCAGGACTTCATCTTTTGCCTAGAAGAGACAAAGAGGTTAGCTCCGTCATCGATATGCAGCATACATGCCTTGTTAACATCGCTGTTCAAGCATGCTGTAAAACGCGGACAAATCGGTGTATCACCTGCAACGGGAGCGGTATTGCCTAAAGAAGAGGGTCCAGAAGATGAAGAAGACGAAATTCCAAACTATTTGGAGAGGGATCAGCTGCTTGCCGTGATCCGTGCCACGAAAAGTTTGGCCCACAAAGCAAACCATCCAAGAGAAGCATTTGGATGGCGGCAATTTAGTCGAGTATTATTCATCCTTGCTCATACTGGCATGCGGATCGGTGAGCTTGGTGCTCTTGAACAGCAGAGAGTGGATACTAAAAAGTTAACCATCAAAATCGTATCAACACTTTATGAGAAACGTGGGCTAAGAAATTATGAGATAGGGCCACAATAAAAAAGCTTCAAAGAGAAGCTTTTTTATCGTGAAAACGGCGGGTTCCCGTTCCGCTCCTATGCTGCCGGTTTTACAGAGCGCGTTCGACCTCCGCTAATAGTTCCTTTGCTTTATCGAGCCATTGCTGCTCGACCCGGGCGTCCGGATCAACCGGCGTCTGGAACTGGTCAAATAAAGCCCCAAGCAAGCGGACGGAGCCTTCAGGATCCGTTCCTTCATTATATAAATGCTTTAACACAAAAGGCCGGTCAAATTCGATAACGGCTCCATTGTCCGCTTCTATATCAATATTCCCACTCCTTGTTTTAAATGGAATGCGCAGCCATACTTTATGCTCATCATCCAGATAACGGTCAAAAGAGCCGCCTTCATAATCCCAGCCGCCGCCAAGCGCAAACTGAAGCTGATTAAGAAGCTTGTTGACAGCGGTAAATTCATGTTTGGTCGATTCGATGGAAGAGCTTATTGGAACCATAAATTAAAGCACACTCCTTCATTTGCCGTAATGAGTCTAAAATGAAGGATACCCTTGACCGGGAATTATTATGATTGTTTCACCCAGCCCTTTCGGTGCGCGTATACGGCAAGCTGAGTCCGGTCGTCCAAATCGCATTTCATCAGCAAATTGCTGACATGGGTTTTGACCGTTTTGATGCTAATATGAAGCTCTTCGCCGATCTCTTTGTTCGTTCGCCCTTCCGCGATAAGCAGCAGCACTTCTTTTTCTCTTTCGGTCAGCCCTTCTTCTTCTCCTTGCGCCGCGCGCTGGCGCAACCCGCGCGTTAACGCCTGGGAGACGTCTGAAGTCATGACCGGCATCCCTTTGAGCGCACCGTTCAGCGCGTAAATAAGCTCTTCAGAAGAGACGGTTTTTAATACATAACTTACCGCACCGGCCTCAATCGCTTCAAATACTTTATCATCTTCCAGGAAGCTGGTCAGCATCACGACCTTCACGGAAGGATAACGGGAAACAATAGCGCGGGTCGCCTCTATGCCGTTCATTTCCGGCATCATCATATCCATCAGAATAAGATCCGGCACCTGGCCTTGCTCCAGCAGCTTTAATGCATGGCTCCCATTATTCGCTTCCGCTGTTATTTCAAATCGCGGCTCCAGCATCAGATACGTACGAAGCCCGGTCCTGACCATATCATGGTCGTCTACGATCATGACGGTATATATCCGATCATTATTTTCCATCCTCCGCGTCCCCTTTCCATATTTTAGGTATCGTCACTTTGACTCTTGTCCCGCTTCCCGGCTTGCTCATAATTTCAGCTGTTCCTCCCAGCTTCTGTGCCCGCTCCAGCATCGTTGACAGCCCATAGGAGCCGCGTTTCACTTCGTCGGCGCGGAATCCCGCGCCGTTATCCTGCACCGTCATTACAACCTGCCGCTCGTTTTCGGCAAGTGTAAGTGTACAGCCGCTCGCACGGGCGTGTTTGACAACGTTAGCCATCGCTTCCTGTGCAATGAGAAACAGCTGATGTTCCTTCGCTTCCGACAGCGGTTCCCCGATCCGCCAGTCCAGCTCCCCCTGCAGTCCGTTCTGCCGGCAGTAATCGGGAAACCATTTCTCAAGCGCTTCCTGCAGCGTCCGGTTCTCCAGCTCCATCGGCCGAAGCTGCGCGATAAAGCCCCGCATTTGCTTTTGCGCCAGCGTCGACATATGAATCAGCTGCTGCAGCACTTCGGCAGCCTTGTCCGCATGAAGCTGCTGCAGCTTCGGCAGCGAGCTTGCCGACATATGAATGGCAAACAGCTGCTGGCTGACCGTATCGTGCAAATCACGTGCAAGCCGCTTGCGTTCTTCCATTACCGCCGCCTCATTTGAAGCAGCCTCCTGCATAATTTGCTCTTCGCCGATTTTTTGCAGCCATTTCATCCGCTCTTCAAGCTGCCTGGCGAGCTCGTTAAACTCGCGGTGCAGCTCCATATACGCAAGTTCGCCGGCCACCGGCAGGCGAACCTCGTAATTGCCGTTAGCAAGCTGCTTCAGCGAAAGCTGCAGCGCATCAATCCGCCGCTGCGTCGTTTGGCTGACCCAGTAACCAAACGCCAGGCTGACCAGCAGAAAAACAACTGCGGCAGCCCATGAAGCTCCCGCTTCAACGCCTTCCTTATTCAAAAAAGTCCAGACAGCTGCTCCCAAAATGGCGGAAAGAAGCGAAGAGAGAACAAACTTCCATACAAACTCCCATTTTCCGCTTCTTAGCAGTCTTACCATCATCCTGCCTTCATCCCACCTTCGTTACGCGCACATCGCCCACAAACGTGCTGACGACAAGCTTTATTTTTTTATCCATTTCGTGGTAACCGGTTGTATGATAATTCACCGAATGGAACATGCCTCCCTCCTTGCGGCCCAAAATTTTTACATCGCCGGCAAAAGAGCTCGACACTACCTGCACGCCAACTTCCATATCGTTAGGCACAAACACTTTAACGTCGCCTACGAATGAAGATACGTTAATTTTCGTTTCGCCAAACGGGATTTGCGCTTTTGTCAAATCGAGTACCGTATCGCCGATGAAATGCGAAATGTTGAGCGGCTTCAGCTCCCAGTAATCATGTCCGATATGAATATCTCCGATAAAACCGGAACGGTTCTGCGCCTGGCTGTCCCAATATTCTTCCTTGTAATGATGCTTATATTGATGTCTATAGTGATGTTTGTAATGGTGTTTTTGCCGCCTGTAATAATGTTTATAAGCCCTTACTTGATCCTTGTAGCGCTTATAATGGTGTTTGCCGTTTTTCACTTGATGTTTCCATTCCTCGAAGGACGGAATGCGCAGCGGCGCTTCATCGTTGTGCGACTCCTTCGGAGAGGCGTCAAACGAAAAGGAAGAACCGCTTTCTTCTCCGGAAATGCCGGCATCTTCACCGCTTTTTTTTGTCGGATCGGGATGAAGCGGCGGAGCCGGGGGAACATCATAATCATATTCGTCGTCCTCATTGAATTTCCCGTAGGTCTTCCATTCATCAAACGGACGTTCTTCCTCATGACGCCGCCGCGGGCGCCAAAGCAGATGAATGCCGATCAGAATAACCCCCACCGGCCATAGGTTCGTAAATATTTCACCAAGCGACCATGCAAACCATCCAAGGTTATGCCCCAGAAACGTAATGCCCAGCAGCAAAATAATGACGCCGCCCAAGCCCGAGCCGTTTCTTGAAGCAAGCCCTCCAAACAATCCGCGAAGCCCGATCCAAATGAGGATAACCGGCCAGAAGGTTGAAAATAAATAACCTATATTAAAATCACCCAAATCAAATGCAACATAACCGGTCTGCCTTAGAAAAAAAAGCACGCCTACAGCAATAATAAGTAGCCCGATGACGATACGATTAAACGAGTACCGACCTTTCACATGCCTTCAACTCCTGTTTTAACATCGTTTTCTATAGTATAGTGCAGCCGCTTTTCCGCTATAAGGTACGGCCGATTGATTTTGTCCTCCGTCTGCAGACGGAGGCTCCTGCACGCGCACACTTTATGCCGTAAAATAAGCGGTTATTTCAACTCTTTTACAACATTACATCATATGTAATGTATTTTGACAACTAACTGTTGACACAGCTTGCCTGCTGTTTTTATAATGATGGACGGATTGTATCCTTTCATCTTATTTTTAGACGTAGAAACGGAGCTGACAGCATGAGCGTAATGGAACTGTCAAAAGGGCTCGATACCGTTTGGGTAGTACTAACAGCTGCTATGATTTTGCTGATGGAGGGCGGTTTCGCCCTGCTCGAAGCCGGTTTTGTCAGGCAAAAAAATGCAGTAAGCATCATTATGAAAGTATTCGTCGACATTGCGTTCGGCGCGCTTGTTTATTACGCGTTCGGCTTTGCGATTATGTACGGGTCAGACGCCGGAGGATGGATCGGCACAAACGGATTTATGCTAAAAGGCGATTTGTCCTTTATTCATTTAAATATAAGCATAGATACGTATTGGCTATTCCAGAGCGCATTTGCGATTGCCGTTATATCCATCGTATCCGGAGCCGTTGCCGAACGAATTAATTTCCGCGCTTATATTTTGCTTACAATTGTGATGACCGGCTTGATTTATCCGCTCGCCGGCCATTGGATATGGTCCGTTAACGGCTGGATTCACCGCATGGGCATGATTGATTTTGCCGGCTCCGCCGTTATCCACGCGCTTGGCGGATTCTCGGCGCTTGCCGCCGCAAAGTTCATCGGGCCGCGGATCGGCAAATTCAGCAAAGACGGCAGGCCTAACATCGTTCCTCCGTCCAATTTGCCGCTGGCATCCGTCGGGACTTTTATTTTATGGTTCGGATGGTTTGGCTTTAACGCAGGCAGTACATTAAGC